>CAZKDY010000041.1:0-56170 GCA_964551615.1 uncultured Polyangiaceae bacterium
CCGTTGCCGCTGCCGCCGTTGCCGCTGCCGCCGTTGCCGCTGCCGCCGTTGCCGCCTGTGATCTGATTATCGTCGCCGCCACCCCCCGCCGAACAAGCGGCGATCGCGACGGCGCTGAGGCCGGCCAAGATCGCGCCGCTCCAGCTTTTAAGTAAGTTCTGCATGATATTCTCCCCGCGGAGCGCCACCGAGGACCCTCGACAGGTCGCGCTGCGGCTACGCCCCTTTGTCGTCGCAGCCTCGCACCCGGCGTGCAACGCGTGCCCGTCAGGCGCGAGCAAGGCAGTAGTCTAGAGCATCCAAGGCCGGCCCCCCAGTCGCAATCGGCTGTTTGGTCGAAACCTGAGCTGGCCGCCGGGGCGCTGGCACGGCGCGCGCCAGCGCTACGCGCTCCCTCCACCCCCGATCGAGAGTTGGGCGGAGCTAGCCGTGACCGTAAGCTGTGCTTGACTGCCGAGGACCAGCGGTCGGTTGATGTTGGCGTGGCCCACCGCGAGCCCGCTGGCCAGCGGAACTCCAAGTTTTTCAAGGCGTTCGGCCAAGACCTGCGCCGCGCTGACCGCGTAGCGGCCGGGGCCGCAGTCTACGAAATCGCCGAGCACGACCCCGGCGACCGGGCTGAGATCGCCGGATTCAAGCAGCGCTGTCAGCAGGCGATCCAGGTGGTAGGGCGCCTCGCCGACCTCTTCCAACACCAAGATCGCCCGCGCAGGGAGCTTCAGCCGCCTGGCTGCGCTCTGCGCGGCGATCAACGTCAGGTTACCGCCGACGAGGGTGCCGCGGGCCTGTCCGGCGCGCACTGGGCTGAGGGCGTGGCAGACCGGTTTAGGGCGCTCCAGCGCCTCGAACCACTCGGCGTGGCGACCCGCGTCGTAGCGGCCGAGGCCCGCGCAGTTGTGCGCGTGCAGGCTCGCCACGCCAACTCGCTGGGCCTCGAGGTGCATCACGGTGATGTCGCTGAAGCCCACCAGCCATTTGGGGTGGCGCTGGAGCAGGCTCCAGTCGACGCGTGGCGCGATGCGCGTCAGACCATAGCCGCCCCGCGCGGCGATGATCGCGCTCAGCCCGGGCTCGGCGAGGGCCTGGCTGAGCTCAGCGTGGCGGCGTTGGTCGCTGCCTGCCAAGAAGCCGTGGGCCACGAACATCTCGCGTGAATACTCCACGCGGTAGCGGGCGCTGAGCGCGCTCAACCCGCGCCAGACCAGGGCGTGGTCAAATGGCCCTGCCGGCGCGATCACGCGGACGCGGCAGCCAGGCGTGAGCGGGGGTGGGAACTGCACCGCGCTAATCTGCCTTGTCGGCGGGCGCTGGGGCAGATTTTTCGACGGAGCCCAGCACGAGCCAGCCCTTGGATCGGACCAGGGGCTCAAGATTCGAGACGCCGAGGGCCACTCGCGGGCTAGAGTCGAGCGGTGCGAGCCCCACCCGATCCCAGCCCCCAGTCTTCGCGCATCCCGTGGCGACACCCGCTGCTCGCGCGGCTGACCGATTTCGCCGCGGGCGATCTGATCCCGTCAGCTCAGCGCGCGTATGGCGCCGCGCTGGAGGGCTTTGAAGGCGCGGCGGTGAAGTTGCTCGGGGCGGATTTTGACGCGCGCATCGAGCAGCTGCGAGATCGCTACCAGCGCGTGGGCGGCGATCCGTTCGGGCTCGATCCGGAGACCGCGAAGCTCGCGCTGGCCGCCGTCTCGGTGTTCCATCGCGCCTATTTCCGCACGCAAGTGTACGGCGCTGACAAGCTGCCTGCGGGGCGGGTGCTGCTGGTGGCCAACCACTCGGGGCAGCTCCCGATTGACGGGATGATGATCGGCGCCGCCATGTTCCTGGACGCGGATCCGCCGCGCTTGATCCGGGCCATGGTCGAGAAGTGGGTCCAGACCCTGCCGTGGATTAACGTCTTGTTCCGCAGCCTAGGCCAAGTCGTGGGCGTGCCAGAGAACTGCCGGAGGTTGCTCGAGTTAGGTGAGATGATCCTGGTGTTTCCCGAGGGTGTAAAAGGCATCTCAAAGCCGTTCAGCGAGCGCTACCAACTGCAAAATTTTGGCCTGGGGTTCATGCGCCTGGCCATCGAGACCGACACGCCCATCGTCCCCGTCGCGGTGGTAGGCGCCGAAGAGCAGTACATCAACGTCGGCAACCTCAACATGTTGGCGCGGGCGGTCGGCGCGCCGGTGGCTCCCATCGTCCCGCAGTGGTTCATCCCAGGCTTGCAGATGCCACTACCCACCAAATATCGCCTGTATTTTGGTGAGAGCATGCGCTTCTCTGGGGACGCCGACGATGACGACGCGGTGATCGAAGAGAAGGTCTACCTGGTGCAGCAGACGATCCAGGCGCTGGTCGATCGCGGCCTGCGCGAGCGGGAGTCGGTGTTTTGGTGAAGCTGACTGACGAACACGCCAGCGTGGAGCAGAGCGAAGAAGAGCGCCGCCAGAGCGAGCGCCGCAGCGCTGGTCGCCGCGCGGCGGATCTTGGGCCGGCCTATCAAATCGAGAACGGGCCGGTGGTGATCACTGGCATTTGCGGTCGTCTGGGCAGACGCCTGGCGCGCCAGCTACACCGAGAGCGCCCGGTGATCGGGGTCGATCGGCGGCCTTTCCCAGATCGCCCCAAGGACATCGACTTTCATCAAATCGATATCCGACGCAAGAAGGCCCAGGACATCTTCCGCAACGGGGACATCGGGGCGTTGGTCCACCTGGGCGTGATGCATAATCCGCGCGGCAATAGCGAGGAGCACCACTCGTGGAACATCGCCGGCTTCCAGAAGCTGCTGGAGTGGGTCCGTAGCTACAACGTGCCCAAGCTGGTCTTGGTCTCAAGCGCCAACGTGTACGGGCCGCGCCCTGAAAATCCCCAGTTTCTTAGCGAAGAAGCCCCGCTCTTGGGCGCTGGACGCTTCAGCGACATCCGCGATCTGGTCGACCTAGATATGCTGGCGCAGTCGTTCTTCTGGAAGCACCCCCAGACCGAGACGGTGATCTTGCGCCCCGCGCACATCCTCGGGACGGTGCGCAACGCGCCGAGCAACTACCTGCGGCTGAAGGTGGTGCCCACGCTGATGGGCTTTGACCCGATGATCCAGGCGGTACACCAAGATGACGTGGTCGCCGCCATTCGCTTGGCCCTACGCCCTGGGGTGCGCGGGATCTTCAACATCGCCGGGCCGCCGCCGCTGCCGCTGAGCCAGGCCCTGCGCACCTTGGGGCGCGCGACGCTGCCGCTGCCGCACGCGGTGGCCAGGCGTGGTATCGAGCGGCTGTGGCGGCTGCGCATGACCTCGTTCCCCGCGCCCGAGCTGGACTATATTCGCTACGTTTGCATGGTGGACGACCGCCGGGCTCGAGACGAGCTGGGCTACGAGCCGCGCTTCGATCAAGGCCAGACGCTGAAGGCTGTAGACGAGGAGCGCTGGGTCTGATGCGGCTGGATTTGATGCAGGCGCTGGGTTTAGCTGTGCTCGCGCTCGCGTTGGTTGCGTGCGGAAACAGTGGCGCCCCAGCGGGGGATCGCGCGCCGTCACCCAGCGCGCTCGCCGAGCCGCCGCCCAAGGCGCTGGGCGCGCAGGCCGCGTCGGAGCGCCCACTGGACGGCGGCAACGTGGGCAGCTTGCCTGACCCGCCAGAGGACACCGACGCAGATCCCCTCGCGCCGTTGCCTAGCGCGCTGCCCGCGCCGGCGGAGCCAGGGAGCGGAGTGGCGCTGTGATGCGCGCCTGCGCCGAGCGCGCGGGGCCGTGGCTGATCGCCGCGGCCAGCATTGGGTTGTGGCTCACCAGCTGCTCTGGTCCGCGCCAGCGACCGCCACTGCCGGCTCCTGAGTACGAGCAGCCCAGCCTGGCGCCTTGGGACGCTGGGCGCGTGGTGGATCCGCTGGAGGACGACGCGGGCGACTGGGTGGACGACGAGGAGCCTGAGGCCGAACCAGCGCTGCAGCCTGAGGCCGGACCCGACGCTGCTGCGGTCCCTAGCGCGGTCCCGAGCGCTGTTCCCAGCGCTGTTCCCAGCCCAAGTGGCGGTTGAGCAGCATTCTCGGCGCTGAGCCATGCGCTACCGCGGCGCTTGAGCTAGGTTTCGCGCCCCGCGGGAGCAGATGATGAGTGACGTCCGAGAGTTAGCGGTTCAGGCCAAAGCAGCAGCGCGACGCTTGAGCGCCCTCGAGCGGGCGTCCAAGGACGCGGCGCTGCACGCCATCGCCGCGCGGCTGCGCAGCTTCAGCGCGGAAATTGCCGAGGTCAACGCCCGGGATCTCGAGGCGGCGCGCGCGGCCGGCCTGAGCGCACCGCTGATCCAGCGCCTGGAGATGGGCGCCGCCGTGGTCGAGGCCACCGCGCAGGGCGTGGAGTTCGTGGCCAGCTTGGCCGATCCGGTGGGCTCGCGCGGGGCCATGCAGCGTCTGCCCAACGGTCTGCTGATCGGCAAGCAGCGTATCCCCCTCGGCGTGATCGCGATGATCTACGAGTCACGGCCGAACGTCACCGTCGACGCCGCGGTGCTGTGCCTGAAGGCTGGCAACGCCTGCCTGCTGCGCGGCGGCAAGGAGGCTCAACACACCAACCGCTACCTGGGGGCGCTGATCCAGCAGGTGCTGGCTGAGGCGGGGTTGCCCGTAGCTGCCGTTCAAATCGTCCCGGCCACCGACCGCGCCGGCATCGCCGAGTTGGTGTCGCTGAGCGGCTTGATTGACCTGGCGATTCCACGCGGAGGCGAAGGCTTGATCCGGTTCGTACACGAGAACGCCCGGGTGCCCACGGTCGAGCACTACAAGGGCGTGTGTCACCTGTTCGTCGATCGCGGCGCCGATCTGCAGGTCGCGCAGGCGCTGGTGCTCAACGGTAAGCTGCAGAAGCCTGGGGTTTGTAACGCCCTGGAGTGTGTCTTAGTGGACCGCGCGGAGGCTTCGGCGCTGTTGCCGGCGCTGGCTGAACAGCTCGCCGCCGCGGGGGCTGAAGTGCGCGCGTGCCCAAGCGCACTCAGCCTGATGCCCAAAGCGACCGCGGCGACCGACGCGGACTGGGGCGCCGAGTACCTGGACAAAATCCTGGCGGTGCGGGTGGTGGATGATCTGGAGCAGGCGCTGGCCCACATCGCGCGCTACGGCTCGAACCACACCGAGGCGATTTGCACACGGGATTATGCTCACGCCCAGCGCTGGTTGCGCGAGGTGGACGCGAGCTGCGTCCTGGTGAACGCGTCCACCCGCTTCAACGACGGGGGTCAGCTGGGTCTGGGCGCGGAGATCGGCATCTCGACCACCAAACTCCACGCCTACGGCCCGATGGGCCTCGAGAGCCTGACAGCCGAAAAATGGGTTGTGCTAGGTGACGGGCAGATTCGAAGCTAAGCACAACAGCCCACTACGCGGCGGACGACGAGAGAACACGTGACGACAAATACTGCAGGAATGAAGCCCGTACCCAGCGATCTAGGGAGCACGCGCTCTTCGGTTGAGGACAGTCAGCGCCTAGCGCTGGCGGCCGCCAAGGCCGGTCTCGAGAAGAAGGCTACGGGCGTCGAGGTGATCGACGTCACTGGCAAGGCGGACTACACGGATTTCTTGGTCCTGATGACCGGCCAGAGCGATCGCCACGTCGCGGCGGTGGCGGACAGCGTGAGCCAGGAGCTGGCGGCGCTCGGGCACCACGCGATCAGCGTCGAGGGCTTGCCCCTGGCCGAGTGGGTGCTGCTCGACTTCGTGGACGTCGTGGTGCACGTCTTCCAGCGTGATTTCCGCTCGGTATATGACCTGGATGGGCTGTGGATGGATGCCAGGCGGGTGCCTGTGGTTGGTGCCACCGCCGACGACGCGACGCCTGAGCGCTGAGTGATTGTCCGCATCATCGCGGTCGGCAAGCTGCGCGAGCGAGGGCTGCGGGCGGCGCTGGATGACTACCTGGGGCGGATCCGCCGCCACGTCCGCGTCGAAGAGGTCGAGCTGCGCTCGGACGCGGGCTTTGAGCGGGCGATCCGCGAGGATGAGCTGGTGGTGGCGCTCGAGGTGAACGGTGACGCGCTGACCAGCGAGGCGTTCGCGAGGCGCCTGGAGAGCTGGGGCAGCCGCGGCAAGGGCAACATCGCGTTCCTGATTGGCGGCGCCGAAGGGATCCCGCGGACGGTGTCTGCGGCGGCTCACCACCGACTCAGCCTGTCCAGCATGACCCTACCGCACCGCTTGGCGCGCGTGCTACTGGCCGAGCAGGTGTATCGAGGGCTCAGCATTTTGCGCGGTGAGCCCTACGCGCGGGAAGACTGAGCCTGCGAGGCTCGCCCTGGAGTCTGCTGGCGCGTCGCGTCGCTAGTCTTTGGCGGCGTCGCGAGCGGCCTGCTTGTCTTGCGCCTGAACCCGCTTGCGCGTGACCACGTAGCTGATCCCTATGGAAAGGATGTACAACACCAGCAGCGGAGCGGCCAGCAGCACCTGGCTGGTGATGTCTGGCGGGGTCAGCACGGCGGCCAGCACGAACGCTATCACGATGAAATAGCGGCCGAATTTGATCAGCTGGCGATAGTTGACCAGGCCGGCGATGGACAGGAAGAAGATCAAGACGGGCAGCTGAAAGGTCGCTCCGAAGGCGATCAGCATGCGCACCACGAAGTCCAAATAGTCGTCGATCATCACCGTGGGCTTCACCTCAAAGCCCTCGCTGCCGACTGGCCCGGCGAAATCTAACAGGTAGCGGAAGGCTAGGGGGAAGGCGACCTTCCAGCCGAACAGCGCGCCGGTGGCGAACAGCGCCGTCGAGCTCAACGTGAAGGGGATGGCCAGGCGGCGTTCGTTGGAATACAGGCCTGGCGCGATGAAGGCCCACAGCTGGTAGAGCATCACCGGCAGCGCAAAGATCAGCCCTGCCATGACCGCGAGCTTGACGTAGGCGAAGAACAGCGCCGCGGGCGCCGAGAAGTGCAGCGAGGCTTTCTCGCCGAGGGAGCCCGGGTTCCAGGCCTCGATGAACGGCTTGGTCAGCCACATCAAGACTTCCACGCGGTAAATCCAAGCGACCACCGCGCCGACGAGGAAGGCCAGAGCCATCTTGATGATGCGACTGCGCAGCTCTTCTAGGTGCTCCCAGAACGTCATCGAGTGTTCTTCGGGATCGGCACTCATGTGGCGCTCACTTTGGCTGCTGAGGCTCGCGCGGTGGTGTCGTCGGCCCGCGCGCCGCTGTCTGCTTGTGGGCTGTCTGTTTGTGGGCTGCCTGTTTGTGGGCTGCCTGTTTGTGGGCTGTCTGCGGCGGTTGCACCAGCCGGGGCGCCGGTGGGGTCGTTGCTCACGGAAACATCCTCGACGTCGTCCCAGATCGCTAGATCGTCGGGCAGCGCGCCGTAAGCGTCAGGCCCTTCCACGGGGTACTCGCGGCTGCGGTCGTACTCGATCGGCTCGTCGTACGGATCCTCCACCGATCGAGCCCCGCTCGAGCGCGTGCGCCCCACCGAGCTCAAATCGCCGCGCAAGATCCCCCGCAGCTCGCTGAGCCCGCCCTCGATGCCTTCGCCACGCAGGATCTCGTCGATGCCGGTCTGCCTGCGCACCTGGGTCGTCAGCGACCGCAGCTTGCCGATCCACTCGCCCAGAGTGCGCAGCATCTTCGGGAGCTTTTGCGGACCAACCACGACCAACGCCACCAACGCGATGACCATGATCTCGGTGAACGAGATGCCGAACACGGCGGGAAGCTACCCGCTAGTCGCAGGCCGCGCTAGCTAATGCTTCATCGGCGAACAATCGGATTTTGCTAGGGCTTTGAGCGCGTCACCCAGCAGCAGGCCCTAAGGTTCGAGCCAAATCGGGTTGCTAAAAGCGATCGGCTTGATCCCCGATGTAAACGTGTGCGGCAAGGGCTTGCTGCCCTTGGCGAGCACCACCACGAACGTCTTGCCAGGGATCTCGAGGTTGATGGTGTCATCGAAGCGGAGCGCTCGCTTCTTCTCCTTTACCGGGAGCCAACGCACGCGTTGGCCGTTGCCCCCCAGCAAGATCTCCACGCTGTCGACGTCGATCCAGCTAGGCGCTCGGATGCGAATGTGCAGCGGAGCGCGGCCGTCCACGATCTTCGCGGTCTCACCCGGGCCCTTGCCTCGGACGTCCACCTCGAGCAGGGGACCCGTGCTGACCACGATGCGCCCAGCCCGCAGCGAATCCACGATGGTCGCCTCTGGCGTCAGCAGATCGTCAGCGTCGGATTTGGAGTCAGGGACCCGGATGAAGTTTCGAGGCAGCCCTGGGTCCAAGTAGAACAGGTTGTGACTGTCGCTGTTGCCCGTCGCAGCGTAGCGATAGCCGCGGCCGAGCAGCTTGATCCAGTCGAACAGCACCTTGCGCAGCTTGGGCTCACTCATCACCTCGAGCCCGTTGAACACCTCCAGCAGATCAAAATCGTCGGAGTACTCGTCTTGGTACTGCGCGGGCACCCGCATGCTGGCTGGGTCGAGCTTGTAGCGCGCAAAATAGCCGATCTTATCCAGGCGCGGGTGGTTCACCTGGATCAGGCCCTTCGGCGCGACCTGGCGCATCTCGGCGAACATGTCCTTCGGCGTGGTGTCGCGGTAGTTGATCACGTCATCCGGCTGCATCGGGAAAAAGCCAAAGTGGCCGAATAGATTCCCTACGGTACTAATTTCGCTGCCGATCATCGAGCGCATCGGGGTCGCGAGCTGGCCGCTGTCTGTGAGGTACTTGATCGAGGGCCCTAGGTCGCTGACCACGTAGTGATCGGTGCCGGACGCCAGGTCAACCCCCTCCGCCGCGACAGAGATCACTCGGGTCGCGCAGGCGATGTCTGCGTCTGGGCTGGGTGACTGGTGCAGGTGCAGATCGGCGCTGAGCCAGCCTGGGCTCTCGTACGCGCGAGGCAGCGCGCCGAGCACCGCGACGGTTTGTTCCGAGCGGATCTCGACCTGCCAGGTCTTGGCCTCGCGCTCGAAGCCAGCGGTCGCCAACACCTCATATTTTCCGGGCGGAAGTGAACGCTCAAAGTCCCCGGTGCCGCTCCACACGAAGCGGTTCGCGCCGCTCAGGCCCCCCGTGTTGCCAAAGTTCGGGGTCGGCGTGAGCGCGACGCCTTTGATGTTCAGCTTGGCAGCCAGCGCCTTGCCCGCTTCGTCGCGGACGCTGACCTTCAGCAAGCCTGGCTTCTGCTTGGGGATGGCCTCGGCGATTGGGATTGGCGAGTACTCCAGCGCGCGCTGGACCACGACGCTGTCTCCCGGGTTGAGCGCCAGGTTGCGGTACCCGGTGCGCACCTCACCAGCGAGCCCATTGAAGTAGGAGCGCGCGCTGATCAGCATCGGCTTGCCCTCGAGGGTGGCGAGCCTCAGATCGCCGCCGCCGCCCTGGCGCCCGACGTAGGTGCCTTTGGCGTTGAAGGTCGGCTTCTGGCGTTTGCCGTCGACGAAGTACTCGGTGTTGCCCCACTTCACCGCGTCCCCGACGCTCAGGTGGGTCAGCCGACCGCCCGAGAGGTGCTTGAACTTGGTGGTGATGATGACGCGCGGTCGGTTGCCGTCCAAGTGGTAGCTGGTCTCCACCCGCACGCGGCCAGCGCCGAGCCCCAGCGTCGCGCTGGTCTTGATCGTATCCTCGCGGAGCGTCACCGATGTCGCAGATACGTCAGTCTGATTAACGCCATCGTGCAGCACCGTGTGCAGCTGCCACAGGCCGTCGATGTGGGTGCGCTCTGCCAGCTGACCGCCGGTCGACGGCTGCGGCGAGTTGTGCCAGAGGTCGATCAGCCAGCCGTCGCGCTTGCGCACCACCAAGGTGACCGCGGCGTTCTCGATGGCGAGATCACCAGGCGCCGCGAAGACCCGCTGCTGATCAGACTCGAAGTCGTCAGCGATCACGAACGCGCGGCCCTGAACTGGCGCTGGGGTGACCGGCTGCGCCACGCTAGGCGCCGCTATGGGGTAAGCGTTCGGGCCCGCCTGAGCGGCAACTTCCGCGTCAACTCGGGCAAACTGAGGCTGACTCGGCCAGGCGAGGAGCAGCGCGGCGAGCGGCGGCGCGGCGTAGAGCGACGCCTTGAGCGCGCGCAGAGCTGCTGAGTCGAACATGCGCGCGAGCATAGCCTGTGCCGTGGCGGTGTACATGCGCGCGCGCCGCGCCGCTCAGCCCGCGCGCCGCGCCGCTCAGCCCGCGCGCCGCGCCGCTCAGCCCGCGCGCTGCCATGCTCCGGCGCCGTCGCCTGCTCGGAGACGCAGTCGGCGCGCGGCGGCGCTGCCAGCTCAGCGACTGAGCACGTTCTTGGCGATCACTAGGCGCTGGATCTGGCTTGTGCCTTCGTAGATCTGCAGCACCTTCGCGTCGCGCATCAGCTTCTCGACCGGATAGTCTTTGACGTAGCCGTTGCCGCCGAACACCTGGACCGCGTCGACCGAAGTCAGCATCGCGGCGTCTGCTCCATAGGCCTTCGCGAAGCTCGAGACGATGGGATCGCGCACGCCGTTGTCCAGGTTCCACGCCGCCTTGAGGTACAAAAGCCGCGTGGCTTCGGTCCGGATAGCCATCTCCGCGATCATCGCCTGGACCATCTGGTGCTCGGCGATGGGCACGCCGAACGTCTTGCGCTCTTTGGCGTAAGCGACTGACTCGTCCAGGCAGCGCTGCATCAAGCCAGTCGCAGAGGCCGCGATGTCAGGGCGCGTCTGGTTGAAGGTCTCCATGGCCAGCTTGAAGCCTTGCCCCGGGGCAGCGAGCAGGTTGGCCTTGGGCACGACGACCTCGTCTAGGTGCACCACCGCGGTGTCGCTGGCGCGCTGGCCGAGTTTGTCTTCGTGCTTGCCCACCCGCAGGCCGGGCGTGTCACGATCGACGATGAACGCGGCGATGCCCCGGTGTCGGGTGGTAGGATCTTCAGTCGCGAAGACGACGTAGAAGTTTGCGTGGCTGGCGTTGGTGATCCAACACTTTTGACCGTTGAGCACGTAGTCGTCGCCCACCTTCGTGACGCGGGTCTGCAGCCCGGCGACGTCGCTGCCCGCGGCGGGCTCGGTGGTGCAGTAGCTGGCGAGGATAGGTGCTTCCGCGAGGCGACCGAGGTACTTCTTTTTTTGCTCCTCAGAGCCGCCGAGCTTGATCGGGGTGAGGGCCAAGCCGTTGGCGAGCATGCTGGTCTGGATCCCCGTGCAAGCGTAGGCCAGCTGCTCGGTGATCAGGGTGTTCTCTAGCTCACCCATGCCGTTGCCGCCGTATTCCGCGGGGATCGTCGGGTTGATCAGGCCTAGCTCCCAGGCGTCCTTGAACACATCCATCGGAAAGCGGCTGTCCCGATCGCACTCTGCGGCGATGGGCAAGATGCGCTCGCGCGCGAACCGCTTCGCGGTGTCGATCAGAGATTTATGTTCATCAGAAAAGCTGAAATCGAGCATGTATCGCCTCACTCCTTCGCGCGTTGTTTCACGCGCTTGATCTCGCTGCGGACCGCGCGTGCGCCAAGCACATAGCCAATGGTGAGCCCGATGAGCAACACCCCAGGGATGTAGATCACGTGTTCGAAAGGCGGCACGAGTCGGACCTCAGCTCACGGGTTTGTTTAGCGCTCGCTCCAAGTGAGCGATGCGCTGGTTGATGCGGTGCTGGCGCCGCCAGGTAGCGAGCACGAAGCCGAGCAAGAGCACCCACATCAGCAGGTAGGCCCAGACCAACAGCGAGCCCGCGCTGGCGCTCTGCCCACCCCCTTGATCCGGCACGAACTCGGTAGAGCGACCTTCCGGAGTCAGGGTGCTGGGTGCCGGGGCGGCTTGGTAGGCGAGTAAGGCGTTCATAGGTTCAAAGCTCATCGATCTGGCCTGACGCGATCAGCCGCTCCTCAACGTGGTTGGCGCGGCTCTCCGAGATTTGCAGGGCGATCCGCATCCACAATAGCAGCCCACACAGCAAGGTCATGGCCACGAAGCCCACGCCGAGGGCGTGATACATGGAGGGATCGCCCAAGCCGCCGCCGCCTTTGGTGATCACGGTGGGGTGGTTGCCGCCCCACTTGCGCACGGCGTAGTGCACGATGGGCAAGGTGACGGTGCCCAGGACGCCGAGGGCGGCGGCGAATTTCCGCTCGGCTTCTCCGTCGCCGCTGAAGCTGCGTAGGACCGCGATGGCCAGGTAGATCAACACGCTGAGCATCAGCGTGGTCAAGCGCGGGTCCCAGGTCCAGTAGACACCCCAGGCCTTCTTGGCCCACAAGGGACCGCTGACCAGCACCATCATGCCAAAGACCACGGCGACCTCTGCGCCCGCCCGGGCCCAGGCGTTGCGGCTGTCCGTCGGGCGCACCAGATACGCTGCGCTGCCGCCGAAGCACACGACGCCTCCGAGGTACATCGCGTACGCGGAGGGCACGTGAAAATAGAAGATCTTTTGCGCGACGCCGCCGGCGGCCGCCTGGGCGTCTGGGGTGCGGTTGAAGATAAAGAAAATTAGGTACAGGAACACGCCTAGGGTGGCGACGCCCAGCAGGTTGAACGGCCAGGCGCTGAGGATCCACGGCTTGTGTGTTGGTTCGACCACGTGATCGGTCATGCGCTCACTCGCCATAGCTGGGCAGGCTAGTCCACAGCACGAGCCTTGGCGAGGGGCGTGCTGCCGCGCTAGCGCGGGTTGAATTGGTCGGGGTCGAGCGGTTTGGGGCCTGCTTCGCGGCTTTGGCTGGTCTGTTGCCAACGCGCGAGCAGCGGCTCAACGCGCGCTGCGTCTGCGTCGCCGAAGACTCGCCGCAGCACGTCCCGCGCGGCGTTTAGTCGACCAGAGCGCAGCAGGGCGTGCGCGTAGCTCGAGGCGATCTCGTCCTCATTCGGTGCGCTGCGCTGTGCTGCCGCCAGGTGTCGCAGCGCTGCCCGCGGTTGGTTCAGCGCGACGTCGAGCAGGTGCCCGAGGTTGTGCAGGTAGGAGGCGCAGGTCGGGTGCAGCTGGATGGCTCGGCGATACGCGCGCGCCGCGGCCTGGTAGTGCCCAAGCAGCGTGTGCGCCAAGCCGAGCACAGCCCAGGCGCGATGATCGTCGTGGTGTTGCAACACACCGCGCGCCAGCACCGCCGCGCGCCACGGGCTCAGCTCCACCAGCAGCTCGCTCAGGAATTGCCGGGCGAACACGCCGGCGTGGGACTCAGGGGCAGCCCGCGACACCAGCTTTTCGAGCATCGGCACCAGCTCAGTGGCTTCAAGCTCTTGCGCGACGGCCCAGTGCACGTCGTGCAGTAGCGTGGCTACATCGTCCCGCTGCGCACCGCTCATTAGCGCTCCTTCGTAGCCCCCGGATCCTGCCCGCGCAAACGCAAATGCGTTTATTTCCGCGGCACGTCCGCGGCGCAGTTTTGTGGCTTGGAGCGCTGCCGGTGCTTTACTGGTGATGGGCGGGCTGGGCTAGCTCTGCGCTGGCCTCTTTGCCGGCGATGGTCGCGCCGTTCAGCGCCGCGACCGCGCGTTGGAACGCGGCCAACTTGACGCCGATGAACGCGTGGCCGTGGCGCACGTTGACGTAGTCGGTGTCGGAGTCTGGGAGCGAGCCGCGGCTGCTCAACGCTTTGCGAAAGTCGCTGGGACGCGCGCCGTCTTTGCGCCCCACGTTCACGAAGATCTCGGTGATCGAGTCGGGGTCGCCGCTGGGCGCTGGCGCGGAGCCGCCGTTACCGCCCGGTCTGGGGGTGGAGGGGCTCGCGCTGTCAGCCCCTGCGGGCGCGCGCTGGGGACGCGGCTTAGCCGCCGCCGGACTTGCTTGGTGCTGCGCCGCCCGCTCAGGCGCCGCGCGCCCAGGCGCTGCAGGCGCTGTCTCCACGGGGCGACGACGGGCCGCGGGCTGCGCGGCAGCCTGATCGCCTACGCGCTGCTCTGGCGCCGGGTCGTCGCGCTCAAAACGCGTCGGGCCATCGCCGGGGCGCTGTGCGCGCTCTTGGCGTCCGCCTTCGCTGCGCTCACGGCGCGGGCGCTCGGCGCCTTCGCTGCGCTGTGGTCGGTCGTCGCGCGGCCGTTCGTCGCGCGGCGCCCTGTCACGCGGGCGCTCGTCGCGTGGCGCTGCATCTTGCCCGCGCGGCGCCCGCTCGCGCGGCGCGCGCGCCGCAGGCTGCGATTCCGTGTGGATAGGTGCATCCGCGACGCTGTAGCCGGGCAGGTCCAAATCTTCGTCGTTGGACGCCATCGCTGCGCCGCGCTGCTCGCCGCGGCCCTCGGCGGGGCCGCGAGCGGGTCGCTCTTGGCGAGGGCGCTCCGGTCCGCGCTCGCGCGCGCTGGTCCCAGCTTCGCGTTCGCCGCGCACACGGGCGTCGTCACGCTTCGCGTCCTGCCGCGGGACCGCTGGCGGCTCGGCTTTGCCCGACGTGGGGGCGCCCTCGCCTCGGCGCGCGGGTGACGCCGCGGCGCCTTGCGCTGGCCCCAGCGAAGCCGCTGGCGTAGCCGGGGCGGCCGGGCTGACAGGCGCCGCCTCGTGGACCTCAGCTACAGCGGGCGTCGGCTGCTGGCTCGCGGGGTCGGCTGCCGCGGGGCGCCGCGCGGCAGGCTGGCGCTGTGGCCTAGCGCCCCCCGCGGGTTCACGGCTAACATTGCCGCGCGGAGTTGCTGCAGGCTGTGGCGCCGAGGCTCGGCGCGCGCTCGCGGCGCTGGCCTCCGCGTCTGCCCGGGGACCTAGGTGATCGGCCAGCAGCATAGCGAGCGCGACCTCGGCTTGTTCGTGGGTGAGCAGGCGGCGCGCGAGGGCGCGGTCGGCAGCCGATGGTCGTCGCCCCTCGGCTAGGCGCACCAAGCCCTCGACCAGATCGAGCTCCGCCCGGGTGCGCAGCTCGAGGGCGCTGGGCAGGCTACGCTCCACCGGCATGATGCGGTAGGTGAGCTTGAGCATGTACACGCCGCCGATGTCTTGCGGGGTGACCATGCTGATCGCGGTGCCGGTGTTGCCCGCGCGACCCGTGCGCCCGGTGCGGTGCACATAGGTCTCGGTCGACTCGGGGAAATCGTAGTTGATGACGTGGGTCAGGTGCGAGATGTCGATGCCGCGCGCCGCGACGTCGGTTGCCACAAGGAAACGCAGACTAGAGTCTCGGACCGCGGCCATCACGCGCTCGCGCTCGGACTGCGAGAGCTCGGCGTTCAGCCAATCAGCGTTAAAACCCGCTTGTTTTAGCTGATGCGCGACGCGCTTGGTCTGCTCGCGGGTGTTGCAGAACACGATCGCGCTCTCAGGGTTCTCGGTCTCGATCACCTGGAGGAAGTCAGCGAGCTTCTCTCCCGTCACCAGGTAGGTGTAGTGGTCGATCTCCAGGGCGCCGATCTCGTCGCCGCTCAGGGTGATGAACACCGGATCGCGCAGGCGGTTCTCTGCCATGCGCACCACGTCGCGGGGGACGGTCGCGCTGAACAGCAGGGTTTGGATGGTCTTTGGCAGACACTCCAAGACGTCGTTGATCTGCGGAAGGAAGCCCATGGAGAGCATCTCGTCGCTCTCGTCCAGGATCAACGTCTTGATCCGTGTAGAATCAAGCGTGCCGCGGCGCAGGTGGTCCAGCACCCGGCCGGGCGTACCCACCACGACCTGGGCGCCTGCCTTCAGATCGTCGATTTGACGCTGCATCGGCGCGCCGCCGTACACGCTGACGACCTTCAGCCCGGAGTACTTGCTGAGGCCCGTGAGCTCGCGGGCGACCTGCAGCGCGAGCTCGCGGGTCGGGCACAGCACCATGGCCTGAACGGCGCTGACATCCTTGCGGATCAGGCCGTCTACCAGGGGCAAGCCGAAGGCGGCGGTCTTCCCCGTGCCGGTCCGGGCTTGGACGACCAGATCTTTGCCCTTCTTGGCGGGCTCGAAGATGGCGCGTTGAACGGGGGTGGGGTGGGTGTAGCCGAGCTCGTCAATGGCCTTACGCACCTCGGTGGAGAGGCGCAGCACGTCAAAGGTCGGGAGTTCTGGTTCGGTTTCAGGCACGGCGGCGCGGAGCATATAGCGCTTTTCGCGGGCGTCGATTGCGATTTGTTTTCTGCGCCCGCCAGCGGGACGCTGAAACGCCGGCCGCGCGCGCTCTCAGCTGCGCGATCGAGGGCGAAACAGCGCGCAATCGGGCCTTGTTGGCCACTACAGCTGCAGCGCTTGGCGCTGCTGTCGGACCCTCAGACGGAGGCCAGCGACGTCCGTGGCGTCGTAGCGCACGGCGTGCTCTTCGGCGAAGCGCAGCCGATCGACCAATTTGAGCGTGCGCAGGGCTGCCGGGTCCGCGCTACACAGCGCCCCCACGCTCTGGCGGCGCTCCCAGCCTGGACCGAGTGACTCGCGAAAGCGCTGCACCGCCGCGCGTTCACCCGTCGCCTGAGCGGCAGCGAGGCGTGCGTCCTCCACCCCCGTGATCAGATCTTTGAGCCCCGCGCGGCAGCTGGCTGCTGCTGGCCCCGGCGGAGGCCACCAGACCGCGATCAGGATTTGCACCGCGCACACCGCCGTGAAGCCGCCCACCACCAACGCGTACAGGGCGATAGCCAAGCGGGCGCCGAGCTTGCGGGCGCGCTCACCGGGCGCGGGAGGCGGGTAGGACGACGGGCGATCTTGGCTCTCGGGAGCCGGCTCGTCCTGCGGGTCGGGCGCTGACACCGTCGGCACATAGCATGGCCCGTCGCCTCGCGGGAACGCCAGTTCTGGCTGGTCACAAGGCGCAAATCGCGGGTCTGGGGGTGGGGGTCAAAGTTTCTGCGCTCACCAGGCGCTCTGGCGATTGACCCAGGAGGGGCCGCGGCCTAAGCTTTCACGGCTGTTTGAAACTATCGAAACCGATGAATCTAGCAGGAATTAGCCTCGAATCAGGGCTCGGGTCGCTCTCAGAGTCCGCCTCGGGGCTCGCACCCAGCGTCGCCGCAGAGCGGCTGCGTGGCCGGCTGTCGGCGGTGCAGGCGTTGGTGGGCGATGATCTGCGGGCGGTTGAACGCGTGCTGGAGGACGCCGCGCGCTCCGGACCCAGACCGGGCAGCGACGCCGCTGCGCACCTGGTCTGCCAGGGCGGAAAGCGGGTGCGGCCGACGGCGCTGCTGCTCAGCGCGGGCTGCTTTGGTCCAATCCCTGGGGCGGCCCGCCAGCTGGCGGCGGTGGCCGAGTTGATCCACTCAGCCACGCTGCTCCACGACGACGTGGTAGATGAGGGCACCGAGCGGCGTGGCGTGCCCGCGTCGCGTATCTTGCACGGCAACGCGGTCAGCGTGCTGTCGGGCGACCTGCTGCTGGTCCACGCCTTGGGTCTCACCCAAGCCGCCGCGCCCGATGTGCTGGGAGATCTGATCGAGACGCTGCGCAGCTTGGTCTCCGGTGAGATCGTCCAGCTGCGCGGGCGGCGCACGCTGGATTTAAGCCCCGAGAGCTATGAGCTCATTCTACGCGGAAAAACTGCGTCGTTGTTCGCCTGGGCCACCGGCATCGGCGCCCGCGTCGGCGGCGCGACCCCAGAGCAAGAGCAGCAGCTGCGCGCGTTTGGTGAGGGCGTAGGGATCGCGTTTCAGCTGATCGATGACACCCTCGACTACGCCAGCGAGGCGACGGGCAAGACGCTGTTCGCTGATGTGCGCGAGGGCAAGCTGACGCTGCCTTTGGTCTTGGCGGTGGAGCAACGACCCGAGCTGATCGACGCGGTGCGCCGGATCCACGCGGGTGATCTGGAGCCGGTGGAGCAGGTGCGCCAAGCCGTGCTGGACTCGGGCGCGTGCGAAGCGGCTCGGCTGCGCGCTGAACACACCACCGACGCTGCCATCCGGGCGCTGCGCAGCGTCCCTCTCAGCGCAGCCCGAGAGCTCTTGGAAGCAGTCGCCCGTCAGCTGACGACCCGAACGGCGTGAGATGAGCGGCGCGGCGAACCACCCGGCTGGTGAGGTCAAGGCGCTGTGGCGCTCGGAGATCTTGGTCAGTGAGTTGGTGGGGCGCTTGATGGAGTTCTGGGGTTTCAAGCGCAACATGGGGCGCGTCTGGGCGGTGCTCTACTTGTCACCGACGCCGCTCTCCGCTCAAGATCTGCGCGACACGCTCCAGCTCTCGGCGGGCGCCGTCAGCATGACGCTCAACGACCTAGGCCGCTGGGACGTGGTGCGCCGGGTGTGGGTGCCTGGCGAGCGGCGCGATTTTTTCACGGCAGAGGTCCAGATCTGGAAGATGATTTCCCGCGTCTTCGCTGAGCGCGAAGGGGGTGAGATCCGCCACGCCATCGAGGCGCTCGAGGCCGCGTTGGTCGCGCTTGAGCCTTACCTCACGGCAACAGATGAAGCGGTGCGGCAGCGCGCAGAGCTGCAGCGCACTCGAATGCTGGCGCTGCTCGGCGTCGCCAAGATCGGGCGCCAGCTGCTAGAGACCCTGGTCTCGACGGCTACCGTCAACGCCGAGCCGCTCAGCCGCATCGAGCTCGCGCCAGTCGACGCCGAGGGTGATGACGGCTGAGCTGGCTAGTCGACGCAGCGGTGACTGGGCTCGCGCTGCTCGATGAACAGCGCGCGGATCTCGCGCTCCAAGGCCGCCGCCAGCTCGCCCTCGATGTGCTCAAGCGCTCCTGCCATGCGCTCTAGGTTGCGTTGGTAGACGAACAGCCGCGCGTGCTTCTCGGGCAAGCCGTCAGCGCCCGCTACGGCGTCGAGCAGCACCAGCGCCCGTGGGTCGACGCCGTCGACCACGACCTCAACGCCTGGCACGTCCGAGACGTACACGTGCTCTTCGTCGACGAAGCTCCGGGTCTGCTCGCTCAGGCTGCTCAGCGCCTGACGCACGCTGTGTAAGAAGGTGTCTGGGGTCAGCGACCAGCTGGGTGGCGCCAGCTCAAGATCGAGCTCGCGCGAGCGGAGGAAGGCCTGGGTCGCGCCCGCGGTGTCGTCGCGCTCATCACGCACCAGGCCGAGGTAGTAGAAAGCCTCGGGGTTGGTCGGGTTGTCTTTCACCGACTGCTCGACCAGCGCCGCGGCGCGCTCGAACTCGCCGACCTCGTACAGCGCGCGGCCCACCAGGAAGGCGTGGTTCGGGTTCTCAAACGGTCCCTCGGGGAAACGAGCACAGAGCTGCTTGCCAAGCTCGAGCTCATCCATGCCCAGCAGCGCGTCGAATTTGAGCAGCAGCGCGTCGACCACCTCGTCATCGCTCTGCGCGAGATCCAGCGCTTGCTCGCACAGCGCGAGCGCCTCGGCGAAGTCGCCGAGCGGGTGAATGTAGACCTCGGCGGCGTTGAGCATCGCCTCGAGGTAGCCATCGTCGAGGGCGATGGCTTGGCGGTAGTACTCGACCGCCTCCTCGAAGTCGCCTTGGAGCGCCCCCACATAGCCGAGCAGGTTGTAGGCCTCGGGCGACTGACTATCCAACTCCAGCGCGCGCTTGGCGCTCTGCTCGGCGCCGTCGGGATCGCCGCGCTGGACGAGGTCCCAGCCGCGGTCGAGGTGTGCGGAAAACTGATCCATGAAGCCCCGCTAGATGGTCCGACCCGACCACTGAGTCAAGCCGGGCGGGCCTAGCCGCGCGCCGCGGCTACTCGTGGACTCGGATCCGGCTGCCAGGTCGTTCGGTGGTGGACCAGGCTCCATGCCAGCCTTGAGGCAGCTGTGGATCTGCGTACAGAAACACCCACTTGGCGTCCAAGGGCGAGAGGTTCACGCAACCATGGCTCATTTTTACCCCGTAGTTGGCGTGCCAGAACGCGGCGTGGGTCGCGTAGGAGCCTTGATAGTACATCACGTAGGGGACGTCTTCGATGGAGTAGGGCAGATCGCCGGCGGCCGAACCGTCGCCGTCCATGGTGGTGGTGATGTGCTTCTCTCGCACCCTAAAGTCGCCGAGCGGTGTGCTGTGATCTTTGCTCTTTACGTTTGAGCTTTTCCCGCTGGAAATTAAGGTGGCGTACACCGGCGTGTTGCCGCGGTAGACCACCAGCGTCTGCTCTTTGACGTTGACGTCGATCCAGCGCTCATCGACCCCGACGTCGCTCGGCGCTGGGCCGGGGCGCGTGATGCGCACGTGGATGTTCTTCAGCCACTCGCCGTCCGCCATCTCGCTGTAGTTGATGCCCTTGATCTCCACCCCGCGGCCGGTGAGTTGGATGGCTTCGAAGCGCTTGACGCGCTGCTTTGGGCTGACGCTCTTTTTGTCGAGGTCAATCGAGTAGGTCGGCGCGCTCTTGTTGCCGCCATACGCCCACGCCACGGGCAGCTTGAAGGCGCTGCCCAGCTCGACGCCTTGGAATTTTGAGCCCGCGGTCTGCCAAAAGCGGTCAGACGGCGTGACCAACCCCTTGGTGGTCTTGTACCAAAGCCGGCCGTTCCAGCGGAACGTCTTGTCCACCGCGACGTAGAAGCCCGTCACCATGCGCTTGGCCAGGATGCCGTCGGAGCCCTTGGCCAAATCCTCCAGCTTCACCTCGTGGAGGCGATCTTTGATGTCGTCTTGCTGCCACCAGGGTTGCTCTGGGGAGCCCGCGTCGCCGTCGTCGCCGGCTGGTGGCAGCTCACCGACGTCGTCCGGACCTGCCGCCGCGCGGCGTGTGTCCGGGTTGGTCGCGCTGCCAGGTCCGTCGTCTTGCTTGTCTTTGTCAGATTTCTCTGCGGATTTGGGCTTGAGCCCATCGAGCAAGCTGGGCTTGTCGTCCGTAGGCTTAGCGTTCTCTGCCCGCAGCTCGCCGCCTGCGCTGGGCTTTCCAGCGTCGGGTTGCGGGGCGGGCTTGCCCGCGTCGCCTGGCTTGTCGTCCGCCTTGGCGGCGGCGGCTTTGGCCTTGTCTTGTTTGGCCTTCTCCGCTGCCTTGTCCTTGTCCTCTTTCGCCTTCGCCTCAGCCTTAGCCTTGTCCTCGGCCTTCTTCTTGGTGTCGAGGTAGGGCTCGTAGGTCAGCATCTGCTCCTTGGAAGGGACGGAGCGATACAGCGGCGTGCCGTTCTTGGCATTCCGTGCGTAAACATACGGGAGCACCTCGGAGAGGTCGGGCTGCTTGATCGCGAATTTCACCTCGGGGTGTTCGAGATCGGTCGTGCCCAGGTTCCCGCACACGTAGCCTACGTCGTTCACCTTGAACCAGCCGCTGCTGCAGTTGGTGGTGCTGACGGCCTTGGGGTCGACGGGTGAGCGGCCGCCGTTGCGGATGTAACCGAGCTTCAGCTTTTGGTCGAACTTGGGTTCGCTGAACACCGCGGCGGCGATCTTGGTCACCGCGAAGTAGGGGCCGGTGTACGGCGCGGCGTCGGCCGCGGCGTCGGCGGCCTCGGCGACCCCTGCATCTTTGGCTTGGTGGGTCTGGGTCAGCTCAGCGGGCAGTCGTGGATCCGCTCCGGGGGCCGGCTTCCCGCTCTTGGTAGCCGCGCTGCGGCTTGGTCCAGCGCCAGGCGGCGGCTCGGGGTCGCCGCAGCCGAGCAGCTGCAGCGCGATCAGGCCGCTGACCGCGCAGCCCGCGATGCGCCGTCGCGCGCGCTGGCGGGTTCGGGGGGCGCGTGGCGCCGCGGGAGCGAAGGGCGGCTCTGGATGGACAGCGATCACAACGCCCCTTCTTTCCACACAGGGCGGGGCAGAGCCACTTAACTGCAGAGCCGCCGCGTGGTGCCTCAGCGTGAGAGCTGAGGTAGCGCTTGAAGGATCGCGCCTCGCGCCGTGAGAGATGGCTAGGTATCGCTTGAAGAATGGCATCTAAACATCTGAACTAACTGTTATATCCAGGATCATTAACCCGGCGCGGTGCTGGGGCGCGGCGGCGCGGTCGAAGCAGCACGCGGATGGACCCGGAGTGTTGATTTTGGCCGCCGCCGATGGACCCGGAGTGTTGCTCTTGGCCTTCGCCGATGGACCCGGAGTGTTGTTTTGAGGGGGTTCTCGGTGCAAAGCGAAGTCCGTGCCAGCTCGCTGGGGCGGTCATTCGCCGCCGGGTCAGAATAAACCTCGCGCTTCGCTCGCCTGACCTGGCGAGCGTATGCTGGCGCCTGTGGCTTTTCGAGCAGAGTGGCGTGGGCGCCGGGACACCAAGCTGCGGCTGGTGCTCGGCGCGCTGGCTGTCTCGCTCTTGCTGCACGTGCCGCTCACGCCGCTCATCGCGCCCCTCGGCTTGTTGAGCCTGGTCAAGCTGCGAGACGATTCGGAGCCCGAACAGCTGGATGAGTGGGTGGGGATCCCCGTCACGTTGCTGGATGAGTCGGAGCTGAACCCCGAGCCGAGCCAAGGCGAAGCTCCTGCTGCCGCTGACGAGGCTGAGGACGAGGATCTGGAGCTCGACGAAGCTGAGGACGACGACACCGACGATCAGGAGCGCTGGGTGGTCCGCAAGCCAACTGGTACTGATCGGCCGGACGCGGGTCAGGCGTCAAAGCCCACGCTGGATGCCGCGGACGCAGGGGCTGACGCGCAGCTGGCTGGGGACGCCGGGCTGGATGCCGGCGGCGGGCCTGCGCTGGACGCCGCGCCGCCGCAGCCTGAGCCGCCGCAGCCTGAGCCGCCGCAGCCTGAGCCGCCGCAGCGCAACGAGGCGCCGGTGGCTGAGCGCTCGAAGACCATCCGCGATCCGATGGCGCTGGCCGGTTCCGCGGGGCAAGTATCGGACGCGAACGCCAACGTCCGCCTGATCGTCTTCGGCGATCGGATACGCCGCCACCGCGTCGGCGCTTTAATTGGCGATCTTCTAGGGGCAGTCGACCAGTGGCGAGCGTTTTTCAAGACCGCGGGGCTCGATCCGATCAAGGACATCGATCGCATGCTGATCTCCGGGCCGCAGCTGCGTGAGTCATCCAAAGCGGTGATCGTGCTGCGGCACCGCGCGACGGAGACGCGCATCCACCAAGCCATCGACAGCCTGGTCAAGGCCGACAAGCAAGGCGGTCAATGGCTTGAGCCAGGCATCGCGAAGGCCAAGGTGGACCGCGCCGATCGCGTGTTCGCGCAGACTGGCCCAGGCGTCGTGCTAGTCGGCCCGGTCGGCATGGAGGTGCAGGCCAAGCAGCTGTTCGGTAAGCTGCGCTTCCCAAATCCCGAGGGCAACGAGGTCCTCAGCGTGTTCTTGCGCACGCCCTACCGAGCGTTCAAGGGGATCCCGTTCGACATGCCTGAGTCGATCAGCTGGGTGCGCATGAAGCTGTCGCCTGGCCCACGAGACGGCGTGGTCGCAGAGCTGGAGGCTCAAGATGAGAGCGCTGCCTCCGCGTTGAGCCACGCGCGGCAATTTGAGGGTGCGCTCGACGCGGTGACGCGCATCAAGCTGCCAGGGCCGCTGGCGCGCTTGCTGGGCAAGAGCGAGAAGCGCCTGATTGAGAGCATCAGCTTCACCGCGCGGGGTGATCGCATCATCGGCCGCGTGGTCGCCACGGGGAGCCAGCTCGCGCCGCTGTTAGAGTCCATCGCAGAGTACTCAAAGCAGCTCAACGAAGAGGCCAAGCAAAAGGCCAAGGAGCGCAAAGCAGCCGAGGCTGCGGCCGCCAGCGCCTCCGCCGCGCCGAGCGCACCAGTCGCCCCGAGCGCACCAGCTGCGCCGAGCGCAGAGACGCCGGTCAAGAAGCCGCCCCCCAGCGGCGCGCCCCCGAGCTCGGCGCCGACCGCCGCCCCCAGCTCCAGCGCCGCGCCTGCCACAGCACCCAGCGCTGAGCCCAGCGCCGGCGGCTGAGCGGTCAGCGAGCGGGCCGCGGCGTTACAAAATTACCGCAGAGAAATTAAAAAGCTACAGTGACTAAGCCTTGGTCTGCTCAGCTAGCCGCTCCAGCATGGCGTCGGCGGTGCGGGGATCGAGCGCGCCGATGCACAGCTTGCGGCCCTTGAGCGGCTCGACCACTAGCCGGCACTTGCCCTTCACGCTGTCGCTCAGGCTGCTCAGACCGAAATCGATGCCCAAGCCGAGCACGACCAGCGCGAGCGCCATGCCCAGCAGGCTAGGGGACGTGCCCGGGACCCGCACGCCGTCAACGAACAGCCCGACGCCCGCGTACAAGCCGACGGCCAGGGCGAACAGCCCAGCGTACAGGCCCGCGCGGGCGTAGCGCACCTCGCGCGTGACCCGCCCGAGGTTACTGAGGGGCACCAAGAGCTCGCGATCTCGCAGCACACGGCCCAGCATTTCCGTGCGGTGCTCAAGCTCGAGGCCACGGGCCGTGACCCGCACCTCGGCCGGTCGCCGCACCGCCAGCGCGAAGCGCCCCAGCAGGCGAAACAGCCAAATAATCGCCAAAATGCCCGTCAAACCGAGGACCACGGTCCACACCGCGTGGCGCGGCGGCGTGGACAGCTCGCCGAGCAGCGTGCTGCCGCCCTCGGCGGGCTCGGCGCTCTGGCTGAGCACTGACAAGAGCAGCGGGTCGGTGCTACGCGAGCGCAGCTCACGCACCTCACGGCCTGCCGCTGGGGCGCGACTTGCCGCTAGGGCGGCCGCTGCGGTCAGGGCCGCGCCGCGGTTGAGTGAGAACTCGGCTGGCGCCCGCGCGATGTGGCCGAGGCGCTGCCAGAGCGGCGCAGCGTCTGCTCCCAGCGCTTCGTCGAGCAGCGACAGCGCGTCGAGGCTGGTGTTGGCAGCCAGCCAGGTCAGGGCGTCTGCGGCGTCGGCGCGTCGCGCGTCGTCGACCAGCGACAAGGCTAACAGCGAGCTGAGCGCCCAGCGCTCAGTGTCCTTGTCGGGCTCGCGGGCTAGCAGCTCGAGCAAGTCGCCATACGGCGTCACAGAGTCGGCTTGGAGCGCAGGGCTCGGCGTGGTCAAGCGCAGCGCCGGCGCGCCCTGGACGTAGGCGGCTAGGGCGCACTCGCGCACGGCGCTGGCCCAGGTGTCTCGGGACGGGTGCGCGGACAGCTCCGCGAGCACGCTGCTAGAAGTGGGTAAAGTCATACGGATCAAGCCAGCGCCAAACCAGGCCGCTGCATCAGCAGCGGCCCCGGCTTATCTGAACGCTCGCCAGGTCGCCAGTCTTTCCCGTCGCTTCAGCCGCAGTTGATCGACTTGAGGATGGGCCCTGGGACCTCCTCGCTGTCGTCGTCTAGGGCGCGATTCTGGCTGTCTACCCGCACCACCGTCGGCTTGTACTTGGCCGCTTCGGCGCGGTCCATGTCAGCGAAGGTGGCCAGGATCACCAAATCGCCCGGCTGATTCAGGTGGGCCGCGGCGCCGTTGACGCACACGCACCCGGAGCCGCGAGGGCCTTCCAGCGCGTAGGTGACCAGGCGCGAGCCGCGGGTCACGTTCCAGACGTGGATGGCTTCGTAAGGGAGGATGTCTGCCCGATCCAGTAAATCACGGTCGATGGTGACGCTGCCTTCGTACTCGAGGTCTGCGTGGGTAACCGTGGCACGATGGATCTTCGACTTGAAGACATTGAGTTTCATGCGGGGCCTAACGAGTCTCGTCATGGCGGCCCACGTGACTGCGGGTCCACCTGCCGGACGCGTGGAATGTAAAGGCAAGCGCTTTCACGCACAAGCGCAGCCAGCGTCCAAGCCAGGCTCAACCCAAAAAAAATTCGCCAATTAAGGTGGGGTAATGTGTGCCTGCGAGCCAGATCGTGGCTTCTACCGGTCCCCGTCAGCGTCACGGGCGCTCACGGCGGCGCCTTAGCGTCCGCTCCAAGCTCCGGGTTTGGGGGTGGAGGGAGCACGCTGAGCGGAGTTATCCCACGGAAAATGTGAGCAGCCCGGGAGCACCCGCGGGCAGCGGGTGGCTCAGGCAGGCCACGCGGCTGAGCTGCGCAGAGCAGCGCGCACAAACTTGGCCGACTGGCGCGAGTCCAGGTACCCGGATGTGGCGTGCACGAGCGCCGCCGCGTGGGAGAAGACGATGACCTCTGGGATTTCTAAAGCTGAGATGTTCGACAACCTGCGCAACATGCTGCGCGACGTGTTCCAGCTGCGAGCAGAAGGCGTGGCCTACGCGCGCTTGGCGCGGGCGCATGGCTACATCGACGGCTGCATGCGGGTGATGCTGGAGACCCACGTGGCGACCAAGCAAGAGCTGCTCGAGCTCGTGGCAGCAGAGCGCAGCGTCGCCGCGGGTCCGGCGACGGGCATCGTGAGCCAAGACGACGCGACCCAGGCGGCGTAAGGCCCCGCCACCCCCCGAAAATAGGCGTGCGCCGGCTGCGGTGGACGCCTTGGCGAGTGTTGGCCAGGCCCTGATCGGGGCGTGGCCATTTTTGCGTGTAGGGCTACAAACGGCGAAGGCCGAGCCCGTCGCGGTGACAGGGCTCGGCTGCTGCCGTGCGGAACTGAATGCTGGCTGCCTGGCTACGGCGTGACGAAGGTCACGCCGCCGACGGTGTTGGGATCGGCCTTGCGCCAGTGAGCCATGACCTGGGGTGAGCCGCCCACGTCGACCACCTGCGTGAAGCCGTTGACCCAGCCGTCGACGGTGAGGGTGCGCACTTCCCAGCCGGTGCCGCTGTTGGTGGCCAGCTTGAGCAGGCCATTGGTCGCGTCCTGGTAGGAGACGAAGAGCTTGCCGTCGCTGCCGACGAACACGCTAGAGTCGTCACCGACCACCACCTTGCCCATGTCGACGGTGCCGTCGTCTACCGTCTGCGGCGCCTCGGGCGTGGTGCCACCGGTCACCTTGAGGTAACGCACGGTCTCGGTGATACCGTCAGAGTAGCTGACGTGCCAGTCGCCGTTTGCGTCGACGAACAGCGCCGCGCCGATGCCGGTGTCGCCAGTGTCCGTCGGGCCAGGCCCTTGGCCGTCGAACAGGGTAGGCGTCTGCCACGCGCCGCCCTCTTCGCGCACGCCGTACAGGTTGCCGTGGATGCGATCATAGTAAACTAAGCCCAGGCCGCTGGGGGTGTTGGCCAGGGCGATGTAGAGACCAGAGCCTTCGGGGTAGGTGTCGGTGAACTTCTTGTCGAGCACCTCCGCGCAGGCCGGGCCGGCGCCGTCGTCGAAGCAGGCGAAGCCCTTCTCGCACGTCGGATCGCAGCCGCTGCCCGCCGCGGCGCACACCCCGGTCAGCCGGCACTCTTCACCGCTGGCGCAGTTGTACGGCCGGCAAGGCGCTGGGGCGATGGCCGCGTCGGCGAAGGTCCAGTCGCCTCCGCCTTGGGGCAGGCCAGAGGTCGCGCTGGCGACGCGGACCACGCTCTGCACCGTGCCGTCGCCTACCGGCTCAAGGGCCAAGAAGGCGATCACCGGGCGCCCGTCGCGCACCACCAGCTTGGCGTAGCGGCCCAGATCACTCTGCGCCTTTTGTTGGACCGTGTGGAAGCTCCAAACGCCCTGGTCGTCGCGGCGCGCGAACTTCAGCGCCTTGTTGGTGTCGTCGTAGTAGGCCACCATGGGGAAGCCGTCAGCGCCGACTTGGATGCTGGTCCACAGGCCCACGTCGTCGCCGGAGTCGGTCAGGCCGCCGCGGTAGCTGTTGAGGTCGACGTATTTCGGATCCGGAGGGCCGCCAGGGGTGCCGGGCGGCAAGCTCTCGTCGACGGCTGGTAGGCCGTCGACCGCTTGCCAGCTGACCGCGCCGTCGGCGTATTTCCCTACGGCGAGGTCACCGAACAGCACGGGGTTGGTGCCGCTGTCGTTGGTGGTCGAGAGCCCGATGTCGTTGTAAGCCGCCACCCAGATGGTGCCGTCGGGCGCGACGGCCGCGGAGGCGTAAGCGCCCACCAGGCCGGGCGCCAGGGTCTCACAGTCAGTGCAGGTGGGAGGTCCGCCGCCCTCGCCGCCGGTGCCGGCTCCACCCCCCGCGCCGCCGCTGCCGGCCGTGCCGCCTGGGGTGTTGGTGTCCGCGTCGCTGCAGGAGCAACCGTTGAACGAGGCCGCGATGGCGAACAAGCCGAGCTTGGCGATGCGGTGCATGCGCTTGTTGCGGCGGCCCGCCTGAGGGCTCGCCTGACGCTCGCGCGACACCGGGTGCAGCGAGAGTGCGTCGTCGCTGACGTCAGCCTCGCTCTCGGCTTTTGGGTGACCTGCCTTGCCGCCCTTGCCGCTGCCGCCCTTGCCGCCGCCGCCCTCGCCGCTGCCGCCCTTGCCGCCGCGGCCCTTGGTGTTGCGACGCCGCGCGGCAGCGCCGAGCAAGGCGACTCCGCCCAGCGCCAGCAAGCCGAAGGGCGTCTGGTTGCCAGTGCTCGACGACCCGGGGACGCTGCAGCCGCAGCCGTTGTCTTCAGCCAGGGACTTGTCGGTGCGGCCACGGATGGCTTGGCTCTGGCTGGCGACGTTGCCTTCTTCGTCCTTGACCTCGACGCTGATGTTCGCGGCGTCGCCCACTTCGATGGTCTCGAGGCCGTCGGCCAAGACCCAGTCAGTGAAGGCGCCGTCGTCGAGCTTCCAGCGCACGTTGAGCGCGGTGGCTGGGCTCACCACGTCCCACACCTCGATGCTCAGCTTGCCGTCGGCCGGCTCTTTACCGAGGTCGATCTCTGGCAGGCTCTTGTCCACCAGCACCTCAATGCTCGGCGGTGTGTGATCGACGCTCTTGGGCGCGCCTTCCACGCGCGAGCGGACCTCCACCACGTGGCGACCCTGGATGCGCAGCGTCGGGTCGCTGATCTTCAGGCTGCTGTCCTTCTGCCAGGGGCGCCAGTAGCCGTGGTTTAGGCGGTACTGGTACTCGATGGCGTGCTCGCCGGTGTTCAGGCTGCTCTTGGCCTGCAGCTCGAAGCTCGGCTGGTTGTCCTTGGTAGCGGTATCCACGCGGAGACCCGCGCTGTCGATGTCCTTCGACACCAGGCGGACGTCGGTCTCGCTGAAGTTCTTGTACTGCGGGGCGGCAGCTGTCTCCAGCGAGGCGAAGATGCCGAGGTAGCCGTCGCTGCCCTTCTGCAGGCGACGTAGGCCGGGGCTGCCCGCGCCTTCAACGGTGGCTGGGATGCGCAGTGACAGGCCGAGGCTGGCGAGGGAGTCGTTCAGGCTGATGGGGTCGATGGCGCCGCCTAGGGCCCCGCCGATTTGTCCTGCCAACAGGCCGCCCAAGGTCGCGGCCGCGGTCGCCTTATCCTCACGGATCAACGGTGCGTTGAACATGGAGGGGTTGGTGACCCCGATGTCCTTGAGCACCGGCGCCAGGGCGCTGTTCGCGTCCACGTCCAGGTTGACCGGGATGTCCAGGTCGAACTGAGAGCTAAACGCTCGGGTGTAGCGATCGTTTGACCAGACGTAGAAGTCGATGATCAGCTGGGGCAGGTTGAGGCGCAGCACCGGATCGGTCTCCAGCGCGGTGCCGTTGCCGACGACGGCCGTGGGCGGCGCTTGGGGACGCAGCACCAGGGCCAGCGGCGCGGTCTTCTTTTGGCGCGAGATGTCCTTCAGCGAAGGCACCAAGAGGCCCAAGGTGTCGCTGGTCAGCAGACCGCCGAGCACCTCGCCGCCGATGCCCAAGCACAGCGCGCCGGAGTTGTAGGAGCCGAGCAGCGCGTGGTTGATGAAGCGCTCAGACAAGGCGATGCCGAGGTGGGGGCCTGGGCCGGTCCAGTTGTCGATGGTGTTGGCGTACAGCTCATCGGGGATCGGGATGCCGGTTGGTAGCGTCGACGCCGCGATGGGCACGCAGGTGGTGATGGGGCGGGGCTCAGCGCCGCCCATCATGCCCAAGGTGGCGCCGCCCGCGATGGGGTTGAGATCGCCCCACAGCATGCCAGAGCCGTCGTCACGGGTGCCCTCGCCGCCGGCGGCGAGCATGAAGTCCAGGCCGCCCTCTGTCCCTGGGGAAATGCTGGCCAGCAGCCCAGAGAGGTCGATGTTGCCGTCGAGGCCCAGGGCCGTGCCCACGCAGTCGCCGTTGGCGAAGCGGCAGACGTTGTCTGCGTCAGCGGTCGTTCCCGTGGGGCAGGTGACGCCCGCGGCGGGGTCGGCCTTGGTGCATAGCTGGTCTTCGACGGTGCCGGTCAGGTTGTCGACCAGCGGTCCGATGAACTGCGGCAAGAGCAGGTCCTTTAGCGCGTTGAGGAGGCTGCCGCTGATGCCACCGCAGCCGACGATCGCGTCGCCCAGCGCGCCCTGATCGATCTCGAACTTCTCGATCTTGACGCGAGAGTAGCCGCGCCGGGCCTCATGCGCTGGATCGGTCTCTGTCTCGATGGAGATGCGGACGTCGATGGGCAAATCCGCATACTTTGAGCTGCTACATGAGGCGTCGCCGTTCAGCTTGATGCTGGTTCCGCCGACCAACGAGATCTTGAGCGGGAGATCTTGAAGCCGCGCGGCAATGGTTCCGGTGAGCAGCAAGTGGTGCGGGGTGGCCGTCGCGAGGTTGAGCTGCGCTTTGCTCAGATCAGCCTCGAACACGCACTTCGGGGGATTTTCGCTGGGCTTGGGGCCGTCCGGGCAGATGTCAATCTTGATGAAGCTGAGCACCGTGCTGCTGGAGCTGGGCACCTCAAAGGTGATGGAGCCGCCGCCGCCGCCGCTGCTGCCGAGGGCTGCGCCCGCCAGCGCGCCCAGGTTGGTCTCCAAGAAATCGAGCCCGCTATCGGTCAGCCGCACGCTGGCCGCGTTGTCGATGCGCTTGGCGTTTTCAAAGCCGCCGTCCAGTGGGGTGACGCCGCACGAGGAGCAGCTTGAGCAGCTGCCTGCGCAGCCGCCGCCGAGGGCAGCCATCGCTGCGTACCAGGAATACTTCAGCCAGCGAGACATAGTGGGGCTCCAGTGCTTGCGGCTCCCGGCCGCGCGCGGACGCCGCTCCCGCTGTGGGGAGCGCGTAGGTAAGTGGTCAAGGAGCCTGAAGACTACACCAATCGGGCGTTCAGTTGGAGAGGAAGAACGGCTCGCGAGTTGGTCCACCCAGGCTGAATCATTGCGTTTGCTGTGGACTTACGAGCGTTTGGTTGGTCAGCACAAAGTTGCCGGCTCGCGCTTCACCAGGCGCGATCGCAGGCAGAAACGCCTGAGCCTTGATTTTCGGCGTGTAAACGGCAGTTGCTGAGTGTCCCGCCCAGAGACGCCGAAGCCCGCGTCGCCATGGAGATACCGCCAGACTTCTGTCGCTGTTGAGAGTGCGCAGCCGGGTTCGGGGGTGGGGGGAACACATACATTTTCGCAGAGTGTGGGCTGTCTCCGGCTGCGCCTTGCAGCGTTGCCGTGCGGCATATAGCCTGCCGAGCGGGGTCGGTACTTACTGCGCGCCACAGGCGCGGCGAGGGTCACGCTCCTCGGCCTCGCTGGCCGCCACAGCAGGTGCTAGTTTTTCCATGGTCAGGCATGCCAAATCTAGGCCTGGCCGCCGCAGGGCAAGCATGACAAGCACCAGCAGCCAGTCGCAGATTTCGGCTACGATTTCGGAGGCCACCAAGGAACGGCTCGACCGCTTCACCGAGAGCCACGGGCTCAAGAAGAATTACGTGGTGGAACAGGCGTTGCTCTACTTCATGGAGGCGCGGCGCGAGCTGCCCGATGAGGCCCTGGTGCCCGCTCGCCTAGCGGTTGAGGATCAAGCTTTCGACCGCATCGCGAAGCTCGCGCGGAGCGCGCCCGCGCCGACGCAGGCCCTGCGAGAGTTGATGCGTGGCGAACACGATTGAGCTCCGCGCCCTCGCCAAGGACGACGACCGCAGCGGGCCCTCGTGCGGTCAGCCCGACCTCGACCGCTGCTTTGAGCACTACGCCGGGCAGAACCAGTTCACGCTGCACTTGGCCGTCACCTACGTCGCGCTGATTGAAGCGCGCGTCATCGGCTTCGCCACGGTCGCGGCGGCGTCCATTGAGCGTGCCAGCGTGCCGAGCGATCGGCTGCGAAAGCGCATGCCCGCGTATCCGCTCCCGGTGTTGCGGCTCGCCCGAATGGGTGTCGATACCCGGGCGCAGGGCCTGGGGATCGGCACAGCGCTGCTCCGCTACGTGCTCACCCTGGCCGTCGACCAACGCGACCGCACGGGCTGCGTTGGCGTCGTGACCGACGCGAAGCCCGATGCCGTGAGCTTCTACTAAGGTCTGGGCTTCGTGGGCATCGAGGCCGTGCGCGAGGGCTTGCTGCACGGCGAGCCGCTGCCGATGTTCTTGGCAATCGACACCATCGCGTCAGTCATCTCCGTGAGCCGATAAGCCATGCAGGGGTGAGGGGCTGCGCAGGAACGCCGCGCGGAACACACCAAGCGCTGGAGGTTTGTACACGGACCTCACGCGACGGCCACCGAGGCGTGCTTGAAGATCGCACATGCTCGCTCGGCTGGTTCACGCGGCCCCTCCAAGTACGTCGCGGTCGAGTCGTGCAAGCCAAAGGTTAGCCGTCCCAGTGGGGAATCAACCGCGACGTCAAGATCGTAGAACCACTCTTCCGTGCCCGAACTCAGCGCCAGAAGCTGGTCTACGTCGAGCGGTAACCACTCCTGTGCGGATACACCGCAGCGTCGTGTCAAGCCGCCAGCGCTCACGGCCAGACGTCCGGCCGATACGGCCACCTGGTTGCGCCCACCCCCAGAACCCCCTGGTCCCGCCTTCGCCGCGCGGACGCTTGGACCTCACGGAACCAGCGACCGCTCGGATTTGCTCGGGCGTTCAGGCGCTCAGCTTTGCCGAGGCGCTCACACGAGCCCAGGCGCGGCCGGCGACGTGAATTGATAGACCGTTTTAACCGTGTGGTCTTAAATGTGCCAAGCCGGGCTGATTTGTATTGCCGGAAACCCGAGCCTTGACTAACGCATGTAGCGATGAAGCATCGCGCAGCGTGGGCTGTCCTCAGCGTCCTAGTTTCAACCGTGGCTTGCAGCAGCTCGGACGCAGGTGGGGGTGGGGGTGGAGCGACCGTCAACGCCACGGAAGCGGAGTACGCGGCCAAGGCCGCTGAGCTGATCTGCAAGGGCTTCGCCGCCTGCAGTTGTGACGCGGCCGAGTTCGAAGCCGCCAACGGCGTGGATATCAGCTCAGAAGAGGCGTGCCGAACCTACGTTGAGGGCGTGCGCGCTCAAGCACAGGCCGATGACCAACAGGCGGGGCTGGTGTACGACGCCGAGTGTGCGTCCCGGCGCTTGACCAAGTGGAGCACCCCGCAGTGTCAGACGGAGGCGTGGGACGGGACTCACTGCGGAAGCTGCCAGATTTACCACGGCAGCGTGGCCCTAGGCGGCGCGTGCGACGCAGGTTCAGAGTGCGGCCGCGGCCTGACTTGTATGGGGGGCGTGTGCATTGATACGTGCCAACCCGTGGCGCTGGACGGCGCGTGCGAGAGCGGCGTCACCCGCTGCGTTGAGGGCGCGACCTGCGCTGGGAACACGTGCGTTACCGCGGGCGCTCTAGGAGATCCGTGTGGACCCAGCAGCGACGACTGCGGCGACGGCCGCTTCTGCAAGCAGGGCGCGTGCGCGGTAATTGCCAAGCTAGGCGAAGCCTGCGTTCCGGGAGGCTGCGCAGCGTCATACTGTGTCGAGGGCACGTGTCAGGCGACCAGCAGCGTCGGTACGCCCAACATTTGCAGCTTGTATTGAGCGTGCGTCCTGGCTGCGCTGCGCCCGGCGCAGGCCCGCTTCGGCGCCCCTGAGTTTGCGCCACTCGCGCGGAACACCGGCGCGTCTGTCGTGGCGGCAGCGGCGTGGTCCATCAGCGACGCAGGGCGGCCGCTCGGACTGCTGCATGGTAGCAGCGGCGGGCACAGCCGCGAGGCGCTTCAGGCGCTTCAGGCGCTGCGAGGCGCGCTCCCGCGCATCGTGGGTCGCCGCAGCCCGGGCAGAGGACGTCCCTAGCCAGCCCCGCCTTGCCCGAGCCATCGCCCCGGCGCATACCGCCTTATGGCGAACGCGACCACTAGCGGCCCCAGGATATTGATCGTCGGCGCCGGCGCCGTGGGCCAGGTGTTTGGCTACCACTTGGCGCGGGCAGGCGCTGCGGTGACCTACTTCGTGCGCGAGCGGTACGTGGCAGAGCTCGGCGCTGGCTTGACCCTGTACGCGGTGGGCGCGGCGGACGAGCGCCGGGAGTTCAGCGACTACCAGGTGGTGTCAAGACCAGCGCAAGTCGCCGCGGGTGGCTTTCAGCAGGTGTGGGTGTGCGTCAACTCGGCCAGCCTGCGCGGCCCGTGGCTGAGCGAGCTGTTGGCGGCTGCTCCCGAGGCGCTGTTGGTGGCGCCGCTGCCCAGCCAGAGCGACCGCGAGTACCTGCTAGGTCACGTCGCAGAGGCGCGCTTGGTCCAGTGCGTGGTGGCCTTCTTGGCGTACACGTCGCCGCTCGCTGGTGAAACCCGCGCGGAACCGGGGATCGCGTTTTGGTTCCCGCCGCTGGTCGCCTGCGGGTTTTGGGGAGGCGACCAGGTCGCCAGCCGCGGCGCCGCGCGGCTGCTCAAAGCTGGGGGCTGCCCGGCCCGCTATCAAGAGCACCTGGTGCGTGACGCTTCGCTAGGCAGCGCGTTGCTGATGTCGCTGCTCGGGGCGCTCGAGGGGGTGGGCTTCTCTTTTTCCGCGTTTCGCGCGGACAAAGTCCGGGTTTCGCTGAGCAAGCGCGCGGCTGATGAGGCGCTGAGGGTGGCGGCCCAGCGCTTGGGCTGCGCTGTGCCGCTGCGATTCCGTGCGGTAAATCAAGGTCTGAGTTACCGCGTGGCGACCAGCTTGGCCCCGCGCTTTACCCCGTTTGATCTGGAGCGCTACTGGCGCTACCACTTCACCAAGGTCAGCGCCCAGACGCACCTGGTGCTCAGGGGCTACACTCGCGACGCGGCTGAGGCAGGGCTGCCCCACGCCGCGCTGGATGAGCTAGTGGGGCAGTTGCCAGGGCGCGGCTAAGAGGCTCTCTCGGCCACGACCCGAGCGATGGCCGGTAGAAGCTCCTGCTGGTGTCCCCAAGTCCCTGTGTTTACGCAAATAACCTCTCGGCCATGGTCTGGGCGTGGCCGAGAGACTGGCCGAGAGACGGCCCCACTCAGCCGCCGCAGACGCCGTTGATCTTCACGCCGGCGGCGGCGTAGTCGCTCTCGATCAGCCACGCGTCGGAGCAGGTGTCGCCCGCGGCGGAGTTGGTGCTTGCGCACCAGTTACCCTTGGGGAAGCCGCCTTCTTCTACGTAGCCGGTGCTGCCCACGCAGTGGCCAATTTCTTCACCGGCCTCCTTCTTTTGCCAACGCTTGACGTTGCCGCTGAGCAGCACGCACAGGCTGTAGCCGAGGCTGGTGATCTCCACGGTGTCGGCTTCTTCTACGGTGACGTAGCCCTTGTAGGTGCCGCCGTTTTCGTAGGCGAATTTGTCTTCTTTTGCCGAGCAGCCTTGGGTGGCGTCGAGGTTCTCTGGGACGTAGCGCCCGACGCAGCTGCGATCGGCGCTCAGGGTCGCCGTGACCTCGAGCTCATGCATGGGCAGCAGCGCGTAGTTGTCCTTCGAGTCCTCGAGGTAGATCGGGATCGCGACGTCAGCGAACACCGCGCGGTAATTGTTGCCGTCGATGGTGAAATCGGCCTCGACGGGCTCGACCTTGGCGTTGGACGACGGATCAGTGAACTTCGCGTAGCAGGTGCCGTCGTTCAGCGGGCCGATCAGCGCCTGAGGCTCACCAGCGCCCTGGGTCACCTTCATGGTGGCGGTGTTCCACGAGAACAGCACGTTGAACTGGGCGTCGCCGTTCTGAAAGCAGCCCGGCGCGTTGGGGGTGATCTTGGGGGTGACTACAGATCCCTGAAGAAACGGCTGACGCAGCGCGGCCGGCGACTTCAGCTGCAGCTGGCTGACGCGCAGCTGGACCTCGTCGCCGGTCGAGTTATCGTGCCGCGCGAGGCAGACCGCGCCCGGGCCGGCCTTCCCAGACACGTAGCACTCGTCGGCTGTCGGCTGACACGGGTCATCAGACACTCCACCCCCAGACCCGCCAGTGGCTCCGTTGCCCGCCGTGCCGCCAGTGCCCGCCGTGCCCGCGCTGCCACCTGCGCCCGCCGGATCATCGTCACCGCCACACGCCGACGTCAGCCCTAAGGCCGCTCCCAAGCATACAATCCACGCTACCCGCTGAGTCATCATCAAGCTCCCTAGTAGGCTGCGGCGGCCCTGCGCGCCGCGAGGCCGGGAGCCTAACATGGCCGGCGCGCGGGCCACGCCCCAAACGACCGTTTGGCGCACAGCAGCGCGCTGGCTGCGGGTTCCTGGCTGCGCTACTCCACGCGGACGAGCTGATTTAGCTCGCCCAGCCGCTCGCTGAGCTGCTGTCGAGTCAGCTGAGTGAGGGCCGCGTTGCCGACGCCTTCGACGTTGAAAGACGCCACCGTCGCCGCCGTCAGCAGGCCCTGGCGCAGGGTCAGGGCGTCGACGCGCTTTTCCCTTGCGAGAAAGCCGAACAGCGCCCCGGCGAAGCTGTCCCCAGCGCCGGTGGGGTCGACCTCATCTTCCAGCGGGAAGGCCGGCGCGAAGAAGATCCCGTTTGAGTCGAACAGCATCGCGCCGTATTCGCCGCGCTTGACGATCAACGTCTTGGGGCCCATGCTCAGCACGGCTGCCGCTGCCTTGCGGATATTATGCTCACCCGCCAGCTGGCGCAGCTCTTCGTCGTTGATGGTCAGCGCGTCGACGCGGGCCAGGACTTTATCGAGGCTCTTGCGCTCCCCCTCGATCCAAAAATTCATGGTGTCAGCCGCGACGAACTTGGCGCCCGTGGCTTGGTTGAGCACGTCAAGCTGCAGCTCGGGGTGGATATTACCCAGCAGCACGAACGGGGTGCTCGCGAAGCTCTGGGGGAGCTTTGGCCGAAAGTCGGCGAACACGTTCAGCTGAGTGTCCAGCGTCTCGCGGCTGGCCAGGTTCTTGGCGTAGCGGCCGACCCAGCGGAAGGTCTTTCCGCTGGCGCGCTGGACCCCGGCGGTGTCAACGCCGCGCTCGCGCAGGTCTTCGAGCGTCGCCTCGGGGAAATCATCACCGACCACCGCGACGATCTGCGCGGGCGCGAACAGCGTGACCGCCATCGCCGCGTAGGTGGCTGAGCCGCCCACCACATCCTTGAAATCGCCGCTCGGCAGGTCCAGGTCGTCGAAGGCCATGGAGCCAACCAAGAGTACGGGGTCTGACTGGGCGATATCTCGGGTCATTCGTGGGTCTCGCTTGTGTTCTTCTAGGGGTGGGGGGGGGCTAGTCGGTGGCGAGCGGCTAGTCGGTGGGGGCGCGGCTAGTCGGTGGGGGCGCGGCTAGTCGGTGGGGAGCGGCTAGTCGGTGGGGAGCGGCTAGTCGGTGGGGGCGCGGCTAGTCGGTGGGGGCGCGGCTAGTCGGTGGGGAGCAGCCACCCGAGTCGCTGCCGCGCGGCAGCGTCGATGTGCTCGGGGCCCGTCATGACCGCGAAATTGAGGGCGTCGTGGGCTGGGCTGAGCTTGGGGTCGGGCAGCTTACCGGCCAGCTCTATCACCGCGCGCTTGCCGAGGTCGGCGTTTTGCTGCAGCACCGCTAGCACCGCGGCGACGCTGACGTCGTCTTCGGTCTCGTGCCAGCAGTCGTAGTCGGTGGCGAAGGCGATGGTGGCGTAGGGCAGCTCGGCCTCCCGCGCGAGCTTGGCCTCGGGCATCGCGGTCATGCCGATCACGCTGACTCCCCAGCTACGGTAGAGTCTGCTTTCCGCGCGGGTAGAGAACTGGGGGCCTTCCATGCAAACATAGGTCCCGCCGCGGTGCACCCTGCCGCCTGCAGCCTCTACGGCGTGGGCCGCGGCGTCGGCCAGCAGCGGGCACACCGGGTCAGCCAGGCTGACGTGAGCCACCACGCCTTGGTCAAAGAAGGTGGACACGCGCTGTTTGGTCAGGTCGATGTATTGGTCCACCAAGACCACGTCCCCAGGGGTGATCTCTTCGCGCATCGAGCCGACGGCGGACAAACTGATCAGGTGCGTCGCGCCGAGTTGCTTCAAGGCGCACACGTTCGCGCGGTAGTTGATGTGGGAGGGGGACACGCGGTGGCCACGAGCGTGGCGCGGCAGAAACAACAGCCGGGTGGTGGCGTCGCCGGTCTTCAGGCTGCCCTCGACGACGCCATCGCTGGGCGCGCCAAAAGGCGTCTCAACCGCGTGTTCGCGCACGTCTTTTAGCCCAGGGATGTCGTAGATCCCACTGCCACCGATCACACCGAGCACGTAAGTCATCGGGCCGGGGCCTACCACGCCACGGCGCGCGGAAGCAATCCGCGCTTTGCTTTGGAGCGCCGCGAGGGCGGCCTGCGAGGTCGCGCCGGGCGCGCGAGCAGCGCGGGCAGCAGCGCGGCTATTTCGCTTGGCTGCCAGGCTGTAGGGCCTGGTCGCCCGACAGCGAGCGCGAGGCGTTGAGCAGCAGCTCGGCGTGGCGCGCCGCGCGTTGCCTGCGGCACAGCTCAGCGCGGAAAATACTCGTCAAGTCTTGGGTCGCCTTGTCGAGCTGGGCGTTGACCAGCACGTAGTCGAACAAGCCGTAGTGGGCTATCTCCGCTCGGGCTACGCGAAACCTGCGTTGAACCGTGGCTTCGTCTTCACTCGCGCGGCCGCGCAGGCGCTGCAGCAAGACCTCCATGCTCGGGGGCAAAATGAACACGCCTACGGCGTCCGGGCGCTGCGCCTTGATCATGCGCGCGCCCTGGTGATCGACGTCGAAGATGATGCCCGCGGCGTGGTTCGCGCGCTCGATCTCCGCGACGCTCGTTCCGTACAAGTTGCCGTGTACTTCCGCCCACTCTAAGAAGCGATCACCGGCGACGTCTTGTTCAAAGGTCTCCCGCGACACGAAGTGATATTCCCGGCCGTCTTGCTCGCCGGCGCGGGGCCGCCGCGTGGTGTGAGAGACGCTGAACTCGAGGTTTGGGATCTGGGCGCGCACCTGGCGCGTGAGCGTGCTCTTGCCCGCCCCAGAGGGCGACGACAAGATCAGTAGCAACGGCCCAGCCGCGGGATCACTCGACATTCTGGACCTGCTCCCTCAGCCGTTCGACCTCGGCCTTCAGCTCAACCACCAGGTGACTGAGGCCGGCGTCCTGGGACTTGGACCCGATGGTGTTGGTCTCACGGGCCATCTCTTGCAGCAAGAAATCGAGTCGGCGGCCGACCGCCGTGGTCTCGCCGAGCAGCGCCTCGAACTGGTCAAAGTGGCTGCCTAACCGCACCAGCTCTTCGGTGATGTCGCTCTTGTCGGCGAGCAGCGCGATCTCTTGCGCCATGCGCGAGGGGTCGAGCTGCACGCCGGTGTCAGCCAGCAGCCGGGCGACGCGCTCTTTCAAGCGCTGGTGCTGGTGCTCGATGGCTTGGGGGGCGCGCTGGCTGATGCTTTGAACGGCTGCGCGCGCGGCGGCCAGGCGACCTTGAAGATCTGCCAGCAGTGAGGCGCCTTCACGCTCGCGCATCAAGCTGAGGGCGCTCAGCGCGGCGCCTAAGGCTCGCTCGAGCGCGGCGCGCGCCGGCGCCTCTGCGGCCGCGGACGAGGCCGCGATCAGGTGGCTGAGCTGACCCAGCACGCTGACTGGCAGCTCGCTGCCTGGCGCCAGCTCGTCGCGTAGCTCAGATAGGGCGCCATAGACTTCGCGGGCGCGCTCAGCGGAGAACAAGCGGTTGCCCGCCACCCCCTCGATCCGAACTGCGATGTCATAGCGGCCACGGCCTAGGGCGGCGCGGGCCAGCTGCTCGATGAACGCCGCTTGATCTTGTAAATCCGTAGGGAGGCGGACACGAACGTCCAAGAAGCGGTGGTTCAAGCTGCGGATCTCTATCACCGCCCTCCCGTCGGGGAGACTCGCGTCACCGATCCCGAAACCCGTCATGCTGCGCACTGGACTAGCTCCTACCTGTTACCGCGTGGATCACAAGCCCTTGCGCCGCTTGATCTCTTCCATCATGCGCCGGTACTCGACGTCCCAGACCGCGGTGCCCTCGGTTACGTGCTTTAGCTGGCCGCGCACCTCTTGCTCAAGGTTGTCTTCAGCCGCAGCGAGTTGCCGCAGGGGAAAGCGCAATTTGCGCCTCAGCACCACGTCTTCGCAGTAGATCTCGTCGACGTTGCTGCTGTGCATCATGAACTCGATGATCTGATCGAGGATATAGTCGATGGCGTCGTCGCCGGTCTTCATCTTGCGATCTTCGGCGACCAAGCGCCGCATTTTGCCCAGCTCTGAGTTGGGCAAACGACGGGCGTCCAGCAGCTCGCGCGCGCGCTCGGTGATGGCCTGTTCGTCGCGTACGTACTGAGAGAGCACGGCTTCGATGTCGCGCTGCAGCTCAGCTGGGGACTCGGACTCGACGTCCCCGTCGGCTAGCAGCGCCTGGGTCATGTCGCGGGCCAGGCCGGGGATTCTCGGAGCGGGGATGCGCATAAACCGGATCCGTACAGGGTCGAGCCCAGCAGGGCAACGCAGCTGGCGCGCAAAGCGGACGTTATTTTACCGCGGGCTCGGTCAGCGCCGATCAGCGGTGCCGCTTGCGAGTTTTGTGCACCCGCCGCGCCGCCGCGCCCAGGGATGGATTTTGCGGGGCAGGGCCGGCAGGGGTGCGAGCGCCCTTGGGCTTGGGCGGTGCGCTGACCGACGGGTCCGAGGTCTTGACGGAGCGCGCTGGTTTGACGGAGCGCTCTGGTTTGACGGAGCGCTCTGGTTTGACGGAGCGCTCTGAGTTGACGGAGCGCTCTGAGTTGGCGGAGCGTTCTGGCCTTACCGAGCGCTCTGAGTTGGCGGAGCCGGGCTTGGTGCGCACCGGTCGAGTCGCCGCGCGAGCGCCGAGGCGCAGGCGCCGCGCGACCGCCGAGCGCTGCCGCGCTTTGTAGGCGTCGTGGCTCGCTTCCCCTGCCTCGTTGGCGGCTTCGGTCTCGGCGTCGAGGAGCTGAAACTCGCACAGCATGTACACCGTGCGCCCTAGGTCCTCGCTGCCAGCCGGCGCGAGCTCCATGATGTGGGGGGGGATGCGCACCGGCATGTCGGCGATGAAGTTCACCACTCGATATGTATCCGCGCTGAAGCGGTTTGCGCTGGGGCTGGCCTCGAGTGGCTGCTGAAATTCACTGGCGAAGCGCGCCAGCTGCTGGTTTGACTCGATCACCTGATTCAGATCTAAGATGGTGTTCACGCTCTCGCTCGGCACCACATAGTTGAACGGAAACAGCTGCTCGGTGAGGTAAAGCAAGACGGGCAGCAGATCGTCCGGCCCGCGAGTTACAATGCGGAAACGCAGCTTGTCGTAGATCGCCGCGGCGGTCGACTCGGGCTTGGACAGCAGCTTGGTGTACATCGAGTCAAGGCTCTTGCGCCCGCCTAAAAACTCGGTGATCGGGAAGCCCTCGCTCAGCATGGTCCCGACCACGCGGTACACTTTTTCTTCGACCAGGTGGAACAGCTCGCGGTCGCTGACCGGCAACCGGAACAACAACTCGCGGCCGGTCAGGTGGTTGATGATCTGCACCGCTTTCAAGATGGTGCAGGCGCACAGCTGCCGATGGCCGTAGCCGGAAGCCAGCAACATCAGCTGCTCCATCGGCATCTGCTGGACGGGCTTAGGGATGGCGAAGGAGAAATTGCGGCGCAGGTACGCGATCGCCTCCTGCTTGATGTGTTCGATGTAGGCGCGATCGACGGGATCGTCGGGATCGACGTCGTGGTTGATCAGCAGGCGGCGGGCTTGCTCCTCATCCGCGAGGTTCAGCCGGTGCCAGTCGATGACCGAGCCGCTCTTCAGGATCAGGCGCACCGCCTCCACGTCGTGGAGGGTGAACTCGTCCAGGCGCTTTACCCGCCCCAGCACGTCGCCACGCGCTCGCGCCAGCGCCTCCCGGTGCTCGGTCGCGGTGCGGGTGTCCTTGAGCGGCCGGGAAATGGGGCGTTCACTCACTGGCTAGTTCATCGCCCAGCTGCCAAGAGAAGCCAAGCTTCCCCTGCAAAGCGCGCGCTCACACCGAAGGATTGGTGCCTGTCGCGTCGGCCGGGCGCGACTTACGCAGCGAGAGCGTGCCGAAGAAGATGCCCAGGGTGACGCCAATCACCGCGAATTGCGCACCGAACGCGCCGTTCGAGAGGAGCAGCGCCACGGGCAAGAGTGCGGCCAGGTACCAGAAGTTGATTTTCATCGCTTCTCCGTCACGAGCAGTGGTCCGTGGCCTCAAGGGGCTGAGGGACACGGTAGGTAGGTTGATGTAGGATAAACTACTACCACCACTTGATGGGGCCAACTGATTAGCTGCGCTGGCTGGCTTCTTCAAGCCTTTGCTGGGCTGCGGTAGTTATTTATGTGGGACCGCCGCTGTATATGTGGCGTGAAGTGGGTGTGCCAGGCGAATCTTGCGCCCCACGCCGGGTGCTGCGCGCTGCAAACCCGCCAGGTCGCTCTAAGCCCGCGTGTCCATTCGAGGTTTGTGATAGCTTCCTACACCGTGAGGCGAGCAAGCGAGGGGCAGCTGGGTGAGCGGCTTGGTGACTCTGAACGGCTCGGCTGGTTTGCGTGGCTGCGGCCGGGGCGAGCCCGCATGGCGGCGCTGTCGCTGGTAGGCGCGACCGGGTTGTGTACCCTGCTGACCGGCTCAGCCTGCTCCACCGTCGAGCCTGGCCAAGACTTTCAGATCGCCGACATCGTGTTCGACGAGGACTACTACTACTGCTTCGTCGAGCCGGTGTTGTTCGCGACCAGTTGCGGTCCCGGGAGCGGATCCGATCCGAGCGGTGGCTGCCACTACAACGTGACCAACTACCGCATCAACGACTACTCCCCGCGGGTGGGGGACAGCTGCGTGGATGGCTCACCGACCCAGCTGCCAGTCGAAGACGCGCGCAACAACTACTCGCGGGCTCAGGCGCAGATGCGCCGCGACGCCGAGATGGCGCCGCTGTTTAACCGCCCCACCGGGACCACCGCCCACCCGCGGAAGATTTTTGAGGCGACTAGCCCAGAGGCCCAGGTCATCCGTGACTGGGCGGAGCGGTTTTCAAGCCAATGATGCTGCGTTCGTCCTCTTCGCGGCGCTTGCGCTCTCGCTGCGCGTTAGTGCTTGTGTGCTGCTGCGCGGCTGCGCTGACCACTGAGCGCGCCGCTGCGCAGGCCGCGAGTGAGGCAGCGCCCGACGTCGACGCCTTCGCGCGGGTGGTGGTGGCCGCGACGGACCTGCGCAGCGGTCCAGGCATCACGCACCGAGTAATTTACCGCGCGGAACGAGGCGAGGCGTTCTTGATCACCGGCCGCGAGGGCAGCGGCTTCTGGCTACAGGTGGTGCTTGAAGACGGCCGTACCGCGTACGTCTTGGGCGACACCGTCGAGCCGGTCGCGATCGGCGAAGACGAGGTCGATCGCCCGGGGACGCCTGGCTTCTTCGCGCCTCCCGCGCTGCAAAACGCCCGCGCGGGCTTCGCCTTGATGGCGGGCGTCTTCGACAAGAACGGCTATTCAGAGGTCCGACCCGCGCTGGTCTTGGCGCCAGCCATCGCCATCGAGGGCTACGTCGGGCTGCACCTCAACTCCGAAGGTAAAGGCATCTTATTCGGGGGTGGGGGTACGCTCGATCTCGCGCCTGACTGGGCCGTCTCGCCGTTCCTGCACCTCGGCGGTGGCGGTTATAAGGTCGTGCCCAACGCAGACGCCTTTTTGCTGAAAGACGAGACGGTGTTCCACGCGCGCGCCGGCGGTGGCTTGCTGATCTCGCTGCGCTGGCGGATCCTCTTCCGCCTGGAGGCGAACAACACGGTGCTGTTCACCGAGGACAGCTACCGCACCACTCAGGCCTACTTCGGAGGCTTGGGCACCTACTTTTAGGCTTCATGATGCTGAAAAAAAGCGCCGTCCCCAAGTCTCTCTTGCTGCTCCTCGCGGCGCTCAGCGCAGCTGGCTGCGTGACCGTCAGACCAGAGCAGCGCGCGATCTTAGCAGATCCGGTGATGCGATTCGACGGCAACACCTTGGACGATTCCGCGAGGCAGCATGTACTAGAGAACCGAGAGGGTTCGTTCGGCGCTGGCAGCGTGGAAGGCGGCGGCTGCGGCTGCAACTGAAGAACACTTGACGATGAGCCAGCAACCAACACCCCCCCAGCGTGGACCGAGATCAGGCGCCGCGCTCCGGCGCGTAGGCCAGCGCGCCCGCGCGCGTTGGCCGTTGGGTGCCGGCGCGGCGTCCAGCGCCGCGAGCCTGGCCTTAGGTGCTGTGCTCTTGTTTACGGCGTCAGCGGCAGCGCAGGCCACCGATCTGACGCTCCGCACCACCGTCTTCATCGAGCCATCACCGACCAGCGAGATGCTGGTGCTCAACCCAGCGCTGCGCCTGTCGGTCACGCCAGCAGAGGTGATCAGTATCCACGCGGGCTATGAGGCCGACATCGTCTCTGGCGCGAGTGAGCCCACGAAGTCTGGCCGCATCTCACCAGACATCGTCTCTCACGCCAGCGTGACAGATGTTCGGCATATCGCCACCGGCGGCGTCACGCTGCGGCGCAAAGAGACCACGCTGTCGGCGACGTATGCCTACGGAACCGAGCACGACTACCGGTCGCAATCGATCAGCGTCACCGGCGCCACTGAATTTCTAAAGCGCAACACGCGGCTTGAGCTGTCATATGCCCATGGCTTCGATGAGGTGTGCAACGTGCGCTACGCTGCGAGCTTGTCGCCGACGCTGCGCCCGCGCCTGGATAGCTCCGACGGCTGCTTCACCCAGGCCGAAGATCGGCAGGCAGACGACGTCGCCCTCGACAGCTTTCAGGCTGCGTGGACCCAGACTTGGACCCCGGTCCTGGCGACCCAGCTGGTGCTGACGGGCGGCCTGCAGCACGGCTTTCTCGGAAGTCCTTACCGTGCGGTAGTAATTGGCGCAAACGGCCAGCTGGCGCAGGAGCACCACCCGGAAAATCGCGCCCGCGGCGCGGCGGCGCTGCGCGTGCGCTACTTCATCAAGGGGCTAGAGACCGCCGTCGGGCTCGGCGCGCGCGGCTATCGCGACAGCTGGGATCTGCTCAGTCAGACCTACGAGGTCGACGCGGAGCGCTACCTGCTGCCGTGGCTGAGGCTGCTGGTTCGTGCGCGCTACTACGCTCAGACGGGCGCTCAGTTTTGGAGCGATGACTACACCGGCGGTGAGCCTAAGTTCGGCCCGCGCGGTCAATATTGGAGCGGTGACCGTGAGCTGTCGCCGCTGTCCTCTTACCTGCTGGGCGGCCGGGTGCTGATGGGCTGGAACGGGCGCTCGGGTGACCGCGTGCTGAGCATGTTCTTGAAGCTGGACGTGAGCGTCGGCTTCGACGTGATCAAGACTCAGCTGGATGATTTCACGTGGGCGGGCAACCCCGTCGACGACAGCTACGCCAGCATCATGTCTGTTGGGCTGACCTCCACGTTCTAGTTTCGCACGGAGACAAGCGGCGCTGTCGCTCGCGGCGAGCTCAGTCGCGGCCGTGCTTCCCGCGTAGCCCGTGCCGCTTAGCCAGGTCGTACAGGTGCTTACGGTCCATCGAGGCCTCGCGGGCGGCGGCGCTGATGTTGCCCGCGTGGCGATCGAGCAGCCAGGTGACGTAGCGCTTCTCGAACTCTGCTTCGAACGCGTTGCGCGTGTCGCGGTAGCTACGACCTGCGATGAAGCTGAACTCGCCATGGCTTGAGGTGGGCGTGACTGGTAAATCCACCAGCCTCAGCTCGGTCTCGCCGCTGGCTGTCGCCAGGTACAGCGCGCGGTCCAGCACGTTGCGCAGCTCTCGAACGTTGCCTGGCCAGTCGTGGGCTGCCAAGGCCGCGATGGTCTGCGTATCTAGGTGGATCTCAGCCGCGCCTGGATCGCGCTTGCGAGCGACCTCCAAGAAATGCTCGATCAGCGGCGGGATATCCTCGCGACGGCTGCGTAGGGGCGGGACCGTGAGCGGTACGACAGCCAAGCGGAAATATAAATCCTCGCGGAATTTACCTCGCTCGACCTCCTGCTTTAGGTCGCGCTTGGTCGCGGCGATGATGCGCGCCTCGTTTTGCAGGCCTCGATTGCCGCCGACTCGGCGGTACTCGCCGGCCTCGAGCACGCGCAAGAGCTTGGGCTGGACGTCCAGGGGCAGCTCGCCGACCTCATCCAGGAATAGGGTGCCTCTGCCTGCGCTCTCGAACGCTCCGGCGCGCAGCGCCACGGCGCCGGTGAAGGCGCCCCGCTCATGTCCAAACAGCTCACTCTCGATCAGGCTGTAGCTGATGGCGCCGCAGTCGACGACGACGAAGGGTTCATCCCGCCGAAGGCTCACCGCGTGAATCGAGCGCGCCAGCACGTCCTTGCCGGTGCCGGTCTCACCCTCCAGCAGCACGCAGGCGTCGGTCAGCGCGATGCGCTCGAGCACGCCAAAGATGTTGCGCATGCTCAGGCTCTTGCCGAGCGCCTCACCGAACACGTCGTGCTCGCTGGGTAGCACCTGAGTGCGCGACAGCTCCAGCCGCAGCGTCAGCTCGACGTCTCCGACGGTCAGCGTGTCGCCGGGCGTCAGCATGGCCTCCGAAATCAAGGTTTGTCCGACTCGCGTGTGGTTGGTTGAGCCTAGGTCCTTGACCCGCACCCCGGCGGCGACGCGGCTGAGCTGACAGTGGTGACGACTCACGGTGTCGTCAGGCAGCACCAGATCGTTGTCCGTGCTTTTACCTATGGTAAATAGCGGCTTGAGCTTGACCTTAGTGCCGCGGGCCATGCCGTTCAGCACCACGAGCATCAAGTCTTCGGTGACGCGCGCGTCGTCCGGGTGGGCGCGGGTCGAGAGTTCTGTTTGGGGCTGACTCACCGTTAGTCCTTGATGAAGAGGACGGTCTCTTCGCCCTCCAGAGTAACGCGATGTTGGCTGCTTGTCTTATCTGCGCGCTTGGCGTGCTCACGCGCGAGGTGGATCTCCCAAGCGCCGCTCGGGCCGTAGATCGGCTGAGTGATGCGCCGCGGAGCCCCGCCAGGGAATTGGCGCCGCGCGCCGCCCCGTGGCGCGTCCTCTCCCACGAGCGTCCAGCTGACCTCCAGCCCGGTGACGCCGGCGTCGTTTCCGCCGAGATCGAGGACCAGCGTGTGGGTCCTTGGCCAGCTAGGCCAGAACTGGCTCGCCAGCAATAGGCCGACCGGCACCACCAACCAGCCAGCCCAGCGCCTGAAGGCGGACTTGGGCGCGGTGTGTTGGGCTGTTTCAACGCCGGCTGAGCTGGGCGTTGTCACGGGGATCCAGTGGGCGGCCTGGTTGGGCTCCGAGGCGTGTTCTTCTTGGGGGGTGGCGCGGACGCTGGGGTCGCCGGCGCCGCGCCGCTAACAGCCGGCGCGGCGCTAGCAGCCGGCGCGCCACCATCGGCGGCGGTGCCGTCTTCCCCTGGCGCCCGCGCGGCGTTGAACAGGCGCACCAACTTGACCAGGTTCTGGATCGTGACCTCTGGCAGTTCGAAGGCCGGCATGCTGCCTTTTCCGTGGCGGATCGCGGCGGCGATCTGCTGGTCAGTGATGGCTTGTTGCCACGCGGGACGCGAGAGGTCAGCCGCCGCGTTCATCGCGCCCTGGGGGCCATCTCCGCGGCCGACGACGCCGTGGCAGCGCACGCAGTTGCGACGCCAGGCGACGATCGTGACGTCATCCAGGCCTGGCGGCGGCTTCACGGCGTTGGGGTCGTTGGCGGTCGCGGTGGTCACCTGACCTGCGTTCGGCTCCTCGGTGTGGTGGTGGTCTGTCGGCCGCCACTCTCGCAAATCGCTCGGGGGTTGCTCACAGCCGGCCAAGAGCAGCGCCGCCACCCCCAAACCCAAGATCGCTCGCTTGTGCACCAAGGGCTCGTGCCACGAGGCGAGGTTGTGGGGCAACCGCAAAACCCGTTCGAACAAAACACAACGGGCCGGGTCGCGTGACGCAACCCAGCCCGAAGAGCGTGGCGATCGAGCGTCTACTCGAACACCTTGCATCCACCGTCGATGGGGCGACCCAAGAACGGCTTGCCGCGGTTCTCGGCGATTTGATACTGCACGCGGCGGTTTTGGGCTTTGCCCTCTTCCGTCGCGTTGCTGGCGACCGGGCGATCTTGGCCGCAGCCCACGGAGATCAGCCGCTCTGCGGCGACGCCCTTGCTGATCAAGTACTGCTTGACGGTGAGCGCGCGATTACCTGACAAAAGCTGGTTGTCGGCGGGCTGGCCCACGTTGTCCGTGTGGCCTTCGACGCGCAGCTTGGTGACCTTGGGGTTGTCGGCCATGAACTTCACGACTTGCTCCAGCACGGCCTCGGAGCCCGCGCCTGCTTTGAGCGTCGCCAGGCCGGTGTCAAACACGACCGCGCCGGGGATCTGAACGCGGCCCGTCGAGTCGATGGCTGGTGGCGTGGTGGGGGCCGGCGCCGGCGTTGTTGCCGTGGGGGCAGGGGTGGGCGCAGGCGCAGGCGCAGGCGCTGGCGCGGCTGGCGCCGGTGCGGGGGGTGGGCTGCCGGCTTGCGCGCCGCCTCCAGCCTTGAACGTGCACCCAGTGAGTGTGGGAGCGCACAGCGCACCCACGATCGCAGCAACAAGCATCGAGTTCTTCATCATGTGTGATCCTCCTACGACCACCACGCCGACTCCTCCCTCGGAGCGGCGTTGGTGTTTGAAGCTAGGTGGCCATGAGACGGCCGTGGTGTCCGATGGACGGACGCTGGCGAGTCTAACTTCACGGACTCCAAAAATTGGCAGAAAACGTCTCTGCTCGAGTCAACGCGGCGCACCGAGGTCACGGGACGCGCCCATTTCAGGCGCGCCGCGCGCTGCCCTCGGTCGCGAAAATGGGTCGACCCCGCAGCGCGCCGGGGCGAAGCGGGGTCGAGGTTGGCCGCGCTGAGCAAACTCAGCGCGCGGCCAGGTGCGGACTAACTCACTCGGCGCACGGATCGGGGCCGGGCTCGACGGGCGCAGCCACGGCGCCCAGCTGGACGGGCTTAGCCTCAAAGCCGAGGCCGATGCTGATGCCGTCGCAGGTCTTGCCGGCTGCGTTGGTGCCGTCGCTCATGATGTCGCTCGCCGCGCGGATCTGCTGGGCGATGCTGTCGAAGGTGGAACCTGAGCAGAGGCTGGTGTCGAGGGCACCTGCCACCTTACGCAACTCGCTGATCAAGCTGTCGGTGTCGAGCACGCCCGCGATGATCCCGTTCTTCACGTTGTCGGGGTCGTTGATGTCCATCGTGATCACCGCGTTGGTGATCACTAGGTTGAGCTCGAAGCCTGAGATGGCGATGCTCAGCGTCACCGTCGCACTGCTGCCGGAGACCCAGATCCCGTTGCTGACGAAGGCGGTGGGGAACTTGACCTTGGGGTCGTTGATGTCGCCGTTGTTCAGCAGCTCGGGCGTGACCGGCCACTGGTCGGTGCCGTCGAACTTGGGACCGCCTTCGAACTTCGCGCCCGAGTACAGAGCAGCAGCGATTGGGCCCTGGTTTGCGTCGGTGCCGAGCGCCTCGTTGTGCAGCATGATGGTGAAATCACCATCCAGGATCGACTGGTTGATGTCGTCGCCAGCTGACGCAGCCACGCCGAGGATGATGCCTAGCAGGTTGGCGCCGAACGAGTTGTCGACGCCGCCAGGGCCGTCCGACTTGATCGCCGACGGGTTGGCGCCCTGCTGCGGGGTGCAGTGGTTCGCGCCGTTCTTGTTCGAGACGATGTTGTCTAGGTTGTAGCCGTACAGCTGCCAGGCCTTGGGATCAGGCGTGCCGTCGGGCTTGGTGTCGCCAAGGAAGATCTTGCTGGCCGCGAAGGTCTTTGCGCCGCCGCTGGGTGCGACGGGGGTCGCCGGCGGCTCGGGGGGCAAGTTGCAGGGGGTGGTTGCGCTGCAGCTCGGGTTGTCCTCGGTGGCGGTGCCGCCGGTGCCGCCCGTTGCGCCGCCGCTGCCACCGGTCGCGCCGTTGCCGCCGGTCGCGCCGCTGCCGCCGGTCGCGCCGCCGCCGCTGCTACCGCCGTCGTCGCCGCCGCACGCGGTGAACGCGAGCGCCGAACCCATAACCACTACACCCAAGAGTCCCAGATTCTTGCCAAGCATGTAGATGCCTCCTGTTAATTACGCGCCGAACGCGGCGCGAAAGATCTTACGAGCGTTCCGTTGGAACACAGCGTTCCGATTGGACCAACGGCCCGACTTGGGCCTGCGCGAGGTGAATGCCTTTGAGCGCTGCACACGGTTGAGCGCCGCAAACCCTTGAGCATCGCGAACCGCGTCCATGAGAGACGCGACCCGCTGATTCGGACGCTGGGATGGTATCGGGAACGCCGTTCATTGCAAGCAGATTACGGTTTGGCCGGCCAATCGAACCGGGGCGCAAACCGCGACAGATCAGCGGAAGTGTCGATCCATCAGAGCCAGAACCGGGAGCCTAGCAGGTGAGTTGAGCAAACGCCCGTTCGGCGTGGCCGGTGGGCGCTTTTGAGTCGCCATCCCAAAACCCCACGCGAAAGCCGGGCGGCTGACGGCGACTTTGGCGCCAAGCTGGGGCGTTGGGCACGCGGCGCGCGCGGTGAGGGGCCTAGCTAGTAGGCCTTAGGTTTGCGGGTGCTGGGTTTGCGGGTGCTGGGTCCAGGGGGGTCTTGGGGAGGCTGCGGCGCTGCTCCAGAGTCCGTGCCAGCACTTGGATGCGCTATGCAGCGCACATGGCCGGCGAGTTTGTCCATCTGCATGTGCACACCCAGTTCTCGTTCCTGGCCAGCACCATCAAGCTGGCCGAGCTAGCGCCGGCGGTGAAGGCCCGCGGCATGAGCGCGGTGGCGGTCACCGACCACGCCAACCTGTTTGGCGCCATTCGGCACTACAAAGCTTGCAAGGCGCTCGATCTGACGCCGATCATCGGCTGCGAGCTGAACATCGCGCGGGACGGAGCAGACCGCACGGATCATTTAGTGTGCCTGGCCTCGAACCTCGCTGGGTACAAGAACTTAGTTGAGCTCTCGAGCCTGTCTTACACCAAGAGCGCGGCCCAGTCGGCGCCGAGCATCAGCCTTGAGACGCTCGCACAGCACACCAAGGGGCTGATCGGGCTGAGCGCGTGTCTGGGCGGCGTGGCGGCCCAACGGGTGTTGGAGCACGGGCCGGAGGCGGCGGAGCCCATCTTGGGCACGCTGCGCGACGTGTTCGAGCCAGGCGCGTTTTACGTAGAGCTTCAGGAGCATGGCCTGCCCGAGAACCCAGTGCTCAACGGCATCTTGGCCAAGGCAGCCAAGCACCTCGGGCTGAGCGTGGTGGCGACCAACGACGTCCACTTCATGAACCAGGCTGACGGCGAAGCCCAGCTCTACCTAGACTGCATCCGCGCGGGTAAGCAGTACGCCGAGGTTGAGCCGCATCACCACAACAGCTTCGAGATGTACCTGAAGTCACCGTCCGAGATGGCTGAGGCCTTCCGCGACTACCCAGAGGCGCTGAAGAGCACGCTTGAAATCGCAGAAAAATGCGCGAATTTGGAGCTAAAGCTGGGGGCGCCCATGCTGCCGAGCTTCCCGGTGCCGAGCGGGTTCGATCGCTCTAGTTATTTCCGTAAAGTAGCGGAAGACGGCTTGCGGGTGCGCTTCGCTGAGCAGCGCGCGCAGGGGCAGCGCTTTGAGGAAGCGACCTACTGGAAGCGCCTGGAGTTCGAGCTCGACATCATCCAGGGCATGGACTACGCGGGCTACTTCTTGATCGTCTGGGATTTTATCCGTGAGGCAAAGGAACGAAAGATCCCCGTGGGGCCCGGCCGCGGCTCAGGCGCAGGCTCCCTGGTGGCCTACGCGATGCGCATCACCGCGCTCGACCCGCTGCCCTATGCCCTGCTGTTCGAGCGCTTCCTGAACCCCGAGCGGGTGAGCATGCCCGACTTCGACATCGATTTCTGCATGGCCAAGCGCGACGAGGTGATCCGCTACGTCGCCGAGAAATACGGGGTGGAGAGCGTGGGCCAGATCGCGACCTTTCAGAACCTGAAGGCGCGCAGCGTGATCAAGGACGTCGCGCGCTCCATGGGCTTTCCGGCGCCTGAGGCTCAGCGCATCGCCAGCTTGATCCCCGAGAAAGCGCCGGGGCAGACCTACACCATCAGCGAGGCGCTGGACGTCGAACCCAAGCTGAAGGCGCAGGCCGCAGAGAACCCCCAGGTCGAGGAGCTGCTGAAGCAGGCCCAGAAGCTTGAGGGGCTCACGCGGCACGTCGGCATGCACGCGGCCGGCGTGGTGATCAGTGAAGGGCCGCTCAGCGACCACGTGCCGACCTTCGACAACGACGGGAACTTCGTCACCCAGTACGACAAGGACGACGTCGAGACGGCGGGGCTGGTCAAGTTCGACTTCTTGGGGCTGAAGACGCTCACGGTGATCGACATCGCCGAGCACCTGGTCAACGCGCGGCCAGATCGCGCGGGCAACCCGCTGTCTCTCGACGCCATCCCGCTCACGGATCCGGACGCCTACGCGCTGATGAGCAGCGGCGAGACCAAAGGAGTTTTCCAGCTGGAATCTGACGGTATGCAGCAGAAGGTGCTGCGGCCGCTCAAGCCGGACTGCTTCGAAGACGTGGTCGCGGCGGTGGCGCTGTACCGACCTGGGCCCCTCGGCACCGGGATGCTCGACGAGTTCATCGGCGGCAAGCATGGCCGCAAGGCGATCCGCAAGCTGCACCCGTTGATCGACGAGGTGCTGGCGCCGACTTACGGCGTGCCCGTGTATCAAGAGCAGGTGATGCAGATCGCGCAGAAGCTGAGCGGCTACACCCTGGGCGGCGCGGACGTCTTGCGCCGCGCGATGGGCAAGAAGAAGGCCTCTGAGATGGAGCGCCAGAAGCAGATATTCATCGAAGGCGCGCGAGAAAACGGCGTAGATCCCGAGCAAGCCAAGAGCATCTTTGAGGAGATCGAGGGCTTTGCGTCGTACGGCTTCAACAAGAGCCACTCGGCCGCCTACGCGCTGATCACGTATCAGACCGCGTACCTCAAGGCACATTACCCTGCGGAATTTTTCGCGGCGCTGCTCACCGCGGACAAAGACAAGATCGAGAAGGTCGTACGCACCGTCGACGAGGCGCGCGGCTGGGGTGTCAGCGTGCTGCCGCCCGACGTGAACGCCAGCGCGCTAGACTTCACTGTGGTCTACGCTCACCCCCAAGGGCGGGGGCCGCGCAAGGGACCTGGGAAGGTCAAAGACGCGTTTGGACCGCAAATTCGCTTCGGGCTGGGGGCGATCCGCGGGGTAGGGGAGGCGGCGCTGGAGAGCGTGTTCGAAGCGCGCAAGGTGGGCGGCCCGTTCCGCGATCTGTTCGATTTTGCTCAGCGGGTTGACGCCAAGCGCTTGAACAAGGGCGTGCTCGAAGCGCTGGTGCAATGCGGCGCCTTCGACTCGACGTTAGACCCCATCGGGATCAGCCGCGCTCGGGCCTACGCCGCGGTGGATCGGGCGCTCGAGCGCTCGCGCGCGGCGAGCCGCGATCGCGAGGCCGGACAAGAGACGCTGTTCGGGTTGTTTGAGGCGGCAAAGCCCGCGGCCGGCGGTGAACAATCCCTAGACGAGTATCCGCCGGCGGAGGAGTGGGACCGGGTAGAGACCCTGATGCGGGAGAAGGCCGCCTTGGGCTGGTTTGTGTCCGGCCACCCCTTGGACCGCTACGGCGCGCAGAAGCTGTCGCGCCTCGCGCAGCCGGCGATGGACCTGCGCAAGGCCGAGCAGTGGAGCGGGGTGACCGTCGCGGGCATGGTGGAAGGCTACACCGAGCGGATCTTCCGCCAGAGCGGGCAGAAGGCAGCCTTTTTCGAGATCGAAGACCTGTCGGGCAAGGTCAAAGCCAAGCTGAAAGGCGATTTGATCGAAGCCTTCGCGCACCTCTTGACCCGGGGCGAGGCGGTGCTGGTCACCGGCAAGCTGAGCTTCCCCATGAGCGATGAACCTAGCGATGAGTTGGAGCCGACCATCTTGGTGAACCAAGTCGCGCCGCTCTCCAGCGCGGTGCTCGGCTCGACGCGTTCGCTGGCCATTCGACTCAAGTCCGAGCGCACCAGTGAGGGCCAGCTGAGCGAACTGGCGCGCTTGCTGCGGGCGTCTCCCGGCAGCTGCAGCGTCGAGTTGCTGATCGCGCTGCCCGAAGGCGCTGAAGCTGTGATGGCCCTCGACACGCTCAGCGTCGAGCCGACCGATGAGATGCTGGCCGGCCTGGAGAAGGTGTTTCGGGGCACCGTGGTTGAGCTGCGCTGAGCGGTGCTGGTCGGTGGCGGCCAGTCAAGGCAGCCTGCGCTCCTGCAGCGCTGGACGGACCCATCGCCCCAAAGGGCGCGAGCAACAATTTCAGACCCCCGGCTCAAGCTGTACTAGCGTTGTCGCCTAATGAAAGAGGCGCGCGCGGAGCTAGTACGAATCGACGCCCACGGCGTAGTCCATCCCATCGGCACTGTGGCAAGTCAGCGGCTGCGAGCGCGTGAGGGGGCGTACCGCATGCTGCCGGCGCCAGCCCACGTCGTGATGATGCGCTACACCGGCGAGGACGGTCGGCGCGACGCAGAAGACGGCGCCATCGTCCGCTTGGCCGGAGAGATCACGACACCCGGCACCATGTGCGACGTGCTGGCGCTGCTCGGTCAAACCGGCTGGCGCGGGGAGCTGATCGTCCTCGACGGTGAGAGCTCGCGCGCGATCTTCTTTGAGGGCGGCAACGTGGTGGGCGCTCAAACCACCGTCGACGATGAGCGCCTCGGCATGGTGATGTATCGCTTTGGCGCCATCGACGAAGCGGGCCATGAGGCCGTGATGGAACGCGTGCGCGCCGGGTCGCGCTTTGGTCAGGGCGCCGTCGAGCTTGGCATCATCACAGATGAGCGCCTGTACAAGCTGGTCGGCAAGCAGATCGACGAAATTGTGTTCGCGACGTTCGCGATCAGCGACGGCACCTTCTTCTTCTTGGATGGCTTCGACGAGTCGCGGCTTGTTTCGCACCACACGGTCAGCGCGAACGCGCTGCTGATGGACGGCGTCACCCGCCTCGACGAGATGCGTTTTTTCCGCGCGAGAATTCCATCCGCAGAGCACGTGCCAGTTCGTAGAGAAGACCGGGGGGAACCGCAAGAGGAGTTCAGGAAGACATGGGCCTTGATCGACGGCTCGCTAAGCGTCGAAGACCTGGGCCGCCTCAGCGGGCGCGGTGAGTTCGGCACCACCAAGGACGTGTACGCGCTGCTCCAGAGCAAACACGTCGAGATCAAGCCGCCGCGGCTGTCTGGGGGCGCGGAGGCAGTGGTGTCGATCGCGAATTTGGTGCTTGAGCGCGTGCATCAGGCCGCCGACGCAGCGGGCAAGGGCACCGTGGTCAGGCAGTCCCTCGACAGCTTCGCGGTCGGGGGCGGCGTCTACGACATCTTGTTTCGGGGCGCCGGGCCTGCTGAGAGTGGCGCGCTCGACGCTCAACGCGTCGCGGAGAACAGCGTGATGGTGGCGGGCGGCGCAGATCCTGAGCGCTTTCTAAAGCAGAGCCTCCACGAGTACGTGAGCTTCGCGCTGTTCGCAGCGGGCAACGCCTTGGGCGCCGACTCAGACGCTCAGCTCGAGCGCGAAGTCAGCGGTTGGGTGGGGCAGCTGCGCTCAAACTAAGCCCGAGCCGGGATGCAAACGGCCAAGATGGGCTTGATCTTGGCCGCCTAGCGGTGGGCCGACGGGGATTCGAACCCCGGACCGTTGGATTAAAAATCCACTGCTCTACCGACTGAGCTATCAGCCCGCTTGCTGGTTGGCGCCAGCGCTCCAACCCGGAGCGGCTCTAAGTAGCGAGTTTGCTGAAGTTGTCAACGCCTTGCGAGCGCTCAAACCCAGCCACGTTGACCGGAGCCGACTCAGCCCGACGCGCCGGCTCTCAGGGCGGGGGTGGGGGGGGACACGCCGCGCTCAGACGCCCGGGTATCCGCGTTCACACGTCAGCGTATCCGCGCGAATATTCGTGCGTGGCAGAAACCCGCACGAATTGAGCCGCTGTGAGACACCTGGGGCGAGCGCTGATCAGCGGTGCCTAGCGTTGCAGCAGACTAAAGTCCCATTTCTCCACCGAATAGCCGCTGATGACTTCCATCTACTTGAAGGTTGAAGTAACTAGGTGACTCCCTCGCTGTCATTCTGGCTGGCGCAACGCGCTCACTTCGGTCAGCTTTTCGTCTGCACGAGTGCTTGGGAAAGTTGGGGCCTGCACCTCATGTGCACACATCGGCGCCAACGTGGGTGAGTTCGAGCTTGGAAAACCGTAGGTCGCGTGTTAGGTGACCGCCTTCCGTCGGCAGGCATTTGTCCATCATGGGCGGCCAGCGAACACGCGGAGGCGACGTGACAACCACGTGGCCGCTTGAGGAGGCTTGGGAAAATGAAGAAGTTTTTACCGTGGATGAGTGTTGTTTCGCTGGTAGCGATCTCTGTTGGGACGGTCGCGTGCAGCAGTGACGACGACAGCAAAGGCAACGGCGGCACCGGCGGCACGGTCATCGCTGGCGCTGGCGGTCAGGGCGGCAGCGGCAACGGCGGCAGCGGCAACGGCGGCAGCGGCAACGGCGGCAGCG
>CAZKDY010000042.1:0-22612 GCA_964551615.1 uncultured Polyangiaceae bacterium
AACGAGTCCACGGACTGCTTGGCCATTTCTTCAAGATCCTTCGGTTTGGTAGCGCCGCCACTGGCTCCCTCGGGCTAGCGGCGCGCTGCAAATGAACGCGCGATATATAGCGGCCTAGGCGCACCGGAGTCGCCCCGGCCACGCGGAGTTAGCCGATTCGTCCAGCGACCGCAATCATCAGCTCCAGCGCGCTTCAATCACCGCTTCGGTGTCGCCTTCGCGGCCACCGAGCAATGGGCGCACGCTCACCGCTTTGAGCCCCGCCAGCTGGAGGAACGTCTCGGCGCCGGAAAACTGCTCCACCCACATATCGCGGCTCCAGCCCTTACACTCGAAGTAGCGGACCCGCATGGAGCGCTCATCCTTCGACAGCAACTCGATTTTCCCCAGCGTAAAGTAGCGCGGGAACATGCGCTGAGAGACGCTGATCAGCGTCGACGCTGAGAGCAGCTTGAGCACCAGGCGATGGATCGAGGTGAGATCGGCGCGCATGCCGGTGGCGCCGATTTCCCGCAAGAGCGCCTCGCCTCCGAGCTGGCGTACGCCGGCCAAGAGCTGGCAGTAGCTGGCGACAGGATACCAACCCGCCACTAGGAATTCGCCCTGCCTGATGCGCTGCGCGATTCCCGATGGAAGCACGGCAAGCAGCGCCTCGACTCCGGCGTCGCCCCTGAGCGCTCTAACCGCGGAGACCACTGAGGCGAAGGCGAGCCCCTTGATCATGGGCTCTGCCAACGACGCGTCCAAACCAAAGCTCGTAGCTACGCTCACGTACTGAAACGTAGCTGGGAAGACCGGAGCGACGCAACCCTGTTCCAAAAACTGCCGCAGCGCGGGCGTGATTGCGGCGCAAGATCGCGGCGCTTCAGCGCGGTCAGCTCGCTCTTGGTCCAGCCCTTGGTGCTGCTACTCGATGGCGCGAGCCGCGGCGTTCCCCGCGCAAATACCAGTGTACGCCGCGAACAGCATGCTGCGAGGTCCGCCGGCCCGCACGTCACCTGCTACGAAGACCGAGCTCGCGGCGGAGCCCGCGCTCCCCATCTCAGCCGCCGTCGCTCGCCTGGCGGCTACGAGCATCGCGTCCGCCTCGAACGCAGCTTCTGCCCGCGTCGCCGCCGGCCGCGCGGGCGCAGCGACCTGGTGCCCAGCTTGAAGGGGCGGGCTGGGCTGCGGACTTGTAGCACATACCCCCACCCCCAGCCCCTCGACCAGGGCCCGGCCACCGTGCTCAAAATCTACGCCGTGCAAACTTGAGGCTTGGTCCACCAGCTGCCCGTTGTACTCGAGCAATAAATCCGCAGAGAAATTCAACGCCAGACCGGCGCCGCCGGGAGCGCCGCGCCGCGAACGCTTCACGACGACGCCGCCAGCCGCCAGCCCGCCGCAAGCGACCACCACCGCGTCGGCTCGCCAGGGCTGCGCCGCGCTAGACAGCCCGCGCCAGCACGGGTGCTCTGCGTCTGGGGGTAGCAGCTGATCTAGTCGGAGGTGCTGCCGCTCGACCCCAGCTTGAGCGAGCAAGCGCTCGATGGCCGCGCTGGTGCGCATACCGGCTGCCTCGCCCACGTCGCTCAGCGCCTCGCCGACGGGGACCCCCAGCGCGTGAGACACGTCTTGACTCCGTGGGGTAACGGTTCCTAGCCACGGCCCGAGCAACCAAGCGTCGAGGCCGTGCCGGCCGAGCTTCTCTATCAGCCACTCGACTCGCTCGCTGGCGTCGTGCCTCGCGGCAAGATCCGCGCTCCCTGAGCTCTGCTCGGCGGTCTCGCGGAGCATCGGCACGCGGACCGGGATGAAGCGCAGCCCCAGGCGCTGAACCGTCGCGTCACGCGCGAGGAATTTGCACAACCGCACCGCGTCCCAGTCTGGCCGCTCGACGTCGGGCACGCCGATCTCGCGCCCTGCGAGGGTGCTCAGGTCGAGCAGGCCGCGCTCAAAGCCGCGCGCTGGGCGGAGCACGCCGTTGCTTGAGATGACCAGGGCGCCGTGGGTGGGCAGCTGCCAAGTGCCGAGGGCGCTGGCGAAGCTGAGCAAGCACTCAGGCAGCGCGCACTGCGCGGCGTGAGGCTGCTGCCAGCTGTGAAAATCAAGCGCTCCAGAGCACAGCTCGCTCGCGCCCGCCCGGTGCGAGGTGACGCAGACTCGAGCGCCTCGCGCGCGCGCCGCCCAGGCAGCGGCGGCTCCCGCGATGCCTGCCCCGATCACCAGCACGCGCTTCACGGATCGACCCCGAGCTGAGCGCGCTGGGCGGCGAGCCCGAGGGCCTCTTGCCGCGCTTGCTCAGGCCCCAGCGTGGTCAACCTGCGCTTGGCGGCGCGCTCCAAGAACTCAACCGCCATGCGCTGCCCGTCGGCGGGAGAGCGCTGGGTCAGCTCGGCGACGATGCGCCCGCAGCGCGCCGCGCAGCGCATGCCGCCGCACGCACCGAGCCCGAGGCGAGTGCGCCGTGAGACGTCGTCGACGCTGGTAGCCAGCTCCTTCTCGACGGCGTAGCGGATCTCGCCGTCGGTGACCGGCTCGCAGGGGCACACCACCGCTGCTTGCTTTGGATCGCGGCGCATGCGCTCAAGGATCCGCACGCTGCGCGACCCATGGCGATACTCCAGGCGAGTGGCGGTCACTGGGTCAACCCCAAACCGCTTCGCCAGCGCCAGGGGGCTGAGCTCTTCCTCTCCGCCGGGCAGCGAGGCCAGGTGGGTGCGACAGGGCCGAGCGTTGCCCAGCTGTCTGGCGATCACGTCGGTCATTTCCTCGGAGAAAACACGGTAGCTCGCCAGCTTTCCGCCGATCATCGAGAACAGGCCAGCGGCTCCGTGCTCGGCGTGGTCCACGATCTCGTGCTCGCGGCTCAGGCCGTCTTCGTTGGGTCCCCAAGCGTACAGCGTGGGTCGCACTCCGGCGTAGGTGCCGATTGCCCTTGCCTCACGGATAGCAGGGAACACCCGCGCCACCGCTTGGATCAGGTAGCGGACCTCATCAGCCGTGGCCACCACGTTGTCCAGATCGCCGTAGTAGTCATCGTCTGTCGTGCCGATGATGGTCAGGTTTTGCCAAGGTTCCAGGAACACCTGACGGCCATCGATGGCTTGGGCGACGATGGCGTAGTTGGTGAGCCGGCGGTCGAACATCACGTGGATGCCCTTGCCGCCGCGCACCCGCGCGCGCTTGGCCTCCAGCCCGCCCAGGGTGGCCGTAATCGGCGCCCAGGCGCCGGTCGCGTTGACCACCAGCTTGGTCGTGCAGATCCCCGTGGCACCAGTCTGCTGATCCCGGTAGGCAACACCCCGGACCGCGCCGTCGTCACGCCGCAAGATCTGCGTGACCGTGGTGTGGAGGTGCAGCGTCGCCGCGTGCTCCTGCGCGTCGATCGCGTTGGCCACGCAGAGCCGGGAGCCGTCGATGCCCCACTCGTCGAAGGTGATGCCGCCGTACAGGTCGCCCTTGAGCCCTGGCTCCAGGTGGCGCATCTCACCTGCGTCGAGCCGCACATGGGGCTTTCCGCGCTTGAGGGGCTGGTACTTGTCGTACAGCGCGAAGAACGCGTCGTAGCCCTCCAGCATGACGCGCGCGAGCGGGCCCGCGTGGATCGGCGTCAGGAAGGGGATCCGAAACAGCAGGTGCGGCGCGATGCGCTGGATGTGCCCCGAGTCCAGACAAGACGTGTAGGTCACGTCGGGGTCGTAGGTGAGGTAGCGCGGCCCGCCGTGGATCATGCCGCTCGAGTTGCCGCTGGCGCCGAACGCCAAGTCGTTGCGCTCAAACAGCGCCACGCGGATCCCGCGCAGCGCGCAGTCGCGGGCGACGCCGCTGCCATTGACGCCGCCGCCAATGATCACGACGTCTACGTCCGCCTTCGACTTCGACGACTCAATCCTCATGCCGGGACTCATTACGCTGTCGCTCCGCCGAAGCCGGAGCCGATGCCTGGCAGCGTATAGCCGCGTCGCGTCAAACCCGCAACCGCAGCCGCGTCACCCCCGTCGCCGCTGGCGCCCGGGTTTGTTGGCCCGTTCCACGGGCGTTGGTTAGTCAACGCTATGGGCTGGGTTCGTCGCTCCGCGGCGCTGCTGTTTGTCGCAGCCGCGCTGACTTCGAGCGGGGCCCACGCCGAGCCGCTAGCAGACGCCAGCGCCCTCGCGGCGGCGCGGGAGCTGCCCAAGGGGCGGCCCGACGTGGTCCTCGATCGCCTGGATTTTCCTAGGGAGGTCCAGGGTTGGTGGGTCTACAAGAAGCACCTGAAGCGGGTGCTCAAGCGTGAAGTGCGCCGGGTCGAGTGGGGCGCCGGCACGGGCAGCCGCATCGAGTACCGCTTCGCCGTGACCCGCCTGGATATCGAAGTGGACGGTGACACCGTGCGCGTCACCTGCAGCGCGACCGGCCGCTTGCCCAAGGGCAAGACCGCTAAGAGTCACCTCAGCTTTGGCGGCGCGAAGAGCAAGCGCGGCGACGTCGTGCGCCGCGTGCTTGAGATCGTCGCCCGCGGGGTGGTCACGCGACTAGCGGAGCTCGAGCGAGAGCGGCGCGGCTACAAATAGGACCGCGCGGCTTCATGCGTCAGTTCGCGGCGAACCTCAACGTCTCGCGGATGGCGATCCCCACCCCCGCCAGGCTCTCGCCGGCGACCAAGCCCGACGCGATCACGATCAAGAAGCGCGTCGCCCACGCCTTGACGAAGCGGGTCAGCAGATACGCCAGCAGGCCACCCAGGAACATCGAGATCGAGTAGTAGGCTGGGATCACCAACGCGAGCCCGATGCTGGCCGGCGAAGGGACCCACTTGCTGATGGACTCGGCCTTCTCGAGCATGGCCAGCACGACGCCGATCGCGCCAGCGGCCAGCATGGCCGTCATCGCCCCTGCGGGCATAGACTCCATCCCCTTGGCGAAGAGATCAGCGACACCTTTCCATGCGGCAACGGCGGGCGCGGGCCACTCCTCCGTGAGCAACAGCTTCGGATCGCGGACGATCAACAGGTAGGCCCAGCTCCCCGCGAGGGACCCGGCCAGCACACCGAACACCTGCGCCGCCGCCTGCGACCGCGGCGACGCTCCGATCAGCAGCCCAGTCTTCATGTCGTGCAGCAAGTCTGCGCACTGGCTGGCCGAGCCCCCGGTGACGTTCGCGGCCATCAGGTTCGCGGCGGCGTTTCCGGGCGTTAGCACGCCGAACAGCAACTGGGTCACCTTCCCCATCGGGCCAACGGGAGCGATACCTGTTTCACCCGACACCCGCGCGGCGACGATGGCCAACACGAACGTGAACGCGACGCCGACCATCGCCGCCCACGCCGGGATCTGAAACAGCACCACTTGGGTCAGCGTCGCCAAAATCAGGCACACGACCAACGCGCCAAGGAACACCTGGCGCGGCACGTCGTGGGTCTCCGCCGGCGCCCCACCCAAAGCTCGCGCGCCATCGCCTGGGGTGTCCTCGCCAGCAGCATCCCGACCGTCGCCCACGGCGGCGCGGGTGCCGGTGAGCGCGCGCAGGACCGATCGCCACGAGTAGGCAAATGAGGTGAGGGACGCGGTCACCATCATGGCCACGCCTGGCCAGAGCATCCATTGGTTCATCGATCCGAACCAAGTGGCGTCCGCTTTGCCCGGCTCGGCCCAGCCCTGCTCGAGCACGTACGGCCCCAGCACACCCCAGGCCACCAGAGCCCCGAGCAGCAGAGAAATACCCGCGCGGATACCGATGATGCCGCCCATGGCGAACAACAACAACGAAGGATCCAGCGCGAACCCAAGGTTGTAGAAGCTGATCTTGCTGACGCCCGCCGCGGCCTTGCCAGCGACGGCGCCCGTGCTTGGGGTCAGCAGCGCGCCCTGGGCGCTGAAGCTGCCAGGGAAGGCCAGCTTGGGGATGTGAGCGAAGTGTACGACCAACTTGCCGGCGGCGGCGAACAACGCCGCGGCCACCAGCGCCTTGACTCTGGCCATGGCCTCGGAGCCACGCGAGTACATCTCGCGCACGGTCTCCGCGGTCGCGATGCCGCTCGGAAATGGCAGGCGGTCCACGAGCAAGAACTGCTTGCGCAAGCCGATGGCTACGGTGACCCCTAAGGCGCTCACCGCGAAGGTCCAGATGACCAGCACGCTCCAGGTCCACTCGTAGCCGTTGATCAGCGTCAGCGCGGGGATCGCAGCCACCAGGCCTGCTGACGCGATGGACGCCGCCGCTGAAGCCGCGGTCTGGTTGATGTTGTTCTCGAGCAGCCCCCAGGGGCGGGTCTTGGCGACGACGTGCAGCCCTTGCCAAAACCCAAACGACAGCAGGGCCGCGGTGACCGACATGTTGAAGCTCCAACCGATCTTCAGCCCGCTGTAGATGTTGCAGAACGACAGCAGCCCGCCGAGCACCATGCCCGTGACCACGGCGCGCACGGTGAGCTGAGGCGAAACCAAGTCGAGGGGCGGAACACTCCCTGGTGCGTCCCCAGGGGGCGCCATTTCAACGGACTCATGGGCCGCCGCGACCTGGACGGCGCTCACGCCAGCGGCTGCGGTTTGCTTCTCTGATGCCACGGCGCGACGCTAGCATCGAGACCACAAACCACCTGCCACTAGTTGCGCGGTTGACCGGCGAGCGCTGCTGACTGGATCAGCAAGCCGCCTTCCTCCCGGCATTTGGGGGTGGAGCGCCTGTGACGGCGCCGGGCAAGCGCTGGGGCTCGCCTCGCTGGATCTTCTCTGTCAGGCTACGCACATGGAGACCCTGCCAGCGCCCGAGGTGATTCGGGCCGTCATACAGCGCTTTGGTGGCTTGGTGAGCGAGCTGGGTGACGAGCTCGGCGAGCGCCCGCTGGTGCTGCCGACGAGCCAATATTTTCCCGATGAGTTCAAGCCCAACGCCAAGGGTGCGCGGCGCCTGCTCAAGCGGATGCAGCTGCACGCTGGATTGAGCGACGTACCGATCGAGCTGGAGCTGATCGGAGACGAACCAGAGCAGGCCGGCGGCTCCTGCGGGACCTCGAGCTGCGGCAGCGGAGGCTGCGCGCCACCGCAAGACGAGCAGCTGGAGCGCCTTGTTCCACACGGAGACGGATGGAGGCTGCGCATGCTCGCCGGCGAGCTGAATCACCCGGTCCAGCTCACCACGGCCCTGGCCCTCGCGCTGGGTCATGTGTTCTTGTTCGAGACCGCAGAGGCCGGCAGCACGCCTACCGATCTGAACATCAACGCCGAGTTCGCGGCGGTTGGCCTCGGCTTCGGGGTGCTGCTGATGGAAGGCTCATACGTCTACTCCAAGAGCTGTGGCGGGCCTCAGGTCACTTCACTCACCAAGCTCGGCTGCGGGGAGCTCGCCATCGCGACCACGCTGTTCAGCAAGCTACGCGGCCACAAGCTGCGCGGCGCGCTGGCAGAGCTGTCCACCACCCAACGAGCCGCGTTGAAAGAGGCCCAGGGCGTCATCGACTCCAACCCACGGGTGCTGGAGTTGCTGAGTCAAGCGCCAGAGGCCCTGATGCGCGGCGAGTTCCAGCTGAGCGACGCCAAGCCCTGGCTAGTGCGCCTGTTCGGCGCGCGCTCAAAGCCTGACGCCATCCCAGAGACGATCGAAGAGATGGAAGCCCTGGCGTCGCGGATGAGCGGAGGCGCCCTGGGCGACGCCGCTGAGAAGCGCAGCGCTGCCGAGAAACGCGGAGCCGGTGGCGCCTCGAGCGCCGAGCAGCAGCGCAAGGCTGAGCTGCGGGCGCTGGTCGAAGCGGCGCTCTCAGACGACGCCGATCTAGATGACGCGGCGCTGGATGCCAGCGCTGGCTCACGCGGGTCAGGCGACTTGAGCGCCGACGCAGAGTGAGCGCAGCCAAGCCAGCTCGCGCTCCCAATGTGCGCGGCCCTGCCGCGAGTTGGAGGCGCGAGCTGGACACCCGAAAAGCCTAGAAACCTGCGGAGTTGCCCATTCACCGACGGCGCGGCGCGCGCAGGGTGCACGACCGCGAAAAAGGCTGATAGAGTCCCTGGCCGTTAGCTGAGAAACAAAGATGGCTGTCGCGTCAGGTCAATGTCCGAGCTGTGGTGCCCCGATTGAGTTCGGCCTCGGCTCCTCAATCGCAAAAGTATGTCCCTTCTGTCAGGCGACGGTGCTGCGCACCGATCGCGGACTAGAGAACCTGGGCAAGGTCGCCGACATGGCGGATACGCCGTGCCTGATCGCCGTGGGCGATCAGGGCACGCTAGCCACCCGGCCCTTCGAGGTCCTGGGGCGTGTTCAGCTCGACCACGGCAAGGGTCCGTGGGACGAGTTTTACGTCTCGTTCGATTACGGCCAGGCCTGGGGCTGGCTCGCGTTCGCCCAGGGGCAGTGGTACGTCACCCAGGCCGTCCCCGGCCTGGCGGTACCGCCGATTTCGAGCCTACAGCTGGAGCAAGACATCCAGCTGGGCGAGAAGTCTTTCCGCGTCGCAGAGCTAAAACAAGGCACCATCCGCTCCGCCGAAGGCGAGCTACCCGAGGCGTTTCCCGCGGGCTTCGTGCGCCACTACGTGGATCTGTACGGGCGGGAGAGCGCCTTCGCCACCATCGACTACGGCGACAACAGCGGGCCGTACACGGTCTTCATTGGGTACTGTTTCCCCGAGAGCCAAATGCAGGCTCAGCAGATCGGCGAGCGGCACACCAAAGAGGTCAAGACCGACCACATGCAGTGTCCAAACTGCGGTGGCGAGGTCCCCAAGCTCGCCCAGGGGCGGTCCGAGCGCATGGGCTGTCCTTACTGCCACGCGGTAACGGACATCGCCTCGCGCCAGGTCGTGGCTCAGCAAGAGGCGGTCATGAGCCAGCCCGATATCCCCATCGGGCAATCGGGCACCTTCGACGGCGTCCAGTACGTGTGCATCGCGTACATTCGTCGCGGCACCTACTACGACGACGAGCACTACGGTTGGGAGGAGTACCTGCTGTGGAGCCAAGGCATCGGCTTCCGCTGGGTACTGAAGGATCCAGAGAAGGGCTGGCAGTGGATCACGCCAGTCAACCTCGCGGATCTCGACCTGAGCCAGATGCCCAACTACGTGGGGTGGGGTGGGCGCGCCTTCAGCAACCGCGACTGGGGCAGCGCCAGCGTCGAGTACGTGCTCGGTGAGGTCTACTGGAAGTGCGAGATCGGTGAGACCACCCGCGCTGACGACTTCGTCGACGGCAACGACGTGCTCAGCCGTGAAATGGGCGACGGCGAGGTCCACTGGAGCTACTGCCAGCCCATCGCGTGGCCTGTACTCGCCCAAGGCTTCAATCTTCCGCCGGACGGACCGGGCGCGTTCTTTCCCGGCGGCGGCAGCAGCGGCGCAGGCTACCAGGGAGCGTCCAGCTCAAGCGGCGGCTGCGGTCAGACCATGGTGCTGCTGTTGGTCGTCGGTGTGATCCTGCTGATTTGCATGCTGGGTGCCTGCGGCTCCTGCGGCAGCGGCGGCGGCGGCTACAGCAGCAGCGGCACGACCAGCGGCGGCGGCGTCTTTGTCGGCGGCAAGTAGCGCCGTCAAGTCGCGCCCGCAGCCGGGCGAGCCAAGCGACGGCGAAGCCCCAGCCCCCAGCGCTGGCGCGCCCTCCAGCGCGAACCATGAATCCGCCCGGATGCGCCTGCCGCAGCTGGATCGTGGGAGCGCGCTGCTCTACTTTTGGCTCTTGCTCAGCGCGGGGCTGACCGCGAGCGTCCACGAGCTAGTGGTCCGCCAGGCCGACGCCTTCCTGAGCCCTGGGCTGAGCGCTCACCCGCACACCCTCGCCTGGTCGTGGCTGGCCGGAGTGTCCCTCGCCTTGCTCAGCGCACGCTGGCTGTCGCGGCGTCCGGTAGAGCTGCTGACCGGCGCGACGCTAGCGGTGGCCTTCGTGATCACGTGCAGCGGACCGCTGTTCTTCTACGGATCCGTGCAAGGCGCCGTGACGCGGAGCGCGGCGCTCTGCATGCCCTTTGGGCTCGGCTATTTCGGGAGCTTGGCCGTAGCCGCGGCCCTCAAGGTGCTGGGCTCCACCACCAGGAGCCTCGGCGTATTCCGCCGCCTGCTTGACCCGTTCAAGCTCGCCCTGCTGATCGCGGCGGTGGGCTTCGGCGCGAGCGGAGCCGCAGCCGTCGGCAACCAACGGTCAGGCTATGTCCTGGGCATGCTGCTCTCGGCGCTGGCGTTGGGCGCGCACCCGCTCTACCGCCAGCTCTTCCTCGACCTGCGGCGGAGCTCGACCTTGCAGCGCTGGCTAAACCACGGCGCGCGCTTTGGCTTCGTGCTCAGCGCGGCGGGGCTGCTGTTAGCTGAACACCAGCTGCCCATCAAGCGCCTCAAACATTTCCCTGGGGAGTTGGTGTTCGCGGCTCACGATCCGCGACAGGAGCTCGTCATCACCAGCTCACAGGACGGCTTCTTGTTGTTCGCCGATGGTCAACTGCGTCGCACGCAGGTTGACGGCTACCGCTACGTTGAAGCCTTCGTCCAGCCCGCGATGCTCAGCACCCCAGGGGCGACCCAGGTCGCGATGCTCGGAACAGGAGACGGGCTCGCTGAGCGCGAGGCGCTCAAGTTCGCCAACCTAGAGCACCTGCTGGTGGTGGTGGAGGACCGCGCCATCGTCGATCTCTCGGTCAGCTCACAGTGGCTCAGCAAGGCTAGCCAGGGCGCGCTCACAGACAAGCGGGTGAGCGTCGAGGTCTCCGAGCTCGGCAGCTGGATCGCGACGGAGACTGACGCCTACGATGTGATCCTCGCGGATTTGCCCGCGCCGAGCCGCTACGAATACGGCAAGCTGTACACGCGCTACATCTTCGAGCGCCTGGCCGAGCTCCTCACAGATGACGGCACGCTCGTGCTGTCAGCCACCTCGGCGTTCAGCGCGCCCGAGACCTACGCGAGCATCGTCTCGACGCTGCGCGCCGCCGGGCTGAACCTGCTCGAGTACCACGTCGGGGTCCCGCTGATCGGCGAGGCGAGCTTCATCCTAGCTGGCAAGCGCGAGCTCAAGCTGCCCAGCGATCTGACGGCGCAACAACTCGCGCCGGTAGGCGCGCGGACAGCCAACAAATTCCTCAACCCGGCGACCTTAGAGCAGCTGTTCGTGCCGACGCCCGACACGCGCCCCAGCGCGGCTGCGCCGAACCTGCTGTATGACCAACCCATCGTAGATCACTTCCGCCACGAGACCGGCTTGGACCGCGACACCGAAGTACTGGACGCCCCGCCCTAGCTCAAGGCCCGCGACTACGTTAATTTCCGCGCGAAAATCGGCCAAAGCGAAACCCAAGCCACGCGATGGATTTCGCAGCGTACAGCGTGTTCACCACCAGGTACGGGTAGAAATAGTACTCGATGTGACCGAGGGCGGCGGCCAGCCAAATGTACGACGGATAGTGGACCAACAGCTTGGCCACGCTCATCGGGACGCCGAGCAGCCGCTTCAGCAGGCTAGGAGCCGCAGCAGCCCCTGGGCTCGGGGGTGGCTCACCGGCGATCTCTGGGCGGCGCTGAAACGTGGTGATGGCGATACCAGTGGCGAGCATCACCAGGCCCCCCACCCCCAACAGGAGCACCCACGGGGCTTGCGTCTCTTGAAACAGGCGAACGCTGACTGCCGCGAGGATTAAGAATGCCTTGATCTCGTCCATTAAGAAATCAAGCAAGTGGCCTTGCTTCGACGCGATACCGCGCAGTCGCGCCAGCATGCCGTCGGCGCAGTCCAGCACGTAGCTGAGCTCGTACACCAAGATGGCGACCACCAGCCCTGTGTAACCAGGCCACAGCACGAGCAACGCCGCCGCCACGCAAGCCACGCCGAAGGCCGCCAGGGTGATCTGGTTCGGCGTGATGGGCGTGGGCTCGCACAGCTTGACGACCACGGCGGCCAAAGGGCGACACACGAAGCGGTTCCACGCCAAGTCCGGCAGCTTCTTGGTGCGCTGGTAGATCTCGACGACGCCGCTCATGAGCCGCCGCAAGGTAGCGGGTGCGCGCTGGCTGGGGCAAGCAAGCGCGGCCTCAGAAGATGCTAGGCTGGCTGCCGTGACCCTGAGCCTGCGCGCACAAAGCTACCTATCGCTGGTAGCCCTCGGCCTGGGCGCAGCGGCTGCCGTTCACTTGTCCAGCAGCTGCGCCTCGCCGCGATTTGCAGCGACGGGCAGCGCGCGCGAGGCGACCCAGCTGACGTCGCCGCAGGGCGTGGCTCCAGCGGCCGCGGCGCCGGGCTCAGCGGGACCTTCCGAGCCTGGGCTGGCTGCAGCGGGCGCGCCTGGCGCGAGCGCTAGCTTAAGTAGTGCCAGCGCCGCGCCTCAGGCGGACCAACCGCCCCCCAGCGCCCACCCGCTCACGCGCTACCAGGTGGCCGCCATCGGCGACTCGATCACCGACGAGCGCTCGTATCCCCACGCATACATGCGACAGCTGCGCGACGCTTGCCCCAAGAGCCGCTGGGACAACTACGGCGTCGGCGGCAACATGGTCAACCAGATGCGCCGGCGCTTTGACGCCGCGGTGCTCGGCCCCGGCAAGCCAAAGTACACGCATTTGATCGTGATGGGCGGGGTCAACGACGTGTACAGCGACCAGACCGCGGGCCGCACGCCAGGCAAAATCCAAGACGACTTGAGCTACATCTACCAACGCGCCAAGGCCGCTCATATCTCGGTGATCGGCGTCACCATCACGCCCTGGGCTGGCTTCAAGCGCTACTACAACCCAGCGCGCGCCGCCGCGACCCACGAGGTCAACGCGTGGATCCTAAGCCAAGTAGGCGCGCGCCTCGACCAAGCCATCGACGCCTTCAGCCTGCTGAGCTGCGGCGACCCGGAGCGGCTATGCGCTGCGTACGCCGCGCCCTTCAAAGACGGCCTGCACTTCGGCAAGCTCGGCCACGCGCGCCTGGCCGAGGCGCTGCGGCGTGACGTATTCCCAAACTGCGAGTAGCGTTGTTTCCGTACGGCTACGCTGTCGCGCGCTCGCCCGGCGCTCGCCCGGCGCTCGCCCGGCGTGAGCCTACTGCATAGACCTACTGCATAGACCTACCGCGTGAGCTCTGCGCAGGCGACGCTCGGCTCAGCCACCTGCAGGCGCCGAGCTAGCAGCTGCGCCGCCCGATTGAACGCCAAGGCCGCGAAGCCGTGGGCGACGATGGCGATGGGCGGCGGGACCTGCTGCGTGTAGTAGGTCCAGCACTGGCGGCTGGTGCCCCAATACTCGAGGAAGATCCCGAGGCTGCTGCCCGCCAAGAACAGCAGTACATCTCCGCGCGGATTTTTAGGCGTCAGCGTCACGCTGAGCATGATACCCACCACCGCCCACGACGCCGGCTTGTCGATGGCGGGCCACAGGAACCAGGTCATACCCACGACAAAGCTCGGCAAGATCAACCAATAGGCGACGCGGAACCTGCCCGGCGGCAGCGGCTGGCGTCGGCGCTCGTAGCGCGCCAGCACCTCGCCGTAGAACAGCGCCATGCGGTCGATGCTGATGGCCGCGATGGGCCACGCCGGCAAGATCCAAAGCGGCGGTCGCTCGCGGGTGAAGTAGGTCCAGAGTTGGGTGGTGGTGCCCCACCACTCGATCACCGCGCCGCCGGCTAGCCCGCTGCACAACAGCAGCAAATCCCAGCGCGCGTTGACGCGCCAAGTGAGCATCAGCGTCATCCACACCCAGGTGCTGAGCAGCAGCGCGTCGACGCCGTTGGCGTCTACGAGATCGCTCCATGAGTAGCCGACGCTGCTCCCCACCCCCAACACCAAGGCCAGCACGATCAGGCTACGCAGCGAGTAGCCTTGCACCACCCAGCGCGGCAGCGAAACCGGCGGGGCTCGAGTTGGCTCAGGGCCGGGCGGCGCGTCCGCGAGTTGTGTAGAAGCTGCGCTCACGAATCATCACTCCCCACGGCGCGCCCCGGGCGCGCTGCGCTGACCCACCAATCGACGGCCACCAGGCTCGCGTAGGTTACCGAGATCTCTAAGCATTTGTCGCCTATTCGACCCCCCACAGCGCGCAGCCGCAGATCCAGCATACTAGCGGTCATACGAACCCTTCCGGGGCGCTGCAAGCCGAGATCTGGAGGCGCCGCGACTCCCAGTGGCCCGGTCACCGAGAGGCGAGCGGCGGTTTTTCGCTCGGCGCTTGGGAAAGCCCGCGACGTCGGCTATTTACCCAGCCTCATGTCTGCTGCCGCACGCGCCAAGCCAAAGGGGTCTCACCAGGCTGGTCGACCTCGCTCCAAGACGTCCGCCCCGAGGTCGCCCAAGCGTCCGCGGCCCGGCTCTAGACCCTACACCGATCTCGCTCCCCTGGGCGGCAGGCTCATGCACATCGTGTTTGGGCTCGCTGGGCTGCTAGTGATCGTGCTGCCGAACTCCCCAGTCGGAGCGGCCGTGGCGGACATCGCCTACGCCGGGGTGCGGCAGGTGTTCGACGCCAACCCACCCACCGATCGCAAGCCAACCACGCCCGCCGCAGAGTGGAAGGTCGGCTCGACGCTGCCGGTCAGCGTGACGCTGATCACCGCTGACTACAGCAAGCTCTACTGCCTCGGCACCGAGTCCTTTAAAGGGTATCACTGCGGATACGAAGATCAGCGCAAGCCGTGGCCGCCCCGGCCTGGCGCGCCGCTCGACGACAACAAGCGCGACATCTTGCAGCCGTACCGCACCGCCGCCAACGAGTTGATCTTGGTGGGTGGCCTGTGGGCTGACCCACACGTGGCTCAGCGACTCCACGAGGAACCGCCTCACAGCCGCAACCAAGATCGCCTGGCGCGCTTCGTCGCCCACTGCCAGCTTGAGTTCATCGGCGTGATGAAGGACAGCAAGGTGCGCTGGGCGCCTGGCGCTCCGTGGCTCGACCCAGACGGCGCGCACATCGGCCCAGCTGGTGGCATCCCCGTAGCCATCCCGCGCGGCTGCGAAATCGAAAAATAAGCAGCAAGCAAGTTCGGGGGTGGAGGGAGCCAAGCGCTCGGCGCTTCAAGCGCTGCAGCTCGCACCGCCGCTGCAGCTCGCACCGCCGCTGCAGCTCGCACCTGGCGTGCAGGTCACGCAGGCGGCGTGCAGGTCAGTTGCTGGGTCACCAACTCCGGCGCCGACTCGCCCGCCGACGTGCGCAGCATCACCAGGTACAGCTTGCCGCCGCTCAGCGGCACGAGCAGGCTCTCGTAGACCTCAGCCCCTTCGGGCGTCGCCTGATAGCTCTTGCCGAGCGGATGCAGATCACCATCCACCGCCTGCAATTGCAGCGTCGCCTTACGGCGCGGTCCCTCGTGGTAGGCGAGCCAGCGCTGGCTCCCCGTGCGCGCGTAGCTCGGCTCGGCTTGGGAGCCTTCACTCAACTCCAGCTTGCTCAAGTCGCGGGCGAACCCGGCAGACAAGCGCATGCTGGCCAGGCGCCAGTCGTCCTTGGTTAGCTGCTGAGACACCCACAGCCGAAGATCGTCGCCGTCGCTGGCAAAGCGCGGCAGGCTCGGGGACCCGCCGCCGAAGCGCTTAGCAGCGCCCTTGAGCTTGTAGTTCGCGTCCAACTGCCAGCCGAGTAACGCGCCCTGATAGCGCGCGACCAGCAGCGTGTCGTCACCGAGGCGCGCGGCGACAGGGGCCTCCAGCGTGTGCAGCGCCTTCGGCTTGCCGCCGAGGCTGGTGGTCTTGAGGCGCACTTGGGCGCCGCTAGGAGTTTTGATGTAGAAACGCATCTCCCAGTCGTAGGCGTCTCCCTTGGGTTCGCCGACTAGCTCTGATGCCAGCGACCACACCTCGCCTTTTCGTTGATCGACGAAGCTGCGGCAGTCCCTGAGCTCGCGCAGCTTCTCTGGCGTGCCTCCCGCAGGCGGACGCAGCGCGGGCAGCCGCAGCCTGACGGCTGGCGCGAGGAAGCGCGGCGCCGCGGCGCCGCTCGGCGCTGGCGCGGCACTCGGCGCGGCGGCGACCGCTGCGCCGCCAGGGGCCGCGACGCTACCAGGGGCCGCTGCGCTGCCAGGGGCCGCGACGCTCTCGCCGCTAGTCGGCTCCTCGGGCTTGGCTTCCTTGGCCTGCTTGGCCAATTTGTCCAGGACCGGCTCGCCGTCAAACACCAAGAGCGTGTCGTCGCTCTCCGCTGCGCCACACGCCACCCGGCGCTGACCGTTGGTCAACCGATCACGGTAGTCAACGTAGGCGTGGGTCTTGCCGTCGCGCACGAACGGCGTGACGCGCTGCAGATCTCGGCGCCCGTCCTTCGCTACCAGTTTTCGGCCCACCTTGGAGCCTTCAGCCTGTGAGATCCGGGTGAGCACGGCGTCCCCGTCGGGGCTCAGCGTGAGGACGGCAGGTTGGTTCCCGAAGGCAACGCCAAGCGCTAGCTTGGAGTTTGGGAGCTCGGTCGGGGTGATGCCGGTGCGCTCGTTGACCCACTTGCCCCAGACCTTCTCCTTGTCGACCACACAAATCGGCGCCTCCGCCCCGGCGGAGCCAGAAGCGACCGGCCGCGCGCCGTCCTCGACGCTCGCCGCGGGGTTCACCATGGAGCTCACGGCGGGCACGCTGCTCTGGTCTGGCTTGGGGTCTTGCTTGCAGCCGGTCACACACAGCAGCAGCAGCGCAGCGCACGCGCTCCTGGGGCCGTGTGGGACACCTAAACCAACCGTGTCGAGGCGAAGGGGCGCGCGGAGCTTCATGGGCGCGACGATAGCTTGCTCGCGGACGCTACGTCCACCAGCCGCGAGAGCCCTCATCCGGCAGGTGCCCAACGTCGCGGCCGAGGGGCCGCGTTGCTGGACAGCTCCCTCAACCCGGGGCAGACGACCGCTGCCTACGTTCGAGCCAGAGCAATAGCGCCGGTAGCGAGAGCACCGCGGTCGCCAGGCACGCGACCTCGCCGGTCACCGCGAACAAGCCAAACGAGAACAGCGCCTGGTTCTGGGCTACCAAGAGCGAGCCAAAGCCAATGATCGTAGTCAGCGAGCACAGCGCCACGGCGCCCCCAGTGTCCGCGACCGCCGAATGGACGCGCTCGACCAGGGGCCGATGGGCCTCGAGCTGAAAGCGCTTGAGCACGTTGATCGAGTAGTCGGCGGCGATCCCAAAGGTGATCGGCAGCGCCACGAAGTTCGAGAAGTTCAGCTTCTGGCCCGTCCAGGCCATCGCGCCCAGCATGATGGCCACGCCGAAGCCTAAGCTGCCAACTGCCAGCGCGCTCATGCGCGCGCTGCGGAACGCGACCATGCAGATCAGCAACACGAAGCCCAGGGCTACGGCGCTCGATCGCGGACCATCGCGATTCATCGCGGTAACCAGATCCGCCGAGAGCAAGATCCCACCCCCGACCTGCGCGCTGGGGTCTACGTCTCGAGCTACGCCGCGGATGTCGCTGGTGAACGCCAGCATGCGCGTGGCGTCCCAGGTCGCGGCGCCGACCTTAGGGAAGACCAGCACGTTGCGATCTAAGCGCCCGTCGCGCTCGCGCAGGCCCGCGGTGAGCACCTCGGGCAATTGCCGCGCGGTGAGGGGCTGGAGCGCCTGATCGCTGAGCGCGTTCTTCACCAAGTCCCGCTCCTGGCCCTTGAGCTGGCCCTCTAGCTTAGGCGTCAGTACCGCGCGTAACCGCTTAGCCTCTTGAAGCGACGCTGCCCGCTCGGGTGGCAAGAGCTGATCGACGCCGCGCACGCTCCCGATCAGCTCTCCCGCGCGCCCCTCGGCCTGAAGGACACGCACCCGGCGCTCGATTTCTCGGGCTTGCTCGGCGGAGTGCGCCATGATCACCGTCGGCGTCAGGTAGCGCCGCAGCGTCGCGTCCATACGGCGGCCCCAATAGCGCTCGCCGTCCACCCACGAGTCCCGCCGACGCAGCTTGGTCAGATCCGACTCCAGCCAGTCACCTTGGCGCTGCGCCACGCCAGCGCTGCCTAGCGCGCCAAGCACCAGCGTCGCCCCGATCACCAGCTTGCTGCGCTTGAGCACCACGTCGCCCAGACGCGCCGCCAGCGATCTGCTGGCTTTTTTATCCGCGTAGATATTCTTTCCGACGGCGTCGATCAGGATCGGCGCGAGCAGGTAGGTGGCTGCCCAGCACGTGAGCATGCCAGCGCCCCCGATCCAGCCGAACTGATTGAAACCCCTAAAATCCGTGAACACCAGGGCGCCGTACGCGGCAGACGCCGCCGACGCGGCGGCCAGGGTTGGGCGCCAGGTCTGTGCGATCGCCTCACCGATGGCCTGCTCTAGCTCGAGCCCCCGCGTGCGTTCCTCACGGTAACGCGCGAGCAAGATAATCCCCGAGTTGATGCCGTTACCGACGACGATACTCCCCAGGAACGCCGTGTTTGAGTTGAGGTAGGTGATGGACAGCGGCGGCAGCGCCACCAAGCCAAACGCGTAGCAAGTCCCCAGCAGCAGCGGCAGGCCCAAGATCACCAGCGCGCTGGCGCTGCGAAAGAACCACGCGATCGACAGCAGCACCAACCCGCCGACCAGCAGCCCGCTCAACGACAGATCCCGAAATAGGCCCTCCATCTCCTCGACCCGCGTGGGCACGTCCGCCGCGAACCCCACCCGCATCCCGGGCGCGTAGGCGTCTGGAAATCCAAGCGCTGCGATGTCGGCCTGCACCCGCGAGAGCAGCGCTCGATCGCTCTCGTAGCTGGTCTTGTTGGAAGCGGCCTGCAGCACGAGCACCGCCGTCTGACCATCTGCGGCGACGAAGCGATCCTCGGGGAAAGGTTCATTGCGCCCGTAGCGATCTTCGTACTTCCGCTTGAGCTCGTCGACCGGGATCGTGGGTGGAGGGTCCTCTGATTCGTCCAGCAAGTTGGTGCCCAGCGCCTTTTGAGCTTCCCAGTCGCGGCGCTCCTCGACGGCGCTGGTCAGGCGCTTCACGTCGCCTGGGTCCATCAGCTGGAGCACAAACCGCTCGCCGAACTCGCGCTCGCGCTTGATCCCAACGCGGACGGCCGCCACCTCGTCTGCCGGGTACGCATCTAGACGTTGCTTTAGATCATCGAGGAAGCGACTCGCAGCCTCGACGTTCTGGGCCCCCCCGGTGTCGACCACGACGCCGAGGTGACGCAGGCCGGGCAAACGCGCGCGGGCCTCTTGGAGGGCCGCGACAGCCGGAGCGCTCGCGGGCAACAGCTCTTCGATGTCGCTGCGCAGGGAGCCGTAGGTGAGCAGCGTCCTCCAGCCACCCAGCGCTCCAAGCAAGAGCAACGACGCGGTGACCCAGGCGCGGCGCCGCAGGAGCCAGCCCACGTAGCGCGCGGCAGCGGACCCAGGGCTAGTCGCGGCGGCGGCGGGTGGTGTGTCAAGCGGCACTATGTGCTCCTCCCCTGGGAGCGCTCTGCTCGCTCGCCCCGCGCGCGCCTGCGGCGGGCGGCGCCGAGCGCTCGAACCAGGCGTTCAACTTGCCGGACAGGTACACGGCCACCACGGCGACGAGCCAGCCGCCCATGGCGTCGAGGATCCAGTGGTGGTCGAGGTAGAGCGCGGCGCCGAACATCCATACGGAATAAAAAAGATGCAGCGGGCGAGTCTTCCAGCCCGCGGCCTTCCAAGCAGTCAACAGACCAAGCACTGGGTAAGCGCAGTGCATCGACGGCATGGCGCCATACACCGAAGCCGAGCGCCCGTAAAACGTCTGAAAGTACGAGATCCCAAGCATGTGGTCGACGCGCAGGAGCCCAGCGGCGCTGGGCGCGGCGCTCATGTCAACCACGCACCCAGCGCTACGGATGTACCACGGCGGCGCGGCAGGCAAGATCATCCACACCGCGAACGAGATATAGTTTGCGATGGCGAATGACCACAGGAAACGGCGCATGCGCCGGCGATCGACGACGTAGAGGTAGGCGGCGTAGCTGAACGCCACGTAGATGAACACGGTGTAGGGCACCGCAAAGAACAGATCCAAGCCTGGCAGGTGGTGCCCCTGCAGCCAGTCGCCCGGCGTGTGGCCGTTGCCGACCCCGAATAACGCTAGCTCCGCGTCGCGCAGCCCACACGCCAGCACGCGATCTGCGGAAACGAACACTGGGCGCGCGTAGCGCACCAGATCGTAGCCCAGCGCGACGGCAAAGTACGGCGAAGCGTCGACGAGGAAGCGCTTTGTGCGCGGTCCTACTACCGCGAGGATGAACACCGTGAGCGTGATCCCCAGGTGTTCGCCGCGCAAATCTCCGAGCAGCAGCATCAGCAGCGAGTAAGCGGGTAACAACAGGAGCGGCAGCGGCCACCACCTGCCCCACAGCGACGTCACGTGCTCCTGGACGCTGACCCGAAGCCAGCCAGCGGCGCCGCGCTGCTCTACTGCAGCGCTGCGCGCCTGCGGCAGGCTGCTCCGGCTGGGCGATCCAGCCGAACGCCGGAGACGGCTCACCCCGCCTCCTCGGAGCGCTGCCCGTGTCCTGAGGCGATGAAGCCCGAACTGCTGCTATGCTGGCGGCCATGACGACGGATGATCTGGCTGAGGTCTTGGCCACCTGGTTCGGCTGCGGCCTGGCGCCCAAGGCGCCGGGCACGGTGGGCTCGCTTGGGGCGCTCCCGCTCCACATCGGCCTCAGGCTCTTGCCTCCCCTGCCCCACGCGGCGGCGGTCGTTGGGATCACCGTCGTCGGCACCTGGGCGGCCCAACGCGTGGCGGTCCTGCGCCAAGAGGAAGATCCCCAGCGCGTGGTGATCGATGAGGTAGCTGGGGTCTTGATCGCGATGGGGCTCGTACGCCGTCGTTCCCTCAAAACGCAAGCCATGGCGTGGCTGCTGTTTCGAGCCTTCGATATCACCAAGCCAGGTCCGGTCGGCGCCGCCGAAAAGCTCAAGCCCGCAGGCGTGGGCATCATGGCCGATGACCTGGTGGCGGGCGCGCTCGCGGGCGTCGTCGCCCGCTGGCTTAGCTGACGCACACTCGTGTTTGCTGACTGATCCCAAGTCGCCGCCTCCGTACACGCCAGCTCGGACCAGGGCCTACGCCCTGGCCAGTGGCACCGGGCGGCTAGCGCTGCCAACCGCGACGAGCAGCTGACGCAGCCCTTCATAGGGCCCGAAGAACAAGCCGCAACCCGCACCGTCCGTGCTAAACAACTTGCATCAGGAGTCCGCGAGAAGCCGAGGATTCGGGCGGCTCTCGCCTCAGCGCGCGAAGAAGAACACCTATGAACATGCTGCTAACCGGAATTTCTAAGAAGCCTCAAAGCCCGGGCAAGCTCGTGCCATTCCGCTTCCGGGAGCTCGACGGCGGCGTCTTACTCACCAGCTATTTTGGTGACTGGACGTTCGTCACGCGTGAAGAGTTTCAAGGGCTGTATGTAGGTCAGCTACCAGCCGAGCTTGAGTCGCGCCTAGCAGAGAAGAATTTCATTCGTGACCGCGTGGACGTCGATCAGCTGCGCGAACGGCTACGCCACAAGCGGCGCTTCCTGAACTACGGCCCCATCCTGCACGCGATGATCGTGACGCTGCGCTGCAACGAGACGTGCGTCTACTGCCACGCCAGCCGCGCGAGCATGGATCAGGTGCAGACTGACATGAGCCGCGAGACCGCGGAGAAGTCAGTCGACCTCGCGCTGCAGAGCACGGCGCCGCGCATCACCATCGAGTTTCAAGGCGGCGAGCCGCTGGCGAATTTCCCGATCGTCAAGCACATCATCGAGTACGGCATCGAGAAGAACCGCGCGTACGGCAAAGAGCTCGAGTTCACCATGGTCAGCAACCTAGCCCTGATGACCGACGAAAAGCTCGACTACTTGGTCAAGAACAAGGTGCAAATCTGCACCAGCATCGACGGCCCAGAGAAGCTACACAACAAGCAGCGGGTGCTCAGCACGGGCAACGCCTACCAGTTGGCGGCGGACTGGATCAAGCGCATCAACAACCGCTACGTCGAGCTGGGCCTCGACCCCGTGCTGTACCACGTAGAGGCGCTGCTCACGACGACGCGCGCAGCCCTCGATATCCCGAAGCAGATCATCGACACCTACGTCGAGCTGGGTTGTCGCTCCATCTTCTTGCGCCCCGTCGATCCGTTTGGCTTCGCGGACAAAACCCAAAAGACCATCGACTACCAGCGCGAGCGCTACCAAGAGTTTTACCACACGGCAGTGGACTACATCATCGAGCTCAACAAGCAAGGCACCCAGGTGCTCGAGCGCTTCGCTTCGATCTTCCTCACCAAGATCCTGACCGGCGACGACCCGAACTTCCTCGATATCCGCAACCCGTCCGGGGCCGGCGTGGGAGGCCTCGCCTACAACTACGACGGCGGCGTGTACATCAGCGATGAGGGTCGCATGTTGCACGAGATGGGCGACGACGCCTTCTTGCTAGGTCACGTAGACAGCGTGAAGTATCGCGAGTTGATGACCCATGAGACCGTGCGGGCCGCGCTGATCGCCAGCAACCTAGACGCTCAGCCAGACTGCGTGAACTGCACCTACAACACCTACTGCGGCATCAAGCCAGAGAACAACTACACCACCCACGGGTCGATCCAGGGCCGCACCCGTGAGAACGCGATCTGCCAGGTGCACAAGGGGATCCAAGACTACCTGTTCACCAAGCTGCACCAGGCCGATCCGACCACGCTGGAGATCTTCCGGCGTTGGACCACGATCCGCGAGCGCAGTCACTTCTTGCAGCAGGGCACTGCCTCCTAAAGTGACCCAGCCTCCTAAAGTGACCCAGCCTCCTAAAGTGACCCAG
>CAZKDY010000042.1:22712-55308 GCA_964551615.1 uncultured Polyangiaceae bacterium
GCCTCCTAAAGTGACCCAGCCTCCTAAAGTGACCCAGCCTCCTAAAGTGACCCAGGCTCGTATGCTGACGCAGGCTCGCAAGCTGACGCAGGGGCCTAGCAGAGCTTGGTTGCCGCGGAGCTCGCGCCGCTGGCTGGGTCTGCTGTTTGCTTTGGCGCTGCCGTGCGGCATAGGGCTGCTCGGCGCTTGCGACAGCGCGGCGGTGGCGCCAGCGACCAAGGCGGAGCCCGCAGCCACTCGAGCCGTGGCGTCGAGCGCTCCTACGGCAGCGGCTCAAGCGCAGCCCAAGCCCACCACAGCGCCCACCCCGGTGGGGCACCCTGCTCAGCCTGGTGACATCAAATGGGGCGGCGACATCACCTGGCTCGCTTACGAGCAGGGCCTCGCGGAAGCGAAGCGCAGCAATAAACCGCTCTGCGTAGTGGTCTACGCGGACTGGTGTCCGCGCTGCCGTGAGCTGGCTCAAGCCTTCCAGAACCCTGAGCTCGAGGCCCTAGCCAAGCGCCTCGTCATGGTGCGTCATAACGCAGATCAACCCGGTGCCTGGCTCGAGGCGCCCGCGCTGGCGCAGCACGGCAAGTACGTCCCGCGGGTCTTCTTCTTCAACGCACAGGGCGATTTCGCACCCAGCATCACCAGCGGGCACCCGCGGTATCCGTTCTTCTACGCAGCGAACGCGCCGCTCGCCCTACAGCAAAGCCTCCAGGCGGCGCTCAGGCTCAGCAGCTAGCTTGGTGCCGCGCGGGTGTGCGTGGGCTGGTCTGCCCCGAGCGATCTCCACGGTCAGGGCACGGGGGTGGAGGGCCTGGCATCGAGTGTCAGCCGTCGCGCGCGGCGTCGGCTCGCGAGCTGATCGGTGCTCTAGTGCAGCGTGTCATTCGCCGCGCAGAATGGAACCCTGCGTCAAGCGCTCAGCTGGTTCAGCCAGCGGCGCCGCCATGCGTAGTCACCTGCGCAGCGGTGGGTTTCCCCACGGGACCCCGCGCGGCGACGACGTCAGGGGACTTGCGTAGTCCGCTGTTGCTACGCCACGCTCTGTCAAGCGATGCCACAACCGACTCAGGAACGTCTGACAGACTACGTCTGCTTCAACGACGAAAAGCTCGGCCAAAAGTTCAAGGCCAACCCGATCCCCATGTCGACGCTGTACGAGGCGTACTTCGACGAGGCCATCGAGCTCAAGGTGGCTCTGCCCACGCTGCTGAAGAAGCGGCACCTGTTCGTGAAGTACTCGCTGACTCAAGATCACCTCAAGTGGGCGGTCACCAACTTCGTGCCCGAGGTCAGCATCCACTCCAAGGCACGAGACCAGCGCATCGTCCGCGAGCACTATGATCGCGGAAACGATTTCTTCGAGAGCTTCCTCGGTGAGCGCATGGCGTACACGAGCGCCTACTTCACTAAGGCAGGCGAGCCCCTAGACAGCGCCCAAGAGACCAAGCTCGCGCGGATCTGCGAGCGCTTACAGCTAGCGCCAGGCTTGAAGCTGCTGGACATCGGCTCAGGTTGGGGCTCGCTGCTCAGCCACGCCGCTGAACACTATGCGGTCGACGCCACCGGAGTGAGCCTCGCGGAGAAGGAAACCGCGCACGCGAACGCGCTGCTCGAACAGCGTGGCCTGAGCCAGCGCGCGCGAGCCATTTGCTCGGACTACCGCGACATCGAGGGCCAGCGCTTCGACCGCATCGCGTGCCTCGACATGGTCGAGCACGTCGGGGTGAAGAACCTGACCAGCTTCTTCGAGCGTCAGTTCGACCTGCTCGAGGACGACGGCTTGTTTCTGTTGCAGTGGACCGGGCTGCGCCGCGGCTTGCACCCCGAGGATCTGATCTGGGGCTTGTTCATGAACAAGTACATCTTCCCAGGTGCAGACGCCTCAGTCCCCCCCGCCTCGATGCTCAAGGCCACCGAGAAGGCCGGCTTCGAGTGCCAGCTGCTCGAGAACTTGAGCCCACACTACGTGCTCACGATCCGCGCCTGGGCGGCCAACTGGAACCGGAACCACGAGCACATCGTCGCGACCTACGGCGAGCGCTGGTTCCGCATTTGGAATTTCTTCCTCGCCTGGAGCAGCCTGGTCGCCGAACAGGGCAGCGCGGCGAGCTTTCAGCTGGTGCTCAACAAGAACGTGGAGCACTTCGAGCGCATGGAGCGCATCGACCTGCAGGAAAGCGCCCCCCCGGCTGCAGCCGTAGCGCCGGAGTCGACTCAGGCGCCCGCAGTCACACAAGGGCTCTCCGCGGCCGAATAGCCACGAGGTGCTTGGCTGCCTCCGCATCGCTTGAGCGCTCCCATAGGCAGGCGATCGGGCACCCTCAGCGCCAGCGAGTTTGGTCCTACCCAGAAGATGGACTTGTGCGTCGAAGGCGACGAACTTCTTCTGTGGGCGTCGGACGCGAGCAGAGCAATCGAGATCGGCTCGCTGTACGTCAGAGACTGACGGCATAGCCCGCTGGCGGCGATGGCTGGGGTCCCGTATACGGGCAGCCATGCCCGCCGCCCCGCTGACTCAAGCGCCTGATACCAGACCAGCGCTCACCAGCGACGCGCTCCGCGCTGGGCTGCAGCAGCTCGGTCACCCGGCGTTCAGACCAGGCCAAGCTGAGGCCATTCAGACGCTGCTTGATCGCAGGCGCCTGCTGCTGGTCGCGCCCACCGGAGGCGGCAAGAGCCTGATCTATCAGCTCCCGGGGCTGCTCTTGCCCGGCACCAGCATCGTCGTCTCGCCGTTGATCGCGCTGATGCAAGATCAAGTGCAGGCCCTCGAGCAGCGAGGCGTCGCCGCGACCTACCTCGCGTCGACGCTGGACAACGCTGAGCGCGACCGCCGCTTCGCGCGCATCGCGCAAGGTCAGTACAAGCTGGTCTACGTCGCGCCGGAGCGGCTGGTGTTCGGAGGCTTCCAGAACCTGGTCGATCGCATCAACTGCCCGCTGCTCGCCGTGGACGAGGCCCACTGCATCTCAGAGTGGGGGCATGATTTCCGCCCAGAATATCTCCGGGTGGGTGAGCTGGTCAAGCGACTGAGCGGGGCGCGGGTGCTGGCGTGCACCGCCACGGCGACCCCGATCGTCCGCGACGAGATCCTGAGCCGCCTGGGTCTCCCGGCAGACACGCCGCAGCTGGTGCGCGGCTTCTCTCGGCCCAACCTGGTGCTGCGCGCACAAGAGACCACCTCTCGGAGCGACCGCAACCACGCGGTGGACGCTCAACTCCAAGAGGCCCTCACGCGCCCGGGCGCTGGTCGCGGCTGCGCGATCGTCTATTGCCCCACGCGGCGCGGGACCGACGAGGAGGCCGCGCGGCTGCGCAAGCTTGGCTGGCGAGCGGCTGGCTACCACGCGGGCCTGGACGCCGCTGAGCGCGATCGCGTGCACGGCCGCTTCGCCGCCGGCGAGCTTGAGGTCGTCTCCGCGACCAACGCCTTTGGGATGGGCATCGATCGCTCCGACGTGCGCGCCGTGATCCACCTGTCACCTCCAGGCTCGGTAGAGGCCTACTATCAAGAGGTGGGCCGCGCCGGCCGTGACGGCGAGCCCGCCACCGGGCTGATGCTCAGCTCGGCCCAAGACTTTCCGCTGCGCAGGCGGCTGCTCGAGCTGCCCACCGACGACCGGCAGCCAGATCCTCGGGTGGTGGAGCACAAGTGGGGCCTGTTCCTTGAGCTGATGCGCTGGGCTGAAGGCGGCAGCTGCCGCCACGACGCGATCTTGCGCTACTTCGGCACCGACGACGCCGATCTCAACGGCTGCGGTCGCTGCGACGTCTGCGAGAGCCTGGAAGAAGACGACGGCGTGGGCCAGGTGGAGCGCGCCTTGTTGGTGCGCAAGGCGCTCAGTGGCGTCGCGCGGGTCCACGGCAAGTTCGGCCTGGGCGCCGCGGTGAGCTTACTGCACGGAAAATCAGACAAGCGCTTGCTCAGCACCGGGCTCGACCAGGTCCCGACCTACGGGATCCTGTCGGATCGATCCGAGCGCTGGCTCACGCGCTTGCTCCAGCGCTGCGTGACCGCCGGTTGGGCCAGCTTTTCAGGCGCTGAGCGGCCGCTCCTGCTGCTGACCCGAGAGGGCCGTCGAGTGATGACGGGCAAGCAAGAGCCACGCATCGTGCTGCCACCAAGCGACACCACCGCTCGCGCCGCGGGGCCAGCCAGCGCCGGCAAGCGCAAGCGGACAGCAGAGGCCATCGATCCTGAGCTGTCTGAGTTGTTCGAAGAGCTGCGCACCGCGCGCTTGGAGCTCTCTCGGGAGGGCGGCGTACCACCCTACGTGATCGCGTCAGACCGCAGCCTGCGCGAGCTGGCCTACCTCAAGCCACGTAACCACGCGGAACTAGAAGAGGTCCATGGCTTCGGGCCGCGCAAGGTGGAGCGCTACGGTGACGCCTTCTTGGCGGTGGTCAGCCGTCACCGCCGCTAGCCCCGGCGACGCGCGCTAGCGCCTGGCCCTCCACCCCGCTCGACCGTCGCTGGTTATACGCTTACAGGCGGCTGCTGAGCGACCATTGGGCTCCGCTCGGTGTCTTCACGACCGCTATGAGTAGCGATCGTTGCGCCAGGGGTGAGCGCTGCTCGAGTAGCCGCGCTGCTCCCAGAAACCGAGGCGCTCTTCGGTCAGCAGCTCGATGCGCTTGATCCATTTGGCGCCCTTCCAGCCGTAGAGCTGAGGCGTGATCATACGCACCGGGCCTCCGTGCTCCCGAGTCAGCGGAGCACCATCGGCTTGATGTACGAGCAGCACGTCAGGCTTCAGCGCCTCTTCCAGCGCGACGTTGGTGGTGTAGCCGTCATACGCGTGACACATCACGGCGCAGGCGTCTTCGTCTGGCTCGACCAGCGCCATCAAGTCCATGAAGCGCACGCCCTGCCACGCGATGTCCATACGCGACCACGTGGTAACGCAATGAAAATCGCTCACGTCGTTCACCTGCTCGAGCTGCATAAAGCGCGCGAAGTCGAGGTCCAAAGGCGACGCACACGCGCCATCTATGCGTAGCGTCCAGCTGGCCCGGGTCACGCTCGGGTGGATGCCTAGATCGAGCACCGGCCACTTCAGGGTGCGTACTTGGCCCGGCGGCAGCTGCGGCATACCGTGGCGGTTCAGCGCGCCCGTCCCCTGAGGTTGTGCGTCACTGACGCCTGGGGTCTGCGCCATGCGCGCCTCAAAGCGCTGCTTGAGCTTCATCCTCGCGGCGACGATCTTCGACTGCTTGTCCTCACCCACCCCTGTTATCTGCCCCCTCGACGCGCGGGGTACAACGTGAATCAGCCTCCGCCCGCGCATCTGGCGCGCCCCCTGAACACCAACCGCGAGGCGCAGCTCAGCGAGCTCAGCAACGCTCTCAGCCGATCGCGGAATACACGCTAGCTGCCGCCGAACTAGCGCTATACTTGAAGGACCGCTGCGATGAGGTTTCGTTGATCGATCTGGACGCCTTCAGTCAGGACGTGTTGACGTTGATCGAGCGCGTCGACGCCAACAGCGATCCTTGGCGCGCAGCAGATCGTGAGGCCCGCGTGTCGGCCGCCGTGCGCCTCGCCTACGCGCAAGCGGCGCCGACCCAGCCGACGCGCGAGGCCTGGGACAACGAAGTCTCTGCTCGTCCAGAGGTGGGGAGCCTCAGCTGCGCCGATGTCCTCAGGATCCGCATCGGCAAGCTGATCGCCCGCGAGCTCCCCAGCGAGACCTATCAAGACATCGCCCAGCGCGCGCTGCTGCGCAGCGCGGTGCGCGATTTGGTGGCCGAGCACCTCGGCCCCCTTGAGCCCAGCGCGTACCTCGACGGGCAGCGCAAACGCCAGCAGCAGCGCTGAGCGCGGCGGTAAAGGGCGCCGGAGCCTCACCCCGCCGCGGGGGTGGAGGGGCAAGCGCCCGTGGCGGCCAGCGCTTGGCGTCACAGCGAGGCGCGGCGCCTTGCGCCCCAAGCGCGCCTCGTGGCAGCACACAGCCGTGACTGACGAGCATGACCTGGCCGCTGGGCGTCGGCCTGAGCGCAAAGCGCCGCGGCCGCCTGACGTCTCACCGCAGGGCATCGAGCGCGCCGCCCTCAGCTACCTTGAGCGCTTTGACTCGAGCGTCGCCAACCTGCGCCGGGTGCTGTGCGACCGGGTGCGCAAGGCTCAGCTGCGCTCAACTCAGCCGATCGATCGAGCCGCGGCGCTGAGCGCCATCGACGCGCTGCTCGCCCGCTACTGCGAGAGCGGCCTGCTGAGCGACCGACGCTACGGTCAGAACTTGCTGACCGGCCTCCGGCAGCGCGGCATGTCCACCCGGCGCGCCCGGCTCAAGCTGACCACCAAGGGCTTAGACGAGGCGCTGGTCGACGAGCTGCTCGAGCAGGAAGCCGACGCCAGCGACCAAGACGCCGAGCTGATCGCCGCCCTGGCCTACGTCCGCAAGCGTCGCCTCGGCCATTACCGCAGGGCAGCACCGACCGCTAGCTCTGCGCCGCGGGCTGACGAGGCTGGGCTTGACCAGCCCGCCCACGACGAGGGCGCAGCGGAGGGAGCCGAGCCGTCTGCCGGCGACCCTGAACGGCGCTCGGGGCCCAAGGCCTGGCGGCTGCTACCGACGCGGGCCAGCGCGCGCGGTCAGGCAGACGGCGCCAACTCCGCAGCTCTGAGCGGCAAGGGCAACGGAAAGGGCAGCAGCCCGCGCAGCGGCTTTAAGCGCGCGAGCTTCAAGCGTGCGCAGTCACCCGAGGCGGCGCGCCGGGACAAAGACCTCGCGACGCTAGCGCGCCGGGGCTTCAGCTTTGAAATTGCCCGCCGCGCCCTAGACGCGCCGCCTGAAGACTGAGCTCAGGGCATCAGCCGCCTACCCGCGGGCCCTTAGTCAAGATACGGGCCGCCCGCCAGCTCAACCAGCGCCGCCTCCACCCCCGAGACCACGCGCGCCATGCGGTCGTAGTCGAGGGTGTCCGCGGTGTCCGTTGCCTTGTGGTAATGTGGGTTACGGAAATTAGCTGTGTCGGTGAGCATGGCGGCCGGGTAACCAAACTCGCCGAAGGCCCAGTGATCTGACAGGTCCACGCCTGGCGCGCCGACCGGTAACACATGGTGCTCCACCGGCAGGCTTGCGTGTCGCCGCATCAAGTCGGCGGCCTTGGTGACCAGCGGGCGGGATCGCTCGTCGCCCACCACCCCGATAAAGTTACCGATGGCTGGGTGAGCCTCTGCCATAGCTGCCGTAGGGAAGCTTTGGCTGCGTGGCGCGTCAGAGTAGTAGCCGATCGACTCGAGGCTCAGCATCGCGTACACCTTACGCCCCGCCTCGCTCAGCGCCTTGGCGTACTGAAAGCTGCCCATGCTGGGCGTCTGAAAATGCGGCGGCTCTTCGTTGACGAACAGCACAAAGCGTAGGCTGCGTTGGTGGCGCCGCCCCTTAAAGCTGCGGGCTAAGGCCAGCACGCCAGCGACGCCGCTGGCGTTGTCGTCAGCGCCAGGGCTGCCTGTCACCGCGTCATAGTGCGCCCCCACCACCACGAGCTCCCCGCCTCTATATCCTCCCGGAACTCCAACGTCCAGGTTCAACACCGTCGCGCCTGGGAGCTCAATGCCCTGGCGGCTCACGCTGTAGCCTGCGCCTTCCAGCTGCGCGCCGAGCCAATCGGCGACCTCGGCCAACTCCCAGACCGCGTCGGAGTTGCGCCCGCAGCCACGCGCTTTGCCCGATTTGGCGCTGGGGCAGGTCAGGCCGGTCAGTTGCCCCACGTCGGCGCGCAGCGCGGCGCTCAGCTCCACCTCTTCTGAGGTGAGCGCCGGCAGCGCCGAAGCTCGCTGCGCGGGTTGGGGCTTGGTGTCCGGCGCGGCTCTGGCTGGCGTGAGCGGCGGCCTCGCGGGCGCGCAGCCAATGAGCGCTCCAGCTACAAAAGGCAGCACGGCGCGGCTAGAGATCGCCAGGCGCTCCGCCACAGCCAGCCATGGCTTGGGGCAGAGCGCAGTGAGACGCTGAAGCGTCGATGAAACCAACATGTGTACCTGCCTCATCGCCAGAACTTTAAGGCCCGCCCGCCTGTTAAGCCCGGTCGCTGGCGAGGCTTGGTCGAGAACCGGAGCGGAACATACTCCAGTATTTGAGCGCCGGAAGCGCAGACCAAACGAAGCCAGCGCCCGGGATCGGCAGGCGTCGTTACGGCGAAGATACCGGGGACGGTACCTGCGTTGATAGCATCGCGGTCGGGGCCGCGGTCTGACTACTCAGCCGGGGCGCCGCTTAGGCCAAGAACGCGCCTCGCTGATGACGCGAAAGCTTGGCTTGAGCAGGACTGACAGCTCATCAGAGTTCTGCCATCGTCCGGGCGATGCAACCCAGCGCAAGCGCGTCGCGCGGCTCAGCGGCTACGTCGCCCAAGCAACCCATCGTGATCGGCGTCGCGGGCGGCTCTGGCTCAGGCAAGACGACGGTGGTGCGCGAGATCCAACGCCTGCACGGCGACAGCTCCGTGGTCGTCATCCAACACGATTGGTACTACCGCGACCGCAGCGGTGTCTCCCCGGCGGAGCGCGAGCGCGTCAACTATGATCACCCCGACGCTCTGGAGACGGACCTGCTCGGCACCCACCTCAGCGCGCTGCGCGCGGGTCGCAGCGTTGAAGCGCCGATCTACGATTTCAAGACCCACACCCGCTCCGCGAGCACCCGCCGCATCGCGCCCCACGAGGTGATCGTCGTCGACGGCATCCTAATCCTCGCGGATTCGGCGCTGCGCGAGCTGATGGACATCCGCATCTTCGTCGACACGGACGCCGACATGCGCCTCGTGCGGCGCATCGATCGCGACATCGTCGAGCGCGGGCGCACCCTCGAGTCCGTCGTGCGCCAGTACCTGGAGACGGTGCGCCCGATGCACCTAGAGTTCGTCGAGCCGAGTAAGCGCTACGCCCACGTGATCTTCCCCGAAGGCGGCCTGAACCGCGTGGCGGTGGACATGCTCGCCACGAAGATCAGCTCGATCTTAGCGGCGCGCTAGGCGGCTACCTGCGGTACCGTATGGATGCGCGGGTGGGCATCCAGGCGCAGGCGGCGCGAGCCCCTGCGCCGGCGCAGCGTGAGCTACGGGGTGCGCAGGACGCAGCGCTCCGGGAGGTTTGGGAGCGGACCGCCAGCGTGGCCGAGGAAGGGCGAGGGCTGACCATACTCATGTGCCAGCAGGTACTTCTGGATATCGCCAGGCGGGATCCCGGGGTCGAGGGTGTGCCCTGAGTTGTGGCCGCAGTCGACCACGGTGCGGCCGTTGGCTTTCAGATAGGGGAACGCCGCTTGCGCCGACTCTTCGAGGTTGAGGATACTCAGGATGGTGACGTCGTTCGGCCCGCCATGGGTCAGCAGCACGTGCCCGGGCTGCGGGGTCAAGGGTGGCCAGTTCCACTTAATCCCCGTGAAGATCTTCACCAGCTTCACCTCCTCCGGATCGTTGAGCCACACGCCCGACATGTGCACGGTAGCCGCGAAGACGTCCGGGTAAGTCGACGCCAGCAGGCCGGTCATGGCCGAGCCGGCAGAGAAGCCGAAAGAATAGATCCGCGAGGCATCGATATTGAACTGAGCGTTGAGGCACCCGAGCAAGGTGTCGAAGAACGCGATGTCCACGTTGGGCTGCGGATCGTCCTGGTTGCTGATGTCCCAGTCGAGCCCCGCCGGCGGCTGTAGCCCGGTGCCCTGCGGCGTCACCACGATCACGGGGACGCTGGGATCAATATCCGGATCAAAGTTCAACGCATCGCGAAACACTTGAACCTTCTCACCATAGCCGTACCAAGAGAACATCACCGCCGCCGGGGTCGAGGTGTCTTGGGGCAGATCGATGATCGCGCGGCGCTTGGCGCCGAGCACCGGGATGTCCTGGTTCATCCCAGCCGCCAGCGGCGCGACGTTGGCCGGACATGTAAAGCGCGACAAGTCAGGGGCTCCAGTCCCCCCACCCGCGCCCGCGCCTCCACTGCCTGCGGCGCCACTGCCCGCAGCGCCACTGCCCGCAGCGCCCGCGGCCCCACTGCCCGCAGCGCCCGCGGCCCCGCTGCCCGCAGCGCCCGCGGCCCCGCCCGTGTTGCCCACACCAGCAGATCCGCCGCTGTTGCCAGCGTCGGATTGAGCAGCGCCGGAGCCACCGGCTCCGCCCGCGCTGGCCGCCGTGTCGCTCTCAGAAGAGCACCCCACGAGACTCACCGCCGACAGGCTGAGCAACCCCAGCAAAGAGCGCGAAAAATAGCGATATGACAACATAAACCCCAGTGAGCTCCTTCCCGCGCCGCGTGCGCGCAGCCAAGCAAGAGCTTGCCTGCCGCCAGCGCGCCCGACTGGTTCAGTTCGGACAACCTCAGGTCATTTTCGGCCAAACCGGGCGACCCAGCGCGACCAACCGCTACCCAACCGCTCGAAGAACCAACCGTTGCCCGACGTGCCTAGCTCAACGCAGGGGGTGGAGGGCGCGCGCTCTCGAGGCCGCGCTTGGCGAGGCGACGCCGCTGCGCCAGCACGGTGCTGGCGAGCATCCGCAACATGTTCAGAGCTAGCTCCGTGTGGTCCTCTAGGATATCCAGCAGATCAGAGACCTCGATCCTGAGCACCACCACGTCGGTCTCAGCAACCGCGTGGTACCACCGTGGCACCGCCGCGATGGCGTCCATGATACCGATCGAGCTCGACGCGCCGAGGCGCAGGCGCTGCGCAGACCGCGCAGGCTCGCCCTGCGCCGCCGCTTCGCCTGGCACCAGGCCCTCCACGCAACCGGCGACGATAAACAGATAGTGGTCTGCGGCGTCGCCGGCCGCCCAAAGTTCCGTCCCCGCGGGGTATCGCCACTCGATGGCGTTGCGCGCGAGCTCGGCGGCGACCTCGACGTCCTGCTTGCCGAGGTCCTGTTGGTTGCGCATCATCAAGATCTTGTCGACCAGGCTCAGCCTGGCTAGCGAGTGCGGGGCGCGCTCGGGCTCTGCCGGCGGCTCGTAGCCCGCGTCGAAGCCTAACGCGCGCCGCGTGTCGAGCAGCGCCCGCGACATGCCACCTAGCACCTGCACCAAGATGCTAAAGTGATCTTCGAAGACATCAACCATGTCCTCGTAGTTGAGCGAGAAGGCCTCAGTGTCTTCCAGGGCGACGTAGTGCTGACCGCATGGATCTTGCGTCAGCGCCGCCATACCGCCGATAGCGTCTTGGCCGGTCCAGCGCCTCACCTCCACCCCCCCGTCGAGCTCGCCCACGCTGCCCTCTACGAGCAAGAAGATCTCCTGCGAGGGTCGCCCAGGCTCGGTCAAGACGCTGCCCTTGGGGAAGAACCGCGCCTCAGTGAAGGCAGCGATAGCGGCTAGCTCTTGGGGGCGCAGCCGCGCGAACCCAGGGAAGCGGCGCAGCGCGATGATGCGCTCAATTTGCTCGCTCGGCAGCAGCTCAGCGCGCACGCACGTCTCCTCCCAAGAGCAGCGCGGCGCTGCGCAACAGCTCATCAAAGGCTCCAGCGGGCTGGTCGATGGCAGGTTGGCGCACGCTCACCGGCTCCAGGCCGAGCTGCTCGGCGCAGTAGTCGGCGACGCGGCGGATTGAGTCGCTGCGATCGTCGCCGAGCTCGTGGAGCAGCCGCGTCACGATGGCGTTGGCTAGCGCAGCGTCGGGGTCGTCGCCGAGCTCGTCCAGCATTTGTCCTCGCGGCACGGGGCGCTCAGCCAGCGCCGCCCGCAGCCGAGCGGGCTCGTCGCGCTCATCCAGCAGCGCTTGCAGCGGCCGCTTGAGACCGAGCGGCAGCACGTTGTCCAGCAGCTCTCGGCTCTCTGCGCGCAGCCGAGCGTCCTCTGAGGTCGCCGCCCGAAACACCAGGGCGAGCTCGTGCTGGGGATACACGCAGTGCAACACCCGAAAGCTGCGCTCGATGCAGCGCAGGTGCGCGTCACCCAGCAACGCGATCAACAGCTCGACGGCGCCGCGTGGGTCCTTCGCCGCGCCCCAGCGCGCGCGGAGCAAGATCTGCTTAGCGGTCAGCAGCTCAACCGCACGGTCCACTTCAAAGCGCGCGCGGCCCAGCAGCCGGCCAGTGTCTAGCTTCAGCGACGGGTCGCTGACCCGCAGGCGACCCAGCCCGCGCAGCAGCTTGTACACCACGCGGTCGTCGCGCTCGTCATGCAGCGCTCGCTCCAGGATGTCCGCGCTCGCCTGGCTCGCGAAGCGGCTAATGCTGCGCGGCAGGTGGCGGCGCACGTGGTCGCTGGTGCTGGGATCGGCCAGGGCACGGCCGAGCGCTTCTAGCGCCGGCGGACCCAGCGCGAGCAACGCCTGCCGCGCGGACTCTCGGGCGGCGCGATCTCCCAGCAGACGCAGCAGCGTCGGCAGGTGCACCACATCCGGCGCGGCGGCCAAGGCCCGCGCGAGCTCAGCAGAGAGCCCCTTCTCTTCGATGCGGCTCAGGTCGTCGGCGACCCAGGCGAAGCGCTCACCGGACAAATGAGCCATGCTGCGGGCCAGCGCGAGGCGCATCTCTGGCGAGCCACCCGTCGTGATACGCGTGAGCGCGCTCAGCGCCTCTGACGCGGCGCAGAAGCCTGCCGCGATCAGCTCAACGATCGCCGCTGTGCGCACCTCTGGAGCTGGATCGTCTAGAAATCCCCGCAGCACGCCTTCGCTGGCGCCGGCTCGACACGCGTAACGCAGCGCCGCCGCACGGATATACGGCTCGTCATGCTTGAGCAGGCGCTTGGTCAAGTGTGCGACGTCGCCACGTTGCTCGGCCGCAAACAGCTGAAAGGCGCGGATCACCACCTCGGGCGAGGGGTGGTACAAGATCAGCGCCGGGATCAGCCGCGTCTTGCCGTAGTCCGCGAACATCTCGAGCGCGCCGATCACCTCTGCGTCGCTCTCCGAACTGAGGGCTGCGAGCAACGTCTCTAGCGAGTTGAGTTCAAGATCTGGCACCTCGATGTTGGTGTCGAGGGAGGCGGCGCGCAGGTTCGCACGGAAACGCTCGATGTATAGCGGGCGGAGCCCGATCACGCTGGCCACCCACAAGGCGCTGAGCACGATCAGCGCCCACCCCGCGTGGGCCAGCGTGGCTCCAAAGGCCGTGGCCACCAGGATCAACACCGAGGCGATGGCTTGCCCACCGCGTTGCCCCAGGGCTTCGGCTACGCCCTTGAAGCGCTCGCGCACCGCGGTCTTCAGCGGCAGGTACAATATCTCAGTGCCGGTCCTGTGCACCGAGTGGCGCAGGGCGGAGTCTGCGCCTTTGAGCAGCAGCGTCGGCACCACTCCGACCAGCGTGACCAGCCCCACGCTCCCCAGCAGGATGAGCAGCGGCAGCACCAGCAGGGCGCTCGTCACGCCCAGGCTGCGCAAGGCGCGCGGCGCGATGACCAGTTGCACGAGCAGGGCCACGACCCCCGCGATGCCGTAAAACAACGCGAACGCTTCGCCCAACCTGGCTGCCGGTACCCAGGCAGCGAGCGCGCTCTTGAACACGTAGTCGACGCCGGTCACCACCAGGGTCCCGAGCAGCCCCATCACGAACAAGCGCATGAGGTAGCGGTCACGACTCAGCATCTTCACGCCGCCGCCGCGGCGCACGTGCCGAGCTGTCCTCCGCTGTGTTCGTTGCCTCGCGGCACTGAATTTGGCGGTTCGCTCCACACCTCGGGGCGCCAGCGCGGTCAGCCCAAGCACGGCAGCGACCGCCGGCAGCAGCGCGCTCGGCTCGAACATCAAGAGCAGGAGCCCAGCAGCGCTCGAGCCCAACACGGCACCCACCAGCCCGCCTGCCCCGATGAACGCGAACGCGCGCTTCGCCTGGTTGACGTCCAGCGTCGCGGCTTGCAGCAACCAAAACTGGACCACCGCGACGGTGGCGAACAACCCGGTCCACACGTAGAGCGCGAAGGACAACATGCGCGGGTCGAGGTTCCGCGCGAAAAAAAAGCCTAGGGTCACCAGAGCGCCACCGGCGAGGGTCACCCTCAACGCTCGTCGCTTGCTCACGCGCGCCAGGAGCCAGTGGTTCGCGCGGGTTACGACCAGGGCGAGCAGGGCGATGGTCAGGTAGGCCCAGGGCAGTCGAGCGGCTGACAAGCGAGACAAGAACAGCGCGTCACGCGCCGTCTCTAGCATCGCGTGCGCGAGCATCATGCCCGCGAGGGTCGCGAACGCGCTCCAAGCGCCTCGGGCTTCAGTACTGCGCAGGCCAAACCAAGCGGTCACGGGGTTCTCTGTGTAGGCTCAGCGCGCTGGCCGCTGTGCCGTGAGGCAGCCTGCCGAGGCGCGCTCAAGCGGCCCTCTAGCCTACACGCCGGGGAGCCGCAGAGCTGGGATCTGGGTGCGTTTGCGGGCGGTGGCAAGGGCTATTGGCAGATCGGGCTGGGCGAAGGTCAGAAATTTGGCCAGCGGTTGGTTGCGTGACCCCGCTCTGGCAGACCTATGCTAGTCAGCCGCCAAGCCGAACTCGCGTACCCCGTGCGCCTCAGACAGGAGATCCTGATGTCCGAATCTCAGCCGCTCGTGGCGGTAGTCATGGGCTCAAAGAACGACTGGAGCGTGATGAAGCACGCGACTGACACCTTGAAGGAGCTGCAGATCCCCTGCGAAGCGCGGGTGATCTCGGCTCACCGCTGTCCCGACGTCGCGTTTGAGTTCGCCTCGAGCGCGGAAGCGCGAGGCTTAGAGACGATCATCGCCGCAGCTGGCGGCGCCGCGCACCTGGCAGGCGTGCTGGCTGGCAAGACGCTGATCCCCGTGCTGGGCGTACCGATGACCGGCTGGGCGCTGAACGGTATGGATGCGCTGCTGTCGACGGTGCAGATGCCCGCCGGCATCCCCGTCGGGACGCTGGCCATCGGCAAGGCCGGCGCGATCAACGCCGCGCTCTTGGCCGCAGCATTTCTAGGCGGCAAATATCCCGAGATCCGCAGCCGCTTGAGAGACTTCCGAGCCAAGCAGACCGAGCGCGTGCTGGCCGACACCCACCTCGAAGTCTAAGCTAATTGCGAGACAGCCCGAGCACCGTGAGCGACCCGTGGTTGTCGTCCAGCTGGCTGTCGTTGATGCGGCACATCAGCTCGCCGGTGGCGGCAGCCTCAAAATCGCTGACCGCCGACGCGCCGGCGCCGCTCCCCGCCCAGCGCTTATTCACGGAAATAGGCGCGCTCTGGCCTACTTTGCAGATCAGCGACGCGTAGGGCAACTCGGTCTCCACCGCGAGCCGAGTCAGGTCCGGGTGATGTACGCCGCGGCTCTGAGCCGACTTGCGCCAGGGCGCGTAGCTCCATTCGCCTTCGGCCAGCAGGCTCACTTTAGTGCCCTGCTCGACCCACAGCCCAACCGGCTGCCAACCGCGGGTGGCGTCGATGCGCGCGGTCGAGACCCGGGTCTGGCTGAAGTACTGGCTGAGATCGAGGGCGACGGCGCGCTCACGCTCGGTCCCGGGCATAAACAGGTAGGTCGTCACCCCGACCACGCGCCCGCTGGAGTCGAACACCGGGCCACCCGAGGAGCCGCGCTCTGCGACGCAGTCGTGCTTGAAGGCCTCGCCGCCCCGATCGTTGCTGCGGACGTAGCCGCTCGACAGCACGAACTCTTCTCCGAGCGGAAACCCTGAACAGGTCACGTACTGGCCCTCGTGCCCCAAGCGACCGACCACCGCCGGCTGGCCCAGCTCGTGCGGCGTGTCCACGACGCCCAACAACGCGATGTCGACGCGCCCTGGATCTTCTTCCAGCCAAACGGGGTAGGCCGCCTGCCAGCTGCCGTCGGGTGACTTCACGCGGATGCTGCCGTCAAGTTGCCCGGCGGTGTCGGTCACGACGTGAGCGTTGGTGACCACCAACACCAGCTCGCCAAAGCGCCGATAGATGAAGCCCGAGCCCGCGTGGTGTTGGCTCGCGACGAGCACGCTGGTCTTCTTGGCGAGGCGCCGCAGCTCAAGCCGGCGCTCACCGGTGATCTGCTCGTCGGCGCTGCGCGACAAACGAAAGAAGCTAGGCTTCGAGCTGAGCACGCCGCTGACCAGCGGGATGCCGATCGCGACGAGGCAAAGCAGCGCCGCCAGCAGCATCAAGCGCTCCCAATTCGTACCTTGGGTTCGAGATCCTCGGGGTAAGAAGCTCGGCGCCCGCTGCCCACCCCCAGGCTGAGCTGCGTCGCCGGCGGGTGTCCCACGCTCCGCGAGTGCCTGCTTGACCGCTCGCAGCACCAGGTTCTCGTCCGGGCTTTGGCGCTGTTCGGTGCCGCGCACCAGGCTGCGCGCAGCGGCCAGCAGCTGAGCATCGACCTCATGGGCGCCGGCCCTCTCCCGCTCACCAGCCGCGCGCTCCGTCGCGCAGCGCGGGCAGTTCGAAGCGCTGGTGCCCGACGTCAGCCGACAGCGGCTACACGCGCGTTCTCGGACCTGGACACGACCGGAGTCTGGCATGGGATACGACCTACTAGTCGTGGTGTGGACCACGGCCATTGGCAAGTATCCAAGAGCCGTGCCGAGCGCTGCGGCGACGCGGGACGCGCCGCGACGTCGCGCAGCGCGCGCACCTCACGCGGGTAGATACGCGGACAATCAGCGATTTCCTTGTGAAAAGTTGCTGACTCGCCGCTCCGCTCCCAAGCCCCCTCACGCGCTAACGCTGTCGCTTACAACCTGCAGGCATGACCTGGCTGACGTACTGCGACCCAGAATGCGTGGGCTTTGCGCGTGGCCAAGCGGCCGCTAGCGCTGTGGGCTAGGCTCGCACACTGGGTCGGCTAATCGACGGGGCGCCCAACCACTCGATGCGCGACCCTGGGCGTCGAAGGCCGATTCAGGTCACCCAGAGCTCTCCGAGGAAGCGCGCTCCAGCTGAGCGACGAGCGCTCACGCTGGGGGCCCGCTGTACGTTTCCTTATAGATATACAGTGGACCACTGAGAGGTGGCTGCGCGGTGCGGCGAGGCTAGCACCCCAGCGGCTCAGTTCGAGTCGCCGTGGCTGTGGCCGTCTGGGTGGCCCCCACCCCTCGTACCCGCGCCGAGCGTCGCGGCCGCGTCGCACAGCGCCACGCAGCGCGATTTGTTCTCGGTGCAGTACCCCGCGTCGGTGCCCTGGTGAGCTGCCTCGTGACATACGTGGACGTCACCGCTGCCGTCGTCCTTCTTGTGACAGGCACGCGTGATCGCGTCGCAGTCCCCTTTACTGGAACCAGCTGCGGCTGCTGGGTCGGCCGCGGCTGCCGACGTGCCGCCACAGGCAACAATGGATCCCGAGAGCAGCCCTACCCAGGCTGCGCCAGCAAATACGGCGTCAAGCTTCATGATCCATCGCGCTCCTGTTGCTTGGTTGATTGGAGGCTTCTAGACCTACAACAGCGCGCTGTAAAGCTCAGCCGCTGATCGCCCTCGGGGCAGGACTAATTATTCCGTGCGGCACTACTAAGCACATCGAGTTCCAATACCTCGTACTTCGATACGGCAGGACATCCTCAAGCAGGGGGTGAAGGGCCAGGCGCCGCATGGCTAGCTGCGCCTAGACTCTCAAGCTCTAGCCACGAATCAGGCCTGGGCCCACGACTCAGCGGCCCACCGAGCGGAACCGAACAGCTTGGAACGGCTTGCCGGCTGTGGAATACTGGCGACCTTGGACGGCCTGCTAGGGCGTCCATCACAACTTCTCGAGGGATCTGCAGATGCGCGCAATAGGACTCTTGATAGTGGCCGGCTTCTTGGTGGCGGGTTGCTCGTCTGATGAGGCATCGACCGACTCAGGCAAGGGCAGCGTCGCCGACTGCGACGCGATCATCCGCGCGTGTCATCCCAAAGACGACGGCACCGGGGACATCAGCGCGTGCCACGACGCGGCCCACGATTCGGTCTTGGCCGCAGACTTTAGCTACTGCGCGAGCAACAGGTCACGCTGCGTCGCGCTGTGCGACGCGGCGGCTGAGGTCGACGGCGGCGCGGGGGGCCACGGTCACGGCGGTGCGGGTGGCTCAGCTGGGCAAAGCCACGGCGGCGCGGCCGGCGCAGCCGGAAATAGCCACGGCGGCGCCGGAGGCGCCGGCGGCGCGAGCGCTCATGGCTACGACGCTCGCGGTAGCTTCGGCGTTGGCCACCAGACCATCGCCCTCAGCGCCGCTGACGGCCGCGTGCTGCAGGTCGAAGTATGGTACCCTGCGGATCCAAGCGCCCGCGGGCCAGAGCCCGCAGAGAGCTACGTCGCCGCCGCCGAGCGCGACGCCTACATCAGCTTATTGGCCGCCGCCCCAGCGACCTGCGCCACGCGCAGCTTGCCCGCCGAGCGCGACGCCAGCCCTCAGGGCACCGGCTGGCCACTGGTGGTCTACTCACACTGTGTGAGTTGCATCAACCTGAGCGGCGCGTCCTTGGCCATTCGCCTCGCCAGCCACGGCGTCGCCGTCGCGGCGCCGAACCACGCGGGGCCGCTCCCGTTCGCCAGCAAGGACACCAAAGAGCCGCTCAACACCGCTCAGCTCGCCCAGCGCGAGACAGACCTCGAGCTGGTGCTGGACAGCTTGCTCGGCGACAGCGCCAGCGTGCCAGCTGCCCTGCGCGGCAAGTTCGACGCCACGCGGGTCGGCGCCCTCGGCCACAGCTTCGGCAGCGTAACGGTCGGCAAGCTGACCCAAGACGACGTCCGTATCCGCGCGGTGTTCGGCCTGGCTGCCCCGATGCAGAGCCCGCTCTTGCCCGGGGTGGACGTCACGACCTTCACGGTGCCCACCGCCCTGCTGATCGCTCAAGAAGACAACAGCGTGCAAGAGGTGGGCAACAGCTTGATGCGCACCAACTTCGATGATCTCAAGGTGCCCGCCCTTGAGGTCGAGGTGCTGGACGCTGGGCACTGGTCGGTCTCTGACCTGTGCGGGGTCGCAGGGTTTAAGCCAGGTTGCGGCAGCGGCACGCGCCACTCTAGCGGACACCAAGGTGAGACGTTCGACTACCTGCCCGTCGCTGAGGGCATCGCCATCGCCCAGACCTACACCACCAGCTTTTTCCTTGCGGAGCTGACCGGCGACACCGAAGCCCGGCAGTTCATGCTGGCCGAACACCCCGCGGGCGCGGTCAAGTTGCGGGTAAAGGGCCAGTAGCCGCGCGGCCTAGCGCTCGTCGGCGCCGATGTCTGGCGCGCCGGCGGTGTGCGGCTCACCGTCCATATCCAGGCCCGCGTTGCTGAGCACGACCCCCTGGTCCACGGCGCTGGCCGCGGCGCCGCCTGGGGCCAAGTGAAAGTCTCCCGCCGCAGCGGCCACGAAGATCGACAGCGGCGCCGCTTCGAGGTTGGCCTCGAGCGTCCCGCTGGCGCCGTTACGGCTGGTGATGCGGGTGGCGAGGTTGTTACGCACCCCCACCAGCGTGTTGGCGAAGCGATAGTCGATCCCGCTAAAGAACCCCGTCGCTCCCGCGCCGATGGCGATGGTGTTGTGTACCACCTCAGCACCCCGCGCCTGGTCCAGCTCAATTCCCGTGTCGAAATAGGGGATGTCTGCCCAGATCACGTTGTTGCGGATCAGGCCGTCATAGTGGCCGATATAGCCCACGCCAGGGTAAGGGTCGTCGCTGTACGCCCGCACGCGGCCCGACTCGACCAAGCCAAAGCCAACACCGCGCGCGCAGTTGATGATGGTGTTGTTCTCCACCAGCGTGTCGCGGGACGCGCTCCAAAAGTGGACCGCGTGCTCGGCCAAGCCCTCTCCCGCGCAATAGATCCCCCGAAACTCGTTTCCGCGTATGATCCAACCACGCGCCGAGTGGCCGTCGATACCCCCGGTGTAGCAACCGCCCGGGCTGCGCTCGACGTGGGGGCGACCGGCGTCGGTCAACTCAAAGTAAGAGCACTCCACGCGGCCGTCGTCGGCGAAGCCATCGCCCGCGCCGTTGGGGTTGATCTTCACGAACTGCTCGCCGCCGTCGATGATGCGCAGGCCGTACAGGCGTGTCCCGCTGACGATCTCACCCGCCTCGTCGGCGGTCACGTGGATGGGATGATCCACCGCGTGGGTCAGCGTAAAATGCGCCAAGGTCACGTCGGAGGCGTGGATGGTGATCATCTCGTTGGTCTGGTACTCACCGTCCAAGATCACCTTACTGGCGTCGCCCGAAGCGGATCGGATGGTGATCCCCGCGGTACGGATCTGAATCCGGCGCTGGGCTTCGCCTCCCGCTGGCATTTTGTAGGTACCGTCGGCGAGCACGATGCTGGTGCCGCTCGCCGCACCCGCGACGATGCTCGGCAGATCAGCCGCCTCGGCGGGGGTCACCTGGATGGTCGGCCCGCTCGGCGCGGGCAGCGCTGAGCAATCCACGCGGCCGCCTCCGCCGCCGCCAACCGCGCCCGTGCCGCCACTGCCGCCAGCCGCGCCACTGCCGCCAGCCGCGCCATTGCCGCCAGCCGCGCCACTGCCGCCAACCGCAGCGCCGCCGCCAGTCGCAGCGCTGCCTGCGGCACCTCCGGCCGCGCTACCGCCGCTCTGGCTACCACCGCTAGCCGCGCCGCCGCTAGCCCAAGCACCCGCGCTCCCGCCTGCGCCCGAGGCTGAGTCATCGCCGCCGCACGCCACACACAAGCCCAGCGCCAACAGCGCCGCACCGGAAGTTCTATATCCCATGGCGCGCAGTATCGGTCAGCCGCGCGCCTGGCTCAAGCCCTGTGCCGGCGACGCGACTACCAAGCCCCGCAGCGCAGGCTCGATCCCCCGGCGCGCAGGCTCGATTCGGCCGGGCGCGCGGGCTCGATTCGGCCGGCGCGCAGGCTCACGTCGGTGAGAGTGGTCTCGAAGGCTAGCTCTACTTCTTGGGCGCGGCCTTGGCTGCTGGCGCAGCCGATAGTCGATTCCCCAGGGCATCGTAAGTGCTCAGCGGACGATCGAGCCCCTGCAGCGTCGGCTCCACCTGTTCGCGATCCCCGGCGATGATCACCACGTACGCGTCTGGGTTGCAGTAGCGCTTGGCGCTGCTCTGCGCGGCGTCCAGGCTGACCTTTTCCATGCTGCTGAACCACGTACTAAACCAATCTGAGCTACGCCCGTCCATGCGCGCCCCTACCAGCTGCATGGCGGTGCCACCAACGCTCTCAAAGTTGCTCGGGAAGCCAAGCAGCATGCCGTTGACGGCCTCGCCGCGCTCCTTGCTGGTGAGCGGACGCGACGCGCAGACGTCCCTCACCTCTTTGAGCATCTCATCGATGCTCGGCCGAGTGGTCTCGCTCTTGACCTTGGCCGCGAGCCAATAGAAGCCAGCCTGGCGCCAGCGCACGAAGTCGCTGCGCGCGCCGTAGGTGTAGCCTTTTTCTTCGCGCAAATTAAGGTTCAGGCGCGAGGTGAAGGCGCCGCCCAAGCTCCAGTTAAACACCTCCTCGGGGAAGTAATCTTTGGTGTCGCTGGCGTCTGCTCGGACAGCGATCGCCAACGCAGACTGGGTCGCCTTAGGATAATCTACGAGGTGGATACCACCTTGGACCGCCTCCGCCTCCAGGGCGCGCGGCTTGGCGCTAGGCTCGCTGGTCCAGCTGGCGAACGCCCGCTCCAGGTGCTCCTTGACTCGATCGAGCTCCATGTCTCCGACCACCACGAAGGTCGCGCCCTCCGGCGAGAACAAGGCCTTGTGCTGGCGCTTGACGTCGGCGAGGCTGATGCGCTTGAGGCTTACGCGGTCACCGCCAGCGGAGTAGCTGCCGTAGCCCTCACCGAACAGCACGCTGCGCAGCACGTTGATGCGCCCGACGTCGGGCTTTTTTTCGTCAGCGATAGCCTGACTCACCAGCTGATCGCGGCGGCGGCTGAAGTCTACTTGGGTCAGCTTTGGCCGCATTAAAATATCCGCAAGGATATCCATCGAGGCGGCGAAGTTGGAGGCCAGCAGGCTCATCCCGAGATCGATGCTGTCGGTGCTGGCGGACCCGCCGTAGTCAGTCGCTAGGCGCTGTAGCGCTTCGTTCAGGGCTAGCGCGCCTAACTTGCCTGCGCCTTCGTCCAACAGATCGGTGGTGAGCTGAGTCAGGCCTTCTTTGCCGACGGGATCTGTCGCCGCGCCGTGGGGGATGAGCAGCTGCACGTTCATCAGCGGTGTCTTGCCCTGCTTCAGGTACCAGAGCTTGGCGCCGTTCGAGAGCTGCACCTCAGACACCTGCGGCGGCGACCAGACCGGCGCTGGCCCTGGCTCGGGCAACGCGGCGCGGTCGACGGCGTTCGGGTCCGTCACCACCACCGGCGGCGGCGGCGCGCTCGGCGGCGGCGCGGTGGCCACGGGCGGAGCTCCCCCGCCACACGCTACCGCAAGGAAGCAAACTGCCACGCTCACCGGGAGCACCTGCACCAGCGCGCTCCCGGCGCGCGTCAAAGCTCGTCGAGACGTCATCTTACATGCCTCCCATGCTGTCACTGACCTCGGGTTTGGGCCCCGGCGTGATGTCGATGCGCACGTAGTCCTCCAAGCTCAAGAGCTTGCCCGCCGCCTCGACATCTGGCGCGCCCACCGACGTGTAACGCTCCAGATCTTTGAGCAGGTAGTCCGCGTCACCCGCCAGATGGTAGTAGCTGCTCAGCAGCTGAGCGCGACCGAGCACGCCCTCCACCCGCCCGAAGAAGCTCTTCTTCCAGCCGTTCAGCGAGCGCTGCAGTTCGTCGGCGGTCGGCGGCTTGGCTAGCGCCGATCTCAGCGTCGCCAGCAGGTCCTTGGCCAGCTGATCAGCCGACGTCTTCTTGTCGGCCGCCGTGGCCTGCACCACGAACACTGAGCCCAGCTGCGAGGACATTTGGTACGCGCTGACGTCTTTGGCCAGCTTCTTGTCGAAGACCAAGGGCTTGTACAGGCGGCTGGTCTTGCCGTCGCTCAGCACGCTGGCCAGCACGTCCAGCGCGGCGTCCCCGTCGGCGTAGAGCGCCGGCGTAGACCACGCGAAGTACACCCGCGGCGCGGCCACGGCGTCGGTGTACTTGAGGTGCTTGATCCCCGTAAGCTCTACCGGCTTGGCGCTGACAGCCGCTGCCCGCTTGCCCGTCTTGGGGGTGTTGAAATAGCGCTGAATCAGCCGCTTCGTCTGAGCGGGCTCAAAGTCGCCCACCAGCGTCAACACGGCGTTGGCTGGGTTGTAGTACTGCTTGAAGAAGTCTCGCACATCTTGCAGCGACGCCTTGGTCAGGTCGTCGTGCGAGCCGATGGTCAGGTGGCGGTACGGATGCCCTGGAGGATAGATTGCTTCCGCGAGGTAAGCGTAAAACATCCCGTACGGCTGGTTCTCATAGCTCTGGCGGCGTTCGTTCTTGACGACATCTCGCTGGTTATCAAGCTTGGCCTGATCGAGCACCGGTAACAGCCCAAACATGCGGTCCGACTCCATCCACAACGCGAGCTCGAGGTACTGGCTAGGCACCCGCTCGTAGTAGTTGGTGCGATCGGTGTTGGTCGTGCCGTTGACCGCCGCGCCGATCGGCTCAAAGGGCGCGAAGTACTCGTGGTTGAAGTGCTCCGATCCCTGGAACATCAAGTGCTCGAACAAATGGGCGAAGCCGCTCTTGCCTTTGGCCTCGTAGCTTGACCCGACTAGGTAGCGCACCTCGACCGCGACGACGGGTAGCGAGCGGTCGGGGCTGAGCAAGACGGTGAGCCCGTTATCTAGCGTCCATTTTTCCACAGGGATTTTAACAGACGCGAGCTCGCCAGCGCCCGCCGCCGCCGCTGGTGCGTCGGCCGCGGTAGACCAGCCGCTGAGCGGGGCGCCGCTGGCTGACGAGGCGCCAAGCGACGCTGACAGCCCACCCGCTGCCAGCGTCAACGCGGCCACGCGCTGGAGCGGCGAACGGAGCCTGCGCCCCCACCACGAGCCGCGGCCAACTCGAGGAGCCAGTGAGCTTCGAGACGCGGTGGCTGCGTCTGCGTGTGGCTGCGTCTGCGTGTGACTGATCAACATTGCGGCTCCTCTCAACATTTCGGCTCCTGTCAACGTTGCGCCTCGGGCAACTGCGCCTGGTGGAAAACTGCGCCTCGTGGAAAGCTGCGCCTGACGCGAGCTCAGGACTCGTACGCCGTGCGCGCACGGCCATACCACGAGCGGGGAGTTGATATGAACCGCTTGAGCCCCAGCGAGCTTGACTGCGCGGCGCACAAGCGGAGCTGCGCTCAAATCGACTCCGGGAGAACCAGCGGACGCGCTGAGCATTCCCACCCCCGAAAAAAACCCTGGGGCACGCGGAAGGCGCGTGCGGCGCGTGGCGGGGCTCCATGAGACTCGCGACGGCGCTCACCGCCGAGGCGAAATCCTTGGTATGGAGGCTGAATGCGCAGCACTAGCCTCCACGCTGTCTTCAGCGCCGCACTGCTCTCCGCTCTGGGTTGGCTGAGCGGCTGCACGCCTCCGCCAGCACAAGCCCCACCCCCACTACCAACACCGCCCGAGCCGCTGCTGGAACAGCCCGCGCCGGCGCCGCCCGCCTTCATCAACCCCGGGGGGATGTGGCTGCCTGGCCAGCTGAGCGCTCCCCAACACGTGAGCGCGCTTGAGAAGCTCGGCGTAAAGCTCACTCCAAAGCAGCTGACGTCGCCCCTGGGCGAGCCGCTAGGCGCCGTGGTCTATCTGGGGGGCTGCTCCGCCTCGTTCGTGTCACCCGACGGGCTGATCATCACCAACCATCACTGCGTCACCGGAGCGCTGCAGTACAACTCCACGCCCAAAGAAGATTTGCTCAACGACGGCTTCCTTGCGGCAACTCTCAAAGACGAACGCTCAAACGGGCCAGCGGCGCGCGTGTACGTCACCCAGCGCTACACCGACGTCAGCCAGGCCATGCGCGAGGGCCTCGACGCTATCCAGGACCCGGCCAAGCGCTACCTGGAGCTTGAGGGCCGCGAAAAGAAGCTGATCCGCGAGTGTGAGAGCGCGACGCCGAACGTGCGATGTGACGTCTCTAGCTTCTTTGGCGGCGCGAGCTACCAGCTGATCGAGAGCCTCGAGCTGCGTGACATCCGCTTGGTCTACGCGCCGCATCGGGGCATCGGCAACTTCGGCGGCGAAATCGACAACTGGCGCTGGCCACGGCACACCGGCGACTACTCGTTCTACCGAGCCTACGTGGGCAAAGACGGCGCGCCCGCGGACTACTCCGCCGACAACGTGCCGTATCACCCAAAGACCCACCTCAAGCTCGCGCGCGAGCCGCTGCGCAAAGGCGATTTTGTGATGGTCGCTGGGTTCCCGGCGAACACCACCCGCCTGGCGACGGCGTTCGAAGTCAAAGAGGCGGTGGACTGGTACTACCCAAAGCGCATCGCGCTGTGCGAGCACTACCTGCCTATCCTTACGGAAATAGGCAAGGCGGACGCCGACGCGGCGCTCAAGGGCACCCCGCTGGTGCGCGGCCTGGGTAACGTCCTGACCTACACCAAGGGCGCCCGCGAAGGCCTGACCACGGGCGGCACCGCCGCCGCGAAGGAACAGGACGAAGCCGCGCTCAAGGCCTTTATCGCGGCCGATCCCCAGCGCGTGAAGCGCTGGGGCACGCTGTTCACCGATCTGGAGCGCATCAGCAAGCAGCGAGAGCAGACCCGCGACACCGACGCGGCGCTGTTCGAACTGGGGCGGCTGTCGACGCTGCTGGCCGCCGCCGAGGACATCGTCCACCAAGCTGAAGAGCGCCCGAAGCCAGACGCCCTGCGCGACCCGGGCTACCAGGACCGAGATTTCAAGCAGAAGTTGCAGGCCCAAGAGTCACTGGACAAGAAGTACAGCAAGCCCCTTGACCAGCGCCTGCTCTACGAAGCGGTTCTCCGTGCGGCAAAGCTACCTCAGGCCGCGCAGCCTAAGCTGGTCGCGCACCTCGCAGGTCGCGGCGCGCTAAACGCGGCGAAGCTCAAGGCCACGGTGGACGCGCTGTTCGAAAAGACACAGCTCGGCGACGCCAAGCGGCGGGTCGATTTGCTCGAGAAGGCGAGCCTCGCAGACCTCAAGCGCAGCCGCGATCCGCTGCTCGCCGCGGCCCTGGTGCTACGCGCCGACTTGGAGGCCAAAGAGCAGCGTGAGCACGCATACCAAGGGCAAATGGCGCTGGTGCGGCCGCTGTACTTCGACGCGCTGAAGGCGTTCAAGCAGGTCGAGATCGCGCCGGACGCCAACCGCACGCTGCGTGTCAGCTACGGCACGGTGCGCGGCTATTCGCCCAGGCCCGGCGCGCCGGTGTACGAGCCGTTCACCACGCTGCCGCAGATGCAAGCCAAGATCACCGGCAAGCAGCCGTTCGATCCGCCGCCGCGCTTGGTCAAGGCCATCAACGCTGGCAAGTTTGGCCCCTACACCGCGAAGGCCCTGGGCGCTGTGCCGGTTGATTTCCTCACGGATCTCGACATCACCGGCGGCAACTCCGGCTCCGCTACCCTGAACCGCTACGGCGAGCTGGTGGGGCTGGCGTTTGATGGCAACTACGAGGCGATGGCCAGCGACTGGCTGTTCATGCCGGAGATCACCCGCGCGATTCACGTCGATCTGCGCTACGTGTTGTGGCTGATGGACGCGGTCGACCACGCAGATCGCCTGCTCAAAGAGCTAGGCGTCACGCCGAGCATCGACTGAGCCACGAGGCGCCGCAAACACCTGCAACCGCAAGGATAATCGCAGCCGCAGATCGCGGCCGCAGGCAGCTCGCAGTAGGTACATCGCAGTAGGCAGATCGCAGCAACCAGCAGACCGCGCAGCAGGAGAGTCATGGAATTTGAAGCCAAGCAAGTCAGCGCGCTAGAGCAGGCCTCAGCAGACGCCGGCAAGCGCCTCACCACGCACCTCGTTCACCTGGGTGAGCACGAACGGCAGCTGGTGGTGGCCCTGACCGCCCAGGTGCAGAACCTACTCAGCATCGGGCAGCTCGCGCTGTTCGGCTACGACGCCGCCAGCGAAGGCCACCTCGCGTTCAGCAAGATGAAGCTCGCTCCACCCACGGCGGCCTGGACGCAAGCCTCGAGCCGCCCAAAAGCTGCGCTGATGGTGATCGCCATGGTGGCTGCCACGCTGGCAGACTTGGTTGAAGCATACCTCGGGGATTTGAGCAGCGGCCGGCCGGAGCTTGAGCTGCATCGACGCAGCGACGGGGCCGAGTGGGCGCGCGCCATCGACGCGGCCTTTGGCATCGATCTGGGGCCAGGCACCCGCGCGGCGTTGGCTTCGATCGTGGACGTGCGCCGCGCCTTCAGCTCAGAGCTGGACGCGCTACCCCAAGGTATGGAGCTCGTGCACTTTTACGCCGCGTGGCCGCCCGCCATCATTATCCTCGCGGAGGCGACCATCGCCACGCGGGTGTCCGCGAAGCCAAACTGAAACAGCCAAACCGAGACAGCGGAGCCGACGACGATGCTCGATCCTCAAGCGCTGCGCGCGCACTACACCGCGTTCTTGGCCCGCTCTCACGCCGGCGGCGCGCGCGAGGGTGAGGCGCCTCCGCGGATCTTGCTGACCGGTCACTCACACCAGGCTTGGCCTGACTGCGCGCGCGGAGCGCTGCTCGAAGCCTTCGACGACGCCGCCCAGTATGTAGACGACAAGTGGGCGCGCGCCTTCGAGCGCGGCGCGGTGCTGCGGCGCTACATCGCCGAGCAGCTCGCCTCGGGACCGACTGACGTGGTGACGCCGGAGCAGATCGCCCTGGGCCAGAACACCCACGAGCTGGTCAGCCGCTTCATCTCGGCGCTGGATTTGCGAAGTAGGCCGCGCATCGTCACCAGCAGCGGCGAGTTTCACAGCCTGCATCGTCAGCTCACGCGCCTGGCCGAAGCCGGGGTCGCGGTCGAGTCGATCGACGCCGCGCCTGTTGAGAGCCTGAGCGAGCGCCTGGCGGCGGCGCTAGATGACCGCACGGCAGCTGTAATGGTGTCCAGCGTGCTGTTTCAGAGCGCGGCGGTCGTGCCGCACCTGCCAGCGCTCAGCCAGCGCGCACAGCACCTGGGGGTCGAGGTGCTGGTCGACGCTTACCACGGCTTCGGCGTGCTGCCGCTCAGCCTGGCACAGCTCGGCGGTGAGCAGGTGTTCGTGACCGCGGGCGGCTACAAGTACGCCCAGTGGGGTGAGGGCTGCTGCTTTTTGCGGGTGCCACCCAGCTGCCAGCTGAGGCCGGTGTATACCGGGTGGTTCAGCGACTTTTCTGGCCTAGAGGCCGCGCGCGACGGCAGGCCGGTCGGCTACGGCGCGACCCCCGCCGATCGCTTCGCGGGCAGCACCTACGACAGCGCCAGTCACTACCGCGGGGCAAAGGTCGTCGAGTTCTTTGAAGCTCAACGCCTCAGCATCGACGCGCTGCGCGAGCTCAGCCTGCACCAAACTCAGTACCTCATCGACCAGCTCTTCGCAGGGGGTTTAGGGCAGGCTCAGCTGCTGACACCCACCGCCGCTGAGCGCCGCGCCGGCTTCGTCGCCATCCGTCAGCCCGGCGCGAGCCTGGTCACCCAGCGCATGCGCGCGCGCGGCGTGTTGGTCGACTCTCGGGGCGACGTGCTGCGCTTTGGTCCGGCTCCCTACTTGCTTGACGCTGAGCTCGCCGCGGGCGTGGCGGCGTACTTCGCGGCCTGCGAGGGCGTGGCCTGCACCCTGAGCGCGGTCAACAGCCCTGGGCGCGATCGGCGCTGCCCCTGATACATCCAGCGGCGGCGCCGCGGCGGCCCGATCGGCGCTGCCGCTTAGCCTTCTCTAATACCGGCGCCACGGGGCCGCCACATCTCCGTCGCAAAGTGGCGGGCTCGCGCTGCTTCGGTGAAGGTCGCCGGGGCTGCGCCAGGATCGGCGTCACGCAGCGTAGGCTAAGGCATGACCCACCAAATCAAGGCGACCTGGTCTTGCCGCGCGGCGACGCTGGGCGCTGCTCTGGTCGCGCTCGCTTGCGCAGCGTGGCTGCCCAGCGCGCTGCTTCAACACGACGCAGCGCGCTGGCTAGCGCCGACCCAAGACCCCCAACAGGCCCTCGCACGCAGCGTCAATCGCAACCTCTCGCGCGTCGACCGCGCGAGCTTCAGCACGGGCTCCGCTCTATTCGACGGCGAGTGGACGTTTGGAACCAGCGTGATGGCGGCCATCGGCAACGCGCAGCTAGGCCTCAGCCAGCCGACCCAAATCGTGGCCGCACGCCAGGCAGCCGACGCCGCGATCCAGAACAGCTTGCTGCCGGCGACCCGAGCCTTTGACGCGGAGCGCTGGGGAGCCGATCCGCTAGACGACCCAAACCTGGGCCACGCGCACCTCGCCTACCTTGGATACCTAAACCTCGCGCTCAGCCTGCGCAGCGCCCTCGGCGCTTCGAGCCCTGACGCGCTGGGCGAACGCATCACGGCGCGCATGCTGGACCAGCTTGAGGCAACGGATGATCTGCTCCTAGAGACCTACCCCGGCGAATATTACCCCGTGGATAACGCGATGGCTATCGCCAGCATCGCGCTGCGTAACCAGACTCGCCGGCTTCAGGAGACAGCGCTAGCCGAGCCGTCAGCGCGCAGCGACCACGCGACCCGGCGCGACGCTCGAGAGCGAGCCATGGTCAGGCGCTGGGTTGCTCGGTGTCGCAGCGACTACGTGGACCCCAAGAGCGGGCTCCTGCTGCAGAGCGTCCCGGGGGGCCGCGCCGCGGGCGCTAACGCAGCCGCTGGAGCATTGCCGCGAGGCTCCGGGACGGCGCTGGCCGCGTTCGCTTTGAACTACGTTGACTCCGGGTTGAGCGCCGAACTTCAAGCCGCCGCGGCGCGGGAGCTGCTGCGGCCGGTGCTGGGCTTTGGAGTGCTTCAGGAGTTTCCAGATTATATTGCCGCCCGGCATCGCAGAGGCGATATCGACTCAGGTCCGTTGATCGCAGGCTACAGTATTTCAGCCAGCGGCTTCATGCTCGGCGCGAGCCTGGCTCACGCTGACGCGCGCAGCGCGCGGTCGCTGCTGGCGACCTTTAGCCTGCTGGGTGGGCTGACTTCGCGCGGCGACGGCGACGGGCAGCGCCTGAGCTTTGTGTCTGGTGGCCCCCTCGCCGACGCCATCATGCTAGCGATGCTGACCGCGCCCCAACACGACCAACTGCCGCGCTTGCTACGGCGCAGCCTCGGAGGCGCGTCGTGAGGCGCTGGGCGGCCTCACTGCTCGTGCTGCTGGCGCTAGGCGGCGCTAGCGCGGCGCTCAACCTCGGCCTGAGCCGCGCGCTGTTCGACACCAACATCGTAGGCAGCCTGCTCGCCCTGAGCGGCGAGACCGCCTTGGGCCACGCGTTGCTGGGGGCGCTGTTCTTGCTTAATCGGCTGTGGCTGGATGTGGCCTGGCCGAGCCTGTGTGCGCTGGTAGCTAGCCACGCGGTCTTTCTACGCTTGTGCCACTTCGCCGGCGGCCAGCGCCGCGCTGTCACCCCTGTTCAGCTCCGGAGGGAAACGCCGGGTAGTGGAGCAGCGGCGCAATAGCGCGAGGCGCGAGCTGGGCAGGCGCTCACCGGGACGACCACTCTTTCGGTCGCCTACTGGTTCGGTCGGCTACTGGCCGCAGCGCACCTGGAGTGGGCCGGTGTTGGTGCAGAAGGCGCTCCCGCCGGCACAGGGCGGCGTGAACGGGCACGAGCAGGCGTCGGTGCTCGCGCAGATCGACTGCAGGCAGTGCTTGCTGCCGTCCTGCGCTGTGGCGCAGACCGCGCCGCCGCCGCACTCGCTACAGTCGTTGACCGACAGGCACGAGCTCGACGACACGCAGTCGGACCAGCAACCGTTCACCACGCTCGGGCGCTGGTGGCTGGGGCAGCTCGGCGCGGGCATGCCGCAGCTCGCGCCGCTACACTCTGCGCTGATGAACGTGCAACTGCCCCCAAGCGAGCTGTACTGGGAGAGCCAGGTCAGGAGGCTTGCGGCCTGAGGCGCAAGGTTCAGCGCCGCCTGGTCGCCCTCAACGCCGAGGATCACTGGCGAGTAGAGCGCGGTCGCCTCGTCGTACAGGTAGCCGATATTGGTGATCTCGCCAGCGTCGTCGCACAAGAACTGGCGGAGCAGCACACCGCCGGCTGCGCCGGGGACCTGTGCGTAGTGCGCGTAGAGCTCGCTCAGCGGGATGCTGCCGGTCTTCTTTGGTGTCCCATAGCGTGCGCGGAGCTCCTGCTCTGTGGCCGGATACAGGACGCTGGGCGGCGAGGCGTCGGGCGCGAACGCGTAGTAATCGTAGCTGTAGATGCTGCCGTCCGCGGTGATGAACACGCCGCTCAGGTTCGCCCCCCACGCGTAGTTCTCGTACATGACCTCGAACAAGATGTCCTGCGAGGGCGCTGGCCTCGCATCGGACGTGCCCGTGTCGACGCCGCTATCGCCTGACGCATTGCCCGAGCCGGCGGTGCCGCCCGAGCCGGCGGCGCCCGTCGAGCTGTCCGGCGCACCGCCGATCTCTGCCTGTCCGCCGCAGGCGACCTGTGCCGCCAAGGCCACCACCACGACCCCCACCCCGCGCACCCAGGTCATGCTCATGCGCCCGCAAGACGCAAGGAGCGTGCCGCCGCCGTTGTCCAAGATACCGTCGTCGATCTCCGTGTTGCTTGGCACGCACTGGCACACAACAGGCATCCGCCATCACACCCGGCGTTGTGCGGGCGGCGCGAGCTCGCCGCTAGCTCGCCGCTAGCTCGCCACGCGGTCTTTCTACGCTTGTGCCGCTTCGCCGACAGCCGGCGCCGCGCCGTCACCCCCAGCGCGGATCCAGAGGGAAACGCCAGGTAGTGGAGCAGCGGCGCAGGAGCGCGAGGTGCGAGCTGGGCAGGCGCTGGGCGTGTCCAACGCTGCCGGCCGTTAGCGGCGCCTTCAGCGCTCTGCGCCTTCGTAGCGCTCCACCGCCTCGCGCAGCTCGGCTGGACAAGGGGTGTTCAGCTTAGTCTCGCGCTGGATGCACACCGACACCAGCTGCCCCTCCGCGACCAGGCTTGTCTCCTCGCGGTACACGCGATAGCGGCTCACGACGCCCTGGCCCGAAGTGGTCACCGCGTGCCGTCTAGACAGTGGGATACGATTTGGCTTGTAGAGTAATCGCTTGGACTGGCATCCTGCTGGGCATGTCACCGACGAAACGGATCATTGGACTCCGGGGGGGGGGGGGCTGCGCTCAGCCTGCTCTGGTTAACTGCCTGCGCCACCGGCGCGCCTGAGCACCGCGGGGAAGGGTTGTCCAGCGCCAGCCAGAGTATTACAGGTCCTGGTACCCAGGAGGGCGCAGGATCTACCGATCCTCTCGTCCGAGCGGTCGGGCGAGTTTACAACGGCGCCTGGGGTCAGGGCTGCTCCGGAACCTTGGTGGCTCCGCAGCACGTGCTAACCGCGGCACACTGCGTCTGTGCGCGGTGGTCTGGGGACTTCTCCAACAACGGCTGGGCTCGAGCGTCGGAGCTGAAGTTTACGATCAACGGCCTGCGTGTGTTCGGAGAAACACTCAATACTCACCCTGTTCGTTGCGGTAACCCGTTTATCAACAATGCTCGGGACGCGGGCGAAACTGTGCAAGGACCATACGACCTTGCGGTTATTAGGCTCGAGGCCGCAGTTCCGGCGAGTAACGCGGCACCAGTTCGCCCGTGGCTGGATTCAATTTCCACGGGGATTAGTGATGAAGTTCTCGCTGAACACGCGAAGGTGGTGGGCTGGGCTGGCGGAGTCCTGCGCTTCGGCAATCTGTTCAGTGACATC
>CAZKDY010000043.1:0-54602 GCA_964551615.1 uncultured Polyangiaceae bacterium
CGCTGCCGCCGGTCGCCCCGCCGCTGCCGCCGGTCGCCCCGCCGCTGCCGCCGGTGGCACCGGTTCCGCCAGCTGCTCCGCCGCTGCCAGCCGTGCCCGCGCTGCCGCCCGCACCTTCAGGGATCAGGCTGCGATCCACGTCTGTGAACAGCGTACAGGTAGTGGCCAAGAGCCCAGCAGCGACCAGCGCGGCGAAGCTCGCGGAGCGTCGCAGCGTGGTCGAGTCAGCGTGGCTGTCGGCTGGGGGGCGCTGGCTAGTCGGGTGGTTGTGGGATTTACGTAAGGAGTGCTTGGACATAGGTCGACCTCGTAGGCGAAGGCATCATCCCCAGCCGATTCGCAGAGCGCAAGGGTTTGTACCGATCAGCCCGGGCCGAGGGCGGTGGCTGAGCGGCTGAGCCGCAGCCTGAGGGGGGCTCAGGGATCGATTTGGGTCCGCCGAACCAGCTGGTTCAGGCAGACAAAGCTGGGCCAGTTCGCCATTTTGCTTCAGTTCAGCGCACGGCATCGCGCTGAAGCCACGGCTGCGCTGGGCGATCAGCCATTTGCTGCAGCTAGCTCCGCACGCGCGCGACGGAGAGGCGCTTCTCCACCCCCAAAGAACAGGGCGGTGACGCTAGCTCCGCACGCGCGCGACGGAGAGCGCGAAGTACTGGTTGTCAGGTACGAACCAGCTGACACGTTCTAGGTTGGCCGCGCTGAGCAGCTCAGCGACCCCGGCTTGGGTGAACTTGCGGCTGACCTCGGTCAGCATGCGCTCGCCAGGCTCGAAGCTGACCAGCAGGTCGAGCTGCTTCAGCCGGACCTGTTGGCGGCTGAGGCTCTCTAGGTGCATCTCGATGCGCTGGCGTTCTTCCGAGTAGAAGGCGACGTGTCGAAACTGGTCGACCTGGAAATCGGCCTCTAGCTCGCGGTTCATCACGTCCAGCAGGTTGAGGTTGAACTCCGCGGTGAGCCCCGCGCAGTCGTTGTATGCGCGGTCGAGGATGGGCTTAGGCTTGACCAGATCCGTACCCAGGAGCAGGGCGTCGCCAGGGCGCATGCCGCGGGATATGCGGGTCAAGAAGGCCACTGCGTCAGCGTGTTCGAAGTTGCCGATGGTTCCTCCCAGGAACGCGATCAACCGACGATTACCGCGCGGAATTTTATCTAGGTGACGATCGAAGTCACCGACGACGCCGTGTACGCTGAGCCACGGGTAGCTCTTGAGCAGCGCCGCTGCGCTGCTGCGTAGCGCGCTCTCGCTGACATCAAACGGCACGTAGCAAGGCGCAGGCCGCTGTGCTTGTTTGGCGGCTCGCCAGCCGGCCTCAAGCAGCGCTCGGGTCTTGCGCGCCATCCCGCTGCCGAGCTCCACCAAGTGGGTCGGCTGATGGCAGCGCATCAGCTGATCGGCCACCGAGGTGAGCAGCGCCTGCTCGGTACGCGTCGGGTAGTACTCTGGTGTCTCACAGATCGCGTCGAACAGCCGCGAGCCGCGGGCGTCATAAAAGTGCTTCGGCGGCAGGTGTTTTGGGCTCTCGGTCAGGCCTCGCTTGGCGTCTACTGGCAGGCTTGACGCGCTGCCAGCGCGCACATGGACGTCCACGCGGAGACGCGCCGAGGTGGTGAGGTGAGTGTTGAGCATCGCGTCGCTTCCTGATGTCGTGGAGCGCTGGCGCGCTGCTTTGATGGGATGGCTTAGTGAACACTGCGAGCGGGTAGCGGTGTACGTCACGTCGACGGCGTTGGTTTCGCGAAGGCCGCTGCCAAACGCGGCGTCCCTCGGGCGCCAGCTCAGCTTGCATTGCGCTGGCGAGCGCCTCCCCAAACCCCCCCCCAAAAAAACCTGGATCGGCGCTCTTTTGGCCCTCATTACAGCGCGGCGCTGCTGCGCGTGGCGCGGGTGGGCTCAACGCAATAGGCTAGTTGGCGCATGCTGGTTCACCTGATTGACGGCACCTATGAGCTGTTTCGAGCCTTCTATGGTGCTCCCTCGTCTGAGCAGCAGGGGCGCGAGGTGGGCGCGACTCGCGCGCTGCTGGCTAATTTCTCGCGGCTGCTCGCTCAGCCTGAAGTGACGCACGTGGCGGTGGCGTTCGATCATGAGATCGAGAGCTTTCGCAATCAGCTGTTCGACGGCTACAAGACCGGCGAGGGCATCGACCCGCAGCTGTTTTCGCAGTTTGCCTTGGCTGAAGAGGCGTCGCGCGCGCTGGGTGTCGTGGTCTGGCCGATGATCGAGTTCGAGGCGGATGATGCCCTGGCCACTGGCGCGTTTCGCTTCGCGCAATCGCCCGGCGTAGAGCAGGTGGTTTTGTGCTCACCCGACAAAGACCTCGCCCAGTGCGTCAGCGAGCGCGTGGTGTGCTGGGATCGCGTGCGGGACAAGCGCCTCGATCGCGCGGGCGTGCAGCAGAAGTTTGGCGTCCAACCCGAGTCCATCCCGGACTACCTCGCGCTGGTGGGTGACGCCGCTGATGGCATCCCAGGCATCCCTCGCTGGGGAGCCAAGTCTGCCGCGGCGCTGTTGTCCGTCTACCGGCACCTGGAGCGCATCCCGCCCAGCGCACAAGCCTGGAGCGTGAAGCCGCGGGGCGCCGAAAAGCTGAGCCAAGCGCTGGAGGCGCAGCGCAGCGACGCCTTGCTTTACAAGCGGTTGGCGACGCTGCGCAGCGATGTCCCGCTGCGTGAAGACCTCGCGGATCTGAAGTGGAGCGGCCCGGATCTTGAGCGGTTGCAGGCCCTGAGCCAGGTGCTGGGCTCGGAGACGGTGCTGAGGCGCTACCGCTAACCCTCGCGAGCGCTACCCGCCGCTGCTCGGAGAGCCGGCGCTCCGGCCAGCGCAAAAAGCTGTACGGAAAATAACTAGTGACGACGCTGCCGCCTCGCCTGCGCGCGTCCGCTGCGGGATCGAGCGCGGACGGACTTGGGAGGCGGCGTCGCGGACCCGGTCAGCTCCCAGCTGGGGCGGCCCGCTTACGCTGACATCGCGCTGGCCAGCGCGCTCCGATGCGTCTCGCCTTGGCCGACGAGTACGTTCCGCTCAGGCCTGCCAGCCGCGAAGCGTGGGCCGCTCCAGAGCTCCAAGGCTAGGTTGATTTGCTGATCTGGCGCGATCGCGTGTACCACCAGCGCCGCTAGCGCCCGCACACTCGCCCCTCGGCGACCTCTCGCGTCGCGTTTTGGCTAGCGGCCGCGGTGTCCTGCTCCTACGCTACGCGGGTATGCTTCGATCTTGCTTCCGCGGGTTTGCGCTGACCAGTGTGTTGACGGTGAGCGCTCCGGCGCTCGCGCAGTGGAACCCGAGCCAACCCCCACCGCCAGCGCAGGGTCAGCCTGGTTACGGTCAGCCTGGCTACGGTCAGCCTGGTTACGGTCAGCCTGGTTACGGTCAGCCTGGCTACGGTCAGCCTGGCTACGGTCAGCAGCCAGCACAGCCTGGGCTGAGCTCAGGTGGGTTGGCGCCGCCAAGCGGTCAGTCTGACAGCGCCGCTGCGGCCACTGAAGCCGACCTAGAGAAAGCAGAGCAAGAGGACTCCGGGCGTGGCCTCGAGTTCTTCTACCTCAACGTCGAGGGTGGCTTCGCGCAAATCGGTTTGCAGACCTTCAAGGCCAACAACATCGTCGACGCTGGCACATCCAAGACCACCGACAGCGGCTACCTGGTGGGCGCTGGCCTCGGGCTCAGGCTGGTGTTCCTGACCATCGGCCCTCGCTTCAGGCTGAACCGGTTCTCTGAGTACGACATGTGGACCCTCAACGCGGAGCTCGGGATTCATATTCCACTCGGAAATTTTGAGCCCTACTTCACGTTCGGCGGCGGCTACGCTTCGATCGGCGGCTTTGACTCAGGTAACCTGAGCGCAGCCCTCAACTCCGACGACGTGCAGATCACGGGCTACAACGTGCGCGCCGGCGCGGGGTTTGATCTGTACCTCAGCCCGGCGTTCTCCGTCGGCGTGAACCTGACCGGTGAGCTGCTTGGCCTGACTCGCCCCGGCGTCAGCATCAAGGCCGCCGCCGGTGGACAGACCGCTGGCAGCGCCCAAGAAGCTCAGGCCAAGGTCCTGGCCGCCGACGGCTCGAGCATGGGCACCGCGCTGGGCTTGACCGGCGTCCTCGGCTTGCACTTCTAGCAGCTGCCCTCAGCGCGAAGATCAACATCCGTGCGGAATTTTTCGTGGCCAGCTGACCAGCGCGTGGACGAGCGCCCGGTCAGCGCAGCTCAGCCAGGGCTGCCGGCGTGAACTTGGGCGTTGGGCTGCTGCTCGCGCTGCCTGCTCCGCTGCTCACCTGGCTGGTGTGGCGCCGGGTCTCCGCGTCGCGACCGCTGGTCGGTGGTGTGGTGTTGGCGATCGCCGCGGCCGGCGCGGGCTTGGGCGCGCTCGCCTTGTACGGCCAGCATTTGCTCCTGGGCTGGACGTCCCTCAGCCTGAGGGTTGACGGCGGCAACACGGGGACGGCGGCGCTGGCCACGTTCTTGCTGATCGCGCCGCTGCACGAGGCGACCAAGGTCGGCTGCGTCTGGCCGCTTTACGCGACCGGCAGGCTGCTCAGCCCGCGCACCGGGTTGCTGTATGGCGTAGCGGCCGGCGCGGGTCTGGGGGTGGCGGAGGCGGTCGCTCTAAGTCTAACATTGCCCGGCGGATTTTATAGCTGGGCACTGATCTTGCTCGGCCTGCCGGTGCAGCTGTTCGCGCCTGGTCTGTGGGGCTACTGGCTGGGCCGTGGAGAGCGCCCGCGCGGGCGCTGGTTCGCTGTCGCCTGGACTGTCGCCGTAGGAGTCCATGGGCTGTATGCCTTGCTCGTGTTCTCGGGTTCGCCCAAGCTCGCGCTGTCTGCCCTGCCGCTGGCGTTGACCATGGCGGTGGCGGGCTGGATGGCGCTGAGGGATATGGAGCCGAGCGTCGACTCTGCGCGTGACGCGCCCGTGCGGTCTGAGCGCGGCCGGCTGCTGCGCGCCTTGCCAGAGCCGCCCTCGCTCAGCGCGATGCGCCGCGCGCTCCGGCGCTCTGATCGGCCGATCATGCTGCACTGGATCCTGATGGGCGGCTTGGTGACGATTGGCGTGATGATCGTGAGCCTAGGCGCCGCGGTGTGGCTAGGCCACGAGCTGGCGATCGACTTCAGCCACGCTGAGAGCAGCGGAGTAGAGGCCGGCGCTCCGCTCTTGCTCTTAGGCAGCGCGCTGCTGGTGTCATTTCCGCTGGCTGGCTTCTTGGTGGCGAAGGCCAGCGCCGCCAGCAGCGTGCTCGAGCCGGCGCTGGGCGCGTGCATCGCCATCGTACTGCTGGCGCTCGCCCTCGCTGTGAGCACCTCGTCTGGCGTCTTGATGTCCCTTGGCCTCGCGCCCGTGGCGTTCACGCTGTCTTGCCTCGGGGCCTGGTTTGGTACGAGCAGCTGACTAAGCTGTAGGCTCGCGGCCGCGGCGCCAGCGCAGGCTCGCGCTGGTGCTCGCGCCGCCGCTCGGGGGGTCGGGGTCGGCTGCGCGCTCGGGCTCGACGCGCCGTGGCTCAGGCGCGTCGTCCGCGCGTTTTGCCGCACGCAAACAGCGCAGGTCGGTCACGATCCAGTCGACAGCGACATCGCCTGGTCGCGTCGGCAGCTCTGGGGTGAGCTGAAAGTCAAAGCCGACCACCACCGACGCCGCTGGCGGGCAATAGTCAGGCAGGGTCGCGTCGTAGTAGCCGCGGCCATAGCCCAGGCGCTGCCCGTCGAGGGCGAACCACAGCGCTGGCACGATCAGCAGATCGATCTCGCCGCGCGCTGCCGTAGGGCAATGCTCAGCAGGTTGCTGAAAGTCCGACTCGGTCAGCGCTAGGTCAGAGGCGTGCTTGGTCTCGGCGAAGCCGGTGGTGGTGCCGCGTAGAAATGGATAATAGACCCGCTTGCCTGAGCTGCGGGCGGCGCTGTCAAGCTCTCGCAGATCGACCTCGCGCCGCTCTAGCATGGGCCAGAACAGCCCGACGCCCTGGGCCGCTTGAAAGCACTCAAGCCCTTGTAAGCGCTCCACAATCCGTGCGGATCGCTCACGCGCCGCGGCCACAGGCATGGCCTGCCGAGTTCGCCGCATACGCGCGCGCAAGTGCTTGCGCAGCCGCTGCTCAAGGTGCTCGAGTTGCTCGGCCGGGAAGACAGGAAGGACCACGCGGCTCGTATAGCCTGGCCCAAGCTTTGCGGCCACGCCGAGCTGGCGTATACAGCGGTCGCCGTGCCTTTCAGCCTGCAATCTAGCTGTGCGTTCGTGATCCCGGCGTTCGACGCCGAGCTGCAGCTGCCCCAGGTGATCCGTGAACTACAGCGCGCGGCGCCTGGCCTGCCGATTTGGGTCGTCGACGACGGGAGCGGCGACCGCACTGGGCAAGTGGCTAGGGCCGCGGGCGCCGAGGTGCTGCGACATCGCGTCAACCGGGGCAAAGGCGCCGCGCTGGTCACCGGCCTCGAGGCGGCCGCGCGCGCTGGCGCGGCGATGGCTGTGTCGGTGGACGCCGACGGGCAGCACCTGGCCCACGAGGCGCTTCGCGTAGCGCAGCACCCCGCGCCGGCCGGCGACTTCGTGCTCGGGGTGCGCGATCTGGCGTGGGCCCAGGCGCCTGCCAACTCGCAGTTCTCCAACGCGCTCTCCAACTGGTTCTTGTCTGTGTTCGCTGGTCAGCCGCTGCGCGACACCCAGTGCGGGCTGCGGCGCTATCCGCTGCCGGGCGCGCTGGAGCTGGGCGCGCGTGACCCTGGCTACGCTCTTGAGGCTGAGATCTTGCTGCGCGCCGCGAGGGCAGGCATCCCAATTCACCAGCTGGACGTCGAGGTGTACTATCCGCCTCCCGGTATGCGGCAGTCACATTTTCATGTGGTAAAAGACCCATCGCGCATCATACGGCGGGTCGTGAAGACGCTGCTGTCCGCGCGCTTGCCTCCGCCCAGGGCGGGTGGATGACAGGGCGAGTCGATGACCGGCTACGCGTGCTGAAGCGGCACCGTAAGAAGCTCGCCCTGCTCGGGCTGCTGCTGCTGATCCCGCTGGTGTTCCACGGCTACGCGGTGTTCCGCGGTCGCATGCGACCGCCCGCGCTCGCGCTGAGCCCGGTAGAGGTGCGGCCGTTCGCGACGTTGCGAGGCGCTCGCTTCGTCAGCTCCAGCGGCGCGCTGGACTCGGAGGCCGCCTACGTGCGCAACATCGGCAGTATCCGCGAGGTTCGCTTGGTGGGGACGCCGGCTGATATCGGTCAGCGCCACGCGCGCTTGCTCAAGTCAGAAATGGACCGTACGGAGACAGTTGTTTGGGGTCTGTTTCGTCAACACGTGACCAGCCGCGTCGCTCGCGCGCTGCTGCTAGATCTAGCCCGCCTACGCTACGCTGGGCTCGACGGTCAGCTGAGCGAGGCGCGCAAGTTGGAGATCGCCGCTCAAGCTCAGAGCTACACGCCCGACCCGTTCGAGGGCGAGCTGCCGACCTACCAGCGCCTAGTCTACTTGAACGCGCTCTACGACATCAGCCTAAGCTTCGAGCAATCTCCGCTGATCGGCTGCACGACCTTCGTCGGGCGCTCGGCGCAAGGTGGCGGCGTGCTGGCCCGGGCCTTCGACTTCGAGGTCGATCCGATCTTCGATCGCGAGAAGGTGGTGTTCTTGGTGCGTGAGACCGGCAAGCTGCCCTTCGCCTCGGTGGCCTGGGCGGGCTTGGTCGGGGTGGTGAGCGGTATGAACAGCGCGGGGCTCAGCGTGGTGGTGCATGGGGCTCGCGCAGGGGAGCCGGGGGTGGAGGGTGAGCCAGTGGCGCACGCGCTGCGCCGCGTGCTCTCCGACGCGACAGACACGGCGGAGGCCGTGCGCGCTTTGGGGGAGCGCGCGCCGTTGGTCAGCCATTTGGTGATCCTGAACGACGCCAAGGCAGACGCGCGGGTGGTGGAGCGCGTGCCCGGCCACAGCGACGTCGTGCGCTCCCTTGCAGGTCCTGCCTGCGTCACCAACCACCTTGAAGGTGAGAGCGCGCGGGATCCTAAGAACCAGCGCGTGCGCCAGCTGACCTCGACGTTGCAGCGACGCCACCGCGGCGATGAGCTAACTCGAGCCGCTGCTCCGGCGCTCAGCGTCGAGCAGGCGCTGATCTGGCTGCGCGATCGCAAGCTGGCCGGTGGCAAACCGCTGGACGCCGGCGACCGGCGCGCCATCGACGCCGGCATCGCCACCCACGCGATCATCGCTGACTCCGCGCGGCGTCAGCTGTGGGTGAGCCAAGGCCCGAACCTGGACGGCGCGATGGTGGTCTTTGATCTCAACGAGCTGCTGGCCAGCGACTACGTGCCGGAGCCGATCGAGCCAGCGCGCGCCTCGCTGCCCACGCGCTAGCCTCGAACGAGCTTTGGTCCCGGGCGGCGCTGTTGTAACACCCGCCAGCCGCGTGCGCGGCGCGCTTGAGCAGCGGCAGTCGCCCGCCAGCCAATCTCGCGCCAAACAAAAATCAAGATGGAGGAAGTATGGCAATTGATTTCAAAGGCAAGGTCGCGATCGTCACGGGCGCGGGCAACGGGCTCGGCAAGAGCCACGCTTTGGCGCTGGCTAAGCTGGGCGCGAAGGTGGTCGTCAACGACTTGGGCGGCAGCGTCGACGGGTCCGGAGGCAGCAGCGACGCCGCGAACGCCGTCGTGGAGCAAATCCGTGCGGAAGGTGGCGAGGCGGTGGCCAACGGCGCTTCAGTGTCGGACCGCGCAGGCGCTGAGAGCATCGTCAAGAGCGCGCTGGAGAGCTTTGGCACCCTCGACGTAGTGATCAACAACGCCGGGATCTTGCGCGACAAAAGCTTCGCCAAGGTGACGCTGGATGACTTTGAGCTAGTGATCAATGTCCACCTGCTGGGCAGCGCCTACGTCACGCGGGCCGCCTGGCCTGTGCTGATCGAAAAGGGCTACGGCCGCGTCGTGCTCACCACGTCTTCGAGCGGGCTCTACGGCAACTTTGGCCAGGCCAACTACGGCGCCGCCAAGCTCGGCTTGGTCGGGCTGATGAACACCTTGAAGCTCGAGGGCGAGCGCAAGAACGTGCGGGTCAACTGCATCGCGCCTATCGCGGCGACGCGCATGACCGAGAACTTGGGGATCCCTGAGGAAATATTTAGCCGCCTGCGGCCTGAGCTGGTGACCCCCGCCGTGCTGTTTTTGTGCAGCCAAGACGCGCCCAACGGCGTCACCATCGAGGCCGGCGCCGGCCACTACGCGAAGGTCGAGATCATCGAGAGCGCGGGGGTCAGCCTGAAGCAAGATGAAGTGAGCGCCGACGACGTGGCCAGCCAGTGGGCTGCGATCAGCGACATGAGCGGCGCCAAGGCCTACAAGATGGGCGGCGAGGTGACCGCCAAGCTGGTCGGCTAGCGTGGCGAGGCTAGCTGGTCGGCTAGCGTGGCGAGGCTAGCTGGTCGGCTAGCGTGGCGAGGCTAGCTGGTCGGCTAGCGTGGCGAGGCGCCCCAGAGTGCGTTTGGTCCGCGCGGCAGAGCGCCGGATTGGGCGCAGACTAGAGCCGTGGTCGCGCGCCACACACCAAGTTGACTCAGATCGGAGCAGTCGTCGGGCGCCAGCTGCTGGGCCGCGGGCGCAACCGTGCGGTGTATGGTTGTTTCGCTCGCGGTCTTGAGCTTGCGGCGCGCTCGTCGCGTATAGGGCACGCGCTCATGCAAGCTCATCACCTGGACCCGGCGCCTGGCTCAAAGCTCGGTGAGTATGTGTTGGATGAGCTCGTCGGCAGCGGCGGCTGCGCGCTGGTCTACCGTGCGCGCCACGTCAACCTGGGGCGTACCGTGGCGCTGAAGCTGCTCCACGGCGAGCTGCGCTACGACGCTGAGCTGAACACGCGATTCCTCCGGGAAGGGCGATCCGCGGTGCGCGTCGTCCACCAGAACGTGGTCTCTATGCTCGACGTGGGGCAAGACGGCGACGTGGCCTATTTGGTGATGGAATGGCTGGAGGGTGAGGACGCCGCCACCTGGATCGGGCGCGAGGGCGCTCAGACTGTTCAGACGACGCTGGAGATCTTGATCCCGATTTGTTCGGCGGTCGCCAGCGGGCATCGCGCAGGCGTGATTCACCGCGACGTGAAGCTCGAGAACATCTTCCTGGATCGAAGCCAGCACCGCGTCACGCCAAAGCTCCTAGACTTCGGCGTCTCCAAGTCCACCGGGTCGAGCGTGCTGACCCTCAACCACCGCGACACCGTGGTCGGCACCCCGCAGTACATGGCGCCCGAGCAGGCGCGGGGAGAATACCCGCTGGGTGAGGGCGTGGATCAGCACGCGCTGGCGGTGGTCGCCTACGTGATGCTGTCCGGTCAGTTTCCGCGACAGGAGGGGACCGCCGGCGACGTGCTGTATCGGGTGGCGTTCGAGGGGTTCTGTCCGTTGCTTGAGCGCGCACCCGGCTTGCCCAGCGGGCTGGCGCAGGTCGTTGAGCGAGGCATGGCGACCGACGCGACGCAGCGCTACCCCAGCGTCGACGCCTTCGCCGCGGCGCTGCTCGAGTTCGCGCCCGAGATGTCGAGCGAGTGGGGCGCGGCGTTTGGCTCAGGTGAGGCCGCCCACGGGTCTGATGCTCCTCCGGCGAGCGGCAGCCGGCCTGCGGTGTCTGGTTCCGCGAGGGTTCATCTGGACGCGTCTCCGCATGGCGAACCTGAGGCAGCGCACGCCGCGTCGCCCATCGTCACCCCGCCGGGAGGCTTGCTAGTCCTCCCGCGCCAGCACAGCCTGGGGCAGTGGCGCGATGACTCAGCGCCTGGCTTCAGCCTGGGGGGTCAGCGTTCGGTCGCGGCGCGCTCGAGCTCCGGCGCGCCCATGGCTACGGGTCCCAAGGCGTCCCGCGAACGCCGGCTGGTGTTGCTGCTGGCCGCGTGCTGCGTCGTCTTGGCGGCCAGCGTCGTCTACCTGCTGCTGCGCTAGGGAGACCGCGGACCGTCCCCGGTATCTTATTGCGTGGTCTAGCGGTGACCGCTTGTGGTTGGGGCTGAGCACGTCAACTCTGGGTTGGCGTGAGCTTTGTCCAGGCTGCGGCCCCTCCACCCCCAAAAATCCGGGGGCTTGAGGGGCTTGCTGGTGTGGCTCTTCTATGCGCGCTGCGGTATGCGTTCGCTCCTGATGAGCAACACGTCTGAGTTGGTCGCCCTCGCCAAGTCGAGCCTGTATCCGAACTACCGTCAGCCTGAGTTGGTGTTCAGCCATGGGCGGGGCGCAGAGTTGTTCGATCTGGAGGGGCGACGCTACATCGATCTGTTCGCGGGCATCGCGGTGAGCGCTCTGGGCCACGCGCACCCACGGCTGATTCAGGCCATCAGCGAGCAGGCGGGCCGGCTGCTGCACCTGTCCAACTACTACTACAACGAGCCCAACCTGCGGCTGGCCCAGCGCTTGTGCGCGCTGAGCCACATGGATCGTGCGTTCTTTTGTAGCTCCGGCACGGAGGCGATCGAGGCGCTGCTCAAGCTGGGGCGGCGGCACTTTTGGGCGCAAGGCCAGCAGCAGCGCGTGCGGCTGATCGCGTTTGAAAAGGCGTTTCATGGGCGCACCTTGGGGGCCCTGGCGGCGACCGGACAGCCGAGCTACCAAGAGGGCTTTGGCCCGCTGTCGCCTACTACCCACGTGCCATTCGGTGATCTGCGAGCGGTCGAGGGCGCCCTGGGCGATGACGTGTTTGGTGTGCTTGTAGAAGCTGTGCAAGGCGAAGGCGGCGTGACGCCCGCCCCTGAAGGCTTCTTGCAGGGGCTGCGCGCGCTGACCGAGCGCGCTGGCGTGCTGCTCCTCGCGGATGAAGTGCAGACCGGCGTCGGCCGCCTAGGCACGTTCCTCGGCTTTCAGAGCTTTGGTGTCGAACCCGACGCCATCGCCCTGGCCAAGGGGTTAGGGGGTGGGGTACCGATTGGGGCGATGCTGTGCAAGGCGTCTCTGGCGGGTGCGCTTCCGCCGGGAAGCCATGGCAGTACGTTCGGCGGCAGCCCGCTGGCCTCGGCCGCGGCCAACGCGTTGCTCGACGTGATGCAAGAGACGAACCTGATGCAGCAGGTCAGCGAGCAAGGCGAGCACCTTGGACAGGCCCTCGCCCGCCTGGCGAAAAAGCACTCGAAGGTGGCGGAGGGCGCCCGCGGGCGCGGGCTGCTCCAGGCGCTGGTGTTCAAACCAGGCGTCGACGTGCGCGCCATCGTCGAGACCTTGCGCGAGCACGGCGTGCTGCTCACGGTGGCGGGCGGGGTCGCCCTGCGCTTTACGCCTCCCTTGAACATCGAGCGTGAGCTGCTCGATGAAGGGCTGGCGATCATCGATCAAGTCTTAGGAGAGCTCGCATGACCAAGCACTTCGTGAGCCTCTCCGATCTGGGAGACGGCGGGATTTTGAAGGCGCTGGACGCCGCGGATCGCTTCTTAGAGCAGCGCGGGACCAGCCAGCACCCGCGGCCGCTTCAGGGCAAGAGCATCGCGTTGGTGTTTCAGAAAGCCAGCACGCGCACCCGCTTATCGCTAGAGATCGCGGTCACCGAGCTCGGCGGCCACGCCGTGGTGCTCACGGCGAGCGGCTCGCAAATCGGCCGCGGCGAGCCGATCAAGGACACCGCGCGGGTGCTGGGCCGCATGGTGCATGGTATCACGTTTCGCACCTTCGGCCACGCCGAGCTGATGCAGATGGTGGAGTACGCGGGCGTGCCGGTGCTCAACGCGCTGACTGACGCCGGGCACCCCATGCAAATCCTCGCGGATTTGCAGACGGTACGGCGCAAGCGCGGCGAGGTGGCTGGCCTCAAGTACTGCTGGCTCGGTGACGGCAACAACATGGCGAACAGCTGGATCGAGGCCGCCGGCTTGCTGCGGCTGGACCTCAGCCTGGCCTGCCCGGCGGGCTATGATCCCGACGCTGGAGCGCTGGCCCTGGCGCGTGAGCGTGGCGGCAGCGTCCGCGTGGAGCGGGATCCGAAGCTGGCGATCGCGGGGGCGCAGGTGGTGAGCACGGACGTGTTCACCAGCATGGGCCAAGAGGCGGAGCAAGCAGCGCGGCAGCGTGCCTTCGCAGGGTATGAGCTGAATGAGGCGTTGCTGTCGCTGGCCGACAGCCAGGCGCTGGTGCTGCACTGCCTGCCCGCCCATCGCGGCGAAGAGATCTCCGAGGCGGTGCTAGAGGGGCCGCACAGCGTGGTCTGGGACGAAGCTGAGGCGCGTCTCCACACCTCCAAGGCCATCTTGGCCTGGGCGTTTGAGGACTGACTTGACATTATTGCCGCATGGATACGGAACTAACAGGCGTGGTCGATGGCGAAGCGGCGGGCGGCGCAGGTCTGCTGCGGGTCGCCGCGCGTCCATGTGACACCTGCCGGAAGCCGGTTGACCCGCTGCGCGCGGCTCGCGTCGCGATATTTCACCACCAGTTTCGCTACTTTTGCAGCGCCGAGTGTCGAGAGGCGTTCGACCCAGACAGCGCGCAGGCGCAGGCGGAGCCGCTTCGGCTGTATGGTGCCCTGCGGCAAAAGGATGTGATCGCCACCGTAGCGCAGGCGCCCCTCGATTTGGGCGTGCGGCAGAAGACCGCCGAGGCGCTGAGCGAAATCGCCGATCCCAGCGTGGACAGCGCGAGCTTTGGGGATGGCCTAGATGAGCTGGCCGCGCCGGCGGATCCTCGACGTGGAGCGGCTGAGGTCGTGGAGTCTACGGATCTACAGACCTTGCTGCTGGTGATGGCCGCGCTGGCTGGCATGCTGTCGCTGCTCCTCGGGCTCGCAGGAGAGCTGCGCGTTCTGGCGTTCTTGCGCGCTACGGTCGTGGTGGTGGGGACAGGCTCGCTGGTGGCGCGCTTCCTGATGGGCGCGCGGGACCCAACCGAGCCGCACCCCGCGGCGCTGCTCAGCGCGCCGGTGATCGCTTCTGTCGCGTCGCTGATGCTGTCGCTGGCGTCTGGGTCGACGGCGCTGGCGAACCTCGCCGGGACGAGCCTGCTAGCAGCGGCGACGGGGGTCTTGCTGATGCGCCGCGCGCGTCGCCCTGTGGAAGCAGAGCGTGAGCTGATCCTCAGCTCTTTGAGCGCGGCGACGCGCCGCGTGATGGGTCAAGAGCTCGCGCCTGCCTCGGCGGGGGAGCTGCACCCAGGTGAAGAGATCCTGATCGAAGCGGGCGAGACGGTGCCGGCGGACGTGAGCATCATCGCGGGGCAAGCCGTGGTCGAGCCGTGGCTCGGCGCCGACGTGAGAGAGCGCCGCGGGGAGGGCGAGTCGCTAGTGGCCGGGGCGAGGGTGCTGGATGGCCGAGTCCGCGCGGTGGTGGCCTGGTCGGGCCTCGACCGAGCCTGGGTGCGCCTCACCAATGATCCGCGTCGCCGCGCGGAACTTATTGCGCCCAGCGCGCGCGTCGGCAGGGTGCTCGCCGAACGCGGAGGCCCAGCGCTGGCGCTGGTGACCGCGCTGGCGGGCCTGGCTGGCGGCGCCGGGGCGATCAGCGTCTTGGCCTACGCGCTCGCGGCGCAGTCCGCGCTGGCTACCGCCGGCGTCGCCCAGATCGGGGCGCTGCACGTGGGGCTCGGGCTGCTAGCCACGCTCCGCCGCGGGGTCGCGTACCGCAGCGCCATCGCGTTCGAGCGCGCCGGGCAGGCTACGGTGGCCGCGTTTTGCGCTCGCGGTACGCTGCTGCTGGGCGAGCCGGAGGTGGCCAGCATCGAGGTCTTCGGCAAAGAGCCTGCTGAGCGGGTGCTGGCGTTGGTCGCGGGCGCGGAGGCGGGCTCGACTCACCCGGTGGCCGTGGCCGTCGCGCGAGCGGCGCGCGATCGCAACCTGCGCGCTGACGGCGTGCGCAGCCTGACGGTCTTTCCCGGCCTCGGGATCACCGGCGTCGCCTCGTCGGGGGAGCCCGTGGCGGTGGGCAGCCGCGCCTTGATGTTGCGGGAGCGGATCGGGGTGGCGAGCGCTGAGACGCGCATCAACGAGCTGGAGGCGATGGGGCGCACCGCGCTGTTAGTGGCGCTGGGCGAGCGCCTGGTCGGCCTGGTCGGTCTCCAGGACGGGCTGCGGCCAGGTGCGCGCGCCGCCGTGCAGTACCTGCTCGACGTTGGGGTTGAGCCAGTGCTGATCTCTGGCGACGCCCGCGAGACGTGTGAAGCGTTGGGGCGGTCGCTTGACATTGATCATATCCGTCCGGAAATATTGCCGGCGGACCGCGGCGCTGAGGTGAAGCGCCTAGCTGACGCGGGCGCCCACGTCGTGGTCCTAGGCCGCAGCCCGAGCGATGACGTCGCGCTGGCCGCCGCTGATGTGTCCGTGGCGCTGGCGTCGGCGGGTTCAATCAGCGCCGAGTGGAACGTACAGCTCGCGTCCGACGGGATCCGGGACGCCGCCTACGCCGTCGCGATCGCCGGCCGCGCACGGCGCGAAGCGCGCCTGGGCGTGGTGATCGCGCTGGTGCCTGGCTTGCTCGCGGTCACCACCATGGTGGTGGGCGCGGTGGGCGCGGCGGTGCCTCCGCTGCTGGGCCTGCTCGGCACGGGGCTGGCCCTGCTGCGAGCGCGGCCACCCGCGGCCTAGCCTGGCGCGCTGGCTATCCACGGCGCGCGGCTATCAAGCGTTCAGCCAGCTCGGCGAAGCCAGCGCCGCGCGCGCCTTGGCAGAGGTAGCGTGGTCCAAGCGTCGCGGCGCCGCTCAGGTTCGCGACGCCGACGCTGGTGTGAAACGCCGCGAAGCAAGGCGCGTCGTTCTCGCTGTCTCCGACGTAAGCGTAGGTCGCCAGCGCGCGCGTAGAGTCGACTCCAAAGCGTCTGCGTAAGAAGGCGACGCTGCCGCTCGCCTTGTCATCGGTGTCAAAGCTGATGTGCAGGTGCACGCTAGAGAGCGTAGTGCGAGCCCCTTGCGCTTCCGCGCGGCGACGTACGCTGCTCACCACGTCCGGCGCGACCCGTTGGTGCTCACCCACGTCGAAGGTGTAGTCGCTGACCCTGCCGTGGACGTCGTCCGCGGGCGTTAGCTGCGGGAACTCGCTCAGCAACAGCTCGCTCAGCGCGCGCAGCCTAAGTTGGCGCTCGGCGCGTACTTTCGGGTCGATGGCGTCGAGGCGCACCACCCTGCCGTCGAGCCGCGCGTGGGCTAGGTGCCCGTTCTCGCTCACCGCGCCGGCGATCGGCCACATGCCTGCGACCAGCTCGCCCCAGCTAGCTGGGCGGCCCGTCACCGCGACCAGCCGCAGATCCGTCGCGGCCAACGCGCACAGCGCCTGGTAGGCGCCCGCGGTCAACGCCCCGTGATCGAGCAGCGTGTCGTCTAGATCGAAGAGCAGGCCCGACAAGCCGCGGATGCGCTCTGCGGACAGGCCGCGCAAGGAGAGCATCAGTACTCGCTGACCTGCACGATCAGGTTGGTCAGGTACTGGCCTTCGGGGAAGGCTGCTGGCACCGGGTGGTCACCGCCTTGGAAGGTGCGCTCCAGCACCAGCGCTCTGCGTCCAGCGTCGCGGGCGCCCAGGGCCAGCGCGCGTCGCAGTTCGAACAAGCCGATCGCCGCCGAGCAAGAGCAAAGCACGACTAGGCCGCCATCGCGGCAGGCCTGGGTGGCGCCCTGAGCGAGCTTCCGCATGGCAGCGAGGGCCTTGAGCTTAGCGCTGCGATTGGGCGCGAGCTTGGGCGGGTCGCACAAAACGAGGTCAAAGCTCTTGGGCGGCGCTGAGTCTAGGTAGCGGCGCATGTCCTCGCGCACAAACTCAACGTTGTGGATTGAGTTGAGCCGGGCTTGGGTCTTCGCGGCTTCCAGCGCGCTCGCGCTCGAGTCCACCGCGACGACCTCGGCCGCGCCGCCTCGCGACGCGGCCAAGGCGTTGCTGGCGACGAAGCAATAGCCGTCTAGGACGCGGCCACCCCGCCCTAGGGACGTACTAATCCCCGCGGAAAGTTGTTCAATCAGCGCTCGCAGTGGGCGCTGGTCCAGGTAGTAACCGGTCTTTTGGGTCAGCTCGAGGGGGAGTTCGAAGTCGAAGCCGCGCTCGCGGAAGCGCAGGAGATCCACCGCCTCTCCCGCGAGCAGCGCGTCCCCGATTTCGAAGCCCTCACTCGCCGCGATCCGCGGGCTGGTCCGATTCAGGACGGCGCGCGCTCCGGTGATCGAGATCAGCGCCTGGCAGATGGGCTGCCGTAAGCGGTGCATGCCAAGTGTACCGAACTGCACGACCAGGCAGTCGGCGAAGCGATCGACGATTAGCCCGGGCAGACGATCGCCCTCGGCGTGGATCAAGCGGTAGGCGTTGGTCTTTGCGCTGGGCAGCCCAAGCTTGCTGCGCAGGCTGAGCGCGTCGCCTATGCGCCGCTCAAGCAGCTGAAGATCCAAGCTTTCTTGGCGACTCGTGAACAGCCGCACAGCGATCGCCGAGCTCGGTGAGTACAGGCCTCGCCCGAGGTGCTGGCCGCGCGGGTCGAAGACGTCGACCTCATCGCCCGCGGCGGGCGTGCCGCTCACGGCCTCCACCGCTTGAGCGTAGATCCAGGGGTGTCCAGCCCACACGGGCTGAACGTGCCCGGGCTTCAGGCTTACGCTTGCTACCACAAGGCTGCCTACCGGCAGATCAACGCGGTGTAAACGGCTCTCCACGTCCGTGCCGTGACTCGGCCGGCGATGCACGAGGCTGGCGCGCAGCGCTGCGCGGTGGAAGCAGCGCTTGAACGCCCGCGATTCCACCGCGTCCTGGGCGAAGCTCGCGTCCGACCCAGCGGGGCTAGCGCCTGGCACTCGTATTGCTAACCTCTCGGGGTGCCGCGCCGCCCGTGGTACTTTAGGTGACCGTTCTGCGGTCGACCCCAGACCCTCCTCGCTCTAGCGCGTCGTCTCCAGAAGGAGCCTTCTATGAAGTCCCGGCTCACCGCCCTCAGCATCGTGTTTGCCAGCTGTGCTGTTCCGTTGTTAGCGACCAGCTCCGCCTTTGCTCAGGACGAGTGCCCACCCGGCTCTTGGTTCTGTGATCAGGAAGAGGACGCCGAGCCAGAAGAGGAGGTCGAGCCCGCCGAGCAAGCGCCGCCTCCCGAGCGGGTGGTGGTCCCCAAGAGGCGCCCACATTCGGCGCCTCCGATCGTGGTGTACCAACCAGAAGGCGAGCCGCAGCCGACCATCGTGGTGGTGCAAAAGACGGCCCCAGATGCGCCCCCAAGACCCAAGAAGCCCCGCTGGAAAAAGGAGTGGGGCGTCAACCTGCGCTTGCAAGGTGTGATGCTGGGTCGCGATCGTAAGCACGATGACCACGCGCAAGGAGACCGCGCGGAAAATGACCGGCAAGGGATGGGAGGCTTAGGCGTGGGCCTGCGCTATCGCCCGATCCCCCACTTTGCCTTTGAGGTTGGCTTGGATGCGCTGACCGGGCGCGACTATCAGGACGACGACCGGACCGAGACCGCGCTCACCTTCAACGGGCTCTTGTTCTTCAACCCAAAGGACAAACTTCAGTTTTACGGGCTCGGCGGCTTTGGGTTCAGCGGCGCGCACGTCATCCGCGACCGCTCGGTAGAGGTTCAAGATGAGCGCGACTACAGCTATTTTGGGCTGCAGGGTGGCTTGGGTCTGGAGTGGCGCTTTGCCCGCAAGACCGCGCTCAACTTTGACCTGGTTGGGTTCGTGCGCGGCCGCACCGACGACGGCGCCCGCGACGAGTTCGAGTTCACCGATCCGGACACCGGGCGGCAGACCAACACGTCTGGTGGCGGACTGGCTCGCTTGGGCCTCACCATCTACTGGTGATCGACCGCGCGCCGGCGTCTCTAGTGCTGAAAGTGTCGCCTGCTAGCGCTCCTGCGCCGGGCAATTGGCCGCTGGTGGTTGCGGAGCGCGCCGCTGCTTGAGTAAGCCAGCGGGCATCGCCCGTCTCCTGCATCGCCCGCTGCCCGTGGCGCTCCTTGGTGGCGTCTGCTTCGCGCTGACGGCGCCGCCCCTCGACTTTCATTTGGGGGTCTTGCTCGGGCTCGCCGCGCTGTTCGTGGCCCTCGAGCCGACTCAGCCCCAGCGCGGCAAGCGGCGGGCGTTCCTCATTGGTTGGGCCTGGGCGAGCGCTGCGGGGCTGGTGGGGCTGCGCTTCGTGCCGGCGCTGGTCGACCGCTTCACGCCCCTTGGCCTGCTCGGCGGGAGCGTCGCGCTGCTGCTGCTCGCGGCCTTCCAGGCGCTCGGCTGGGGGTTAGGGGCGACCCTCAGCTACCTGCTCGAGGCACGCCTGGCGCTCGACCGACGCTTGTCATTTCCGTGCGGTGTATTGTTCGCTTGCATGTGGCCAGGCGTCTTCGCCTGGACCCCCGCCGCGCTGCTCTCGGAGTGGCTGCCGCTGGTGCAGCTGGCTGAGTTGGTCGGTGAGCGCGGGGTGAGTTGGTTGCTCGCGCTGCTGGTCGCGCTCTTGGCCTGGCCGCTCAGGGCGCGCTGGGTATCTGCTGGCGGATCCGAGCGGAAAAACGCTGACCCCCACCCGCTGCCAGCGGCTGTTGACTTGAGCCGCTGGCGACGTCGCAGCGCGCGCAGCCTGATGGCTGGCGCAGGCCTCGCCGTTGGAGTTTGGGGCTACGGGCTCTTGCGCTTGAGTCAGCTGGACCCCGACGCAGGGCCCAAGCTCACCGTCGCGCTGATCCAGCCGGCGACGGACGCTCGCTTGCGCTGGGAGCGCTCCGAGCAAGACCGCATCTTGGTGCGGCTGCGCCGGCTCACCGCCCAGGGCGAGCGCCAAGGCGCTGAGCTGAGCATCTGGCCGGAGGCGGCCTACCCCTATTTGCTGAGCCACGCCCCGCGCCAAGAGCCCGCCGGAGCCCGCGCCATCCATGCCGGCGGCGTGCGGGGGCCCGTGCTGCTTGGCGCGCTGACGCAGGCGGCTGACGGCCAGGGACAGCACAACGCGGCGCTGATCATCGACTCGAACGGCAAGCAGCAGCTGCCGCAAGCCAAGCTCCAGCTCTTGTGGTTTGGTGAGAGCCTGCCGTTTGGCCAGTCGATCCCCTGGCTGCGCAAGGCGTTCTATCGCGCGGGCGGCCTCGTGCCCGGCTCCGAAGTGGCGCTTCAGACGCACCAGTCTCCGACCGGAGCCGTAGCCCGCATCGCGGTGCTGAACTGCTACGAGGACATCCTGCCCAGCGTGGGACGCCGCATGGCCAAGCAGCGTCCAAACCTGTTGGTCAACGTGACCAACGACGCCTGGTTCGAGGGCAGCATCGAGTCCGCGCTGCACCTACGGCTGAGCGCGCTGCGCGCTGTCGAGGCTCGCCTCGACTTGGTGCGGGCGGTGAACCTGGGCTTGCCGGCGTGGATTGACAAAACCGGGCGGCTGCGCGCCCTGGGGCAAGCCAAACCCGCGGGCGTCTTGCTGGTGCGGCCCAGCCTAAATGACCAATCCCCGACCCTGTATACGAGAGCCGGGGACTATCCGCTGCTGCTTGCTTTAGGGCTGCTCTTGTCGTGGTACGCTTTCCGCGGGGTAACCCGTAGAGCACGAACCTCAGAACCGCCGCCAGCAACCCGAGCTTAGGTCAGATGCGACTCGGTCCCCGCGCCGCCGTTAGGCGACGCGGGGCGAGCGGACATCACTGAACCAGGTCTTTGAGCGCCTTCAGCGCGGTCGCCCGCACCTTCTTGCTCGCCGGCTTGGCTTCGATGGTCATGGGCTCCTTGGTGAAAGGATTGATCCCCTGACGCTCCTTGGTCGCGGGCTTCTTGACCACGCGGAGCTTAACCAGACCGGGGACAACGAACTCTCCCGGGCCACGTCCGGTGAGCTGCTTACGGATCAAGTCCGTGAGCGCCTCGAACACCTTGTTGACGGACTTCTTGTCGAGGTCGGTCGCTGTTGCGAGCTCCGCGACTACCTGCGCCTTCGTCAGCCTCTTTCCAGCCATTTGCGCTTCCTCCTAGTGAAAACTCTACGAACGAGTGAAACCCTGCGAACTAGTGAAACCTGCGAACTAGTGAAAACTAGTGACCCCCGTCCTCGCGCTTTGTCTGCCACTCAGCCCGCTCTCGCGGGACCTCCTGACACCCTCTGCGCTCGGCCCAAAGCGGAATTAAGCGGTTTTAATGCTGAATCCGTGAGGCGGGATGACGAGTATCAAGGAGCCATGGGCCTTACAAGCGAAAAAATAAGGGGTTTCGCGATCGGGCCTGCGCCCACCCACTCCGGCGGCTACGGATCAGGCTGAAATTCCGCCCCTCTGGCGGGTGCCCGTTTCCGTTGCGCCGCTCCTCGGCGAGCGGGGTCTAGCGCGCACCGGCCCGTGAGCACAGAACCCGCCTTTTTGTTGCAGCGACGGAGGCTTAGAGCTCATCTCGCATCTCGTACTCGAAGCTAATCAGCCCGCCAGCTCGGCACAAAATGGGGCGCTTCAGGGCCGAGGTTTGGGGGTCTCCCGGCCAGCGTTTCCGCGCCTCCTGGCGGGGCCTCGGGCCAGCGATTTTTTTTTGGGTGGAGGGGGGGCCTTGGGAGCCTCTTGGTGGCCTACCGCCTGGACCAGGCGCCTGGTTTCGGTGTCCATTTCGGCTTCCTCGGCGTCGGTCTGGTGGTCGTAGCCGAGCAGGTGCAGCAGCCCGTGGGCCAGCAGGAAGTGGACCTCGGTCGCCAAGGTGTGGCGTCTTGTCCGGGCTTGGCGCGCCGCGGTGTCCAGGGAGATCACCACGTCGCCCAGCACGCGGTAGGGCAAATCTGGTTCGCCCTGGTCCGCTTCTTCAAGGGCGAAGGCCAACACATCGGTCGGTTGGTCCTTTCCGCGGTGAACCCGATTCAGCTCCTGGATCTGCGCGTCGTTGGTCAGCAGCACGCTCAGCTCTGCGGCCTCTAAGCTCAGCGCCTGGAGCATGCGGTCGGCGACGCTCGCCACTGCGCGAGCGCTGAGGGGCGGCGAGCCCGCCGCTCGCCTGGACACGTAGCTGGGCATCAGCTCTTCGGGATCTTCTTGGCGTCGGCCAAGAATTTCTGGAGACCAATGTCGGTGAGCGGGTGTTGAGCCAGTTGCTGGATGACCTTGAGCGGCAAGGTCGAGATGTCTGCGCCCATCATCGCCGCCTCCACGAAGTGGATCGGGTGACGCACGCTGGCCACCAGCACTTCTGTTTCCATGCCGTAATTCTGGTAGATGCTGATGATCTGCTCGACGACCTCCATGCCGTTCATGGAGATGTCGTCTAGCCTGCCGACGAACGGCGAGATCATGGTCGCGCCAGCCTTGGCGGCGAGCAGCGCTTGGCTCGGCGAGAAGCACAGCGTGACGTTGGTCTTGATGCCTTCGCTGGTGAACTGGCGGACTGCCTTGAGGCCGTCGATGATCAGGGGCACCTTGACCACCACGTTCGGGTGCAGCTTGGCGAGCTTGCGCCCTTCTTCGAGCATGCCCGCGGTGTCCGTCGCGATCACCTCGGCGCTGACCGGGCCATCGACGACGTCGCAGATCTCCAGGATCGCGTCCTGCAAGCTGCGCCCGACTTTGGCGAGCAGCGACGGGTTGGTGGTGACGCCGTCAATCGCCCCCATGGCTGCAGCTTCTTTGATTTCGCCGATGTCAGCGCTGTCGATGAAGATCTTCATGGCGGGCTCCTGGGTTGGCTCGGGGGTGTGGGTGTTGGCGTCAAAACAGCGACGCGGCTCGGCATCGCCTACTCGCTCGCGCGCGCTGGGGCAAGTCGTGGGCGCGGCGCTGTTCGGCGATCTGACGCGAGCAACCACGATCGTCCCCGGGCCCAGCGCGTGACCCTGCGAGCCGCGCTCGAGCCGACCGAAAGCAGGTTTGAAACGCCAGCGCACTAGGGTAGTGAGCGCAACTCGGGGCGCGCGCTCACGCGCCGCGCTCAGCTCACCAATCCGGCACCCCGGGGCGCCAACTTTCAGGCGCCAACCCTCAAACCCCTGGTACACCATCCACGCGACCCAGCTCAGCAGCCCAGGCAACGGGCACCGGCCGCGCTCGCTGGGCGTTCACCGAGCCGCGCGCTCACACCACCCTTGGTTCGCGGCCCCTCGCCAGCGGGGCGAGCCAACCGCCTAAGAGCGCGCTTCGTTGTCAGCAGCGCTCGCACCTCAGGACGAGATACGGAAACATGACCGAGTTTCAACCGATTCGACGTTTGGCCATCGTAAACCGCGGCGAAGCCGCCATGCGCTGCATTCGAGCGGTCAAGTCGCTGCGCGCGCTCGAGGGCTCCGAGATCGAAGTCTTGGTGCTGTACACTGCGGTCGATCGCAACGCGCCTTTCGTGCGCCACGCCGACATCGCCGTGATGCTGCCGACCGTTGGTTCCGCCGTGGCGTCGTACCTCGATCACGATCTGCTGATCCGCACGTTGGAGCGCTACAAGGTGGACGCGGTCTGGCCTGGCTGGGGCTTCGTCGCCGAGGACGCCGCGTTCGTCGACCGCCTGGACCAAGCAAAGATCCGCTTCCTAGGGCCGACCAGCGCGACCATGCGCGCCCTAGGCGACAAGATCGCCTCAAAGCTGCTGGCGGAGCGCTCGGAGGTGCCGGTGACACGCTGGAGCAACGGCGTGGTGACGAGCGTCGAAGAAGCCCATCGCCACGCGGAAATAATCGGTCTGCCCTTGGTGATCAAAGCATCCGCAGGCGGGGGCGGGCGCGGGATCCGCGTGGTGCGTCAGGCTTCGGAGATCGAGGCTGCGTTCCGCTCAGCGGGCGCGGAGGCGCAGGCGGCGTTCGGCGATGGCCGACTGTTCATGGAAGCCATGGTGCAAGGCGGCCGGCACATCGAGGTGCAAATCGTCGCCGACAAGCACGGCACCGTGATCGCCCTGGGCTGCCGCGACTGTTCGGTCCAGAGGCGGCACCAGAAAGTGATCGAAGAGGCGCCACCGATCCACCTGGCGCCGTTGTTGTTGAAGGCGGTAAAGGACTCCGCCGTCGAGCTGGCGCGGAGCGTTGGCTACTCTGGAGTCGGCACCGTCGAGTTCCTGGTCCGAGACGCTGAATATTTCTTCCTGGAAATGAACCCGCGGCTGCAGGTGGAGCATGGCATCACAGAGGAGCTCACCGGCACCGAGCTGGTGCAGCTGCAGATCCGCATCGCCCGCGGCGAACCGCTCCCCGAGTCGGACTACCGAGAGCGCGGCTTCGCCATCGAAGCTCGCGTCTGCGCAGAAGATCCAGACGCCGGCTTCTTGCCCGCGCCCGGGCGCATCGCGCGCTTCGACCCGGCGCTTGGACCGCGCTTGCGCATCGACACCGGCGTGGCCTCAGGCAGCGTGGTCCCCGCCGACTTCGACTCGCTGATCGCCAAGATCATCGCCTACGGCGACACGCGCGAAGAGGCTCGCGCGCGCCTCGGCTGCGCGCTGCGAGATTTCGACTTGGTGATCGAGGGGGGCGCCACCAACAAGGGCTACTTGCTCGAACTGCTGGACGCCGAGGAGTACAAGGCGGGCGGGGTTGACACGCTCTGGCTCGATCGTTGGAACGCAGACCGCAAGCGCAGCACCGAGCTAGCGGCTGAGGCGCTGGTGCTCGCGGCGGTGCTGTCTTACCAGGAAGAACGCGAGGTCAAGCGCCTCAACTTCTACGCCGACGCCGCCAACATCACGCCGGAGAAGATCCCACCTTCGGTCGGCCAAGAGATCGACCTGACTTACCTTGGCAAGTCCTACCGGGTGCGGGTGTTTGCGTCTGGCTCCTGGCAGTATCGTGTCCACTTGGACGACCAGGCGACGCCAGCGCGGCTCAACGCGTCGAGCGAGCACGCGGCGCGCTTGGTGATCGGTGATCGCGATCTCCGTGTGTTGTACGACATCACCGACACTAATATCCGCATAGAAATTGAGGGCCGCGTCCACAGCTTCGGGCGGCAGACCGCCGGGCAGGTCGGCGCGAGCTCGCCGTCGATGGTGGTCGCGCTTCACGTGTCGGTGGGTGACCGGGTCGAGGCGGGGCAGCAGCTGGGCTTGGTCGAGGCGATGAAGATGGAGATCGGCTTTGAATCTCCGGTCTCCGGTGTCGTGACCGAGATCCGCGTCCGCAAGGGGCAACAGGTCGCTGCTGGGGACATCATGCTGGTCATCGACCCGGCCACGGACGACACCAACACCGAGTCCGAGGTGCGGCTCAGCTTGCCGCCCGGCGAGGACCCCATCGCGATGCTGTTCACCACGGCCGCTGACGGGCTGACCGCGAAGCCAAATCTGGCCCGCGCGGCCGCGGCGAGCCCCGCCGCTTGGCGCCGCGCGATGGACGGTGTCGAGGAGGAGGTGCTGCGCATCATGCTCGGCTACGACGCCAACCCAGAGCGCGTGGAGCATTTGATTAGGTTCCTCGAGGCACCGATCCCCGACAGCTTATCGCCCAACCTCTTGCAGCAGCTCGCAGAGATCCGCGGGCAGCTCGGGGTGTTCGCTGATATCGAGCGCATCTTCACGCGACGGCGAGCGTCCGACGAGTCCGGTTCGGTGGGGGCGTCGAACAACGCTCGCATGCGGCTGTACGTGCGGCGCTTGAGAGCCAGCGGCGCAGAGCTGCCGCCGGAGTTCTTAGAGCAGCTGAAGCGAGCGCTGGCCCACTATGGGGTGGCGTCGCTGGACTACAGCGTCCCGCTCGAGCGTGCCGTGCTGCGCTTGTTTGCGTCGCAGCTGGAGCCCGAGCTGCGCTTTCGCTTGGTCCGCGCGCTGCTCAAGCGGGTCATGCAGCTGGCTGAGCTTGGCTTTGAACTGGAGCGCGACGCGGACTTGCGGGTAGCGCTGAACAGCATTTTTCAGATCCGTGGGCAGGTCCCAGACGACGTGTCCGATGCCGCGACTGAAGCCGCCTACACCATCTTTGAGCGGCCCGAGCTGAACCGGCAGGCCGAGCGCACCTCACGGGGAGTTGAGCGCTGGCTCACGCGGAGCAATGAGGCCATCGAGGACAGCGTGCTGGTCGATCTGGCGCTGGCGCCGTCGGGTGTTTTCCGCCAGGTAAAGCAGTGGCTCAGAGAAGCGCCGCTGCGTCAGCGGGCCATCGGGCTCTCAGCCTGCATCCGCCGCAACTACGCGCCAAAAGAGCCGCAGCTGCAGCGGGGCAAGCACGTCACGACGGCGAACGGCGACGTGATCCCGCTGTCTCGCTTGGAGTTCTTAGAGCGTACGGAGGCCGGCGCCGAGGTGGCGCGCAGCGAGCAACGCGTGGTGCTGGCTGCGCTCAGCGGCGCGGCAGGAGCGCCGGCAGCGTTCGACGTGCTGGTTCGTGAGGCGGGCAGGGGCGTGTTCGCGCTGGAGTTGGTGGTCACCATCGACGACGAAGCCGAGGTGGTCCCGCTGCTCGAGAGCGTGGTGGAGCGGGCCAAGGCGGGCCTGCCTGCGTCGCGCTTTACCGTCTCCGTGTTGAACGCAGAGCTGCGCACCGCGCACTACTCTTACGCTGCGGGCGTGAGCGGAGTCGAGGCGCTGGGCCTGCACCTGCTGCATCCAGAAGCTGCGCTGCGCGTGGACTTTCACCGTTACCAGAGCTTTGAGCTGAAGCGCTTGACCTCACCGGAGGGGATCTACTGCTTCCACGGCAAGAGCCGTGAAGTGCCCGAGGACGAGCGGATCTTCGTGTTGGTGGATGTCCGCGGACGACCACCCGAGGACGGGCCCGCGGCGGTGCACTACGTACCGCTCGTGGAGCGCGCCTTCCATGAAGCCGCTAGGGCGCTGCGCCACATCTTGCTCGAGCGGGATCAACGGCGCCGCCTGCAGTGGAACCGCATCACGCTGTTTCTAGCTCACGAGGTGGTGCTAGACGCGACCACGGCCGGCTGGCTGTCGCGCAAGCTACACCCGGCCACGCGGCACCTAGGGCTCGAGCGCGTTGCCGTACGGCTTAAAATTTTGGATCCGACGGCGCCGCAAGAGCCTGGGCGCCGCCGCGAGATGCTGATCAGCGACATCACCGGGAGCTCGATGGAGATCACGTGGCGCGAGCCGCACACCGAGCCGCTGGTCCCCGTTCAGTCGTACGAGCGCAGCGTGGTGGCGGCCAAGCGGCGCGGCCTCGTGTATCCGTACGAGATCATCCGAATGCTCGCGCCAGACGGCGGCCCGCACTCGATGCGCACGACGCAGCGCGCATTGCCTCCCGGAACCTTTGAAGAGTACGATCTAGACCCCAGCAGCCAGCGGCCGCGCGCGGTGAGCGTCGATGGACGCCCGTTTGGCGAGAACCAGGCGGCCGTGGTGTTTGGCGTGATCACGACGCCGACGAAGAAGGTGCCCGAGGGCATGCGCCGGGTGCTCGTGCTCTCGGACCCGACGCGCGAGATGGGCGCGCTGTCAGGGCCGGAGTGCGACCGCGTGGTGGCTGCCATCGACTTGGCCGAGCAGCTTGGTGTGCCGCTGGAGTGGGCTCCGGTGTCGAGCGGCGCCAAGATCGCGATGGACTCTGGTACCGAGAACCTAGACGCCACGGCGCGCGTCGTGCGCCGGATCGTCACCTTCACCCAGGCAGGCGGCGTGATCCACATCATCGTGGCTGGCGTCAACGTCGGAGCCCAGAGCTACTGGGACGCGCTGGCCACCATGCTGCTGCATACACGCGGCGTCTTGATCATGACGCCGCGCGCTTCGATGGTGCTGACCGGGCGCGCCGCGCTGGCGGCGTCAGGTTCTGTCTCCGCAGAGGACGAAGTGGCCATCGGCGGGCACGAGCGGGTGATGGGGCCGAACGGTCAGGGGCAGTACTTCGCCTCGGACCTCAAAGAAGCCTTTCGCATCCTGTACGAGCACTACTCGTACACCTACGTGGTGCCAGGCGAAGCGCGCCCGAGGGAGTTTGACACGAGCGACCCAAGCGATCGCCGCGTGACGGACTCCGTCTACCAAAAGAGCTCAGACGCTGAGACGTTTGAGCGCGTGGGCGAGGTGTTCGATGATGCCACCAACCCCGGGCGCAAGCGGCCCTTCGCCATGCGCGCCTTGATGAGCGCGCTGATCGATCAAGACGGCGGCTTTCTAGAGCGCTGGAAGAACCAGGTCGGCGCAGAGACGGCGATCGTGTGGGACGCGCACCTCGGCGGACAGCCGATTTGCCTGATCGGCATCGAGAGCCAGAACGTGCCGCGCTATGGTTACCGGCCCCTGGACGGCCCTGCCGAGTGGAACGGCGGCACGTTGTTCCCCCAGTCGTCGCGCAAAGTCGCGCGCGCGCTCAACGCCGCTAGTGGAAACCGCCCGGTCGTAATCTTGGCGAACCTGTCGGGGTTTGACGGCTCTCCTGAGTCCATGCGCAAGCTTCAGCTGGAGCACGGCGCACAGATCGCGCGCGCCGTGGTCAACTTCAAGGGCCCGATCATCTTCTTGGTGGTGTCGCGCTATCACGGCGGCGCGTACGTCGTGTTCAGTCACGAGTTGAACCCCGGTCTCCGAGCCGTCGCGTTGGAGGGCAGCTACGCGTCGGTGATCGGTGGCGGCCCCGCCGCCAAGGTGGTGTTCGGCCGTGAGGTGCGCGGTCGCGTCCAGGCGGACGCCCGCGTTCAGGCGGCGCTCGAGGCGCTGCGTGCGCGGCCCAGCGCCAACGCGCGCGAGCTGCTGGAGCGCGTGAGCCAAGACGTATTGCTTGAAATGCAGGCAGCCGTGGCCCAGGAGTTCGACTCGGTGCACTCAGTGCAGCGCGCCCTGGAGGTGGGTTCGCTAGAGCGCATCATCCCCGCGCTCGACATGCGCCAGTTCCTCGTCAGCTCGCTGGGTGAGGCGCTGGGCCAGGCCACGGAGTGAGGCGCTGCGCACGGCCGAGCGCGGCGCGTACGTCGCTTGGCCGCAGCCCCTTGGCCGCGTAGCCGCTGCGGCCGTTGGCGCTGCGGCTGTTGCCGCTGCTCAGGGCGCCAGCAGGCTGAACCGCCAGCCGCTGTGGCTCAGCTGATAGTGGTAGCGGTGGTGGAGCCGATGCTCGCCCTCGCGCCAGAACTCAAATACGTCGGGGGTGATGGCGTAGCCGCCCCAGTTGGCTGGCCGGGGCGGCGCTTGTTGTCCCAAGGAAGCGATCAGCTGCCTGCGCGCCGCCTCCAGCTCAGCGTGGCTGCCGATCACCTGGCCCTGGGGTGACACGCTGGCGCTGATCTGGCTGCCCAGCGGGCGCGCCGTGAAATAAGCGTCGCTCTCGGCCGGGCTCAGCCGCTGCGCTGAGCCTTCCACGCGGATTTGAGCTTCTAGGCGTGGGTAGAAGAACACCAGCGCGGCGCGCCCAGCGTGCTCAAGCTCACGCGCCTTGCGGCTCTGGTAGTGGGTGAACACCCGCAGTTGGCCGTTTACGCAGCCCTTGACCAGCACCATGCGCACAGACGGCCCAGCGTCGCCGATGGTGGCCAGGGCGGCTGCGTCAGCGCGCTCGCCCGCGGCGCCCGCGCTATCAAACCACGCGGAAAAAATATCGAGCGGGTTAGAGGTCGCCTCGGGCTGCATCAGCGGGTCGACGGATTGGGCGTCTAGGGTCATGTGCTCCTCAACTATCGCCAGAACTTTAAGGCCCGCCCGCCTGTCAAGCCCGGTCGCTGGCGAGGCTTGGTCGAGAACCGGAGCGAGCATACTCCAGTATTTGAGCGCCGATCGCGCAGACCAAACGAAGCCAGCGATCGGGAGCGGCAGGCGTCGTGACGGTTAAGATACCCGGGATGGCTCCTCACTCGTGCGCTTGGTCGCTCAACGTATAGCGACGCAGCGGCCAGGCTGCCAGCAGACAGCGCGCGCCGCGCTTGCCTCCCTCGCGGCCGCCTGTGCTGCGGCCGCCTGTGCTGCGGCCGCCTGTGCTGCGGCCGCCTGTGCTGCGGCTGCCTGTGCTGCGGCTGCCTGTGCTGCGGCCGCCTGTGCTGCGGCTGCCTCGGCTGCGCCCACCTCTACTGCGGACAAGTGCCTCCAGCCGCTGGGACGTGCGGCGTCTTGCCCGCGGCGAGGGTAGACAAAAAGCAGCGGTACTGCGCCTTGGGTGTCTCTGTCTGAAAGAGCACCTCGTGGCCGTCTTCGACGCCGTCTTCGGGGTGCTGCACGACCACTGCGGTGTAGCGCGCGCCCCCGACGCTGACGTTGCCCTCCGCAGGCAGCGCGATGCTGGAGCCGCCAGAGAACCTCAAGCGATCACTCAAGGGGGCAAAACTCGCGAGCCGTGGGTCGTCGACGTCGAGAGAGCCTCCAGCCAAGTCTAGCCCAGCGGCGAGGCTGAGCGCGTTGGCGATGGGCGGCAATATGTAGTTATCGACGATGCCCTGCTGCATCAGGACGTGGCGTGGAGCGAAGCCTTGTGGGGGGTGGTGGAGGATGCGGCGCGCGTAAATTGGAGGGTCTGCCGGCTCCCCAGCCCACTGAAACAGGTTCAGCGCTGGGTCAGCTTCATGCAGGCTCCAGCTGTTGCTGATGCCCAGCAAAATTTCCGCAAAGATTTTTACGGCGACGGGCTTCTTCTTGTACATCACGTTCTCGATCCAGCTGCCGCCGGCGCCGCTCAGGATGATGCCCTTGAAGGAGGGCTCCGTCGCCAGCGTCAACGGCGTGATGGTGGCGCCCATAGAGTGTCCCATCAGCACCTTGAGCGCTGGATCGAAGCGCGCTGGCTGGCCGCCCGTCTGTGCTCCAGCGCAGCTCGTCACGTCGACGCGCAAGCGCTCAAGCAGGGTGCCTCCGAGGGCGAGCTCCAACGCGGACTGTCGCACGTTGTCGCGCAGCGCGAGCATGTTGCCGACGTTGAACATCAAGAACTGCTCATCGCCGTGGGTGATGTTGCGGATCCCGCCGTGGGGGCCGTCCAAGCTCACGCCTGCGTAGCCGACGCGCGCGAACTCTCGGGCTGGCCCGCTGCCTGGTTCGAGGGGTGCCCCATCGGCGCCGCGCACCCCGCGATCGACCAGGGGCCGATCGCCGCCGCCGCCGGTGCGGCTGAACAGCACCACCGGGAAGCCGCTGCTTGGCATATTACCGCGAGGAATTGTAATGACGACGCGAGCCTCCTCCTCGTGGTCGACGATGGGGGCGCCGCTCACGTCGAATGTCCAGCCACCTCCGGCTTCGTCGTACGGCGGCGCCCCCGCCTGATACACGGGGAGCTTGAGCCGGCCTTCGTAGACGCAGAAGTCGTCAAACACCTCTTTCGCCTGCAGCGGTTGAGACAGCGCAGGCACGCCGCGGTCCAAGCTGGCGCTCAGGACCTGAGCCATACCGACCGTCGGGTCGTCGGTGACAAACGCCGCGAGCGCAGCGACGTCTTCGTGCTGGACCCCCGCGGCGTCTAGCGCCGCGACGGCCTGCCGGTACGCCGTGAAGGCTGCGTCGCTGAGCCCTGGTGGTCGTATGCCATTCAGCAACGCGACGAGCTCCCGCGATTGCCCGAGCGGAGTCGTGAACGCGCTGCGCAGCAAGACGCCGGCGTGCAGCGTGGCCGAGGCGAACGGCGCCCCTTGGAGCGGAGACAGCGAGACCAGGTTGGGCGCGCCGAAGGGCCCACCATCCCGCATAAACTCCGCGCGGACTGGTTGCTTGACCAGGTAGTCTACAGAGTCGGGGTCGGCGTTGATAACGAACGCGGCCGCGTGCTCAGCGGCGACAGACGCTGCATAGCTCACGAGCTCAATGGGCTCATCCGCGCTGCCCTCGGGAGCGTCGCTCAGGCTGAAGTAGATGGCTGAGCTGACGCCAAAGCCGTGAGCGTCGCGCTCCAGCATGCTGATCAATGAGCTGACGACTTTAGTTGCCGTGGGGTTTGGAAACCCGCTGAGGTCGACGCCGCCGCCCGGGGTGCGGCGGTTCTCGCTGGGGAAGGGCGCCGCGTAGAAGTCTGGTGCAGCGTCGCCGACCCCGTTCTGGACCTCAAAAGCATGCCGCGCGCTGACTCCCGCTACGGCTTCGACGCACTCAAAGCGATCGCAGCCAGTTGGCGTCGTGTCGTCTCCACACGCTGTGCTCAGGAGCGCCCCCACCACCCCCAAACAAGCCAGCTTGATGGGCTTTGGGAGCCTTGGATAGCTCGCTTGCGGCCGCGCGGACGACGCGCCGGGCTTGGGCTGGTCGCTGAAGGTGGCGGGCGTACTCACACCGCGAGTATGCGCTTGATAGCGCCGCTTGCCGAGGACGGCTTGCGCTGCGGTCCAGGGTGCCTGGGCGGGGAGCCCAGCTTTGTGCGCTCAAACCACGCGAAAACCTCGGGCGCGACTCTCGGGTCGCCCGCCGGGTCACGGGACCGCTAGAGTACGGCGCAGGAAAGGGTCGCCTGGCAGGCGACGAGGGCAAACGCGCATGATGAGCTCGCGATTTTGGGGTGTGGCGCCAGCGGCGCTGGTGCTGCTTGCGTTGTTGGGATGCAAGAAGGGGGCAACCGAGGCTGAGGCTCGCCAGGAGCTGGAGGCCGAGCGGCTCACCGACCTAGAGGTTCATCAAGCGGGTGAGGGCTTCGAGTTTAGTGGCAAGCGAGACGGCGAGATCTGCACTGGCACGCTGACCATCACCAAGAGCGGCGGCTCGAGCAGCACGCATCGCACGTTGAACTGCCGCTTGGACACCAGCGCTTGCAAAGCTGGAGCCGCGGCGGTGTGCGTTGAGCTGGCAGACAAGCTCTACAACAAGGAAATAAAAGTTTTCCCCACGGCAGCGGCGGATCTGTACCGGACCGCGTGTAGTGACAAGAGCGGCCGGGCCTGTGATCGCGTCGCCGAGTTCGAGGGCATCGACAAGCACTGGGACAAGGTGCGCGAGTTCGCGACTCAAGCCTGCGATTTGAAGTACGGCGCGGGTTGCACGCGGCTCGGCTTCTTGGCTTACGAGGGTGAGGGGGGCGAGAAGGATATGGGTGAGGCGCTGAGGCGCTTTAAGCTCGGCTGTGAGCTGAATGACAGCCAGGGCTGCCGTGCGGCATCTGGCATGATGCTTGACGTTGAGCCCGCCGATCTGAAGGGATCGATTGAGCTCGGCGAGCGCGCCTGCAAGCTCAACTTTGAGGATAGTTGCTTGGTGCTTGGCCTGGCCATCTATCGCAACAAAAAGGACTACAAGCGGGCCTACGAGCTGCTCTCCAAGGCATGCGAAGACACCTCCATCGAGAAGAACCGAGGCATCGCGTGTAACCTAGCGGGGGCGATCGTGGCCGACGCCATGGGAGGCATGAAGCGCGACAGGGCTCGCGGCGTGGAGCTATTTGAGGCGTCCTGCGAGCAGGACTGGGTGGATGGCTGCACCAACGCAGGCAACGCTTACGCCAAGGGGCGAGGCGTGACCGCGGACAGCGAGAAATCTGCCTCGCTGTTGGCCAAGGCGTGCAAGCTGGGCAACACCAAGGTCTGCAAGTAGCCGAGCTCGCTGCGCTAGGCGGCTCTGCCGAGGCGCGCCAGCCCGTCGGCGACGGGCGGGTCGAAGTGTACGTCGACCTGCGGAAAGGCGATCTCCACGCCGCGCTCCTTGAACAGCTCCCAAATCTCTTCGCGCAGCTGGGATTGTTTCGCCCGGAAACGCCACGCGTCATCCATCCAGATCGCGATGTCCCAGACTACGCTCGAGCTGCCGAAGTCTTCTAGGGTGATCAGGGCGGGCCGCTCCTTGGTGTGACGTTCGCCGACGCCCTCGAGGAGCTGACGGACTTGCTTCATGTCGCTCGCGTAGGACACGCCCACTGACACCCGCACGCGCACTAGGCGGTCGCGGAGCGTGTAGTTCTTGACCGTGGACTGCACCAGCAGCGAGTTCGGCACGATCATGCTCTCGCCGTCTAGGGTCTCGACCAGCGTCGAGCGGATCCCCATCTGCAGGATGCGCACGGGCTCTTTTTCCAGCTCAACGATGTCGTGAGCGTGGATGGAGCGTTCGAGCAGCAAGATCAGGCCACTGACGAAGTTCTGCGCGATGTTCTGCATCGCGAAGGCGAAGCCGACCGCGAACACCGCGCCGGCCGCGAACAAGGCGTCCAGCTTGATCCCCGCGGTTTGCATGGCGATGGCCAGCCCCACCACCATGATCGCGTAGTGGGTCAGGCGGTTCGTGGTGGCCAGGGTGCCCTCGGCGTCGATGCCCCTGCGCGCGAGGGCGCGGCGGATCCCGGCTTGAACCATCCGCGAGGCGACGGCGGTCAGGACCACGATCCCGACCACGATCAAGATGGTCGCCAGGGTGATCTTGTTCGTGCCAACGCTGAACAACTCGGTGTTCGCGATGGTCCGCCCACGCTTCGCAAGCTCCGCCCAGTTCACCCGGCGGGTGTCGCACTGCTTGCGCCTGGCGGCCTACTTTTGCGCGCACGACCGGATGCTGCCAGCTGGAAACTAAGCAGATCCAGGGGTGGCCAGGCTCAGGCGGGTGGCACCAGCGGGGCGCAGGTGGAGACGCCGGCGCCCACGATACGGTAGCCGGTGTTCTTTACTGCCTGAGATAAGGCGTTGTTGACGGGATCGAAGAACCAGATGTTCGTGGTGGGCTCGAGGGCGCGCTGCAGGAATACGTGGAAGCCGCCACCCCAGAACGCGAAGGCCCAGGCGCTGGGGTTACCAGTCAGCGTGGAGATGTCGAAGTTCTGAGCCAGCGAGCCGTTGGTCTTGTCCAAGCGCTGAATGGTGGCCGGGTTGGTGTTGGGGCTGAATGACCACAGCTGCCCGTTGCCTGTGCCGGTTAGCTCAGGCCAGCCGTTGATCTGGCCGATGGTGCTGACGGACAAGCTCTGGGTGTCGATCCACGCCAGGGTCGCGCGGCTCGAGACCGACTCGCCACCTGCGATGAACAACCTCTCGCCGCCGCCAGAGTCGTTGGAGACGAAGCCCATACCGAAATTCTTGAGCCCGGCCTGTCCCGGAGTGAAGCCGCTGGCGCTGCAGGCGGCTGTGGTCGTGTTGACGTGGAAGATGTTTCCGCTTTGATACAGCACCCAAGCCCGGGCCTGGCGATCGACGGCCATGGAGAAGGGCGTGTCGCCGGCGCCCGTGGGGCACTGGAGCGCGCCGATCGGGGTGAGTGTCAGCGAATCCGGACGGAACTGAAGTAGGAGGTTGTTGCTGTCGACGAGGTAAATCCACTCCGCGCCCGCCGCGCAATCGCTGCCGGCGCCACCCGCTCCGGAGTCAATGTCGAAGGTGCCGCCAAAACCATCTCCGCCCTGACTACCGCCGCCCTGATGACTGCCGCCCTGGGAGCTACCAGCTTGGTTGTTGCCACCGCCTATGTCTGCGCTGCTCCCGGCGTCGCCACAGCCCATTGACACGCTCAGCGCGGCCAGCAAGCCGCCGAACCCCAGGCTGACGCAGGCACGCTGGGTTGCAGTCAGGGTTGAAGCATTTTCTCTGTACGGAAACATATGCAAACTCCAGGCAGGCGCGGAGGGGCGAGTTTAGCGGACCTTCGCCTCGCCGACTACACCGCTGCCAGATCGGGCGACCCATGCCGCTCGCGCTGCCAGATACGCGATCGGGTGTGAAAAAGGCGCTGGAACGCATCCTGAGGCGCGGCGTTCCCCACCCCCGCGTCATGCAGGACCATGGCGCAGGCGCCGTCGGCTGTGAGACAGTATCGGTAGTATGCTGGGGCCGGACGAGCAGGGGGCCGATTCGGAGTTGAGCCAGAAGGTGCCGCGGCGTCTGGTGGCGACTCACGTCGAGCTGACTTCGAACGAGCTGATGGTCCTCAGCTTGATCGATGATCGCGCGTGTGTGCGGGAGATCGCCGAGATGCTCGGCGCCGAGCCCGCTCAGCTGCTCGCGACGTTGACGCGGCTGGTTGAGCTGCAAGTGATCGATCTAGGGGCCTCTGCCGAACCGAAGCCGGTGGGGTCCCTCGAGCCAGCTCGAGCTGAGCTGCTCGATGCAAAAACCGCGGGGAAAAAATTACAGACGAGCGTTCCAGCGCCAGCCGGCGAGGGAGCCGGTCCTGAGCAGGTCGTTGACCTTCCGCTAGAGCTCCAGCTGGAGATCGAGCAGGTCGCGGAGCGCGTGTTTTCGTCAGATCCGTTCGTCGTCTTGGGCTGCGAGCCGGACACCCCGCGAGAACAGCTGCGTCAGATCTACCATGCGGGAATTAGGCGCTTTCACCCTGATCGTTACTTCGGCAAAGAACTGGGGATCTACAAGGCCAAGCTAGAGCGGATCTTTCGGCGCCTGACCACGGCCTATGAGGTGCTCGAGGCGAGCCTCGCGCCGCCACCTCGAACGTCTGAGCCCGTCTCTGACGCCCAGGCGGCGAGTCCCAGCATCCCGCCCGCTCCGCGGGCGCCGTCCTTCCGCGAGGCTGACCCAACGACGCGGGCGTCGAGGTCATCGCAGCGGGTGCCCGCAGCCCGCGACTCCGCGGCTCGGCTGCGGGCCGCGGGGTCGGACTCCGAGGCGCGCCGGCGCGCGCTGGCGCGCAAGCTGGGTGATGGTCGGCTCTCGCGCCCCTCGGTGGCCCCGCACAGCTCCGCCGAGTCGGTGGCGGAGGCCCAGCGTCGATCCCGTGATTCGCTGCGTCGCATGCGCGTAGATCGCGCGAGCGATCCCAAGCTGCAAATGGCGCGCTACCTACGCACCGCGGACGAGGCAGAGGCTGAGCAAGATCTGATCACCGCGCGGAACGTGCTCAAGATCGCCGCGAGCATGGACCCTGAGAACCTGGAGCTCGCGCTTCGCGTTAGCCAGCTCGAAACGGCGGTCGCGGTGAAGCACGCAGACGAGTACATCCAGCGTGGTCAGGTGGCGGAGCGTCAAGAGCAGTGGGCGGAGGCGGCCCAGATGTACGAGCGGGCTGCGCAGGGCCGCCCGCACAACACGCAGCTGCTCGAGCGCGCCGCCAACTGTTTGCTCACGGAAAATAAGGATCTCGGCCACGCGCTCCGCTTGGCGAAGTCCGCAGTGATGCAGGCTCCCCTGCGCGTCTCGCACCGCGTGGTGCTCGCGCGGATTTACCTGGCGGGCGACATGAAAAAGAGCGCAGAGGGCGAGTTTGAGCGAGCCAAGGCGCTGGACGCTCACGACCCGCAAGTTAGAGCCTTGGGTAAAGAACTCGGGCGCCGCTAGCGCTTGAGGTGGAGACCACACTCGCGCTGCGTTGCCTCCTCCCACCACCAACGCCCCGCGCGCTCATGCTCGCCCGGGCGCGGAGGGCGGGTACAAGGCTCGCACCCCACGGAGACGAAGCCGCGGTCGTGTAGGGCGTTGTATGGCACCTCTTGGTTTCGGATGTAGCCCCACACCTGTTGTTGGGTCCAACCAGCCAGCGGATTGAACTTGAACAGCGGCCCCTGTTTTCCAGAGAACCCAGCGTCGTGCTCCAGCACGCTGAGCTGACTACGGGTGGGGCTCTGGTCGCGGCGCTGACCGGTCATCCACGCAGAGCAGTCGCCGAGCGCGCGGCGCAGCGGCTCGACCTTGCGGATGCCGCAGCACTCTTGGTGCCCGTCCGTGTAGAAGCTAAACAGCCCTTTTTCTCGCACCAGTTGCTGGACGGCTGACGCCTGCGGTGAGTACAGCTCGATCGCGACGCCGTAGTGCTTGCGGACCGCTTCGATGAACTCATATGTCTGCGGGTGGAGGCGACCGGTGTCGAGGCAAAAGACCCGAAACCCAAGCCCTGTCTTGCTCGCCATGTCGATCAGCGCGACGTCTTCGGCGCCGCTGAATGCTATGCCAAGCTGTTCGCCGTACTGCGCTTGGGCCCAGCCGACGATCTGCGCGGGGCCCATGCCTTCAAGTTCCTGTTGAAACTGCGCGAGGCTGTTCAGCGTGAGTTGGCCGGGCCTCGACTGCTGCAGCGACCCCGCGCCGGCCATTGGCGGCGCGTCCTCGACGTCGCCGCTGAGCAGCTTGACGACGCGCAGGGTGCTGGTGAAGAGCTCAGGCGGTCGACTAGGTGTTTCCAGGATGAAAAAGGGCGCCAGGGTGACTTGGTGCTGCTTGGCGAGCAGCATACCGGGGCTGTCGTCATCGGCCGGGTCGGCCCAGATCACTTCGTCAATTCGCTCCCACAGCCCTCGGCTGCGTAGCGTTTCCTCAGCCTGAACGCACTTGGGGCACGGCTCGCCGTCCGCGGACCGCTTCTTGACCATCGTGATGTGCATGGGATTTCAATTCTGACCGGGAAACTCAGCGCCCGCTAGCGCGCCGCAGGTGGGGCGCTCGAGGCGGCGTGTCCGCTGAGCAGGCCAACTGAGGCCGACAAAAGCACAAGCGCTTTCGTCTGCACAGGCCCGAGCGCTGCGCCGACCAAGACAGCGCTGTCGCGTCCCCGGCGCACGCTTGCGGGCAGGTGGCCCTGAAGTATACTGGCTGGGTTTGCTGCCAGTTTGGGTTGATGCGGCGCACGCTCTCAAGCGCCCCGCAGCTGCTCCGCGCGCGTCGTTCATTGCTCATACGTTGACGCTGAACTCTTGCTTTTTGCTGCCTGCTTTTCCTGATGCCGATCGTACCTCGCACCCTCAGCCCGCGGCCTAGCCAAGCCTCAGGGTCCCCTGAGCTGGATGAGCTGGCGCTGGACGTGGTGGTGGAGGTCACCGTGGAAGACGGCGCGATTCGGGTCGCCAGCACGCCGCCGCGCGGCTCTACCGCTTTGCCGTTCGGATACGCCGAGCTGGTGTTCGAGCCGCCGCTGTTCTGCGAACTGGCCGAGATGATCGCGCGCTGGGACAGCGTGCGTCAGCGTTGGTCGATGTGTACGACCACAGCGGGCACGCTGTCGCGCTTCGCCCCCGGCCGGCTGGTGGCGGATCGGCGCAGCGTTACAGATCCTGACTGCGCGTCGTGGGTCCAGCGCGCTCGCGCGTTGGAGCTGGTCAGCTGCTACGATGAGTTTTTTGGTGATCTCGAGGTCGCCGGCGTGTTGGTGTCTGGCTTCGACGAGACCGCTGGTGTGTGGGTGCGCGGACCGGCTGAGCTCGGGTGCTTGCTGACCAGACGCACGGTGTTCATCGGCCATGCGCTGGATGAAGCTGCTTGCTTGTTAGCGGCGCGCTGTCTGGCGGGGGGACAAAACGAGCTTGACCGCCCGCGCTTGAGTCGCTTGTCGGGCGTGCTGCTCGGCGCGAGCGCAGCGCCCGAGTTCAAGCGGGTCTCTGAGGAGTTCAGCTCGCTGCGCGCGGTCAATTTTCAGCTCTGAGCTGCCTGACGAGGTTGGCGTGGCCGCCTCAGGCTGCCAGTATTCGCCGCCGTGACCGACGATCGGAGAGCTCGTATCTTGCGCGCCGCGGAGCGGCTGTTCCGCGATCATGGCTCCGCGAAGACGACCGTCGGCGACATCGCGCGCGAGGTTGGGATCGGCGTGGGGACCGTCTACCTTGAGTTCGAGTCCAAGCACGCCATCGTCGACGCGCTCTCGCAGATCTGGCACGCCAGCGTGCTCAGCGCCATGCGCGCGGCGCGAGCAGACGACGCCGCCATGCGCCTACACTGCATGTTGGAGGCGCGCGTTCGTGTGCTGTTCGAACTGGCAGCTCAAGGCGCGCACGCCTGCGATTTTGTGCTGTGCAAGTCGGCGCAGGCGGAGGTCGGACACTTCTCTCGCGAAGAGGCGGCGTTGCTGGCCGCCGCCCTCGACGACGGCCAGCGGAGCGGGGCGTTTGACATCGCGGATCTCGACGCCACAAGCAGGCTGCTCCAACGAGCCCTCACTGCCTACTCTCCTCCGTGGTTGTTCGCCATGGAACGGGAGCGGGCGCTGGTTGAGCTGCAGCAACTCGCCGAGCTCTTGCTCAACGGGCTGAAGCGGCGCTAGCCGCGCTGGGAGCGGGCGCTGGTGCGACTGCGAGTTTAAATAGCGCGATATTTGGCGGAATAACCGCTTAGCGCGCCTATTTGAAGCAAGTTTGACGCCAGTTTTTGGGTGGGTGGTTGACACCTGCGTGAACGAATTTAGGTTCCGTTCACCCCTCACTCATAAGAACCGCTTCGGCGGACGAGCTGCTCAGTTGATAGTCGACGGGGCAGCTGGTTCCGAACGGCAACACAAAAAAGGAAGCGTCCATGACGAAACTTCGCGGCGGCGCACCTGCGCCTGATTCTCCGTTCCCCCTCCTGCCCCTGCGGTCTGGAGTTGTATTTCCGGGCCATACGCTGGCGCTGAGCGTCGGCAGGCCCCGCTCCATCGCGCTGCTCGGGACGCTCCACTGTGGTGACATCATCGCGGTCGCGACTCAGCGCGAGCCCCGGGTTGATGAGCCTAGCTTAGAAGATCTCTACCCTGTGGGTAGCTTCGCCCGGGTGGTCAGCGTCGCCCGACGCAACGAGCAGGTTTATCAGCTCGTGCTAGAAGGCCTGGACCGCTTCGCGCTAGACAGCCTGGATCTGGAGGCCGCGTTCTGGCGCGCCAGTGGCGTCGTGTTGGCGGAGGTCGGCAACACCAGCGAGGAAGCCGCGATGCTGGCTGAAGAGCTCCACGCGCACCTCGAGGAGCTGAGCCAGAGCGGTGGCGCGTTGGGTGAGATCCCCTCTGCTGATGGGGATCCGTCCGGTTTCGCTGATCACATCGCGGCGAGCTTGGGCCTCGACAGCGAGTCCGCGGCCCTGGTGTTGAGCGAGGCTGACGTCGCCCAGCGCATCAAGCTGGTGATGGAGCTGCTCGCCAAGGCGCGCACGCGAGCTGAGCTGCGATCCAAGGTTGAGCAGGACGTGCGCAACTCCCTCGGCAAGTCGCAGAAGGAGATGGTGCTGCGCGAGCAGCTGAAGGCCATCCAGCGCGAGCTGGGTGATGACGACGAAGAGAGCGAGGTCGACGCGTTGCGCGGCCGGCTCGACGCCGCCGGCCTCAGCCAAGACGCTCGCAAGATCGCCGATCGAGAGCTGAAGCGGCTCACTCAGTCTGGGGGTCAGGGCCCCGAGGCCAACGTCATCCGCACCTATTTGGATTGGCTCGCGTCGCTGCCCTGGGACAAGCGCGCCGAGAGCAGCCTGGACGTGGATGAGATCTCGCGCACGCTGGAGGCAGATCACTTTGGCATGCAAGACGTCAAGCAGCGCATTTTAGAGCACATGGCGGTGCAGCAGCTGTCGGGTAATCCGCGCGGTTCCATTCTGTGCTTGGTTGGCCCTCCAGGGGTCGGCAAGACCAGCCTCGGCCGCAGCATCGCCGACGCCACGGGCCGCCCGTTCGTGCGCATCGCCCTCGGCGGCGTGCGAGACGAGGCCGAGATCCGCGGACATCGCAGGACGTACGTCGGCGCGCTGCCTGGCCGGTTGGTCAACGGCTTGAAACAAGCGGGTAAGAAGAACCCGGTCGTGCTGCTGGACGAGATCGACAAGCTCAGCCAGGGCTTGGGTGGCTCTCCCGAGGCGGCTCTGCTCGAGGTCTTGGACCCTGAGCAGAACCGGAACTTCACCGACCATTACCTAGAGACCCCCTTTGACCTGTCTGAGGTGATGTTCGTCTGCACCGCCAACAGCCTAGAGACGATCTCTGCGCCGCTGCGGGACCGTATGGAAATAGTCGAGATGAACGGCTATACTCACGCAGAAAAAGCTGAGATCGCGCGGCGGCACCTGATCCCCAAGCGCCTCAAGGAGACCGGCATCCCGAGCGAAGCCTTTGAGTTGACCGACCCCGCGCTGCGCTTGATCGTCGAAGACTACACGCGCGAGGCGGGTGTTCGGCAGCTCGATCGGGAGATCACGAGGCTCGGCCGCTGCTTGGCGCTCGAGGTCGCGCGCAAGAAGGACGAGCAGCTCCGCTTCACGGTGGACAGCGAGGACGTGGCTGGCTACTTGGGTAAGCCGCGCTTCCGCAGTGATGTTGCCGAGCGCGTCGCGCACCCAGGTGTGGCGACGGGGCTAGCTTGGACGCCTTTTGGTGGAGACATCTTGTTCATCGAGACGTCTCGCATGCCAGGTAAAGGGCTGCTCGAGATCACGGGCCAGCTGGGCGACGTGATGAAGGAGTCAGCACGCGCGGCGCTCACCTATGTGCGCAGCCACGCCGACCAGCTGAACATCGATATTCGCAGCCTGGAGAGTGAAGATCTTCACATCCACGTGCCGGCAGGCGCGGTGCCCAAAGACGGCCCGTCGGCGGGGGTGACGATCTTCACCGCGTTCGCGTCGCTGCTCAGCTCACGCCGGGTGCGTCCCGACACGGCCATGACCGGTGAGTGCTCGCTGCGGGGCCGCGTGCTCCCGGTGGGCGGGATTAAGGCCAAGGTCTTGGCGGCGCACCGCGCCGGCATCCGACGCCTGATCTTGCCCAAGCAAAACGAGCGCGACTTGGCCGATGTCCCCGCCGACACCCTGGCGGAGATGGAGGTTCACCTGGTGGACGACATGAGCGAGGTGCTCAGCTTGGCGCTGGACGACACTCAAGAGGTGCCCGTCGTGGGTGGCCCGGGCCAGCCGGCAGCCAACGCCGAGAACACCACGGAAACGTGGGTGGCATAGCGCTCAAGAGCCCTGAGCGAGCTCGGCAAATCACTGAGCGCACACGCGACGCCCGTGGGCGCAGCTTCGATAAGCGAGCTGCGCCTGCGGGCGTTTGGTGTCGCTAGGCAGCGCAGCTGTGCTTTGTTGGCCCTTGTTGATGCCATGTGGCAGCCATCGGTCGTCAGGCTGCGCCCTGTTTGGCGTCCTGGCTTGAGTATGCGAACCGCCACACTGCCACCCAGGGATCTGTCGCCCACGCTGCCTGAGGCGTGCGAGCCGGTGAGCTGCGTGCGCTTAACGGCGCGCGTGGTCGCACCAGCCAGCGGCCACCGGCGCCGCATGCCCACGTTGCTCGGCGTGGGCGGTGAGCTGTGGATCGAGCTGGAACAAGGCGCCCAGGGAGGCGCGGTGGCGTCAGCGGAGGCCCACCCCCGAAAAAACTTGCAGGGCTTGGGCGACGTGCACGAGGGCGAGCTGGCGCAGAGGCGCCCCCCGAGGACGCTGCGGGAAGACCAGCCGAGGCTGGCGGAGGCGTATCAGCGGGAGGCCGAGCGGATCTTGGCTCGCGAAGCTTCGGCTTGGAGCCTGGCTGCGAGGCTAGCGCAGAAAACCCGTATGGAAAAACCTGAGGCCAGCCCAGCGCACGAGCTGGCCGCGGAGTAGCGCCAGCAGACGCGCTGAGGCGCCTCGCGACGCCCCGCGGTCTGGCTGGCCCGGCTTAGCCGCCGTCGTTGAACAGCTCGACGTACTCGTAGATGTAGTTGCCGGTCCCAGGTACGTCCGAGAACTCGCTGATGTACACGCCGTTCGTGCCCGCCGGCGTGTGGCCACTGCCGGGGGTGCTGGTGCTGAGCGCGTAGGGCTGGTCCAGCCACGAGGCTGCGTCGCCCGCCGCGCCCACCGGCTGCAGGCGCTGGAAGTTGCGCAGCGCTGACGCCGGCATGGCTACCGTTGGGCCATCTACCACGCCGGAAGCGTCGCTTAGCGTGTAGGTCTCACCGCCGTTGATGACCAGCTTGCTGCCAGCGGTCAGGTAGGTGACGTTCGCGCCCAGGGTCAGCTGGAAGAACGCCTCAAACTGGGCCTTGGTGGCGGTGCGCGCGATGATCACGTAGCCGCCGGGCTCGATCATGGTTCCGCTCGGAATTGCATACTCGAGCGCGCTGTTGGCTTGGTTCAGCTTCCAGCCGCCGATGTCCACCGGGGGTGGGACATCGACGATGTCCAAGGTCGCGGTGAGGGTGCCGTCTACGGTCAGCGTGCCAGTGGTCGCGGTCCCGGCCGCCGTGAAGGTGAAGCTCACGTCCAAGGCGTTGGCTGGCACCGCGACGGTAGCCGGGGCGGTGCCCGCGCCGCCTGTGACCGCGACGGCGAGGTTCATGCCGGTGGTGGGGGCAGGGTGCTCTAGCGTTACGCTGAACTGCTGGGTGTCGCCGACCACGATCCGCGCGGCGTCGGGCGTGATGGAGCGCAGCGGGGGCACGTCGGCGTCGCCCAGCACGCGGATTTGCGTCGTGACCTCGGTGGCTTCACCCTGCAGGTTGGCGCGGAGCGTGGTGGTGCCGGCCGCCACGCCAGTGACTGGGATGATGACCGAGCTGTCTCCTGCGGCGATGCTGAAGGGGCTGCCTGGCACCGTGGCGGTGCCTGTGGCGTCGGAGGTCACCACCACCTGCACCGGCGTCGTTGCCGCGCGGGTGAGCACGACCTCGAGCGCCGTGGGGAAGGTGCTGCCGGCGGCGCCCACGCGCTGGTACGCCATGGCTTCGCTGAAGGCCTGGACGTCGGTGGCGCCGAACACCACGTCGCTGGGGTCGCGCGGCAGGAGCTTCAGGTACGTGTTGCGGAGCGCGACGGGCCCGGTGATGGAGACGAAGCGCTCGCCTGCCGTGGGGAATGGGTCGATGAACGGGGTCGCCGTGGGCCAGATCGCGTCGTCGACGCGCAAGCCGCCGGTGAGTTCGAACTCGTTCAGGTTGTCGGTGTCGCCGGTGCCGCCTACGGGATCGGCGTCGCTGACCACCACGTCGTTGACCTGAATCAGCTGGCCCTCAAGCACCGACGCGGAGCCGTCGGAGACCATCTGCGTCAGCTGCGCCGCGCTGAGCACGCGCGGTGGCATGGCGAAGGTGTTGCCGGTGTCGGTCCACGTGACGCTGCTGAGTTGGATGGCGTCGTAGTACACGCCGAGGGTCGCGCCGCTGATGTCGATGATGGCGTCCCGCGCTGGCTTGGCGTCGCTGCCGTTGAACACGAACACGCCAGCGTTGTCCTCGTACGGCGTGGTGACGTTCTTCTGAATGAAGAAGCCGCCCGCGCCGACCCCCGTCACGACGGCGCCGCGCACCGCGACGCGCGCGCCTTGCAGGCTCGCGTCGGTTTTCAGTACGGGAATGTCGTACGGGCAACCGGCGGTGCCGGGGTTGCTGTCGGCAGGGCACAGATCGCAGACGTCGCCCTTGCCGTCGGCGTCGGCGTCGGCTTGATCGGCGTTGGCGTCGGCTGGGCAGTTGTCGGCGAGGTTGGCGACCCCGTCGCCGTCGGTGTCGCTGGGGTCGAAGGTCGCGCAGCTGGTCGAGTCCTTGTCCAGCGGGCAAGGATCACACACGTCGCCTAGGTCGTCGCCGTCGTAGTCGCTCTGCTTGCCTTCATCGAGCGGGCGGATCGGGTTGAAGACGCCGGGGCAGTTGTCGTCGCTGTCGGCGATGCCGTCGCCGTCCATGTCGTCGGCAGACGACATCCCGACGTACAGCGAGGACCCGTTGATCGAGTCCGGTTGCAGCGTCCGCTCCGGGAGGCAGCTCGGCTCGTTGTCGGGCGTGTCGCAGAAGAACAGGGCGTAAGCGGGGGTCCCGACCGCGGCCTGCAGCGCGCTCCAGCTCTTGCCGATGTCGCGGCTGAGGCACGCGCTCTTGTTCGCGCCGCACACGTCGCCGAGATCGTCACAGCCCGTGGTCAGGGCGCTGACCACGGCGGTGTTACCGGTCAGCGGGGCCCCGCCGCGCAGCACCAGCGCGACGTCGCCGACCCCGGCATCGATTACCGCGCGGTGATGCTTGCGGCCGGCGTTGGCGAAGATCGCGATGTCCGCCTTGTGCCCTGTCGCCAGCACGCCGATGGCGCCGTCCATGGCCAGCGCTCGCGCTGAGCCGAGGGTCGCCATCAGCCACAGCGCCTGGTCGCTGAAGTAACCGCCGAAGTTGTTGGTGTTCAGCTCGTCTGCGCACTTTAGCTCGCGCAGCATGTTCATCGAGCCAGAGGGGAGCCAGTCGGTGCCGAGGCCGATGCTGACGCCCGTGCGCGCCATCATGGTGACCTGGGCCGTGTCGCCGTAGAGCGAAATATTCGAACGCGGCGACCAGATCAGGTCGATGCCGGTCGACGCCATCAGCGAGACATCGACGGCGTTGAGGCCGATGCCGTGGACCAGCGCGGCGCGGTTGTCCAGCGCAGGCTTCGAACCAGCGCCTTGGCCCGTCAGGCACAAGAACTCGTTGCGGGCCTCGACGTCGATGCCCTCTGACACATGGGGCGCGAACGCTAGCGTGCTCGCGCTCGGCGGCCCGCTCACGTCGGGGTAGCCGCAGCCGCTCGCTAGCTGTTCGCCGCCGTTATCTCCTAGGGGAAACGTATCGTAGGCAGCGCCAGGTTGACCGAGGCCGTTGTCGCCGCTGCCCGTGCGATCTAGATCGCGCAAGATGCCGGACAGATCTCCAGAGCCGAACACCGCCGTGCCGCCCGCCAAGGCGAAGCGCAGCTCGCCGAAGGCCTTCTCGTCGGTGCTGGCGCTGCCACCCTCCTCGCTGATCCTAGGGTTGCCGCGCTTGCCGCGGCGCCAGTCGTGGCGTTGCTCCCAGCGCAGCGCTGGGTCGACGCTGGCGTCGCTGGCGACCCACGGCGCGCCGTTCATCCAGCCCACGTGATCGTGCGCGTTGACCAGGCCCGGTGACACGGCGGCGTCAGGGCAGATGATCCGCGTGGCATCGACGGCTTGATCCGCGCAGTCACACCCGACGCAGCTGATGTCGCCCGCCTGGTTGTACAGCACGCCGCCGCCTTCAAAGACCTCGCCCGGGACCAGCACGTCGCCCACCACCAAGGTGTCGGTGCCAGCGCCAGGGGCGACATCGCACACGTCTGCGCCAGGCTCGTTGGCTGGCGCTGGAGGGTTGGGACAGCTGGTGATCTTCAGCGTGTCTCCTGGGTTGCCGGCCGTCCCGCCGCTGCCTGCAGAGCCGGCGCTGCCTCCGCTGCCGGCTGCGCCGCCGGTCGCGCCGCTGCCATCTAAGCCAGACTCATCGGAGCAGGCGCAGCCGCTCAAGAAGACGGAGAACAGGCCCGCAGCGAGCGCTGCCGGAAAGAAGAAAGATCGCATCATCGAAACCTCGTCGTAAGTACGCTGGAACGCTTGGGTTCACGTCTCCGTGGTCGCCTGAGGGCGTGACGATGAGCGCCGGGCTCACCAAGCAGGTCGCGACGGCCCAAGGGCCGGGCTCCCAAGCACCCGCGGAGCAGGGGAGCATGAGCGAAGCGCCGCTGCTGTTCAAGCGAACGCAGACCGCCGCCCTAACTATTGCCGTTCGTGCCCGCGCAGCGCGAGGCGGGCGACCACACCGCACCCTGCGCGGTGACGTGGGCGGCTCAGGTCTTAGCGCGCCTGCACGTGGTCACGCCCTGCTACGGAATGAACAGGCGGCGCTGGATGGCCACCTTGGTGGCCTCGGCCTTCGAGCTGACGTCGAGCTTGCGGTAGATGTTCTTGACGTGGGTGTGCACGGTTCCGTGGCCGATATGTAGCATTTCCGCGGCGTCAGCGTAGCTGGTGCCGTGGCATAAGAGCTCTAGGATCTCATGTTCACGCGGGGTGAGCCCCGTGTGTTGTCGCGCGCTGCGTGGACGAAAGCTCTCCACCACGCGCCGCGCGACCTCCGGGCTCATGGGCGCGCCGCCAGTTTCCGCATGGAACAGTGCTTCGATCAGCTGTTCGGGTGAGCTGTCTTTGAGGATGTAGCCCCGCGCGCCAGCCCGCAGAGCTGAGAAAATGGAGGCTTCGTCGGCGAGCACCGTAAACACCAGGCTCACGCAGCTCGGGCGCAGCTTACTGAGCCTGGCGATGACGTCGCTGCCGTGGCCATCTGGGAGGCTCAAATCGATGATCGCGACGTCGAGGGGTGCGCTCAGATCTTCAACGTAGTCGAGCGCTTGACGCACGGTCTCGCAGGCAGCCACCAGCTCGAGGTCGCGCTCTGCAGCGATCGCCTCGCACACGCCCAAGCGGATCGGGGCGGTGTCTTCCAGCACCAAGACGGAGGTCACGTTCTGTTTCACGATGCCTGAGGATCAGGGTAGCGCACGCATTAAATCGCAGGAGCTACAGCGGCGCGAGCTTGCCACTACTGAGCACAGATACTCACGCAATTTGAGCAGCTACGCGGATGCGCGCCGATCCGCGGCTCTGAGATAGTGAGGGGATGGCTCGCCGCCTTGGCTGCAAAGAGGTGACTCGCACGCTCGCTCCGCTGCTCTTGGCGCTGAGCCTAGGCTGGCTCCTGGGGCGCGGCGATCTTCGCATATGGCAAATACCGGTCGCTTGGACGGGGGTCTTGGGCCTAGCGCTGCTCGGCACTCGATGGCGTACCGCGGCGGTCAGCCGCGCGGCTGAGCAGGAGCGGCGCCGGCTCGCTGCGGCGCTGCATGACGGCGTCGCGACGCAGCTCGCCGGCCTGACTTGGAGCCTCAGCGCGCTGCGCCGCAAAGCATCCCGTGGCGCAGGTGCGCCGCCTGGGTGCGGGCTCCACACCGGCGGCGAGGCGCTCGACGAGGTTGCGCCAGGCTCACGCGCAGCTGTGGCTGCGCCTGCCTTGGTCGATGAGCTGCTGAAGCTCGAGCAGCGCGCGCGTGAGGCCCAGGCTGAGCTGCGCCGCGTGGTGCTCGATCTGCGGTCGCCAGAGCGTTCTCTCGGCGCCTGGAGTGAGCAGCTCGCCCAGCGCGTACGTGAGCTCGGCTCGAGCTATGGCGCCGCCCACGATCGGCGCTGTCAGGTGGTGCTGAAGCTCAGCGGCGCGGCCTCGCGGCAGATCTCTGGGGCGGTGGCTGAGCAGCTCGAGCGCGCGGTGCTAGAGGGCGTGTACAACGCGCTCCGTCACGCCGACTGTGAAAATATCTGTGTGGATATTACAGCTGGAGCTGGCGTTGAGATCGAGGTCCGTGACGACGGGGTCGGGATGCCCAACGTGGACGCAGCGAGCGGGGGCCTGGCCAACCTGCGCGCGCGCGCCAGTACGCTGCAGGGGCAGCTCTCGGTCTTGAGCAGCTCGCAGGGCACGCGGCTGCGCCTGAGCGTGCCATCGCTGGCTTAGGCCGCTGGCTCAGGCTGCCGGCTCAGGCCGCTGGCTCAGGCTGCCGGTTCAGGCGCAGCCGCGGGGCGGTGATTCAGGCCAATCGGTCGCGCTGCTCGATGGCAAACTCAAGGAGCCGATTGGTGCCTTTGAGCTCAAGCTTCAGGCAGATGTGGGCGCGGTGATTTTGCACCGTGCGGTGACTCACACCAAGGGTGGTGGCGATCTCGCGGCTGGTCTTGTTGAGGGACAACTCGCGGAGCACCTGTAGCTCCGCAGGCGTGAGCCCTCTCAGCTGGTCGCGGTCGGGTTCATTTGTATCCTTGTGGATTAACTTGTGGGTCAGGCTTGAGCTCAGGTAACGGTGGCCCGCTAGCGCGGCGTCGACCGCCAAGAGCAGCTCGGTCGTCGCCGCTTCCTTGAGGAGGAAGACCCCCACCCCCAAGTGCTCGGCTTTGCGCACGTAGCCCAGGTCATCGAACATGGTGAGCAGGATGAAGCGCGTGGGGATGTGCGCGGCTCGTGCCTCGGCGATCAGCGCGAGGCCGTCGAGGCCGGGCATCGAGATGTCGATGATCGCCAGATCGACGTCGCCCTGGCGCAGGCGCTCAAGGGCGTCATCGCCGCGCTGGACGCGAGCCACGATCTCAAGATCCGCGCGCCGACTGAGCAGGCCCTCTAGCCCTTCGAGGATCAGCTCGTGGTCGTCAGCGAGGAGCAGTCGGGTTTTTATGGACATGGGTTGTTTGGGTGGCCAACACGGCGCCTGGCCTGGGTGGCCCGGGGGCTTCTGCAAGGATGTTATGCAAGCATAGCGGCTTCAGCCACCTCAATGGAAACTCAGCTATGTGGCTCTCTAGGTGCGCGCTTCCGGCAACACACCAGCCCCCTGGACTCGTCGCTTGGGCGCTGACGTTTCACTCAAGGCTCCACCCCCGATCCCACCACACCATGCGCGACGGCCGCCACAGGCCGCTCCTCACGCGTTGGGCGTCGCTACGTTCAACTACAATGTCTGTTTCCGTGAGGCTCGCTCGCCAGCCTCGTACGTCGGCGACGCTGGCTTGGTGGATCGCTCGCAGCTCTTGAGCGACGACGCTGGCCAGCGCTAAGATCGCTGGGCGCCACGCATCGGGCACGCTGGGCGTATCCAAGCTGCCGAGCAGCGCGCGGCCGGCTTCAGTTGGCTGCGTAAGCAGCTCCACCCCTGCTGGGAAGTGACCTGCGCGGGCCTTGAACTGACTCGCTACGTGTTCAACGCTGGCTTGCACGTCGCCGTCCAGGCAGAAGTCGACGGCCACGTCTCCGCTCATCGCGACCCAGCCGTCTCCCCACGGTGCGATCACGACCTCTTTGGTGGAGCCGCTACTCGCCCAAGCTTGCACCGCGATGCGATGGGCGGGCTCTGGATCCGACGCTTCAAGCACCTGACTTGGTGACATGCGCGCACCCGGCGACTCGCCACACCACCACAATAGCAGCGGATCGCGGCGGTCCATGTCTGGTGCTCCGAGGCAGCGCCCAAGAGCCCACAGCAGCGCACTCCTTTTTTGGGGGTGGGGGTAAGCCGCCATAAGCTCAGCCAAAAGGCCACTCTGCTGGAGTAGCAGCGCCCACAGCACGAGCCCGCCCGCGCTGGACTGCTGCGCAGCCTGCTTAGTATCACCCGTAGCAGGGCGCAGTATCGCGGAGCGCGCTATTAGTTCCCCGCGGAGTGGAGGCCACAGCTCGAAGCCGAGCAGCAGGCCCAGCAGCAACCTCCGGGGTTCGCTCAGCTCACTCTGGAGCGCAGCTTTCAGCCGAGCGAGCACCACGCCCGGCAGCTCAGCTGCGCCGCTCGGCGAGATCCATAGATCACACAGCTCAAGCGCTTCGGCGTCGCCGAGGGACTGCAGCAGCGCTGGCGCTCCCACGCGAGAGCTCCAACCGACCAACACATCTCCCGCCAGGGCGAGGCTCTCTTCAGCGCAGCTGCGCAGTACCCCGAGCGGCGTGTCGCCGTAGGCAGCAAAGCTTGAAAAAGGCCAGCGCTGGGCCGAGCCCGCAGCCAGCGCCGCGACGTACGCGGCGAGCGCCGCGGGCCGATTGGGAAAGTGGGCGGAGTCTACGCCGATCTCCGCGCCTTGGTTCATTGCCGCCCGGATCCGAGTTCTCAGGTGGGAGCGTAGCGCTGAGAGCAGCGCGCCCGTGCTGGCGTCGCCCGAGAGCCGCGCGGCGAGGCGCAGATCCACTTTACGTAACACGACCACCGAGTCTCCAGTCAGCCCAGCAACCTCGCAGAGCGCCTCTGGGAGCGCCTGCTCCAACACCCGAAGGGACGCGACGCCTGCAGCGGCGTTCGACGCTCGGACGCGCAGCCGCGCCTGACCAACCCAGACGTCTGAGGCGTGGTGCTGCATTGAACCAACGCGCTTCATGTCTCAGCGCCTACCTGCCTCAGCGCCTTGCGTGCCTCAGCGCCTGCGACCTCCAACGCCCGCGACCTCCAACGCCTGCGCAGCTCAGCGCCTGCGCGCGTAGGGATCCGGAGCAGGCTTCCCAGGCCCTTTGGGCGCTGCTGGTTTCGGCGCCTTGACCGGCGCTGCGGTCTGGATCGGCGGGCTGACCTTTGGGGAAACGCCAGCTGTCTGGGCGGGTGATGGCGGGTGGGCGCCCGCTTGACCTGGCGCGCCCGGCTGAGGCGTCGCGCTGGCGCTCGGCGCGCTGGGTAAGTCATCCAAAGACACCACGCCTGGCGTGGGCTCAGGCACCGGGATGATCTCAGGACCAGCGTTGCCAGAGCTCGGATCTTGCGCGGCGCTGTCCGCTGCGCCCGCCGGGCTCACGCTGGGTGGCGACTCCGCCGTTGCAGTTGACCCGCCGCGCGTCGCGGCCACGACCACGCCAATCAGCAGCGCCACGCCGAGCCCGGCTGCCGCCGCCAGCATCGCGCCCTTGCCTTTGGCTTTCGGGGTCGGCGCTGGCGCCTGCGGGTGCCCTGCCTCCGTCCACGCGGTCGTGGTTTGGGAGACAGGCGCTGCCACGCTCGCGGGCTGCGCGTCGGCGAAGGACAGCGCAGGCAGGCGACCGCTCAGATCCGCGCCGCTGATCAGCGCGCGCACCGCCGCCTGCATCTCCCCGGCGTCTTGAAAGCGGGCCGCCTTGTCATAGGCCAGCGAGCGATCCACCAGCGCAGCCACGCCGGGCGACACATGGGGGAGCACGCTGGCGAGCGGTGGCGCTTGATGCATCATCGCCATGCCCAGCATCTCGTTGGTGGTCTGCGCTTCGAACACCAACCGACCCGTCAGCAGGTTGAACAGGCTCGCGCCCACCGCCCATAGATCCGTGCGGGCGTCGACTTCATCCCAGCGGCCGCGCGCCTGCTCTGGCGCCATGAAGGCTGGTGTGCCCATGGTGGAGCCCGTCTGCGTCGCCGTGGAGCTATCGTTCTGCTCGCGCAAGCGCGCGATGCCAAAGTCCAGCACCTTGAGCACGCCCTCGCGGGTCAAGAACAGGTTCTCGGGCTTCAGATCGCGGTGCACGATGCCTTTGCCGTGCGCTGCGGTCAGCGTGCCTAGCAGCTGATCGGCGATGGGCAGCACCTCCTCCACCGGCAGCCTACCGCCTTTGCGCTGGGCCCGGGCGTCGAGGGTCTCGCCTTCAAGCAGCTCCATGACCAAGAAGGCCGCACCGTCCTCGGTCACGTCGTCATCGTCCACCCGCACCGCGCCTGGGTGGTCTACCGTGTTGGCGACGTATCCTTCCCTAAGGAAACGCTCGCGGACACTTGGCTCGTGGGACAGCTCCGCGTGCAAGAGCTTGACCGCGCCGCGCTTCTTGTTGCGGTGGGTGCCCGCGTACACCGCCGCCATGCCGCCGACGCCGAGCAACGCGTTCAGCGTCCACTTGTCGTTGAGCACGCTGCCCACCCGCGCCTGCGCGCGCTGGACCAGTGGATCTTCCCCGTCACTCATCGCGCCGTAACCCTAGCATCCTGTCCATGCTGCTTCGAATTCTGACGTCACCACTGGTGAAACAGGCTGAGCGCCGAGCCCGACGGGGTGAGGCCAGCCTGAATCCCAGTCTTGGGGCCTTCTTTTTCGCCCGTGAGTAAGAAGTATGCGCCCGCGCCGATCCCCAGCGCGCCGACCACCCAGCCCACGGTGCTGAGGGTCGCCAAGGTGCTGCCAGATGACGCCGCGTCAGCGCCCGCGCCGCTACACAAGCGCGCGCCGTCGCACTCTTCGTCTACGGTCGACTTCTTGCCCAGGGCCATCACGCCAGTGATGGAGCCGAAGACGACGCCCGCGATGCCCACGCCACCGAAGACATAACCCAACGTCTGATTCCCCGAGGAGCTATCGAGCTGTGCCGACCCTCCACCCCCGGCGTCTGAGCCTGCGCCGGTGACGTCAAGGGTCTTGCTCTCGCCTTCGGTGAGGGAGATCTGAAATGTCTTGGGATGTTGACCGTTGAGGGTGACGACGACCTCATGGTCTCCAGGGTCAACGGGTAGTGGTGAGCCTAAGCTCGCGCTGCCGAGGACCACGCCATCGCGCTTGACTTGCATGCCGTCGGGCACGGGGTTACCGGCGTCGATGGTCAGGCGGGGCAGGCGCGCCTTAAGCGAGGCTGCCCGCGCCCGCGCTTCGGTGATGCGGTCGTCGCCCGGGGGCAGCTGATCTTCTACCGCACGGAATAGTTCCCAAGCCGTCGCCAGCTTGCCACGCAGCTCTTCACAGTTGGCCAGGTTGAGCAGCGTGCCCGCCGCCGGATCGAGGCGGTTGCTCTCTCGGAACTTGGTGCAGGCCTCCTCGTACTCTTCGTGGTCCATGGCGGAGCGCGCCTGGTCGAACAATGCCTCCGCCGCCGCGGCGTTGCCCGTTTGGGCCGAGCAGGGGGTGGGGAGGGCACTGCTGAGCAAGCCGACCAGGGTCAGTGCGGTGAGGTGGGTGCGCAACATGGCCGCAGACTACTCCCATTTTGCTAGCGCTGGGCTATGGACTTAGTGGAGTTGCCTGGGCTGGGGGGTGGGGCGCTCACCGAAGAGCGCCCTGCTTGACTAACCGCCGTGCTCAACTAGCCGCCCTGCTCGACTGGGGCCGGTCAGCAGACCGTAAGGAAGCACTGAAAATGTCGGGTGATGTTGCGGACTTAGCTCGTGCCGCTGATCAACGCCCAGATGCTCGCCCATGCTTGGCCCATGGCCAAAGCGAAGCACAAGGGGACGCCGGCGGCTGAGGACCACGAGCAGGGCGCCGAGGACAAGCCGGGGCAGCCGCACGACACGTTGGTGAAGAAGATCTTCGGTAACCCGAGCTACGCCCAGGTCGAGCTTCAAGCAGTGTTGCCAAGCGCGCTGCAGGCGGCGATCGATTGGAGCACCCTGGAGGTGCTACCGGACACGTTCATCGACCCGGCGTTCAGGAAGACCCAGGCCGACCTGCTGTTCCGCATGGACATTGGTGGGCGCGATGCGCGGATCTACGTGGTGTTCGAGCACAAAAGTGACGCGAAAGCGGCCACGCTGGTGCAGGTGGGAGGCTACGTGATGGCCGTGCTGGCGCGCTACTTTGAGCACGGCGGCAAGCTACCCGCGCCGGTGGTGATCCCAGTGGTGCTCCACCACAGCGAGGATGGATGGAACGTGGCGCAGAGTTTCCACGAGCTGTTCGATCAGGAGCTGCTCGCGCTGCCCGGCGTGAGCGAGCACGTGCCGGACTTCCGAATCCTGCTCGATGACCTGAGCCACCAGAGCGACGAATCGCTCCGAGCGCGCGCTCCTACCCCGGCGTCCTTGGTGGTGCCGCTCGCTCTCTGGGCGCTTCGGGACGCGCGTCGCGGCGCTGCAATGTTGGCTGCGTTAGCGAGTTGGTCCCCAGTGATCGGGCTGATTTCCCGAATTCCGGGTGCGCGTGCTGCGCTGTTGTTTGTGTTGCGCTACATCTTGCTGATCAACGACGCGATCACCGAGCCAGACCTGCGCAAGGCGCTGGCGGAGGCAACTCCGGAGACCAAGGAGGCAGTGATGACTTTGGCAGAACAATGGATGGCAGGGTGTGGATCTCGATCTGACGGTAGTTTGATCGCACAGCTGTAACCGCACG
>CAZKDY010000044.1:0-11596 GCA_964551615.1 uncultured Polyangiaceae bacterium
CCGTGCGGTTACAGCTGTGCGATCAAACTACCGTCAGATCGAGATCCACACCCGGCTTGACGGCACTCGCTTGTCTGTCATGTGGATCTGATGGATCAGAACAGAGTAACCCATCTGGAGCGCGTGGAGCACATGTGTCCTCCCCGAACAGCAACCTTGCGACTGTCCGGGACAAACGGGCACTGGCGTCCTCCAATGCGACCCAACTGGACGTCCAAGGTGTGAGGGCTGTGCAGCGGTAAGCTGCGCCGCTGGTGGTGCGCCTGCGGAGCACTGCGCCGCGCTCCCTGTACCGGGCGGCACCTTCGAGTCCGGGGGCAGCGTCACCGTGGACGGAGTTGGCTACACTACGCCTACGTCGGCAGCGTCCGTCAGTCCTTTCGTGATGGACAAGTACGAGATGTCCGTGGCCCGCGCTCGGGTCCTACTACTCCGTGACGTGCGGCCGAATCCTGCAGACGCAGTGGTTCCGCGCGGCAACGGACGACTCTTCCAGGGGAACTGTTACGAAGTTGTCCATCTCGACGATACAAGCCCAGATAGCGCTTTCGCGGTCACCGACGGATCGGCCGACAACAAGCCGGTGAACTACGTAAACCTACAGACCGCGGCAGTGCTTTGTTGGCGGGATGGCGGCAGGTTGCCTACGGCGCACGAGTGGGAGTTCGCGGCTCGTGGTGGAGCAGAGCAAAGGCCGTGGCCTTGGGGTTCGGCAGCTCCAACCTTCGATCGCCTCGCTGCACGGTGCGCAGAGACACTCGACGCCGCGTGCGACCTCGCAGACCTGCCTGACATTGGGAGCCGCGCTGCCGGACAGGGCCGCTGGGGTCACGCTGACCTCGCCGGCTCAGTGTCAGAGCCAACCGCTGACGGAGTATTCCCATGGCTTGGAAACGTCGATGCGTCTATTGACGCTCCGGTTTGCGATCAACATGAGCTGGACGCCCTCTGCAGTCTCGACCTCAGCTGGGTACCGTTTTGGGGTGGGAGCTGGATGTCAGGGTCCCTGTACGAACCGTTCCTTGGGCCGGCGTTCTTGGTGTCGCCCCAGGGATACGAATCGGCGACGACCGGCGTTCGCTGCGTCCGAGACTAGGGCGAGACCCCGCCAAGCGTAACGAACGAGCATCAACCGACGCCGCTGCCTTCAACATGCATCGCGGACGCCGGTGATCACGATGAGCGAAATGCTCACAGTTCACGCTCGTTGAAAGATCGCCGTACGGTTCGCCTGCGCTGCTGCGTCGCTCGCGCCTCGTACGAAATCTAATGCCGTACGGATCAGCTCCGTCGCGTCGCTCTCCTCGGCCTTCAAGTCCTCGAGGCGGCGCTCGCTGGCTTTGGCGCGGTTGCCGGCGGCCACGCCGTCGGCTTCGCGGTTGGAGGCGTCCACGTCGTTTGACGCCGCGCTCAAGTCCATGCCGCCCTTGAACATCTCACCGCCGCCGGTCAGCGCCTTCGTCTGCAGCTCATCGGTGCCTGACATGCCGGCCACGCCGGCGCCCATCTGAGCCAGCCCGTTGACCATCTGGCCCGTCGCGCGCTTGACCGCGGCGCTATATTCAAGATCGGCTTGCTCACGCATCTTCTTCACCTGATTGGCCTCTTGGTCCCGTAGGTGGTGCTCTTCATGCATCCGTGCGGTGCGCGTCTGGCGCTTGGTGTCGTGGGCGTGCTTGAGCAGCATCGCCGCGACCTGCGCGTTGGTGTCACCCCCCAGCTCTACCGCCAGCTCATCCACGCTGTTCAGCGTGGCGAGCGTGGTGCTGCCGACGCCGTCATCGCTCGGCGTATAGATTGGGGTGTTAGATCCGGTGGCTTCAACAGGCATGATAGTCTCTTTCTCCGTAGGGATTCACTAGACGGCCGCGCGACAGGCGCAGGCTGCTTGTCACATTGCTCGTCTCGGTTGGGGGTGGGTCTAGGGCCAGCCGTTCGCCAGGCGGCTACACCCGCATCAATCCAGCCGACAGGTTGGCGGCGCGGATCTCGGTCAGCTGCTGGCCCAGCTGCATGAACGAGCTCTTGGTCTGGCTCTGCTCCCGGTACACCTCGAGCAGGTCGTCTTGTAGGCGCTGCAGGGCCTTGATGTGGTTCAGCGTCTCTTGGATGGCGGCCTCACGTTTTGCTTCCGCGCGGCGTTCTGCGGCGTCCTCTCGGGCTTTGACTGCGGCGTTCACGTCTCGGGCACCTGCCAGGACGGTAACCGCGCCTTTGACTACTGCGAGCCACTGAGGTGCGTCCCCTCCACCCGCTGCTCCGAGGGTGACCGCGGTTTGAGCTGCGACTAGACCGATGCGTACCCAGGGCGCGGCGTCGGGCCCCACCACGTCTTCGATGAAGCCCGTGCGGTTGTCCACCTCGAGGGCCAACATCACCCCAATGGCGATGGGCGCAGCGAGCCCGCCGCTGGCGACGGCCAGGCCCACGGCAGCGGCTTTGCCCACCACCGAGGCCACCTCCCAGAACTCGGGGTTCTCCAGGATGTTGGCTTGAAAGCTCTTCCACAGCGACTTGCACTCGTCCTTCATGGCCTCCCAGGCGTCCTCGCCGCTCAGGGTCGCCTGGGCCATGGCGGCGACCAGCTTGGCGGCGAAGACCGCGGAGTCGAGGGCGAACTTGATTGAGCCTTCGGTGAAGCCATCCACGCTGTCGGCCCACTCGCCGTCGGTGCTCAGCTCGCTGACCTGCTGCTTGACGGCTTCGTACAGCGCGCTCATGTCGCCTGGGTTGGTGATGGCGGCGTAGCCGATTTCAAACGGCGCTTCGATGGCGTCTTTCGCGAAGTCGACCGCGCTGCCCAGCACGTCGCCTACCACGTCAGCCACCGCGTCCACCGCGTCGCTGAACCAGCCGCCGTCGTCGTCCGCCTCCTCCGCGGCTTTCCGTGCGGCTTCGATAGCCTCGGCGATCTTCTTTACGAACTCGTGCACCTTCTCGTCGAGCTTGTCCGCGTTGACGCGCATCCGGGTCTCGCTCTCGCTGAGGCCCATCTGGCTCAGCTCCTGCATCGACGCCATCAGCATCGCCATGGCGTCGGTCGGGTCGCCGGCTCCCAGGCTGGGGGGCAACAAGGCCTCCGGCACCGCAGCTTCTCCTGCTGGCAGCGGCGCGCTCGTCACCACCCCACTGCAAACTCCAGTTACTCCACTCATCACTCCTCGCTCTCTCGTTGCTCGGCGATCACCGCCGACAAGGCCGGGTCACCGCACAGCTGCTCCGCACGGTCGAAGGCTCGCTCGGCCTCCTGCGCGCGACCTAGGCGGCGCGCAGCGCGACCCAGCCCAATGTTTAACCACACGGAATCTTTGATTCGCGCTGCGCCTCGGCGGTAGACCGCGGCGGCCTTGCGTTGCTGCCCGAGTTGTTCGTGGGCTGCGCCGAGCCCCACCCAGGCGCGCTCCTCTTTCGGCCCCACCAGCAGCTGCAGCGCGAAGCAGCGGATCGCCAGGCTTGAGTCGCCGCCCTCCAGAGCCTGGTAGCCCTGAGCATACAACTGCTCAGCCAGGCTCTCGGGGCACATCGTGCGTTTGAGCTCCGGTCGCATGGCGCTCAGCGCATGTTGCCGACGATGGCCTTGGGGCCCTCGTTGAACGCGGCGATCAGGTTGGTGGACATCTGGATGGCGGTTCCGCGCGCAGACGACATCGACTGCAGACGGATCATCTCCATTTGCGCGCTCGACTCGAGGCTCTTGACCATACTGTTGATGTACTCGCGAGTCGCCTCGACCTCGCGGGTGAGGTAGAGCCCATCTTCGACGAAGAGGATCTGACCTTCCTGGGCGAGATCATTGCGCATGGTCTTGGCTAGGTTGGGATCGAGATCCTCGATCACGGCTAGCGCGGCGTTGATCTCGGTCTCGTAGGCCGCCTTGGCCTCGGCGGTGTTGTAGCTACCCTTGAGATTATCGTCGCTCGTGTCGTCCTCCAGCTTGGCCAGGGCGTTGGTGATTTGCCCCATCGCCTTGCGCACGGCCTCGATGGTCTTCTGCTTCTTAAAGATCTCATCGATCTGACTGTCGAGGCTGTTGAGGCGAGTCTCTAGGTACATGATCAGCGCTTCAGGCCCCAGCTGGTCTGGGGTCATGGTGTAGCCGGTGTCGATGGCGGCCGCTGAGGCGGCAGAGCCCATTGCATCAATCATTGTTCGTTTCCTCCAGGTATTATGGTCTGTGCGAGCCTCGCTGGCTCGCGGCTATGTTGGTGCGCGCCATGGCGGGCGCGCGGTTTGGTTCAGGCGCGCAGGAAGCCCGCGCTGGTGGGGTGCTGGGGCGCGACGCGGGTCGCGGCCAGCTCATCGAAGTCAGCCAGAAAGCCGGCTGGTAATTGATACTGGGTGTCGGGGTCTTGGGTCGCGAGCGTCGAGCGCACCGCCTCCCAGACCTGGTTCTGTTGGTCCAGCTCGCGCTCGATGCGATCGAGGGCGGCGAGGGTGATTTGGTCTTGGCTCATGGGGTCTCCTTGCGTAGATCGATGATCGCGTTACCGCAGGGCAGCTACAGTTGCGTGGCTTGCTGCGGAGATCGCGTCGCGCGGCGTCGCGCGGGCGAAGTGGCCCTGAGCACCAGCCCCAGCCTGCCGCCTCGAAGCTTCGGGGCAGCGCGGCGGGGCGACTCGATCTTCAGGGCTGGGCGACACCGGCTTGAAAGTGCGCCGCGCCAGCCCGTTGTGAGATCCAGGCGCCCTCCCGCTTGTTCGGTAGGGCCAGTGCTCTTGGCTGGTCCCCTATCGCGCGGGGTCAGGGGCAGTTGCGCACGTTGTGCGTTTTTGTGGCGGCAGCTGGCTGCGGCGTGCAGCGCCACCCAGGCGCGCCAGCCTCCACCCCCAACCCTGGGCTCGCCCTCGGGGCGCGACGACACGGCTAAATCGCGAGACGCGACTACTTGGCAAGACGCGACTACTTAACGAGACGCGACTAGTCCGTAGACACCTGGCGCGCGCGCTTCTTGTCGCCCTGGTGCTTCTTGTCGTTTAAGCGACGGGCCTTCGCGGCGTAGCTCGGCTTGGTCGGCCTGCGACGCTTGGGGCGTACCAGCGCCGCCCGCAGCAGCTGCGCCAGGCGCTCACGGGCTAGCTCTAGGTTGCGCCGCTGGTCCCTGGTGTCTTGGACCACGATCACGATCACGCCATCGAGGGTCGCCCGGCTGCCCGCGAGCTGTAGCGCCCGGTGCTTTGCTTCGTCGGTGAGCGCGACGCTGCGCGCGGCGTCGAAGCGTAGCTCTACCTTGGACGCGACCTTATTCACGTTCTGTCCGCCAGGACCCGACGCGCGCACGGCGGTCCAGCTCAGCTCCGCGGCTGGGATGAGTATCCGTGGGGTTATTTCTAAGGGATCGGCCATGGCTCGCTGAGCGCGGAGTGTAGCTCAGCGTTCCCACATGCGCCCGCGCAGGTCGAAAAAGGCAGCGACCCTCGAGGTGGAGGGCGCTTCGCTGCTCAAACTGGGTTGTCTCGGAATCGCTCGCTTGGGGGCAGCGGCCGGCACGCCGGATGCCGCTGTGGGCGAACGTCCGTTTGTCAGGTAGCCTTGCCGGATGCTTGGCCTTACCGCTTCTCCTGCTTTCCGTGTTTTTGGGCTCCTCGCGATCAGCGCTGGGGTCGTCAGCGCCTGCGGCTCGGGCGACGGGGACACCGTAGGCGGCGGCAATTTGCTAGATGGGGGTGGAGCGACGGGCGGTAGCTCTGGCGGCGGCGCTGGCGCGACGGCGGGAACCGGCACTGGCGGCGGCCTCAACCTGGACAGCGGGACCTGCAGCTGTGACGCTGGCGTGTGCATCAACGACGTGTGTTGCCCCACGGAACATGCTTGTGGCACCGCGTGCTGCGGTGACAGCGAGGTGTGCGCGTTTCAGCAGTGCGTGGCGCCAGGCGCGGTCTGCATCGACTCTGACGAGTGCGCAGACGGCGAGTACTGTGACTACTCGCTGGGCGAGCCAGGGCAGACGCCGGACGCGGGCAGCTGCACCGGCGGGGTGTCGTTGGCCACCGGGCGCTGCCTCGGCAAGCCGCCGCTGTGTGGGCCAGATGAAGACCCTGGGGATCCCATCACCTGCCTCGCAGAGTGTGAGTATCGGCCGCCCACCGCAGAGTTTAACCCGAGCCTCAAGTATCACTGGGACGGCGGGAACATCATGATGACGCCCATCGTGATCCAGCTAGACGACGACAACTGCGACGGCAAGGTGGACGCCAAGGACATCCCGGAGATATTGTTTACGACCTTCGAGTACAGCAGGCCTGCCACTGGAGACACCGGCAGGCCGAACTACACGCAGAACGGCACGCTGCACGCCATCAGCGTCGTGGGTGGTCAGGTCGTGGAGAAGTGGAGTTACCACCCGGATACGCCCTTCAACGACCGCCTCAACCCGGGGTCTCATTTGGCGGGTGGCAACATCGACGGCGTGCCAGGCAACGAGATCATCGTGTGCACTCAAGACGGCCGCGCGCGGGCCCTTAAAGCCGACGGCAGCGAGCTCTGGATCTCAACAGCCAAGGGTTGCTACATGCCTAGCATCGGCGACATCGACCACGACGGCTCACCCGAGGTGCTGCTCGCCGACGCCGTGCTCGACGGCGCCACCGGTGTCACCAAGTTCCCGGTGGTCAGCGCCGGGACCGGCACCTTCGCCGACGTGACCGGTGACGGCTTCTTGGAGGTGGTCACCCCGACTGAGATCTACGACCACACGGGCCTGCTGTTAGCCAGCACGGGGCTGGTCGCGAAACACATGGCGCTAGGCGATTTTGACAAAGACGGCCGGGTCGAGGTGGTCGCGGTCAACTCGGCCAGCCACCTGGTGCACGTCTGGCACTATGACCCAGCCGAGACGGGTGGCTTTAAGATCCTGCGCCAGAACATCAATATGAACGGTACGTTCGCCAACACCTGCCCTGCTGGTACGGCTGGCGCGACCACAGGCGGCGGGCCGCCCACCGTCGCCGACTTTGACGGTGACAAGATCCCTGACGTCGCCATCGCGACCGGCATCGGCTACACGGTGCTCGGCGGGACCAAGCTGCTCGACTCTTCGATCCCCAATGACCAGACCAACATCTGGCTCAAGCCGACCCAAGACTGCTCATCAGCGGCCACTGGCAGCTCGGTGTTTGACTTTGACGGAGACGGACGCGCCGAGGTGGTCTACGCCGACGAGACGACGCTGCGCATCTACGACGGCGCCAACGGCGACGTGAAGTGGAGCGCCTGCAACACCAGCGGCACGTTGACTGAGTACCCGCTAGTGGCCGACGTGGACAACGATGGCCACGCGGATCTGATCGTGATCTCCAATGACTACTCCCCCATCACGTGTAAGGATCGGGATGAGAAGACCCGCGGCGTGCGCATCTATGGTGATACCCTGGGGAAATGGGTCCGCACGCGGAGTATCTGGAATCAACACCCGTACCACGTGACGAACGTTGAAGAGGACGGCACCATCCCGACCAATGAGCTGAAGAACTGGACTCAGCCGCGCTTGAACAGCTTTCGGCAGAACATCCAGCCTTCGGGTGAGTTCAGCGCCCCGGACCTAGTAGTCGAGCTACGGCCACGCTGTGGCGCCGGCGTCGCGTACGGGTTGATCGCGCGGGTGCGCAACATCGGGCTGGTCAGCGTGCCGCCCGGCGTGGTCGTCGGCTTCTACGAAGGCGATCCAACGGCAGGCGGCGTGCTGCTGGGCCAAGCCCTCACCACCAAGGCCTTGGGGCCGGCGGAGGCTGAAGACGTCGTGCTGCTCTTGCCGACCGCGTCCGACGCGCTGACCAAGGGCACCACCGAAGCCTACGTAGTGGTCGATGACGGCAAGCCGCCCCACGCCTGGATCGAGTGCAACCCAGACAACGACACCGCTCACGCCTCCGGTCAGTGCGACGGGGTGAAGTAGCGCTCTAGCGCTGGCAGGCTGCCAGATGTCGTCGAACTGCAATCGGGGGCGCTATGCTCAACAGCCCAGCAGGTTACAGCGCACGACCAACAGCGCAGAGCTGCCACGTCGTAGGCGACAGCGCTGCGCTGCTCAGCGCGCGACATGACGCCACGCCAAGGGCAGGCGCCAGCGGCCCGCGGCTTGCTATGCTGCCCACGTCTGTGCACACACTCTACCTGCTCTCCGTCTTCATCCACATCCTGACCGCGACGATCTGGGTCGGCGGCATGATGTTCCTCGTGCTGGTCGTGGTGCCTTGGTTGCGCAGCGACGGGCGCAACGTCGCGGGGCGGTTCCTGATGGAAACGGGTATCCGCTTTCGCAACGTCGGCTGGTGGTGCTTCGTCACCCTGCTCGTCACGGGGACCTTTAACCTGTGGTTTCGCGGGGTCCGCTTTGGCGATTTCGTCAACCCCGAGTGGCTCGCCACTGCGTTTGGCAAGAGCGTAGTGCTCAAGCTCGCGCTGTTTTTGTGCGTGCTGCTAGTCAGCGGTATCCACGACTTCGTAGTTGGGCCGCGCGCCACCAAGGCCCTGCTGGCAGACCCCGCGTCGGCAGAGACGCAAGCTCTGCGCAAGCAGGCGTCGCGCCTCGGGCGCGCCAACGCCATGCTCGGGTTGTCGCTGCTGGTGGCCGCCGTATTGATCGTTCGAGGTGCCCCGTGGTAGACCCCGCAGCCCCAAAATATGAGCGCATAACCGACTACCTGGCGGCAGATCACGCGCGCTTGCGGGCTCATATGGACCAAGCTACGCAAGACGGCGCGGTGATCCTGGAGCACTACGAGGCGTTTCGCTCCGGGCTCTTGCGGCACATCGGCATCGAAGAGCGTGTATTGTTCCCCGCGGTAAAGCTCGCCTTGGACGGAGAGTACCCGCCGGGCACGGCTCAGCTCAGGCTAGAGCACGCAGCCATCACCTCGCTGCTGGTGCCCACTCCGGACGTGGCGCTGTGTAGCGAGCTCAAGGCGCTGCTCAGTGATCACGACGGCCGCGAAGAAGGACCGAGCGGTGTGTACGCGGCCTGTGAGGCGTGCTTGACCGCGGAGCAGTCCGCCGAGCTAGCCGTCCAAGCCGCCGCCCGGCCTGTGGTGCCCACCATGCCCCACTACGACGGGGAGAACACCCACCGCACTCGAGCGTCCGCCCTGGAGTCTGCGGGGCGCGTGCGCAGGAACCGGGGCACGAAATGACCCCCGCGGCGCCAAGCGCCCAGGCTACCCAACCCGCTGGCGTCAGCGTCCTAGCCAAGGGGTTTCGTGTCTTCTTCGCCCTGGCTGGCCTCCACGCGGCGGTGTTCATTCCCGCGTGGATCTTAATCTTGACCGGGCACTTGGCCCTGGCCCCGGGGTATATCGGCGTCTCGTGGCACGCCCACGAGATGCTGTACGGCTTCGCCTTGGCGGTGATCGCAGGCTTCTTGCTCACCGCGGTCGGCAATTGGACAGGACGCGAGACGGTCATCGGCGGGCGCCTGGGTGCGCTGGCGCTGCTGTGGGTCGCGGGGCGAGTTGCCCCGTTTTTGCTGCCCCTCCCGCTGGCTGCCGCCATCGATTTCGCGTTCATCCCCGCGCTGATGCTGGCGCTCGCGCTGCCGCTCATCGCCACCCGGAACACTCGAAACTACCAGTTCCTGATCGTGCTCGGCGCGCTGGCGCTCAACAACCTGGCCCTTCAGCTGTGCGCGCTTGGCGTACTGCATGGTTGGGAGCGCCGAGGCCACCTGGTCGCGGTCGACGTCGTGGCCGTCCTGATCGCGGTGGTCAGCGCGCGCGTGGTGCCGATGTTCACGCGTAACACGACGGAGAGCGCAGTGCAGAAGCACCCCAAGCTCGAGGGCGGCGCCATCGCAGGTCTAGTCGCGCTCACGGCTTGCGATGCGCTGAGCGCTCCCTCGAGTATCCTGACACCTGTGGCCATCGTCACCGCGGCGCTGCTCTTCGCCCGTTCATGGGGGTGGGGGGCGCTACGCTCGGTGCGCTATCCGATGCTTTGGGTGCTCCACGTTGGCTTGGCCTGGCTCACCATTTCGGTGATCTTGCGCGCAGTACCCGGGGTCGCCGCGAACGTCAGCCTGCATGCCCTCACGGTCGGCTGCGTGGCGATGCTGTGCCTTGGCATGATGGCTCGCGTATCCCTGGGGCATACGGGCCGCAAGATAGTCACGTCCAAGGCGTTCACCGCGGCGTTCGCTTGCCTACTGCTGACCGCGGTGGTGCGAGTCCTGGGGCCGCTGCTGCTCTCCGCTGATGATTACTTGGTCGTGTTGGATGTCAGCGCGGCCACCTGGTGCCTGGCGTTTGTGCTGTTCCTGTACGGCGCGCTGCCCGCGCTCGTCAGCCCGCGCGTTGACGGCAAGCCTGGTTGAGCTACTCCGCCGCTTCCGGCTCGGGCAGCGAGGGCGCTGGAGGTTCGTCGCTGGCTTGGTGTGGGTGGCTGAGCTCACCGCTCAGCACTGGCAGCGCCACCTTGACCGCGACGGTGAGCAGCATGAAGCCGAACGCCCAGATCCCCAAGGTGACCTTCCACTCGGTCAGGGTCGGGACGTACTCGACCAGCTCGTGGAGCGTGCTCGGCACGAAGCCGGGGATGATCAGCCCCATGCCCTTCTCGATCCACACGCCGGCGAACGCCGCGACGCACGCCACGTTGAGGGCCCACGAGGTTTGCTTGAGCGCTGGCAGGTGGAGGAGCAGCGCTGAGCCCAGGTTCAGCGCCACGGCGCTCCAGATCCAGGGTACTAGCGCGGTCTTCCCGTGCAGACCGAAGAACATATACTCAGCGGAGACCGCGTGGTGACCGCCGGTGTAAAACTCGGTAAACACCTCAGACATCAGCATGAACAGGTTGAGCAGCACGGTCACGCGCATGACCTTGCTCAGCGTCTCGATCGGTCCTGTCGCCCCACGGAAACTGGAATAGCGCCGCATGACGCGCAGCAGCAGGATCACGAACGCCGGCCCCGTGATGAACGCCGACGCGATGAAGCGTGGAGCCAGCAGCGCGGAGTTCCAAAACGGCCGCCCGCCCAGGCCGCTGTACAGGAAGGCGGTGACGCTGTGGATGCTGATCGCCCAAAAGATGCTTAGGAAGACGAACGGCACGTACCAGCGCTTGCTCGGCCGCTTGCCCAAATAGCGCGTGTAGATCATGTAGCCTGCCACGTGCAGGTTGAGCGCGAGGTAGCCGTTTAGGACGATCACGTCCCAGGTCAGCATCGAGATGGGCCAGTTGAAGCGGCCGACGCCGGGGATGATGTGCCAGAAGCGATCAGGGCGGCCTAGGTCGGCGGTGATGAACAGCAGACACACCGTGATCGCGGCGATGGCGAGCAGCTCGCCCACCAGCACCACGTCATGCATCTCATGGTCGTCGTACAGATAGGCAGGGATCACCATCATCACCGCCCCAGCGGCCAAGCCAACGCCGAAGGTGAAGTTGGCGATGTACAGCCCCCACGACACCTGATCGCTCATGCCGGTGACCGCCATGCCTTGAGCCACCTGGTGAGCCCAGGCGTTGGCACCCACCAGGGCGATGGCTGACAGCACGGTCATCCAGACATAGAAGCGCCAGCCGCCGTCCAAGCTCATGCGCAGCACACGCAGCAGAAAGCGCGGGTAGGTGACTACGTGGTTGTCGCGTTTCATGTTCCCTCGGGGCA
>CAZKDY010000044.1:11696-53749 GCA_964551615.1 uncultured Polyangiaceae bacterium
ATGTTCTCGGGGCAATGTTCTCGGGGCAATGTTCTCGGGGCAATGTTCTCGGGGCAATGTTCTCGGGGCGGTGGTCTCGGGCTCGCAAAGCTGGCTCAATTATCGAAAAAGTAGAAGAACCGCGGCCGAGCGCCGAGCTCTTCTTTGAGCACGAACACGCGCTTGTTGGCGAGGACCCAGCGGATCTCACTGTCTGGGTCAAGCAAGTTGCCAAACACCCGCGCGCCGGTCGGGCAGGCCTCTAAGCAGGCGGGCAGGCGGCCTTTGCGCGTGCGGTGGAGGCAGAACGTACACTTCTCGACCACCCCCTGGGGGCGGATCCGATTGGAGAGATACGCCTGATCGGGGTTGATCTCGTCGGGCTCGATCTCAGGCGCGTTCCAGTTAAAGCGGCGCGCGTGATATGGGCACGCTGCCTCGCAGTAACGACAGCCGATACACCAGTCGTAGTCGACTACGACGATGCCGTCTGACTCCTTCCAGGTGGCCTGAACAGGGCAGACCTTGACGCAGGGTGCGTTGTCGCACTGCTGGCACTGCACGGGCATGTAGTATTTGCCCGGGGCAGGTACCGCGTGGTCGTAGGTGGTGTTGCCCTTCGCGAGATCTAGGCTGCCCTGCTCCATCTCGATCACGCGGATATAGGAGTTGTTGCTGCGTCGGTCGTGGTTGTTCTCGTGGTGGCAAGCCTCTGCGCACTTGCGGCAGCCGATGCACACGCTCAAGTTGAGCGCGTAGCCGAACTCGACGCCTTCCATCGGCCGCACGTCTTCGCAGCGCACTTCTTTGCCGTACTTGTGCAGGGCGTCAGCCTCGACGCGGCGCAAGACCTCCGCCAGTTGGTCGGCGGACATTTCCCGATAGTGCTTCTGCAAGAACTGGTCGAGGCTCAGATCATCGGTCCAGGCCTTGAGGGGCTCCATCGCAGCGGCGAACGCCGTCGCGCCGAGCGTCGCGCCGATCACCTTCAGCGCGCGCCGACGGCCAACCCCCTCGCCTGGTGGCGTCTGATGTTCACTCATGGTGCGGTACCGGTGTGGCGCTCGAGTGCGCCGGGCTGAGGAAGCGGTCCCGCGGCGGCAGCACCGGCGTTACCCTGGGGATAGTCGGATCGTGCGGATCGTGGCAGTCGATGCAGTGGTTGCGCAGCCGGGGTCCTCGGGAGAGATCCCAGTACCCGCTCATGCCCCCGTGCGCGCCGCGGTCGTAGTCCCGCTTTTGAGGGCCATGACACTGGGCGCACAGCAGCATCGCGTCGCGCATCCCGACCCGCGTGCCGTCTGCCAGGTGCAAGAACTCGTGCGGTGCTTGGCTGTCATGGCAGCTGCCGCAGGCGCTGTCGCCGTGCTTGAACTGCAGCCCCACGTGAAACTCTTTGAGATCCGCGGCTTGCGTTGGCAGCGGCCGCGGACCTCGCACCGAGTGGCAGCTCACGCAGCTCACGCGCAGCGGTTCGCCCCGGCTGTCCAGCTGGTTGCTCCGCACGCTGGTCAGCCGCGCAGGCTCGTGGATGGTGGTGGTGAAGCGCGCGCTGCCTGGCGCCGGGGCGTGGCCGCGATCCACGACATCGGCGTTGCAGCCAATGAGCCCAAGGCAAATCAGCCAACCAACGCGAGGCAACTCCCAGTTCACGCGTGGCGCTAAGCACCCGGCGTGCCACCCAGCTGAATTGAGCGGTAGCGCGCAACGGACGGCCTGAGGAGCGAACGCAGCGCAAACGCCCCCCAGATCCGTCACCGGCGGCCTGAGCTGGAGGTGCCGTGGTTCGCCGCAAACGTTGCGCTTGTGCGCCCATGGGTGCAAAATTTGCCGCTCCTGGTGTAGACGGCCTGAGCGAGCGATGGCCGTTCTACGTCCTGCGGCCCTCGCAACGCTGCGTGGCGCCCGGCCGTCGCCGGGCGCGGGGGGTGTTTCCCAAGGCGCCAAGCTGTCTGGCGGCTCTGGCCCGCGGCTTGCTTAGGCGCATGCCGTATGCCCATCAGCGGACTGCTCATCACCACCGAAGCTCCCGCAGACGACCTGCTGCTCAACACGCTCCGGCAAATCCCGGGCGTTGAGCTCGGTGAGCCCATCGGCTGCAAGCTGCCGCTGGTGACCGAGGCTCCCAGCCTTCATGCCGCGCGGCAACGCACCGAGCAGCTGTCGCAGCTGCCCGGGGTCACCCAGGTCGACGTGGTGTGCGTCGACTTCGAAGACGAGGTTTACTAATGGAGCGTCGCGACTTCATCCGCAGCTCGGCCATGGCCACGGCGACCCTCGCCGCCTCACGCCTCGCCGCTGCCGACGCAAAATCTGCGTCTGCTGCGCCGGGACCAACCGAGATCGACGGCGTGCGCTGGCAGAAGGCGCCTTGTCGCTTCTGCGGGACTGGCTGCCATGTCCAGGTGGGCGTCAAGGCCGGCAAGGTCGTGGCGATCCAAGGCGACGCTAAGGCCGAGGTCAACAAGGGCCTGCTGTGCATGAAGGGCTATCACGTCGGCTTGGCGCTGTACGGCCAGGACAGGCTCACGCGCCCGCTGCTACGCAAGAACGGCGAGCTGGTGCCCGTCAGCTGGGACGAGGCGCTGCGCGTCATCGCCGACCGCATCCAGGCAGATCCCGGGGGCTTCGCCCTGTACGGCAGCGGCCAATGGACGATTCCTGAAGGATACGCCGGAAACAAGTTCGTCAAGGGTGGCTTGGGCCAGAACCACGTCGACCCCAACGCCCGCTTGTGCATGGCCTCCGCGGTCACGGGGTTCCTCAGCACCTATGGGGTGGATGAGCCAGCGGGCTGCTATGACGACCTAGACCGCTGTGACGTCCTGATCACCTGGGGTAATAACCCTGCAGAAATGCACCCGGTGCTGTTCTCACGGGTCATGGACCGACGCTCGCGGGGCGAGCGGGTCAAGCTGATCGACATCGGGACGCGCAGGACGCGCACCACCGAGTTCGCCGACGAGTACTTGGAGTTTAAGCCAAACTCCGACCTCGCCATCGCCAACGGCATCGCGCAACAGCTGATCGCGCGGGGCGCTTGGGATCGTGACTTTGTCGAGAAAAACTGCGCGTTTCGGCGGCAGGACACGCCCGCCACCCTAGACGGCGAGGCGATGACGTTCGAGGCCTATCAGGCCGCCATCGCCGAGTACACACCTGAGCGGGTGGAAGAAATTAGCGGCGTCCCAGCGGGGAAGATCCGCATGTTGGCTGACCTGTTCGCGAACCAAGACCTGCGCATCACCAGCCTGTGGTGCATGGGGATGAACCAACACACCCGCGGCACCGCCATCAACAACCTGGTCCATGGCGTCCACTTGCTGAGCGGGCACTTCGGGCGCCCAGGCGACGCACCGACCAGCCTCACGGGGCAGCCGTCAGCCTGCGGCACCGTGCGCGAGGTGGGGACGCTCGCCCACGCGCTGCCCGGTGGCCGCGTGGTCGCTAACGCTGAGCACCGCAAGCAGACCGAGGAGCTCTGGAACGTCCCCGCCGGTCGCGTCAGCCCGAAGCCGGGTTACCACACTGTCGAGATGTGGAAGCGCTTCTCCACCCCCAAAGAACAGGGCGGTGACATCTCCACGATTTGGGTGCAAGTCACTAACCCCGGCCAGACGCTGCCCAACCTGAACCACCTATTCTTTCCGAGCAGAAAAATCCCTGGCAAGTTCTTGATCGTCAGCGACGTCTACCCCACGGCCACCACCCAACACGCCGACTTGGTCTTGCCCAGCGCGCTGTGGATCGAGAAGAACGGCATGTTCGGCAACTCCGAGCGCCGCACCCAGCAGTGGTTCAAGATGGTCAAGCCACCAGGCGAGGCCCGGGACGACTGCTGGCAACTGATCGCGGTGGCGCATCAGCTGTTCGAACGCGGCCACCCCGGCATGCGAGACAAGGACGGCCGCTTTATTTTCCACATGGAACAAGACGGCAAGCCAGTGCCGATCTGGGACTTTAAGCACTACTACGACATCAACGTCGATCAGCGGCTGTTTGAGGAGTACCGCAAGTTCACCCGCCTCAAGCACAAGGACCTAGCCCCGTACGATGAGTACGTGAAGGCGCGCGGCCTGCGCTGGCCCGTCGTGGAGCAAGCTGACGGCACCTGGCGCGAGACCAAGTTTCGCTTCGCGAGCTTCGATGACCCGTACGCCGACAAGGCGCGCCCCATCGACTTCTACCACTCGACCTCCAAAGACCACCGGGCGCAGATCTGGTTTAGGCCCTACGAGCCACCGCCGGAGTCCCCCGACAAGGCGTATCCGTTCTGGCTGTGCACGGGCCGCGTGATCGAGCACTGGCACACCGGCACGATGACCATGCGCATCCCGCAGCTGCGCCGCTCCATGCCTGGCGCGTACATTGAGCTGCACCCGGACGACGCGCGGGAGTTGGGGGTGGGGGATGGTGAGCGCGTGCTGGTCGAGAGTCGCCGCGGCAAGCTGGAGCTCAGCGTGTGGCTGAACGGCCGCGGCCGGCCACCTCGCGGAAGCACGTTCATCCCGTTCTTTGATGAGACGCTGCTGGCGAACCTGCTGACCCTCGAGGACTACGACCCGTTCTCCAAGCAACCCGACTACAAGAAGTGCGCCGTGCGGATCAGGAAGGCCGGTTAGGCAGGCCATGGCTGAGCGACCTCAGTTTCCATCTCGAGGCGTGTACCTCGCCGCAGCTGTCGTCGTAGCCGTCGCGTGCGCTGGTTACTTCACGGGTCTTCGGCAAGCCCCGGTGCCGCTGGCCAAGACTACGGAGCGCACCCCGGCGCAGCCAGTGGAGGTCACGCCAGGCTACGGCGACTTGCGCGGTCAAGACCGCGGCCTGCTCGGCAAGCTGCACCCAGGGCAGATCGCTAACCTGACCGCGCCGCCTAGCGCGAGCGCGCTGAGCCCAGCAGATGAAGCCAGCTTCCTCGCGTCGATTACCGCGCGGGCCAAGACACGCGCTTACGCCGGGGCACCGCCTAGCATCCCCCATCGCGTAGACGACACCCGCGCGCCGGACTGCTTGGTGTGCCACCAGGACGGCGCCAACATCGCCGGTAAGCTCGCCCCCAAGATGAGCCACCAGCGCTATGACAGCTGCCTTCAATGCCACACGCTGAGCCAAGATCCGCGTCCCGGGGGCGCGCCAGGCATCGCGCCGGACAACAGCTTCAGCGGGCTGGCCTCGCCGGGGCATGGTGCCCGCGCTTGGCCTACGGCGCCACCGACCATGCCGCACAAGACGCGCATGCGCGAGCAGTGCAACAGCTGCCACGGGCCAACAGGTGATCCTGGTCTGCGCACGAGCCACCCCGACCGGCAGAGCTGCGTGCAGTGCCACGCCACCAGCGCGGCGCTCGATCAGCGCCCCAGCCGGTCACTCACCCCTACTGGAGCGCAGCTGAAGTGAGCCCGCCAAACAAGGTGTCGCGCCGTGGCTTCTTGGGCCTATTCCGCGAGGATGCGTCTGGACAGGCGCCGGCAGCTGACGTCCCCGCCGACGCCCCCCAGCCCGTCGTCGCGCCGCGAGCGCAGGGCTTCTCGCTTGAGGCCTTCTACGCCGCCCGGGTGCCCGCCACCGAGCTACACGTCACCCTCGCCGCTAACCTGCCGCGGGTCGAGACGACTCGCGTCGGCGTGCCCGATCTGGTGCCTGCGCTTGGCCCGCCTGCTGCGAGCTGCCCCAGCGCTGAGCTCGCCACGGCGAGCGGCAACTGCCGCAAGGAGACCAAGCCGTGAGCGATCAGCCAAGCGCCAGCCTGGCCCAAGACCCAGCCCCGGCCCCGGCCCAGGACCAGGAGCTGGTCCTGCCGCCGCTGCAGGACGCCATCTTGCCCCCCCAAAAATTGGTCGAGCTGCTAGGAGACATCGAACAGGTGGCTCAGCTGCTAGAGGTGCGCATCAAGTCGCGCGCCCAGGGTCACTCCGCCGCGAGCGAAGTGGGGCTCGGCGACGTGGCCCCGGCGCTGGCCGCTGGCTGCGCAGTGCAGCTGCGTTATCGACACGGCGATAGCGCGTGGCTGGACACGCTGATGCCACATCCACAAGGCGTCCGCCTGGTGCGCATTCAGAGTTAAGCTGCGCGCCAGATGAGCGCCGTCGACACCGTGCTCCGCGCGCAGGACGTCACCAAGACCTACCGCATGGGCGAGATCGAGGTGCACGCCCTGCGCGGCGTGAGCGTCTCCTTCAACTCCGGCGAGCTGATGGTCATGTTAGGCGCGTCGGGCAGCGGCAAGTCCACGCTGCTCAACATCATCGGCGGCTTGGACGTGCCCAGCAGCGGTCGAGTGCTCTACCGCGATCAGGATCTGACGTCCGCGACCGAGAAGCAGCTCACCCTGTATCGCCGCGACCACGTGGGCTTCGTCTTTCAGTTCTACAACTTGATCCCCAGCCTCACGGCCCGCGAGAACATCGCCTTGGTGACGGAGATCGCGCGGGATCCGATGGCGCCGGAGCAGGCGCTGGAGCTGGTCGATTTGCACGACCGTATGGATCACTTCCCGGCCCAGCTGTCCGGCGGTGAGCAGCAGCGGGTGGCCATCGCGCGCGCCATCGCCAAGCGACCGGTGATCCTGCTGTGCGACGAACCGACGGGGGCCCTCGATTTTCGCACCGGGGTGCGCGTGCTGGAGGTGCTCGAGCGCATCAACCAAGAGCTGGGCACCACCACCGCCATCATCACCCACAACGCCCCCGTCGCGGCCATGGCTCACCGCGTCGTGACCCTGGCTGACGGGCTGATCCAGAGCGACGTCAGCAACGACGAGGTGGAGCCCGCGAGCGCGATGCGATGGTGAGCGCCCTCGACCGCAAGCTGCTGCGCGACATCAGCCAGCTGGGCGGGCAGATCATCACCATCTGCTTGGTGGTGGCCGCAGGCATCAGCGGCTTCATCGCCATGCAGACCGCGTATCGTTCGCTGCTCAGCTCCAGAGACAGCTACTACGAGGCCTATCGGTTCGGCGATGTATTTGCTTCCTCCCGGAGAACTCCTCAGCGCGTCGCGGAGCAGCTGGCCGCGTTGCCCGGCGTCGCGCTGATCCACACCCGCGTCGTCGAGAGCGTCCGCCTCCCGTTAGAGGACGGAGCCGCCGCGGCCAGCGGCAGCATCGTGTCGCTGCCCGACGCTGGGCCGGCCCCGCTGAACGCCGTCTGCCTGCGAGACGGGCGCATGCCGGACCCGTCGCGGAGCGATGAAGCGCTGCTGCTCGAGTCCTTCGCGTCGGCGAACGGCATCCAGACCGGCGATCGGATCCCCGTGGTGATCAACGGAAAGCTGCGTCAGATCCTGATCACCGGCCTGGCGATGAGCCCCGAGTACGTGCTGGCCATGGGCAGCGACGTGTTCTCGTTCAAGCCTGGGTCGTTCGCCGTGATCTGGATGAGGCACTCCGTGGTGGCGCCAGCCTTCGACATGGCTGGGGCGTTCAACAACGTCGTGTTCCGCCTGGAACCGGGCGCGTCCGAGGCCGACGCGCTAGCGGGCATCGACCGCACGCTGTCGGCCTACGGTGGGTACGGCGCCTACGGCCGCGACCGGCACGTCTCAGATCACTTCGTGACCTCAGAGCTAGACGGGCTGAAGGTGACCGTCACGCTGATCCCGCTGATCTTCCTCTCGGTGGCGGCGTTCCTGGTCAACGTGGTGCTCGGGCGCCTGGTGGAGCTGCAGCGCGGGCAAATCGCCACGCTCAAGGCCGTGGGCTACAGCGATCTGGCGGTTGGCGTGCACTACCTGAAGCTCGTCTCATGCATCGTGCTGATCGGCTCGGCGCTTGGGCTGGGCGGCGGCGCGCTGCTCAGCGGGCCGCTGCTCGGTGCTTACGAGCCGTACTTCCATTTCCCCAGCTTGAAGCCAGATTTTGACGCCAGCGTGGTGGGCGTGGCGGTCGCGGTCAGTTTGTTGGCAGCCTGCGCGGGCGCCTTCCTCTCGGTGCGCAAGATCGTAGTGCTGCCGCCTGCCGAAGCCATGCGCCCACCCGCGCCACCGCTCTACCAGCGGTCATTCATCGATCGCTGGAGTGAAGTCGTCGTGGGGCCCATCGGGCGTATGGTGCTGCGGGAAATGCGCCGGCGCCCCGTCCGTTTGCTGGTGTCCGTAGGCGGCATCGCGCTGGCGGTCGCCATCATGATCATCGGTCGCTTCGCCTCAGACTCCATGCAGGGGCTGATGGAGACTCAGTTCGAGCGCGCCATGGCGGAAGACCTAACCGTGGGTCTACGCCATCCGATGCCAGCGGGGGTGGAGGGTACGATGCTGGCGTTGCCGGGTGTGCGCTACGTCGAGGCGACGCGTTCGGTCCCGGTGCGCCTGAGGGTCGGCTCCGCGAGCCGTGACACCGTGATCGAAGGCCGCCCCGACGGCGGGCGCCTGCGACTGCTCCTAAACCGCGATGGCCAGCGGGTGACGCTGCCCATGGACGGTCTAGTGCTCACGGACATCCTCGCGGAAAAGCTTCGCGTCGGCCCGGGCGACTACGTTGAGCTCGAGTTGCTCGAGGGCTCCCGCCGCACGGTCCGAGCTCGTTTGGCCGCGACGGTCAGTGACATGCTCGGCATGCAGGGCTACATGCGCCGCTCTGCCCTCGAGGCGCTGCTGCGCGAGCCGCCAACTGTCGGTACCTTGCTGCTCAGCGTGGACGCCGACCAAACCGCCGAGGTGCAGCGTCGGCTCTACGAGATGCCAAACGTCGCTGGCGTCTCCAGCCCACGGTCGGCGATGGTCAACTTCCGGGAGACCCAAGGCGGTACGATGCTCGCCATGTCGCTCGTGCTCGCGCTGTTCGCCGCGATCATCGCCATCGGGATCGTCTACAACAACGCGCGGGTCACGCTGTCTATGCGGCGGCGAGATCTAGCTAGCATGCGCGTGCTCGGCTTCACCCAACGAGAGATCTCGACGGTGCTGCTGGGCGAGCTGGCCATTCAAGTCCTGCTAGCATTGCCGCCGGGAATGTGGCTGGGGACCGTGGCCAGCGGCGCGCTGCTGGCCACCGACCCGGAAAATTATCGGATGCCGGCGGTTATCTCCGGCGCCACCTACGCCTACGCGGCGGTCGTGACCAGCGCGGCCGCGTTGCTCAGCGGCTGGATGGTGCGCCGCAAGCTGGGCCAGCTCGATCTGATCGCGGTGCTCAAGACACGAGAGTGAACATGCAAGACAACTCAAAAGCCCCACGGAAGCAGGACCGCGCGACGCTCAAGCGCTGGCTGACGCGTGGCGCGTCGGTGAGCTTAGCGATCGGTGTCCTGGTCGCGGTGGTCCTGGCCGCGCTGCCCAAGCCCATCCCGGTGCAGACGGCGACCGCCACCCGGGGACCGCTGGTGGTCAACGTGGACGCTGACGGTCGCACCCGCGTGCAAAACCGCTACGTGGTGTCCGCGCCGCTGACGGGCCGCCTGGCGCGCATCACGCTCCGCGCGGGGGATCGGGTGGAGGAGGGCACCGTGCTCGCGAGGCTGCTCCCGCTGCCGTCGCCGCTGATGGACGCCCAGGCGCAAGCTCAGGCTCAGGCGCAGCTCGCCGCCGCGCGCGCGGCGCAGCAGCAAGCGCAGTCCGCTGAGACTCAGAGCCGCACGGAGCTCAAGTTCGCAGAGGCCGAGCTAAAATCAGCACAGGCCCTGCTGGCCAGCGGCAGCACCACGCGCAAGAGCGTGGAGCTAGCGGAGCTGAATGTCAGCACCAAGAAGCAACGCCGGGCGTCCGCCAGGTTCGGCGTGCGAGTCGCGCGGCACGAGGTCGCCCTCGCCGCCGCCGGGCTCAAGCGCAGCGCGAGCGGCAAGGCCGCGGAGCACGCCAATCAAGTCGCCTTAGACGCGCCCATCGCTGGGGTGGTGCTTGAGGTAAAGCAAGAGAGCGAGGGCGTCGTGCAGGCAGGCATGCCGCTGCTGGTGATCGGCGATCCCCAGGCGCTCGAGGTCGTGGTCGACGTGTTAACCAGCGATGCCGTACGGATTAAAGCTGGGGATCAAGCGACGATCACCGGCTGGGGTGGCGACCAACCGCTGCAGGGGCGGGTACGGCTGGTCGAGCCACGGGCCTTCACCCACATGTCCTCATTAGGGGTCGAGGAGCAGCGGGTCAACGTCGTGCTTGACCTGACCTCAGCGGTCGCGCAGCGCAAGACCCTCGGTGATGGATACCGTGTGGAAGCACACATCACGATCTGGCAGGCCGACGACGTGCTGCGCGCGCCCGCCAGCGCGCTGTTCAGGCGGGGCGACAAATGGGTGCTGTTCGTCCTAGCAGGTGAGACCGCGCGTTTGCGCACGGTTGAGCTGGGGCAGCGCACGGGCGATCAGGCAGAGGTGCTGAGCGGACTAGAAGCTGGGGAGCTGGTGATCTTGCATCCCGGCGAGCGCGTCGTTGATGGAGCAAAGGTCACCAGCGGGCAGCCGTAGGCTGCAACTCACCAGCCCCTGCGGAGGCTGGTCCAAGGGCTTTACGGATACGTTCACAACCGATCCAGCTACCGCGCTCGCCGCCACCCCGCTGAACACGGGCACGCTGAACGGTGCCGGTACCATGATCAGCTGGGGTGCTTGCACATACACTGGAGACCAACCGGCCACTGGCGGCTTTGGGATGACCGACGCGATGACCGGCACCGGGGCGGGGTGCCTGAATACCTGGCGCAACCAGATCACCAACCTGGGCAGCGACGGCAAGCCACCCTGCACCGGGAGTTTCTGCGGCGCGGTCCCAGTTCAGCAGGCCAACTCCGCCTGGATCCAGTACCTAGAGGGCATCACCCTGGGCGCAAACTTCGCCACCGCCAGCATGTCCACCCCGGCATATGTACCTGTCGACGAAGCGTCCACCACTACGCGCTTCACCATCGTCGGCGCCATCAACGCCGCCAAGAGCACCTGCGTCGTCAACTAGCGTCGTGCGCGAATCACGTCGCCGCGCGGCTCCTATAGGACCGCGCTAGCTGGCCGTGTCCAGCATGAACCGGTGTACGACCTCAGCCAGCTCAGGCCCACAATCCTCCTGGAGGAAATGACCGCCGCCCTTGATGGTGGTGTGAGCCTGGCCTCTTGCCCCGGGGATCATGCTTTGTAGCAGCGCGTCGAGGCCGCGCATGATGGGGTCGCCGTCGCTGAACGCCGTAAGGAACGGCAAATCGAGGGCGCACAGAATCCCCCAGGCCTCGCGGTTAGGCTGCGCTTCGGGGTCATCTGGCGTGCTGGGCACCAACATCGGGAACTGGCGCGCGCCGGCTTTGAAGCTGTCGTCGGGGAACGGCGCGTCGTAAGCCGCGATCACCTCGGGCGACAGATCGCTGACGCAGCCGCCGTTCACGATCTTGCTCACCCCCAACGCTGGGGTGTTCTGGGAGTACTCTTGCCAGGCGCGGAAGGCTGGCCCCGGATCCATGTCGCCGGTCGGCAGCATGGTGTTGGCGGCGACACAGCGCGCGAAACGCTCAGGTTGTTCCGCGAGCAAACGCAGGCCGAGCAAGCCGCCCCAGTCTTGGCACACCAGGGTGATGTCCTGGAGGTCGACGGCGGCGAGCCAGCTGCGCAGCCAGCTGAGGTGCCGCGCGTAGGTGTAGTCTTCGCGCAGGGTCGGCTTGTCAGAGCGGCCGAACCCGATCAGATCCGGCGCCAAGCAGCGGTGGCCGTAGGCGGTGAGCACCCGGATCATTTTCCGGTATAGAAACGACCAGCTTGGTTCCCCGTGGAGCAATAAGATGGGAGGCGCCTCCGCTGGGCCCTCGTCCAGGTACGCCATGCGTAGCTCGGTGCCTCCGGGAGCTGGGACGTTGACGTAGCGCGGCTCAAACGGGAAGTCGGGCAGGCCGCCGAAGCGGGCGTCGGGTGTGCGGACGAACTGCATGCTGTTCCTCTCGTAAAGTTGCTCAGCCTGTGGTCGCGACGCACCGCCGGATCGCGCCAAAGTGAGCCGCAGCAGCCGCCCGCGATTGCTCTATATCCGCGCGGCTCCTAGTCTTTCAGGACCAGGTGGGGGAGCCGCATGCGCACCAACCGGTGCCCCGTGCCTTCGAAGAAGTACAGATAGTTGTCGTCAGTCGTGAGCGAGCCCACTTGTGTCCCCGTGAGGACGTTCAGGTCGGCCTTGCTAGCCGTGTTGTACATCCGGAGCCCGTACTCGCGCTTGCCCGAATCGTAATATGCATAATACACGATCACCCAGCCCGACGACTGCTCGAACAGCGTGAAGTCGTTGACGCGGACGTCGGAGGTGATCTTCGTTGGCGAGCTCGCAGAGCCACCCAGCATCATGAGCGAGTTGGTTGAGGCTGACCACTCGGTCCAGTAGTAGCCGCGGTCGTATTCAAGGCGGCCGATTGTACCTGCTCGTGCCGTGGTGGCGTCCGGGCCGCCATTGACCTTGATGACGTAGGCGTACACCGACGTCCCGGTCGTGTCGGTGTTTAAGCCGAACAGCAGTTGGTTGCGATCGAACGCGACGTCCGCGATGCTGGAGCTGCCGGGCAGCCCGCCAATTGGCGAGGACGTGCCGTACTCCTGGGTTACGTCAGTCGGGGTGGTTTCACTCTGGCTCTTGATGTAGATGCCACCGTTGTAGTTCTGGTGGAAGTAGATGCGACCAGCCTTGAACCGCAGGGAATAAGCGTATGTTTGATCAGTCCGCAGCCCGGATCCGTCGAACGCCATGCTCAGGATGGCTCGGTTGTAGGAATCGAATACAAACACGCGCTGGCCGCCTGCGGCGACTTGCGCAAGCCGGTACGGTTGGCTCGACAACAGCGTCTCGACGGCGCTCGTACCGACCTTGCGCTGCACGCGATAATTGTCCGCGCTGGCGTCGCTGCTCGACGAGCTGACCCAATACACATCGGCGTCGCGCAGCGCGATACCGCGGCTGTCAGGGAACGTCGGCTGATTTTCGGCGATCACCTCGAATGCTGTGCACTTGCCTGCCTGGCACCAGCCGTCGCACGCCTCCCCGCACTTGCCGCAGTTCGCCGTCGAGGTATCGAGGTTCGTCTCGCAGCCGTTGCTCTCGTCGAGATCACAATCGGCCAAGGGCGCCGAACAGGTGAGCCCGGGCGACCCAGCAGCGCCGGCCGCGCCACCGCTGCCTCCCGCCGTGCCGGCCGCGCCACCGCTGCCTCCCGCCGTGCCGGCCGCGCCACCGCTGCCGGCTGCGCCACCGCTGCCGGCCGCGCCGCCGCTGCCTCCCGCCGTGCCGGCCGCGCCCCCCGCCGCGCCGCCAGAGCCAGCGACGCCGGCGCTTGCCCCGCTGCCTCCGGCACCTGCTGCCCCACCGGAGCTAGATTCCGTCGCGCGGTCCTTGGACGCGCAGCCAAAAACCAATATCAACGTTGAAAACCCGATGAATGAGCGAAGCATCGCGGGAGTGTTGTCCGCGGCGGCTGACTTGTCGAGGAACTGGGTCGCTTTGCCACGCGCTGCCGGGCTGCGCACAGACGAGTACGGTCACGGACGTGACGTACCTAAGAGTACGCCTGCTGCGCTGTCGCTGGCTGTCGCTGGCGGTGATGACCCGGCCGGGTGGCCAGCCGAGGTGCAGCGCGCTCGGAGTTGGTGCCGTGGGGATACGTGGTGGTGATGTCGTGCAGCCCAAGAGCTTGGAATCAGAACGGGGCGCTGCCGCGCTGCGGGTGTGTGGATTGATCGCATGCAGCGCCCCGCCGCCTCGCTTTGAGCGCTGCGTGCTATGTTCTTGTCAAAACGTGCCACCCCGGGTATCCAGCGAGGATGAGGGCGTTCACCCTGGTTCTTGGCTGCTTTGTGCTGGCTACGGCGGCGCCCGTCTCGGCGCACCCCGAGCCTCCTGATCCGGGAGCGGGCGAAGCCCGCGACGAGGATGTCGCTGACGACTCAGCACGCAGCGACTCAGTCCCTGACTCAGCGACGAATACCCACGCGGAAGCAGCAGCGCCCCCCGAGGTCATCGTGCGCGCCGAAGCCCGAGACTCAAGCGCCGCGTCTAGCGTCGTAGTGGGCCGACGCGAGCTCGAGTTTCGCCCGATCCGTCGCCCCGCGGATGTGCTCGAGGCCGGACCGGGCCTGTTCGTGGCTCAGCACGCTGGTGGGGGCAAGGCCGCGCAGTTCTTCTTGCGGGGCTTCGACGCAGACCATGGGACAGACGTGGCGCTGTTCGTCGACGGCGTGCCGATCAACTTGGTCAGCCATGGTCACGGTCAGGGTTACGCCGACCTGAACTTCGTGATCCCAGAGCTAGTGATCGGCCTCGACGTGAACAAGGGCCCGTACTTCGCTGACCTTGGGGACTTTGCCACGGCCGGCGCCGCCAACTTGCGGCTGGTTGAAGCATTCCCTCACAGCTTTGTAAGCTATTCGCTGGGCCAGTACGGCATCCAGCGGGGCGTCGTCGCGGCGTCTCCTGCGCTGGGCGACGGCTGGACCGGCGTCGTGGCCGGCGAGGTCGCAGAGCAGGACGGCCCATTCGCGAACCCCGAAAACTATCGGCGCTTCAACCTGTTTGGCCGCGCGACGCGGAAACTCCCCGGGGAATCAAAGCTGTCGCTCACTTGGATGAGCTACGGCGGGCGCTGGAGCGGCTCGGGCCAGATCCCGGCGCGAGCCGTGTGCGGCGAGGGCGAGGCGGGGCTGGCTGCGCCAGCGGCCTTTGGCGAGCCGTGTCTGGCCCGCTTCGGCTCGGTAGATCCTTCAGAGGGAGGCCAGACGCAGCGCCATGGGGCGACGCTCAGCTATGAGCGGAGCTTTGAGCGGTCGCAGCTCTCTGCGCTGGTGTACGCCACCAAGTACCGCTGGAACTTATACTCAAATTTCACGTTCTTTGATCGCGATCCAGCCAACGGCGACGGCATCGAGCAAACGGATGACCGCACGGTAGTCGGAGCTGACGTACGGCTCAAGCAGCGCTATCAGATCGCCCGATCTTCGCTGGTCACCAGCCTCGGGGTGCAAGCCCGGGCCGACAGCATCGACAACGGCCTGTACGATCAGCGGGCCCGCGAGCGGACGCAGACCCGCGTCGACGCGCAGATCAACGAGACCCAGCTGGCGGTGTTCTCCGAGGCGAGCCTGCAGGTCACGCCGGCGCTTAGGTTCGTGAGCGGCGTGCGGTTACAACGCATCGACGCCGCGGTGGAGGACCAGCTCGAGGACCAAGCCACGCTGGGCAACACCAGCAGCGGGACCTCTGGGGCTAGCCTGGTGCTGCCAAAATTCAGCGCCATCGTCACGCCGGTTGCGGGCTGGGAGTTGATGGCCAACGCAGGTCGCGGCTTCCACTCCAACGACGCGCGGGGGACCGTGCTCAAGAACGACCGGGTGGATCTGATGACCGCCGCGCTGGGCTACGAAGTCGGCACGCGGATCAAGCCGTTGCGTGGCTTGGAGATCTACGCCGCGGCCTACCTGCTTGATCTTGACTCCGAGCAAGTCTGGGTGGGCGACGAAGGCGTCTCCGAGCCCTCAGCCGCTACGCGTCGCAGCGGCCTTGAAGTAGGCGCCCGCGCGCAGCTCTGGCGCTGGTTCTTCGCGGATATTGACGCTACCTTCAACAAGGCGGTGTTCGTCGATAATCACGGGAACGCTGGCTCCGTCGCGCTGGCGCCGACGCGTACGCTCACCGCTGGAGTCGGCGCGCGACCTACCTGGGGTGACTACACACCGTTCGGCTCCTTGCGCGTGAAGGCCTTGGCTGATCGCGCCGCCACTGAAGACGGCTCACTCACCGCTCAGGGCTACACGCTGTTCGACGCGGAAGCAGGCTTGCGCTACTCCCACGTCGAGGCCGCGCTGAGCGTGCAGAACCTGCTCGACACGCGCTGGCGCGAAGTGAACTTCGCCACCACCAGTCGCCTGCCCTACGAGCCGCAGCCGGTCACTGGCGTTCACTACGCGCCGGGCTGGCCACGCACCGTGATGGGACGAGTCAACTTGTATTGGTAGCTCGGCGTTGGTTTGGGTCGCCAGCCGCCGCTGGTGAGCTTGCGATGGGCCGTGGGTCGGGTATGACTGAGCGGCCAGGTCGTCGCGTCGACTCATGTACGGCGCGGAGGCGGTGGCGAGGCCTGAGTGTTCCGCTGCGGAAATAACTGCGGGCGACGGCGGCGCGGAAGTTCGCGTGTGGTGACCCTCGAGTGAAGGAGACAATCGATGACCTCTGAACGCATTGAGACGCGCAACCTGATCGGAGGCACCTTTAGTGATCAAGGCGAAGGTGAGGCGATCGAGGTCCGAAACCCTGCGACCGATGAAGTGATCGCGAGGGTGCCAAACGGCGCTGGCAAACAGGCGCGCCGAGCCATCGAGGCCGCCGCCGCAGCGTTTCCCAGCTGGAGCGCCCTCACCGCGGCCGAGCGCGCAAAGCCGCTGCACGCGTTGGCTTTGCTGATGGGCCGCGACGTCGATCGCTTGGCTCGCTTGCTCACTCTAGAGCAAGGCAAGCCGCTCAACGAGGCGCGCGGCGAGATCGCCTACGCCGCCAGCTTCCTCGACTGGGCAGCGGAGGAGGGCAAGCGCCTATACGGCCAGCTGGTGCCAGCTTCCCACGCGAACAAGCGCATCTTGGTGATGCGTCAGCCGGTCGGTGTGACAGCTTGTATTACCCCGTGGAATTTTCCGGCGGCGATGATCACTCGGAAGCTGGGCCCGGCGTTGGCGACGGGCTGCACCATGCTGGTCAAGCCAGCGGAGCTGACGCCGCTGTCCGCCATCGCCATCGCTGAGCTAGCGCAGGAGGCCGGGATCCCCGCGGGCGTGATGAACGTGATCACCGGCGATTCAAAGGCTATCGGTAAAGAGCTATTTCAGAACCCTAGCGTCAAGAAGGTGAGCTTTACGGGGTCGACCGAGGTCGGCAAGCTCTTGATCCAGCAAGCCGCCACCAACGTGACGCGCTTATCCCTTGAGCTCGGGGGCCACGCGCCGTTCTTGGTGTTCGAAGACGCTGACATCGACGCCGCCGTGGCGGGCGCGTTAGCCGCGAAGTACCGCAACGCAGGGCAAACCTGCATCTGCGCCAACCGCTTCTACGTGCAGAGCGCGGTCTACGAAGAGTTCGCAACCAAGCTGGCTGCTGGCGCCAGCGCGCTGAAGATCGGCGACGGGCTTGCGCCAGGGGTGAAGGTGGGGCCGCTGATCAACGACGCGGCCGTGACCAAGATGCGCGATCACATCGCTGACGCTCAGGACCGCGGGGGGAAGATCCGTGCGGGTGGCAAGCTGGCCAGCCTGGGCGCTGGCTTCGCGCCGCGCTTTTACCAGCCCACGGTGGTCGACGGCCTGACGCGCGACATGCTGTGCGCGAAGGAAGAGACCTTCGGCCCGCTGAGCCCGATAGCCAAGTTTGACACGGAAGCCGAAGCCATCGCCCTAGCAAACGACTCGGAGTTTGGCTTGGCGGCGTACTTCTACACGCGGGACCTCGGGCGCACTTTCCGCGTGGCAGAGCAGCTCGAGTACGGCATCGTCGGCGCCAACGACGGCGGGCCATCCATCGCGCAAGCGCCGTTCGGCGGGGTAAAGCAGAGCGGCTACGGGCGCGAGGGTGGCCACTGGGTGATGAGCGAGTACACCAACGTCAAGTATGTTTCTGTGGGGATATAATATCCCCGGTAGCTTGGCCGTCACGACGCCGGCCGATCCCGGCCGCTGGCTGTTGGTCTGCGCAGCCAGCGCTCGAGCGCCCCCGAGGCCGAGCGGTGGCTCGCCGCGATGCGTCAGCAGGACGTGGCGACGCCGGTGAACCCTGGGCAGGTGGCTGTGCACCACGGCGCCAAAGCCGGCGCGCTCAAGCTGGCGTAGCGCGGGGTTTGCCCCGCGCTCCATGCTGCTGACTGTGCGCGCGAGCCGTGGCAGACTCTCCGGCGATGCGACATCCCTCGGCATGGTTCGTCACCCTTGGTTTTTGCGCAGTCAGCGCCCTCGCGGGTTGCAGCGATGACGAGCCCGCCGCAGGCAACAACGGCGGTTCCGCCGGGACCGGGGGTGGAGGGGGTAACACCAACGGCGCCGCGGGGGTCGGCGCGACGAGCGGCTCGGCCGGCGTAGGCGGTACCGCGGGGCAAGGCGGAGCTGGCGGCAGCGGCACAGGCGGCAGCGCTGGCAGCGGCACGGGCGGCAGCGCGGGTGGCGGCGCGGGCGGCAGCGCCGGCGCGGCCAGCTGCAGCTTGGTTGAGTCGGGTCCAGTGCAGATCACCCAAGACGGTCAGCTGGTACAGGGCCTGCGCATCACCTCGACCAGCGGCCCGGCCATCGACACTCGCGGCTTCGACAACGTCATCGTCCGCAACGTCGAGATCCGCCACGCGGGCGGCGAAGGGATCCGCGTCACCGGCTCCAGCGACGTGCTCTTGGACCACGTCTCTGTCGAACACACGGGCGCGCCCGCTAGCGGCGCCAACAGCTCGGCTGATTTGCTGAATATCAGCTGCTACCAGTCGCCTCGGCTCACGGTGAGCCACGCGCGCTTGACCCGCGGCTCGAGCGGCATCTACCTGCACGAGTGCGCGAGCTCCAAGCTCAGCTTCATCGAGGGCCACGACTTCCGTGGGCCATTTCCTCGCGGACAGCTGGTGCAGTGGAACGACTCCAGCGACGGGCTGCTCGAAGATTTCTCCGTAGAGAACCCTGTGGGGTCCTGGCCAGAAGACAACGTCAACGTCTACAAGTCACTGAACGCGATGATCCGCCGCGGCTTGGTAGATGGCAACAACTCACCGTCTGGTGTCGGTGTGATCTTTGACGGCGACAGCAGCACCGGCCGCGTTGAAGATGTTGACGCCGTGCGGATGGGTAATGGTTGCTTCTCAAACTACGCCGGCGCCGACGGAAACGTGTTCCTGCGCACCCGCTGCCGTGAGAACATCTGCACCGATCAAGGCCGCGGCACGCCGGGCTCCAACGCGCTGATGTGGGCTGGCAAACCTGGGCTGACGCAGCTGCGCGTCGAGGCATCTAGCTACTACGCCGCGTGCAACCCCGGCAACATCGTGTGGCCTCAGGACTCGTTCGCCGTCCACGAGGTGACCGAAGAGGACTTCACGCTGCGCGCGCCCATCCGCGTGAGCCTATGCTGGGAGTAGCGGCGACTCGCCCTGGCGCCTCAGCCAAGGCACCGCTCAGCCGGGGCGCGGCACCTCCACAGGATCGGCGAGGGCGGTGCGCGCGCTCGAGCGCTGCGCGCGCAGCAAGTCGCTGCGCGTCAGGATCCCAATCGGCAAATGGGCAGCCCCTCGGTCGACTACGACCACGCGGCCCACGTCACTGAGCAGCATGTGATCAGCGGCTTCGCGCAGCGTCGTGTCAGCGAACACCACCACCGGGCTGCGGGTCACCAGATCCAAGACCCGAGCTGACTCAGGCAGCGTCGGGTCCAGCAGCGACGCGCGGCTGACCACGCCAACCAGCACGCTACCGACTAAGACGGGGTAGCCTTGGTGTGGGGTGCGCTCCAGCACCGCGCGCGCCTCAGACACCGGCATGCGGCCGTCGACCGTCACCAGCTCGCGGCTGGCAAACGCTGCGACCGAGGCCACGTCGAGCTCGTCCACTTGGTACTCAGATCCAACGCGCACCCCACGTCGCGCGAGCTTCTCGGTCATGATGGTGTTCTGCATCAGCAGGCTCGACACGCAGTAGGCGGCGGTGCAGCCGCCCAGGAGCGGCAGCAGGCCGATGGGCTGTCGCGTGCACTCGAAGGCGAACACCACCGACGCGAGCATGGCCCGCGAAGCGCCCGCGAAGATGGCCGCCATGCCGACCAGGGCCCCGATGCGTGGGTCGAGTTGGTGCCCTGGGAAAACGCTCGCGGCGAGCGTCGTGACCAACGCGCCGATGGCGCCGCCGATGGTGAACAGCGGCGCTAGCGTGCCGCCTGAGGTGCCGCTGCCCAGCGCGACCACCCAAGAGGCCAGCTTGGCGACGCACAGCGTGGCCAGCGCGACGCCGACCAAGTCGCCGCGCAGCGTCTCTTCGATGTTGATGTACCCGACGCCCAGCGTGCGCGGTGACCAGTAGCCCACGATGCCCACGACCAGGCCGCCGATCGCTGGCCACCAAACCCAAGACACGGGCAGGCGTTCGAAGGCGTCCTCGACGCGGTACAGCAGCTTGGTGACCAGCACCGCGCACACGCCCATGAACGCGCCCAGCCCCACGTAGCTGCCCAGCGCGACGGCGCCCGGCTGCAACACATGTTCCATGGGGAAAATGGGGGCGCTGCCTACGAACGCGTAGCGCACAGCGGTGGCCACGCTGGCGGCGAGGGCGACCGGGATGATCGATCTAGAGCGGTACTCGAACAACAGCAGCTCCACCGCCAGCAGCACGGCAGACACTGGGCTACCAAAGGTCGCGGCCATACCAGCCGCGGCGCCGGCTGCCAGCAGCGTCTTGCGCTCGGCAGCGGAGACAGGCACGAGCTGACCCAAGACCGAGCCGAGCGCGCCACCAGTCGCGATGATCGGCCCCTCGGCGCCGAACGGCCCACCAGTTCCAATCGCGATCGCCGCGGACAGCGGCTTGAGGAAGGTCAAGCGCCAAGGGATCCGGCTCTCGTTTAGCAGGATCTGCTCCATTGCCTCGGGGATGCCATGTCCGCGGATGGCGCGCGACCCGTAGCGCGCCATGACCCCCACGACCAGCCCGCCCACTACGGGGACGATGATCACGAGGAGGCCGAGTGAGTTGCCAGCGGGCGAGCCTGAGCTCGCGTCCAGCCGCTGATGGAAGGCCAGGTTGGTGATCAGGGAAATCAGCCAGGTCAAGAGCTGCGCGACGCAGCCCGCAGCCAGCGCGACCAGCACGGCTAGCCCGGAGATCAGGTAGACCCTGCGATCCAGCGGCGGGTTGCTGCGCGGCAGCATCAACTCAGGACAGGCGGCTTCAAGCGACGGCGACAGGGGGATCCCCTCGTCGCGTGGGTTAGCCACCCTCACCCCCGCCCGCGAGGAACATGCGGGGCGCTAGCTCGTCGGCGCCGATGGCTGATACGAGCAGCTCGAGGGCCTCGGCGACTTGCTTGCGCTGAGGCCCAGCCAGCCGCGCGAGCCCGTCAGCGATGCGCACCTGGGGTAGATCGGGGACACGTGCCACCAGCCGCTTGCCAGCCGGGGTCAGGCTGAGCAGCGCGCGGCGCTTGTCTTGAGGATCCTGGTCGCGTCGAATCAGGCTCTGATCGCACAACTTGCTGACCACCACCGAGACAGAGCTCGGGTCGGTCATCGTCCGCTCGGCCAGATCCCGGATCGAGAGCTGAGGTTCACGGCCAAGTTGCACCAACACAAACAGCTGGGCGGTGCTCAACTTGCCGTTCCTAGAGCCGTTCTCAAGGCGTAAAAAGCGCACCAAGCGGCGCATGGCCACCAGAATACGCGCGGTCTCATTCGCGCCGGAGCGGTCCTTGCGGGCCTTTTTGGCCGCAGGGCCAGAAGCATGGGATCCCATAGATTCGCGAGGGCGTCTAGCGCCAGCCGCGGCATAACGCAAGCTCGTTGCCCCCCTCTGCGACACATCGCGCCGATCGAGCGCGTCGGTGACCGCAGCGCGAGCCCAGCTCCAAGCCACAGCTCAGGGGGTGGAGGGGCGGCGTTGTATGTCTGGAGCGAAGGCCCTGCCGAGCCGCGCCTCAGCCAACGCGAGACCGCGCAGTCTGCACCTGCGCGTCGCTGTGAAGCCAAGGTCGCGCCACCGAGCCAACCAGCTGCTGCGCTGGTGGACCCCCCGAAACGCATCGCCCTGGGCGGCCCGCCACCCAGGCGCCAGCGGGCTGGAGGAACTGCGCGCGCTGATGCGCCGGGGGACCATTTCGGCTATGCTCGCGGCTTGATGGAGCTGGCGACCACAGATCTGGCGAGTCTTGAGCCCCTCGCGGCGAGCGCTGCGCAGCTGGTGGTCTCGCAGGGTCCGGATCAGGGCAGCCAGCACCCAGTGCGTAGCAGCGGCACTCGGGTGGGCAGCGGAGTGGGGGTCGAGCTGCGCTTGGCGGATCCCACGGTCTCGCGCATTCACTGTAGCCTGAGCCTGGACGCCGGGCGCTTGCGGGTGCGCGACGAGCAGAGCACCAACGGCACCTTCGTCGACGGGGTGCGCGTCCACGACGCCGAGCTTGAGCCAGGCTCGCTCTTACAGCGTGGGCAGAGCGTGCTGCGCCTCGAGGTCGCGAGCCAGCCAGCTCCTCTAGAGCTGAGCTGTGCAGGTCAGTTCGGTGGCTTGATCGGCGCCAGCGTGGCCATGCGGCGGGTGTATTCGATCCTAGAGCGCGTCGCGAAGACCAACACCACCTTGTTAATCCACGGGGAGACAGGCACAGGTAAGGAGCTCGCGGCGCGCTCGATCCACGGGGCCTCCGCGCGAGCTGAGCAGGCCTTCGTGGTCGTCGACTGCGGCGCCATCGCCAGCAACCTGATCGAGAGCGAGCTGTTCGGCCACGTCCGCGGCGCGTTCACCGGCGCTGATCGAGATCGCAAGGGCTTGCTCCACGAAGCGCAAGGCGGCACGCTGTTCCTTGATGAAATCGGTGAGCTGCCGCTGGCGCTGCAACCCAAGCTGCTGCGCATGCTTGAGAGCCGGGAGCTGCGGCGCGTGGGGAGTAGCCGCGCGGAGGCCATTGACATCCGCGTGGTTGCGGCCACGAACCGGCGCCTGGCGCAGCAAGTCAACGCCGGGCTATTCCGAGAGGATCTCTACTATCGCCTGGCTGTGGTCGAGGTGGAGCTCCCGGCGCTGCGGCAGCGCCGGGAAGACGTGCCCGCGCTGGCGCAGCATTTCGCGCAGTCCATGGGCGCTGGAGCAGCCGCTATCCCAGCCGAGCTGCTGAGCAGCTGGCTCACCCGCTCCTGGCCCGGCAACGTGCGCGAGCTACGCAACGTGGTCGAGCGCAGTTTGTTCCTTGGCGTCTGCGAGAGCAGCGAGGTGATCAGCCACGTGCCGGCCCCCGAGCTGTACGCACCGTTGCTCGGCCAAGAGCTGCCGCTGGAAGAGGCGCGGCGCATCTACACTGAGCAGTTCGATATCGCTTACCTCACGGATCTACTGCGCCGCAGCGACGGCAACATGTCCCAGGCCGCGCGCCTGGCCCAGGTGAATCGACGCCAGCTGTACCGCATGCTCTCGCGCTTGGGGCTGCGCAGCCAAGATCTGTACGACGACTGAGGCCATGACCAGGCTCGCCCGACCGCTACCCGGCGACCGCCTGCTCGGGCGCTACCAGCTCGTGGAGCTGGCCGCTGAGGGGCCCCACAGCGCGGTCTATCGCGGCGTAGAGATCGAGTCTGAGCGCACGGTCGCGCTGAAGTTCGACCTCGAAGGTCGCGACATCGAGGCGCGCGCTGCGCCGCCTGAACAGCCCCAGGGTGATCGCGCTAGTAGACGCTGGCTCCATAGACGCTGGCGCTAGCGGCTTGGGCGCCGCGCGGCCCGAGACTAACTATGCGGTAATACACGGTGCCAGCTTCTGTGTCTTACCCTGGCTCGCGGGGCAGAGCCTAGCCCAGCACCTGGACACGGCCGAGCTGGCCCTGGAGCACAGCCTGCGCTTAGGCATCGCCGCGGCGGAGGCGCTGAGCGACGTACACGCCGCAGGGGTGATCCACTGCGACCTCAAGCCCAGCAACCTGTGGTTGCCGACCGCTGATCTTTGCGCGCCGCTGCTGATTGATCTGGGCAGCGCGCGCCTCGACGATGGCCGCGAGGACCAACCGCGCCTCGGCACCCCCGGCTTCGCCTCGCCTGAACAGCTGCGCGGTGGCCTGATCACGCCGGCGGCTGATCTGTTCGCGCTGGGCGCGCTGTTGTATCGCTGCTTGACCGGTTATCTTGCTTTTCCCGGAGGAACGCCGGCGCTGGTCGCCTTAGCTAGCCTGAGCCCTGCGCTAGCGCCGCCGAGCCGCTTGCCCCCCGCGCTGCAAGCCTTGCTCGCTAGCTTGCTCGCGCAAGCAGCCAGCGCGCGACCACCCAGCGCCGAGCAGGTGGCCGCCAGCTTGCGCCACACGCTGAGCGCGGCGACTGGCGCTGAACTCGCAGCGCAGCCTGAGCAGCGTGGTGGGGCGCGCGCAGCGTACGCGCTGGAGGGGCGCGGGCTCGCAGCTGCGGACCACCGGGGGCCAACCGACGAGGTGGCCGCCGCGGCCGACGCCGCGGACTGGCTGCGCTTGCGGTTGCGTCGCCGCCGGGAATTAACGGCGCGCTGCCTCCAGCTGGCTGGCGGCCGCCGTGAGCTGCTCGAGGCGCTGCTCAGCTGCCTGCCAGGCGCAGGCGCCGATTTTGACTTGAGCGCTGAGTCAGCGCTGTGGTCGCAGCCGGGCTTGGTCGCGCTAACGCACGACCTGAGGCGGCTCGCGCCAGCCGCGCGCGAGGTGCTGCGCGCCGTCTCGGCGCTGGGCGAGCTCAGGCGCCAGACGCTGCGCGCGGTGCTGAGTTTCACGGCGGAAAAATTGGAGTTAGCCATCGCGGGGCTGGTCGCTGGGGGCTGGCTCGTTGAGGAGCGGGGCGAGGGTGGCGGCGGCAGAGCGTATGGGTTGACGGCGACCCTGGTGGGTCACCTGTTGCTGCGCGAGATCACCCCGGCTGAGCGCCGCGCGTTGCACCGCGCGGCCGCCGCGCAGCTCTTGAGCGATCAGCGCCTGCCTGGTGCGCCCGCGCTGTTGGCGCGCATCGGTGAGCACTTCGGCGCCGCCGAGCAGCCAGAGCTAGCGATCAGTATGCTGGAGCTCGCCGCGCGGCGAGCGATGCAGCAGGCTCAGGTGGCAGCAGCGCGCAGGTTCGGTGAGCGCGCGCTGGCGCTGGCATCGAGCTCCAGCGCGCTCTACGTGCTGCTCGCCGAGGCCTGTAACTCGCTCGGCGAGCCGGCGCTGGCGATTCGGCACGCAGAGCAGGCGCTGCGCGACGTGCAGCCTGAGTCGCCAGAGTGGTGGGCCGCGAAGCGTGAGCTCGCGACCGCGTGGCGGCGCCGAGGCGCCGACGCTCGCCTGCGCCAGCTGGCCCACGAGCTGCTAGCGGTGGCTGGGCCAGCGGCTGATGTACAAGCCATTTCTTGCCTCACGCGCGTCGCTGAGGAGCTGGCCTACACCGCCCACGCGCGCCTCGCCCCGGTCCTGATCGCCCGCCTGCCGGCGCCGAGCGCTGCGCAGCGCCCAGCGTGGCGCGCGCTGCTCGCAGACGCCGAGTCAACCAGGGCCTACGTCGCGGGCGATCTGGTGGGCTGTCAGCGGGCGATGCAGCGCGCGGCGGCGCTGTATCGTGAGCTGGGTGACGTGCAGCGCGCGGTGATCCGCGAGGTACACCTGGGGTGGAGCCAGCTCGAGCTGGGGCAGCTCGCGGGCGCTGAGCGCAGCCTGCGCCAAGCGCGCCTCAGCGCACAGCAGATCAGCTGCTGGCCGGCGCTGGCCAGCGCCGAGCAGAACCTCGGCTATTGCCTGGCGCTGCGCGGCGATCTGCAAGGGGGCATGGCCATGCTCGCCTCCGCGGTGCAAAGCGGCCGCGTGCAGCAGCACCGCCGGCTGTTGGTGGGGGGCTACGAGCTGTTGGCGCGGGTCCAGCTGCTGGCAGGCGACTGGGCGAGCGCGCTAGACAGCGCCGAGCGCGGCCTGGCCGAGCTGGAGACCGGCGCTGAGCCGCAGCGCGCGCCGCTGTTTGCGCTGCTAGCTCAAGCGCGCCTGGCGGCTGGGGAGACCGACGCGGCGCGTGCTGCGCTGGAGCTGGCGTGGTGCAGCTATCAGGGCGGGGTGGGCTTAGAGGGCACAGAGCAGCTGTGGGTGCTGCTGGCTCGCGTTGCTGTGCTCAGTGCCGCAGGGCAAACTGTTCAGCCGCGCAGGCGCAGCAGGCAGCGCGGGCGCTGGTGCTGGGTCGGCTGGCCCAGCTGACCTCACCCGAAGACGCCGCGCTGCTGCGACGTGACGCGCCAGAGTGCGCCCGAGCGTTGGGCAGCGCACGCGCCCTCTAGGCTATTTGATCCGGGTCTCGCAGCCGAGCTGGATCTCCACGCTGCCGCCCCCCGCGCTCAGCTGCTGGCAGCTGCTCGGGCAGATCTGAATGCGCGTCGGCGCGCTGGGGTCGTCGTAGTACCAGCCGCCTCCGGCGCAGGCGCTCTGGTCCGTCACGCCGAGCAAGGTGTTGGCCGCGGCGCCGTCAGGGGTGTGGACGACGTTGACCTTGTGGTAGTCGAGGGGCGCGCCCGTGGTGGACTCTGGGATCAGGTATTCGCATGGCAGCGCAGCATCCCCGCGGATCTTGTTCATAGCGTCAAGGAACTGCTGCTCAGCCTGGGCGCCCTGGTCAACCAGGTAGGCGCTGCCGGTACCACCAGCCTGGGCCACGGCGTTGAGCTGGGTCAGCTGGTTACCCACACCGATGACGTAGGTCGGGATCGACGGCGACGCCTGCAGGCCAGCTTGGGCGATGTTCACCACCTCGGGCAGGCTCTTGTTATCAATGTTGCACGGCAACGAGTCCGGCAGGCCATCGGTAGCCAACACCACCACCACCGCCTCGTCGGGGTGAGCCGTCGCGTAGCCGCGGGCGTGGTTGAGCGCGCCCTCGAGCGCCGGCGGGGTCGGCGTGTTGTAGAGCGGCGAGTGGCCGCTCAACGAGGTGGCGATGCTGCTCGCAGCGGCGGGTAGCTCGCTGAAGTCGATCTCGGGTGTCTCGTAGTCTGCGGCCGTGCACAGGTCGTCAAAGGTGCAGAAGCCGTCGCCGCCGCACTTACCAAGAAAATGCTGGCAGTCGCTGTTTGACTGGCAAGCGCGGGTCTTGGCGAAGTAGGTCAACGCCACGCGGATCCCCGCGGAGTCACTGGCTTGGGTGAAGTTGCGGATGGCGCTGGTGACCTTTTGCCAACGTGAGTTGCTGGCCATCGAGGAGGACTGATCGAGCAAAATCAGCACGTTCAGCGGCGTTGGGTGCGCTTCAACGAAGTCCCCAGCGCACACGTTAGAGGCGTCCCCTCCACCCCCGCCCCCTGCGTCGAGTCCGCTGAGCCCTCCGCTGGATTGGCCGGCTCCGGTCCCACCCGCCGCGCTCGCGCCGGAGCCGCCAGCGGCTGAACCACCCGAGCCGCCCGCCGCGCTGCCCGCGTTGCCGGTAGCGCCGGAGCCGCCGCTCGAGTCACCTGCGGCAGAGCAGGCTGCGCAGACTAGAGCGAATGTCGCTGCCGTGAGGATTGAACCAGCGACGCGTCGTGAGAGCAGCATGGCTCACGCGTTGCACGCTGCGTGCCGAGGCTGAGCTGGGGCGCCGACCCGCGCTGCTCCAAGCAGATGACCGAGTCTTAGGGGCTACGCCCCTGCGCGCGGCTCAGCGCAGGTGAGACCCAGGTGTCTCAACCTTTGGGGCTGCACCACGGCGCTGCGACCGGAGCTGAGACTGAACTGTCACAGGACCCTGCAAACTCGGCGGGAAGCGCTTGGCACAGAGGCTGCTAAGCACGTGAAATGCTCCGCCTCCCCACCTCCTCGATCTCCATCGCCGTGTTGCTGCTCGCCGGCGTAGGCTGCTCGGCCAGCAGCTCGAGCGATCAGGGGGGTGGCGGGCGCGGCGGCAGCAGCGCGTCGGGCGGCAGCGCAGCGGGCGGCAGCGGCGCCTTTGGAGGCAGCGGCGCGGGCGGTGGCTTGCTGGACGCAGGCCATGGCGACTCCGGCTCGAGCTGCAGCACCGACCCCCAGGTCGACGACGACGGCGACGGCTTCAGCGAAGCCCAGGGCGACTGCAATGACTGCGACCCCCACAGCAACCCGGGAGCCTACGACGTGCCGGGTAACGGCGTCGACGAAGACTGCAGCGGCGGCGCCGACGACGAGGCCAGCGAGTGCGACGAGGGCCTGGCCATCGAGGGCGACGACCCGCTGGACGCGGCCCGCGCCATGGGACTCTGCCGTGCGGCAACAGACAAGAGCTGGGGCGTGCTGAGCGCCAAATACGTCGCGGCCGACGGCACCCAAGGCGCTGGCTACCCGGTAGAGTGCGGTGACTTGGCTGGCGGCAATCAGGTGCCTGGCACGCTGCCGCACCCGCTGTCACGCGGGATCTTGCCGCGCTTTGGGGACGTAGTGCGGCCTCGAGCGGGACACAGCCTGCTGGCGCTGTCTAGCGGCATCGCGCGGGAAGGCAAGAACCACTTCTCGCCGGACGGCGAGCACATGTGTACCGCGAGCTACACGCCAGATGGTTTCCCTAAGGATTCACCGTCTTGCAAGGTGACCACCGCAGGCGACCACAACGCGCTGAACCCCATGGCCTTGGAGCTCGAGCTGCGGGTGCCCAGCAACGCGTATGGCTTCTCGTTTGACTTCAACTTCTACACCTTCGAGTGGCCAGACTACATCTGCCGCAAATACAACGATTTCTTCGTGGCGCTGCTGTGGTCAGGGCACGCCAGCACCCCAGTCGACCACAACATCAGCTTCGATTCCCAGGGCAACCCAGTCAGCGTGAACAACGCCTTGGTCGATGTGTGCGATCCGTCGCTTGGGCAGCTCGGGCTCGGCGGGCGCATCTACCCCTGCTCGCGCGGCGTCGCTGAGCTAAAGGGCACCGGCTTTGAAGACCACGCGGCGACGAGCTGGCTCCAGACGTCCGCGGCGGTGAAGCCCGGCGAGACGATTAAGCTACGCTTCGCGGTGTGGGACATGGGAGACGAGAACCTCGACTCCAGCGTGCTGCTCGATCACTTCGTGTGGCAGGTCGAGCCAGGGGATCCTGACGCGCCGCCGGTGACCAAGCCTGCGCCGAAGTAGGTAGTTCGTCGCGCGGACGCTGTGGGCGTGCGCCGTGTGTCCCTGGTGTGCGCGGTCGTCCGCGGGGGGGGCAGGTGCCCAATAGGTCGCCCCCGCCGCTGGCCGGCTCCCCAAAAAACCCCCATTTGTCGCCGACCCTAGCGGCGCGCATTCAGCGCATGCTGACCGCTAACCAGGAGGGCGATATGCGCGCAGGGTTTGGCGGCTTGGTTGTGTTGGGGATTTCAATGGCGTGCTTCGCGTGTAGCGAAGACGGGGCGGATCCCGGCGGTAATCCGGGTGGCGGCGGCAACGCCGGCAGCGCTGGCGCGAGCGCCGCGGGGGGCGGGGGTAGCGGCGGTTCAGCCGGCAGCGGAGGCAGCGCAGGAGCCAGCGGCGGGAGCGGCGGCTCCAGCGCAGGCTCAGGCGGCGCGAGCGGCGGCGGCGGTGGCGCGGGCGGCGGTGGCGCGGGTGGAGCAGCAGGCACGTCGACTGGAGGTGCCGGGGGTGCGGGCGGCGCCGCCGGGGCAGGTGGCGGGACGGGCGTCACCTGCGAGCCCTACCAGGGCGCGACGATCTGCAGCGCCCCCTGCGACGCGTTCCCGGTGACCCTAGCCCTCGGGGGCACCATCGGCCTGGGCACTACCGGCGCGGTGCTCTGCTACGCAGAGGCTCCGGCGGTGTGCTTCGGGTCGAGCAACACCTACAGCGATGGCCCAGCGCCGTGCGTCGACGACCTGTTGCTGTTCACCTCGTACGCGAGCTCGACCGATCAGCGCGCGGTGAGCACGCGCAGCGGCTGGCACTTGGTCAGCATCAGCCACGGGACCATCGCCAGCGGCGAGGCCCAGGGCGCGTCGGGCTTACCTGACGCGACGACCATCAGCGTGGTGTTGAACGACGGCAGCGTCGCCGCGCCGGGGACTTCGAACTACGAGGTCGTGTTCGCCTTCGCGGGATCTTCGATAACATTCACTTCCGTGGCGAAACAATGAGGAGCCTGAGCCGCGTGGTCTGCTGCGTGACCCTCGGCGCAGCGTTCGTCATGGCGTGCGGCGACGACGAAGCCGCGCCTGGCGCGGGGCACCCCCAAGTGGCGCCAGCCGCGGACGCCGCTCAGGCCGAGCTGCAAGCCATCGCGGGCGAGCCGATGAGCTTCGATGAGCTGATGGCGCGCTTCGATGTCAACGGTGACGAGCGCATCGACGCCGACGACGTGCGCGACGCGCAGCGCTGTATCGAGGCCAACGACGTCGGGCTAGACGGGCTGCTGTGCGACGTGGTGCCAGACGGCAAACCGGATCTTCAAGACCTCTACGCGCTGCGTATCGTCTCGGGCGAAGCGCGACTCAAGCAACCCCAAGAGCTGCTCGAGCTGGCTGAGCGCGTGCGTGAGCTCGCAGACGGACAGCTCTCAGGCCTGTCGAGCGCCAGCTACGACTATGACGCCGATGGCAGCGCGTCTTGGGCGGATCTGCGCAGGCTCGCCGAGCTCTTGGCGGCGGATCCGAACCACGCCCTAGATGTCAACGGAGATCAGGTCCTCGATTTGGGCGACGTCAGCGAGCTCGCGCGACGCCAGGCTCGGATCGCCGCGGGCCAGACAGCCGACGCCCTAGACGTGAACGGCGACGGCACCTCCGATATCCAGGACGTGTATCTCCTTGCGGAATTAAGCCTGTTCACGGCGGCGCGCAGCTTCGGCGTGTATGATCATGATCTGAACGGCCGCGTCGATCGCGACGATTTCTGTGCTAGCAGCGCGTCCGCCAGCGCCTCGCTGAAGAGCAGCTTCTTCGCTCTGCTGATGCCGCCCGCTGAGGCCTCCGCGGCTCAGGGCCGCCAGACGCGCTTGTCGATCTGTCGCAGCGACGGCCAGGCCGAGCTGCGCGCGTTTTCCAGGATCGACACCGGCCAACAGATCCGCCTCGAGCCCGAAGGGCTGTACCTAACCGAGGTCGTGGCGCCACCCGCGGGCTACGCCCCCGTCGCCGCGGAGCGACTCGCCGGGCGGCGCTTGTTCGTGGTGGGGTCGGCGCCTTCAGAGCGCCCGCTGCGGGCGGTTGTGCTACCTTGGGGAAGTAACTCTGCCGAGACCAGCTCGCTGGTGATAGGAGGCCCAGCGCTGCCAGCTGAAGCGAGCTTGCTGTTGCCCGCCAGCAGCATCGAGCTTGGGTTCGCGGCGGCTGACTCTGGAGGTGCGTCCGGCGCGCGGATCTGGAGCCGCGAGGCGGGCGCGTCCTATGAGGCGCCGGTGTTCGACGTGAGCTTCGACGACGCCGCCAAGGCCTCCGCGACCGACTTCTTCGAGCGCATGAGCGACGCTAAGACCAAGTACGCTGCGCTGATCGCGGGCTGTCCCTGCGAGCTAGACGCCGCCACGAGACAAGAGCTCGTGCGTTGGCTGGTGCGCGCTAAGCACTGCCTTGACTCGGATCTGGGCGTCGCGCGCGCTCAGCTCGCGGCGGCGCGACTCGAGCAGGCGCGGTTGGCGCGCTTGAGTGTTTCCGCATCGAATGAAGCAGCGGCGCGCTGGAACCTACTCGCGGACGACATCTGGACGATGGAGATCGTCTCATCGCTGCTGTTGGTCGCCGAGACCGGCTATGATTTCCTGAGCGGCGGCCTAGGCAAGGCCTTCGCGGGCGCCGCAGCCAATGGCGCTGGCGAGCTCGACAAGGATCTACGCTCGGACGACGGCTTGTTCGGGGAGTCAGCAAAATCCTTAGTGACGGGGCTGCCCGCGGGGGCGCTTGAGGCGGCGCTGACCGAGACCCTGCGCGGCATCTCCAAGAACCCTGCGGCACCAACGGGCCTGCGGGAGTTCACACGGCAGGTCGTGGACGGCGTGGTCAAGGAGCTAAACAAGCCGATCAACGGCAAGGCGCTGGCCAAGGGCACGTTGGAGTCGGTGATCAAGCTCGTGATCAAGGCGGTGCCCACCGTCTTCGTGAAGTTCTCACAGATCCGAGCCATGGAGAGCGAGACCCGCGCCACCGATCTGCTGGGTCGCTTGTGGGAGGTCAACCTGCAGGTAGGCCAGCTACAAAACGTAGTGGGCGAGCTGGAGCGTGGCACGGCTGAGCTCCAGTCGCTGCGCGGGGCGTTCCTCGCCAAGCTCTCAGCCGACGGCTGCGGGACCAGCATCACCACCGCAGATCCGTGCAGCTTTGATCTTGAAGCGGCGCTCGCGGCGGCCCAGGCAACCCTTGACACCGACCTGGCGACCGCGGACGCGCAGCTGGCGGCGGCCCTTGAAGAGACCCCAAGCGGTGACGGCGAGTGCACGACCGGAACCTCGCGGAAGCAATTGGATCGCGAGGCGGTGGCGCTGAGCGGGGTCGGCCGTCAACTCTGGGAGACGGCTCGTGGCGAAGACCCAGCCGCGGCGCTCGAGCAACTGGATCAGAGCGCAGGAGAGGCGGCGGAGAGGTACGAGGGCGTGGCCGGGGACTTCCGCAAACTGTGCGATTTGTTCGCGCAGCCGCAGATCAGCCAGGCTCAGGTCGAGGCGATCAACGCGGCTCAAGACGCGCGGGTGGCCGCGAACGCGCGCTTCGAAGCGGCGGCCAAGTCGGCCCTAGAGGCGTATGAACAGTGTTTGCTGAGCGCTGGAGAGCCGGGTGGAAGTTGTGGCTTCGACGCGGACCTCGCCTTCGACGCGCCGTGGGCCGCGGCGGCTCGGTGCGTGGGGTGTCTGCCCGATGTCACCATGGACTGCGGCTCAGCTGTGCCACCGACCTTTACGGCCATTGGGACTGACCTCGGGATCTCGAACGCCGATCTGCAGTTGGGGTTTCGGCCGCTGAGCATCAGCACGATCGTCCACTCGTCCACCAATGTCCCAAGCCAGGCGACGGCCGGTGACCACACCACCTTGCGCGGATACTTCGCGGGCACCGTCAGCCTCGACCAGGCGCGCCTCGACGCGCTGTGGACCGGGACCTTCGCGTGCGGCCCGACGGCGCAGGGCTTCACGCTGTGTGCCCCTGGCGCGCCGCCGTCCCCAGGTGAGTTCCTGGTGCTGATGGCGGGCTTCGCCGCGCCGATGCCCCTCAACGATCCTGGGCAGATCTATCAGTACGGGTTCGTGTTCGACTCGGATGGAGCCGCGGCCGGAAACTACGCGCCTAGCGCCCCCTACACGAACGACTTCTTTGGCGGGACAGATCGCTGGTTCGAGGCCGACCGCAACGCGAGCGGGACTTGGAGCATCAAGGCGACAGATGCTTCTATATCAGGCTTCCCTGCGGCATCAACTCAAGCGCGGATCCTCGTCCAAGACGACACCTTCGCGCTGTTGGCGCCCAAGTCCGAGTTCGTCGCCACGCGCCCGGCGTTTCGGCTGACGGCGTTCAGACACACCGGCGACTATGGACTGAACCCGCCCTATGATTGGGATGGCTCGGTCTACCCGAGCGTCGCCGGCGGCTTGGAGCCGTTTCCGTAGGGCTTTTCGTGTTGGTAGCGGCTCTTGCCCAGCCGTCGCGGTCGCTCGCACGCGGACACAAGAGCAGCGCGCGGTCTACAGCGGCGCGATGGACGCGGTCTTGCCGGACGCGCCAAAGCGGTACAGCCACAGGCTGCGCGCGCCACCGTCGCCCACCTTGGGTGTCCAGCCGTGCATGTAGATGAACCGCGTGCCATCAGCCGCCGTCACGAAATCTGCGCCGCCCGGCCCCTGCATGCCGCCCTGGCTGCCGAGCCAAGGGATCTGCAGGCTGCGCTTGGTGCACGGGCCTATCGGGGTGTCGCAGATGGCGTGACCGTTCGCGTAGTTCGCTGTTTCCCATCGGAAGCCTGAGTAGAACAAATGGTAGTAGCCGCCAGCGCGGATCATCGCTGGGTTCTCCAACACGCCGCCGCTCTTGTCTATCTCCCAAGAGGGCTCGGATTTTGCGCGGCTGATCAACAGGTGTTCGCTGCCTTTCAAGCGCCCCGCGTCGTCTAAGGCTTGGATGAACGCGTTGCCCGCTGGTTGATCCGCGGTGTCTTGGCGCCACAGCAGGTAGTCCTTGCCGTCGTTGTCGGTGAACACGCTGGGATCGATGGACCAGTGGCTGCTGCGGCACAGGAAAGGCGCGCTGCTGTCGTCCACGAACTTGGCGTACAGGTCGCTTGAGACCGCGCGGCCAATACACTTTTGCGTGGAGCTGCCCGCGCGCTCTGACGCGTAGTAGAGGATCCACTTGCCGTTCTTGGCCTGGTAGACGGTTGGCGCCCAGAAGCCGAAGCTCGGCTTCTTCCAGCCGGCGCTGTCCAGGGCGGCGGTCGCTCGGCTCCAGTGCACCAGGTCCTTTGAAGTGCGGCGCCTGACCGTGCTACCTGTGGCGAGCGCGACGTAGGTGTCGCCGTCGCGCGCGATGAAGGGGTCGGCCCAGTTGCCAGTGATGATGGGGTTTTCTGGCACCAGGCAGCAAGCGCCGCAATCCGACGACTGAAACTGCTTGAGCCCCGCGCAGGCGCTGGCGGCCGCGGCGCAGCGGTTGCCGCCAGCCTCTGAGCATGTCCGTACGGTAGCACCCACTCCGCCAGCGCCACCTGCCCCGTCGCCGCCCGCGGATGCGCCACCTGCCCCGTCGCCGCCCGCGGATGCGCCGCCCGCGGATGCGCCAGCGCTGCCGCCTGCCGAAATCGACCCTGCGGTCCCACCGTTGCCGTGAGAGCCCGCGGCGCCTGCGGTCGCGTCGCCACCCAGCCCCGCCGCGCCGCCGCTGTGCGGTTGCTGCCGTCCACCCGAAGCGTCAGAACCTGAGCACGCCTGGAGGGCGCAGACGCTCGCGCACACTACGAGCCGCAGGCTTCGGGAGTAGGTGAGCGCGTTATCGCCAGCTGGCCGGCGAGCTACGCGCGGTGGGTGCAGCGCCTTCATTCGGGTGTGAACCGCCCAGTGACCCAGTGAGCCGAGTGGCCATCGATGCCGAGGCTGATGGTGCCCTGCTTGATGCTGTTGTCTGCGCGCCGGGCGTACGCGAAGCGCCACGCCTTGGCTGGTACCGCGAACACGTAGTCGATGCCGGCGCCACCGATGATTCGAGCGCGGGCGTGCAGAGACTCGGGGTCCCATGCAGGGTTACAGCTGTCCGAACTGCGCCCACGGTTGAGATCGCCGGTGACGATGACGTTCCACCCCGCCTGACTCTCGGCGGCGACCTCCGCCTTGAGCACGTCCCAGCCGCGCTTCCAGTAGTCCTTGCGCCGCGCCACGCTCGACTTGCAACTCCAGGCGCCGGCGATCAGGTGCGTGTTCAGCAGCGAGAGGTTCCGGCCAGGGTAACGCACCACAGTGACGAAGCGCGTGGGGCTGACGTTGGCCCAGCCCGGCGAGGCGAACGCAGCGCGCGCCCGGATGTCGGCGCTAGCGCCTTTGGAGGTGACCGGCACCTTCACTAGCTCTTTGCCGCCGTCGGGCCGCTCCCCACGCGGCCGGCGGGTGTCCCAAGACCCCCCTGAACTAAAGCGCGCTTCAAGCTCCTCGATCTCACAATCATTGCCGCATGGATCTCCTTCGCCGATCTCCTGCCAACCAATGAACCTGGGCCCGCTCTTGGCTCCAATGTCGTCAGCCACCCGGTCGAAGACCACCGCGACTTGCGCGCGAGTGCTATAATCGCGGCCAATATTGGCGGTGGTGTAGGTCATGTCGACCTGAAACGCCGCGGGCGTGCCGGAGCCCCCGGCGTCGTCCAGGCCTGAGTCGTGAGGGCCCGAGTCGCCCAAACCAGCGTCCGCCGACCCTGAGTCTTGAACTGTTGAGTCGGGAGCGCCTGAGTCAGCTAAACCTGCGTCGCCCGGCGCCCCGCCGGCGCCTGCATCAACGCCGGTGCTTGCGTCACGGGCGTCTTCGGCTGCGTCCGTGGATCCGGCGTCGGTTGAGCCGTCAGTCGAGCTCGCCGCTGAACCGCACGCCGCGCTGCACGGCATGATGAGACAGAGCAACAGCTCGCGGAGGTGGACGCGGCGCAGCATGGAGCTACGAGTGTAAAGCACTGAGTTTGAGGGCGCGGACAAATTCGGTGGACCGCTCGCCTGGCTGGAGTTGGCCTCCGCTCGGCGTGCAGCGCGGGCCTGAGCTGCGGCGGTAGCTGCCCCGCGGATTTGGCGCCGGCGCCCGGGGGCTCGTTCGCAGCACCTAAAGGCGCAGCCAGGCCATTCCTCGCGATCTTTTCCCTGCTATATTGCGCCGTGCTCCCGGAAGACAAATCCCCCCGCGGTCGTTTGCCAGGGATGAGGCGCCCTTCGCCGCTGGCCCGAACAGCGCTGCTCCGTGCAAACTCAACGCGCAGGCGCCTACGCTGCGTCAGCCTGGCCAGCGTCAGCCTGATTTGCGCCAGCGCGGCGGTCGCGGCCTGCACCTCGGCCCCGCCGGCTCACCCGCCGATCTTGGTGGGCGAGCCGGACGCTACGCCTGTCGCCGCCTCAGAGCCTGAAGACACGCCTAGCGCGCGGCCCAAGGCCACGCCGTTCGCCACCTTCTTGAGGGACTTTCAGGCGGACTACCTGGAGTCGCCCGAGTCCGTTGAGCAGCACGTCAGCCCAGAGCTCGGGCTGTTCTTGCTGCTCAACGCTGGGGCGTTTCAGCGCGCGACGTACCACACCAGCTTCCGCGAGCTGTTGCCTCGAACAGACGACTGGGCACGGATCCCTACGGAACTAACGTGCGGCACCTCCGCGCGGCCATGGGTGACGGTTGACGGTGGCTTCCCCAAATACAGCTGCGACGAGGAGCGCTACTTGACCGACCAGCCGTGCAGCATGGGCACGCTCTCCAGCGGCGAGCTACGTAACATCATCCGCCTGAGCGGTGAGTATGAGCTGGAGACGCCAGAGCGCGTGGCTGAGCTCACGCAACACGCGAACGACCTCGAGCCGCGCATCACCCACTACGCCTTCGACACCGAGCACCACCTCGGCCTAATGTTCGGCGAGGTCGACGGCGTGTGGCGCCTGCTGTTCGTGCGCACGATCTCGCCCTGCTCGGCGTAGCCGCACTAGGGTGATCGCTGCGTTGGGTGCGCGATGTTCAGTTGTGCTGCCACGCGGCAATAATTAGTCGGTGTAGGGCAGCTGCAGCGGCTCGTCGCGCTCTTCAGCCTCGCCGCTGTCGTCGGCGATGGCCTCGCGGATCACCCGCTCGGCGACGTCGTTCAGGTGCCGGTTGAGCTCGACCAACGCGCTGCGGAAATGTGGCTGTAGCACCTCGTCGACGAACGCCGCCGGCACGCGCAGCATGACCGTGGTGCGCCGCTGGCGCCTGTAGCGATACGGCTTGAGGTCGTAGCGGCGCGCCAGGGCCAAGAACAGCCGCATCGCCCACCTGTCGGGCAGCGTGAACTTGTACTCGACGGCCGGCGCTGTTTGCTCCAGCGCGCGCAGGCGCTGCAGGATGCGCTCCCGCGCTTGGTCGGCGGCCATGCGCTCACCGTTAGAGTCCGCGCCAGCGACCAGGCGCTCAAGATCGCGTAGCTTTTGCAGCAGCTTGCTCTCGTCCATCGCGGCACTGCTAGGCGATTTCAACCTGGCGTTCAATTGCTTCGGTCGCGGCCTATGAGCCACCACCCTGCGAGCCACCACCCCGCGAGCCACCAAACCCTGCGAGGCGCCACCCTGCGAGCCACCACCCCGCGAGGCGCGACGCTCTGAGAGTTGGCCTGCTCAGCTGCCCTGTGGGACGCTATGTGTTCGGCGATAGCTGCGCACTTTCGCGCATTTTTTGGGGTGGAGGGGATGCGACGCGCGGTAGAGCACACGGCAAGGCACTGGTTGACCCTGGGCGTCGCGCTGGGTTTGCTCGCGGGCTGTGATCGCCTGAGCAAGCTCAGCCGGGGCGGCCAAGCTGACCAGGGCGCGGCGCCAGCGCCGCTGGTTGCCGCCACCCCAACACCCAACCCCACGCCGCAGCAAGAGGCGCTCGCAGGCCAGCCCGCAGGCGCCGCCGCGGACAGCCTGCCGGCGACCCAAGTCGTCTCGCACGCCGAGGGACGCGCGGCGCCGGGCGAGGGCGCGGCCGCGACTGGCGGCGCACCCGCCGCTGCGGCGGCTGTGGCGGGCAAGGTTTGTCCTACGGGAATGGCGCTGATCCAGGGGCGGTTTTGCATGGATCGCTGGGAGGCCAGCTTGCAGACCGCGGCGGGCGAGGCGCACTCGCCGTATAGGTCGGTGGGGGCGGAGCGGCTCGAGGCGGTGTCGGCCCCAGGGCAGGTGCCCCAAGCCTACATCTCGATGAACGAGGCCAAGGCGGCGTGTGATCGCTCGGGCAAGCGGCTGTGCTCCACGGCCGAGTTCTTGGACGCCTGCGCTGGCAACTCGCGGCGCCCGCTCCGAACGTATCCCTACGGTAGTGCTGAGGAGCCGAACGCCTGCAACGTGGATCAGGCTGGCAGCCCGACCATGCTGCTCCACGCTGGGCGGCGCAAGCGCGACTCTTACTGGATGAACGATCCGCGCATCAACCAACTGGGCGGCACCGTCGCGCCGACCGGGGCCTTTGAGCAGTGCGTGAGCGCTGACGGCGTGTACGACCTCGTGGGCAACCTGCTCGAGTGGACCCAGGGCGATCGGCCGCTGCTGATGGGTGGCTACTACCTGGACAGCCACGAGAACGGCGACGGTTGCCGCTACGTGACCATGCGGCACGGCGCTGACTACCACGACTACAGCACGGGCTTTCGCTGCTGCTCGGAGCCGATCGAAGGCGCCGGCGACGAGCCTGTGGCGAGCACGGCTGAGCCCGACGCCCAGGCGCCCGGGGCAGCGCCGGCGCTGGCAGCTGAGCGACCGGCGACGGCGTTAGTGGCCCCACCGGCGGCGGCAGTTGAGCTCGCCACCGCCGCCAAGCCTGACGCTGTAGTGGATCCTCCGGGAGCCGAGAGCGGCGCGACCGACGAGCCTCGGGCCTCCCTCGACCCCGCTGGCTTCCGCTCGTTTGAGCACCCCGGCGCCAAGCTGCCGCCTCTAGGTCCGCGCGCGACGTACGCCAGCGCCGACGCCGCGTGCCCGAGCGACATGGCGCTGGTCGAAGGTGAGCGCTGCTCAGTCCCGATCCAGTCTTGCAAATACTGGGTCGATGACCCTGGTATGCCCAACCGCTCATGCGGCGAGTTCGAGCCGAGCGTGTGCAAGGGCGCGAAGACCGAGATGCGCTACTGCATCGACCGCTACGAGTACACGCCGCCGAGCTACACCCACCCCATCGTCAACGTGTCGTGGGGCGAGGCGCAGATGATGTGCGGCAAGCTCGGCAAGCGCCTGTGCTACGAGCCAGAGTGGGAGTTCGCCTGCGAAGGGCCCGAGGCGCTACCGTATCCGTACGGGTATAAGCGAGACGGCGCTGCCTGTAACCACGATCGCGCTGACTTGTTCACCCAGCGCGGCAAGCTGAACGACCAGCGGGTGCCTGGGGACTCGCTGCCTGAGTGCGAGAGCCCGTTTGGCGTGTTCAACATCGTCGGCAACGTCGACGAGTGGACCAGCCGCGGGGGCGGCGGTCGGCGCTCGGTGCTGCGCGGCGGCTGGTGGCTCAAGGGCAGAAACCGCTGCCGTGCGGCGACGGGCTCCCACGGCGAGAACTACGCCGGCGCGCAGACGGGCTTCCGCTGCTGCATGGCCGCTCGCTAGGCTGAACTGGCGAGCGGCTGGTGGGCTGATGGCGCGCCGATTGTGCTTTGGGCTACGGGCCGGTGCCGCTCACCAAGGCGTGATGGGCCCAGTGTCGACCACCTCGAACTGATTACCGCGCAGCTGCGCGATGTCGCTCAGGTTCTCGTCGCTCCAGCGCATGTCGTGGGCGCCGCTGACGTACCAGTTTGAGCCGTTGTCGGCGACGATCAGGCCAAAGCGCTTCATGGCGGTGCAGATCACCTGGACCTCGGTGGAGAGGCCGCTGCAGTCGGCGTCGGCCTTCAGGCGCAGGCGCAAACCCATGGGCGGATCGCCGGCGCCGCCCGAGCCTGCGCTGTGGGTGGCCGGGGCGATGTAGCCGTTTTGTGACGTCGAGACGGTGAAGCGAATGGCGTGCAGGATTTCGCCCTGCTCCACCACCTCGTCGTAGCGCACCAGGCCGGGCAAGATCGGCAGACCTGCGGCGTCTGCCGACGTCCAGTGATCGGGCCGCAGCGCATTGCTGGACAGATCGAACACCGCGCCGCTGGACGCGTCCCAGCTGGTACCGCTGCCCTGAGGAAAGGCCGAGTACAGCTCGAACAGCTTGCACGCGCCTTGTTGCAGGACCAGCACGTGGCGGTCGCCGCCTGAGCCTGGGCCTCCCTCGATGGGGGCGTCTGCCGGCACGGGGTAGGGGCCTGGGTCGCTCTCGTCGGCCACGCCAAAGCTGATGGGTACCATCGGTTGGTTCTGCGGCACGACCACATACGGGATGCCGATGGGTGCGCCCTCCCACTCGGTCCCGAAGTCGGCGTGTAGGCGCCCATTGGCGCCGATCGAGTTGATGAAGGTCGCGCTGTCTGGGTGCAGCGCGTAGCCGGAGATGTCTGTGTTCCATGGGTTATCCGCGGGGAACATCCGGCAGCCACCCAGGGACGGGTGAGCGACAGCGCCGCCGCCGCCGGCCGCGCCAGCGCTGCCTCCGGCCGCGCCTGAGCCGCCAGACGCCCCCGAGCCTCCGGATGCGCCGGAGCCTCCGGATGCCGCCGAGCCACCGCTCGCGCCCGAGCCTCCGGATGCGCCTGAGCCGCCAGACGCCCCCGAGCCTCCGGATGCGCCTGAGCCACCGCTCGCGCCGGAGCCACTGTTGCCCGCGGCTCCGCCCGCGCCACCGCCGCTGCTGTCATCGCCGCAGCCGGTCAGGGCCAGCGCGCCGCTGAAGATCGAGATGCTGAGCCAAGCCAGGTTAGGCCGATTGATGGATGTCCGCACAGTGCCTCCCTCAGCGCCGAAGCAGGCGGCGCGCGCTACAGGGTAGCGCCATTGTCCGGCTCGCGAAAGACTGACGTTGGAGTCAGGGTATTGGGCGGGCTAGGTGGAGCACACGCTCGCCGCTAGGTTGGCGCTGTGCTTGGGTTTCGCGCGGCAGCTACACGAGCAGCCGCTCGCTCCTAGGCATGGACCTTTGCTGGGCGGAACCGGCAGGCCTTCACGCATTGGGCCGATGGATCACAGCGTCGCGGAGCGCGATAGGCTGCCGCGCGGATGACTTGACGCTGCGTTGTGCGCGCTGGCACGACGCACGTGCGGAGGTGAGACTGACTAGCCATTCCTCGAGCCGCGACTGACGTGTTCCTACAGAAACTATAGCTGGAGCCTTGTAAAGCTCTAACCTGATCTTCCACCACAAGGTCCGATAGGCGAGGGTGGCGATGACTGGAGCGAGGAGACAAGTGGAAGCTGAACGCGTCCGCACGGTAGATTTCTATTGAGACCCCGCGGTGCCGCACGCAGCATCCGGGGATGACGAACCCTCCCCGCGGACGCGGCATAAAGTGTGTCTCTGCCGCGATCGTATCTTTGGTCATGTGTCTCGCCGGGTGTTCAAGCTCTGACGGGGATGCGGGTGGTGCCGGGGGGGCCGCGGGGGCCGCAGCAAGCGGAGCATCCGGCGGGACCGCAGGGTTTGGTGGATCGCCCACGGGAGGCGTCGGCGGTAATGGCGGCGCCTCACCGGTGTGTTCGGGAACTGCCCGCAGTTGCAACGTGCTCAGCGACGTCGAGTGCGCCCGAGCGGAGGGTTGTGACTTGACGACGACTTGTTCTGGCATTCCCGACATTTGCCAGTCGTTGGACGGAGTACTATGCGGAACGCAACCTGGTTGCTATCTGACGGCAGACGGCCCGCCTGCGCTCAACGTTTGCTCCAACGCAGAAGTCCCGTGCGCGGCACAAGCTGAGTGTTGCCAGGGTGACTTGCCGGGCGGCTCCTGCGTGTACACGGGCTATGGAACGGTGTGTCGCCCGTCCTGCACGACGGGGGACGACTGCGAAAGTGGTTGCTGCAAGAACAGTATTTGCGCCGACCTGGCGGCCTGCGGCAGGGTGTGCGGCGCACCCGGCTTGGGGTGCGAGACCCACGACGACTGCTGCAGTGGGACGCGTTGCGTCGACCTCCGGAGCAACAACACCGGTCTGTGTGCCGCCGTGTGTACTACCAACAGCGAATGCGAGGGAGGTTGCTGCCGCTCAGCGGGCAGCACCTCCGTCTGTGTTCCCCTCGCGCTATGTCCATGATCGCGGCAGCGGGCGGTCCTGCATCGGCGCGACCGGATAAGCCACAGGGAAAACATCGAATCGGGATGCTGTGAGTCAGGTGCTTTGGAGCACGCCGCGCGCGGCGTGAATGCCCCGTCCCACGAGGCGGCCCTGCAGACCCTCGGCCACGAAGGCCATAGCCTGGAGAGCTACCTGAACCGCCTTCTCAAGCCGGGCACCAGCGTGCTGTGCGACGTACGGCTTAACCCGCTCAGTCGCA
>CAZKDY010000045.1:0-52037 GCA_964551615.1 uncultured Polyangiaceae bacterium
ATCCGATGTCACTTGTCAATCGCCCAGCTCGGCTCGCCCACGCCCACGTGGGAGATCGAAGCTCGGGTGTCCACGATCGGTTCTATGCTCCCGTGCGGAGATGCAATTGTCGTCGCCCACGTAGGACCCCACTGCATCCAGGGCTCGACGCGCCTCGCGTGCGTTGCACGCATCGCCGCCCAGCACGCCCTAGAGCACCGATCAGTTTGCCACGACGAATAGAGGGGATCTGAGCGATCTGAGCCCCTATTGGGTGAGTGGCCCCGAGCCCCGCTAAAGCGCACCGATCGCTCACTGGTCGGTGCTCTAGATTTTTGGCGAGAACAGCTCGCCGCAGGCAAACCGTTTGTCGCCCACGTGGGACCCCACTGCATCCGCGCTGGACGCGCCTCGTGGCGTTGCCGCGCGGCTCGCCTAGCACCCCGCTGATCTCGTAGTTTACGCCCTGCCATTGCGGGCGAGACCCGAACGCAGGCCGGCCCAAAGATCCTCCCGGCATCGCTGATGGGTCGCGTAGCGCTGACCGCGAACTTGCGGGTCAGCGCCGGGGTGAGTCAGGGCGACGAACGCCTCGGCGTGGTGGTCGCCCCGCCTAGCGCTGACCCTGGCCGGCGCTCAACACCCAACCACGAAGCTTACGCTGGTGGTGCCGCTGCCGCCGATGTTCAGGGTGGCGAAGTTGCGCGCGCCCTCGACTTGATAGTCGCCCGCTGTGCCGGTCACTTGCTTGTAGGCGTCGAGCAGCTGCCGCACGCCGGTCGCCCCCACTGGGTGGCCACCGCCGATCAAGCCGCCGCTCGGGTTGATGGGACAAGCGCCGCCGATGGCGATCACGCCCTCTTCTACGGCCTTCCAGCTCTCGCCAGGCTTGGTGAGGCCGAAATGATCGATGGCCATGTACTCGCTGGTGGTGAAGCAGTCGTGGGTCTCGATGCCATCCACGCCGCTGACGTCGGCGATGCCGGCGCGCCTGAACGCGTCGGTGATCGTCGCGCGAACGTGCGGCAGCACGTACTCTGCGTCGCGGCTCTCAGCCACCTTGTCCGCGAACAACAAGCGCGCCGTGTGGTGACCCCAGCCCAAGATGCGCGGGATGCTCTGGAGCGCGACGCCGCGCTGCTTGGCGTACTTCTCGGCGTAGCTCTTTGAGGCCAAGAAGGTCACCGCTGCGCCGTCAGTCACCTGCGAGCAGTCGGAGATGCGGATCCTCCCACCCACCGCCGGGTTATCATCCGTGCGGCACATGGCGTGCCCGTGGTTCATGTACCAGGTGCGGGTCTGGGCGTTCGGGTTCAGCTTGGCGTTCGCGTAGTTGATGGCGCTGATGGCCGCCAGGTGTTCGTCCTTGAGGCCATAGCGCTTGTCATACTCGTCGCCCAATTTGCCGAACAACTTCGGGAACGGGAACTGCACCCCCGCGGCCTCGAGCTCGTACCAGGCCGCGGTGCCCAGGTAGTCGCCGCCGACGCTGGCGTCCACCGTCTTCATCTGCTCTACGCCGACCACCGCCGTCAGGTCATAGCGCCCCGCCTCGATCTCAGCGCTCGCGGCTAGCAGCGCGATGCTCCCCGACGCGCACGCGGCCTCATGACGGCCCGTGGGCAGGCCGCTGAAGGCTGGGTGCGTTTCCACGAAGAAAGCACCGAGGTGGCCTTGCTTGCAGTAGAGCTCCGCCGCGAAGTTGCCGACGTGGCCCGTCTGGATGTCTTCAGGGACGACCTGGGTGGCGTCCAGCCCGCCCAGCACCGCCTCGCGCATCAGCGCGACAAAGTGCTTGTTCTCTTTGCTCCAGTTGCGAGCAAAGTCCGTCTGGTAGCCGCCGAGGATATACACGTCTTGTGACATTGCGATTCTCTCCTTAAAGAGCGTGGCCTATTCAGGGGTGCGGCTCAGCGCGCGACGAAGAAGCGCCCGATGTTGAGGCTGGGGTGGTTAAAGAACTGTTGCCCTGGGGCAGCGTTGGCGAGCTGAGCAGGCACCGGCACGCTCGCTGCTTTGAGCATGTCGACGCACTGGGCGACGCCGATGGTGTCGACCAGCACGCTGGGCGGCGCCCAGTTGAAGCCGGTCCCCATGATCAGGTCGATGCCTGAGATGGTCTCGGTGCACTCACCTACGCGGTGAAAGCCATAGCTGATGTAGCCGGCGATCACCTTGCGCGCGAGCGCGGCTTCGTCACCCGGCGCGCTCACGAACGCCGCCATGGCCTCTGCGTAGCGGCCCATGCGGTGCAGCAGGGAGATCTCCTGAATGAAGCCTAGATCTGGCAGCTTCACCTCGCTGGCGGGCGTGTACTCGCCGGTCTTGGGGTTCAGCGCGTCCTTGGAGCGGTCCTTGTTGCGCCGAAAGAAGCCGGCGCCGCTCTTGTTGCCCAGGGTGCCGCTCGCGATCAGTTGCTCCATGTACGCGGGCAGCTGCAGCGTGGCGTGCGCCTCGTCGGACGTGAGTTTGTAGATGTTGTCGACGATTGCCCGGTGGATATCCCAGCCGACCAGATCGATGGTCGAGAGCGGCGACAAGGCGCGGCCAGTGTAGGGCCCCACCAGCTGGTCCATCAGCACCGGCCCGTGCTCTAGCGCGAGCTGCGCCACCTCGTTGAGCACCTTGAAGCCCACGCGGTTGCCGGCGAAGCCGGGGGCATCTGCCGTGCGGATCACCGTGCGGCCGAGCTGCTTCTCGCAGTAGAGCTCGACGAAATTGAGCAGCTGCTCGTCGGTGTCCGCGCCTGGCACCAGCTCGGTGCCGACGATCACGTTCGGCGGGTTGAAGAAGTGGATGCCCATGAAGTGAGCCTTGAAGCTCGGGCTGCGGCCCTCGGCCAGCTTGTTGATCGACAAGCCTGAGGTGACGGTGCCCACGATTGAATCCGCGCGGCGCGCCTTGTCGATGCGCTCAAAGAAGTGCTGCTTGAGCTCGAGCTGCTCGGTCACCGCCTCAAAGATCAGATCTGCGCTGGCCACCGCGCGCTCTAGATCGTCGTCGTAGCTGCCGCACTCCACGAAATCTGCGACGGTCGGCGAGCGCACCTGACGGATGGCGGCCGCTAAGCCCTGCTCGGCCTTCTGCTTCGTGCGAGCCAGGAAGGTGACCTTGCCGACCGCCTGGGTGAACAGCGCTCCGCTGCCGAAGCCCATGGTGCCGTTCGCGCCGAGCACCACCACGTGATCGATGCGCCGCGAACCGAGTAAGTCGCTGGCCCGGGTTGAAGACGCCTGGGGGGTGATCTGGTTCATCGCTCCGCTTCCTTGTTGATGTGCTGCAGGGCCACCAACCGTTCTCACCCGCGGGCGCGGGAGCAAACGGTGATTTCTGGGGCTACGGCGAAGGCGTTTACAGCTTTACACTTCGACGCGGTGCGTAGTTTGGTCGCAACTGCTCGCCAGGTCAATCAGCCCAGGCAAATTCGGCTCGAACGTCCCAGCTCAGCGTTAACAGATGGATTAACAAGGTAAACGCTCACAGGCCTCACGTCCTGGGTTCACCCCCAGGACCCCGTGGATCGGGCCAGCAAGCGAGCGGCTTGTCGGCGTCGCTAGCGCTGGGCGTCGGGAGCAGGCGATAAGCGTGCATGACCGACGACACCCGGCCGGACGACGCCCGGCCTGAAGATCTCCAGCCGGAAGCCCGCGCTCCGCGCTCCGGCCCTGAGCCACACGTCCCAGCAGCCTGGCAGCCTGAGCTCCCCAAGCTCGGCGGCGCCCTGGGCGAAGCAGCTGAGGACTTTGAGGTAGACGAGCTGCCGCTGTACGAGCCATCTGGAGCCGGGGCTCACTGGTACCTGTGGGTCGAGAAGCGCGGCATGAACACGCGGGACGTCGTGCTGCGCCTAGCGGCGGCGGCTGGCGTTCCAGATCAGGAGATCGGCAGCGCGGGCTTGAAAGATCGCCACGCGATCACGCGGCAATGGATCAGCGTCCCCGTCCAAGCAACGGAGCCGAGCAGCTGGCAGCTGCCAGCAGAAGTAAAGATCCTTACGGTAACGAAGCACACCAACAAGCTGCGCACCGGGCACCTGCTGGGCAACCGCTTCAAGGTGCGGCTGGTCGGCTGCCACGCTGACTGGCAGCAGCGCTGGCCAGCGCTCCAGGCCGCGCTCAGCCAGCACGGCTTCTACAACTATTTTGGGCTGCAGCGCTTCGGCGCCTTCGGCCAGAACCTCGGCCGCGCTCAGTTCTGGATCAAGCGCGGCGCCAAGGGGCGTGGCTTTCAACCACGGCTCTACGCCAGCGTGCTGCAGTCCGAGGCCTTCAACCGCTACCTCAGCCGGCGCCGTGAGCTGGGCTTCGAGGCGCCGCTGCTCGGCGAGGTGGTGCGCCTCGAAGGCACTGGCAAACACTTCCGCATCGACGACGTCAACGATCCACGCTGGAGCGCTCGCGATGTGCACCCCACAGGCCCGATGGCGGGTCCCAAGATGCTCGCGGCCAGCGACGCCGCCCTTGAGCTAGAGCGCCGCGTGATCACCGAGCTTGGCCTCGACGACACGCCGCGCGCGTTCGCCAAGCTCGCGCCAGGCACGCGCCGCGATCTCCTGGTGTTTCCGCAGGATCTGCAGCTCGAGGCCGACGCTGACGCCGCGCGGCTGAGCTTCAGCTTGCCCTCTGGCAGCTACGCGACCGAGTTGATCAGCGCGCTGACTGGCGCCCAGGCCCGCGTCGCCCCACCGCCCCCAGCGGCCGCGCCCAGCCCAGAATGACTTAGTTTCAGCGGCATCGAGCCGCGCCTCGGGCCTCTGGCCAGAAAGCGGTTGGTTGACCCCCCGGCGCCGCTATACTCGCGCGCCATGGCGACCACTGATCCGGCTTTCGTGCGCGACTTCGATGACCCCAAGCTCGAAGCGCTGACGGAGATGATGTTCTTGGCTGCGTTCTCCGACGGCGAGTTCAGCGACGACGAGAAGCAGCATTTTCAGAAGAGCGTCGAGTCGCTGACCGACGGCCGCTTTGGCACAGCCAAGTTCGACGTGTTCTTCGCCAAGGTGCAAGAGAGCCTGGAGGCCGAGGGCCGTGAAGCCAGGCTGCAGAGCGTGAAAGCCCGCTTGCCCGACCCAAACGCGCGCCGCGTCGCCCTCAGCTTGGCCATCCAGGTCACCGCCGCCGACGGCATCATCCGCACCAGCGAGCGCGAGCTGATCATGGACACCGCTGAGGCCCTCGACATCGATCGCGACGTCGCCGCCGATCTGGTGGCTGAAGTCGAGCGCAGCTCAAAGCAGTGAGCCCGCACAGGGTTATGCATCAGCGCATAATCCTCCGGGATCTCGACAGGGCGTGGTCGCGCGCCGCACACGGTTATGCATCAGTGCATAATCGCCCACGACACGGACACCCCGCGCGCCGCGTCGCGCCTAACCGAGGCGCAGCAAGCGCTCGCGGGCCGCGCGCATCCCGGCGATCAACTCCTGCATCACGAGCGCCACCGGGCGCACCTGGTTCATGCGGCCGACGATCTGCCCGACGGGCTGCATCAGCAGCGTGGTGTCGCCCGACGCCGCCAGGTGACGATGGATCCGCGACTGTGCTTCCGCGATGAGCATGAACTGCAGCGGCATCGGCAAGGGCTTGGGGTTTTGGGGATCCTCCCAAGCGTCGGTCCACGCGGTCTTTAGCTGCCGCGCGGGCTTACCGCTCACCGCCTTGGAGCGCAGGGTGTCGGCGTAGTCGGCGGCGAGCAGCCGCTGCTTGATCGGATCGGGCTCCAGCGCCTCTTCGGTGGTGAGCCACAGCGAGCCGAGCCACGCGCCTTGGGCGCCCAGCGCCAGCGCGGCGGCCACCTGCTCGCCGCAGCCAACGCCCCCAGCTAGCAGCACCGGCGTCGGCGCGACCGCCTCCACCACCGCGGGCGTCAAGATAAAGCTTGAAATCTCGCCGGTGTGTCCGCCCGCCTCGGTGCCTTGCGCGATGATGATGTCGACCCCCGCCGCCACCTGCTTCTTGGCGTGTTTGACGGCGCCGGCGAGCGCCGCGACCTTGACCCCGCGCGCGTGGGCTTGGTCGATCACCTGCTTCGGCGGCGGCCCCAGCGCGTTGGCGATGAGCTTGATCGGGTACTCGAGGGCGAGGTCCACCTGCCGCCGACTGATCTGATCCGTCCAGCCCTGCATGGCGTCTGCCGTCGTCGATCCGTCGGGAAGCGGCGGCACCCCGTGCTCGGCGAGCAGCTGGTTCAAAAAGTCTCGATGCGCCGCGGGCAGCATCTGCTGGTAGTCCCCCGCGCTGGCCATGCCGCCAGCGCCTGCACCCACGAAGCCCGCGGGCATCACCACGTCGACGCCAAACGGCAGACTACCCAGCTGCTTGTGGACGAAATCGAGCTGAGCCGCGAACTCGTCGGGGGTGTAGCCGATGGCGCCCAGCACCCCCAGGCCGCCCGCGCGGCTCACCTCGATCACCACCTGAGGGCTGCGGGTGAACGCAAAGATCGGGACTTCAACGCCAAGCGCTTCGCAAAGCTGGGTCTTCATCGGCCATCCTCCACGGGCAGTCTGCCCAGCCTCAGAGTAGAACGTGTTCTATTCGAGGACCAAGACAATCCCGCGCGCAGGCCACAACAACGCGGCAACAGCGCTCAAGTACTCAAGCGCCGTGGGGCGCCTAGCCCAAGACTGGCCCAAGACTGGCCCAAGACTGGCCCAAGACCCGAGCCCAACGCGCTATCGCGTACAGCGCTTGTCGAACACATCGACCGCGCTCTTGAGCAGCTCTTTATACTCGCCGTCGCTCATGGTGCCCTTGAACTGCGCCTCGTAGTAGCGCTCGTACCAGCTGCGCGCGCCATCGCACTTGCCCGCTGCAGACAGGCAGTTCGCCGCGAACATCAGCGCGGTGTTGGCGCTGGCGCGGGGTGGTAGGTGCTTGGGCATCGGGAGCGTCGGGATCAACTTGGCCATGGCCGTGGCCTCCTCCTCACAGCGCGCGGTGTCTCCACGCGCGCTGGCCTGGGTGATGGCGGCCGTGGCTCGGGTGATGCGCTCGCTGATGTCGCCGCCTGATGCGGTGGTGCAGTAGGTGTTCGCGGCGGCTGCGGTGCGTTCGTCGAGCACCTTGTCGGTGAGCTTGCGCTCCTTATCCACGACTGTAGCTAAGTACTCGCGGTACTTCTTCTTGCCCGCCTCACACTGACCAGCCTGCATCTCGCACAGCGCCCGCGTGTACAGCGTCTCGTTCGTGCGCTGCGAGTCCATCGCGTAAGCGCGGTCTAAATCCGCGAGGCAACCCGAACCGTCGCCGTTGTCGCGCTTCTGCTTCGCGCTCTCGCGCAGCGCCATGGCTTGGGCAGCGGGCGTCTGCTCATAAGCAGGCGGGGGTGGAGGGGTGGCGCTGCCCGCCACATCCGACGCCTCAGCGCCGGCGCCCAGCGGCTGCAGCACGACGCGGATCGGCACCCGGCAGGCGCGCTGAGACTGGGTCTTGCAGTCGGCTAGCTCGCCGCCGCGCTTCAGGTTTTTTTCGTCGCGCTTGTGGGCAGCGCCGCCGCCGATATCACCGACGCCGACCTCCGCCTCTGCGGCGCTGGCCTTCTGGCTGTCGAGCTCGAACGCGCCCAGGTTGTAGCTCGAGACAAAGTGCGTGGCCTGCGCGCACTTCGGGTTCTTAGCAATTTCCGCCTGGGTAATGCTCTCACGCGAGGCGGCAGCCGTGCCGGTCACGTAGTAGCTGAGCTTCAGGCTCTCACCCATGCTGAGCCGCCCGCCAAACGAGGCCACGCCGAGGGGCAGCTTGGCGTACAGCTCGTCTTCGGTCTTGATGTCGAACCCCTCCAGCGTGCCGCTGGTGAACACCGGCGGCTGGTAGCGGCCGTACTTTCCAGGGATGCCTGCGTCGCTGCAGCCCTCCAGCACCGTGAGGTCGCAGCCTTCGTATTTGACGAAGATGATGTCGCGTGACGCCTTGGATTCGAAGCTCGCCAGATCCGTCGCGTCCCACTCCACGATAAACGGCCGCAGCTGGTTGGTCGCCGCGTCAGCGCAGCGGTTCTTGCCGATGGCTGTGTCCCCGGCCAGGCCGCCTTGCTGCGGCGCTTGAGGTCCGCCGCAGGCGACGCCGACCAAGCCCAGGCTGAGCAGCCCGAGCAGCGCGGGCCCGAACAGCGCGAGCCGCCCTCGCCGCGTGAATGACACTGTAGATTGAACGCGCTGAGCCATATCAGGTACCCCGGTTTGGTTGAGGCGCGCAGGGTCTTTCACCGGGCGAGCGCCGTCAACTCGCAGATCAACCCAGCGCGCCGCCGGCCTAATCGCGAAACCACGCCACCCCGCCAGGGAGCCAGCGGATCAGCGCCGGGCGGGTCAGCGCAGGGTCACCAGCTCTTCGGCCGCGGTCGGGTGTACGGCGACGGTGCGATCGAAATCCGCCTTGGTCGCCCCCATGCGCAGCGCCACGGCGAAGCCTTGGATCATCTCGTCGGCGCCTAGCCCGATGACGTGGACGCCCGCCACCGTCTCTTTGGCGCCCACCGTCACCAGCTTCATCACCGTCGCTGATTTCCGCTCGGTAACTGCGTGATACATGTTGGTGAAGCGCGTGGTGTAGCAGGTGACGCCGCTTTGTCCGTAGAGCTCGCGAGCCCGCTCCTCGGTCATGCCCACGGTCGCGATGGGGGGGTGGGAGAACACCACCGTCGCGATGCTCTCGTACTCCAGGCGCGCCTCAGGCTCCCCGCCAAACAAACGATCTGCGAGGCGGCGGCCGGCGGCGATGGCCACGGGCGTGAGCTCCCACTTGCCGATCACGTCACCCACGGCGTACACCCCGGGCAGGGTGGTGTTCTGAAAATCATCCACGGGCACCACCCCGTCCTCTTGGACCTGCACGCCGGCCTGCTCTAGCCCGATGCCGCGCGTGTTGGGATCGCGCCCGATCGCCCAGATCAGCTGATCGAACCCGGAGAGCGTTTGCCCCGCGGTACCGACTACGCTCAGCTTGCCGGCGGCGCTCGTGACGCGCTCGACTTGAACCCCAGTCTCGACGTTGATGCCCGAGCTGAGCATTTCTTCCATCAGGGTGTCGCGCAGCGCGCAGTCGAAGCCACCGAGCAGGCGCTCACGGCGAATGAGCAGCGTGACCTCAGAGCCCAGCGCGCGAAAGATGCCGGCGAACTCCACGGCGATGTAGCCCGAGCCAACCACGGCCACGTGCTCAGGCAGCTGCTCCAGATCGAAGAAGCCGTCGCTGCTGATGCCGAGCTCGGCGCCGCTGATCGCGGGGAACCGGGGCTGGCCGCCGGTCGCGATCAGGATATGCGGCGCGGTCAGCCGCCGCTCGCCCTGCGCGGTGTCCACCACCACCTCGCGCGGCGAAGCCAGCTTACCCCAGCCCTTGACGGAGGTAACCGAGTCCGCGACTAAATTCCGCGCGTAAATATCGTTGAGGCGCTTGACGTAGGCGTCCCGCTTGAGCTTCAGGCCCTGCCAATCGAACGCCGACGACGCGCCGAGGCCGAAGCCGTAGTCTCGCGCGTCGTGCAGGGCCTCGGCGATGCTGGCCGCGTTCCACATCACCTTCTTGGGTACACAGCCCACGTTCACGCAGGTCCCGCCCAGGCGACCGCTCTCAACCAGCGCGACCCGGGCGCCGTGCTTGGCGGCGCGCCGCGCCGAGGCGAGCCCGCCGCTGCCGCCGCCGATCACTATGTAGTCGAAGCTCTCCAAGGGATCCTTCCTGCGCACGAGTGCGCGAGCCCCCTGGATAGTGCGGGGCGAGGGCCTTCGCAACCACCGGCGCGCTCAACCCGGCTAGGCAACGCGTGGGGGCTGGGGTTAGCTTAGGGACCTTACGCTCATGTTGCGCCGCCCCCTCCACCCCCGCTTGCATGGCCGGCCCACACACGGCCCGCGCGGACGCTGGGCGCCGCTGCTGCTCGGCTGTTTGCTCAGCGGCTGTAGCTCCACGACGTCTACGCTGCCGCCACGAGCGACCTCGTATGAGCTGCTCCAGCCACGGGACAACGCAGATCCGCCGTGGTTACCAGCAGACGCCCACGCTGGTGTTAGGCACCAGGCGCTGTGCGATTTACTCAAGCAGGAGTGGGCTGGCTCACTCAAGCACGACCCGCTGTGGGCCAGCGAGCTAGGGATCCACGCCCTAGACGACCAACTCCCCGACCGCTCACGCTCAGATATTGCCGCATGGCAACAAAATCAACGGCGCTACCTGGCCCTGGCCGAGGCGATCCCTGACGCTGAGCTGAGGCCCCAAGAGCAGCTGACCAAGCGGCTGTTTATCGCGCGGCAGCAGACCAGGCTCGGGTCATTTGCCTGCAAATCTGAGCTGTGGGCCCTCGACGCCCGCGACAACCCGCTGGTCGAGCTGAACCGCATCCCGGAGGTCACGCAGCTCACGTCGCTGTCAGGGGCCCAGGCATTGCTCGCCCGCTACCGCGCGGTGCCGGCGGTCGTCGACCGCGAGATCCAGCACAAGCAACTCGGTGCAAAGCAAGGGCTGGTCGCCAGCCGCGCGACCCTGGAGCGGGTGATCCGTCAATACCGCACGGAGTTAGCTAAGCCAGACGCCGAGTGGGCGCTGTACAAGGCCGCCCTCGCGCTGCCGCACAGCTGGCCAGCGGCCGAGCGCGAGGCGCTGCAGCGTGAGCTGTTGAGTGAGGTGTGCGAGCGCATCCGACCCGCCTACGCGCGGTATCTCAAGCTGCTTGAAGAGGACCTGATGCCCCACGCTCGGGACGCAGAGCACGAGGGCTTGGGGGCGCTCTCGGTGGGCCCGGCGTGCTACGCGGCGGCGATCAAACGCCACACCACCCTCGACCAGAGCGCCGACTCCCTGCACCAGCTCGGGTTAGGTCAGCTCAGGCAAATCCACGAGGAAATTATCAAGCTGGGCACCCGGCTGTTCGCTGGAGCTGGAGCTGGAGCGGGAGCGGGAGCTGCGTCCGGAGCGGGAGCTGCGTCCGGAGCGGGAGCCGAGGTCGTTGATTTGGCGTTCATCCAGGAAAAGCTGCGTGAAGATCGGTCGCTGTATTTCAGCGATCAAGCCGAGATCAAGCAGGCGGCGACCAGCGCGCTCAGCCGCGCGCGGGCGGCGCTGCCCCAGCTGTTTCAGCGCCTGCCCAAGGCCACCTGCGTGGTGCGCGGGATCCCTGACTACGAAGCCGCGTTCTCACCCATCGCCTACTACCGCCCGCCTGAGCCAGGCGGCGGCAAGCCTGGCGAGTACTTCGTGAACCTGCTCAACCCGCGCACCCGACCTCGCTACGAGGCAGAGGTGCTGGCGTTCCACGAGTCGCTGCCGGGGCATCACTTGCAGATCGCCATCGCCCAAGAGCTGCCCGAGCTGCCCGCGTTTCGCAAGCACGCCTACAACACCGCCTACGTCGAAGGCTGGGGGCTCTACGTGGAGCGCTTGGCAGACGAGGTCGGCCTGTACTCGAGCGACCTGAGCCGCCTGGGCATGCTCAGCTTTGACACCTGGCGCGCCAGCCGCCTGGTGGTGGACACTGGGCTGCACTCCCGCGGCTGGACGCGCAAGCAGGCTGAGCAGTTCATGTTTGAGAACACCATGTTGACGCGCGCCAACATCGAGAACGAGGTAGATCGCTACATCGGCTGGCCCGGCCAGGCGCTGGCCTATAAGGTCGGGCAGCTCAGGTTTCTTGCTCTACGGAAACAAGCCGAGCAGGCGCTGGGCGAGCGCTTCAAGCTGGCCGAGTTTCACGATCAGCTGCTGGGCGCCGGGCCGCTGCCCCTGGACGAATTGAGCGCGCGCGTCGCGGAGTGGATCCGGGGCAAGACTCAGGGCTTGCCAGCGCTGCCTTCGGGCTCACGCTGAGCGTGCTCTAGGGCTACGCCGTAGCGCTCTGCCTTCTTAGCCTCGGTCTTGCGCTTGGCCTGGTACAGGCGCTGCCCCTGCTCGGTCACCATCCCGACCTGAGGCGCGCCGGGCAACTTGAAGCTCTCGTCGGGTTGGTCGGCTGCCGGGCGCCGCTGGAGCTTGCCGGCGAGGGTCTCCTGGCAGCGGGCGTCGAAGTCCTGCTGCCAGGCCTCGAGCGACTCGAACTTAAAGCTGGGATCACCCTCGTCTTGCAAGATCTTGAGCACGATGGCGTCGCGATCGACGAACACCGGCGCTAGCTCTGCCGGGTCGTAGCCGTTTCCGCGGTCGAACAACCCGCCGCAGATCGTGCGCAAGCTGCAGTGCGCGCAGCCCTCGGCGTAGATGTGCTCCCAGTCGGTCTGCCGCACCGTCTGCTTCTGGTCTAGGAAGTGGACGATGCGCTCCTCGCCCTTGACGATCTTGCGCGTCTCAGTGCTCGCCCAGGCAAAATCGGTCATGTAGCACAGCGGCACTTTTTCTACGCGGAATGTGCGACCGCTGCGGTAGAGCAGGATCAGCGCGCGCTGCAGGCTCACCTCAAAGTCGCGGAGCCGCGGCGTGAACTGAGCTTGGTTCACCTCGGCGCGCCCCATCGACGGGTCCAGGTTGTTCCAGACGAAGTGCCGAATATAGGGGTGGTGCTCGATCCAGTACTCGATGTTCTCGTGCAGGTGGTCTGCGTTCAGCTTGTTGATGACGCAGTTGATGTTGACCTCGATGCCGTTGTCGTGTGCATTCCGCACGGCATTAAATGCTGTAGGCAGCGAGCCAGCCATGCCACGCAGGGCGGCCTCGACCTCTGGCCGCACGCTGTACACCGACACGTGCGCCAGCTGCAGGCCGGCTTCGCCCATCTGGCGCGCGAACTCTGGATCCGCGAGGCGCGAGCCGTTGGTGATCATGCGCACGTGCAAGCCCTGATCGCGCGCGTAGGCGCAGATCTTTGGTAGCTCAGGGTGGAGCGTCGGCTCGCCGCCGGTCAAGATCACGCCGAAGTAGCCGCGGGTCACGAAATCGTCGACCAGCACCTGCATGCTCTCGAAGGTGTGGGTGTACGGCGTGGTGGGGTTGGAGCAAAACCCACAGAAGTGATTGCAGTGCCTAACGACCTGTATGTATCCGATGTTCGCCAAGCGCCTCGCGGGCCATGCTAGCAAATTTCACGGGCGGGGACGCGCGCGCCCGCAAACAGCGCCTGCCCTGCGCCCTGCGCTCACGCGCCGCGCTGCGGTAAGTGGTAGTGCTCGCGCAAGATCTGAGCGGTGAAGCGGCTGCGCAAATAGAAGCCTTTGGGGTTGGCGAGCAGCCGCGCGCCGTCGCTGTCGTGAGCGACGCGCCGCACGCGCCCGTCGCGCGCCTTGGGCCGGACCTGCAAAAATTGCCCGAGGTGGCCGGTGATCTGCTCGACCTCGCCCTGGGCGATGAGCAAGCACAGGCTCTCCCAGTCAGCGCGCAGCGCGCCCAACTGCTCCGCTGACGGGCTCCACAAAAGCGGGCTGCCCACGTGGCGCTCAGCGACCGGGATACCCCGGCTGCCCTCCACCGGGATCCACAGCACCCGCGACAGCTTGCGCACCACCCGCGAGGCCTCGAACTCGACGTCGCCGATTTCCAACAAGGGAATGCTGGTCACGAACGTCGACTCGCACGGCACGCCCCGCGCGTCGACGGGCAGGGTTTTCAGCTCCACCCCCAACCCCGGAAAATCTGGGCGCGCTTCAGAGCCGGCGCTGGCTCCGAGCAGCAGCTCCATGAGTTGGCCGACCCAGCCCTTGTTGCGCCGCAAGTCAGGCGGCGCGCTGCGACCCACGCGCGTAGCCAACGCGCCCAACGTCTGCCCCGCCAGCGCTTGTGCGCGGCTGAGCAGCTCCGACTCGTCGGCGGGGGGCAACGCGATCGCGACCGGCTGGGGCACGCCACGTTGTTCCATGCGCGCGCGCCGCGCTCAAGTTCTGGCTGCGATGCGGCGCAGCCTCGGGTATTGAGGGCGCTATGGATTTTACACTCAGCGAAGACACACGCGCGGTCCGCGACGCATTCAATCAGTGGGTGACGCGCGAGGTGATCCCGCTCGAGAAGAAAGAGCAGCTGGATCCCGACGCGGGGATCCCGAGCTCCATCGTGGCTGAGATCCGCAAGAAATCAGCGGAGCTTGGCTTCTACGCACATCACATGCCCGAGGAGGTCGGCGGCGGTGGCTTCTCAAACCTCGACTCGTCCATTTTGCGTGAGGCCTGCGGCAAGACCGGCAGCTTCTTGGCGAGCTACGCCATCGCCGGCCCCGAGGGGCCGTCGCCGATGCACCTGATGTTCAACGCCCCCCAGCGCGAGCGATACCTCAGCCCGCTGATCGCAGGCGAGACCAGCGCTTGCTTCATGCTCAGCGAACCCGGGGCGGGCTCGGACGCGCAGAACATCCAAACCCGCGCGGAAAAGCGCAACGGCAAGTGGATCCTGAACGGCACCAAGCACTTCATCACCAACGGCAAGCAGGCGGACTGGGGCGTGGTGTTCGCCACCAGCGATCCGGGTAAGGGCGCCAAGGGCGGCATCAGCGCGTTCATCGTCACCCCTGGCATGTATCAAGTGGGGCGCGCCCACCGCGCGATGGCCGGACACGAAGGCCAGACCGAGATGGTGTTTGAAGACGCCGAGGTCCCGCCGGAGAACTTGGTGGGTGAGGAGGGCATGGCGTTCCTCACGGCGATGCAATTCTTGGGCATCGGCCGCCTGCAGATCGCCGCCAACTGCGTCGGCGTGGCCGACTACTTGCTGGGGTTGGGGGTGGAGTACGCTGGCACGCGCCGCGCCTTTGGCCAGGCGATCGGCGCGAACCAAGGCGTGCAGTGGCTGCTGGCCGACAGCGCGACCGAGCTATATGCCGCCAGGAACATGGTGTATCACACGTCGTGGCTGGTCGACTCCAAGCAGCGGGACGCGACCCAAGAGCTTTCCATGTGCAAACTGTACGCGACGGAGATGGTGAACCGGGTCTGCGATCGGGTGCTGCAGATCCACGGCGGCGCCGGCTGGATGAAGGACTGCCCGACCGAGCGCTACTTCCGCGCCCTGCGCGTGCTGCGCATCGTCGAGGGCACCAGCGAGATCCAGCGCATGGTGATCGCCCGCTGCCTGCTGGGTCGAGCCGCGCGCTAGCAGCGCACGGACAACGACCAGTTATCCGCGCGCCTAGCGCTTGAACGCGACGAAGTGACCCGCGGTCGGCAACACGTCTTCGGTCGGGTACGCGGCGAAGCGGCTGTCTAGGCGCACCTCGGCGAGCTTGGCCTGTGCGTCGTCCGGTCGCGACGGGCGATCTAGCGCTAGCTCAAAGCCGGCTGCTTCGATCAGGCGCCGGTAGTCTGAGTGCCTGAGCCGATTCTGGTAGTGATCGGGGGGGTTATAGCGGCGCCAGGCGCGGTCGCTGTGACGCAAGAAGCTGTAGTCGTTCAGCTTGGGGTCAGAGTGGCTGTAGTGATCGCTGTAGTCGATCACTTGGCTCAGCGCGCCGCCGCTGCGGCACAGCCGCTGGCACTCGCGCAGGATGCGCGCGATATCTTCCCTAGGGATATGCTCCAGGGTGTTGGTGGTCACCACCAGATCAACGCTGCCATCAGGCAGATCTACGGCTCGCGCGTCGCCCGGCGCCAGGTACTCGATGCCGTACACCTCGCGCAGCTCACGCAAGAAGTGGCGGTGCGACAGCTTGCGCGTGGGCTGCCGCGTAGAGCCCGCGAGCCGCTGCCCTTGGAGCGTCGCGATCACGTGGTTGATCAGCTCAGGCTTGAGCAGCGGGACGATGTCGATCACGGTCTGCCGCTCGACACCGCAGCACCAGGCGATCAAATTACCGAACAGATCGCGGCCTGCCCCGAACTCAAGCTGGTGACCGCTTGGGTACTCGGGCCACAGCTCGCGCAGCACCAGCGAGTGCTTGAGATAAGAGCTCGCCTTGTCTGCCAGCGGGGTCAGCCGACGCGGCAGCCCGTGGGTGATGTGGCGCTGGGCAAAGTAGTGAAGCTTGTCTCCGAGCGGAACATAGTTAAAGCCCCAGAAGAACGCCGCCTTCAGCCGCCAATCCATCAAGCTACCTCCCCCGCCCCGGGGTGCGATGCGTTGTCCATCCGCGAGCCCTAGCCGAGCAGCTTCGCGAGCTCGCCGCTCTCGACCAGCGGCTTGAGATCCTGGAACCCGCCGATCAGCGTGCCCTTCACAAATACCATGGGGAAAGTAGGCCAGCCGGTCCACATCTTGAGCGCGTTGCGACGCCGCCACTCTCGCAGGTAACTGCCGTACTCCATGTAGTGAAAATCGATGCCCTTTTGCTTGAGCAGCGCCCGCGCCTTCTTGGGGAAGGGGTTTTGGGCCATGCCCACCACGACGACTGGGTGCGCCTTCAGCGCAGCCTGCACCTCGTCGATGATGTCGCGGTGGTTGTTGGCAATTTTTTCGCGAGCAGCTGGGTGAATGTGCTCGTCGCTCAGTATTTCTCGAGGCATGCAGCGGCACCTAGTGCGGGGAGGTAGCCAGCGCAAGCCGCAGTCGGCGGCGGCGCAGCCGCGGGCCTGGCGCGCGCGCGGCGCCGCGGCCATGCGCCAGCTGCGCGCTCAGCGCAGGCTCAGCGCAGGCTCAGCACAGGCTCAGGGCGGTGAGCGCAGCGGCGCGACTGGCTCGTGGGGCGCCCGAGCGGCGAGCACAGGGCCAAAGTGTGCCCCGCGGAGTTTGCACGGACACCCGCCCGGAACTAGCGTCAGGGGCCAATGACCCGTCGGCTGATCACCCTCTGCATCCCAGCGCTCGCGCTGAGCTGCGCGGATCCGCCTGGGGCCGCCCAAGATCCGCAACAGCCGACCGCCAGCGCGCGGGACGCTCAAGCTGACGGGAGCGAGCACAGCGCAGCGACGGACGCCGCGAGCCCCAAGACCCCCGAGGTCGACGGCGGCAGCCCGGCTCAGCCCAGCGCGCGCGCGGCGCCTGAAGACGGCCCGCGGGTGTACGCCAAGACCCGCTTCGTTTGGGTGCGCCCCACCCCCAGCCCGGACGGCTGGGTGGGCTACCTGTGGCTCGGCGGCGACGTGAAGCTCAAATCCACGGAACCAGCCGTCGGCCCCGGCTGCCCGGGACCAGACAACAACAGCCTGTGGTACGCCATTGAGCCCTTCGGTTACGTGTGTGTCGACGGTAAAGACGCGACCCTCGACCCTAAAGACCCAGCGCTGGTGGCGACCCTGCCCTACGCGCCGCGGCTGGATACCGCGTGGCCTCACGAGTACGGCGAGAGCCGCGGCATCCAAAAGTACAAGCAGCTCCCAACCCGGGCAGAGCAGCGCGCGCGGGAGTGGGACCTGCCAGAACATGAGGCGGCCGTGGAGCGCGCGCGAGCGCCGGGAGCCAAACCCGAAGACCTGGATAAGCAGCTGGTCGACGTCGACCTGTCCATTCCTACGCAGAAACCGTTCGATCTCGGCGACTACCCTTCGACGCTCAACGAGCCGCGTAAGCGGCTGTTCCCGTTGTCTACTGTCGCGTACTCGGCCAGGGTCGACAACCACGGCACGCCGTTCTTGCTCACCGCCGATATGATGTGGGTGCCGCAGACCCGCGTCGCGCGCTACCCGAAGGTGACCTTCAAGGGGCTGGAGGTCGGTAAAGACATTGAGCCGGAGGCGGACGGCAGCCTGCGCATCGCATTTTTCCGCGGGGAAGACCGCGCGAAGTATACCAGCGTTAGCGAGGGCTTTACCCTGCGCTCAGGCGCGGTGTTCAAGCGCCTGAGCTGGGTCAAGCTGACCGGCAAGAGCGCTGAGCGCGACGGCACAACCTACCTAGAGACGACGGACGCTGGCGCCTGGGTCCAGAGCAAGCAGGCCGTGGTGCCTGAGTTCCGTACAGAAACGCCGTGGGGCGCGCCCATGGGCAAGCCCGACACCACCGGCAAAGCGCCTCCGGGCCGCGCCACCTGGATGGAAGCCAACATCTGGAAGGGCTGGCTGGTCGCCTACGAGGGCACGCGCGTCGCGTACGTGACGCTGATCAGCCCAGGCCGAGGCGGCACCCCCGTCAAGGGCGTCCCAGCCATCGACACCGCGGCGACGCCCACCGGGAGCTTCAAGATCACTGGCAAGTTCGCCACCGCCACCATGGCGGCGCCGCAAGAGTTCATCCACTCAGAGGTGCCCTGGACCCAAAACTTCAGCGGCCCCCACGCCATCCACGGCGCCTACTGGCACGACAACTGGGGCGAGCGCATGAGCGCTGGCTGCGTGAACCTGTCGCCGCGAGACGGCCGCTGGCTGTTCAACTTCACCGAGCCTGCCCTGCCCCCGGGCTGGCACGGCGTGCGCTGGCGCCCGAGCGTCGAGCCCGCGACGCTGTTCATCGTGCGCTGACAAGCTCGGCGCTGAGGCATCGGGCGCCGCGCTTGAACGCTGAGGCCTCAGGCGCCGCGCTTGGGCGCCAGCGCCTGGATCCTCACGGACACTGTCCGCCCTCAGAACGTGTAGTAGAGCTCGACGGGCAAGCCGAAATGAGCCGTGGAGGTGGAGAGCGACGAATCGCGGATGGTCTCGGTGCCGAGCAGCGTGCTGAGCGCCACGCCTGATCGAACCTGCCAATTGGTCGCTACTTGGTAGGCGACCCCCAGATAAAACGCCGCGCTGAAGCCACGCGTGGAGGTGCTCTCGTTCACTTCCTCACCAGCGAGGCGCAGCTTGCGGTCGCTCCCACCAAGGTAGAAGCCTAGGCCCAAGCCGGGCACCAACGCGAAGCGCTTGCCCATCGGCAGCACGTAGTGGCCCGCCGCCTCGAACAGCCAAGCGCTCTCGGTCGCTTGAACGTCGTCTTCTCTCGACAGGCTCCGAAACAGCCACCCCACGGAAGCAGACAACTGGATGTTGTCGTCGATGAAGTACCCGACCGTCGGGGTCAAGCGCAAGAACAGCGTCCGATTGGACTGATCGGACCCAGAAGGCAGCTCGTTGCGGGTCCCGGTGTAGCTGAACAGGGTGCGGCCGCCGACCATCCAGGCGCCCTTCTCAAACGGCAACTGGAGGCCCGTCGCATCGCCCTCCGCCGGCTCCGCGGGTCCAACAGGCGCTGCCTGTAGCGGCGGCGCTGGCTCTTCTGGAGGGAGCTGAGGGGGCTCCTCGCCCGCGGCCTTTGACGTCTCGTAGTCCAAGAACGGGTCTGGCTGGGCCACGGCAGCGCGCTGCGTAGACGCTAGCGTACCGAACACCCCCGCCAGTATCAGCGCGCGCTTGATCGTGCTTGAACCAGGCATGATATGACTCCATTTCCTCGCGGTTTTCATCATCACTTGAGCTCCATGCGCACTTCAACGCGTCGGTTCGCCTCGCGCCCAGCCGGGGTCGAGTTGTCTGCGATGGGGTTGTCTGCGCCGTTGCCAGCTGCGGACATCAGGTCACGAGGCACGCCCATCTGAGCCAACGCGTTGAGCACCGCCCGCGCCCGGGTCGCTGAAATGGCGCGGTTCTTCGCGTCGTTTCCGCGGCTGTCGGTGTACCCGACCAAGCTCACGCTCTTGAGCACGTCCTTGTTCGCGTTCAGCACCTGGGCCAGCTCGCGCAGCGCCGGCAGGCTCTTGGGGGAGATCGCCGCGCCGCCGGTGTAGAACATGACCGGCGGCGAGAGCAGCAGCTGATCCCCCGACAGGCTGACCATGCTGATTCCGTCGGGCATCGCGAAAACCGGGGCGGCGTCGAGGGTCTTGCGCATCAGCTTCTCAGCCTGCTCAGCCTGAGACTTGGCCTCCACGTAGTCCTGATCGGCGTAGTTGGCCCGAGCAGCGCTGAGCAGCGCCTGAGCGCGCAGCCAGTCCTCCAAGCCTCGCTTCTCACAGCCCGCGGCCTCGCACAGCTTGAGCGCGATGTTGGCCTCGCGCAGCGCGACGTCAGCGTCTTGCTTGTCCTGCTTCAGCTGCTTAGCGTCCACCTTCGGCGCGGGGGCTTTAGGGCGTGGCTTAGCCAGGATGGCGTTCAGCTTCTTGCTCGCTGCCTTGGCTTGAGACTTGGCGTAGGCGTAGTCCTTGCGCTCCAGCGCTTGGGTCGCCGAAGTCACCAACTGCTCGCCACGCTTGTACTCAGCGAAGTCGCGCTCCTCGCACTTCTCACGCTTGCAGACGTCCAAGATCACCTTGGCCTCACCGATCGCGCTGTCTGCCTCACGCAGCGGCTCGGGTCCTTCGGTCGGGGGGGTCTTGGGGGTGTCCGTTTCAGGCTCGGCGTCAACTAAGAGCTGGAACTCGCTCAGCGCAGAGTCCGCGTGCTGCCCGGCGGCGAAGTACTGCTTGGCCTTCCAGGCGTTGCGCGCGCGCACCAGGTGCTCCTTGCCGCGCGCTAGCCCCGCGCGCGCGTCGTCGCTGGTCGCCAGTGGCTCCGCACGGTCTCTTAATGCCAGGGCGGACACGATCTTGGCGTATGCAGGCCGCCACTTCGCGGCTTCGTCCGCCGCGGCGCCGGCTGCCGTGCTCGGGGCTGCTGCGCTCGGGGCGCTAGCCACCGGCCGCTTGCCGGCTCGCTCAATCACCTTCGAGAACGCGGCGGTCGCGTCGCTCGCCGAGGACTCAGCTGCGTCGTAGCTGCGCCGCGCGTACTCTAGCTTGGCCTGGTTGAGCGCGCGCTCACCCTTCGCGAACTCAGCCTGGGTCTCCGAGCGCACCAGCGGGCGCGCTTGATCGCGCAGCTGCTGCGCCGTGCGCGAGCCCTCATAGGCCGCGCGCCACGGTTCGCTCGCGCCGACCGTGAGGGGCTTGTGCCCCGTCACCGGCTTCGCAGCTGGCTTCGCGCTCGGCTTCGCGCTCGGCTGCTTGGCCGCTTTCGGGTCGGCGACGGGCAGCTTCTCAAGGTTTACGATGGCTTCTCGCGCAAACTCGGCTGCGGCGCTGCACTCGCGCTCGTCGAGGCGCGCCGAGGCCACCGCCACCAGGCCCTGACCGGTGCTCAACTGGCGCTCTTGCTCGCCGGTCAAGTTGGTGGTCCGCGCGGAGCGGCTGAGCCGTTTAGCGTTGTCCAGATCACGCCGCGCCGTCGCGCAGGCTGCCGCGGCGCTGGGCTTGACCGCCACCGGCTGCTTGGTAGCGCCCTTTTTGGCTTTAAGTTCGGCGAGCGCCTTGTCCGCGAAGGTCTTAGCGCGGAGGTAGTCTTCGCGCTCGAGCCAGCTCTCTGCCGCCGCGACCAGCTTTTCCGCACGGAGTACAGCGGCGGCCTTGGGGTCGTCGGCTGACGCAGTAGCCAGCGCCTCTTGGGCCGCCACTAGCGCCTTCACCGCTGCTTCGCGTTGCTTGTCGGCCTTGGGGGCGGTGCCATCGGCGGCTTTCGGGCTGGACACCCGCCCGAGGGTAGCGACCACCTGTTTGGCCAGCTCTTCTGCCTCGGGGAACGCACCCCGCTGCTGCCACTCCTCCGCGCTACGCAGCAGGCTCGCGCCTTCAATCACCCCCGGCTCGCCGGGGAACTCGGTCTGCGCTCGAACCAACGCCGCGCGTGCTCGCTGTACGGCGACCAACGCGCGCTTCTCTGCAGGATCCACCTTTTCAGCGGGCGCCGCTGCGACGCCGGGGCTGCATTTCTTGAGGCGCTCTTGGGCTAAGATAGCGAACTCATAGGCGCGCATCGGGTCGCCCTTGTCCAGGCGCTCCGCGGCCAAGACAAGCAACGCCTCGAATTCCCTGAAGGTGGCCCCACAGCTGGCGTCCAAGCCCGCGCCAATCGCTTCCGTACGGCGAAACTGGAGATCAACCAATTTGGACTCGGCGACTCCCCGCGCGTCCCCACCAGCAGCTCGCGCGGCGGGCGCTGCGCCGGGCGCCGAGAGCCTGGCATACGCCGCTCGGGCCTGCTCCGCCTTGGCGCGTGCTCGCTCATAGTCGCCTGAGGTCGACGCGCGCCGCGCTAGGTCGAGCCACGAATCCGCCGTAGACAACGCTGAGTCAGCGCTAGCGCCCCGACCGATGGCGTCCATCCGGGCGTCTTCGGCTGCCTGAATGGCCCGCAAGGCCAGGCCCTCGGCGGGGCTCGCCTTGACCCCTGCCGCGCCGCGCAGCGCCGCCAGGGCGTCCCTGGCCAGGCGCTCGGCGGCCTTGTAATCTTGCGCTTCAAAGCGGCGCTCCGCCGAGTCGAGCAGCGAGACCCCCGAGGTATATCCCCTCGGATTTGTATCCTCAGCGCCCTGGGCCACCGCCGCGGCCTTGGCGCTGGAGGCAGCCAGGATCGCGTCCTCGGCGCGCTCGCGCGCTCCGTCAGCTGTGCTGTCAGCGTCAGGCGAAGGGCTCGAGGGGGCTGCGCCGATCTGGGCGATAGCGGCCTCAAACGCCGCTGAGGCCTGGGCGCTGGAGGTCCGAGACTCCTCGAACAAGCCAAGCTCCAGGTTCTCTACCGCGCCCTCGACCAGCACTCGGCCCTGGTTGTACGAGTCGCTGGCCAGCGTCGCCGCGCCGGCGCCGATCGCAGCGGCCTGCTTGGCCCGCGCCTTAGACAGCGCGCGCTTCGCGCTCGCGAGCAAGCTGGAGTCGCCAGGGGCTGTTGGTGCGACCTGGACGCCAGCGATACGAGCCTCTAGCTCCTTGTAGCGCGCCCGCTCTGCGGCGCGCTCCTTGGCCGCGGCTTCGCTCAGCTCTGCCTCCCCACGGGAACGCTCCATCACGCTCCCGAGCTTCTGCGCTGCGTCCCGGCCCGTGAAGTTCTTGGCGGTTTCGTAGCGTTGAATGGCCAGGTGCGCGTAGAGGTTTGCCTTCTCACTGTCGCCGCGAGACGCCGCGCGGCGCGCAGCGTCGGCATAGCGCTTGGCTTCAGCGATCAGCTTGGGCCGGGTGGCCTCAAGCTCTTGCGTCTCCTGACTCTTCAGCAGCTGGGTGGCCTGGTCCACGGACCGCGGCGGCGGCGGCGCGGCGCAGCCCACGCTGTACAAGCCGAGGGTCAGCAGCAAGGCGAGCCCTCCGCGGTGGGTCGCGCGGGTGGCGCTCGGGGCCGAGAGCCACGACCTGGTGTTGTTCACGTTGTTCATTGCTGATCCTCCCCAAGCAGGTCACGCGCGTTGCGGACTCGCCGCTCATAGTCTGCGCGCTTGTCCTCGAGCGCCGCCTCGGCGGTGCGCCGCGCGAAATAAGACTTCACCATGACGAGCTGACCGCGGATGGCCCGCATGGTCAGCTCTACGTGCTGTTTCTGGTCGTCCACGTCGTCAGCCAGGCGGCTCTCGACGAGTTGAATCCAGAGCGCGGCGCGCTGAAGATCAGGGGTAGCTTCGGCTGCCCGCGGGTCTTTTCGCAGATCTTCTAGTGCCGTGCGGTAGTTGATCAGGTCCTCTTGGCTCTTCACCGCTTGGTTGTCAGGGCTCAACGCCTGCGCCTGAGCGCCGCCGCAGGCGTTGGTCGCTAGCGCGCTGAGCGCCAGTAAAACTAAGGCTGTTTTATGCATGTTGAGTCCTAGAAGAGTACGTGCTGAAAACGCAGCGCCAGGCTCTGCGCCGTCTGGGTTTCGTCGATGCTCAGCTCGTCTCGCTTGAGGGTCACGGAGTAGATCGCGGACGCCGATCGACTCAAACGTAGCCCGATGGCGTTATCCCAGCGGAAAATAGGCTTGAGCGTCTCGCCCTCGAACAGCTGCTCTTTGGGTAAGAAGCTGTCGAAGCGGCTCTCGTAGGTGAAGCTGTCTCCCAAGCGCAAGCCCGCGATGGCGGTGAGCTCACCGCCGAAGCGGTGGTTGTCGTCGAGGCGCACCAGGTCCACGGTGTCGCCCTCGCGGCCGTCCACGTAGCGTCCTTGGCGGTAGTAGGCCTGGCGCAGCGCGGGGCCACCGCGCACGGCGAACGTCGCGTACTTGCCGTCAACTACCGAGACGTTCAGCCCCGCTCCCTCTTGCAGCACCAACGGAGCGAACGACCTGAACAGCCTGATCCGATCGCCGGTCGTCCCCGTCCCAGTCTGCACCACGTTGCCGTCTTCGTCGCGGGTCACCAACGCGACGTCGGTGTCCGGGAAGTAGTGATCCTCGAACAGCGAGGTGCGCGCGATGCCGCGCGCATACGGGCCGACGATGCCGGCGACGCGGTACGTGTACAAGAGCTCTGCTTCGGACTCATTGCTCAGCGTGCGCAGGGGCACGTCGCTGCCAAACTTGCTGTCCAGGCCGACGAAGGTCTGGTCAATGTTGACGCTCAACAGCGCCAGGTGCCGCCCGGTGTCAATGCCCGCTTCGAGCTTGGAGAAGGTCGAGATCAGCGCCGAGTCGCCGTTGAACCCCGTCAACTGGCGCTCGCGCTTCATCAGCTGCGCGCTGCCGCCAACCAACCAGCGCAGGCGCCAAATGCTCGGCTCCGCTACGAACTCCTTGTCAGCGAACTCGCTGCGCTGGATCGTGCCGTCTTCGATCACCAAGCGGTAGCTCAGCACCTCACCCGAGCTGACCACGACCGCCACAGAGTTGCGCTCAGCGTTGGCCTCATCGCCCAGCGAGACGATATATTTTCCAGGCGGTAAAAGCCAGGTGCGCGCGGGCTGCGCGTCAGCGGAGTCGTCCACTTGAACTGGGCCGTAGACGCGCTTACCGTCGCTGGAGGCGATCACATACTCTTCGTTGACGCGCCGCGTGTCGTTGTCCACCAGGCTCAGGCGCAGCGCGCCAAAGAACGACTTTACCGGGACCGTCGCGCCGGCGATCACCCGCACCTCGGTGCTGGCGCGCTCACTAGTAGCGCCTTGCCCCACGACCACACGATAGCGCCCTGGAGGCAACACGATGCGCTCGCCGGTGCGCCCTGAGGCCACGCGATCGCGGCCAGCGAACACGATGACCATGGGCTCGAGGTAGGGGTCGGTCAGCGCAGGGACGAACAGCGCGCCCATGCCAGCCGGGATCGGCGTGACGTCTTCTGCGAGCTGGTCTTCGAGCCGATCTGGCCGCGCCTGCGCCCAGGCGTGAGACGCGGGCACCAGGGTGCCAAGCAAGGTAAACGCGGCGATAAGTCGTGTGAGCTTCATAGAGTCCTCGATTGCGACGCCACTCTAGCTGCGAAATTTCGCGCCGCCACGCCGAGGCTGCGCTTTTCCAACGAATCGTCGCCGCGGTTGAACCCGCCTCTGCCGCCGAACCGACTGTGTGGATCTGCAGCGTGGGTGACGGGCGGCCGCGGGCGACACGCGCGGAAGCGCGAGCGTAAGCAGACGCGGCTGAAATCACCTCGGCTCCCAACACGAGACACTGGTTCAACCCACTTATATAGCGCTGATTTCCTAGGGAGGACGCGCCGGCTAACCGGCCATCAGGCCCTCAATCAGAGCCCCGCCCAGACGGCCAAGCTGCCACGGGTGCCACGGCTGCTACGCACACCTGCCACACGGCGCCGCTGCTCCGCCTTGCCGCAAAGAAATCGCGCGCGTGAACGCGCGGCTCGGGCCGGCGCTCGGACCCCTAGCGTCCCTCTCAAGTCTTCACCCGGGGGGTGGAGGGGCCAGCGCCCCAGCGCGCCACGCGCCGCTGCTCTGCGCTGGCACCGTATGAATAAGACCGTACGGCAATCTCGTGATCGCCAGATCTGAAGCAGCGCGTCGCCGTCAGCGCTCCACCGCCACCGCGCTGACCATCAAGCCCGCTACGCCAAGGTATTTCTGGCTGTTCACCTCACGCGCCAAGCGCTGCTGCGTAGGCATCCGAACACATTGGTCGCGCTCGGACGCCGGCTCCCCTCCACGCCCTGCGGGCCCCGGACGTCCGCACGCAGACCAGTGCGCGGCGGAGCGTGCCGGAGATGAGGCGCGAAGGTGCTCGATCTAGCGAGATCAGCCGGGGCGACCCCCAGCCCAGACCCCCCAGCCCAGCAGGCAGCTGGCCCGCCACTAGTTGGCGCTTAACGCCACATATATATCAGCACGGCGCGTGTCAGCCCGAGCCAGAGGTGGGGCGCCGCCAGTTGTTTGTGAGGAACCAAGCCAGCGATGATAGCTTGCGGTGATCGCGCCATGAACCTCATCCGCCCCAGCTCTGACGTCGGCTCTGCGTCGTCACCGTGTCGGCGGGGCGCCTGCGAATCGCCAGGCTGGCGTGGACGCCTGGCGCTGGCGCTGGGGGTCGCGCTGTGTTCCACCGGCGCCTGCCGCATCCGCGAAGACGCACCCCCTGCGCCTAGCGCGGCAGCGAGCGCCGCGCCGTCAGCGTCTGCCAGCAGCGCGCCGAGACCCAGCGACGCCGGCGGCGACGCCAGCGTCGAGGCCCACGACGCGGAGCCACCCCCCGAGGGCTCACAGGCCCTGGCCTTCGCCGGCCTGGGCACGGGACCTGCCGCTGAGCCTAGCCTCCGAGCCGCGATCCGCGCGGCACTGAATGAGCTAGGCGACCAGCGGTCCGCGGCGCGCGCAGCCGTGGCGGCGGTCGTGGTGCTCGAGGACGACCCGGCGCTCAACGCCGGCACAGGCGTGGCGCTGCGTGCCGACGGGATCAGCGCCGAGTGCGACGCCGCCGTGATGGAGCTCACCGCGGAGGGCAGCGCGCGCTTCGCTGGCGTCGCCGCCGTCTCGGGCATCAAGAACCCGGTGCGCGTCGCCGAGCGGCTGCTTGGGGCGCCGAGCCCAGTGTTGTCGGGCCAAGGCGCGAAGGACTTCGCCGCCCGTGTCGGCATCGCCTTCCCGCCGGCGCCCCAGCCTGCGCAGCTCACAGGTTACCGTGCGGCACTAGTGTCCGAGCTACGAGACGCAGGGTCGGTCTGGCGCCAAGAGCCGTGGTCTGGCTATGTCAACCGCGAGCGCCTGGGCGACGCGGGGCTCTTCCTGACCGTCGATGCTGCCACCTCAGACGCGCGCGCCGGGGACGCCGGCGCTACGCTGGGCGACGGAGGCCAGGTTGACGCCGCGCTGGCCACGCCTGGCGCATCGTCGGCACCTTCATTGCCTCCGGGCAGCGCGCCGCCGCCGAAGCCAACCTCGGCAGCCCTGCCACCCCCCGCAGCCCTGCCACCCCCCGCAGCCCTGCCCGCGCCACGCCCGGCTCCCGCCACGGCGTCAGCGTCGAGCGCAGCGCCAGCGCCAGCTTCAGCCGCGGCGTCCGCGCCAGCGCCTGCCCCAAGACCCACCGCCAGCAAGCCGCCCAGCTCGGCTACGAAGCCCAAGTCGACGCCAGCCGACACCGTGGCGCTGCTGGTCCGCGACGCCAACAACCTGTTCGCCGTGGCGGCGAGCTCCGGCGGGCCGCCGCTCGCCCTGCCAGGCAGGGTGGGCGACGTCGCGGTGGTTGGTGCGGGGATCTACGTCGGCAAACAAGGCGCGGTCGCCATCACCGGGCGCGGCGAGCTGTTGGTCGAGCTGCAGCTCGCCCGGCGAGTGTATGAGCGGCTGGAGCTGACTCATTCCGCGAGGATCTCAGCGGTGTGGGGCATCAAGCAGCTCCCCAAAGGCGAACAGGCGGGGATCGCCGTCTTAGGCAAGCGCGACGCCCACGTGGCGCAGTCGGGTGACGTCGCCTGGCTCGGCTGGAGCGACGGCAAGTGGAGCGGCCCGGAGGTGAGCAAATGAGCCTAGCCGTCTTGCTGGTGTTGATCGTCGTCTTCGCGTTTGTCGTTGGACACCTGCTGCGGCGCTTCACCTCGCGCTTCGCCACGCTGTCGGCGGTCGAGTACATGGTGGTCGGCGTAGCGATCGGGCCAGCGCTGGGCTGGTCGCTGCTCACCCGCGACGCGCTGGTGCTGTTGCAGCCGTTCTTCAGCCTGCTGCTCGGCCTGGTCGGCTTCGTATTAGGTATCCGTGCGGATCGTGCCATGCGCTCCCAAGGGCTCGGCCCCGCCAGCTACTCTGCGTCGATCGCGGTGCTGATCGGCTTCACCGTGCTCTTGCTGCCGGTGCTCGACTGGCTGGTGCCGACCACCGACGCGGCCAGCGACTTCGTCATCGATCGCGACATCGTCCGCTACGCGGGTAAGGCGCTGGCCATCCACATCGACTCGGACACCCTGTGGATGGCGCTTGGGTTGGCGGCCTGCGCCACGGTGTGCTCGTCTCAGTCGATCCGAACGCTGCGCAACGACCGGCCGGGCCGCGTCGGCGACTTCTTGCAGGCCGCGGCGCGCGCCAGCCAGATCACGAGCATCGTGGTGCTCGGGTTAATCCTCGCGGCGACGCGCGCGACCAGCCAGGCCAACCGCTTCTCGATGACGGTGGTCGAGTGGAGCGTGGCGGCCGGCTGCCTGGGCATCATCTGTGGCGTGCTGTTTACGCTGTTCATCGGCCGCGAGAGCGAGCCTAGCCGCATCTTCCTCGCCGCGGTCGGGCTGGTCACGTTCGCGTCCGGCATCGGCTCGGCGCTGGGCATTTCACCGCTGTTCGTCAACCTGCTGGCCGGCGTGGTGGTGGCCAACACCTCAGACCACGCCGAAGGGGTCCGAGTGCAGCTCGACCGGCTGCAGCACCCGCTGTTCGTGCTGGTGTTGATCTTCGCTGGCGCGCTCTGGGAGCCGGTCACCGGCGGGCTTTGGCTCTTACCTGTGGTGTACGTGCTGGCGCGCTGGGGCCTGAGGCGCTTGTTCACCCGCATCGCAGCGCGCCACGTCGTGGTCCCCAGGCTAGAGACCTTGCGTCTAGGCAACGGCTTGCTGAGTCACGGGAGCCTCGCGGTCGCCGTCGCGCTGAACCTGGCGCAGCGCTTCCCGGAGTGGTCCGCGGTGATCCTCAACACGGTGCTCCTGGGTACGCTGGCTAGCGACCTAGTCAGCCGACGCACGTTGATGAACGTGCTGACCGACGCTGGCGAGATCGTGATTGGCCAGGGCCCGAGCTCAACCCGGCCCCCGGCCTCGAGCGCGACGGCCGCGCCCACTAGCCACGATCACGCGCCGGCGTCTGGCTCGCGAGACCACGACAGGCCCAGCAAAGCCGACAAGCAGGCTGAGGTGTCGACGTGAGGCGCGCGCTGGTGTTGGTCGTGCTGCTCGGCCTGATGCTGGGGCTGAGCGCGCTCAAGACGGATCCGCCCGGCGTCAGCGATCCGCTCACGCTAGCCGCGATCGGGTTCGTGCTGCTGGCGGCGTTCACCGTCGCAGAGATCGGCTCGAGCCTCTCGCTGCCGCGCGTAACCGGCTACATCATCGCAGGCGCCCTGCTCGGCCCCTACGTCTCGAACATCTTGTCGACTCGGGTGGTCGAGGACATGACGATGTTCAACAACCTGGCCCTCGGGTTGATCGCGCTCGGCGCGGGCCTAGAGCTGGACGCCAGGCAAATCGGCAAGATCTGGAAGACCTTGGCCTCCACCATCGCGATCAAGGTCCTGCTGTGCGTGGTGCTGGTAGGCGGCACGCTCTACGCCGTCGAGATGAAGCTCGGCCTGCTGAAGCTCGCCCCGGGCAAGCCGTTGTTCGCGCTAGCGCTGATCATGGGCACGCTAGCCATCGGCACCTCGCCGTCCATCTCCCTGGCCATCATCTCAGAGAACCGCGCCAAGGGCCGGCTCTCAGACATCGTGCTGGGCTCTGCGGTGATGAAGGACCTAGTAGTGGTCGTTGGCTTAGCCATCGCCATCGGGGTCGCTAACGGCTTGGTGTCCCCAGGGACCAGCGACGACGCCAACGTCCTGTTACACATCGCCGAGGAGCTGGGGGGCGGCGCGGCCCTGGGCGTGCTGCTGATCTTATATATTCGATTTATCCGCGCAGAAATGCTGCTGTTCGTCGCGGGGATGATCGTGGTGGTGGCTGAGGTCGTGCGTCAGCTACACCTCGACCTGCTGTTGGTGTTCATCGCGGCGGGCTTCGTCGTGCGGAATTTCTCTAAGTACGAGCACGAGCTGATCGGGGCCGTCGAGCGCGTCGCGCTGCCCATCTTCATCGTGTTCTTCACCATCGCCGGCGCGCGCGTCGATCTCCCCGCGACCTACACCGTGTTCCCCATCGCCCTGGCGCTGTGCGTGGTGCGCGCTGGGATCTTCTTCTTCGCGGGGCGGGTCGGCGGCGTGATCGGCGGCGAGGCAGACGTGGTGAAGCGCAACGCCTGGCTCGGCTACCTGCCGTTGGCCGGCGTGACGCTAGGCCTGGTGACGGTGGCGGCCAAGGGGGTGCCTGAGCTCGCCACCCAAATCCGCGCGACTGGCATGGCGATGGTGGCCATCAACTTGCTGATCGGCCCCATCACGCTGAAGCGCGCGCTCAAGGCCGCGGGTGACATCGGCGGCGCCAAACCAAGCGACTCCACGGTCCAGGCTGGGACAGCGGTCGGGGCGGCGCTGCTGCCAGCCGGAGAGTCGCGTGAGCGCGTGCGCGAGGCGCTCGCGGCCATCGGGCACGAACCGCTCGCCGACCACGCGACACGGCTCTTTTCAAAGCTTGAAGCGCTCGGACAAAATTTCCGTGAGGAATGGCTCACGCGTTGGAGTGACCAACGCCAGCGCGAGGCGGGCTCTCGGCTGCGAGGCGAAGCTGCCAGCCCCGATCTCGAAGCTCAGCCAAAGCTGGACGCCGTGCGTAAGGGGCAACTGCTAGAGCAGCTCTTTCAGAGCTTCCAAGCCGCGCTGCGCGAGCTCCCGGACAACCTACAGGCCCCGCTCACCAAAGATCACACCCAGCGCAAGCCCGGCGACTCGTGGCTGACCCGCGCGCGGCGGCTGCGCAAGCGCGTCGCCGTCAAGCTGCGCCTGAGCCCGATGTCCCGGACTGTCGCGCTGCAGTCAGCCGCGCGGATCTCACTTGAAGCGCGCTTGGGAGCGTTCTGCGCCGAGCAGCTCTCGGCCTGGTCGCGCGCAGAGCTAGCCGTGTTGATGGAGTTCGAGAGCGTCTCCTCTGGGAAGCAAGATGTGCAAGGAGCGAGCCGTGAGATCGAGCTGCGCGTCCAGAAGCTGCAACAAGCCTTCGACAGCGAGCTGCACCGGCAGTTAGTTGAGGGGGTGGAGCAGCTCGCGCAAATGCTGCGCAGCGGGGGTGCGCCCGAGCTGCCCACAGCCAAGATCCGAGCCTCGGCCGTCGATGCACCGGTTAAGGAGGCGCTGAAGGCGCTCAGCCGCGACCCCGTGTTGTGGGACCGAGCCATCGAGCTCTGCGAGGCCGAGGTCAGCCTAGCGCGCAACGTCTACGACCTCCGCCTCGCCTACGAGGACACGCTCCAGAGCTCCGTCATCGATCCTGCCACGGTCTCCCTCGGCGGAGTGGAGCAGGTGCTGTCATCGGTCGAGCGCAGCTTGACCGACGTGCGGCGTCGGGCAGAAGAGGCTGACCTCCAGGCCAGCGTCCGACATGAGCTGGCCGTTGCCGCGCGGGAAGCATTCGACGACGACGAGCAAGCCGAGCTCGAGGTCTGGGCGGCGCGCTTTAGGGCGTCAGCCAGCATGCACGCGGTCTCACTCGAGCTCAGGGCCGCCATCGACAAGCTGCCGCCAGAGGTAGAGGTCCCGCGCGTGCGCTCTGACGCGCGCAGCGCGCTCGGACCACCCGAAGCCAGGTCGCGGCGCTTCTCGCTCCAGCGCGAGGCGCGCGCCACGCTGCTGCACGAGCTGCTGCCCAGCTCCGACGCGCACCTGAGGCAGGTCGCGGCGACGGTCGTCGACACCGCGGCGCGGCTGCGCGAAGCGCGGGACATCGCGCTGGCGGTGCTCGAGACGGACGACGCAGATTCCCAGGTGGCGACCCTCGAGCAGCTCGATCGCGCGCTCGCGCGCCTCGACGGTCAGCGCAAGGCGCTAGAGCGCGACATCACCGCGGCGCGGGACGGCCTCGAGGCGCTGGCTGAGGCGAGCTTTAACCAACTGCTCGAGCGCTCCGGGGTCTCTGCCAGCCAGGGAGACACCGGCTCAGCGCAGCGGCTGATCGATCGCTTGCTGCGCGCCGCCGGGCCGCTCAGAGCGCGGCTGCGTAAGGCCGCGGCTCAGGTGGTCGAGGTGTATCGGGGCGCCGCCCGCAGTCAGCTGGGCCGTGACGTCATCGCGCAGTATCAGAGCGAGCACTTCGACGCGACCACGATTCGTCAGTATACGGCGCGCTGGAAGCCCGCAGCTCACCTGCCCCAAGAGTACCTGCGCCTGTTCGCGCCAGACCCGATCACCGAGCACCGGCTGTTCTCCGGGTACGCCGACCAGCTGGCGGCAGCGCAAGCCCATGAGGCCAGCTGGCTCGCCGGCGACCCAGGCAACCTGCTCCTGGTAGGACCTCACGGATCTGGTCGATCGTCGCTGTTGAATTTGCTTGAGCTCGAGCTGCGGGCGCCGCGCATCATCCGTCCAGAGCCGCTAGAGTGGAGGCGCGCGATCGGCATCTTCGGCGCGCTCGCCATTGAGCTTGGCACCAAGCCGAACATCGGCGCGCTGGCCGTCGCGCTGGCGAACAAGCGCAGCAGCGTCCTGCTCGATGACCTAGAGCAGTGGTTCAAGGCAGACGTCGATGGGCTGCGACAGCTTGAGCGCTTCTTAGATCTGGTGGTGCGCACCAGGCGAGTCACCAACTGGGTGATCGCGGTCGAGCGCGGCGCGCTAGACGTCTTAGAGGAGCTGATCCCGGTCGCGCAGGTGTGTGGGCGAGTGGTCCAGCTGAGCGAGCTGAGCGGCGGCCAGCTTGAAGACGTCATCATCAAGCGCCACGCGCTGAGCGGCCGCGAGCTAGTCTTCCCCACCACCTTGGCGACCCGCGTCCTGGCGCGCATGCAGCGCACCAACGAGCGCGAGGTGTTCTTCGGCTTACTGGCCCGCGCCAGCAGCGGGAACATCGGTCGCGCCATCGCGCTGTGGTCGCACGGCGCGACGATCACGCCGAACGGCAACGTGAAGCCGTCCATCGACATCGGGCTCAGCTTCGGGCTGCCGTTTATCCAGCGCATGGAGCCCACCGAGATCGCGACGCTGGTTCAGGTGATGCGCTTCGGCCCCCAAGACGAGGCAGAGCTGGCGAGGGCCCTAGCGCTAAACCGTGCGGATATGGCGCGCCATGTCCACTACCTGACCGCCGCCGGCCTGCTAGAGGCCCTAAACCACCCGCACCGTCCGCTCAACGTGCCGAGCGCGGTCCGACCCGCGCTGCTGCAAGCGCTGAATCAGATCGGAGCATGACCTGACACGCCGACCCCCGCGATCCGCGCGCCGCCTTGAGGCGCTCAATCCCTCGGCCAGCGCCCCGCGCGGCTGGCTGCACGGCCTCGCGCTGCACGGCCTCGCGGTGCTCGTGATCCCGCTGTTGACGGGCTGCGCTGGCGCCAGCACCACCGACACCCGCGCGCTTGGTCTGGGCGACGCCATCGTGCTGGAGGTGGCGGCGCTGCGCGGGATCTTGGGGTTGCGGAGCCTGCTCTTGATCGGCGTCGCGGGCGCGCTGGTGGTGTTCAGCATGCGCGGGATCCGCGGGGCAGTGCACGTCGTCTGGCGCTTGGGCTTCGACGGCTCGCGGCGCCTAGAGACCACCTCCACCGCGCTGCGCTTCGTGGTCGCGGCGCTCGCCGTGCTGGTCGCGCTGCGGCACCTCGCCAGCATCGCCCCAATTTTGCTGACCTTCAGCCTGCTCGCGGCGGCGCTGCTGCTGGCGGCGGCCTACGCGCGCCAGCTCCCCAGCGTCCTGGTCGGGCTCAGCCTCTTGCTGCGGCGGCGCTTGCGCCACGGCGACCGCATCCACATCGCAGAACACAGCGGCACCGTGCGTGAGGTAGGCCTCGCGCAGCTGCACCTGCGGCGTGGAGACGGCGCTGCGCTGTTCGTCCCCAACCGGCTGTTGACCGAGCACGTGCTGACCGTTGAGCACACCAAGAACAGCGAGCCCATCCGGGTGCGCGTCCCCGGTTCGCCCCCTCACCTGCGCGAGCAGCTGGAGCTGGCCAAGCGCGTCGCGGTGCTGTCACCGTATCGGGTGCCAGGCTCGCCGGTGGACTTCGCCGAGGAGGACGCCGAGCGCCGCGCGTACAGCGTCGGCATCCATATTTGGTCTGACCGTGCGGCAACCGACGCTCGCAGCCACCTAGAGCAAGCGCTGGAGGCTGCCCTGACCCCGCAGCCTCGCGCGCGCGAGTGACGCGCCGCAGATGACGCCCGCTAGCCTGCACCGCGCGGAGTGCTACCGCTGTCACAAGCCCGCCCAGCTGTGCGTCTGCTCAGAGCTCACCCGGGTCGACAATCAGACGTCGATCCTGATCTTGCAGCACCCCCGCGAGCGCTTTCATCCTATCGGCACCGCGCGCTTTGCCGAGCTTGGCCTGAGCCGCGTGCGCTCACTGGTCAGCTGGTCCGAGGCGGGGCGCAGTGTGTCGCGCCACGTTGAGGTCGGCCCTGACGTGGGCCTGTTGTATCCGCACCCTGAGGCGCGCGCCCTCAGCACGCTAGAGCCCTCAGAGCGGCCGCGAGAGCTGATCGTGCTCGACGGCACCTGGCACCACGCCCACACGCTGTATCGTGAGAACCCGTGGCTGCACGCCCTGCCCCACTACGGGCTGGTCCCAGACGAGCCGAGCCGCTATCGGATCCGCAAAGAACCACGTGCCGAGTGCGTCTCGACCCTTGAGGCGATCGTCCACGCGCTGCAGCTGCTAGAGCCCGGGCTGCAGGGGCTCGACCAGCTGATCACTGCGTTCGACCACATGATCGACGCGCAGATCCGCTACGCCAACCGCGGCGACGGCGGCAGGCGGCGTAAGCGCAAACGAATTAAGCAGAGCCGCGCGATCCCCAAGGCACTGCTGGAAGACTTCAAGCGCTTGGTGGTGGTGTGCGGCGAAGCCTCCGCGCGCCCAGACGACGCGGCGCTAGGAGCGCTGCGAGGCGAGGAGCGAGCGCCAAGCGCTGCGTCAGGTAGGCGCGCGCCACGACCGTTTCAGAGTCAGCTGCTCTACTGGGTCGCCGCGCGCCCTGCGACTGGCGAGCGCTTCGCCAGCTTGATTCGGCCGGCAGAGCCGATCTCGGAGCGGCACCTGAGCCACCTAGAGCTGAGCGCACAAGACTTCGCGCGGGCCCCGAGCTTGGAGGAGGCCCTGGCCGCCTGGCGAGCGTTCTTACGGCCAGACGACTTATTTGCCGCATGGAATCAGTCAACCTGGGACATGTTGCTCGAGGCCAAGGCCTCAGGTGCTCCGCTCGGGCCGCTGCGCGCCGGCGATAGAGCCCCCAGCGAGGGGTTTGTGCTGCTCAAAGGGCCTTACTTCAACGTACGCAGAGCGGCGCCCCGCGGCGACCTAGACTCGCTGCTTGAGTACGAAGGCTTGACGCCAGTCGACAGCGGCCTCCCAGGCAGGGCCGGTCGACGCTTGGGCAACACCCTGCGCATGGTCGAGCTGCTGCGCCAGATCGCCGACGCCGCGCCGCTAGGCCCAGCCTAGACAGGGGAAAGGGGGTCTTGGGGCCAGGCTGTACGTCACTCGTCGTCGGGCGCCGCCTTCGCCTCGCCGCGACGCAGCTCCAGATTTATTCCTCGTGGATCTGGCTTTTGAGTCAGTCGACGCCCGACTAGCCCGAGCACTATCAGCGCGATCACGGCGTAAGTGAGCCACCCCGAGTTGGAGTCGACCCAGCTGGTCAGCTGACCAATCGGCGCGGCGATGGAGCGCCCAAACAGGCGCAGCAGGCTGACCAGCGTGATGGTACCCAGCAGGTTGAGCGTCCAGAACCGCCGCCGGCTCATGCCCGCCGCGCCCGCCAGGATGCAAAACATTCCGTAGGGCAACATGAACACCATCAACGAGCCCCAGCGCGCGAACGAGCGCTCAAGGCTCAGCGCGACGCTCGACATCGGCCCGCTCTTACGGCTGGCCCAGGTCACCGCGTCCGGGCCGAACCAACGACCCAAGGCATAGTAGAGCGGATCAGAGAGCAGCAGCCGCGCTACGGCGACCGCGACGAAGGCTGGCCACTCGGTAGACGGCGCGAGGGTGATCAGGTGCGGGATGCTCGGGTTCAGCGCGATCAACAGCAGCGGCTGATGCGCGAGCAAGCTCGGCGTCAGCGCGGCCCCGGTGGCTGCCATCGCGCCGATGGCCACCATGCCGACCAACAGCAGCGTGAGCCGCGTCCGCCGGCCGGCTCCAAACGCCTCGTCATCTCGGACGGGCGCAGCACCGTCAGCGGGTACCGACATGGGCTGAGGTGTAGTGCTCTGCCTCGAGGCCTGCAATGCTTGCGCGACCAAGGGCCCGGCGCTCAGCGCCCCGAATCGACCGAACGTCGAGCCCGTAGCTCGCGGGCGGCGCGCTCCGCAAACTCTGCGATGCGCTGCTCCAACAACTCGCGGTCGAGGTCCATCGTCGCCAAATGATAGGAGTTTGGCAGCACGAGCTCCTCGGCAGAGGTGCCCACGAGCTCAAGGATTGCCCGTGAGTTGGCCGGCGGCACGCTGTGATCTTGAGGCGAATAGGCCACCAGCACGGGGAGCCTCAGCTGCGGTAACTGACGGCGCACGCGCTCAAGCTCCGCGAGGAACGACTGACCGGCGCCCGCTGGCACGAACGCGTAGGAGCGCTCGTCTACGCCCGGCCGGGCAGCGTCGTTCTCTACCAGACCAGCGGCCTTCGCGGGCGCGATGGGCACCACGTAGCGCAGCACCGGGGCAAGCTTTGCCAGCAACCCTTCGCGCTCTAACACTGTCGCGTTGATCGCCACCACCCCAGCCAGCTCCCGCTCGCGCTCCCACGCCACGTCGAGGGCGATGGTGCCGCCCATCGACAGCCCCGCGATCACCACCTCGTCGGTGCGCGCGCTGAGCTCATCCAGGCACTCGCAGAACGCGCGGCGCCAGTCGGCGTAGCTGGTCCGAGCCATGTCGAGCCAGTGCGTCCCGTGCCCTGGCAGCCGAGGCAACTCGACGGCGAAGCCGCGCCCCGCCAGCCGCTCACCGAGCCAGCGCACGCTGTGCGGGTTTCCGGTGAAGCCATGGCACAGCAAGACACCCACGCGGCCGAGCTCACCGCTGCCCGGGCTCGACCAAGGCTCTGCTCCCTTAACAATACGGCGGGTTCTTCTAAGCACAGTGACTTCCTTTACAATTTTGCCACGCGGCAATTAGATACTCTCTGCGTGCTGGCGCCGCGGCGCGCGCGCAGGCTCAAGCTCGGGCTGCCGCCAAACTTAGAACGGCACACCCGCGCCGATCCGCTTCACCCCCTGCTCCACCAGGCGCATCCAGTGCAAGCGGCGGCTCGCTACAGGAAACTCGCGCACATCTGGCGCGTCAACTGGCAATCGGCGGCCCAGCTCGCCCACCGTCTCCATCACAAAATCCTGCGAGCTGTGCTGCACGAACTCGAGCAGCCCGCGGAGCCGCGCCAAATTGACGTGGTTCTTGTGGCCGCGGCGCTCGGCGATGGAATCGACGTAGTAAAATTCGAAAGAGTGCGTGACCACGGTCACGTGCCGGACGCCGAGCGCTCGGCAGCGCTTCAGGCAATGCACCATCTCGGCCACGCTGACCGCGGTGATCTGCAAATGGCGGAAGCCGCCGCTCGGCTGGCGAAAATTGGTGATCGGCAGCTCCCACACGCCGGCGACCTCAGACTCGAACAGGCCGCTGCGAGCGGCCTCGCTGCGCATGGCGCAGTGCAAATCAAAGTAGCACGGGTTGTAGTTGCTGCTCAGCGTGAGGCCGGCGTCGCGTATGGCCTGCCAGGTCAGGTTGTTCGCGCCGAAATTCCCGGCGCGGTAGGAGTTGATGCTTTCGCGCGGAACCCCTGCCTCGGCCAGCAGCTCAACACCCTCAACCAGCAGCTGCGTCTGCTGCTGCAGCGGGTACGCGCTGATGTTGTCGGGCGCAGACGGCTTACCAGCTCTCAACCGCGCGTCGCGCTGCACCGGGTGGACGTGCAGCTGCACGTCGTGGCCGCGCTCTAGCATGCTCTCGCACACCTCGCGCAGCCCGGTCTTGCCAAAATAGTGCGCTCCAAGCGCCTCGGTGAAGAACGTGCCACGCGCCCCGTGAGCCTCCAGCTCACTCATGATCAGCGGTACGCCTAGCTCTTCGTCTTGGTTGGTAAAGCGCCCCCAGACGCGCAGGTCGTAGCCCATCGCGTCCTGCACGCGGGCGCCCAGCTTTCGTTGCTCGGCGCACTCCACGTCCACCGTGAAGTACACGCGCGTGCGATCGTCGCGGCTCACGCTCATGCTCCCCTGCGCTCGATGGCCGCCCGATACACGCCCTGATAGCCGGCGATCAGCTGTGCCCAGTCTCGCTCAGCTTCTACGTAGGCGCGCGCGTTCTTGCCCAGGCGCTCGCGCAGCGCGGCGTCGCTCAAGATCTGGACGATTTTGCTCGACAGATCGCCGACGTCCCCGGCCCGAAATGCCATCCCGGTTTCCCCGGGGCGCACCAGCTCGAGCAGCGCGGCCACGTCGCTGACCAAAACGGGGCGGGCCATGGCCATCGCCTCAAGGGGCTTGATGGGGGTGGTGAGCTCGGTGACCCGCGTGCGGATCCGTGGGTAAACCAGCAGATCGGGCAGCGCCAGCAAGGCCTGCACTTCGGAGTGCGGCACGCGGCCGGTGAACGTCACGTGGCGCTCCAGGCCGCGCTGCTTGACTAGGGCGCGGAGCGTGTCGTCCAGGTGCCCGCCGCCCACGATGAGCAGGTGCGCGTTCGGGAGCTTTTCGATTACGTGCGGAACCGCAGCGATCAGCTCGGGCAGCCCCTCCCACGGCTCAAACGACCCCAAGAAGCCGAACAGCTGCTTGCCGGCCAGCCCGAGCTGCTCGCGCAGCGCCGCGGACGGCGGCGTCGGCGTAAAGGTCTCAGCGGTGACGCCGTTGGCGATCACCCGTAGCGGTGTCCCCACGGCAACGCGCGGCGCGATGTGGTCACGCATCGCCTCGCAGATGGTGACCACCGCCTCTGCGCGCTGAAACACTCGGGTCTCTCCGCCGCGCGCGAGCTGATACTGCAGCGAGCGCTCAGTGAACTTTCCGTGGTCGACCGACGCGTTCTCCCACAAGTCGCGCACCTCATACACCAGCGGCTTGTTAAAGCGGTGCGCAGCGCGCAGCGCCGGCAGCCCCACGAGCACCGGTGAGTGGGCGTGCACCACGTCAGGATCCCACTGCCGGATGGCCTGGCACACGCTGCGGTACAGCGCCTGCATCAAGCGCAGCTCGCGGAGCAGCGGCGGCTGGGGCCCTACCAGGGGCGCCGTGCGCCGAATGCGCAAGCCATCGATCTCTTCAACCTCTTGGGTCACGCCCGGCTGGCGCGCCGAGGTCACGGCGACGCAGTCGATGCCAAGCTTTGCCTGACAGCTGGTGATGTAGCTGGTCCGAATCGCGTAGCCCGATTGAGCGGGCAGGGACATTTGAAGGACGTGAAGTACGCGCACCAAAGGCTCCTCGCAGCACCACGGGGAACCCGCGACGCTGGCTAAATAGGGCGTATTGATAGAAGATCGGCGGGTCCCGCGCAACTCGCCGGGCGCAGGCTCAGAGCTCAGCTCGATCGAGGCGCCGAGCCACCCAGGGCTAGCTCCCCCACCCAACCCCTACGCTCGACACCAAATGACAGGCTTTGGAGACGCATGAGGGACGAGACGAGTGAGGCGAGCACGATCCGGATCGCCGCCATCGGCGACGTCCACGCCTCCTGGGACCAACGAGATGTCGCCTACTTCAATCGCAGCGACTACGACCTGCTGCTGTTTGTTGGGGATCTAGCCAGCTACGCGCCGGGCAGCGCGCTCCGGGTGGCGCGCTCCATCGCTCAGCTGGAGAAGCCTGCGCTGGTCATGCCAGGCAACCACGACGCCATCACCCTGCCCCAGCTGGCGGCCGAGATCAGCGACACCCCGCACCTGGTCACTTGGGCCAGCGGGGGTGAGGAGCGCCGGCGCCAAGCGCTGGCAGCGGCGCTCATGCCGGTGCCGCTGGTGGGCTACAGCAGCCATCAATTCTGCTTCCGCGGGAGAACGCTGACTGTCGTCGCGGGGCGCCCCCACTCGTTCGGCGGCGATCGCCTGGCGTTTAGACCGCTGATGCGGCGCGCGTTCGGCGTCGCGACGCTGGAGGAGTCCGCGGCTCGCATCAAGCGCCTGCTCGACGCGGCTCAAGGCGAAGTGCTGTTGCTCGCGCACAACGGGCCCGCTGGGCTCGGCGCCCAGCGCGACTCCATCTGGGGCTGCGACTTCAGGCGCGCAGCTGGGGACTTTGGCGATCCTGACTTGGCCGGAGCGCTAGCGTACGCGGAGCAGATCGGGAAGCCGGTTCGGGTCGTGCTGGCCGGGCACATGCACCACGGCCTTAGAGGCGGCGGCCTCAGGAGGTGGTCAGTGGAGCGCGACGGGACCCGCTACATCAACGCGGCGCGCGTCCCGCGTATTTTCTCCATGGTTATTTCTGGGCGACGCAGCCTGGCGCGACATCACGTCAGGATCTTGCTCGGGCCCGAGCTGACTGAGTTCGAAGAACGCCTGGTCCCGACCTGAGCGAGGCGGCGCGGCCCGCCTACATCCACTCTTCCCACACGGGCTGCTTGGGCCCGGCGGCCTTGCCCGTGGCCGTAGGCGCGGGCGTTGGTCTACCCGGCGCTGCCTTCGCGCTAGGCGCTGGCTTAACGGGCGCTGCCGTAACCGGCGGCGCTGCCGCAACCGGCGGCGCAGCCGCGACGGACGGCGCTGCCGCGACGGACGGCGCTGGGCTGGGCTGCTCGCTGGTTGGAGCGCTCACCGCCGACGCGACCGCGGCTGCGGAGGTGAGCTGTGCAGCGGCTGGGCTGCTGGGCCGGCTCAACGCGAACCCGACGGCCGCGGCGACCAAGCCCACCACGGCCAGCGCGCCGGTGATCCACATCCAGGGCGACTTGGTGCCTGGCGCCGGCTCGTCGTAGGCGTAGCCCGCGCCTGGGTCGCCGCCCGGCGCGACCGGCGGCCGCAGCACGCGCTGCGTCTTGGCCTTGCGGGGATCCACCCCAGGCTCTGCCACCTTGACCGTGTCAATCTCCAGGGTCTTGTGGGCGGAGACCCGCGGTACGGGGTGCGGGGCAAGGTGCGACGCCGAGTGAGCCGCCGGATCGTCCAGCTCATCTGGCAGCTGACCTGGCTGCATTCGCTCGGTGTCACGCAGGCTGCTCAAGGTGTCCTCGGGCGCTAGACTTCCACGCCCAGCGCTGGACGACAAGGCAGAAGGGTTACTCTGCGCTACTCAGCCGGTGGGGCGGCCGCCGAGGTCGAGCTCGCCAGCTTTTTAGGCTCCGCACGGTCGTATCCAAGGTTTGAGCTCAGCCACTTTTCAACTGTGTCAAGGCTCATGCCCTTGCGCTGGGCGTAGTCCACGACTTGATCTCGGCCGATCTTACCCACGGTAAAATACCGCGAATCGGGGTGCGCCAGGTACAGCCCGCTGACGCTAGCCGCGGGGGTCATGGCGAAGCTCTCGGTGAGCTCCACGCCGATTTCCTGGGCCGAGAGCAGTTCGAACAGCTTGGCCTTCTCGGTGTGATCGGGGCAGGCCGGGTAGCCCAGCGCAGGCCGGATCCCGCGGTAGCGCTCGGCGAGCAGATCCGCGTGGGTGAGATCCGCCGGATCTGCGTAGCCCCACTCCTGGCGCACCCGCTGATGCAGCAACTCAGCGAACGCCTCGGCCAGGCGGTCGGCGAGCGCCTTGACCAGGATCGATGAGTAGTCGTCGAGCTCCTTCACGTACACTTGGGCTGCCGCTGCCGCGCCGATCCCAGCGGTGACGACGAAGCCGCCGATGTAGTCGCTCAGCCCCGAGCCCACGGGCGCCACGAAGTCCGACAGGCAACGGAACGCCTCCTCGCCCTTGGCGTCTTTAGTGCGGGTCTGCTGGCGCAACATGTTGAAGCGGACGCGCTCCCGCGAGCGCTCGGCGTCGGCGTAGACGATGATGTCGTCGCCTTGGCTCGCCGCAGGGAAAAAGCCGTAGCGAGCGCGCGCGGTGAGCGCCTTGGTGCGGATCAGCTTGTCCAGGATCTGGTTGCCGTTCTCGAACAACTCGCGCGCGGCCTCACCGTAGCGCGGGCTGTCTAAAATGTCGGGGTAGCGGCCCTTTAATTCCCATGCAGTAAAAAAGAAGGTCCAGTCGACGTAGCGGCGGATCTCCTCTAGAGGGAACTCGTCGAGGGTGCGGAGCCCCGTGAACGACGGCTGTGACACGTCACCTGCCGCCCAGCTGAGCTGTGGCGCGCCGGCGCGCGCGACCTCGAGGCTGACCACAGGCTTGACCCGTCGCCCGCTGTGCAAGGCGCGCAGCTTGCGTTGTTCCTCGCGGTTCTCGGCGTCGAGCTCCGGGCGCTTGGCTGGGTCAAGCAGGCTCGAGACCACGTTCACCGCGCGCGAGGCGTCGAGCACGTGCACTGTCTCATGGTCATACTCAGGCGCGATCTTGACCGCCGTGTGTTGACGACTGGTGGTCGCCCCACCAATCAACAGCGGGATGCTCATCCCGCGGCGCTGCATCTCATGGGCGACGCCAACCATCTCGTCTAGGCTCGGGGTGATCAACCCGCTGACCCCGACGATGTCGGCGCCCATCTCCAGCGCGGTGTCCAAGATCTTGTCAGTCGGCACCATCACGCCGAGATCCACGACCTCGTAGTTGTTGCAGCCCAGCACCACGCCCACGATGTTCTTGCCGATGTCGTGGACGTCGCCCTTCACGGTCGCCAACAGCACCTTCGCCCGAGACTCGGTGCTGCCGGTGTCGAGCTTCTCTTGCTCCATGAAGGGCAACAGGTGCGCGACCCCGCGCTTCATCACTCGCGCGCTCTTCACCACCTGGGGCAGGAACATCTTCCCTTCCCCAAACAGGTCGCCGACGACCTTCATGCCGTCCATCATCGGCCCCTCGATCACGTGGAGCGGACGAGCGTACTTGAGCCGGGCCTCTTCGGCGTCGGCTTCAATGAACTCGACGATGCCCTTGACCAGCGAGTGCTGGATGCGCTGCTCGACGCTGTCATTTCGCCAGCTCAGATCTACCTCGCGCTTCGCGCCGTTCGATTTGACGTTCTCTGCGAACTCAACCAGGCGCTCGGTCGCGTCCGGGCGTCGGTTGAAGAGCACGTCCTCCACCCGCTCTAGCAGATCCTTGGGGATCTCTTCGTAGACCACTAGTTGGCCTGCGTTGACGATCCCCATGTCCATGCCCGCGGCGATCGCGTAGTACAGGAACGCCGAGTTCATCGCCTCGCGGACCGCCTCGTTGCCTCGGAAGCTGAAGCTCAGGTTCGAGACGCCGCCGCTGACCATCGCGCCGGGCAGCTTGGCCTTGATCTGCCGCGTGGCCTCGATGAAGTGGATGGCGAACTCGTTGTGCTCTTCTAAACCGGTGCCGATGGCGAGGATGTTCGGATCGAAGATGATCGCCTTGGGATCGAAGCCAACTTGATCCACGAGGATGCGATAGCTGCGCTCGCAGATCTCGAACTTGCGCTGCGCCGACTCAGCCTGGCCAGCTTCGTCGAACGCCATCACCACCACCGCCGCGCCGTAGTCTTTGACGTAGCGCGCCTTGTTGATGAAATCCGCCTCGCCTTCTTTGAGGCTGATCGAGTTGACGATGGCGCGCCCTTGCACGCATTTTAGCCCGGCCTCAACTACCGACCAGCGAGAGCTGTCGATCATGATCGGCACCCGCGCGATGTCGGGCTCAGTGGCCAGCATGTCCAAGAAGCGCGTCATACAGGCGGCTGAGTCGAGCAGCCCTTCGTCCATGTTGACGTCGATGATGTTGGCGCCGTTCTGGACTTGCTCGAGCGCCACCTGGATCGCCTCAGTGTAGTTCTCTTCGACGATCAGGCGCTTGAAGCGCTTTGACCCAGTGACGTTGGTGCGCTCGCCGACCATCTGAAAGTTGCTATCCGGACGGATAGTCAACACCTCCAAGCCGCTAAACTGAGCGTACAGCGGCGGCGCCGCGGGCTCTCGCGGCGGCGCGTCCTTCAGGCAGCGGGCGATGGCCTCGATGTGCTCGGGGGTGGTGCCGCAGCAGCCGCCGTAGATGTTGGCGAAGCGCTCGCGAGAGAACTCTGCGAGCAGCTCCGCGGTCTCGGGCGGGAGCTGATCGTACTCGCCGAAGGCGTTGGGCAGGCCAGCGTTGGGGTAACAGCTGACCAGCGTATCCGCGAGGCGACTGAGCTCTTGGATATACGGCCGCATCTCGCTGGCGCCGAGCGCGCAGTTGATGCCCACGCTGAGCGGCTCAGCGTGGCGCACGCTGGTCCAAAACGCCTCAAGGGTCTGGCCTGAGAGCGTGCGGCCGCTCTTGTCGGTGATGGTCACGCTCAGCATCAGCGGCAGCGTCACGCCCGTCTCGAGGGCCACCTGCTTGGCCGCGACGATGGCCGCCTTGGCGTTGAGGGTGTCGAAGATCGTCTCGATCATCAGCGCATCGACGCCGCCCTCCTGCAGCGCGCGGATCTGCTCCACGTAGGCGTCTTTGAGCTGATCGAAGCTGATGGCTCGAAACCCCGGATCGTTGACGTCGGGCGAGATGCTGAGCGTCCGGTTGGTGGGCCCGATGGCACCGGCGACGAAGCGCGGCCGGCTCGGATCGGCCGCCGTGAACTCATCCGCCGCCTGGCGCGCGAGCCGCGCGGCGGCGAGGTTGATGTCGGCGACGGCGCGCTCGAGCGCGTAGTCGGCCTGGGCGATGCTGGTGCCGCTGAAGGTGTTGGTCTCGATGATGTCGGCGCCCGCCTCGAGGTACGCGCGGTGCACGTCCAGCACCGCCTGGGGCCGGGTCAGCGACAACAAGTCGTTGTTGCCTTTGAGATCGTGGGTGTGGGCGGCGAACAAATCCCCACGGAAAGCTGCCTCGTCGAACTTATAGCGCTGCAGCACGGTGCCCATGGCGCCGTCCAGGATCAGGACGCGCTCACTGGCCAGCTCTCGGATCTGCTTTTCAATCTCGCTCATTGGAATCGTTCCTTGTCTCCGCCACCACGGGCGGGCGATTGTTCTTTGCACCCTGGGGCGCTACTCATCGACTACAGGCTTCTCCGCGAAGGCGGTGACGACCTCGAAATAGGGGACCTTCTTCTCGCGTGAGCTGATCTCACACGAGCGCACCTGAAGGCCGCTGTCGACCAGCATGGCGCTCAGCGCGCTCGGGCTGAAGCCGGTGTTCATGTGGGAGTAAGGCGCAGTGATTTGAGGGTGGGCGTGCTCATTCAGCGTGACCACCACCAGCATGCCACCCGGCCGACACACGCGGGCCGCCTCGCTCACCGCCCGAGCCGGCGTGTGCGCGTAGGTCAGCGAGTTGTAGAGCAAGACCTGATCAAAGCTCGCCGCGTTGAACGGCAGCTCATGCATGTCACCCACCCGGAGCTGTACCTCACGGATATGGCCGATGCGCTTCTGCGCGGCCTCAACCATGCGCTCGCTGCGATCGAGCAGCGTGATGCTGCGGGCCCAAGGGCTGAGCAGCTCGCTGATCACGCCGTCCCCGGCGCCGATGTCCAGCACGTCGCCCAGGCGCAACATGCCCACCAGGCCGCGAGCGGTCGCCTCCCAGGTGCGGCCCGGCGAATAGTGCCGCTCCATTTGCCCGGCGATCGAGTCGAGCCAGTCCCCCGCGGATTCACGCGCCGCGATCAGCTGCGCGCAGCGCTCGCGGTCTGCGGCGATCACGCCGTCATCCAGCTGCTCAGACACAGACGCCCAGAGCTTCGCCGCGGGCTCTGGGATCCCCGCGGCGACAGCGTACAACGTCGAGGCGCCTAGGCGCCGGTCGCGCAGCAGGCCCGCCTCCCGCAGCCGCCCGAGGTGCGTCGACACGCGCGACTGCGCGACGTCCATGATGCGGGTGAGCTCGGCCACGCTGAGCTCTTCAGCAGCCAACAAGGCCATCAGGCGAAGGCGCGTGGGATCGCTGAACACGCTCAGCAAGCTGACGGTCGCGTCTAGGCCACCCATTGAATCCATCCGCTCATCAAGATGATGGGATGTTGGATGATATGAGCCGGCCGTGCAACCTCGATCTGTTGCGGCCCGAGCGGCCGGCCCGTGGCACGGAACGCGGCGCTTCTTGCGCAATTGTGGGCTGTCCCCGGCTCCTCGCGGCGGAATTGTCGCGGCTGGCTTGCATCTTGGCGCGGCGCGCGCGAGGTGTTCACGGCCATGCACGACCCCAAGACCCTTGAAGCTGGTCTCGAAGACTACGCGGACGTCATCAACCAACTGGATGGCGGCTGGAACTCGGCGATGGACCTGCGGTTCTTGCGGGTGACCGCTCGCGAGGTGGTGGCTGAGTGGGTCGTCGGCCCCCAGCACCGTCAGCCGTACGGCATCGTGCACGGCGGGGTGCATTGCGGCGTGATCGAAGCCGTGTGCTCGACGGGCGCCGCGATCTCCGCCTTGGCGTCGGGCTACAGCGTGGTCGGGCTGGAGAACCACACCTCGTTCATTCGCGCGGTGCGCGAAGGCACGCTGACCGCCCGCGCCCACGCCATCCACCCGGGCCGACGCTCCCAGGTCTGGGAGGCCAGCATCCTCGACGCTGAGCAGCGCACCGTCGCCACGGGGCGCGTGCGGCTGATTTGCCTCGAGCCCGACGCGACCTTGGCTGGTGAAGGGGTTCAGACAGGGCGCTGAACACCACCTGGACGGTTCCCGTAACGTAAGGTAGGGCTTGTGCCATGACGGACGTCGCGCAGCAAATCAAAGAAACCGTGGACCGCTCACCCGTGGTGGTCTTCATGAAAGGCACCCGGCAGAGCCCTCAGTGCGGGTTCAGCGCGCAGGTGGTCGGCATCCTGGACTCGCTGCTCGGCAGCTACACCACGGTGAACGTGCTCGAAGATCCGGCGCTGCGACAGGGCATCAAAGACTACTCGAACTGGCCCACCATCCCTCAATTGTATATCCATGGGGAATTTGTAGGTGGCTGCGACATCGTGCGCCAAATGCACGAGAGCGGCGAGCTTGAGCGCGCCATCGGGGTCGAGGTCACCACCCCCACCCCCAAGATCACGGTCAGCGCCGAAGCGCGCAGCGCCATTCAGGCGGCGTGCGATTCACCCGATGATTGCTTGCGGCTCGAAATTGACAGCGCGTTCCAGAACGCGCTCAGCATCGGCCCCAAAGAGGCGGGCGACGTTGAGGTCGACGCGGGCGGGCTGCGCGTCGTGCTAGACCGCAAGAGCGCCATGCGCGCAGATGGCGTCGAGGTGCACTTCGTCGAGACGCCGCAAGGCAGCGCGTTCCGTATCGACAACCCCAACCAGCCGCCTCGGGTCAAGGCGATCAGCGCTCTAGAGCTGAAAGCCACGCTCGACGCGGCGCTCGGGGCAGGCGGCGCGATTGAGCTGTTCGACGTGCGCACACCAGAGGAGCAGGCGCTGGCGCAGCTACCGAGCGCGCGCTTGCTGGACGACGCGGCTCAAGAGCACATCTTCAGCCTCGCCCGCGAGACTCCCCTGTACTTCCTGTGTCACCTCGGCGGACGCAGCCAGGCCGCGGCAGAGCACTTCCTCAGCCAAGGCTTCACCCAGGTCTACAACCTGACTGGCGGCATCGACAGCTGGTCGCAAGAAGTCGACAGCGGCATCCCGCGCTACTGAGCTGCGCGGGTTAGTAAGCACCGCGGGCTACAGGGCTCTGCGGGGCAGCGCCCGCGGCGGCACACCGCAGGGAAGCGGCGCTCAGCGGCGACGGCGGTGCACGCCGTCGGGCATGTCCTGGGGCGCGCTGTTCTTGGCGCTTGGCTGACTGGGCGCAGGCGGCTTAGCGGGCGCCGCGGCAGGCTGCACCGGCTGCGCTGCGGCTGACGGAGCGGCGGCTGACAGAGCGGCGGCTGATCGCGCGGGGGTGGCTTGGCCTTGGGGAGCGGCTGCTGGCGCCGCGCTGTGGGCTGCAGGCGCCTCTGCTTCAGGGCTGCTCTCTAGCCCGAGCTTGGCGCGCAGCAAGTCGCCCAGGCTGCCCAAGCTGCCCGCCACCACCTCTTTATTTTCCTCGCGGTAATCACGGTAGTGGTTCTGCTCTAGCACGCGGTCGACGCCCGACACGCTGAAGCGCAGCTTACCGCTCTTTGGATCCGACCCCACCAGCACGACCTGCATGGTCCGACCCACAGGGTACGCGCGGCGGTGATCCGAGCCGGGCGCCAGGGGCAACTCGCGCAGCGGCACCAGGCCCTCACCCTTGGGCGTCTCGACGAACACCCCAAACGTCGACAGCCGGCTCACCGTGCCCTCGAGCACTTCATCACGGGCTGGGGTGGCGCGGACCGGCTTGTCTAGCAGCGCCTTGAGCGACAAGCGCACGCGCAGCCCTCGCTTGTCATCCTCGATAGACAGCACGCGTACGCTGACCCGCTCACCGATCTGCACCACGTCTTCCACGCGATCCACCCGCTGATGAGCCAGCTCAGAGATGTGGATCATGCCGTCTACGCCGCCCAGATCGACCAGCGCGCCGTATTTCTGCACGGAAGTAACTGTGCCCTCTAGATCGGCGCCGACCTTCAGTTGATCCTGCATTTGGCGCGCCAGCTCAGAGCGCTGGGTCTCCAGCAGGGCCCTGCGCGACAGCACCACCGAGCGCCCGCCGTCCTTGACCTCGAGCACCTTGAACTCGAGGGTCTGGCCGACGTAGGGGGTTAGATCTTGCACGAAGCTCAGCTCGACCTGGGAGGCTGGGCAAAACGCCCGCACGCCGGCCAGATCGACCTCGAGGCCCGCCTTGACCGCCTTACTGACCTGACCTGAGACCGGCACCCCGCTGTCGCGGGCGGCTTGCAGCATGTTCGCGTCAAAGGCTGAGCCACCGCGCCCCATGCCCAGGGTCAAGCGCGCGGAATCGGACACGTCCGCCTCGACCACCGTCGCCTTGATCTTGTCGCCGACCTTCACCGAGAGCTGGCCGCTCTTGTCTTCGAGCTCCAGGCGATCGATGCGCGCGTCCCGCGCGGTGCCCACGTCCAAGAACACGCTGTCTGAACTGATTTGAATGATGGTGCCTTCGACCACCTCACCTGGGGTGAGGCGCCGCGCTGAGCGCGACGTGGTCTGACCGGACTCCATCAACGATGCGAAATCATCCATGCTGCTCATGAGGGGGCGAACTGTGGACGATGCCAGGGCGTCGCACAACGCTAGCGACGCGATTGTTGGCTCGCACCCGCCGCAAACTTGCGTCGCTCGCCGGCTCGTCCCACTCTCTCAGCATGGCCCGCACCGCACTTCGACCCAGTAAACGCGATCAGACGCCCCGCGACCACAGCTTGAGGTCGAGGCTCGCGGCGCTCGTGGCTTGCCTTAGCGTGGCTTGTGCTGGGCTGGGTGCTCCTGTGGCGCAGGCCGCCCCCACGGCCGAGCAGCCAGCGCCTGCCGCCAGCGCCCGAGGCGCGAGCTGCGTCAGCTACACCACCCAGGCCATCTACAACAACTACGGCTACGACCACTGGGTACAGCTCTCGAGCGCGTGCAGTCGCCGAGCCGAGTGCAAAGCCGTGAGCGACGTGAACCCGACCGGCGTCGAGGTCAGCGTGGAGCCAGGCAAGACCGCTTCAGCCCTGCTGTTTCGAGGCTCCCCCGCGTCTGAGTTCAAGGCGCAGGTGACCTGTAGCCTCGCCCCGCGCCCGAGCAGCGAGGCTCAGCCGCCGCGGTGAGCAGCCAGGCAGACGACCAGACCCAGCTGAGCATCGAGCTTGAGCGGGCCACGCTGCACGCCCTAAGCCGCGCCTACGACGCGCTCAACCTCGAGTACTTCAGCGGCTCGCTGCGCAGGCCACCCATTTGGCTCAGCACCACCAGCGCGCGCCTCGGCTCGTTCTTGTCAACTCCGCGCGGTTTAGAGCTCAACCGTGAGTTGGTCCTAGGGCGGGGGTGGGGGATCGCCATTGAGGTGCTCAAGCACGAGATGGCGCACCAGTTCGTGGTGGAGCACTTGGGGGACCCGGACGGCGCCCCGCACGGCCCGACCTTTCACCGAGTGTGCGACGAGCGCGGCTTCGATCCGCGCGCGACGGGGCTGCCCGACGCGGACCCCGAGTCGGACTCCAAAGAGTCGCGCACCTTAGAGCGCATCGCGCGGCTGTTAGCGCTGGCCGAGAGCCCCAACGAACACGAGGCCCAGTCCGCGATGTCGGCGGCGCGGCGGCTGATGCTGAAATACAACCTAGAAGAGGTGGCGGCGGCGAAGCGCGGCGTGCAGGGCTTTCGCCATCTCGGCCGGGCGACGGGCAGGGTCTCCGAATCTGAGCGCGTGCTCGCGCTGATCCTCTCTGAATATTTCTTCGTGGAAACGATCTGGGTGCCAGTCTGGCGCCCCGCCGAGGGCAAGCGCGGCAGCGTGCTGGAGGCGCTGGGTAACCGCGCCAACCTGGAGATGGCCCACTACGTCTACGACTTCTTGACCCACACCGCTGAGCAGCTGTGGCGCCAGCACCGCCGCGCCAGTAAGATCCGCGGAGACCGCGACCGGCGAGCGTTCATCGCCGGCGTCATGCACGGCTTTCGCCTGCGGCTCGAGTCCGAGCGGCGCGAGACCGGCGAGCAGGGCCTAGTCTGGGTGGGGGATCCAGAGCTGGCCAGCTTCTTCAAGCGCCGCCACCCCCGCGTGCGCTGGACCAAGCACTCTGGCAGCGCCCAAAACCCAGCTCACCGCGCGGGCAAAGAGCAAGGCCAGCGCATCGTGCTGCACCGCGGGATCCACGCGGGCCCGAGTGGCGGACCAAAGCGCTTGCTCGGGCGCTAGCGGGTGGCGGGCCCCGGCTCAGCGCTTGGGTGCCGTCGGAGCGGTCTGAGGCGACCCCTTCGCATTGGATACAAACGGAACCAGCGCCAAAAAACGAGTACCCAATAGCGGAGCGCGCCAGTGCATGGGCAGCGACTTTCGACTCGCGAGACTGAGCAAGGCCTGCTCGTCGACTCGAAACAGGGTCATGCGGGGCTGCAGATCCTGTCCGACCGGAAGCGGCTCGCCCCCTGCGCGGACGAGCGCTTGAGCGTCTTCCTCAGAGATCGCATACGCCGACCTGGCGTAGGCGAGCTCGCGGAGCACCCGAGCCAGAGCTCCTTTGGCGTGACCTCGCTGGCGATGCTCCCAGGCGAGGATCAAGGCCCGAGATCGCATTTCCCTGAGGCGACGGTGCAGCACTTCCAGATCAGCCATCGCTCGGGAGCTCCTTGTTAGCGAGCGTCTCGAGGAGCAAGGAGACCATCGGTCGACCCACGCGCGGATCGGGCATGCCCTCCACGGGTTCAAGCAGCGACAGCACGCTCAGGCCGGAGAGGACCGTCTCCCGCACCTCGCACGGAAGCGTTTGAAACAAGCGAGCCACTTCATCGAGATCGGCGTCGTTGGCTTCGGACAGCAGCCCCAGAGTCATGAGCAAGTCCCTGTCGCCCTTCACTCCACTGCGATCTGTAGCCAGCTTTTCCACCAGCAGCCCTGCGATGGCGGGCACCGGGACTCGCACCCCGTCGGCCAGAATGATGCGGCCAGGCCGTAGCAGCGAGAGCCCGCCGAAGACCATCAGCGGGAGGCGTTCGTCTTCCAAGACGTAGGCTTCGCGCACCGACTTCAACGCGGGGTCCATGCCGACGAAATTCAGCTCGATGCAGTCGTCACCCTTGGGTACCCAGACACTGGGTTCGTCGGCTGAGGGCTTCAGTCTGTCCAGGTGCTGTAGTCGCTCACGCACTTCACGATGTGCGGAGATCGGGATCGCGACGTCCACATCTTCCGAGACCACCAAGGAGGCGGCCGCGTCATGCTCTAGCAGGTTGGGCACCTCAGAGCCGACGACGAGTACGCCTGGAACGTCGAGCACGGGTTGCGCTGATCGCAGGGTGGCGAGGAGTCGATCCCTGAAGGTCACGACGGTCAGACTATTCGGCGATGGGCGCCGGCGCCAGTAGCAGGGAGAAACCAACTCGATCAACTCGTCGCCTGGATCGTGGCTGAGCTCACCACGGTGCGCCCGGTGAGCAGCTGCTGCTGAAGGCGACTACTGCAGGAGCTCCGCGATGAAGAGCGTTGCTTCACCGCTCTTTGCCTCGGGTTGTTTGCAAAGGCGTTGTCAAAGAGCGTCTCCGTCGGGGCGTGTAGCACCAACGGATCAGCCGACACCCACCGATTCAGCAACGGATTCAAGAACCGCTCGCCAAAGTAGATCAGCCCGGCCTCTATGGGTTGCCTCCCCCCGCGCCTCCCGGCGCCGGACGCGCTCGCTGCGCTCGCGCGCGCGGGCGGAGGGGGTCACCCTGTGGCGACCCTGCGGTGTCCTTGTCTATTGCCGTGGGGCTTTGTTATCTCAGCGCGCTGCGCAAATGTGTTGCGCTTCGCTCGGACGCTGCCGGACTGCGCGTCGCGCACACAGCGTGCCTCGCGTG
>CAZKDY010000046.1:0-19886 GCA_964551615.1 uncultured Polyangiaceae bacterium
CCGTCGCGCCGCCGCTGCCGCCCGTCGCGCCGCCGCTGCCGCCCGTCGCGCCGCCGCTGCCGCCGGTCGCACCGCCGCTGCCGCCCGTCGTCCCACCGTTGCCGCCCGTCGCACCGACAGCACCGGAGCCACCGTTGCCGGAGCCACCGTTGCCGGAGCCACCGTTGCCAGAACCGCCGGTACCAGCCGTGCCTGCTGCGTTGCCCGTGCCGGCCGTACCGCCGGTGGAGTCATCCGCGGCGCTGCAGCCAGCCATTCCAACCATCAACCCAACCAAAAAAATCGCTTGAACTCGCATTGACTAACCACTCCTGGGCTCGTGAGCCCCCTGCACGCCCTTGAAGGCATGACCAAACAACAATGTTTCCGCACGGAGGTCCGATGGGGAAGAGCTGCGGGTGCAACCTCGGACGGTCCGGACGATGTAGTCAAATATCGGGCGGGCGACCACAAAAAACAGAATCATCTGCCTCCGCTGGAATATCTTTGCGGGGCATCCAGCGGCTGACAGCCGCGAAAAGCGCAACAAGATCCGTTACAAGCGCCGTTCCCGGCGGTCTGCCAGCGCAAACGCGAGCACCGAGCTCGACAAGCGGTCTTCAATCGGCAAACCGCTGCGCGACAAAGCATAGCCAGCAGGCTAGGGCGCCGTCGTTGCTCTAAAGCGACGCCGGCCGGGCAGCCTGCCGGACAAGCGCTCTAGACCAACCCAGCGCGCCTGAGCACCTCGCGCAGCCCTTCGTGATGGCTTGAGTCGAGGGTCGTCAGCGGGAGTCGTAGGCCTTCTCGAATCGCCCCCATCATGACCATAGCCGCCTTGACTGGGATCGGGTTGGTCTCGAGGCCCATGGCCCGCATCACCGGCAGCAGCTGATAGTGGCGCTGGCGCGCCGTGGCGAGATCTCCCGCTCGCATGGCTTGCACCAACTCGCGTAACTGCACAGGCATCAGGTTGCCGATCACGGCGATCACGCCCTGACCACCCACCGCCATGATCGGCAGGGTCAGGCTATCGTCGCCGCTCAGCACGGTGAAGTCTGGACCACAGGCCTCCACGGTGCGGGTGACTTGATCTAAGGAGCCTGACGCCTCTTTGATGCCCACTACGTTGGTCAACTCGGAGAGCCGCGCGGTGGTCTCGACCGCGATGTTCACGCCAGACCGGCCAGGGATGTTGTAGATGATCTGCGGCAGCTCGACGTGTTCCGCGAGGTAAGCGTAGTGCGCGTACAGGCCTGCTTGGGTCGGCTTGTTGTAGTAGGGCGCGATCAACAACGCGGCGTCTGCGCCATGTTCTTTCGCGAAGCGCGTGAGCTTCTCGCTCTCCAACGTGCTGTTGGAGCCGGTGCCAGCGATCACCTTGAGCCGCCCCGCGGCTTGCTCCACCGTAAAGGCGATGATGCGCTCGTGCTCTGCGTGGCTCAGGGTAGCCGACTCGCCGGTGCTCCCGCACGGGACCACGCCATCGACTCCTGCGGCTGCCTGGGCCTCGATCAACTCGGCGAGCGCGGGGTAGTCCACTTCTCCAGCGTTAAAGGGCGTCACTAGGGCTGTATAGGTTCCTTCAAACACGTCGCGTCCTCCGCGGCGCTTTTCGCAGGAGTTGACCCGGGATTCAACCTCCGTGCTCGCGCGCAAGTTCGCAGCGATCTCAACCGAGCCCGAGACGGGTTCTGCGGAGGACACGCTGACACCCAAACGCCGTTCGCATTTCCGCGTGGCACAATCGATGTGGGGCCAATGTGGGCCCATGTGCGCACGCGACGCCCATGACGGCTGGGGCAGAATCCGCTACGCTACAGGCGTATGAGAACATTGCACCAACAGCTGAGTCTTGTGTGTGGCGCCAGCCTCCTCGGACTAGCCTTCGCCAGTCTGGTCAACTGCAGCGACAACCCGGAGATCTCCGGGAACAACGCCGGCTTTGGGGGTGACGCAGGGAGCGGGGCGACGAGCGGCAGCGGCGGGGCGACCGGCGGCTTCGGTGGCTCTGGCGGATTTATTCCGGGGGGCAACGGGGGTGGGGGGACGGCTGGTACGTCTGGTGGCCCGCGCTGCGGTGACGGGCTGATCAACCAAGCAGAAGACGTCGAGACCTGTGATGACGGCGACACCGAGCCCCTCGACGGCTGCAGCGCTGACTGCAAGGTCGAACCCGGCTGGTACTGCCCCACCCCGGGCGTGAGCTGCGAGGCCGCCGAGTGCGGCGACGGGATCTTGGCTGGCAAAGAGCAGTGCGAGGATGGTCAATCCCCGCCGACTGACGGGGATGGCTGCGACGCGACGTGTAAGCGAGAGCCGGGCTACGCCTGCCCAGATGTGGGACAGCCGTGTCACCTGACGGTGTGCGGCGACGGAGTCACCGAGGGTGATGAGCAGTGCGACGACCAGAACAACGATCAAGGCGACGGCTGCACGCCGTTTTGCACGAAGGAACCGGACTGCTCGCTAGGCGCGTGTACCTCGGCCTGCGGTGACGGCATCAAGCTGCCCGGGGACACCAGCGAGGAGTGCGAAGACGGCAACACCACCGCTGGGGACGGCTGCTCGCCGACGTGCACGATTGAAGAGGGCTTCAGCTGCGTCCCAGTGACCCAGGCCCCAACCGAGCTGGTGCTCCCGCTGATCTTGCGCGATTTCATGGCCAGTCATATCGACTTTGAGAACGGCAACGGCGGAGAAAAGAACCTGGTCGCCGTGGATTTGGGCAGCGATGGCAAGCCAGTGTACGCAGGCGGCGCCGGCACCTCCACCACCCACGGTCAAGCCGCGTTCGACCAGTGGTATCGGGACGTTTCCGGGGTGAACCAGACGGTGCTGCAGTCCATGACGTTCACGCAGCTAGCCACCGGCGAGTTCCAGTACAACAACTCGAGCTTCTTCCCCCTCGATGGCATCGGCTTCGGCAACGAGGGTCGCGCGCACAACTTCCATTTCACTAGCGAGGTCCGCTACTGGTTTGAGTACAAGGGCACCGAGCAGCTTGACTTCACCGGGGACGACGACGTTTGGGTGTTCGTCAACAAGAAGCTCGCGGTGGACCTTGGAGGCGTTCACGGCGCTCAATCAGGCAGCGTCACGCTGTCGGCGTTCGCCGGCACCGCCAACCTTGAAGTGGGCAAGGTCTACGAGATCGTGGTCTTTCAAGCAGAGCGCCACACCACCCAATCCAACTACCGCCTCACGCTGTCGAACTTCGTCAACTCCGTCTCGACCTGCACCAGCGACTGCGGCGATGGCATCGTGGCCAGCGACGAGGAGTGCGACGACGGGGTAAACGACGGCGGCTACAACGAGTGCGGCCCAGGCTGTAAGCTCGGCGAGCGCTGTGGCGACGGAGTCCGCCAGGATCCAGAGGACTGCGACGACGGCAATTTCACCTCAGGTGATGGCTGCGAACCCGGCTGCACGAAGCAGATCCCGAAGTAGCTGAGCCGGCAGGTCCGCGCGCGGATGGCGTTTCTGTACGGCAATGGGCACTTGAGCCCGATGGCGTCGTGCCGGCGTCCCATCTGTGCAAGCTGCTGTCAGCCGCCGCGACCTCCCCCAGCGCTAGAGAGACAGCAACGCGAACAAGCCGACCCCAAACAGCGCGCCGACGCCTATGGACCCATAGAAGCCGACGCGCTTCCACATCACCAACTGATGTGTCTGATCGTCGAACTCGTCGCCGAACACCATCTGCCAGCCACCGCCAAAGAACAGCGGGAACATGGCCAGCGTGCTGATCACGTAGTAGGTGTCCGTCAAGATCACTGACACCACGTTGAGCACGATCAAACCAAAGCCTAGGCCAAGCATCTTCAGGCCACGCATGCGCTCCACCCAAAACCCCTGCTCTGGGACCTCCTCGGAGTGCCCTGGGTTGGGCGCCTGCGGCGCTGGACTACCCAGGCTTGGGCCGCCGGCGTATCCCGGAGGTAACGCTGGCTGATAAGCTACCTGCGGCGACGCCGCGACCTGCGGCTGCGGGTAGCCTTGCTGTGGCTGTTGAGGCGGATAGCCCTGCTGTGGGTAGCCGGGCTGCGGGTAGCCGGGCTGCGGCTGCTCGTAAGCCTGCTGAGGTTGCGCGTAGGCCTGCTGCGGCTGCTGTTGTTGCGCGTAGCCTTGCTGCGGCTGCTGTTGTTGCGGGTAGCCCTGCTGCGGCTGCTGTTGTTGCGGGTAGCCCTGCTGCGCGTAACCAGGTTGTGGCTGCTGCTCGTAGCCGGCTTGCGCGTAGCCTTGCTGTGGCTGCTGCTCGTAGCCGGCTTGCGCGTAGCCTTGCTGTGGCTGCAGATAACCTTGTCCGCCGGCGGGAGCTCCAGGTTGACCAGGAAAGCCCGGGGCCGCGCCATAAGGCGGCGCGCCGCCTGGATTGTTGCTCATCGCGCCAAGTGTCGGCGCCCGGCGTCTGCGAGTCAAAGCAGAACTACACGGAACCGCCAAGCTTGGCCGCGTAAGCGTCCGCTTTGAAGCCGATCAACACAAAGTCCGGCCCGACCAAGATCGGCCGCTTGATCAGCTTGCCGTCGGCCGCCAGCGCCGCGAGCGCCTCAGCGTCACTCATGCCCTTCAGCCTTTCACCGAAGCCACCTTGACGGTAGCTCTGACCTGAAGTGTTGAACAGGCGGCGCAGCGGCTGCTCTGAGTCGCGCCACAGCTTGGCGAGCCGCGCCTTCGATGGCGGCGCAGCCACTAAATCGATGAGCTCCGGCGCGTGCCCTTGCTCACTTAGCCAGCGTCGAGCGGCCCGACACGTGCTGCAGCCGGAGTAGTGGTAGAGCGTCAGATCGGACATCGCGCGTTGATAGCCGAGCGCGATACACCGACACAAGCCCCGTTGGGGTTGTCATCTGACCCCGCCTCATGCCCAGCCTGCGTCCCTATCAAGAAGAAGCCATCGCCGCCGTGCTGCGAGCCCGCCGCGCAGGCGAACGGCGCCTGGTGGTTTGCCTCCCCACCGGCGCCGGTAAGACCGTGATCTTCGCTGAGCTGGCGCGCTTGGCGCGGCGCCCAGTGCTGGTGCTGGCGCACCGCAAAGAGCTGGTCGAACAAGCGAAGAGCAAGCTCGCGACGGCGCTAGGAGATCCGGCGGTGGTGGGGGTGGAGCAGGCAGGCGAATCCGCGGCGCTGAGCGCGCGCGTCGTGGTTGCCTCCCTGCGGTCACTTCACGAGCAACGCATGCTGCGCCTGATCAGCCAGCGGCGCTTTGGGCTGATCGTCTACGACGAGTGCCACCACGCCACCGCCGAAGACAACCAACGCGTGCTGCGTACTTTGGGCGCGTTCGACGCGAACTGGGACGGCACCTTGCTCGGCTTCACCGCGACCACGCTGCGCGCCGACGGCGTCGGCCTCGACCAAGTCTTTCAGCGCATCGTGTACCGCCGCAGCCTGTCGGAGCTGATCGGTCAGGGCTACCTGGTGCCGCTGCGCGGCTTTCGGATCGCCACGGCAGCGGATCTGGTGCGGGTCAGCGCCAGCAGCGATTTCAACGTGCAAGAGCTGTCCGAGGCGGTGGACATCGAGTCTCGCAACGCGCTGGTCGCGCGCTCGATTCAAGAGCTAGCCCGGGACCGTCGCTGCATCGCGTTCTGCGTGACGGTGAAGCACGCGCGGCGCCTGGCGCGAGCACTAAACGCCATCGGGGTGCCCACAGGCATCGTCCACGGGACCCTCAAGGCCGATGAACGTGCCGCCACCCTAGCCGCGTTCCGCAGCGGTAGACTAGCCGCGATCACCAACGTGGGCGTGTTGACCGAGGGCTTCGACGACCCAGGGGTGTCGTGCATCGCCATGGCGCGCCCCACGCGCTCTGAAGGTCTGTACGCCCAGTGCGTCGGCCGCGGCACCCGCCTTGCCCCAGGGAAAAAAGATTGCTTGGTGCTCGACTTCGTCGATCTCTCCGGGCTCTCGCTGGTCAGCCTGCCGACGCTGGCCGGCTTGCCTCCAGGGCTCGATCTGGAGGGCGCTCGCCTCGACGAGGCCGAGCGCACCCTGAGCGCGCTGTGGGATGATCATCCGGGCCTCGAGCTGGAACCCGGCAGCATCACCCTAGGCGAGATCCAGCGCCGCGCAGCCGCCTTCGACCCGCTGACGCTCCAGGCCGACAGCGAGGTGCTGGCGGTCAGCGCCAACGCTTGGCAGAGCCTCGGCTCTCGCGGCTTGGTGCTCCACGTCGCTTGGGGCAAGCGCGCGGCGGCGGCCAACGAAATCTCGGAGGTGCTGCTGCTCGACGGCGCCGTGCCGGGCTCACGACCACGAGGCAAGCGCTGGCAGGTGACGCTCAACGGCAAGCCGCTCGCCCGCTTCAGTCAGTTGGCAGAAGCAGTCGAAGCGGTGGACTACGAAGTGGCCGCGCGCGGCCGCGAAGCTGCCAGCACGGCGCTGCCCGGCGCCGCTTGGAGGAGCGCCCCCCCACCCCCTGCCCTGATCGAGGCCCTGGCGCAGCGCACTCCGGCGTTGAAGGCTAGCAGCCACGGGGAGGCTCGGGCGTTGCTCGCGTACGCGACCCATGGCCCGCAGCGCGCCCACCGCGTCGCCAAGGCTTAGCTCCACGGACGCATAACCCACGTGTTTGGTCGCGGGCGCATCGCCGCTGCCGGCGGCGCTCAGTTACCTGTCTGCCGCTTGTATGACTGCTGCCATGGGGAAATGATCTGACGGGTAGCGCTGGTTCGGGCCGTAGCGGTGGACATCCACGCTCCACTTGCTCACCGACCAGTCCACGGCGCCGCTGCCGAGGAAGATGTGGTCGATGCGGTCAGCTAGATCGTAGGTGGGGACCGGGGTCTCGTTGCTGTCGACCAGCCACTCTTTAGCTAGCGCTTGAGAGTTCACGAAGTGAAAGCCCTGGCTGGTGGTGAGGATCTGGTACGCCTCGGTGTCTGGCTTGGAGTTGAAGTCACCCAGGAACACCACGGGCGCTTCGGCTGCCCAGGGCGCGGCGCGCTCCAAGATCAACGGGGCGCTCTTGGCCTGGCTCGGGCTGTTGTTGTCGACGTGGGTGCTGGCAAAGTAGATGACCTGCCCGGTTTGCAGATCGCGGAGCTTGGTCCAAGCCACCAAGCGCGGCAGCTGTTGCTCGGCGAAGCCGGTGGAGCTCGGCACGTCGGGGGTGGGGCTCAGCCAAAACTGCCCCGACTCCAACAGCTCGAAGCGTTCCGTGCGGTACAGCACGGTGGCGTCCGGGTAGGTCAAGTTGCTGTCGACAGCGGCGTAGTAGACGGACGCGTAGCCATCCATCAGCGTCAGCAACTGGTCCACCTCGGTGCCAAAGGCCAGCTCTTGCAAACCGATCAAGTCCGCGTCGTAGCGCGCGAAGGTGTCCTTGAAGTACGGCTGACGCTCGTCCCACGTGTCGTACTCGCCGCTACCACAAAACGAGCACAGCACGTTGTAGGTCATCACGCTGAACGGCGCGCTCGTCGGTTGGGCTTCAGGCTCGGGGTCGTCTCCGCCACACGCTGACGCCAGCGCTGCCAGCAGCAACAGCGCGCTCGGCCCGCGTTTTGGACCGGCGCGCAGCTGCCCAGGTTGTCCCCAGAAGTTATCGAACAGAGAATTCAAGGGTCCCATGGTGTTACCTATTTTGCTTCCGCGCAGAAGCGCTGCACGTCGTTGTCGACCATGACGTCGATGGTCGCGGCCGGCACGCCCGGCAGCTGCACCTGGCGCGCCTCCCGCAGGTGCTGCCGGCCGCTCTTGCAGTCGCCCGCGATCAGCTCGCAGGTGGCGCGCAGGTGGAGCAGCGCCTTGGGCTTGTGCGAAGAGCGAGATGGGTCCGGATCGATCGTGTCAGCACGATCTAAATCCGCGAGGCAGCCCTTGCCGTCCTTCAGCTGCATCTTCTCGCCGGCGCTGCTGCGCAGCTTGCCAGCTTGTTCTAAGGGGCTGCCCGCGGCGAAGGGCGCGTCTGTCGGCGGCGGAGCAGGCGGCGTCGGATCGGCGCCTGGGGTGATGGGCTTCAGCATCAAGCGGATCGGGATGCGGCACTTGTCAGTGTCCGCCGCCGTCGTGCCCTTGCACGCCGCCAACTCACCGCCGAGCTTCTCGCTCTGACGCTTGCGGGTGGACTCGCCCCCCACGCCCACGCCCTGGACCTCGGCCCCGGCTGAGTCCTTGGCCGTTTCCTCAGAGAAAATTGAGAAGGCGCCCAGGTTAAAGCCGTAGACGAAGTGCGTGGCCGTGGCGCAGGCTGGGTTCTTGGCGAGGCTCTCGCGATACACCTGCTCGCGGGTCGCCGTCGCCACACCGCTCACGTAGTACTCCATGCGCAGCTTGATGCCGCGCTCGACCTTGCCGCCCAGGGTCGCGACGCCGAGGGGCAGCTTGGCGTACAGGTCGCCGGTGTTCTCGATGTCGACGGTCTCGACGGAGCCGCTGGTCCAAGCCGGCGGGCGGTAGGCCCCGAAGCTGCCCGCGATGGCGTCGTCAGCGCAGGAGTTCAGCACCTCCAAATCGCAGCCCTGGTAGCGCACGAACACCAAATCTTTGGAGGCGCGGCTCTCGAAGGTCGACATGTCCGTCGCGTCCCACTCGATGACGAAGGGCCGCGTGTGCGCGGTGGCCTCACACTTATGGGAGCCAGCGTAGGTCGACTCGACCGCCGCCTCCCGAGTAGGAGCCACCGGCGCCCCGCCACAACCCGCGCCCCAAATGGCCGCGGGGCACGCCAGCGCCAAGCCAAATATTGACCAGCCTAAAGTCCGGTATCGCATCGCGGCGCGATGCTAGCCCAGCTGATCGGCTGAATCAACACGGAGCGACGGGCCCCGCGAGCGCAGCGCAAGGCGAGCGCAGAGGGCTACGAGCGCAGAGGGCACCGTGACGACCGGCGCCGGATCCCCATGGCAAGGGAGCCTAGTTGCCCCAGCAGCCGACGGGTGCTGCTGCCTCGCGGCATCATTCGCACCTGAGCGTGGAGCTGCGAGCCGCTCAATGGAAGGTGAAAGCGGCGCCAACGCTTGGGTAGAGGTAGTTGGCTCTTGTGGTCGCCAACGGCTCCTGAAAAGCAGTGACGCCGTACACCACGCGACCAAACGGCCCGATGCTCCACTGGTCGCTGAACCAAAAATCGTAGCCGACACCGCCCCCGAAGAAGGGCCCCGACGCGCTCTTGTCGTCCCTGCCTCCGCTGTCCGGATCACCAGACGCGACGAGATCCAAGTTACCCAGGCCGAGCAAAGCTTGGAAGTGGAGGCATTTGGCTGGGTCCAAGTAGTAGTTGGCAAACACGCCGACGCCGGCAAAGATCATCGTGCCGTTGATGGTGTCCGAAGAATCACTGGCCCCGTAGCTCGGTTGCGACGTGACGACGGCGGTCAACAAGCCGCCAATGACAAGGCCCTGTGCGGGCGTGCCGCCGAGCATCAGGTCGTAGCCGCTGCTGAAACCCGACAAAGTGAACTCATCCCCCACTTTCCGGCCGTTCACTTCCTGCGTTAGCTTCGTGCTGGCAGGGCCAAGACTGAGTCCCATGCGCAGGAAGAAGCCGTCGTGGCTCTTTGGCATAGACTCCGCGAGCGCGCCTGTGGTCACCAGCAAGGCCAGCGCAACGCTCATCAACATCCCCAGTCACTTCTGCATTGATCCTCCCCGTGTTGCGTTGGTGAGCGTCGCCCCTGCCGTGGTCACGGAGAGCCGCTGACACGCAGACCCTACCGCGGCTCACGCCCTAGCTGCGCCAGCACTTCGTGGCCCGTTTCCGTCTGGCTAAGCGCCAGCCAGTCTTCAGCGCACCCGGAGCTCGCGACGCGTGCCATCAGATCGTCTCCCAGATCCGCTAGGATCCGCAGCAGCGGCTGCGACACATCAGCTCGCGCAGCAGCCAGCAGCGCCACCTGAGCCATGCGCACCTGCTGATCCAGCGCGGCAGCGACGGCCCGCTGCTTCAGATCCGCAGATAACCAGCCGAGCAACGGGACGAGCACCTCCCAGCGCTGCGTGGCGATCCCCGCGCTGACCAGCCCCTCAAGCAGTGCCCTGTGCCGCAGCGCTGGCAGCGCAGCTACGCGGCGCTGAGCGGGCTCTGACATCTGCCCGACCACCCCCAGTAACAGCGGCAATAGGCCTTCTTGCTCGGCGACTTGCAGCAGGCCCGTGAGCACCGCCTCCGGTTGCGCGGCGGCGATATCCCCTAGCCTAGTGCTGCTCTGACCGCTGACGTGGGACATCAGCGCGATGGCCTCCGGCCACAGCCGCTCACGGTGCGCCGCCTCGATCAGCCGCGCTAGCCGCTGATCGTCAAACAGGCTGATCAGCATGTTGAGCTGCGCCTTGTCTTCAACGAAGAAGCCAACGCGCAGCAGATCCGCCTCGCTCTCGATGGCGTCGATCATCTGGCGCAGCACGGGCTCGTGGAGGATATCGACGAAGCACGCCATGCACACGAACTCCCGACGTGCTAGCAAGCACAGGCCCACTTGGCGCACGCGGTCAGCGGAGATCCCCTGGATCACCGCCCGTGAGCGCCCAGCCTCGAGGTGCAAGCACACTTCCGCTAGGAACTCAGTTTCCAAGACCGCCGACAGCTGCGCCGCGCGCTGGGGCTCCATCTCGCTGGCCACCCGCGCTGCCAATTCGGGGCCGACCAACGCGGCGGTAAAGCGCGCTAACCATGGCATGGGTAACAGGCGACTGAGCTTGGCTAGCCGCAAGAACACCTCACGTCCGTCGTCGAACAGGCTGTGGGACGCGGCGCGACGAAACTCACGCAGGGAGCCTGAGCGCGCGGACTCAAGAAACGCCAGCGCCTCAGGCTGGGAACCTAGCAGCCGCGCGAGCTTGACCACCTCTGCGTGGCGATCTAGCGCGTCCATCAGCGCACAGCTCTCATCAGCGTAGTATCTTCCGCACGGTACCTCGAAACACCGCAGGCACGCCTTGGATGATGCGTTCCATGGTGCGCTCGAGCTCGGCGCGTTGCTGGCTTCGAGCGCTGTTCCACAAGCTGAGCAGCCGCGCTTGATCCTCAGGCGACAGTTCGCCGAGCAACGCGGGCAGCGGCTCAGGCACGTCGTGGAGGCTCACCGCGCTGCTTTTAGCATCGCTCGGCCCCGGGCTTAAGCAAAAGCAACGGGCCTGTTCAAGCGCGCTGCCGTCCAGCGCGGCTGCCGCGAACCCAGGCTATTTTGTTTGAGTATCCGCGGCTAGGCAGCGTCGCCTTTCCTCCTCCCGCCCCGGTGAAGGCGCTTGCGTCGCGGGCGATTCGCCAGCACACCCTGGCCATGGGTATCGCGACGGACATCATCATGCTCGTGGTCGCCGCGTTCTTCGGCGGCTTGATCATGCAGCGCCTGGGTCAGCCGCTGATACTTGGATACATCGCCGCCGGCGTCGTCCTCGGCCCCCACACCGGCGGCCTCACGATCTCCAACACGCATCAAATTGAGCTGCTCGCGGAGATCGGCGTCGCCTTGTTGCTGTTCGCGCTGGGGCTCGAGTTCTCGCTCAAGGACCTCAAGCCAGTCAAGCACATCGCGCTGATCGGGACCCCCATCCAAATCATTTTAACTATCGGCTTAGGATTTCTGCTTGGAAAAGTGCTGGGGTGGGAGTGGAAGGCCAGCGTGTGGCTCGGCGCGCTGATCTCGCTGTCCAGCACCATGGTGATCCTGAAGACCCTGATGAACCAGGGTTGGCTAGGCACGCTGTCGAGCAAGGTCATGATCGGCATGCTGATCGTGCAAGATCTCGCCGTGGTGCCGCTGATGGTGATCCTGCCCCAGCTGAATGACCCCGCCCTGGGGGTGCCGGCCTTGGGCTTCGCCGCGCTCAAGGCGGCGATTTTCCTGGCGGCGATGATCCTGCTCGGCACGCGCCTGCTACCCAAGCTGCTGGCGTCCATCGCCCGCGCCGGATCCCGCGAGCTGTTCTTGCTGGCCATCACCGCCATCGGTTTGGGGGTGGGTTACGCGACGCACCTGGTCGGGCTGTCGTTCGCTTTTGGTGCCTTCGTGGCGGGCATGGTCCTGAGCGAGTCGGACTACGGGCACCAGGCGCTCAGCGACATCGTGCCGCTGCGCGATCTGTTCGGCTTGCTGTTCTTTGCCTCCGTGGGGATGCTACTTGACCCAACCTTCCTGTTGGATCACCTGGGTCAGGTCACGCTGCTGGTCTTGGTCGTCAGCGTCGGTAAGGGCGTGATCTTCGCGGCTCTCGCCAAAGTGTTTCGCTATGGCAATGTGGTACCGCTGGCGGTTGGGCTCGGCATGTTTCAGATCGGTGAGTTCGCGTTCGTGCTCGCCCGGGTCGGCGTGGCGACCGAGTCCATCGAGGAAGACGTGTTCTCACTGCTGCTCAGCGCCGCGGTGATCAGCATGGTGCTCACCCCCTTGGTAAGCGGCCAGACGTCACGCATCTACAAGCTAAAGAAGCGCTTCTTCAAGAACGAGCCGCTCAGCACGGTCAACATCCCCGACGGTGGCCTGAGGGGCCACGTGATCATCGCCGGTGGCGGTCGAGTTGGGCGACAGATCGCCAAGGCGCTGCAAGCCCACGAGCTGCGGTTTGTAGTGATCGAGACGGACCAGCGCCGACTTGAGCAGCTGCAAGCAGCCCATATCCCCACGGTGTTTGGCGACGCCAGCCAAGCGCTGGTGCTGGAAGCCGCCGCCGTAGAGACCAGCGTTTTGTTGCTAGTGACCACGCCGGGCATGGTCACCACCCAGGCCATCGTTGAGCACGCGCGGCGCATCAATCCAAGCCTCGACGTGGTGGCGCGCGGGTCGGAGCCCGAACTGCTTGAGCGCCTGAAGGAGCTCGAGGTCAACGAGGTGGTGTCACCAGAGCTCGAGGCGAGCCTAGAGCTGACCCGGCAAGCGTTGGTGTACCTAGGCGTACCTATCGCCGCTATTCAGGACCGCACGGAGGCGATGCGCCAAGAGTATATGCCCTCCAAGCCGAGCCGCGCGTCCAGCTTCAAGCGCCTGAGCCAGCTGCGCGCCGCGGAGCACGAGTTTGAGCTGGCCTGGGTGGAGCTACAGGCAGAGAGCCCGCTGGCAGGGCGCAGCATCGCTGACTCTGCGGTGCGCACGCAGACCGGAGCGTCGGTGGTGAGCGTGCTGCGGGACGGCGCGTTTCAAGCCAGCCCAGGGCCGGATTTCTTGCTCAGCCCAGGTGATCTGATCGCCGTGATCGGGACCCACGCGGCGCGCGTGGCGTTCCAACGCCTCGCGGGCACCCGCGACTCGCGCTTCGGAGCCGCGGCGTCCGGGTGAGCGCGGCGGGCAAAAGCCTAGTCGTCGTCGGCGCCCACCAGGCGCTGGTGGAGCTGCGCGGTCAGCTCCTCGATACGCAGGCTGAGCGAGTTCGTCGCCTCGGTCAACTCGGTGTTCCGCTCCACTAAGCTGTGCAGCAACGCGAGCTGTTCGCTAGCTTGTGCCTGGCGCTGTCGGTTCTCAAGGGCTAGTTCCTCGCGGTGCCGTGCGTCGCTCTCCGTGGTCGCCTTGTCGCGATCCGCCTGGCGAGTCTGCGCGATCAAGATCAGCGGCGCGGCGTAGGCGGCCTGCAAGCTAAAGGCAAGATTAAGCAGGATGAACGGGTAGACGTCGAAGTGCGCGACCCCGGCCACGTTGAGCGCGACCCAGGCCGCGACCACGACGGTCTGCCCGATGATGAAGGTGGGCGTGCCGAAGAAGCGCGCGAAGCGCTCGGCGCGCAGTCCGAACCAGTCGCTGCCGAAGGCGGGCGCGAGGTGTTGGCTGTCGAGGTGAAAGCGCAGGTGGTGGGTCTTGGGATCGGCCATAGGCGTGTGCGCCTAGCGCCGCCTGCGGTCCGGGTCGAGGCGCTTCGCTACCCACCACCACCCGGAACCATCCCACGCGCAGGGCTACTTACCCCACACGCCCATCACGTTCCCGGCCGGATCTTCGAACTCAAAGCGCCGGCCGCCGGGGAAGTCGAAGATGGGTTTGATCACCTTGCCCCCCGCGGACTTGACCGCCGCTTGGCTCTTCTCCAGATCCGCAGAGAACAAGATCACGAGCGACCCGCCAGGCGCGACTTCCTCCGCCAGGCATAGTCCGCCAGCCTCACGCTCACCGCGCGCGCCGTCGCTGAAGCCGACGTAGCTTGGCGCGTAGTCCGTGAGCTTCCAGCCGAAGGCTTGGCTGTAGAACGCCTTCGCCTGCTCCATGTCGGTGACGTAGATCTCGACGTAGTCGACGCCGTGGTGCGTGGCGGGTTCGTCCATGACCACGCTTGTAGCATGGCGCCCTGCTGCGCGTGCGTTGGCGTTGCCATAGGGTGCTGTTCTTGCCCGCTACGCCAGCGAAACAGCATGGCGAAGCCAGCCCCGACGCACAGCAGCGTGAGCAGCCCCAGCAAGGCGCTGAGCCAGAGCAGGCCTTGGCCGGCGTAGGCATCGCCGTCGACTACACAAGCCCCTCCCGGCTCGGCTCTGGAGAAGTCGGTGAACCAAACGGTCCCGATCCCGGCGATCACCACGTCCAGCGAAGACAGCCAGTGCGGAAACGGCAGCGACGCGGGCCGCCCCCCACCGCCGCACGAGCCAGCGCCTCCACACGCCGGATACTCGGCCACGCCGCCCCGCGCGGACGCTCCGCTAGCCGCGCTGCGGACGGATGCGGGGCGTGGATCGACGATGTGCCTGCGCAGGGGCGCGCGACCAGGCAGAAGTGGAGTATCGTGCCCCATGCGCTGGACCGCCGCTTTGCTCCTCCCTCTGTTCGCCGTCGCCTGCTCGGACTCCGAGAGCAACAGCGAGCCCGCGCTCGTCAGCGTCGACGGCGATGTCCTCGCGTTCCTGAGCGAGGTCAACGGCGATCGCGTCGCGGGGGCTAAGGTCACGATCCTTGAGCGCCCCGGGCTGCAAGTGGTGACGGGCAGTGACGCCCATTTCCGTTTTGACGGCCTACCCCAGGGAAGTGACATCACGCTGGTGGTCGAGCACCCAGAGTTCAAGACGACGCAGACGGCGACCATCCAGCTCGGGCCAAACGGGGTGACCGCGTTCTCAGTGCAGATCGTGCCCCACGCCATCTTTAGCGCGCTCTCCAACTTGATCCCGCTGCCCCCGGAAGAGGACAAGTACTGCGTCATCGCCACCACGGTCGCGCGCATGGGTGGATCGCTGTACGTCCGTTTGCGTCAAGGCGCGCCGGATGTGGAGGTCTCCCTGTCGCCAGCGGCGCCCGCCGAGAGCGGACCCATCTACTTCAATGAAGCCGTGCTCCCCACGGTTGGTCAGCCCGCGACCAGCAGCGACGGCGGCGCGCTCTACTACCGAGTACCCCCCGGCGACTACGTGATGTCCGCTAGCCGCGCGGATACGGTCTTCAATCAGGTGCGCTTTCAGTGCCGCGCCGGCTTCGTGGTCAACGCCGGGCCGCCCCTTGGCCTGCTCGCCAACGTGCCAGAGCCGGATCGCGGCGCTGGTAAGCAACGCCCGGCGGACGAGTATCGCGCCGCGACAGACGCACTGTGCGAGGCCACAGCGAGCTGCGTCAACGAAGCCGCCGGGCTCGCGCCGGGCGCTCCGCTGCGCTATCCCCCGGTTACTGTCAGCTCATGCAAGGCCATGTTCGCCGACACTTGGGCCTTCGTTGATCAAGCGTGTGACCCAGACGCTGCGCTGCGCGACGCGGCCAAGGCGCTCTACACCTGCCGAGCGCGGTCTTGCGATCTGACCCTGGGGGGCGACGAAGCCTGCGTCGCTGAAGAGGCTGCGTTCAGCGACGCGCAGGCTAGCTATGGGGCTTGCATGGCGAATCCGTAGGGTTGCGGCGGCTCGCTGGGGCGCGCCGCTTCGCAGCTCCGTCCGGAGCGGCGGCGCTGTCGATGTGCGCTGCGCTCCGCGCTGCAAAGCAGCCGCCGTGTGCGGGCCGATCTGAGAGACGCGTGGGATGATGCAACCATGCTCCCGATAAGCCGGCTCGCGACTCGGACCGCGCGGTTTCTGTGCCAGCTTGTGTTGCTCTCCACTCCTACGCTCCCACACGAGCATCGGTTACGCGTGTGACGGCGCGCCCGTATCTGCGCACCAAGCGCGGGGTCGGATGGTGCTGGGGTCGCCGCGGGTTCCGGTTGGCTTCCTTGACGCGCACACCGCGAAGCGCTACCTGAGCTGGATCAAGTTCAGCTTGGACGGCAGAGCTGGCCGCCGCTATTTCCCCTCGGCAACACACGCAGTCGTTGACCTTCAGCGGTGTGGCGAAAATGCGCCTCAGCGCTCACCGGCGGCAGACGGCCTGAGCGGTCGGTTGCGACAACTTGCCCTATCGCGGGGCTCCTTTACCGACCCTACTTACAGCCCGCTCACAGCGGGCAGCCTACCAAAGAGAGGTTTGGTTCATGATACCTAGTCGACGCCACTGCGCCGCGGCGCTGCTCCTGGGTGGGCTAATTCTGCCTGCCTGTGGTTCGGATTCGGATGACGGAGGTCGTGGTGGCTCGGGTGCCACTGGAGGCGCAGCCGGCAGCGGGGGCGTAGCCGGCAGCGGGGGCGCAGCCGGCACCAGCGGGGCTTCAGGCGCGAGTGGGGCCGCGGATGCGGGCACCGACGCTGCGGCGGGCTATTCGGCCCAGATCCTCACCGACTCGGCGGCTCTTTTCGTGGGGAAAAGCAGGCTAAGCATCAAGGTCACCAGCAACGCTGACGGGCTGCCCGCGGGCGGGTTGGCCGGCTCGATTTCACTGACGCCCAAGATGCAGATGGCGGCGATGGCCCATGGCGCGCCGGTGCCGCCCAACGCCGTGGTCGAGAGCGGGACCCCAGGCACCTACGACGCGACGCTGTTCTTTCCAATGGCGTCAGTGGACCAAGACGGCGCGCCGCTGGGCACCTGGACGCTGAAGGTCGGCGTGGGGCCAGATGAGGTCGCCACGAGCGAGCTGAGCGTGAAGCCGGCGGAGCACGACGAGACGACCCACGCTGCGCTGAAGAACGCAGCAGACACCATCCAGTCTATGGGCGCCGCGAAGCCACGCAGCTGGATGCTCTTTCGTGACACGTTGAGCGCGACGTCCTCAGGCCACGAGCTGACGCTGTTTCTGGCCACGATCCAGGAAGGCGGCATGCTGTGGCCGCCAGTCACGACCGGGTTGAAGCTCGTAGACTCGCAAGGTGTAGAACAACTGACGGTGCAATCGCTGGCGGTGCAGGTCTCGACCGACGGCGACAGCTGGACCGCGATGAGCTGCGACGCCGCCGCGCGCTGCAAGGCTGAGCTCACGGGGCTGCCCCAAGGCAGCGCCGCCGATGTCTTGGTCAAACTCGCGGTCAACGGGAGTGATTACACGACTGACGGCAGCGCACCTGACGCGACAAAGCACAACGGCTTCGCCACGTTCGTGGTGAGGGCCCCTTGAGCGCCCTGTCTCGTCGTGATGCGCTGAGCGGGCTGCTGGCGCTGCCGCTGCTCGCCATGGCTGGGGGTTGCAGCGGCGAAGACGCCCCCGCCGATGGATTCCCTACGGATCCACTCAGCGTCGTGACCAGCGACGCGGGTAGGCTCCGCGTCGCGGTCTGGACATCGCCTGGGCAGCCGCCGGATCGCGGCATATTGGAGCTCAAGCTCGAGGTGACCGACGCCACCAGCGACGCGCCCGTCGACGGGCTCTCCTTCGACATCGTGCCCGACATGCCGTCGATGGGTCATGGGACGCCGACTGTGCCTCAGACCCGAGGGCAAGGCGCGGGCGTGTACCTCGTCACTGACGTCAATTTGTTCATGGCCGGCCGCTGGGAGCTTCGGATCACCATCACAGGTAGCGTCTCGGACGTCGCCATCGTGCAGATCGATGTGCGCTAGGCGCAGCGTCCTCGGGCTGCTCGCGTTCGGGCTGCTGCTGCGGGCGAGCCCCGCGGCGGCGCAGGCCTGCTGCGCGGGCTCCGGCGCCGTCACGCCCGTTCGCCTGGGGCTGCACGATCAAGCGACGTTCGGTGCGCAGCTGCGCGCGTCGAACGTTTACGGCTCCCACGACGCCGACGGGGAGTACGTACCGGCGCCCGCCGGTGCTCGCGAGTGGGAGTTCGGTGAAGACATCTTTGCGGCCGTGCGCGTGCTGGGTCGCGGCCAGCTGGGCGCGCTGGTGCCTTTCGTCCAAACCCATCGCCGCGCCGGCGGGCGTGAGGAGACCGGCGGTGGTCTGGGCGATCTTAATTTATCCGCGCGGTATGATTTCTTGCTAGCGCGGGAGTCGCTGCTGGTGCCGGGCGTAGGGCTACTGGCAGGCGTGACGCTGCCCACGGGTCAAGCCGTCGAATCCGCGGAGAAACCGCTGGCGACGGACGCGACAGGCCTGGGCGCGGCGCAGATCAACGGCGGCGTCGCCGTCGAGCAGATCTTTGGAGCGTGGCTGTTCGGGGTGAGCGGCATCGTGGCCTATCGCCCGGCGCGCGAGGTCGGCGACGTGGCCATGGAGCTCGCGCCGCAGTGGTCCCTGCTGGGCGCTGGCGCCTACGTCTTCGAGAGCGGCGCGTCGGTGGCGCTGTCGATGCTGTACACGGTTGAGGGCGACGCCACGGTCGACGGCCGGAGCGCAGCGCAGAGCTCCCGGCGTGGGCTGCGCGGCAGCGTCGCGGCGTCCATCCCGGTCGATGACTCATGGTCCCTGCTAGGCAGCTTGTTCGCGGACCCGCCGGTCTCGTCGGTAGGCGTCAACCAGACCACGCTGGTCGGCGCCAGCTTTGGTGCCAAATGGGCTTTGCTATGAAGCGTCGACTTGCACTGGTTTGGCTCGCGCTAGCGCTGCTCGCCCTGGGCTGCGGCCGTCCCCCAGCCACCGCGCAGGACGCGCGGCTTGTCTCGAGCAGTGGTGAGACCAGCACGTTCGCCGACTACGTGGGTCGCTCGCCGTGGACGGTGTTTGTTTTCGTTTCCAAAGAATGCCCGTGCCAAGACGCGCACCTGCCGCGCCTTGAGCAGCTGGTGCGGGACTACGCGTCGCGGGGAGTACAGTTCGTCGGCATCGATTCGGAGGTCAACGCCACACCTGCCTCGGCGGCTGCGCAGGCGCAGCAGCTCCCGTTTGCTGTCTTGGTAGATCGCGACGCCACCTTAGCCAACGCCCTGAACGCCCAGTACGCGACCTACTCGGCGTTGGTGGATCCCCGAGGTCGCGTCGTTTATCGGGGCGGGATCGACAGCGACAAGCGCAAGCTGCACGACGACGCCACGCCGTACCTGCGCGACGCCATCGACGACGTGCTCGCCGGACGACAGCCCCGCCGTGCGACGGGCAAAGCGCTGGGTTGCACGCTGCGCAAATGGTAGCGACGCGAGGCGCGCTCGCCGCCGCTGGCCTGCTGCTAGGAGCCTGCGGCGCGCCGCCGCAAGCGCCTGATTCAGGCGCACTGGCCTGGGACGCGATGTCACCGGCCGAGCGCTTCGACTACATGGAGTCCGCGGTGATGCCGCGGATGCAGGCGGTCTTCGAGGCCTTCGACCAACACCGCTTTGGGGACGTGACCTGCGCTAGCTGTCATCGCGGCCGCGCGGTCTCTGAGCGCTGGATCATGCCAGCACCTGATTTGCTGTTGGAGCCGTCCACGTGGAACACCGGCGCTGCTGAACCCAACGCGGCGCCTTCTCCGTTCGACGCGTTCATGGCCGAGCAAGTGACGCCGGAGATGGCCCGGCTGCTCGGGCGCCCAGCGGGACCTGGCGGCTTTGGTTGCTTCGGTTGTCACACCCCTGAGCGCTAGGGCTTGGGTGCCTCCACTCGCCCGTCCTCGCCTTCGGCTCGTGCGGTCGGAAGTGTGGGGCTCCGGGGCCAGGCACTAACAACAGAGTCCCAAAGCCGTGCTCGGCTCCGCCTCCGCGCGGCAGGGGGAAACTTGCGGTGGGCTGGCGCTGGGACGCGGTATAAACGCGCTGAGCCGCTATGAATCTGCGCCGCGATCCGCGCGGCGCTGCCTGTTATCGTGACGTGTGGGGGCGTTC
>CAZKDY010000046.1:19986-49872 GCA_964551615.1 uncultured Polyangiaceae bacterium
CGAGAGGTGCGTAGGATTATGCAACCATGCATAACCTCCCGGCGGTCGCTGAAGACCTTCAGGCTGCGGCGCGCAGGCCGTTCCGAGAGGTGCGTAGGATTATGCAACCATGCATAACCTCCCGGCGGTCGCTGAAGAGCTTAGCCGGTCAGCGCAGCCGAGATGCGCAGCGCCACCTCATGCTTCCGCGTGGCGCGCTGGTTGCGCGATCGGGAGGCGGAGGCCGAACGTCACACGCCTGCCGCCGTGCAAAAACGCCGCGACGCCGCCAGGTCCCAGCGACTGCCGGCATGTGTTACAACCCGGCATGGCCTACGATCGCCTACGATCAGAGTCAGCTGAGCGACGAGGACAAGGCGTTCATCGCCCGGGCGGCCCAGCGGAGTCGCCAGGCGAAGATCAGGTATGCGCGGGCAATGGTCCCAGCCGGGCTCATCATGATCCTCCTCGGCTTCGTGCCCGTGCTGCTGGTCGGGCTCTTCTTTGGCGTCGATTTCAAGGTGGCCGGGGCCTGGTTGGCGGTGGTTGGAGCCATCGCGATTGCGGCCTTCCGCAAGGCTGGAGGCACTGGGCTCTAAAGGTCAATGAACCGAGACGCATTTGCGCCACCGAACGGCAGGGCCTACCGTCGCGCAATGGGCATGGGTTGCCCCCACTCGCCCGTACTCGCCGCGTTGCCGCTCCGTCCGGTCGGGCCGCTACTTCTCGCCGACTGCTTGGCGGAGCTTGGCTGCGATCTGTTGGGCGCGCGCGTTGACCTCTTCCACGTAGGGCTGCGTCTTGCTCTTGTCTGGCTGGACCTTCCACGTCGATTTACTCAAGCCGCTGGGTTCAGCGGCGGCGAACGCTTCTTTCCACGCCGCATAGTAGGCGGCGGCTTTGGGGCCTAAGTCAGTTCGTTCCGTCATCTTGAAATTTCCCGGCGGTCCTTGAGCGCTATCGACAAGAACGCTCACGACTTTTGGCATACCGCCATTCGACGACTCGTCGCGCTGTTGTTCGATTCGGAGACCACCGCTGGAGATCTCCGCGCGCCACGCCGAGTCCTCCTTGATCAAGAACGCATCGGCGCCGCGCGCGTCGGAGACCCGCGCGTCCCAACGCTTTAGCCGATTCGGCTCCCACTTCCGGAAGCTGATGAATGAGCCGACGTCGCCGGGAAATCCCATCACCCAGACATTGAGCTTCGTGTCTTTTTCTAGCGTCCTGGATCTCCGTGCGACGGTCATCGTGAACTGGCCGCAGCTGCGATACTCTTGATAGCAGCGAGCGTCTTCAAAGCTGAGAGGCGCGGACGCCTTCTTGAACTCGGCTACGTCGGTGCCGGGTGCGGTCGCCGTGCCGGCGAACATGCGGCTTGCGCTTGTCTTACCCAGATTTTCTACGTGAACATTGTGTAAGTAACCGTCACCGACCACCTTGGCCCAACCACGTCCGCAGCGGATCGCCTCCGCTTTTCCGCTCAGATCGAGCTTCTCCGCAAGGTCCGCGTCGTGGAGTGCCGACCGCACAGATGCTAAAACCCCAAGGAAGCCCTCATCTCCGCAAACGGTGCTGGCCATCGCGACCCAGTGGAACTCCTTGGGAACATCGAGCTCGAGCACCGCCATCGACTGCCGCACGCTTGTGTTCAACGTTTCGCCCTTCAGTGTTGTCACGCTTGCCGGGAGCCGCTTCGTCGCAAACGGTAAAGCGGGCGCCGGTCGCATGCGCCACCACACGACGCCGGAACACACCAGCAGCGCGCCGCCAAGAACGACGACCCCCGCCAGTATCATCAGTATTGTAGGTTTCAGAGTCGCTGTCGAAGCAGCAACTGGCAGCGCGTGGGCGGCGGGATCGGACATGCTCATGACCGGACCAATTCACGCCGCGTGCCAAGTGTTATCGCTGGCGTTTCGGTGCAGAACGCACGCCCACTGACGACGCCAGGCGTCAGATCGCTCGGAACCGATGACGTTCCGTCCATCGGTCCTCGGCGCCGTCATCGTTGCCAGTGCGCTTCGAGTGAAAAACCCTGAAGTACCAGCCCGGCTACCCTGGGCGCTTCACTGGGCTCCTTCACTCCCGCGGTTGGCTTGGTGATTTCTTCGGCTGGTACAATGACGACCACCATCACCCACCATCACTCGACGCTCGCGCTCTTCACCCCGGCAGAAGCCCTCTTCGAGCGCGTCCCCACTGTGCATGCAGCGGGAGGCGACATGCACAGTTCCGCACAGAAACAACTCGCTCGTCACAACCTGCTCATCCAACGCGCGGCTCAGCACCGCGCTAGCCCCACGCCGGCGGAGCGCGCACTTTGGTCCGCCGTCCGCGGCAAGCAGCTCGGCGCGTGGTTCCAGCGCCAATACGTGCTCGGTGAGTACATCGTCGACTTCGTCGCGCTCACACCGCGCTTGGTGCTTGAGGTCGACGGTGACTCGCATCGCTTGCGCCCGGTGTCTGACGCGCACCGTGACCGCTGGCTCGCCGCACAGGGCAACCGTGTGTTGCGCTTCAGCAACCACGCAGTGCTCACACGGCTACCTGACGTCGCCGCACGCATCCGCCAGGCGCTGACGCTCTGAGCCCGCGCAACGCGCGGAGCAAGCCGCTCAGCGGCACTACAGCGCGTCCCAGCTCCACACCATTGCGGCTGCACAGTGCGCTCGGCGGCTTGACGGCGGGCTCATCACCACCCACCGCAAGTCGCCCCCTGCCGCGCGGAGGCGAAGCCGAGCACGGCTTTGGGGGAGACCGACCGCGCGAGCCGCAGGCGAGCAGGGCGAGAGGGGGCATCCCAAACCAAGGGGTGCTCACGCAGCTTGAGGAGGTGGCGCTGCGTATCTCGGCTGCGCTAGCCGGCTAGGCTCTTCAGCGACCCCAGGGGGGTTATGCATGGATGCATAATCCCACGCAGCTCTCAGATCGGCCTGCACGCCGCAGCCTGAAGCTCTTCAGCGACCCCTGAGGGGTTATGCATGGGTGCATAATCCCACGCAGCTCTCAGATCGGCCTGCACGCCGCCGCCTGAAGCTCTTCAGCGATCCCAGGGGGGTTATGCATGGGTGCATAATCCTACGCAGCTCTCAGATCGGCCCCACACGTCACGACAGCGGGGCAGCGCCGCGCGGATCGCAGCGCAGACGCACAAAAGAGCAGCGCCCACCAAGCCGAAGCCTGGTGGGCGCTCTCTATTCCGTTAGCTCAGCTCACTCAGGAGTGGCGTCGCCTTCGGGTGCCTTGGCCTCAGCCTCAGGCTTCGCCTCAGCTGCCGCTTCCGGCTTCGCCTCTGCTGCTGCTTCCGGCTTCACCTCAGCTGCTGCTTCGGGCTTCGCCTCAGCTGCCTCAGGTGCCGCCGCCTCAGCCTCGGGAGCCGCTGCTTCCGCAGCCTCACCCTCGCCTGCCATCGCAGCTAGCTTGTCTCCAAGCTTTGCCTTCAACAGGTCGCCGAGCGTAGCGGTCTTGCCACTTGTCTCGCGCTTCATGGCATTGAACTGCTCAGCCTGCGGCGTGCCTCCGACATTGCGCATGGTCATGGTGATGCGGCGGTCCATGGCATCGATGTTGCTCACCTCCGCTTTGACCTTGTCGCCGGCCTTGGGTGGCTCGCCACCTAGGTCGTTGCCCATGACAATGGCTTCGATGCCCTCTTCGATCCGCACGAAAGCGCCGTACTCAGTGACGCTGAGCACGAGGACCTCGTCGATCACCGCGCCGGGCTTGTACTTGTCGAGCAAGGTTCCCCACGGATCATCCCACAACTGCTTGACACCTAGGCTGACCTTCTTCTCGTCGTGGTCCTTGTTGCCCCCACTCGCAGGTGCTCGCGCTTCAACTGGGCAAGTCACTGCGCTGCGCGCCTGCGGTCTCCCCCAAAGCCGTGCTCGGTGCAGGGCACCTCCGCGCGGCAGGGGGAGACGGAGCGGCAGTATGTGCTGCTCGTAGCGTACAGCACTCCCACCGCTCCCCTCGCCCGCCTCCCGATCGCGCAACCAGCGCGCCACGCTGCGCCTCAGCGCTCTTCAAAGCACCATCCGTGTCACGCCGCCTGCGCGTGGACTCTCGTCGGGCTCGGCGCCCGGCGGGAGGCTTCATGCACAGTTCAGCAATCAATTCCGCACGCAAACAACTCGCTCGTCACAACCTGCTCACCCAGCGCGCAGCTCAGCACCGCGCTAGTCCCACGCCTGCGGAGCGCGCCTTGTGGTCCGCCCTCCGCGGCAAGCAGCTCGGCGTGTGGTTCCGGCGCCAGTACGTCTTGGGTCCGTACATCGTAGATTTCGTCGCCCTCACACCCCGCTTGGTTATCGAAGTCGACGGCGACTCACATCGCGTTCGCCCGGTGTCTGACGCGCACCGCGACCGCTGGCTCACCACCCACGGCTACCGCGTCGTCCGCGTCACCAACACCGCAGTGCTCACTAGCCTGCCTGACGTCGCCGCACGCATCCGCCAGGCGCTGACCCTCTGAGGTCGCGCAACGCGCGGAGCAAGCCGCTCAGCGGCTTTACAGCGCCATCCGCACGCATGGCCTGATGGTGTTGGCTCTTCAGCAACCGCCGGACCGCCGGGGGTCATGCATGAGTGCATAATGCTCGGCGGTCGCAGATCGCCTCCCCCCGCCAAGGTTCCGGCGTCCTAAGGGGGGTATGCACCATCGCATAATGGCCGGCGGAGCTCAGATCGGCCTACCGCGGCCAGAAGCGTTCTGGCCTCCCAGGCAGGTATGCACCAGTGCACAATGCTCGGCGCTTGCAGATCGGCACCGCGCGAGGCTCGCCGATCGCGTGAATCGCGCTGCCGCGCGGATAGCGGCGCCGATGCGCACAAAAGAGGAACGCCCACCAAGCCGAAGCCTGATGGGCGCTCTCTATTCCGTCAGCTCAGCTCACTCGGGAGTGGCGTCGCCTTCGGGTGCTGCCTCGGCCTCAGGAGCGGCTTCTGCCTCCCCCTCACCCGTGATCGCAGCCAGCTTGTCGCCAAGCTTTGCCTTGAGCAGGTCACCGAGGGTCGCCGTCTTGCCGCTGGTTTCGCGCTTCATTGCGTTGAACTGCTCAGCCTGCGGCGTGCCTCCGACATTGCGCATGGTCATGGTGATGCGGCGGTCCATGGCATCGATGTTGCTCACCTCCGCTTTGACCTTGTCGCCGGCCTTGGGTGGCTCGCCACCTAGGTCGTTGCCCATGACAATGGCTTCGATGCCCTCTTCGATCCGCACGAAAGCGCCGTACTCAGTGACGCTGAGCACGAGGACCTCGTCGATCACCGCGCCGGGCTTGTACTTGTCGAGCAAGGTTCCCCACGGATCATCCCACAACTGCTTGACACCTAGGCTGACCTTCTTCTCGTCGTGGTTGATCGAGAGGATGATGGCTTCGACGTCGTCGCCCTTGTTGTAGAGTTCGCCGGGGTTGTTCACCTTAACCGTCCAGCTGAGGTCGGTCTTGTGAACCATGCCGTCCACGCCTTCCTCGATGCCCACGAACACGCCGTAATCGGTGATCGAGCGCACCTTGCCGCCGATTTTGTCGCCAGGGGCGTACTTGTCGGTGAACAGGCTCCAGGGATCGGGCTCCAGCTGCTTGAGTCCAAGGCTGATGCGCTTGCTCTTGGCGTCTACCTCGAGCACCTGGCACTCGACCTCTTGTCCGACCTCGAGCAGCTTCGACGGGTGCTTGACCTTCTTGGTCCAGCTCATCTCGCTGACGTGGATCAGACCCTCGACGCCGGGCTCCAGCTCCACGAACGCGCCGTAGTCGGTGATGCTCATCACCTTGCCGTTTACGCGCTTGCCGAGGGTGTACACTTCCTGAGCGTGGTTCCACGGATCTTCTTGGGTCTGCTTGAGGCCCAGGCTGACGCGCTCCGTCTCGGGGTTGTACTTGAGGACCTTGACCGTGACCTCGTCGCCCACCGCGAAGACTTCGCTCGGATGGTTGACGCGACCCCAGGACATGTCGGTGATGTGAAGCAGCCCATCGATGCCGCCAAGATCGACGAAGGCGCCGTACTCGGTGAGGTTCTTGATGGTGCCGGTGAGGACTTGGCCCTCTTCCAGCGTCTGCAGCGTCTTCTCCTTCATCGCGTCGCGCTCCTTCTCGAGCAGCACGCGACGGGACAACACGATGTTTCCGCGCTTCTTGTTGAACTTGATGACCTTGAACTCGTAGGTCTGACCGATCAGCTTGTCCAAGTTGCGGATTGGACGCAGGTCAACCTGTGAGCCAGGCAAGAACGCCTTCACGCCGCCCTTGATGGTGACCGAGAGGCCGCCCTTCACGCGCTGGCTGATGGTGCCCTCGATGATCTCGTCGCGCTCGCAAGCGCTGGAGATCTCGTCCCACACCTTCATCTTGTCGGCCTTCTCCTTGGATAGGGAGATCAGGCCGTCGTCGCTCTCGCGACTCTCGATGAAGACGTCGACGATGTCGCCGACCTTGACGTGGAATTCGCCTTTTTCGTCGAGGAACTCATCTTTGTTGATGAGCCCCTCGCTCTTGCCGCCGATATCGACCACGACCGAGTCGCGGGCGAGTTGAATGACCACTCCAGAGACGATTTCGCCTTCGCCTCCGGTTTCTTTCTTTTGAGCATCGGCAGATGCGCTCGCCTCAAACATCGCGGCAAAAGAGTCCGCGTCGCTTAAAGTTGTGGTCGTTGGTTGGGTTTCAGACATGGATTAGTTGGTGCCTCCAGAGATCCCCTGTCGAGAGCGGTCCGTGATTACAGACAGGGGCCGGCCTAACAGCGAGCAGCGCCATTGCCACCGCGCCCTTAGTCCGTGTTGAACCCAAGCCAGAACACGCACCTTCCCCGATCGGGGAGCGGTGCAGTAGCGCGCGCATCCGGTCGCGTCAACGCCCGCCGACCGACAGAACGGAGAATTTTCGGCCCGAGGAGGCCGCAACCAACCCGACTTCACGCCAAATTCTCGGCGCCGAGCCAGCGAACCGGGGCGAGTCCCAGAATACAGCGGACCCGACCTACTTACAGTACATCGCCGCAGCAGCGACCAGATCCACGGGCGGTGCGAAGGAGAAGACCACTCCGACGTGGGGGCCGAAGGTACAGGTGCAGTCTCGGGGACCGCCGATCGCGCCCCCGCACGTCGCTGCGTACTGATCGCATTCGATGTCCGAAGAGCCGAAGCTGATGCGCTGAGTGCAGTTGTCGCCTAGTCCGAGACAGGCCTGGAATGTCTCCTCGACCTCGCTGCACACGGGGCTTGCCAGCACGTCGCCCAGGGTCCCGCAACGCGCACCGTTAGCGACATAGCACGTGACATACGCTGTGAACGCGGCGCCGCAGCACGCGATGGTGAGTTCTCGCACCGCCGACGGTGTCTTGCTCATGCACTGCTCGAAGGTCCCGTCTCTGCACGGCAGACTGCCAGCCGTGCGTGCTGCGCAGAACGCCTCAGCCTGAGGATCCTTCGTTTCACCAGGGTCTTCGCAGGTCCCCGCGCTGCCCGCGGTTCCAACGATCCCACCCGCTCCGGAGCTGCCGCCTGCTCCTGCCGTGCCGGCTCCCGCGCTGGCGCCCGCTCCCCCGAGCCCGGCGTCGCCGCCCTGGGTGAAGCCAGCTTGCCCGGCGTCGCCGCCCTGCGTGAAGCCGCCCTGGGATGACTGACCTCCTGCGTCGGCTCGGCCGGCGTCCGGCGTCGCCCCTTCACCCGACCCTGTGGTCTTATCACACGCGGCGAGCAGGCCGACACAGACCGGCCCGACACAGGCCAGCCCGACACAGACCAGCCCGGACAGCACAGCGTTCGTACCCAATATCCCCATCCTCGTCTCCTCCCGCCTCGACGTACATCTTGCGCGTGATCGGAGCTGGTGCCAAGGCGGATATTGGTTCGCTCGGCGCGAAGCCGAACAAGTGATGACCCCCACCCCCGAACCCCAGCCCTCCCGAGCTGCATCAAGCGCCGCGCCGGATGATCAAGTCCACGCTCCTGATTGCTCCGCGCGGACTGGTGCCCTCGCACGGAACAATTCCCAGCGTATCCGCACGGTACGTACCCTAGACTTGTTGGGGGTGGAGGGCGTGCTATTAGAGTACGGGCGCGTGTAACGACGCCTAAAGACGCCCATTTCGCCGCCCAAGCCGCGGGCTGTACGCTGCGCCTAGGACACCTGCGGGACGTTTGAGGTTGACCAAACCGGCTCGCTGGGGAAGAACCCAGGGGCCCACCTCAGCGAGGCCTGGACAGACAGCGAAATTCGCGCCCGCAGCGGCGCGAACACACAACACTTGATGACGACAGCCCCACGATCAGCACGACCCTCGCTCAGCCTCGCCGCAGGGCAGCTGCTGGGTTGGGCCCTGTTGATCCCGATCAGCGTGGCCGTGCTCACCTTCAACCGCGAGCCGTCCGTCGCGGGGAAGGTGCAAGCCCAGATCTACTTCTACGCCGCCGGGCAGCTGCTGGCCATGGGCCTGCTGACCTCCGCCGTGGTGGATCTGTGGCAGCGGCTGCCAGCGCGCCGGCCCAACTACAGCGCGCTGTGGCTGCTGACCGGGCTGGTCGCCTGGTGGATGCTGCCAGAGGATCTCCAGGGCGCGGTAGGCAAGCTGCCATCAGCGGTGCCGCCCAGCGCTTGGCTGGCGCTGCTGCTGATGGTCGCCGCCACCTCAATCCCTGCGGCAGCGAAGGTCGGCAGGCTGTGCGCTCGGTCCTGGCTGCGCTGGCTCGCGGTGCTGCTGGCGCTGGGGGTCGCGGTCGCCAACCACCAGCTGGCGGTACACGACTACGCCGGGGTCCACTTCTTCGCGGCGCTGGCGGCGGCCACGTTGATCGGCAGCGCCCTCGCGCGGCATCCCGCACCGCCGCACGCGCGAGCATCGCTGCTCGCCCATTCGGGTCGCCTGCTCCTAGCGGTGCCTGCGGCCATCGCGCTGGTCGTGCCTCCAAGCAATCGGGTGGGCGTGCAGCTGTATCGCGGAGCCCAAGCCGTCGTGGCGCCCTGGACCAGTCGGCTTCAGCGCAAGCTGCACACACAAAAGGCTGTGGCCTTCTCGCCGCGCAACTCGCGCTGGTACGTGTCACGCAACGCGCTGCCGCCTCAGCCGCCCAGCGGCATCAAGCTGCTGCCAGACAACCCAGTCGTGCTGCTCTTCATCGTCGACACCATGCGCGCTGATCTGCTGGACGGCAGCTACGCCAAGCAGCTGCCCAACTTCACCCGACTCGCCGACGACGGCGTGCAGTTCCTGAACGCGCGCAGCGCGGCTCCAGCCACGACGCAGTCGATTTCGACGCTCACCACCAGCCGCTACTACTCGCAGCTGTTCTGGGAGACGAGGGAGGGTACTCCGCTCTGTCAGCCGTACGACGACGACAGCATCCGCTTCCCAGAGGTACTCGCCAATAACGGGATCAAGACCGTCAGCCGCGTAGGCTTGCCGAGCTTGGTCAATCGCTATGGTGTGCTGCGGGGGATGCAAGACGAGCTGGTGGTCAAGCGGGTGGGCCGCCACTACGCGACCTCGGAGCGGGTCATGCCAGCGGTGTTCGACCGCTTGCGCGAGGTCGGCGGCGGCCCGCTGTTCATGTACGTGCACGTCGATGATCCCCACATGCCCTACACGATCGGCCAGGCCAAAGGCAAGACGCCCTTCGATCACTACCTCGCGGAAGTCGCGTACGTGGACATGCAGCTCGGGCTGCTGCGCAAGGTGTTAGACGAAACGGGGCTCGCCAAGCGCACCCTGCTGATCGTCACCGCTGATCATGGTGAAGCGTTCGGCGAACATGGCCAGAAATACCACGCCACCACGGTGTATGAGGAGCTGCTCCACATCCCCTTGCTCGTCCACTATACAGGCATCAAGCCGCGCAAAATCAAGCAGCCCGTGTCACTGGTCGATATGGCACCGACCATCCTCGACGCGTTCCGCTTGCCTGCTCCCGGCGCCTACATGGGGCAGAGCTTGGTGCCGCTGATCGCTGGTCGCGACGTGCAGCTCAGTCGACCAATCGTCGCAGACTCACCCCGCCTGATGCGGGCCATGGTGTTCCAAGATGGCATGAAGTTGATCTTCAACATCCGCACCAACGTCTACGAACTCTACGATCTCAACAGCGATCCCGAAGAGCTGAACAACATCTACGACGAGCACCCCGAAGCGCCGGTGTACACGGGCTTGATGACCGAGTTCTTTGAGGTCCACGAGATCCAGCGGCCCGGCTACGAGACCACCTTCTGCCGCTAGAGCGCTCATCCTGGGAGGCAGCTGGGGACTACGCTAGCCGTCACAGCGCCAGGCCCACCACCGCGGTGAACAGCGGGCGTTCGTCGCGCACCGACCACGTGGCGTCCACTAAAGAGCCTGGCGAGTGTCACGGTAGCTGTAGCTCAGCGCGGTGCTGTCAAACCGCCGCCGCACCTCGTCCACGTAGGACCCCAAAGCCGTCAGGGTGAAGTCGCTCCCAGCGATGCTCGGATCCTGGTAGTAGCCCAAGAGCTCCAGGCCCTGGGTGGTGTACAGGCCACCCGCCGCCACCGTCTTGTGGTAGCCGAAGAGGTTACGCTCTAGCAGGAACACGCCGCCGCCATAGCCAGCGCCAGACACCGAGAAGAACGGCACTGGGAACAGCGTCCAGCGCTCTTCCACGCGGATCACCACGCGGGCTCCCCGCCCGGTCTGCTGTTGGCTGACCTGAACCTCCTCAAAAATCGCCAGGTTCTTAACCCGTCGCTCGATGCCTTTGAGGACCTCGTCGTCCACCTCGTCGCCCACCTCCACGCCAGCGGCGTTGGCGATCACGCTGTCTGCGGTGCGATCGTTGCCCTCAATCACCAACTGAGAGAGCACCTCGGTGCCCGCGGCGGCCCGGGCAGCCCAGAGCACCAGGCACAGCAACGGAACGACGCTCTTGAGCAGCACGGCTCACGAACCTCTATCTGGGGCCTCCGACTCGGGCAAGCTCCGGACCCGTGGTGAGCAGCAATGCCACAGCACCCAGAAACGCCGCAGCGCAGCGTCCAGCAGCGCAGGCCTGCGGCAGCCCTTGGCTTCTACGCGACAGGCAATGCCGCGCTCGGGCACTTCGCTACAGCGCTGACGGCTACGAGCATGCGGCGCGATCAGCGGCTGCGCGCCACGTCCGCCTTGTTCATGGGCCGTGACAGATCCTTACCGGCCATGCGCAGGCCGCGTACCTCCTCCAAGTCGATGCGCACGCGATCAAGCTCCGCGGTGGCGCTGGCGATGAAGCTCGGCCTGCCTGCGTGCCGCCCGCGACGTAGCTCGGCGAGCTTGGCGTAGGCGGCGGAGCTGACCACCAGGTCCCGTTGCTCCAGGTTGTCGAGCAACCGAAACGCTTCCGCGTGGTACTTTTCCTGGCTGGCCAGCGCCTCCCCCAAATCGCAGCGCAAGGTCGCGTCGTCGTCGTGCCGCGCGTACAGCTTGCGCAGGCGGGCGATCGCCCAGTCGAGGTTGGCGCTGATCTCCGCTGGTGTGGTGCTGGGAAAATCCTTGGCCTTTTTCGGCTTGCCTTCAAGGCGCACCACCGCCAGCGCCATCAACCGCAGCACCCGGTTGCTGAGGGCGTCGCCGCCCACCTGCATGGAGTGCACGCGCTTATGGCGCGCCAAGATCTTCTCCACCACGGCGTCGTTCTTGCCGCGGTTCAGGTTGCCTTCCACCACGCCAGCCCAGGCGATCCCGGTGTCCATGCGGCTGTAGGTCCCGTTCAGGCACGCGCTGACGTCCCCCGGCGCGAGCCAGACCAACCCCCCGCTCAGCAGCAGCATGGCCGTGCGTTTAGTGTTCCAACGCGATGCTCTCACCGTCGTCCACCAGCTCCCTTCTCGTGAGCGCCCTGCTTCTCCGCGCCCTGCTCTCCGGCCTGTGTCGCCGCGTCGCCCTGGCCAGCATCCGCTGGATCCCCGTGGAGGCAAGCCTCAAATTTCACGCAGTCTTCGAGCTTCAAGCACCGCGTCGCGCGCTCAAACTCTGCTCGCTGCTGAGCCGCCACTGGCTCGGCCTCGCACTTGCGCTTGCAGACGAAGTAGTGCTCCTTTTGCCGGTCTTTGGCGGCCTCGATCAGCTTCAAGTCATCTCCCCGGCTGATCTCAGCCAGCTCCTTGGCTCGCTCAAGGCCACAGTCGGCGGCGCGCTGGCACACCTTAGGGCAGTACTCGGTGAGCTGCATTGAGGCGCTCACGGAGCCCGCCGCCGACGCGCTAGCTTGGAGCTCGGCTTTAGTTTCCGTGTGGCTGCAGCCAGCCGCCGCCCCCACGGCGAGACAGAGCGAAAGGCACAGCGCGCCCCTCACCGGCAGGCGCCGCAGCCCAGCGCCCGAGGCAGGCTCGACAAAAAATTGGCCGCCAAGGCCACAGCGACGACCCACGTCTGGCACCGCGTTCATGTTACGCTGCTGCTCCGCGGACGACGAATGAAACCTGCCCTGCCTCTCCGGCCATCGCGACTTCAGACACTGCTGCTCCGGTCATCGCGAGCTCAGACACTGCTGCTGTGCGTCGCCTTGGCCGCTTGTGAGCCCAGCGCCGGCGATCGAGCCAGCACGGAAGCTTCTGCCCACGCCACCCCCGCGAGCGCCGCCGCAGCGCCGGGCAGCGTAGGCGCCGCCACCCCCACTTCCCTGGGTCATCCGGCAAATTTTGAAGCAAAATCCGTGCGGATTGCCCGGGGCGAGCGGCTGGTCCACGAGTTCGAGTGCGCCCGCTGCCACACCGGCACCGGCGTGGAGGCTCCCCCGCTCAGCAAGCAGTGCGTCGGCTGCCACCAGGCGATCTTGGCGGGCAAATACTCCATCGTCGACTCAGCCACCGGCCAGCGCCGTTCGGCGTCCAAGGCCGATCTGCGTGAGTGGCAAGACCACGTGGTGCACCTGCGCCACGTCCCCGATCTTAGCCAACTGGGGCAGACCCTGCGTGAAGACTGGCTCGCGCGCTTCTTGCTCAACCCCGAAGATCTACGCCCAGCCCTCCCGGCCAGCATGCCGCGCTTCCCTCTCAGCCCGCAGCAGGCCGCCGACATCGCCGCCTACCTGACCCGCGACGCGCAGCCGTCCGCCGCGCAGCCATCCACGGCGCAGCCCTCCGCCGCGCAGCCATCCACGGCGCAGCGCGCTCCGGATCAGCGCTCGGGGTCGGGCCAGGCGCCGGGTTTGGGGGTGGCAGCGCCCGTGGCGTCCATCGCCGGCCCCGATCTGCTGCCGGGCGGCGAAGCCAGCGTGGCGGAGATTGACGCTGGGCGGCGGCTGTTCGGCAGCGCAGGTTGCGCCGCGTGCCATGCCCTGACAGGTGCCGGCACGAGCCCGCCAAACCTCCCCGCAGACCCCCGGGTCTTGAGCCCCGAAGCCCTGCTCGCCCCCGACTTACGGCACACCCGCTTTAGATTCCGTGCGGTAAATTTCGAGCGCTGGTTAGCTGAGCCTCAGCAGGTTAGAGCCTCGGCGCTCATGCCAAACCACCGACTGGGCCCGGGAGATCGCCGCAAGCTCCAGGCGTTTGTGTGGTCCGCAGAGCTCCAAGCATCGCAGCCTGCGCCTGTGCCAACGGCGCTTCCGCTGCTGAAGCGTGAAGTGAAATTTGACGAGGTGAACCGAGAAGTGTTCCGCAAGGTTTGCTGGCACTGCCACTCGCAGCCCGATTTGGCGCGCGGCGACGGCGGCCCGGGCATGACGGGTGGGTTCGGCTTCAAGGGCCGCAAGCTGGATCTATCGCAGTACGCTGGGTTGCTCGGCGGCTACCTCGACGACAACGGCGAGCGCCGCAGCCTGTTCACCCCCGCGCCGAGCGGGGAGCCCGTGCTCCTGGCGGTGCTCAAGGCTCGCCAGCTTGAAGAAGCCGGGCAGCCAACCAGCGTACGAGGCATGCCGCTCGGGTTACCCGCGCTGAGCCCACAGCTGATCCAGCTCATCGCCAGCTGGATCGAGCAGGGCAGGCCTCACTGAAGGCTGCTTACAGTGGTGGTGGATTGGTGCCTGAACCCAGGGCGTAGCGATCTCATTACCGCGCGGCGAATAAACCCGACCGATCCACGTTAGCGCGCCGCGATTGAGCTACTCCGTGGCAGCGGGAGCCGCGATTCAAGTTGCCTCTGCGTCCGTTGCCCCCACATCAGCCCACACGCCACCGCTGTTTAGGAAGTGCAGCCAGAACACCCAGTTCGGTGTGGTGGCGCCAGCTGGCGTGCTAAACTGTTCTGGATGAGTCGCAGGGTTAGCTACTTGCTGGTCGCGTTGGTCACCGGTTGCACCGTCAACACGACGGGGGGACTCTCAGACGACGGGGCTGGTGGCAGCGGCGCGACCGCAGGGCTCGGCGGCAGCGGCGCAGGCGGCAGTGGCGCCGGTGGCAGTGGCGCCGGTGGCAACGGCGCTGGCGGCTGGCCGAACGGAGGAAACCACTCTGGTGCGACCGCTGGTTCGAGCGGCGCGGGTGGTAGCCCCGCGGGGGGCAACGGCGGCAGCGCAGCGACCGGCGGTAGCGCCGCAGCCGCTGGAGCTGGCGGTAACGCCGGCGCTGGCGGAGCAGGCGGCAGCGCGGCATCGAGTGGAGCAGGCGGCAGCGCGGCAGCGGCTGGGACCGGCGGCAGCGCAGCGACTGCTGGAGCTGGCGGAACCGGCGGCAGCGCCGGAGCTGCTGGAGCCGGCGGTAGCGCTGGAGCTGCTGGAACTGGCGGAACCGGCGGCAGCGCCGGAGCTGCTGGAACCGGCGGTAGCGCTGGAGCTGCTGGAACCGGCGGTAGCGCTGGAGCTGCTGGAACCGGCGCCAGCGCTGGAGCTGGCGGTAGCGGCCCCATGTGTGGTGACGATCCTGACCCGAACCCGACGGGGACAACCTGCTCCGCGGTGTGTAACGGCGGCTGCGCCGCCGGTGTGTGCACCATCCGCTGCATCGGGGAGGGTGCCTGCGAGGACGCCAGCCGGGTCTGCCCGCCGGGCTACGATTGCAACGTGGAGTGTTCAGGCGAAGACGCCTGCAAGGCGATGACCTTGACCTGTCCCGCGGATTACGCGTGTACGTTGACCTGCGATGGTGACAACGCCTGCGACTCGGCGAAGCAAAACTGCAGCGCCGAGGGCAGCTGCGCGCTCAACTGCAAGAGCGGCGACAAGGTGTGCGACAAGCTCAAGCTTACGTGCGGAAACGATAGGTGCTCGGCGCAGTGTGAGTCGCGGACGCAAAAGCCGACCGTCACCTGCGGCAACTCCTGTGGCTGCACCAGCTGCTAGCGGGGCGGCGCTGGAGTTGCTGGCGCTGGAGCTGGGGCGCTAGAGCGGGGGCGCTGGAGCGGGGCTGGGCGTGGCGACTTCAGCTTCAGGCATGAACGCCTGGAGCGCCTCAATCGGCAGGCGCCAGCGCAACACCAGGTGCGCGCCGATCTGACTGAGCTTTGCCGTACGGCTCAAGGTTGAGAGCGGCGGGTCAAGCTGTCGCATGGCGCTGAGCACTAGCTTGGTGCGCTCGAGGGTGTCTTTCGCCACAGCTTCGTCTGTGTACTCGACGTCCAGCTCGAGGCGCGCCTCACCGGCCTCGAGGTCAACGAACCCAGCGACGTTCAGCGCGTGTTTGAGCAGGCGCGCCAGCTGGGGGTAGCGGCTGACCCACGGCCGATCCATCAAGGGCGTGCCCAGGTGCACCCGACCGGCGAACGCGATGGCGCCGCGCTCTGGCGGGCTGACCCGCGGATCGCCCTCGCCGCGCTCAAGCTGCCGCGCCACGCTGTGTAGCTCTGCGTCCGACACGAACACCAGCAAATCATTGCCGCGCAGATACATGCGCCGAGGCGCGCGGCGCTCGAGCTGGCCGCGTTGGTCTCGACGCCGCCAGTCAGCGCCCAGATCTTGGGCTGGGTCCCAGCGCTCAGCGCCCGACGGCGCAAACTCAGCGAATTTGCCGCGCATCACCACCACGTTGTCCGTCAGCTCAAAGCGCTCTGCCGGCCGAAAAGCGATCCACACGGTGTCCGCCAGGCGGAGCGCCTGAGACAAGCTATCTGCCTGCGGGCTGGCTCTCTCCGACCCAGCGCCAGCGTCTGCCTGCTGCCTGAGCTGGCGCATCAAGTCCGGCCCCAGGGCACCCTGCATCCTGGCGAGATCCACGCGCACGACCCAGTCAAGGTCGTTGGGGATCGCGCCATCTGGGTTCGCCATCGAAGGCGCAGCTGGGGGGCTGCCGACGTGCTGACCGGCGCAGCCAGCGGCGAGCGTGGCTCCCCCCACCCCCAAGAAGACAAAGGCTAGCAGCGCTGCTACGCGCGCCTGGCGCCGAGCTTGGTCAGCCAGCGCGGACCACACCCGCGGGGTAGACGCGAGCCTCATCAATTGCCGCACGGATGTTACGGTCGCGGCTACAGCTTAGCCTGCAGCGCGACCTCCAGATCACGGACGCGGCGGACGATGCCCTCAACCACCGCGTCGATGTCTTGATGGGTGCTGTCGACTAGAACCGCGTCTTCAGCCTGCATGAGCGGGGCGACCGGGCGCTGAGAGTCTCGGGCGTCCCGCTCTCGCACTTCGCGGACGACCTCCTCCAAGGCTGCGCTCTGGCCGCGGCTGCGTAGCTCTTGATGGCGGCGCTCAGCGCGCACCTCGGTGCTCGCTGTCAGGTAGAACTTGGCCTCTGCGTCTGGAAACACGACGGTGCCGATGTCACGGCCCTCGAGCACCACCCCACCTTGGCTAGCCTGGGCGCGCTGCATAGCGAGCAGGGCGTTGCGTACCCCGGGGATGGCGGATACGCGGCTCGCCCCCTGCCCCATCGCCTGATCTCGGATCTGCACGGAGACGTCTTCGTCATCGAGCCATACGCTCTGGTCGCCAGCCTCGCCCGCCTCGAACCGAATCGCCCGCCGCTGATCCAACGCTTCGGCGAGCTGTGTTACGCCCGCGTGGTCGGACCAGTCGATGCCCTGGCGAGCAGCCGCCAAAGCGACCACGCGATACAGCGCCCCCGTGTCCAAGCGCACATAGCCAAGGGCTTGAGCGACCCGCTGGCTGACGCTGGTCTTGCCTGCGCCGGCGGGACCGTCGATGGCGACGATCGGGCGTCGCCTCACGACTCAACCTCGATCTTCGCGCCCAACGCGCGCAGCGTGCCGACGAACCGCGGGAAGCTAGTGCCGATACAGTCCGCGTCCTCCACCAGGGTCTCGCCGCGGGCCACGAGGCCCAGGACCGCGGCGGTCATAGCGATGCGATGGTCGCCTTCTGACTGCACCACCGCTGCTTTGAGCGGACCCTCTGGCTGGCCCTCGACCAGCATGCCGTCCTCGGTCTCTTCTGCGGAGACGCCGAACGCACGCAGCACCTTGACCATCTCAGCGATGCGGTCGCTCTCTTTGACGCGCAGCTCAGCGACGTCGGCGAAGCGCGTGGTGCCGCTCGCCCGCGCCGCGAGGGCACAGGCGATGGGGATTTCGTCGATCGCCCGGGTGGCGATCTCACCTCCGATACCGGTCGCTCTGAGCTGCCCGAACCCAGCGCTGACTAAGCCAAAGCCTTCGCCAAGTGTGCTTCCGTGTGGTTGCACTCGCAGGCTGCCGTAGAACTGCTTGATGATGTCTAAGAAGCCAGTGCGCGTCGGGTTGAGGCCGGTGTCCCGCACGCTGACCGTGCTGCCCTCGACCAGCAGCCCAGCGGCCAGAATAAACGCAGCGGCCGAGACGTCCCCTGGCACGTTGATCTCGAAGGCTTCGATGCACTCAGGATCGGCGGGTGGGTGCAGGCGCACCAGGGTGCCGATGGTCTCCACTGGGAGCCGCAGCGCCTCCAGCATGCGCTCGGTGTGATCGCGGCTGACCAGCGGCTCGCTGATCGCGGTGGGCCCCGACGCGTACAAGCCGCTCAGCAAGAGCGCGCTCTTCACTTGGGCGCTCGCGATGGTCATCGCGTACTCCATGGGCTCCAGGCGCTCGCCCTTCGCCAGGCCCGCGATGTGCAGCGGCGCCGTGAGGTCGTCAGCCTTGCTCGGGTGAGGCTGTCCGCTGATATCTGCGCCGCGCGCGTTCAGCGGCTTCGCGATGCGCGCCATCGGCCGCCGACTCAGGCTCGCGTCGCCGATCAGCGTCGACGCGAACGGCTGCGCCGCCAAGATCCCACTCAGCAGGCGCATGCTGGTGCCCGAGTTGCCGCAATCGATGGGCTGGTTCGGCGCGTCGAGGCCGTTCAGGCCGACGCCATGGCACAGCAGCGTGCCCCGGCTGTCGTCGTCGAAGCTGACGCCCATGGCGCGAAAGGCGTTCAGCGTCGCCACGTTGTCTTCACCGTAGCTAAAGCCCTGGATGCGGCTGGTGCCGTGGGCGAGCGCGCCAAAGATCAGCGCGCGGTGCCCGATGCTTTTGTCGCTCGGCACCGGCACGCTGCCGCTCAATGGTTTATCCGCAGAGAAAATACGCAGGCGGCTCACTGGGCGCCTCCTTTCAGTCGGCGCAGCTGCCTCACTCGGCGCCACCGTTCAACCGGACGCAGCGGCGTCATTTGGCGCCGCCCTTGGGCGGGTTGTCGTCTACCAGGCCCGGCGAGGTGGTGGCCTTGATCACCTTAGGTTGCGGCGGCACGCCCAGGAACCCGCCGAATCTGTCCAAGAGCGCGCTCAACGCCGCGCCATCGATGGCGGCCACGAACTTCGACTCCTTACCCTCGGCTTGGGCCTCCAGCTTGCGTACCGGATTGCTGATACCCAGCAGCGCGGTGAGCCAACCGACTGACTGCAAGAGCTCACTCATGCCCAGCAGCGAAGCAGTACCGGCCTTGGCTTGCTCTTCAGTGTCGTACACACTGGTGCCCGCCAGATGCATCCCCGGGGATTCAAAATTGCCCAGCGCGCGAGCAGACTGGATGCCATCCAGGAACGGGAATTGACCCACCGCAGCTGAGACCACGTCTTGATCTTTCAGGTCAAAGCCGAGGGCGAGCGGCGCGCCAGCTGGGGTGCCGGCGCCGGCGCTCAGCAAGTCACCCATGTAGCTTGGTACGGCGCGCTTGACGAGCCCGTCAGAGATCCGATCCAGCACGCGACGGATCCCCGTCTCGTTGCCGAACACCGCGGTGCGCTGGCTGAGGATGGCGAAGCCTACGTTACGCGACACGTATAGGTTACGGCCCGCGTAGCTCTGCTTGACCAGCGGCGCGCCGAGGGGCGTGTCAGTGACCCCATCCGCCGCGGCTTCGATGGCCGCGGCGTTGAAGGTGCCAGTCGCCGCCGCTGCCATGTCGAGCCCCGACATGGAGTAGATGCCGATGTACAACGTCTCTAGGTCGCGCTTCACGTCGAAGCCCGCCGCGGGGGGAACCGGCGCGCGCTGCGAGACGATGCGCTCCAGGTCCTGACCAAACTCAGACGCGTAGAACGCCTTGGCGTCGATCACCAACATGCCGACCGCGCCGCTCGGCAGCAGCGCGAGAGGATCTGCGTCGACGTCGGCCTTGGGCACGTCGTCTCCGGTCTTGGTGATCACTTCTGTTTCCTTGGGGCAGCCAGCGGTCAGTAAGCCCGCGAGCACCAGGCCAAGGTACGCCAGACGCCCCACGCCGCGGCGCGTGGCGCGCTTCACGCTGGAGCTCCAGCCAAGATCTGCTTGAGAGCGCTCAGCAGGCGGTCGTTCTCGCGCGCGCTGCCGACGGTGATCCGAACCCAGTTTGCCTGCATGGGTCGAATGATGACACCCAGCGCGAGCAGCGCCTGAAACACCGCGCGCGCGGGGCGCTTCACGTCGCAAAATACGAAATTGCACTGGCTGGGAGCCACCTCGAAGCCCAGCTCTGGCAGCGCTTTGAGCAGCCGCGTGCGCTGCGCGGCGTTCTCGCGCACCGCTCGCTCTACGTGCTCAGTGTCGTCTAGGGCTGCGATGCCGGCGGCTTGGCCGAGGGAGTTGACGTTGAACGGCGCGCGCACGCGGTTCATGTAGTTGATCAGCTGCCGCGGACCGATCGCGTAGCCCACCCGCAAGCTCGCCAGGCCGTAGATCTTCGAGAAGGTCCGCGTCGTGATCAGCCGCTCGCGTTCGCCTCGTAGGCTGAGCATGTCCGCGTAGTCTGCTGCCTCGACGTACTGGATGTAGGCCTCGTCCAACACGACGAGCACCTGCGGCGGCACCTCCCTAAGGAAGCGTGTCAGCGCCTCGCGCCCGACGTGGGTCCCGGTGGGGTTGTTGGGGTTAGCGATGAACACCAGCTTGGTGTTGGCGCGCACCGCCGCCGCCATGGCGTCCAGATCGTGGACCCAGTTCTTGGTCGGGACCGCCGTGAACGGCACGCCATGGGCCAAGGCCGCCAAGCGGTAGACGACGAACGCAGGATCCGCGAACACCACGTGATCGTCGCGGGTGGTGAAGGTGCGCACCAGCAGCTCAAGCAGCTCGTTGGAGCCGTTGCCCTGGATCACCTCATCCATTTCCACGCGGTGATAAGCGGCCAGGCGCTCCCGCAGCTTGAACGCCGCGGCGTCGGGGTAGCGGTGCGCATCGGACAACGCAGCGCGCACGGCTTGCATGGCCTTAGGGCTCGGGCCGAGCGGGTTCTCGTTGCTAGCCAGCTTGATGACGTCTGAGAGCCCAAGCTCCCTTGCCACCTCTTCAATGGGTTTGCCGGCTTCGTAAGGTGTCAGTGACTCGATTTCAGGGGTGACCATCTCGCGCGCGAGCCTACTGACTTGACCCGCGGGGCGGCACAAAAAGCGACGCCGCAGCGCGCCACCACGACCCCCGCGAAGCGCGGCGGGGCCACCCGCGTGAGCCATGGACAGTGAAGGGCCGAGTTACGGGCTGACTGGCTGCTCGATGGGGAACGAGCCGAGCACCTTCAAAAAGCCTGTACTGCGCTTGACGCTCTCGATGGCCGTGACCAGCGCGCGATCAGTGATGTGGCCGCTGAGCTCAACGTAGAACAAGTAGTCCCAGCTCTGGCCGTGTACAGGGCGCGATTGCAGCATACGCAGGTTCACGTCGCGCTCCGCGAAGTGTCGCAGCACGTTGAACAGCGCGCCCGCGGTGTCGTTGACGCTGAACAGCAACGCGGTGACGTCGACGCCGGAGCGCCCAGTAGGCCGAGCAGCCGCGACACCGAAGCGGTAACGCAGCTCAGGCTCGTCCCCCATGTTCCCCCGCGCCAGCTGCAGCTCACCTGGGTCGCCACCGCTCGGGACAATCGCCGCACCGCCCGCGTCGCTGCGCGCCAGCTGCAGCGCGACCATGGGTGAGCGCACCTCGAACACCGTCGCCTTGGGCAGCTCAGCGCGGAGGAACTTACTACACGCGAGGCGCGCCGCTGCCGTCAGGTAGATCTTCTCGACGTCGGCGAGGTTTCCTGTGTGGCTCAACACATCGTAGCGACTGGCGACCCGCGACTCAGCGATCAGGGTCAGTGGGCTGACCGCCAGGGCGTCCAGCGCGGCCTTGGACAGGCCCTCTTCGCTGGATTCGAACGGAAACACGGCGAACGCGGCGCGCCCTCGCTCCACTTCCTCGAGGCAAAGACCAGTGTTCGCGCACTCGATCAGCTCTGCCGCGTGCCCAAACTGCGCGAGCGCGACCTGATGCGCGAGGCCACCCTCGGGGCCGGAGTACGCGACCCGAGCGGGCTGCTCCAGCGCCGCAGCTTCAGCCCGCAAGTGCATCAGCAGCGAACGCATGACTTCACGTGGTACCTGCTGCCCGGCGTGCCGCAGCAGATCGTCGATCCACGCGCCCCGCCCCACGTCTTGAGCTTGCCGCCCGACCAGCTGCGGCCTACGCGCCAGGCTCAGCGACAGCCGGCGCTCGAGCGCCTCAAGCACGCTCCGATCTGCTTGTGCAATCTGCTCTCTGAGCGCGCTGAGCTCGTCGTCTGACATTCCAACCTGGATCCCGACTCCCCCAAAAGGTTCGGATCTTAGCTTGGAACATTCACGCGGTCGGGCCAAGCGACCGACACCCAGTTGCGGCCGACGGACGCCAGGGCTCTAAAGCTGCAGTCAAAGAGCATGCGCCTGCGTCGGTTGGCCTTGATTGGCTCCGCGAAGCGGTTTGCCCCAGGCCGCACACCGTGTCGCTCGAGGCAACGTCGCTCGAGACGGCGTCGCTCTAGGCAGCTTGCGTCTTCTTGCCGCCGGGCTTCGTCGGGCTGGTGCCGCCGCCGCCACTCGGCTTGCTGGCGCTGGGCTCTGGCTTGCTCTCAGCGCCCGCCTTCGCCTTGCTACCGCTGGGCTCTGGCTTGCTCTCGCCCTTGGCGCTGGAGTCACCACTTGCAGCGCTCGACTCCGCGCTAGTTGCGCCTGGGCTCGCTGAGCCTGAACCAGCAGCGCCGCTCTTGGCGGAGCCATAACCGTCAGCGTACCAGCCGCCCCCCTTGAGGATGAATCCAGCGCCGCCAGAAATCTGACGCTTCGCCTTAGCCTTCTTGCAGCTCGGACACTTCTTCAGCGGCGCCGCGCTGATCGACTGCTCGGCCTCCCACTGGTGGCCACAAGCTTCACACACGTATTCGTAGGTCATTGTCAGGTTTGCTCCGTGCGCGTTGTATCCAGCGTCACGTCTAGGGGCGCGTAACTTGTTCGGTCTTGCGCTTGTGTCAACCCACTCAGCCGCTGTCCGCAGTATTCAGAGCAGGCCCATCGCGCCGTCCGTCAGCGTGCGCTGCAGCGTAGGGCAGCTGCGCGCACGCCAGCGCAAGGCCTGCCCTGGGCCACGCCTCCAGGCACACTGAACGTGCAGTCACCAGGTTTCCAAAAAATAGTGGTTAAGTGTTCAGACTGCTTGTGCGCTCAGGCAACTCGGTGTACGACTGTACAGTACCTAGCATGACCATACATCACGCTAGGTGAACATAGGTGAGCCGAGTGGTGACCCGCAGCCATTGGCAGCGAGCGCGTAGCGTTATCGTGCGGACACCGGTTCACCCCCAAACCCAAAGCTCATCATTTCGCACGGTGCGACGGAAACTAGCTGGTCACTTGGATCAGCGCGGAACGAAGTGTCGCTTGTTCGCTACTCGGCGGGTCGTGCTGGTTTGCTGCTTTTTGGGCGCTCCGCGGCGCGACGCCGGTGTTTCGGTGGCTGCGCGGTAATTTCCGTCGCAAAAAGCAACAACATGACATTCTTGCGATTTTTTGGGGGGTGGGGTGCACCAAGCGTCCGCGTGAGGCAACGTCTTGTTGCCTCTCGGCGGCCGATCCTCAGCGGCTCACTGCTAGGCTAGCCCATCAACCAGACTGGCCCATCCACAGGCTCCGACGAGTCCGCGCGGATTATCAGGGCCGGGCGCCGCAAGTAGGCCCCGCTATCGCGACATGAGAGACTGCCAGCGAAAACGCCGGCGCAGGGCCGTACCCTCACGGGAACTTCGCGCACGCGTCACCGCTTGGGGCGCACGTTTCGGGGCGGAACAAGGCGAGCAGCGCCAAAGAATTTACGCGAGCCACTGGGTACTAGGTCTGGGTCATTGAGCCAGGGTCACTAAGCAGAGCCGAATCCATCAAGGTGCTCACAATCCCGCGCCCGACGCGCGTGCGAGCAAGGAACAAACACGATGCACATCAAGAAGATCGAGATCGCTGGCTTCAAGTCGTTCGTCGACCGCACGGTGATCCACTTCGACCACGACGTCATCGGCATCGTCGGGCCCAACGGCTGCGGCAAATCGAACATCGTGGACTCGATCCGCTGGTGTATGGGCGAGCAAAGCGCCAAGCACCTGCGCGGCCGCTCGATGGAAGACGTGATCTTCAATGGCTCTGAGTCGCGCGGGCCCCACGGGTTCGCCGAGGTGACCATCACCTTCGACAACACCAGCTCAGAGTACGCCGCGTCGCTGCCAGAAGAGATCCGGGATTTCCCCGAGATCGCCATCACGCGGCGGCTGTTTCGCGACGGCACCAGCGAGTACCTGATCAACAAAACCCAGGTGCGCCTGCGCGACGTCACGGACTTATTCTTGGGCACAGGCGTCGGCACCAAGGCCTACTCGATCATCGAGCAGGGCCGCGTGGGTCAGATCGTCAGCGCGCGCCCGGTAGATCGCCGCCTCTTCCTTGAAGAGGCGGCAGGCATCACTAAGTACAAGCAGCGGCGCAAGCAGGCCGAGCGCAAGATGGAACTAACGCGGCAGAACCTGCTGCGCATCACCGACATCGTCAGCGAGATCGATCGCACGCGCGCGTCCTTGCGGCGTCAGGCAGCTAAGGCTGAGCGCTTTGTTCGCTACCGCGAGGAGCTGGATAAGCTGATGCTCCACGACGCATCTCATCGGCTGCTTGAGATGATCGTGGTGGCGCAGGTTGAGCGCACCGGCCTCGCCAGCTCGCGGGAGCAAGTCACTTTCACCCGCGGCGCCCTGGGGGAAGAAGACAGCGCGCTCGGCAGCGCGCGCGCTGAGGCCCAGCAGATTGAGCAGCGCGCTGATCAAGCCTCGCGCGCTGCGTTCGAGACAGACAACGAGGTCACCACCCTACATGGAGAGATCCAGCGCTCCGGTGATCGCCTAGGCCACCTCGCAGAGCGTGAGACCAACGGCACCGCCGAGCTAGCCGACATTGAGGAGCGCCTGGCGCGCGCTCGAGCTGAAGGAGCTGAGCTGTGGACCAAGCTTGAGGAGCTAGGCGACGCGCAGCAGACCCGCGCCGCGGACACCCAGGCCGAAGATCTAGCGCTGGCTGAGCTTAACGCGGGGCAGACTCAGGCTGAGGCCGTGCTCAGCCAGCTGCGCCAAGAGCTGGCTGAGGCGCGCACCGGCGCGGCGACCGCCAACACACGCCTTGAAGCGCTAGCCCAACGCGTGAGCGAAGCGCGGGTCCGCCTGGACAAGCTCAGCCTAGAGCGCGAGTCGCTGGACGAGAGCCGCTCGGACCTTTCCGCGCGAGAAATGGCCTTGACCAAGGCTGTCGCAGAGCTGGCCGAGGGCCGTCGCATCACCGACGGCGAACGCACCGAGTTGGAGGCGGAGCTGCCGAACCTCAAGAGCCAGGTCCAGGAGCACGAGAAGCAGGTCGATCGCGTCAAGAACGAGCTGAGTCAACGCAAGAACCGCCTGCGCGCTTTGGAAGATCTGCACCGTCGCCTCGACGGCGTAGGCTCTGGCGTGCGCGCGCTGCTCTCGAGCAAAGACGCGTCGGTGCTCGGCCTGGTCGCCGATCGCATCGAGGCTCCCGAGGAGCTCACCGACGCCTTCGCGTCACTGCTCGGCGACCGCTTGCAGAGCGTCGTGGTCAGCGATCCGGAGCGCGGCCTCGAGCTGCTCGACCAGCTCAAGCAGAGCAACCGCGGCCGAGCGACGGTGCTCGCCCAGCGCCCGCGTTACATCGCCGGCGGTTCACCCCGGCTCGACGATCCACGGGTCTTGTGTCGCCTGAGCGACCGCCTGCGCTACGCCGCAGAAGACGAGCCGCTGGTCCAGGCACTGGTGGGCGACGCCCTGCTGGTGAGCATCGCCCAGGACGCCGCAGCGGTCGCGCTGCAGCACCCAGGGCGCAGCGTCGTGGCCCTGGACGGCACCGTGATCCGACCCGACGGCGCGGTCAGTGGCGGTAGCCGCGACGACGTGGCCGCCGGTATGGTCGAGCAAAAGCACGAGATGCGCGTGCTGGCCGACGAAGTGGCCACGTATGGCGCAGACTTCGAACAGCGCCTGGCGGTGCTGCACGGCTTGAAGGCTCGGCTGACCGAGCTCACCACCTCGCTTGAGCAGGCCCGGCAGTTCGCCCACGAAGGCGAGCTGGCGCATATCAAAGCCGAAAAAGACCTGGTTCAGTGCAACCGCGACCTGGAGAGCGTCGCCAAGCGCCGCGACCAGCTGGAGCAAGAGCTGCTTGAGCTGACCGCCAGCGTGGAGGGCGCCGCCCAAGAAGAGAGCGAGTGCCGCGACGTGTTGACCCAGGTCGAGCACCGCCAGGCTCAAGTCGTCGGCGAACTAACCCGCGCGGAAGCGGACGCTCAGGGCTGGCGTGACCGCGTGGCAGAGCAGACATCGCTGCTCACGGAGCGCAAGGTGCACCTGGCCCAGGTCAAAGAGCAGTATGACGCCGCGCGCGAGTCACTAGAGCGTATCCAGGCCGCGCTGACCGAGCTGTTCGAGCGCCAGGCACGCCTGGCAGAGGACTTGATCGACACCGCCCGCAACTTTGGCCGCACCGCGGCGAACCTGGTGGTCGCCAGTGAGGCGCGCGTCAGCGCCGAGGCGGCAGCCGCCACCGCCCATCAGGAGCTAGAAGAGGCGCGCGCGCTGCTCGATCAGGTGCGCCACGCCCTGAGCACTAAAGAGGACGCGCTCAAGCACCTGCGCCAAGATCTGGAAGTTCAAGAGGAGGCGGCCCAGCGCCACAGCATGGCGCTGCAGCGCATGGACATCGAGAAGACCCACCTGCTGCAGGGGATCCGTGAGCGTTTCCGCGGCCTGGACCTAAACCGCGTGGTGGGCGACTACCACAAGCTGCCGCCGCCCGACGAAGAGCATCGCCGGCGCATCGACGAGCTGGCCAAGCTGATCGACCGCATGGGCCCTGTGAACCTAGATGCCCAGGTGGAGTTCGAGGTCGCCGAGCGGCGCTTCGTAGAGCTCAATGACCAGAAGGTGGACATCGATCAGGCGCTGCTCGAGCTGACCCGAGCCATCCGCCACATGGACAAAGAGAGCCGGCGACGCTTTAAAGAGACCTTCGACAGCGTCAACGGTTTGTTCAAGGAGACCTTCAGCAAGCTGTTCCGCGGCGGGCGCGGTGAGCTGCGCCTGACCGATCCAGACAACCTGCTGGAGACCGGCGTTGAGATCATGGCGCAACCGCCGGGAAAGAAGCTCGGCAACATCGAGCTGATGAGCGGTGGCGAGAAGGCGCTGACGGCGACGGCGCTGATCTTCAGCATGTTCCGCCACCGCCCGTCGCCGTTCTGCGTGCTGGACGAGGTCGACGCGCCGCTGGATGAAGCCAACGTCGCTCGCTACAACGAGATGGTGCGCGCGATGACACACCGCTCGCAGTTCATCCTGATCACCCACATCAAGAAGACCATGCAGAGCGTTGACGTGTTGTACGGCGTGACCATGGGCGAGCCCGGCGTGTCACGCATCGTGAGCGTCAAGGTCAACGAAGCGGCGGGCGCGCGCAGCGAAGCGGTCAGCGCGCTGGAGGCTAAAAAGTCACGCACAGACGCGCGCAAAGAGCGCGAGGAGCAAGCTGCCAACGACGCCCGCCAGGCGCGAGAAGATGCGGCTGAGGAGGCCGTGGCGGAGGCCGCAGGCGACGTCGAAGTCGCGTGAGCTAACCAGCGGCGCCCTGTGCGGCGCCGCTATGAGCCCGCTCCTTTCACGGGCGCTCTGCCTCTCGGCGGTGCGCCCGTGCCCGATTTGAGCTGCCGCTAGCGCTTGGCAGCGAGCGCTGGGCAGTCGCCCAGGCGTGACGCGAGCCACGCCTGGCAGGTCGTCAGATCGCGGCGCGCTGGCCGCTTCTCGCCTTCGTGGCCAACGTCCGCTTCGTCAGCGCAGGCCGCAGCTTGCCGGCACACGACGGCCACGTCAGGCAGCGCAGCCATGGCGTCTCGGACGCGCTGAAGCGCCGCGGCGTCGGCAGGTACATCTGGGTCGATGCGCCGTAGCCACGCGGCGCGCAGCGCATTGCCGCCCGGCAACGTGAGCAGCAAATGGTCCCCGCGCGGCGCCACCGTCACTGAACCAGCGCCGGGGATCAACGCCTGGAGCTCGCCGCTGCCGGAGGGTTTCCAGCTGATGAGCGAGCTGTGCCAGCTGGGTCCGCCGTTGCCGGCGCCCTCCGCGTTGAAGAAGAAGCGATCCGCCTCGAAGCACAGCGCCCGGGCAGGCTGCTCGATAGGCGCCCAGCAGGTGTGTGCCGGGATCTCCGCGTCAGACTTCGCGGGTTGGGTGTCCGCGGTGGCCGCGATCAAACCATCCCCCACCACCACAAAGTTCGCAGCCCAGGTGATGGACAGCGTGGCGCCTTGCGCTGCCTCGGCGGGCGGGTAGATCTCCACGCCATTTTCCCCACGGTAGTAAATCGCGCTGCGCGTAGAGATCCACACCCCGCGGCGGGTGCTGGAGAGCGATAAGATGGTGCCTGGCTGGGGCGCCGCCGACGCAGCGCTATCCGCGGTGCTGAGCAGCGGGCAACTCTCTGGGTCAATCAGGCACGCTTGCAGCGCCCCTCCCCGCTCCTGCATGACTTGGTCACTGGTGTCCGGCTCGAAGGCAGCCAGCACCTCCGACGCCGTGGAACGGGCGGGCTGACCGTTCCAGGGGCCATCCAGCTCCTGTGTTTCGTCACCGCAGACGCGGCTCAAGTGCCCCGGCCTGACGACGCCCATATGCTTGCTGCCCTCCGACGCTAACAGGCAATGGGTGGACTCGGGATCGCGCACCAGTGCAGTCACCGGATCGCCGCCTAGAATCCCGCGCGTTGATCGCCGCACAGCCTTAAGCTCGCCACTGGCCCGGTCCATGCGCGCCAGGGCACCTCCAAACTCCCCATAGAAGCTGGCCAAATAGGCTACGCCGTCGGAGGTGGTCTGGAAGCTGAACCTGCCCACGTTAGGAAACGAGGATTGTCGTAGCGTCAGCGCTCCTGCCCCAGGGAAATATAGAGCGGCTGCAGTGAGCAGCAGCGGTTGCCCAGCCCGCTCGCTCAGCCCCCACACCTCCTCAGGTTCGGCCTGCGGCGCCCAGCCCACGTCCAGCGGGTGGGGCTCGCCGGCTTGGATTTCCCACAGCCGCGCTGGCGTGCTGTGCTGGGCGTCCGAGGTCAGCACCCACAGCTTGCCCGAGGCCGTTTGGTGCAGATCCAGCACGCTATACTCTTTCAGGTGTTGCCTGATGGCGGGCTCCCCTTTGCGCGCGAAATACAGCTCGTCAGCAGAATTTGTGCGGATCCAGAGCGTGCCGTCAACATACGCAACCTGCTCCATGGCACGGCCCCAGGGGCCATTCACTGCGCCAGCGCAGCCCACTAGGCTGAGGCTCGCGCTCCAGAGCAGCGCTGAAACGCCCAAGCTACGGCGTTGAGCGCCAAGACGATTGAAGAGCGGCAGCATGACGCTGAGCATACCCTCCAAGAGCACACGCCTTGGGCGAGATCGGCCCTTGGGCCCGGAGCAGCGCGCGACGACTCGCTGCAAGCAGTTCGTTAGCCCTGCTCAGGCGGTGGGCGGCGCGACGTGTGAGGCACAAAACACCAGCGCCCCGCGGCGAGCCGCGAGGCGCTGGGTTGCCCACTGCAGAGCGAGTGGCGAGCGCCTGCTGCGACGCTACGGGCAGCTCCTCACCAACCCGAGGTTGGTAAAGTCATCCTGGGTGAAGCCGTCCCACTCTGTGGCGGGGTCGAAGGCATCGCCTGGATTGGTGTCACCGGTCGTCACCGAGCACTTTCTGCGAAGCGTGTGGTCTTCCGTCGTGACAGAGCCAGTGCCCCAACGGCTCCCAGGGTCAGTCCCGATCTGTCCGATGACGTCCTGCAAATCGCCGTTGCAGATCAAATCCACCGCGTCGTCACCGTTGAAATTCGCGACCCCAGATTCGAGATCGCAAACCGCCTTGACTGTGCTGTTTGACCTGGAATTGCAGATCACGAAGACCTCACCAGCCTTGAGCGTTCCGGTCATGTTCGAAAGCGTGGTGCTGGCCGTGCTGCCTGCGGAGACGTAGAGCCTGACCTGACACAGCGCCAAGTCCTGGTCAGGGCCAGCGTTGTAGATCTCCAAGGCCTTGTTGTTCCCGGAGCCCTCAATGTATTCGCTGAAATAGAGGTTTGCGGTCGCGCCGCCCCCCGTACCACCGGTTCCGCCTGTCGTGCCACCGGTGCCCCCCGTACCACCCGTCGCGCCGCCAGTTCCGCCCGTCGCGCCGCCGCTGCCGCCGCTGCCGCCCGTCCCCGCGGAACCGCCCGTCGCGCCGCCGCTGCCGCCTGTCGCGCCGCCGCTGCCGCCTGTCGCGCCGCCGCTGCCGCCTGTCGC
>CAZKDY010000047.1:0-49636 GCA_964551615.1 uncultured Polyangiaceae bacterium
GCTCATGGTGGCTGCGCGGCAGGTGGGGCTCAGCCGCGCAGCGTTCGAGATCGCCCGCGAGTACTGTGATATTCGGCAGGCTTTCGGCAAGCCGATTGGCCACTTCCAAGCGGTCGCCTTCACCCTCGCGGATCGGCACATGGACGGCGAGAGCGCTGCCGCGCTGTGCCGCCGCGCGGCCTGGGCCTGGGACTCAGGTCAGCCCGAGCGCGAGTGCTTGCTCTACACGGCGCAAGCCGTCGCGAACGCGCACGAGGGCGCCATGCGCTGCGCTGATGACGCCGTGCAGCTCCACGGCGGCGCTGGCTTCATGCGTGACGTGATCGTCGAGAAGATGATGCGAGACGCGAAGCAGATCGCGCTGTCAGGGATGACGGCTGAGCAAATGGACCAGCTGGCCGCCGATCTGGAGGTGCGCCGCGCCTCCGAGCGCTGGGACCCAGCGCTGGTCCTGCCCACCCCCGAGACCCAGGCGATCTTCACTTGATGCTGCGCGGTCTGGTCCGGTCGCGGGGCGCGGGCGGCAGCGCCTTGGGCCGGCGTGGGCGGCCACGTGGCACATTACGTTTGCATGAGGAAATGGAACAATGTTCGACTTCGAACTGAGCGGCAAGCAAAGGCAGCTTCGAGATGCTCTGCAGGGGCTTGGGAAGAGCGTGATTCGACCCAGCAGCTTGGAGTGGGACCGAAACAAGGAGATCCCTCTGGATTTCTTGCGCAATTTCTACCTGATGAGCGCGAGCATGCGCGGCGCCGGTTCGGCGCTTGAAGAGCTCAGCGAGGGCTCCCCGGTCAGCCCGGGAGCTGGTGGTACCTCTGGGAACCGCACGAGCGCCATCGCCGCTGAGGAGCTCGCCTGGGCGGACGCGGCCATCTTGCTCAGCGTGCCTGGGCCGGGGCTCGGCGGACCCCCGCTGCGCTCTTCGGGGACGCCAGCGCAGCGCGAGCGCTTCTTTGGCATCTTCAACGACATGTCGAAAGAGCTGCGCTGGGGCGCCTATGGGCTCACCGAGCCGGGCGCGGGCAGCGACGTGGCCGGCATCCGCACCAGCTGTCGTAGAGACGGCGACCACTACATCTTGAACGGCCGCAAGTGTTACATCACCAACGGCGGCCGCGCCGATTGGGTGGTGATCTTCGCGACCATCGACCCCGGCCTGGGTCGCGCCGGGCATCGAGCGTTCGTGGTCGAGCGCGGCACCCCAGGATTTTTCGTGGGGAAAATTGAAGACAAGCTCGGGCTGCGCGCGAACGAGACCGCGGAGCTGGTGCTTGAAGACTGCCGGGTGCCCGTCGAGAACCTGCTCGGGGGCGAGGAGCGCTACCAGACCAAAGAGGGCTTCATGACCGCCATGAAGACCTTCGACAACACTAGGCCGCTGGTCGCCGCCATGGCCTGCGGGATCGGGCGGGCTGCCTACGAATACGCGCGGGACTTCGTGCGGGAGAACTACCTGCTGTCACGCCCCGTGCCGCGCTACGCGGCCATCGCGGAGCGCTTGGCTCGGATCAACCGCGGCCTTGAAGCCGCGCGGATCATGGTGTGGAAGGCGGTGTGGATGGCGGATCAAGGGATCCCCAACGCCAAAGAGTCCAGCATGTCCAAGGCGCTGGCGGGTCAGGCCGCGATCCGCGCCTGCATCGACGCCATCCAGATCTGCGGCGCCCACGGCACGCTGTCTGAAGATCACGCGCTGCTCGAGAAGTGGTTTCGCGACATCAAGGTGTACGACATCTTCGAGGGCACAGGGCAGATCCAGCGCATCGTGATCTCGAAGCGCCTGATGACCAACCTGCGCAGCTTTTGAGCGCTCAGAGGCGGAGCGCCGGGTCGCGCGACCTCGCGGCGCGGGGCCAGCTCAAGCTGCCGCGCGGCCCCGTCGCGGCGCCGGCTCAGCGCTCGCTCTTAGGCCGATAGAAGCCCAGCAGCTGTGAGCTGTACGGCCCTTCGCTGGACACCCGCAGGCGCCCCGTAGCGGCGTCGAAGCTCCCCCACTGCTGCGTCGCCTCGCTGAACGCCCACACCCGTCGCCCGACGCCGCCGTGTTCGCTGCCGTCGCGGCCCGCGCCCCACGACGAGTCGACTTGATAGATGTGGACCCGCCCGCCGGCGCTGAACTCTGCGGGGAGCGCGCCGTGGCCTGGCACGTCGACGACGCGAGCGCTCGCCGGCACGACGTCGTGGCTGGCCACGATGACCTTGTGCGACTCGCCTGCGTGGACGAGCTTGCACATGTCGCCCGCGCGCACCAGCACTGGCTCTACCTTGCGGAAGCGTGGCAAATGATCCGGGTCGAACCCGTACTGGGTGGCTGGCAGCCCGTGCCGGGCGCGCCCTTGCGCTTCAGCTAGGCCGCGCGCCGCCAAGAAGGCGCCGCGGGTGTAGCCAGAGCAGTCGACGCCGATGCCATACTCCCACATCATCCGGCGCACACCCTTCGCGCCGCCGCCGAACGGCTCGTGCAGCCCGGCGTCGATCAGCGCTTGAGTCAGGCGCACCAGGCTCTTGGCGTCTGCTTTGCCGGTGGCGACGCGGGCGATCTGTAGCTGCAGGCGCTTAAAGTCTCGAGGCGTGAGCGCCGCTCTCGCGCGCTCGACCGCGCGCTCGGGATTGGCCCCGTAGCCGCCGTTCATACGGAAGTGCGCGTCCACGTGGCTGCGCTTGCCGTCGATTTGGTACGGGCCAGAGTAGCTCTCGCGGTGGGCGTCCAAGCGGGCCAGCACCAGGCTCGGAGACGCCGTCGCCTGGGCGGCGCCCCGCACGCTGGTTTGGGCGGCCAGTTGCGTCGCGACGCCGCGGGGCGTGCTGGAATCGCTTGCCGTGTGGATAGGCTGACGCGTGACGCCGCGGGCCTCAGCCCCAGGCCGATCGACAGCGCGGGGAGCGCGCGCATCCGGCTCTGGTTCAGGGGTGGTGGGGCGGCGCTGGGCGCTGGTGGCGCCAGATGTAGCGGTCATGCCAGCCCTATCGGCGGCGCGCTTTGGCGATTGCGCTGATTTTCGGGGTGCCATCAGACGTGGCCAGGGCGCATCGCCTGAGCAGGTGAGCCGCGCTCGGGTGGGGTGCGCGAGCCCCCATAATCCACGAGGTTGGGGGCTCACGCCCTGCTTCCAATCAAGCAGATCGCCGCGCTGGGCCGCCGCCCCACGGCTCCCCGGCGTCCCCAGGCTGGTCCCTAGCAACTACGTGCCTGACGCTCGCCCGAACCTCGGCTATCCTGCACAGCATGCGAAGCGGTCTGAGGGGTGCGGGAATTTCAGCGCTAGCGCTCTGCGTGTGCCTGTTGGCGCCCAACGCGTGGGCCCAGAAATCGAAGAAGCCGAAGCCTGACGCCAAGACCGACAGCGCAAGTTCCGATACGGAAAAGGCCGCGGGCGCGGAGGCTAAGGCGGGTGGCAAGTCCGGCGCAGGCGCGGCTGGCGCAGGCGCGGCTGGCGCAGACACGCCCGGCGCAGGCGCGGCCGGCAAGAAGGGCGCGGCGGTGATCAAGGTCGAGACCGACAAGCAGCAAGACGGCATGAAGACCTACACCTTTGGTCCTCAAGAGGTCGAGGGTCGGCTGAAGTCACCGCAGATCCAGTACTTTTTGCGCCGGGTGCGGGCAGAGTTCGAGGCCGGCACGTTGGGGCACCGGTCTTTCTTGCGCGAGCTGAGCCATACGCGTCACCATCATTCCTTGCGGTAATTGTGCAGACCCCTGCGCGCTCTAGCGTGTCCGCGCCTCACCGGCGTCGTTTCCTCAGCTCTACGGAGACTATTTTGGTCGAACCTGAACACAACGTGGTGCCCCGATGACGATGCAACCGACGGCGCCTCAGGGCTCCCCTTCGTCCAAGGCCACGCTCGCGCTGCGAGCCGCGGCGGTCTGGGGCACCAACGTCGTCTTGGTGCGCGATCTCAGCGCCGGTGAGTCGTTCGTCTTGGGTGAGGGCAAAGGCGCCGTGTTGCCCAAGCCAGACAACATCCAAATCGCAGACTCACCCGTCGTCGCCATGGCCGGCGGCTGGCAGCTAGACTGCCGAGGCGCGGTCGGAGGCGTGATCTACCTGCGCGGTCGACCCGAGAACCCAGCCGATCTCGCGCGGTCAGGCGCGCCCGTGCCGATCGTGGCAGGAGACTACGGGCTGCTCCAGTACGGCTCGTTCTCCATCTTCTTTCAGTTCACCGAGCATAGCGCTGCTCCGCGCGGAAGCTTGATGATCCCTTGGGTGCTGGTCGCGGCCTTCATCTTCGCCACCATCAGCGTGATGGGGTTCTTGGTGGTGGCCTGGCGCCTCGCGACGCCACCGGCGGTCCCGAAGCCCATCGAGCTGACAGATCGACGAGAGCTGCTGCTGCGCTTCAACATGAAAGAAGAAGAGGTCGAAGAAGCGAAGCCGGAGGCCACCGCGGACAAGGGCGAAGACAAGGGCTCTGGGGTGAAGGACCCAGGCGCGCAAGACAAAAAGCAGCAGGGTGGCGGCAAGAAGATCGCCGGCGCTGAGGGCGCGCTCGGCAAGCAAGGCGCCGAGAATGAGACCAGGCTGCCAGGGGATCCCAAGGCTGGCCTGGGCGGGATGAGCGAAGTGCTGGCCAGCGAGGTCGGCGCCGAGGTCCAGAAGACGTTGGGCACCATCAGCTCGGTGGCTGACGCGCTGGGCGGGCTCGGTTCGACTGACATCGTGCTGGGCAAGGGCCCTGGCCTCGGCCTCAAAGGCAGCGGCTCGGGCGGCGGCGGCGAGGGCCCGGGCGGGGTTCCGTACGGAGCCGGCACGCTAGACACCGGCTGGGGTCCAGGTAAGGGCGGCGGCTACGGCACCGGTCGCGGAGGCCCCGGCGGCGCAGGCAAGGGCGGTAACGGCAAGGGCGGCAGCGGAGAGGGCACAGGCACGGGGCACGGCGGAGGTGAGCGCGGCGTTGAGGGCAAGGGCGGCGCAAAGAAGGTCGGCCAAGGGCTGACCCCGCAGCAGATCAGCTCCGTCGTGAACTCGCGCTATGGCGCGTTCCGGGCCTGCTACGACTCCGCGCTGTCGCGGAACCCGAGCTTGCAGGGTGGCGTCTCCGCGAGCTTCTCCATCACGCCTGGCGGCAGCGTCAGCTCTGCCAACGTGAGCGGCTCCATCGGCGACGCCCGCGTCACCAGCTGCATCCTGCGCCAGGTGCGCCGCCTGTCTTTCCCCACCGCCGACAAACCCACCGGCGCCAACTACAGCTGGATGTTCAGGCCCAGCAAGGGCAAGTGAGCCTGGCACTGTCTTCGCACATAGAGACCGCCGGTTGGCGCGGTCAGCAGTTCGCCAGCCGCTTAGGTGACGTATGACGCAGTTTTCCTCTGACTCTTGGTATTTAGCGCAGCAAAGCCGCGGGTCGCGACCGGGGGCGCGAGCCCCAGGCTTGAGGGGGCAAAGCCTCGCGCGGTTCAGCGTGTTGCTGGTGCTTGGTTCGCTGAGCGCGGCGTGTGGTTCGGAGGAAGCGACCCGGACACTGGAGCCGATTCAGGTCGGTATGACCTCAGACATGCCGCCGATCTTCGATGACGGCGAAGATCAGCGGTATGAGGTGAAGCTCCCGGTGCGCCTGCCGATCCGCGCGCCGAGCCAGCAGGCGCGGCGTAACGCCCGCCAAAATCGGGTCGATCCGTTCGACGCGTACCCCACGGTCGTGCCCTCTGACTACGAGATCCAGGTGACCTGGGTGCTGACCAACCTCGACGACGAAGCTCACACCGTCGAGCTGCTGCTCGATCCATGGAATGAGTTTGGTCGCTACTGGCCTGGCACGCAGATCGTGGACGCCGAGCGCGGCGAGGTGTTGCCGAACCTGTCTGGCATCGATCTGCTGCGTGAGCTGAAGCCGAGCGGCGCTGGCGAGGCGTCACGCTTGCGAGGCACCTTCAGCTTCGGTGACATGAATGAGCTGGCCATCGACTTCGCGACCGCCATCAACATCATCGCGGTCGTGCCCCCTCCACCCCCGGACGATGAGGACGCGATCACCCCGACGTCGCTGGTCAATCATGTGTTCCATCGCAGCAACCGCTCGCCGACCTCGCCCTTGACCGCGCGTTATATCCCTACGGTGGTGCCAGCGCTGATCGGGTTTGACATTGGTTTCCGCGCGACAGAGCCGGCGAACCTGGCGCTGGAGTTTGTGGTCGAAATTAAGGAAATTGATCGCGATCGCGATCGCGTGCTGGACGACGGCGAGAGCATCAGCTTGGCGTTTGAAGAGCCGACTGAGTACATCACGCTGGGCGCGCCTGGGTTGTAAGCGCCGCGACAAGCGCTTTAAGCCGCCGGTTTCAGCCGCGGTCTGAGGAGCGCCGCGAGCGGCGGTTGGCTTCCGCCCAGCGCAGCACGTCTTGCTCGACGGGCTTGCCGAGGTGGCGTGACAGCTCTTGGATGCCGGTTGGGCTGGTCACGTTGACCTCGATCAGCTTGCCGCCGATCAGATCGAGGCCGACGAAGTACAGGCCGGCTTTCGCCAGCTGCGGTCCGACCTCTGCCACCACCGCCTGCTCGGCCGGGGTGAGCTGAGTAGGCTGCACGGTGCCGCCGACGTGAATATTCGCGCGGATATCATCTTCTCGCGGCACCCGCAGGATGGCGCCGAGGGGCTCGCCGTTTAGCAGCAGCACGCGCTTGTCGCCTTCGCGCACCGCCGGCTGATACTCCTGCACCAGCGCGAGCTGCGTCCCTTCGTGGGTCAGCAGGTCCACGATGGCGCGCGCGTTACGATCACCCGTGACCAGCGAGAGCACGCCCATGCCGCCGGCGCCATCTAGCGGCTTGATCACGGCCCTGCCACCCACGTCTTTGGCAAAATCGAGGATGCGCGTGCGATCGCTGGTGACAAGCGAGGTGGGCATCAGGTGAGCGAAGCGGAAGGCGAACAGCTTCTCATTCGCCGCTTGTAATCCGCGCGGATCATTGATGACCAGCACTTGATCGCGCACCAAGTCGAGCTGCTGCGTCAGGTGCAGGTAGTCGGTGTCAAACGGCGGATCTTTGCGGATGAAGACCGCGTCCACGTCGCTTAGCTGCAGCGCCGCGCGCTGCCCGAGCCCGACATGCGGCGCGCGCTCGCTGACCGTGAGCTCGCGCACGTCAGCGAACAGCTCACGCCCAAAGTGCCCGATGTCTCTTGGAAGGCAGTGCAGGCTCTGGTGGCCGAGCGCCTGAGCGCCGCGCACGAACGCGAAGCTGGTGTCCTTGTCGTGAGACATGGTCTCTGCGGGATCCATCACAAACAACACGCGCACGCTGTAATCCTGTCTGCTAGCGGCCTGAGCCGTCGGCCGTCGACTGAACGCTGCAGCGCGCTGGATGTCGCGCGCAAGCAGTGTAGGCTCCTATCTACAGCCAGGCCCTATGATCGCAAGCACTCGTCATCTTCGCCCACCGATCTCCCGCGTCGCGGCGCTCCCGTCACGTGCAGCGCTCCCGTCGCGTGCAGCGCTCCCGTCGCGCGCTGGGTTGAGGGCGCGGGCCACGCCGCGTGGTGGAGCGCTGTTGCTGGCTGGGTTGCTGTGCTTGGCGCTCAGCGCGCCGCGAGCCGCACAGGCGCAGAGCGCCGGGCGCAACGTGGTCAGCTCGGAGAACAAGCTGGCCGCAAAAGAGGCGCTGGCTCAGCTGGCAGCAGGGGGCAACGCGGTGGACGCCGCCGTCACGGCCACGCTGGTCGCCGGCGTCTCCAGCCCAACATCCAGCGGGATCGGGGGTGGGGGGTTCGCGCTGGTGTGGGACGCCGCGACCAAGCAAGTCACGGTGCTCGATTTTCGCGAGACCGCGCCTCAGGCCGTCGACGTCGCGGCCTTCGAGCGGCGCCCACTGCCCTGGGATGAGCGCGGCAAGCTGATCGGCGTGCCAGGCGAGGTGGCCGGCCTGTATACGCTGCACAAGCGCTTTGGCAAGCGCACTTGGAAGCAAGTGGTTGAGCCGGCGGTGCGCGCGGCTCGTGCTGGCTTCCCCGTGGAGTCGCACCTGGCGAACATGCTCAGCTACGGCGCCAAGACGCTGCAGCAGGACCCCGGGATCAGCGCTGTATTTTATCCGCGCGGCAAAGCGTCAGCGCAAGGCAACCTACTAAAGAACCCCAAGCTCGCCGATACCCTGGAACAGATCGGGGAGCACGGCCCGAGCGTGTTTTACACGGGGGCCATCGCTCAAGATATCGTGGACAGCGCGAAGGCCGCCGGCGGTGCGCTCACGTTGGCCGATCTAGCGGGGTACAAGCCCATTGAGCGCAAGCCGCTGGTCGCCGACTGGGACGGGCACCGCGTGTACAGCATGCCGCCGCCCAGCGCCGGCGGGATGATGCTGATCCAGGCGCTGCGCCTGTTTAATAAGCCAGAGCTAGTCAAGCTCGGGCGCGAGACGGGCGCCTACCAGCACCTGCTGGCTGAGGGCATGCGCGGATCGATCTCCGACCGCATGCGCTACGTGGCAGACCCCGCCTTCGCAAAATTTGACGTGGAAAAGCTGATGGCCGCGCCGCGCATGGCGCTGCGGCGCCAGAAGATCTCGCTGCACCGCACCCACAACGCGCCGCGCTTTAACCTGGACGAGCACGGCACTCATCACCTGGTGACCAGCGACGCGAGCGGCAACATGGTGTCGCTCACCACCACGGTGAACCGTCTGTTCGGCGCGAAGCTCACCACCACCAAGAGCGGCATCGTGCTCAACGACGAGCTGGACGACTTTACCTCTGCCGCAGAGGTCGCGCCGTTCGGTTTGAAGCAGGCGCCCAATCGCCCGCGCCCTGGCGCTCGGCCGACCAGCAGCATGACGCCGACCATCGTGGTCAAGGATGGGGTGGCAGTGCTCGGTATCGGCGGCTCAGGCGGCACCACCATCGCCACCAACGTCACTCAGCTCGTGATCGCGCGCCTGGCGTTCGGAGTGGATCCGCAGAAGCTGGTCTCGGGGCTGCGCTTCTATGTTCCCACAAGGAAATGGTACATCGCGTTGGAGAAGGGCGCGCCCAAGACGCTGTGGGCAGATCTGGAGCAACGCGGCGAGATCGTGGGTGAGATGCCCTTCACCACCAGCGCGGTGCAGTTGATCGCCCTGGAGCGCGGCCGCAAGGTGGGCGCAGCGGATCCACGTAAAGCTGGCGCGGCGCTGGGGCGCTAGGTAGCCGAGGCGCTCAGCGCCTACGCTTGGTCGCCAGAGGCGGCGCTGGCTGCTAGCGGCCAGCGTGGCTGGTGTTGTCAGCAGGTGCGTGATGAGTCCACGCAGAAAATTTGGCCAAATCCGGCTGGCTGCGTCAAGGCTCACGTCATGTCTGGTAGACCCTGCGAAGTATGTAGCGCCTTGGCGTCTTCTGAGACGGAGGCTCTGGACGCGCCGGCCGCCGCGATCTCGGAGCGCGCCCAGCGTGACACGCGGCGGGTGCTGATTGAAGATCGCCTGCTGACCTTGTGCGATGAGCACGCGGCTGAGGTCCAGCTGGGGCGGGTCAGCAGCGTCGAAGATCTGCGAGCGCTGTTCAGCGAGCGCCTTGGGAACCGCTCGCTGGTCATGCGGCGGGCTCCCCTCGATCGGCGAGTGTTTCCGCCGCGGCCTGAGGGGCGCCGCAACAGCGACGGTCGCCGCGGCCGCGATCAACAATCGCGCTGAGTCGCCGAGGGGCGGCTGCTCGGCTGACTTGTGCATGACGGTTCACCGGGCCAACTGCTGGGCGCTGCTCGCCTACTGCGCGCTCAGCGTGTGGGCGTTTAGCCGCGCAGGTCGCCCACCTCCACCCCCGGCCCGTGCGGATCCGATGCTGGCGGTGCCGGCTAATGCTCCCTTCCTGCTCAGCCTGGATCTCAAGCGGCTGCGCAGCAGTGAGCTCGGGCGCGCCCTGGCTTCGCAGCTCGGAGCCCAGGCCACGCGCGACCTCTCGACTGAGTGCCAGGCGGTGTTGGGGCGCGCCGAGCGGCTGGTGGTGGTGCTCCCGCGCTTGGAGAGCGCAGGCGACCTAGGCGCGATCGGCATGGCAGCGAGTGGGGACTTCGAACCGTCTGAGCTCACGCGCTGCGTCAGCGACAGCTTGGCCACTCAGGGCCTGGAGCTGACGCGAGAGGCGCGCTCTGGCTTCGAGTTGTTCTCGGCTGGCTCCAGTGAGCAAGGGGTGGTCGCGCTGCGGCCGGATGGATTGCTGCTCAGCGCTGGGCGCCAGCAGCTAGACGGCATGCTGGCCGCGGCGACCCACGCAGCGCCCAACATTCGATCTTCCAAGGCGCACCAACTGCTGCGCGAGCTGGTTGGGGTGAACGGGACGCTGGTGCTGAGTTGGTTCGCGGACGGCGCGCTCTCGCTGTTTCCCGACGTGCGGGCTGCGGCGCTGCGCGCAGACTTCTCTCCCGATTTGCATGTCGACGGCGTGCTGCGCTGCGCGGGTGAGGCGGAGTGTGCGGAGCTGGCTGTGAGCCTGCGTAGGCTGCCGCGGCACCCGTTGCTCACGCTGTGGGGGATTGCGGTCCCCGACGCCGCGCTCAGCGTGCGCGAGCAGCCCGAGCTGCTGCGCTTTACGCTGGACCTGAGCTCTGCGTCGTCGATTCAGCTGCTCAGCCGCTTGAACGCGATTCCACTCGCGCAGTAGGTCATGCACCTACATCGCTGCGATTCCCCGCAGAAACTCCGTCCCAAACACACTAGCTGAAGGGCCGCGACAGCTGAAGGGCCGCTCCAGCCGCCGGTGACCCGAGACTTGGGACGCGCTGGGAAACTTGAAGCCTCAACGAAAGCGCTACGCGAGCATGGAAGTCGCCCCAGGGCCGATCAGTTGAGCTAGAATACTCGATATGCTTCGCCAAGTAACCCCGCGGAATCAGTCTCCTCAGCCCTCCTCGGCCATGCACGTACGTTCAGCGCAGGGTCCCCGCTCCGCGCTGCGCGCGAGGCTGCGCTGGGCGCTGAGCGGGCTGGTGCTGGGTGGCGCTGTGCTGGCGTTCGGCGCCTGCAGCGCGGGGCCGGGTGACGGCTCAGGCGTAGGCAACGGCAACGGTGGGTCGGGCAACGGCGGATCGGGCAATGGCGGGTTTGGCAACGGCGGGTTCGGCAATGGCTCCGGAAACGCTGGGGGCAACGGCGGGACGCTGATCGGGGATGGCGGCGGCAACGGCGGCTCCGGCAACGGCGGCAACACCGGCGACGCCTGCGCCTCAGACAACTACGGCGGCAAGCAGCTGCCCCTGGACATGTACCTGATCGTGGATCGCTCGGGCTCGATGCAGGGCAACAACTGGACGGCGGTCACCAACGCCATCACCACCTTCGTCAACAGCCCTGACGCGGATGGCATCGGCGTGGGCCTGCAGTTCTTCCCCCTGGTCAACGAGCCAGCCTGCCCCCTCTGGCAGCCGTGTGGTTCGGTCTGCACCCCCGGCGTCGTAGGCTGCGAGTACTGCAACCCGAACGGCTTCTTACCACCCGCGGTCAACATCGCGCCGCTGCCTGGGGTGGCGTCGCAGATTGTTTCCGCGATCAACAGCACCAGCCCCAACGGCGGCACGCCCACCATGCCCGCCCTGCAGAGCGCGGGCATCGCCACCACCGCTTATGCCAAGCAGCACCCCGATCGTAAGGTGATCATCGTGCTAGCCAGCGACGGCGAGCCGAGCGGCTGCAACGAAGACATCAACGCCATCGCGGCGGTGGCTGCGGCTGCGCGAGCGTCAGTGCCGTCGGTGTCCACCTTCACCATCGGCATCGGCAACATCGCAGCCCTCAACACCATCGCCGCCCAGGGCGGCACCGGACAGGCCATCGTGGTGGACACCGCCAGCGGCGGGCAGGCCTTCTTAGACGCCATGAACGAGATCCGTGGCCAGGCGTTAGGCTGCGAGTTCTTGATGCCTACCCCCACCGCGGGTGACGCAGATCCGGACAAACTGAACGTGCGCTTTAAGCCCGAGGGCGGCGCAGACGAGGCGTTTCCTCGCGTAAGCGGCGCCTCACAGTGCCAAGGCCAAGACGGCTGGTACTACGACAACCCTACGGATCCATCGCTGATCATCCTGTGCCCGGCCTCGTGCGACCGCGTGAAGAACATCGGCGGCGAGGTCAACATCGAGCTCGGCTGCGAGCAAATCATCGCGCCGCCGCGCTGAGCCTGCTTCACCCGCTGAGAGGTCGCCGCGCTGAGCCTCGGGTGTGCGCGGCGCGCTTCGGCTTTGGCGGGCACCAAGCAGCGCGCTTCGGCTTCGGGTGTGCGCGGCGTGCTTCGGCTTCGGGTGTGCGCGGCGTGCTTCGGCTTCGGGTGTGCGCGGCGCGCTTCGGCTTTGGCGGGCGCCAAGCAGCGCGACCACCCCCGAAAAAAGCGCACTTGGCTGGGCGTTGTCGCCCTGTGGCTCGAGGCGCGGGGGCTTCTAGTAAAGGGGCTGCTAGCGCAGGCGCTACGGCATTGACGCGACGACCAGCTCGGCGCTCTCCGGCTCGTCTAGATCCGTGGCGACCGCGTAGCCGACCCCGCGCCGCTCAACCGCGGCGATGGTGTAGCCGCGGCGCTGACCCATATACACCGCGGTGTTGCGCACCAGCCTTGGCTTCAAGATGTAGCGTACGGGCACGCGCTCGGAGTCGTAGACATACACGGTCACGCGGTGCGCGCCGAGGCGATAGCGAAAAGACGCAGCCTTCTGGTTCCTTACGGGAACAACTGAGCCGCTGACCCACTGCGCGCCGTAGTCCTTGAGGCCGGTCGGAGCGTGCACCGGCACCCCCACGCGTCGCTCAAAGCCCTCTACCAGCAGCGGCTCCGTCACCTCAGGCTCTGGCGGCGCCGCGTGGTGACTCACCAGCTCGTCAACCAGCTCGTCGATGCCCATGGCGGTCGGGCCCGAGGTCGGCATCACCTTGAGCTCTGTTGAGGCGGTCGCGCTGCTGGTGTCGGTGTGTTCGCCCTGGGCGCCGAGCACCAGCGCGAAGCCGGCCGCTGCCGCCAACGGCAGGATGTACTTCCAGGGGAGCGCGCGGCCGTTAGCTCGACCCTCGAGCGACTCTTCGCGCACGCGCTCAGCAGCCAACGCCCCGCGGATACGTGCCTCAAAGTCTGTGCTGGGTGAGTCGAACTCACGCGCGTCTCGCAAGCTAGCCTTGAGCGCCTGGCTCAGCAGCACTTGCTCACGGAAGTCTTCGGAGTCGAGCATCAGCTGCTCAACCTCCACCATTTTTTCAGGTGAGAGCTCGCCGTCAACGTATGGGTCGACCAGCGGTTCAATGCGGCGTGCTGCGTTCATCCGTGACTCCGCTTGCGCTCGCGGTAGCTATCTAGGTTGACTGGCGCTGCCTTCTTCGGCGCGCCGACCTCTGCTTCAGGACCTACGATGCCCATAGCGCGTGCTTGATCGATGAGCTGCCCTTTGAGCAACTTGCGGCCGCGATGCAGCCGGCTCATCACCGTACCGATGGGGCAGCCCATCACGTCGGCGATTTCTTTGTAGCCGAGGCCCTCGATGTCCGCGAGCACCACGGCCAGGCGAAACTCCTCTGGCAAGCCCTCGACGGCCCGCTGGATCTCTTTCTCCAGCACGGGTCGGAGCGCGGCGCCTTCTGGGTCCCGCATGCTGCGCAGGGTGGCCGCGCTGATCCAGCCATCGCTGAGCGGATCGGCGTCTGGACCGTCCAGCACCGCGCGCTCCAAGCCACCGCGTCGATAGCGGTTGATGAAGGTGTTGGTCTGGATCCGCAGCAGCCAGGCCTTCATGTTCGTGCCTCGCTCGAACTGGTGTCGAGCGCGCATCGCCTTCACGAAGGTGTCTTGAACGAGGTCCTCGGCTTCGGAGCGGCTGCGGGTGAGTCGAGAGGCGACGGCGTACATCGACTTGAGATGCGCGACCGCTTCCTCTTCAAACTCAGCGGCTGTTAGCCCGGAGCGTTGGTTGGTGGTTTGTGTCATCGGGTACCTGAGGCCGAACCTGCGGCCCGACCCGCTTATTCCTGAGGCTTGTTCTCGATGGAGTCCAGCCGCGCCTCGATCTTGGTCAGCCGCTCGTTCAGCCTGGAGAGCTGACTCTTGAGGTCTTTGAGCGGGGAAAAGTCGGGCAGGACGGTGTTGATGCGCTCGTCGATCGCGGCCTGCCACTGCTCCAGCGTCGCGCGAGAAGTCTGGATCACGCGCGTTAGGCCCTTGGCGTCCTTGGTTTCGCTCATGTCCGCTCCCGTGTCTTGAGGTTCGGCCGGCACTTGCTCGACCACGATCTGATCTGGCTCTGCGACGCTGGCGGGCACCTGATCCTTCGGGATCAAGCGGCCGATGGGGCCCTCGCGCAGGGTGGTGAGCAGCTTCTCACCGCGGTTTCGGATCAGCGCTTTCAGCGTGGCCAGCGGGATCCCCCGCGGCTTAGTCTTCAGCTCTTCTGAGATGATCAGCGCGAGGGTGACATCGGTTTTGTCCTCTTTGCTCGCGTTATCAATGATCTGCACGTCTTCGCCAGCTCGCACCATCTCGGCGATCTGCAGCAGCGTGACGTAGCGGCTGTCCTTGGTGTCGTAGAGCTTGCGGTTGGAGTAGCGCTTGATCACGCGCTTCTCAGCTTCGGCTTCGGTCGCCTGCAATGCAGGCTGCTCAGAAGAAGTAACGTCTCCCGACACGGATTACCCCAGGGGTGGATTGACAGTCTCAAGTGGATGGCGCCACGCCATGCACACGCCTGCTCGCCTACCTGGCAATAAAGCCTACTTGCCGCACAGCGTCAAGCTGGCACGTCACTTGCTCAGCCAATTTGAGCCCAGGCGGCTTGCTCTGTGTGGCCGATTTGGAGTTCTTTCAACTCGCTGTCGCACAGCTCGAGCACCAGCCGCATGAAGCTCGTGAAGTCGGCTCGGCGCACCCCGACCTCGTTTAGCCAAGCGACCACCTCGCACTCGCCGTCGTCACGCCGGGTCGAGAGGTCGAAGGCGAACAGGGTCGTACCCGCGGCGTCGATGCCGAACGGAAGCAACCCCAGCTTACGCTCTACTGGCCCGGTCGGCGGCGCGGCCTGGCCCGGCCCACGGCAACTGGCCAGGGTCTCAGACACCAGCTGGATGTGCTCGGCCTTGCCCAGCTCACCGCTGGCGAGCAGGCTGGCGCCCTCGTAAAAACGCGGCCAGCCATCGGTCTGCGTCAAAAAAGCGCGATAAGTTGGCGGCAGCGTCACGCCGAGCCGCGCCTCCGCGGCGTCGACGCGCTCGCTACGACCGGACGGATTCGGCACCAAGCCAGAGTCGCGCCAAGGGCGATGTCGCATCAGCTCGGTTTGGCGTTTGCGGATCTCAGCTACCAAGTCTTGCCAGCGGTCCTGGGGCGCGCTGGGCGCCGCGCGCACGCGTCGAGGGGATGCCTTGGGCTCGCTGGTATGCAGCTGGGTCATGCCATCGGTTTGCAAGAGGCGCCGCCGTCGGGCCAAGTAAGTGTGGTGGGTTGGTCGCAGGGGCAGCGCAACCGGCGCGCCGGGCACGGCTGATGTCCGCACTTTTTCGCCCAAATTGCTGGGGCTCGGTATACCCGTCCAGATGCCCCATCGCGCGCTCGTGGCCACGGCACTCGGCTGGCTTTGCCTGCTGTGTTTGCTGTGCGGGTGCGCGAGCGACGCCGAGCGCCCGAGCCTGCTGAACGTGATCGGCGTGCAGCCTAAAGAGCTCGCCGCGGGCGATGAGCTCGAGGTGGTGGGCACCAACTTCCCCGAGGGCAAGCCGGCTACTATCGCGTTTCGGGGTGCTCTGCACCGCCCCGGTCAGCCGCCCAAGCTGGACGTCGAGATCGTGATCGCCGCCAGCAGCAGCTCGCGCAACCGCGTCGCCGTGGTGCTGGACGAAGTGGCTTTGTCTGAGTTCGCAGGTCGCGGGGCTGAGGGTTCACACACCACGTTTCGAGGTCGGGTGGTGGCGGCCTTCGCGCCTCGCGCCGCCGGCGCGCCACCGGTGACTGGTAGCCTAGAAGGCGTCGAGGTGGATTTCTATCCGTCTGACGTGCCCAACGGGGTGGTGGCTCAGCTCGAACGGGACGGCCAACGGGCAGCCGAGCTGGTCGGGCTAGAGTTCGGCGCTAAGGCGTCTGGCGCGGGGCTCCTGGTCAAGAGCGTCGTGGCGGGTGGCCGTGCGGAACAGGCCGGCGTGAAGGTCGACGATCGCGTGCTGGCGTTGGATGGGGTACGGCTCTACGACATCTCTGACTTCGTGCCGTCGGGCCGCTCACAGCTCGCCGAGCTACAGATCGCGCGCGGTCGCGTCAAAGATCCGCTGCTGCGCCCTGTTGACGTCCACGGCTTTCGGGACGCGCCACCTGAAGACCTGCTGTGGGCTGGCGTGGCGGTGGGCGTGGTGTGCATCGCGCTGTTAGCCTTCCTGCTGCCAGTCGCCGGTGTGGTCGGTTGGTTCGAGCGTCGAGTCGTGCAGCGCATGCGCGGGGTGGGTCAGGAGGCTCGCCGCCTTGGGGCGCTAGGCTGGCTGCGCCGTGTGTTCAAAAACATATTCCGTGAGGAAGTAATTCCTGGCTCAGGAGACAGCGCCGCGCTGCGCGTGATCCCGTACCTGATGTTCCTTGGTTCGAGCGCCACCTTCACGATCATCAGCTTTGGTCACCCGTTGCTTGAGCCTGAGCTCGATCTGGGCGCGCTGTTCCTCGGCACCGTCACCGCGCTGGTCTGCACTGGCTTGATGCTCGGAGGCTGGCGCCCGGGCGGTCGCTGGTCGCTGTTCGGCGGCCTGGGCGCTGCGCTGCAAACGCTCAGCTACGAAATCCCCTCGCTGGCAGCGATCTTGGTGGTGGTGCTGTTGTCCGGATCCGTGCGCCTGGGGGACATCGTGGCCGCCCAGGGCGGGCTGCCCTGGGAGTGGTTCATCTTCAAGAACCCCATCACGTTCTTGATGTTCTTGCTGTTCTTCGTGCCTGCGCTCAGTGAAGGCAGCCGCGCACACGCCGATCTGCCCGAGGCTGATTGGGAGCAGCCCGGACCGCTCTCGCAGAACACGGCAAAGGCGGGCCTGCGCGCTGGCGCCCCTAGCAGCTTGCCTAAGTTTCGCTCCGTGAAGACGCGGCACCTGATGTTCTTTGCCGAGTGGGGGCACGTCTTCATCATGAGCGGCCTCGCCGCTGTGCTGTTTCTAGGTGGTTGGCAGCTGCCAGGGGTCAGCCGCGGGCTGGTTATCTCGAGCCCAAGCCTTGGCCTGCTGGCGGCGCTGGTGGTCAACTTGAAGGCGTGGGCGCTGACGCTAGCGGTGCTCTGGGTGCGCTGGGCCCTGCCGCGTATCCGGGTGGATCAACTGATCGGCGTGTGCTGGAAGTGGTTCGTGCCAGCGGCGCTGGTGGGGCTCGGGGCGACCATCGGCTGGATGAGCGCGCTCAAGAGCCCGGTATTTCGAGTCGTCCAGGGGGGGATGAGCTACGTGCTGTTCGGCTTCGCGCTGCTGGTGCCGATCTACCTGGCGACCCGCGTCTTGAGCAGTCTCCGCGACCGGCCGGGCGAGTTGAGCGTCAACCCCTGGCTATAGGCTGGGGTCGCTTGACAGGCGGGAGGGCCTAGACGTTCTGGCGTGGGGTCGCGGGGTCACTGCGCGGCGCGGATCGCCCGCTCTTGTTGGCCAAGCTCACCGATCACCTCCAGGCAGCGCTCGGCGATTGACTTGTATGTCCGTGGGGAACCAGGCTTGGCGAGCATGTCGCTGAAGTCGACGGGCGCCCCGAACACGACGTTGATGACGGCGCCGGTGCCGTCGAAGTTGCTCTTGATCTGCTGGGTGATGTCGTTGACCAGCCCGTTGATGAAGACCGGCAAGACCAGCACGTTCGCCTTGTGGATGACGCGGCCTACGCCGCTCTGGGCGGGCAGAAAGCTGTACGGATCTGCGTCCTTCTTGCGCGCGCCTTCAGGGTGAATACCCACGAAGGCCCCGCCTTGGCGGAGCCGGTACGACACCTCGTCGAGGCTCGCGAGGTTCACCGTGGCTCGCGCGCGGTCCCGAAAGATCGGCGGGTACATGGCAAAGCAGCTCATCGCGCCGTTCACCAAGAAGCCGAGGGGCCGATCGTAGAAGAACTCAGACCGAACCGGGAAAATGATGCGCTGCGGGAGGCCATCGCGCACCAAGTTGGCGGTGATCACGTAGAGATCAAAGAAGCTGCGGTGATTCGAGACGCAGATCACGCTCTGCCCCTGGCTGAGGTCGGGCACGCGCTCGAGACCATGCAACTGGGTGAGGCGACCGGTGCAGTAGGTGATCCAGCGTGACCCCAGCGTGCGCTGAAAGCTGCGCACCGCGCGATCGAGGGGCTGGCTCTCGAACGTGTGTCGAATGAAACGAATTTGCGCGCGCTCGAGCTTGCTCAGGCGCTCCCCGCCGGCTGCGAGCAGATCCGGCGGGCTGTCGTCATCCTCGCCTGTCACGCCACGTCTCCTCAGCATGCTGTGCCGGCTAGCGTTTCTTGGCCCCTGTGACAAGCGCCTTGCCACGGCGCCGCCTGCGGCGTTGACGTGGCCGCTGGTAGATCACGCCGCGTCTGCCTACTTTAGGGGAGCCACGAACGGGGTTTTTACCGCTAAGTATCGCAACGCTTGGGTCACGGTTTGCACCGCCGATCTGCGATCAGATCGAGTAACCTAGGCTGCGTGAAGACGACTCGGGTGGGCTTGAACGCTGTTTTGTGCTGCGGGGTGTTGGCGGGCAGTTGGTTCGTCGCGGGTCAGTGCTTAGCCGCGGAAACACAGGCGGAGGCACCTGGCAGCGCTGCAGGGGGTGGAGGGGCGACGGCGCCGGCACCTGACGTGGCCGCACCCCCACCCGCGGATGCTCGATCTGGTCCTGCGCCGGTGGTGGCTGGTGAAGGAGCGCGAGCGCATCCTCAAGCGTATCCGACGGGAAATGCTGCCGGCGAAGGCGCTGCCGGGCTGGAGCCGCAGCGTGAGCGTGAAGCGCAGCGTGAGCGTGAAGCGCAGCGTGAGCGCGAAGCGCAGCGTGAGCGTGAAGCGCAGCGTGAGCGCGAAGCGCAGCCTGAGCGTGAAGCGCAGCCTGTCGAGCTCTGGCTCGGCTTGGGGCTAGGCAACGCTGTGTGCGACGACAAGAAGCCAGATTCTGATTGCCCGGTGGAAACAGGCGCGGCCTTCTTGGTCGGTGGCGCCTGGCGCCTGCACAACCGCTGGGCGCTCGGCGCCGAGCTCGCCGGCTGGAATTTTAGCGTGCGGGATCAGTGGAGAGGTCAGCTGGAAGATCCTGCCACCGACGTCAAGTTTAGCTCGAGTTACCTGGCGCTGATGGCGCGCTGGTATTGGCTAGCCAGCGTAGGCCACTACCACGGCTACCTGCAGTTTGGCCTGGGCTTTGGCAGCGTGCAGGGGGAGGCGACGGGCGACGCCGGAGCCAAGTACCGCGTGCAGAACCGGGGCGCGGTGTTTCCACTTGGGATCGGCTTTGACTTTGAACTCGCGGACGTGTTCCGCCTCGGCCCCCAGGCGCTGGCCTACTTGCAGAGTTCAAGCCAGCGCTGCGAAGAGATCAATGATCAAGGCGAGAGCTGCGTGGACGCCGGCAAAGACGACAACGCGCTGCCGTACCGCTTGGTCCTGATGGCGACCTTCAATTTTGGTCGCTAGTTCCGCGGGGAGGCCAAAAGTCGACGTGTGTTGCGCCAGGCGGCTCATCGCCTGGCGTCCGTTGGGGTCGCGGGGCCGCGACCTCAGGACACGCGGCTCATGCCTTGATCGCGCGCTTGAGCGCGTGATCTAGCTTGTCTAGCTGATCGCGCACCATCACCACCTGGGTCTGTAGGTCCTTCAGGCGGTCGCGCTCGAGCCCCGACGCCGCGTCCAGATCACCCAGCAAGTCGTCGCGACCATCGGTGAAGCGCTTGAGCTGATGGGCGGCCTTCGCGAAGCGAGGCAGCGCTGGGCGACCGCGCCGCTGGGTCTTTTTGCTGGACTGACGCAGCCGCGTGACCTCGCGCTCGATGCGATCGACGGACCACTTCTGCTTTTCGGCTTGGCTCGCCAGCTTCTTTTGCTGTGGCGCGCTCAGCGCGTCGAGTCGGTTCAGGTGGCTGAAGCCGAGGTGCTGCCACTTGGGCGTGGTGTTCAGGTTCGTGCACACGCGGTATACCGCGAGGCAGCGGTGCAAGGCACCAGGGCTCAAGCGTAGCTGCTCTTGCTCGCCGATCTCTCGCAGGCTGAGCTCACCCTGGTAGCTCTCCGCGATCAGGCGCCCAATCTCGTAGGCGTCCTCTGCGCTGAGCGGCGCCGCGTTGTCTGACACCGCGGCGTCGGGCCAGCGCAGCTTGCCCTTGCCCTTGGCAGGGCTAGCGCTCTTGCTGGAGCCAGCTTTGGTGGTCGCGGCAGCCGTGGAAGCGGCAGTTGTGGGAGCGGCGGCTGTGGGAGCGGATCGGGTGGCGGATCTTGAGCTGGTGGTTTTCGACGTGGTGGACTTCTTCGAGGTCTTCTTCTTTGCGGCCATAGCTGCGCTCCCTTTACGCCTTTGTTGAACTTGCGTAAAGGCGCTGTCTAACATATCCGTCACGCAACGCACCCCCTGAACGCAGTTGTTGGCTGAGGCTGCGTTGGCGCTGCTTTCGAGCACGCGGAAGCTGCTCAAGCTGACGTGGGCAGCTCGGCGCAGGTATCGGCAGTTTATTGCCTTGCGGCAATATATAGGGGCGCGATCAAGCTGCGCCTGTTCGCGCACAACAGCTCAGCCACCCAAACCCATCTGGTCGGCGTCACTTGAGCGCTGGGGGGCGAGGTCCCCCTTGGTGAGCCTGGCCTGGTGCGCCGTTGGCTTCTAGACCGAGTTGAGGCTCGGCGCTAGCCGTTCCTGCCGGGGGGCGGACCGCTGGCTCGCGCATGGGCGCCGGGGCCGCGACCTGGGGCTGCATTTGCATAAGGGATTTGTCAGCGCAGCGCGTGCTCGCGTTCTAGTGGCGCGGCGACCAGGGCAGGCGCGCGGCGCGGCTGGCGCGGAGCGGGCTGCGGCAACAGGTCGCGCAGCGCTCGCCGCTCCGGCTGAGCGTGGGGCTGAGCCCGTCGTCAGACACGGCTATCCGGCGGTGCGATGGCAGTTTTGGCAGCCAGCGCTGAGCATCGGGTGCGAATCCCTGGACCCGCGCGCGGAGATGTGGTTCGAGAGCCGGCCGGTCTTCGGGTGTCCTGCGTTCGGCGGCGGCACGGCTGGCAACGCGCAATCCGCGAGCAGAGCGAATCTCTATGTCAAAAGAAGTAACGGCCCCGTCAGTTGACGGCGCTCAGGTGACGGATCTGGTGCACGCGGCGCATCGAGGTCTGAAGCGTGATGTGCAGAAGCTCCTCGGGGCGCTCCAGGGGGCCGAGCTGTATGTGCCGCTGCAGCAGTCGATGAGCGTGCCGCTCGGGGTTCAGATCGAGATGCCAGACGGCCTCAGCTTGATCCCCCACCTGCTCGAAGACGAAGATGGCGAGCAGTACGCCGCGCTGTTCACCGAAGCGCAAATGCTTGAGGTGGTGCAGGAGGAGCTCGGCTGGATCACGGGCACTGGTGCGCTCGAGTACTGCACCGTGCCAGCGTTCGCGGCGCTGGACATGGCGCTGCAGGTGATTGATGACGAGCAAGTGGTCGGGCTGGTGCTCAACCCGCTCGACCCGAGCGAGCTGTTGTTGAGTCGCCGAGAGTTGGCGAGCCTCGCGCAGAACACCGCGGTGCCGCTGGTCAACTACGTGCGCGACATCCCCGAGCTGGAGGATGAGCAGACGCTGGTGGCGGAGCTTGAAGGTCCCCCGCCCCGTGAACTCAGCCAAGCGCTCGACGCGCTGGTGGCCGAGTGCGGCAGCGTCGCGAGCTACGAGCTGAAGCAAACCTTCAACGCGGAGCGCGATCTCGAGCCCCACCTCACGCTTCAGGTTAAGACCCGAGGCGACGTGGAGATCCAGGCGCTGAGCCGCCTGATCGTCGAGCGGATCGAAGGCAAGGTGCCCGAGCCGGGCTACATCGACATCTTGTTCGACACGCTCGCGCCTGAGCCGCCGACCAACCAGCAGCTGAGCTAGTGGCGCTCGGCGTCGCGCGCGGCGCCGGGAGGGTTCAGCTTGGCGCGCCGTATTGGCGCAAATTGCCCCAGTAATCTGGCTGTTATTTGGGGCTTTCTTGAGCGCTGAGTTGGGCAGGGCTTCCGCCCGCGCAGAAGCCCACTATGATCGCCCTGCCATGACCCAAGCCACCACTACCAGCACAGATCCTGCGTCGGCTGCTCGTCGACCCGCTCCTGAAACGGACATCGCGGCCACCTGCCAGACGCTCCGCAGCTCGTTCGACGCAGGCATCACGCGCTCTTACGAGTGGCGCGCTCAGCAGCTGCGCCAGCTGTTGCGCATGGTTGAAGAGAGCGAGAGCGAGATGGTCGACGCGCTCAAGCAAGATCTCTCCAAGCCGTATTTCGAGGCTTGGTCAGCCGAGCCGCAGTTCCTCAAGGCAGAGCTTCAGCTCACGCTCAAGAAGCTGAAGAGCTGGATGAAGCCGAAGCGCGTAGCAGCCAGCATGGCGGTGCACCCAGCGCGGGCGCGCATTGTCCCCGAGCCGCTCGGCGTGGCGCTGATCATCGGCGCCTGGAACTACCCAATCCAGCTCAGCCTGGCCCCCCTGATCGGGGCTATTGCCGCAGGGAACTGCGCGGTGGTGAAGCCCAGCGAGCTAGCGCCTGCCTCCAGCGCGCTGCAGAAGCGGCTGATCGACAAGTACATGGATCGCGACTGCATCCGCGTGATCGAAGGCGGGGTGCAGGAGACATCGGCGCTGCTGGAGCAGCGGTGGGATCACATCTTCTACACGGGGGGCGGCGCCGTTGGCCGCATCGTGATGGCGGCGGCGTCAAAGCACCTGACCCCAGTCACCCTAGAGCTGGGCGGAAAGAGCCCGTGCATCGTCGATCACGACGTGGACCTCGACACCGCCGCGCGCCGTATCGTGTGGGGCCGCTTCTTCAACGCGGGCCAGACGTGCGTCGCGCCGGACTATGTGCTGGTGCACGAGTCACTGGAACAACCCCTGCTCGAGCGGCTGAAGGCGGTGATCACTGAGTTCTACGGTGAGGATCCCCAGCGCAGCCCGGACTACGCTCGCATCATCAACACCCGTCATTTCGAGCGCTTATCCAAGCTCCTGACCAGCGGTGAAGTGGTGACGGGTGGTCAGACCGACGCCGCGCAGCGCTACATCGCGCCCACGGTTCTGCGCGGAATTACCGGAGATGAACCGGTGATGGCCGACGAGATTTTTGGTCCCATCTTGCCAGTGCTCAAGGTGGCCAACGTCGACGAGGCGATCCGCTTCGTCAACCAGCGCCCCAAGCCCCTCGCGCTGTACATCTTCACCAAAGACAAGACGACGTCGGATCGCGTGGTGGAGCGCACCAGCTCTGGTGGCGTGTGCATCAATGACGTGATCAGCCACATGCTCCCCCCGGATCTGCCTTTTGGGGGTGTAGGGGCTAGCGGCATGGGCTCCTATCACGGCAAGGGCAGCTTCAACTGCTTCAGCCACCTGAAGAGCGTGCTCGATAAGCCGACGTTCTTAGATCCCCCCCTGCGCTATCCGCCCTACACCGAAGACAAAGTGAAGTGGGTCAAGCGCCTACTCTGAGCAGCGGCGGCGCGGCTCCAGGCTGGCGGTTGTCGACGAAACCTGAGTTCCTCTGTAAGACTGGACGCGATGCGTTTCCCGGAGCTGCTGCAGTCAGCGGTTAGCCTATTCAAGCCTCGGTCCCGTCGGTCATGGATCAGCGACACCCGCGCGCACGTCGAGTACCCCGACTTGGGTCAAGAGGAGCTGGCGCGGTTCGCCCAGGCGCTCGAGCGCGCCGCGGTCGACCGCGAACACTTGGAGTGGCTGGAGGTCAATCCGCACTCCCGGCGCGTGGTGTTCGCGTTTACGCAGCGCGCGTTTGGGTTAGACGAGCTCGAGGCGCTGGTCGCCGCGGCGGAGGCGCAGGCGCGCGTCAGCGGATCGCACTTCGCGGAAACGGAAGCCGAGCACCCGGCGGATCAGGAGCCTGCCGTTCGGTTGCTGCTGGAGTTGGCGGCAGACGTAGCTGGTCTAGGCTTGGCGACCGCCATCACGCTCTCCCCGTTGAGACCGTTTGTGGTCGGTTCAACCGCAGCTGCGGTGCTCAGTGTCTTGCGTTCATCGCCCCGGCTGCGCCGCGGCATCGATGAGCGGCTCGGCCATCAGCGCTCTGAGTTGACGCTGAGCTTGGCGAGCTCATTCGCGAACGGGTTCGCCCAGCGCAAAGGCACGCAGCTGGTCGAGTTGGGGCACAAGGTAGGCGCTCTGCGTGAGGTGCGCGCGCGCCAGCGCTCCTGGGAGCGGCGCGAAGCGGAGCTGACCCAGCAGCCAACGGGGATGGCGTTGGGGCCACGCGTGGAGCCTCGCCCAGTTCCATTGCCGCGCGGTCCTATTGAAGAGTACGCTGACCGCGCGTGGTTCGTCTCACTCAGCGGCTTCGCGTTGAGCTTCGTGACCACGCGCAGCGTGCAGCGCGCCATCGCGGCGTTGTTTGGCGGCCTGCCCAAGCCGGCGCGTTTGGGGCGCGAGATCTTCTCGTCCGAGCTGTCGCGGGTGTTGTGTGGTCGCGGTTTGCTGATCATGGACGCGTCGGTGGTGCGCCGCTTGGATCGCGTCGACTGCCTGGTGATCCAGGGCGATCTACTGGCTAGAGCCAAGTTCGTGTTCGGGCGGGTCGTGGCCGCTGAGTTCGACACCGCCGAAGCGCGCGCTCGCGTGGGCCAGCTCTTCGACCCCGACAACCCGGTCAGCGTGCGGCGCGTCGGCGAGTGGCGTCTTGGTCCGGTCGCGCTGCTTGACGCAGGCCCCGCCGAGCAGCTTGAGCAGACGGCGGCTGAGTGGGAGCAGCGCGGCGCGCTAGTCCTGGGGCTGGCGCGCCATGGCCAGCTCGTGGCGGTGGCTGAGCTCGAAGTGATCCCACAAACCGGCGTCGAAGAGCTGATTTCAGCGGCTCACGCCGCCGAGATGTGGGTCGTGCTGACCAACGCAGATGAGTCCTCGCTGCAGGGCCTGAACGTAGACGACGTCATCTCGACCGCGGAGGGCGTACGCAATGGGATCCGTCGCCTGCAGCGCGAGGGCCGGGTCGTGTGCCTGGTTGGAACCGGCGCCAACAACGGGCTGGCCAGCGCTGACGTCGGGATTGGCCTGTGCAGGCAGGGCGAAGCCGTGCCTTGGGGCGCTCACATTATTTGCCGCGAGGATTTATCCGAGGTCCGCTTTCTGATCGAAGCGTGCCCCACAGCTCGCGCCGTCTCCAAGCAGAGCGTGAACGTGGCGCTGGGCGCCGCGACGCTGGGCGCGCTGGTCTCTGCCGGCGGCCTGCTGCCGCTGACCACCCGCCGCGTGCTGTTCGTCGTGAACACCGCGACCATGGTGTCGATGGCCAACGGGCTGCGCAACTCATTCGCGCTGGAGCGTCGCGCGCTGCCGCCGCCCCGCGATCCGACGCCGTGGCACGCGCTGTCGGCGGCGGGGACGCTGGCGCGGCTGGGCTCCAGCAGCAAGGGCTTAGCCCTACGTCAGGTCTTGGGGCGTCGCCGCCCTGAGGTCGAAGCTCGACCCGCGGCGCTGGAGCTGGTCGAGGCCGTCACCGACGAGCTGTTCAACCCGCTGGCGCCGCTGTTGGCCGCTGGCGCGGGGCTGTCAGCGGTCGTGGGTTCGACCACCGACGCCGTGATGGTGGGCGGGGTGGTCGTGCTGAACGCCTTGGTCGGTGGCGTCCAGCGTTTCCGTACAGATAGAGCGATCCGGGATTTGGTTCGTACGACCGCCCGGCACGCCTTGGTGCGCCGCGGCGGCCACACCAGCTACGTCAGTGATCGCGACCTAGTAAAGGGAGACATCCTGGTGCTGCAGCCAGGCGACGTCGTGCCAGCAGACTGCCGCATCATCGAGAGCGAGAGCCTGGAGGTGGACGCCTCCAGCTTGACCGGCGAGTCGTTGCCGGTCAGCAAGAGCCGCACGCCGAGCTTCGACGCCCAGGTCGCGGATCGCCGGTCCATGCTCTACGCTGAGACCTTCATCGCCGCCGGTCGCGCGACGGCGGTGGTGGTCGCGTGTGGCGATGAGACTGAGGCGCGGCGTGGTGATGCCGCAAGGAAAGATCGCGTGGGCGGGGTGGAGCAGCGGCTCCGCGCGTTGATGAACATGACCGGTCCGGTGGCGCTAGCCGCGGGCGCGGGGGTGGTCGGCGCTGGCTTGCTCCGCGGCCGCCGCTTCGCAGATCTGGTGGACACCGGCGTGAGCCTCGCGGTCGGCGCGGTGCCAGAGGGCTTGCCGCTGCTGGCCACCGCGGCTCAGCTCGCCGCCGCCAAGCGCCTCAGCTTGCGGGGCGCGCTGGTGCGCAACGTGCGCTGCATTGAGGCGCTCGGCCGCGTCGACGCGCTGTGCTTGGACAAGACCGGGACGGTCACCGAAGGCAAGGTACACCTCACGTCGATCAGCGACGGGGCTCAACTCGAGCAGCTGGCAGACGCGAGTGGGACGCGCATGAGAGCGCTAGCCAGCGCCCTGCGCGCGACGCCAGATCGCCGCGCGATGGCTGGGCGTCACGATCCGCTTGATGAAGCGCTGAACAGCGCCGCCCGTGGCCTCGGCGTCCAGCGCGACTATGCCGCCGAAGGCTGGCGCAAGACCAGCGAGCTGAGCTTTGAAGCCGGACGTGGATACCATGCGGTAATTGGAGAGGTGGACGGGCACGGCGTGCTCAGCGTCAAGGGCGCCCCCGAGGTGCTACTCCCTGCGTGCTCACGGCGCGTCACCGCTGGACAGGGGGAAGCGTTAGACGACGTCACCTTGCAGCGTTTACATGAGGAAGCGGCGCGCCTGGCGCGGACCGGGTTGCGCGTGATCGCCGTGGCCGAGCGCCGCGCGCAGCGCGAAGACAACCTCGACGCATCACGCCTGGTTGGCCTGACTTTTTGCGGGTTCTTGGCCTTCTCAGACCCGGTGCGCGCCAGCGCGGCCGCGGCGGTGGCGGGGCTGCGCAGCGCTGGCGTGCGGACGTTGATGATCACGGGTGACCACCCGTCAACGGCGGAGGCCATCGCGGCCGAGCTGGACCTGTTGCGCCCCGACGGCGCGATGACGGGCGCCGAGTTGGCTGCGATGACCGAAGAAGCGCTGGACGCAGTGATCGGGCGCGTCGACGTCTTCTCGCGGGTCACGCCCAGCCAAAAGGTGCGCATCGTCCGCGCGCTGCAGCGCTCCGGGCGGGTGGTCGCGATGGTCGGCGACGGCGCCAACGACGCACCAGCGATCCGCTTGGCTGACGTTGGGATCGCGCTGGGTGAGCACAGCACCACCGCCGCGCGTCGCGCCGCGGACGTGGTGGTGATGGATGACCGCATCGAGACGCTGGTCGACGCGATCATCGAGGGGCGCGCGACCTGGGCATCGGTCCGTGAAGCGGTGTCCATTTTGGTCGGCGGAAACCTCGGGGAAATCGGCTTCACGCTGGGTGCTGGCCTGGTAGATGGCCGCCCGCCGCTGAACGCGCGGCAGCTCCTGTTGGTGAACCTGTTCACCGACGTGGCCCCAGCGATGGCGATCGCGCTGCGTCCGCCGACCGCACAGGCGCTGGTCGAGCTCGCGAACGAAGGGCCCGAAGCCTCTCTCGGCAAGGCGCTGAACAAGGACATCGCGTCCAGGGCAGGCGTCACCGCGCTCGGCGCCGGCGCGGCTTGGATCGTGGGACGGGTGACGGGGAGTCAGACCCGCGCGCGCACGATCGGCCTGGCGGCGCTGGTCGGTACCCAGCTGGGACAGACGATGCGCATCGGTGACTACTCGCTGCCGGTGATGGCCACCAGCATCGGCTCTGGCCTGCTGCTGGCGAGCATTATTCAGACCCCATATGTCAGCCAGTTCTTCGGTTGTCGGCCGATGGGGCCGATCGCCTGGGCCACAGCCATCGGCGCGAGCGTCGCAGCCACCAGCGCCTCGGTGGCATTTCCCCGCTACATGGCCAGCGTCGGGGAGCGAATTCGTGCGGAATTGCCCGCTGGGTCCTGGGCGGGACTGCAAGGCTTGGTCGAGGCGGGTCAGCGCAACGTGCGCGCCATCCGCCCTCAATCGGCCTGACAGCGCTGTCAGCGCGCTCTAGCTCAGCGCCGCGCGTCGCCAAAGATTTGGCCCTGCCTGCGCGGGTCTGATTAGGGGGGATGGATGCAGACCTCGCTCGTCGCTTGTTGTGCCGCGTCGTTGTTGATCGTCGCCTGTGGAGGCGCGTCGGTCTCGACGGCGATCCCGGGAGCCCCCGCCGCCAAGGCTCCAGGGGCCGTCGCCGAGGCCACCGCAGCCAAACCAGCGCCCCAAACCGCAGGCAGCGCACCTCCCGCGGCGCCCGCGATGCAGGTCGGCGACTACTTCGTTCAGCGCTTCTCTGGCAGCTTCTCGAAGCAGGCCATGTTGCTGACGGAGCGAGTGATCGCCCGTGAGCCTGGCGCCTTCGTGATCGACTTTAGGCTCGAGCAAGGCAAGCAGGCTTCGAGCCTGCGCTTACGCGTCGACGCCAAGGACCCTCGGCGTATCCTCCGGGTAAGCGAAGTGAAGGGAGACCAGGAGTCGCCGTCATCCCTAGCGGTGTACGAGGCGTTGATGGCTCGCACGATGTTCTCGCCTGACGAAAACGAAGAGCAGCTGGCGACTGAGCGCACCACCTGCCTGATCGGTGAACGTGAGGTAGACTGCGAGCGGACCAGCTATCGCGTACGGGTCGGGGAGAAAGAGGCGACGCTCACCGTGGTGACGAGCCAGGCGGCGCACGGGCGAGACCTAGGCGGCGAGCTCATGACCGCCGATGGCAAGCTGCTGTACCGCGCGCAAATGATCGAGACAGGCACGGAGCGCGGCGGCTCGGGTGTCGCCGCGCGGGACTAGCTGAACAGGGCATCGTGCTGGCCAGCGCGCGCGGGGTGCCCAACCGCCAGCCGCCTGCCCGGCGTCCGTTTTGGCTTGGTGATCAGCCCATCTTGAGATCCTGATCAAGCTGCGCTCAGGCTCTGCCGCGCAAGGCCCGGTAGGTTACCGGCATGACACGGATGCTTGTGGGCGCCTTGGCGGCGCTCTTGCTGCTGGGCTGCGATGACGCGGACAGCTCGCGCGACCGCGGAGCTGGCGGGGCTGACAGCGGGGTGGGCGTGGCCGGGGGTGGGACCGGCGCCGGCGCTGGTAGCGGCGGCGCCGCGGGCGCACCAGCGGGCGGCGCTGGAGGGGCTGGAGGTGCGGGCGGAGCGGCGGGCAGCGCCGGCATGAGCAGCGGCGGCGCAGCTGGCACTAGCGGCGCAGCTGGCGGCGGCGGCGCGGCGGGTGCGCCGGTAACGCCGGGCGCGCCCGGGCTCACGCTGAGCAGCGGCGGCGATGTGTTGCGGTCACCCAACTACGGCCTGCTGCTGGTCACTGGCGAAGCGCCTGGCGGAAACGGCGTGATGACTAGCGCCTCCTACCGGCTGCAGCTCGGCTTGGTCGGGACCACTCAGCCCTGATTCCACCTGGCGCGGATCCTCGGCTCTGGGGCGCGCGATCCTTGTCTCTGTCTCCGCCCTCGTGGGCAAATTTTAGCATGTGGATATTATTATGAACGACATCAAGACCTTGGTCGGACTACTCGCTCTTGGGGCCGCGCTGAGCGCGTCCAGCGCAGCAACAGCTCAGGTGCCCGACTCGCTGACACAACAAGGGCGGTTGTTCGACGCTGCTGGCGCGCCGGTCGAAGCGCAGCTGGACTTCGTGTTCACGCTGTACGCTGACGCTGACGGCACCCAGCCGCTGTGGACCGAGACCCAGCAGGTCAGCCTGGCAGATGGCTATTTCTCGGCGCAGCTCGGCGCGGTGGTCGCTGTGCCGCTTGAGTTGTTCAACGGCGCCATCATGTACCTCGGGATCCAGGTCGGCGGAGATCCAGAGATGACGCCGCGGCAGCCGCTCACCAGCGTCCCCTATGCGATGGCATGCGGAAACGCGCTTGGTCCCATCACGCCTCAATCGGTCAGCGTGGGCGGCGGGCTGGTGATCAACGAGTATGGCGAGTGGGTCGGGCCCTCAAGTGGGCTGGTTGGCCCGGCTGGTGCGGATGGTGCGACGGGTCCGGCGGGCGCCGTCGGTCCGGCAGGTCCGGCGGGTCCGGCGGGTGCTATCGGGCCTCGGGGTCCAGCGGGGGCCGACGGCGCCGTGGGTCCGGCTGGCGCCGTGGGTCCGGCTGGCGCCGTGGGTCCAATGGGTCCTCGTGGTCTGGTCGGCGCTACTGGCGCGGCGGGACCCGCTGGTGCCACTGGCCCAACTGGCGCGATCGGCCCCGTTGGTCCTGTAGGGCCAGCGGGCCCAGTCGGTGCCACAGGGCAACGCGGACTAACCGGACTCACGGGTCCAATCGGTCCAATCGGTCCAATCGGTCCAATCGGTCCAATCGGTCCCACGGGCAACACGGGTGACCCAGGCCCTGCCGGGCCCCGAGGGCTCGTTGGTGCGACAGGCCCGCAGGGCCCAGTCGGCCCTCAGGGTATCGTGAACTTCTTGCCTAGCCGAAACCTCCAAGGGATCACCATCTCGACGAACGGGTTGCTCTGGGTCGGCGCTCTGGGCACGCTGTCGGTGAGCGTCGGCCAAGCCGTCAAGCTCGACGTGTACGCCAGCGCGACCACGACGGGTCAGACGAGCTTCAGCGTCGCCGTATTTCCGTGCTATCGTCCCAACGCCACCACCAGCCCAACCACCCAAGGCACCGCGGTGGCGGCGGGGGATCCCGGCTCGGTCCACACTCTGGCAGCCTCGGCGATCTTCAGCTTTAGTTCCGCAGGAAACTACGAGTTCGGGATCTGCGCAGGCCGCGCATCGGGGAACACCGCCACCATCAACATCGGGTACCCAGGGGGCACCGCGCTGCTGTTCAACGCTCCGTGAGGCGACGTAGGGGGCGCCCCCAAGACCCCCCGCACACCGGCGATCAGGCGCGGCCTAGGCGCTATGGGCTGAGCGGGCACCAGGGATTCGCTTGGCCCAGCCTGGTTGGTCCGACCGTGGATCTGGGCTTTAGGCGGCGAAAACCCGCGACAATCCTCAGCGTCGGCGCTCAGTGTTGCAGCTAGGGTTTGACCTTCATGGCGCTGGGGCGCGATTCTCCAGCCATGACTCCGGTGGAAAACGCGCTCGACGAATGGCCTAGCTTCTCAATGGTCCCTGAGGACGACACGCTGCAGCTGTCGACTCGGCCGTCAGGGCAGACCTTGGCCCGTTACATTTGGTGGGATGGGGAGCTGCGCGAGGCGGAGCCCATGAGCGTCCACTACTACTCGAACGCCCTGCACTACGGCACCGCGGTGTTCGAAGGCATTCGTTGTTACCCAACGGAAAAGGGTCCTGCCTTGTTCCGCTTGCAAGAGCACGTCGAGCGCCTGCTGCGCTCTGCCAAGCTGTACGGCATGCTGGTGCCGTTCTCGGAGCAGCAGCTGATCGATGGCGCCATCGCGGTCACCCGTGAGAATAAGATCGAGAACGGCTACCTGAGGCCGCTCGCGTTCTTTGGCCCGGGCCCCATCGACTTGAAGCCCAAGCGCGAGTGTCCGGTCCGGGTGTTCATCGCCGCGCGCGAGCTCGGGTCTTTCCTTGGGGAGGGCGCGCTGCGCAACGGCATCCGCGTCACCGTGTCGTCATGGCGCAAGTTCCATCACACCATGTTGCCGACCATGGCCAAGGCTAGCGGGCACTACGCCAACAGCGTGCTCGCCGCCCACGAGGCGCTAGACCGAGGCTACGACGACGCGTTGCTGCTCAACCAAGACGGCACGGTGGCCAGCGCGACGGGCGAGAACGTGTTCTTCGTGCGCAAAGGGCAGCTGTTCACCAACGACGAGAGCTCATCCATCGTGCCTGGTTTGACCCGCGACTCCGTCCTTCGCTTCGCCGCTGAGCTCGACGTCCCGGTGACCATCAAGGCGTTCACCCGTGAGGAGCTGCTGCGCGCCGACGAGGTGTTCTTGACCGGCACCGCGGCTGAGGTGACCCCAGTGCGCGAGATCGATGGGGTGGAATTCCGCACGGGAAAAAAGACGTTCGGGGCGACCTTCCAGCGCGCCTACCTGCGGGTGGTGACGGGCAATGACCCACGGCACGCCGACTGGCTGACCCACGTCCGCTGAGGCGAGCCGGCCGGGCTGCACTTCACCCGCTCGGGCTAGCTCTCCAGCGCGGCTTTGAGCTGTTCGAGCTGAGCTCGCTCCTCGTCGTCCACGTCGCCGTCAACGAACATGACCGCGCGCACGGCCTCCACGAAGATGCGCTTGTGCTGCGCTGGGATCAGGCTCGGGCTGACGCTGCCCGGCGAGGGGGCGGTGACCAACCACTCCTCGACTTGCGCTAGCTCGTCGGCGCCGAGCTGCAGGCGATCCATCAAGCCACGCACGAACTTCTCTTCGGCGGGTTTGACCTCCAAATCGGCCCAGGCAAACGCGCAGACGAACTTGAGGAGTAGCAGACGGGCTTCGGCATCCAGTTGGTCGAACATAGGCGCCGCAGATTATCAGATCCCGTGCGTATTGCCCGGTCACTCGCGCGCTGGTGGGCTAAACCAACGGCTATGGGCTACGGCAGAAAGCTGGATCAGGCAGCGGGCGGCATGAGTCGGCTGCTGCACCTGCGCGGCGCGAAGTACAACACCATCGACGACCTCGGGCCGTACCTCGATCAGCCCGTTGATGGCTTGTTCCCGGAGGGCCCGCGCATCCGGGACATGCGGGTGGAGCGCAGGCTGGTCGACAAGGCGCTCAAGACCAGCACCCTCAGCTGGACCAGCACGCACCAGGTGCTGTGTCCACGCTACGCCAAGCGGCACAACGCTGAGTACAAAGCGAACCTCACCGCCTGGGCACGCTGGATCCGCCCGGATGGCGCGCCGCGTCGGACCTGCCTGATCTATGTCCACGGCTGGCTCGAGCCAGGTTCGTGGGTGGAGGAGGCGACGCTATTTCGCGCCTGGACGCGAGAGCTGCCCGTCGACGTAGTGCACGTGTCGCTGCCGTTTCACGGCAAGCGTAATCCGCGCGGATCTTTATTCAGCGGCGAGTTCTTCTGGACGGCAGATCTGGTGCGCTCGATGGAGGGCGTGCGCCAAGCGGTGTGTGACGTGCGTGGGCTGACGGGTTGGCTCCGCAGCCAAGGCTACGAGCGCGTCGGGATCACTGGCATCAGCCTGGGCGGCGCGCTCACCATGATGACGGCTTGCGTGGATCCCCAGCCTGACTTCATCATCCCCATCATCGGCCACCTCGAGCTGCAAGACGCCGTAGAAGAGGCGCCGATTTTGTGGCGCATGAAGAGAGATCTGGAGCGCTGGGGCGTCGATGAGAGCGCGCGGCGGGCGCTCTTCAACCGCCTAGGGATCGCGGGCTACGAGCCCAAGCTGGCGCCACACAAGCAGCTGTGGATCGAGGCGCGGGACGATCTGTACATCAACCCGCGCTCGGTCGAGCGGCAGTGGGCGCGCTGGGAGCAGCCACCGATCCTGTGGATTGACGGCGGCCACATGAGCTTCCCCTTGGCGGTCCCGCGGATGACCGCGCGCATGGGGCAGTTCTTAGACCAGCTGGAGGCGCCAGCGCGCGGCTGAGCGCATCACGCCGATGACGGGTAGTGATGGTCAGCCTCCTGCGCGGCGCTGGTCGCGTGCTCAGCTCTCGCCCGCGCGCTCCTTGACCGCCTGGTTCTCTTTCATCCAGGGCATCATCGCGCGCAGCGTCTTGCCTACCGCCTCGATGGGGTGCTCGGCGCCGGCCGCCTCCAGGCGCTTGAAGTTGGGCTTGCCCGCGCGGTGCTCGGCCAGCCACTCTTCAGCGAACTGCTTCGTCTGGATTTCCTTGAGGATTTGCTTCATGGTCGCCTTGGTGTCGTCGGTCACGACGCGCGGGCCACGGGTCAAGTCGCCGTACTCTGCGGTGTTGCTGACCGAGTAGCGCATGTTGCCGATGCCGCCCTCGTAGACCAGATCGATGATCAACTTGAGCTCATGTAGGCACTCGAAGTAGGCCATTTCGGGGGCGTATCCGGCTTCGGTCAAGGTCTCGAAGCCGGCTTGAATCAGCGCCGTGAGGCCGCCGCACAGCACCGCTTGCTCGCCGAACAGGTCGGTCTCGGTCTCCTCTTTGAAGCTGGTCTCCAGCACGCCGGCGCGACCGCCGCCGATGGCGCTGGCGTAAGAGAGCGCGACCTGTTTGGTGTCGCCGCTGGCGTCGTGGTGGATCGCGATCAGCATCGGGACACCGCGGCCGTTGGCGTACTCGCGGCGCACGGTGTGCCCCGGCGCCTTGGGCGCGACCAAAAACACACCCACCCCTTCAGGGGGCTTGATGTAGCCGAAGTGAACGCCGAAGCCGTGGGCCACGGCGAAGTAGTTGCCCGCCACGAGCCCAGGCGCGATCTCTTCGGTGTAGATGTCTGGCGCCAGCTCATCTGGGACCAGCATCATCACCACATCGCCCCATTTGGCCGCTTCCGCGGGGCTCACTACAGTCAGCCCGGCTGCTTCGGCGCGCGGCTTGGAGGCGCTGTCGCTGCGCAGGCCTACTTTGACCTCAACGCCGCTGTCTTTGAGGTTGAGGGCGTGGGCGTGGCCCTGGCTGCCATAGCCGATGATGGCGACCTTCTTGCCTTTGATTAGGGCTTGGTTTGCGTCGGCGTCGTACAGAGCTTTCATTCATACTCTCCGGTCATGCGCTGCTGCGCTGTGGTCATGCGCTGCTGCGCTGTGGTCATGCGCTGCTGCGCTGTGGTCATGCGCCGTAGCGCGGGGGACTGATGTTCTTGGTGTGGCGCCTGAGCGGCGCGTATCGCTTGATAGCGGCTGGGTGAGGGCGCTGTGGCGAGAAGACGCGCCCTCAGCCAATTTGCCGCACGGATTTGCGCCTGCTCAGGCAGCTGAGCTGCTTGACGGCCCCTGCTCCGCGTCGGTTAGCGGGCGCTGGAGCGCGATGGGGGCTGAGCGCACCATGTCGCGGATACCGAGCGGGCGCAGCATTTCGATGAAGTTATCCACCTCTGCGCTGGTGGCGGTGACCTCGAGGGTGAAGGCGGTGGCGGCGTAGGCGATGACCCGCGCGCCCACCAGCTTGATGATGCGCTCAAGGTCCTCACGCGCCTTGGCCCCGGGGACATTGACCGTGGCTAGGCACAGCTCGCGCTCGACGTGCTTGCCCTCCAGCACGTGGTGTACCCGGCGCACGCGGATCAGCTTGTGCGCTTGCTTGGTGATCTGCTCGATGATCGCCTCGTCTCCGCGGGTCACCAAGATCACCCGCGAATAGCTGGGGTCGAGGGTGGGGCTCGCGGTGATTTTGTCGATGTTGAACCCGCGCCCGCTGAACAGCCCGACGATCCGGGCCAGCTCCCCAAAGCGGTTCTCTACCAAGATGCTCAAGACGTGTCGCTTCGTGCTCATGCTAGCTCCCGGGGCGTGTGTTCTTTGTCGTCCGCCGGCTCCAGCACCATCTCATAGTGCGCCGCGCCGGCTGGGATCATCGGGTAAACGTTGGCTTCTTTCTCGACGATGATATCCATGATCACCGTGCCCTTGGTGTTCAGGCCCTGCTCTAGCACGGCCCGGAGCTCGCTTGGCTTCTCCGCGCGGAGTCCCACGGCGCCGTAAGCCTCCGCCAGCTTCACGAAGTCGGGGAAGTACTTCATGCCGACGCTCGAGTAGCGCCGGCTGTAGAACAGCGCCTGCCACTGGCGCACCATGCCGAGGAAGTTGTTGTTAAAGATGATGATCTTTACGTCGAGCCCCTCGTGGACGCAGGTCGCGAGCTCTTGAATGCACATCTGGATTGAGCCGTCGCCGGTGATGCAGATCACGCGCCGATCTGGGTTTGCCGTGGCGGCTCCCATTGCCGCGGGGAGACCATAGCCCATGGTGCCTAAGCCGCCGGAGGTCAGCCACGAGCGCCCGCTCTTTGCGGGGTAGTACTGGGCGGCCCACATCTGGTGCTGGCCGACGTCTGTCGAGACGATGTCTTCGCCTTGGGTGATGTCCACGATCTCCTCCATCAGCTTCTGGGGCATGATGGTGGTGTCATTGTGCTTATAGCGCAGCGGAAACTTCTCCAGCCACTCATGCAGCGTGCCCCACCAGCCGGCACGAGCTGGGGGCGGGCTCGGGTTGGCGTCGAGCTCGTCCAAGAACTGTCGCGTCACGGTCTTGGCGTCGCCTACGATGGGGACGTCGCACTTCACGTTCTTGTTCAAGCTGGTCGGGTCGATGTCGACGTGGATCACCTTCGCCTTCTTGGCGAAGCAGTCCAGGCGCCCGGTGACGCGATCGTCGAAGCGCGCGCCGATATTCACGATCAGCTCCGCCTCGGCCATCGCCATGTTCGCGGAGTAGGTCCCGTGCATGCCCAGCATGCCAAGGCACTGCTTGTGACCGTAAGGAAATGCGCCAAGCCCCATCAGCGTCGGGGTCACCGGGAGGTTGAGGCGCTCGGCGAGCTCTAGGATCTCTTCGTGGGCGTTGGCGTTGACTACGCCGCCGCCGATGTACAGCACGGCGCGCTCTGCCTCCCGCATCATCTCGACCGCTCGCTTGACCTGCATCGGGTGGCCCTTGACCGTGGGCTTGTACGACGGCAGATCCACGGACTCGGGGTAGATGAACGGGCACTCCGCCGCCGTGATGTCCTTGGGCAGATCGATCAGCACAGGCCCAGGGCGGCCGCTGCGCGCGAGGTAGAAGGCCTCTTTGATGGTGGCGGCCAACTCGCTCACGTCGCGCACCAGGTAGTTGTACTTCGTGCACGGCCGCGTGATGCCGACGGTGTCTGCCTCTTGAAACGCGTCGTTGCCGATCATGGTCGTCGGCACCTGGCCGGTGATCACCACGATGGGCGTAGAATCCATCATCGCGTTGGCGAGGCCGGTGACGATGTTGGTCGCGCCTGGGCCGCTGGTCACTAGGCACACACCGACCTTGCCTGACGACTGCGCGTAGCCCTCTGCTGCGTGGACCGCGCCTTGCTCGTGGCGCACCAGCACGTGGCGAAGCCGCCCTTCGGCCTGGTGGATCTCATCGTACACATGCAAGATCGCGCCACCGGGGTAGCCAAAGATGACGTCGACGCCTTCTTTAAGCAGGCTCTCGATCACGATCTTGGCGCCCCGCATCACGGGGGCTTCGACGTCGGCGAGCGCGCCGCTGCTGGCCTTGGTCTCCGCGACACCGCTGGTGGCAGCCGAGCTGCTGCTTGCGGCTCCGGCGCTGGCCTGGCTCACTGTGCCTCGAGCGCTTGACATATAAGATCTCCCATTTGCTGCGTGGAAATATTGCCGCCCAGGTCGGCCGTGTAGTGGCCGGCTTGAAGTACTGCCGCGATGGCTGCTTCGACGCGCGCGGCTTGCTCGGGCAAGCCCAAGCTTTGGCGCAGCATCGCAGCGACAGACGCGATGGTCCCGATTGGGTTCGCGATGCCCTTGCCTGCGATGTCAGGGGCTGAGCCATGGATCGGCTCGTAGAGCCCTGGGCCGTCGCCGATGCTGGCGCTCGGCAGCAGGCCGATCGAGCCAGCGAGCACCGCTGCTTCATCCGTGAGGATATCACCGAACAGGTTACCGGTGACCACCACGTCAAAGCGAGACGGGTGGCGGATCAGGTCCATCGCGGCTGAGTCGACGTACTGGTGCGCGAGCTCGACGTCGGGGTAATGCGACCTGTGGAGGTCGCTGACCACCTCTCGCCACAGCTGCGACACCTCGAGCACGTTGGCTTTGTCCACGCTGGTCACGTGGCGGCGCCCGCCCGCTTCCCCACGGGAGCGCGCGATCTCAAAGGCGACGCGCGCGACGCGCGCCACCTCTGCTTCACTGTAGATCATGGTGTTGAAGGCCTTACCCACCTCGCGGTCCCAGCCGCGCGGCTCGCCAAAATAGATGCCGCCGAGCAGCTCACGCACCACGATCAGGTCGGTGCCTTCAAGGTACTGCGCCTTGATCGGCGCGCGGTCCACCAGGCTCGGGTAGATCTTGACCGGTCGCAGGTTGGCGTACACCCCGAGGGCTGTGCGCAGCCGCAGCAAGCCCTTCTCGGGGCGGTGGTTGGGCGTCAACCCATCGTATTGAGGGCCGCCGACGGCGCCCAAGAGCACCGCGTGGGCGCCCTTGCAGGCGGCCTCGGTGCGTTTGGGCAGCGGATCACCGTCGGCGTCATAGCCTGCGCCGCCCACTGGCAGTGAAGCCAGCTCAAGCTCGCGGCCGGCTGCCTTGACGCACAGCTCAAGCACCTGGACGGCGGCCCGCGTTACCTCAGGGCCGACGCCATCGCCGGGTAATGCGACCACGCGGAGTACGTCTGAGCTGCCAGGTTTAGTGGGGGGGTGGGTCATGTCACTTCTTGATTACTCGAGCCGGGGCGCTACTGGGTGATGATCTGCGGGGCGTTCTCTGCCACGGCGACCTGGGGTGGCTTGATGCGATCGCGCAGGGCCAGGGCCTTGTTCACCGCAGAGAGATAGGCCTTCACGGAGGCCGCGACGATGTCGGTGTCAACGGCGCGGCCGCTGAACGTCTTGTCCCCGATTTGTACCCGCACGGAGACCTCACCTTCGGTGTCGCGCCCAGTGCCGACGGCGCGCAGCTCATACTCGACCACCTTGGCCGCGTAGCCGGTGATGGTGTCGACCGCGGTGTAGGCCGCGTCAACGGGGCCGTCGCCCAGGGCGCAGGCAGCGAAGGTCGCGCCCTCGCGCATCAGCTGCACCGTCGCGGTCGCCGGCTTGACGGTGCCTGCTGACGCCTGCACCAGGTTGATGGTGTAAGGCGGCTCTGGAGGAGGGCGGTTGTCCAGCGCGAGCAAGATCAGCTCGTCGTCGTCCAGCGCTTTGCCGACTTCGCAGGCCTTCAGGAAGTTGTTGTAGCAGTGGTTCAGCTCAGAGCCCGTGATGTCGTACCCCAGCTCCGAGAGGCGCGCCGCCAGCGCCCGGCGACCCGAGTGGCGGCCAAGCACCAGCTGACTCGGCGGCGCGCCGACCGACTCGGGCGTCATGATCTCGTAGGTGCGGCGATCTTTCAGCCAGCCTTGTTGGTGGACGCCAGCCTCGTGGGCGAAGGCGTTGCGCCCGACGATGGCCTTGTTGGGCTGGGCGCCGACTCCGGTCAGGGCGCTCAGCAGCTGACTGGTCTCGTAGATCTTGTCGTGGTTGATGTTGGTGGTGAACGGAAGTGCATCCCCGCGGACACGTAGGGCGGTGACGATCTCCTCCAGCGAGGCGTTGCCTGCGCGCTCTCCGATCCCGTTGATCGTGCACTCGACCTGCCTGGCGCCAGCCTGGATCGCGGCCAGCGAGTTGGCGACCGCGAGCCCAAGATCGTTGTGACAGTGGGTAGAAATGATGACATCGTCGATGCCGCGGACGCGCTCCTTGAGCAGACGGATGCGGCGGAAGTACTCGTCTGGGACCGTGTACCCCACGGTGTCCGGGATGTTGACCACGTCAACTCCCTCATCGACCACCGCTTGCACCACGTCGATCAGGAAGCTCTCTTCGGTGCGCGTCGCGTCTTCAGGGCTGAACTCCACCTCGGGGAACAGCTTCTTGCCGAGGCGGACCGAGCGCACGATCAGGTCGAGCGCGCCTCGCTTGTCGAGGCCGGTCTTGTTCTGCAGGTGCAGCTGGCTGGTGCCGAAGAACAAGTGCAGCCGGGGCTTGTCTGCTGGCTCCAGCCCGCGCACGCAGGCCTCGATGTCCCCGTCGTTGCAGCGCGCGAGCGCCGCGATGGTGGCTCGCTTCACCGCGCGCGCGATCTGGCGCACGCCTTCGAGATCCTCCGGACTCGCCGCGGGGAAACCCGCTTCGATCACATCGACGCCCAGCTCATCCAGCTTGCGCGCCAGGATCAGCTTCTGCTCGGCGGTCATGCCGTAGCCTGGTGATTGCTCGCCGTCTCGTAGCGTGGTGTCGAAAATTCGAACTAGATCGTCCATGGGTTTCTCCTGGCCCTGCCTTCTCTCACGTCTGGCAGGGTTTGGGGGGCACTTCGCCCGAGAGTACGTGGGTTCGTCAAGCGAACCAGCGCGGCTCCTCATTCACTCCACACAACCTGCACGGTGTGGTCGCTCCCGCGCGCCTCACGCTCCGCTCGTCCGCGTTGCGGCCGCGAAGCCGTTTAGGTAGGGCAGGCGCCCAGCGACTTGGGCAGCAGCGTCTCTGCCCTCCAAGAGCTCTGCGGTGCTATCCCAGCGCCCCTCGACGAACGCTACGCGCGGGCCCTCTGGGATGCTCACGGTGATGGCTCGCGGTTGCCCGGCCCCCACCCCCACCTGAAGGCGACGCTGGCGCAGGTCTAGCTTGATTTGGAGGCTTGGGTCTTGGTCTACCCGGCTCATCAAGTCCGCGAGTTGGGGTGGAGGGAGCGTCACGCACGGCATCCCCACGGAGATACAGTTGCCGAAGAAGATCTCCGCGAAGGACTCGCCGACGATGGCCTGAATGCCCCAGCGGTGGATCGCCTGCGGGGCGTGCTCACGGGACGAACCACAGCCGAAATTGTCGCCGACCAACAGGATGCTGGCGCCGCGCTTGGCCGGGTCATCGAACGGGTGGAGCTTGCCTGCGTCGGCTAGGGCCACGCGGTCGTCGGCGAAGACGTGCTCGGCGAGCCCCTCGAAGACGATGCTCTTCAAGAAGCGCGCAGGGATGATGCGATCAGTGTCGATGTCGTTTCCGCGAAGCGCTATCGCCGTGCCTTGGAACTCGGCGCGCTGCGCTGAAGCCGTGGGGGTGCTCATGCCGATGCCTCGTCTGCGCCGCGGGCGCCGAATAGGAGACGCGCGTCGGTCACCTCACCAGCGAACGCCGCCGCCGCCACCATCACCGGCGACATCAGCAGCGTCCGCCCCTGCGGCGAGCCTTGCCGACCCTTGAAGTTACGGTTCGAGGACGACGCGCAGACCTCGTTTCCGTGTAACCGATCTGGGTTCATCGCGAGGCACATCGAGCAGCCTGGCTCGCGCACTTCGAACCCCGCCTGCTTGAGGATGCGGTCGTAGCCCTTGCTGACTAGCTCGTCTCGCACGGCTTGTGAGCCGGGGACCGCGAGCGCCCGCACGTGGGGCGCGACCTTCAGGATCTTGCCTGCCGCGCGCTGGGCTTCGATCAACTTGACCACCGCTTCGAAGTCGCTGAGCCGGCCATTGGTGCACGAACCGATGAAGGCGACATCGATGGACGTGCCTACCATCGGCTGGCCCGCGGCGAAGTCCATGTACGCGTAGGCTTCGTCGACGCTATCTCGCTCGGCTTCGCCGAACTCGTCCCGCGCTGGGATGGCGCCGGAGACGGGCAGCGATTGACCGGGGGTGATGCCCCAGGTGACGATGGGCTCGATCTCGCTGGCGTCGATGCGCACCACGTCGTCATAGCTCGCGTCAGGGTCGCTCCGGGTGCTCTGCCAGTAGCCGACGGCCAGGTCGAATTCCTTGCCCTGGGGAATAAACTCTCGGCCTCGCAGGTAGTCGTAGGTGGTCTGGTCGGGGTTGACGTACCCGACTCGGGCGCCGCCCTCGATGCTCATGTTGCACACCGTCATGCGCTCATCCATGCTGAAGGCGTCGAACACGTCGCCGGCGAACTCATACGCGAACCCGACCCCGCCCTGCACGCCGAGCTTGCGGATAATGAACAGCGCGACGTCCTTGGCGAACACCCCGGGGCCGAGGTGGCCATTGACCTCGATGCGCCGGACGCGCAAGCGACTTACGGCGAGGGTTTGAGTCGCCAGCACGTCGCGCACCTGAGACGTGCCGATACCAAACGCCAAGGCACCAAAGGCGCCGTGGGTTGAGGTGTGAGAGTCCCCACAACAGATGGTCATCCCCGGCTGGGTCAAGCCGCGCTCCGGGCCGATCACGTGGACGATGCCGTTCTCTCGCCGCTCTTGCGAGAAGAAGCGGATGTCGTGGCGTCGGACGTTCTTCTCCAGCGCGGCCAGCATCTGTTCGGCTTGCTCATCTTGGAAGGGGCGCAGCAGCGAGTGGGTTGGGATGATGTGATCGACGGTCGCGAAGGTGCGCTGGGGGTAGGCGACGCTGAGCTCGCGCTCGTGTAGCATCGAGAACGCCTGAGGGGTCGTGACCTCGTGGATTAGGTGCAGCCCGATGAACAGCTGATACTGCCCAGACGGCAATTGCCGTACGGTATGCAAATCGAACACCTTGTCATATAGGCTCTTTCCCATGATCGGTCCTGTAGCAGGCTCAGCCGCTGGTCGCGCTCTCATGTGCGCTGGCGATCGGTGGCTTGGCGTCAGCGGACTTTGCGTCGCCTAGCCCGGCGTAGTCTTCGAGCTCAGCGGCCAGCTTGAAGCCGAACTCGGTGAACACCCGCAGCTGCTCTTGATCGAGCGCGAGCCAGACGTCTCGCACCGCGCGCTCGCGCTGCTTGCGCAGGCGCAGCATGGTGCGGTGTCCTTTGGCGGTCAGCGCGTAGTCACGCTGCCGTCCGTCAGCCTTGGAGACTGCGACATCTACCAGGCGCTTGTCGATCAGCTGTCGCAGGATCTTTGAGACCGCCGCGGGCGTGCTCTCACCTCGCCGCGCGAACATGCTGGGCATGAAGTCCTCGCTGCAAATGCCGTCCAGCACTCGCCACTCGCGCTCCGTGATGCCGACGCTGGCCGCCAACTGCGCGCGCCGGCGCTGGAAGACCTCAGTCATGCGCTGCAGCGCATGAATTGCCGCATGGATACGCGCTAGCGCAGCGGCGTCGCTGGCGTCGACCCCGTTGGTCTCAGCCGGGGTCGCCGAGGCGCGGGCGGGAGTTGAAGTCGCTGGGTGGTTCATCACAGAGAGCGCTGTCGATAGCGCAACTGTTGCCCTAGCTCAACTATCTCTTGCGGGTAATCATCAGCCAGGGGCTGGGGGCTGGCCGGGTGCGCCTGGGAATGGCTGCGTAAGTATTTGTAAATATTAATGATACTGGCACAGGGAGCAGCGCCCGCGGTTCGAGCCAGCCAGGGGCGGAGCTAGGCGGGTCAGCCTGGTGGGAGCGCCCACCCCTGATCAGCCGGCCAGGTGCCCGCTGGTGCACGGAGCGACCGCCGTGGCTCTGGCGGCAGCGCCAGTATGGATGGGGCGCCTCACTTCGAGTCAGTTATACTCGGCCTAAGGGGGGTAGCCATGACCTTAGTAGGCAAGAGCCTTGCGCTGATCATCTCGGGTGAAGACCCAACGCAGCTGGCAGATCAGCTCGCCATCGCGGCCAACAAAGCTCAGCTGCTGGGCTACCAGAGCGTGGACATGGCTGAGCTCGGCGCCGCCAATTGCCTGCGCGTAAAGTTCACCCAGATGAAACGCGAGACGAGCTTCGCCCACGCGCTGTCGTACGCGCTTGGCGTGATACGGCGAGGCACGACGGACTGCGCTGGCATCATCTGGGATGGTACGGGGGTCCAGATCGCGATGGCAGCCGCGCGGCAAGAGTCGGCTTAGGCCGTAGGCCCAGGACTGGTTCGGATGACAACTCTGATCAAGCTCCGCGATCTCATGGTCAGGGCTGCTCCGCCCACTAGCGATGTCGTCCAGTAAGGCTGAGCCTGGACATGCGTCGACGTGGCAGCCGCTGGTGGAGGACTGGCTGCCAGTCTTTCCGCGTGAAAACCCTGCGCTAGCGCAGTTCTGCCCGCAGGTGTTGGATGTGTTGGCCAGCTGTCGAGAGTTTCCGCCGGTTGACCAGTGGGCAGCCTTGCGGCCCCAGCGCGGCGCGGGGTCTCAGGCGCCAGCTGGCGCGAGCTTCGTACCCCAAGATGAGCGCGCGGTCCGCGCGGCTGGTGGCTATGACTTTTACATTCGTGACACCGGCAGCGTCCCAAGCCGCCCAGGCAGCTGGCACGACCTGTTCAACGCGCTGATTTGGTCGCACTACCCGCGTACCAAGCGGGCCATCCATCAGCTGCAGCTGACGGATCATGCCACGCGCCGGGACCCGGCGCGGCGTACCCCGCTGGGTGACGTCGCGACGCTACTGGATGAGTGCGGCGTGGTCATGCTGAGCACGGACCCGACCCTGTTCGACGACTTGCGAGGGCTGCGCTGGCGGCGCCTGTTCTACGAGCGACGCGCCGAGTTGGCGGTGAACGCCCGCTTTCTGGTGGTTGGCCACGCGCTGCTGCACGCCATGCTCAATCCATACATTGGCCTGATGGGTCATGCTCTGCTGCTGCCGGCGGATGACGACGCCTTGGCCAGCGCCGGCGCGACGCGGGACTTCGTCGATCACTGGTCCGAGCAATGCCTCGCGGCAGCGGTCCAAAGGACCAGCGATTTGAAGCCGCTCCCGCTGCTGGGCGTGCCGGGCTACGCACGCAACGACTCGCCAGCGTTCTACGACGACTTGCCAGAGTACTTTCGAACCACGCGTCGACCGAAGGCGTGAGGCGGGCGCGAGCCGCCGGGTGCTGCAACCCGAGCCGGCGCGCCGCTCGCGGTTGTCGCGCACCAGCGCGAGCGTGCTATGCACCCGTGCGTTGGCTTGGCGTCGGGGCCGAGGCGCGCGCAGTCGGAGCGCAGCGCAGTCAGAGCGCAGCACGAAGAGGCTAGAGCAAGTTGGAGTGAGGTAGATGGACCTAGAGGGAATTGTATTCGTCGGCGCCCCGTTCAATGACCAACAGCTCGGAGATCCAGTCCTGCTCCGCGAGCTGCCCACGGACCTCGCGAGGCTCCTGCGTGAGAAGAACGGGTTCGTCGCGTTCGGAGGTGGCCTGCACGTACGTGGGGCCTGCCGCCGCCCAAGTTGGCACTCGCTGCGCGCTGCGTGGAGAGGCGAGCAGGCGCTGTACAAGCTATTCCCGGAGGTGCAGAGCTCCGACATCCCGTTCGCGCAGGACTGCGTCGGTGACCAGTACCTGCTGCGCGACGGCGAGGTGGTCCAGCTGTTCGCTGAGATGGGGGAGGTGGAGCACCTAGAGCTGTCCCTCGCTGAATTTTTCCGTGCGGCTAAAGAGGACCCGGTGGAGTTCTTGTGCACCGAGCCACTTGAGCTGTTCCTACACAGTCACGATCAGCTCCCCGCTGGGCGTTTGCTCCAGGTCCACCCACCGTTTTGCTGCGACGCCGACGAGCGGGCGGTCAGGGATCTGCCCGCCGACGAGCTGTTGCGCTTTCACGCTGCGCTGGCTGTGCGCTTGGCCGAGCTGCCCGAGGACGCCACGCTAGATATCGACGAGATCTTGCCGGCTGACCGACCCACTCCCGTCGATTGACGCAGACCGCGCTGGGCTTGGGGCTTCCTGCGCCGCGCGGGATCCGGTATTCCTTGGGCATGCTCTCACGACGCGGAATGCTAGGGCTGGCTGCGCTCTCGGCGCTGACTTCAGCCTGCGAGGCCATCGGGCTGAAGGCCACGGTGATCACCACCCGGACCGAGAACGGGAAGACCACCACCACCGTCCGCGAAGCGAAGAACTGGGAAGAGTTCGAGCACGCGATGGGCGAGGTCGCCACCGACTTCTCCGATTTCGCCAAGCAGGTCGGCGCCACGACGGCGGAGCTAGCCAAGAAGCTGATCGACGTCCCGCCCCAGGGTCAAGTGCAGCTCGGTCAGCTCGCTTCCTCGCTGAAACCCTACGAGGGCGACGTGCGCTACGACTACCTCAAGGTCGCGCGCATGAACCCTGACGCCGAGTACGACTTCAAGTACGTGCAAATCGGCATGCCTCAGTACGACAACTTCTTCCGCGCCTCTGCGGAGATGTACGCCACCGCTTATCAGCTAATGGAGACGGGGCGCCACGTGTACCTCGCCAGCTACAAGGTCAAGGGTGAAGAAGCTCCGGCCGACGTGGAGCGCGGCGACAAGCAGATCAAGAAGGCCGACGTAGACGGCCTGATCGAACAGCTAGCGTCCGGCGCTTCCGAGGGGATGAGCGACGGCGTGGAGAAGCTCAAGACGCTGTGGGTGGCCAGCGCCGAGCTGGGCATCAAGCTCGCGGCGAAGTCTGCGGAGACCGTGCAAACGGGCGTCGCGCTGGTGGCCAGCGCGCCCAGTCAGATCTTGAACCCCAAGCTCGTCTTGCACATTGACTTGATCGTCCAAGGCCTCGAGCAGAGCCTGAGCATGGTGAAGGACACCGGCAAGCTGCTGACGGGCATCGTCGGCTGACGCGCGCGCGCTGGTCGCGCTGGTCACCCGCCCCTGCCGCTATCCGCCGTTGCCGTAGGGAAAGTTGCTGCGCAGGGAGAGGCTCTAAAACCAGCTGCCGTGCTCGGGCGCGAACACCCGCGTGCGCTCCCACAGCTGCTGTGGCAGGCGCCGCTTCAAGATGGCGTGGGTCTCCGCCGGCTTGTAGATTTGGCTGAAATGCATCAGCACCAAGTGCTCGTTCTGAAACTCGCCGGCGCGCTCGAGCAGCTCGTCTAGGTGGATGTGGCAGCCCGCTTGGCTGGCCGCGAGGTCTTTGCGCTCGTCGAGGAACGAACACTCCAAGATCAGCACCTTGGAGCGCAATATGCTCGGGCTGGTGTCGATCACCCTCAGCAGCGTATCCGTGGCGTACGCGACCTCTAGCTGCTCTTCATCGTCAAACAGCGCTTCACCGGCCTTGCGCCGGCGCCCGATCTCTGCTCCCTCTAAATGCAGGAACTCTGCCTTGAGCTTTTTAGCCCTGCGGAAAAATTGGTAGCCGACGCTGGGCACTGGGTGGTGCGTTTGGAACGCGCGCACGAGGAGCGAACCGGCGACGACGTGTTCATCACCAGCCTCCACCCCCACCCCCTGAACGGACAGATCGTAGCGCTGGATCTTGGTGATGTGCGCCAGGGCTTGGTTCAAGTCGGCTTGGATCGCCTTGGGCATGAACAGCCTGGGGAGCTCAGGCTTGTTCATCATGCCGCGGATACCGAGCATGCCGATCAGGCCGCCCAAATGATCCGCGTGGCCGTGGCTCAAGAAGAAGTTGTCGCCACCGGCGAAGGCGCGCAGCGGGATGCCTGCGTCGAGGACCACGCCCAGCTCGGGGATTTGGAGGCAGGTGTACACGCCAGCGACGGAGATGCCGCGGACGGTGTAGTTACCTGCCTTGACCTCGGTGATGCCTGCCATAGTCGCCTTGCGGAACCACCCAAGCGTGGGGGTGGAGGGCGCGCGCTGATCGTGTTAGCGCTCCGCGCGGCGCTATCTACGATCTCTCTGCACCCTGCGCCCCATGTAAATGCCGGGCAGCCCCGCGAACATGCCAAAAAATAGGGCGTAGGCCGCGTCGGTGAAGCCGCTGGTGCGCAGGCTAGCGATTTGGTCGGCGGTCAAGCCAGGCGCCGCGCTGGCGCTCTGGGTCGCGAAGATACCGGCGGTCATGCCGACGGCGCCGAGCAGGATGGCGAGGCTGCCAAAGCGCACCGCCGCGTGGCCGATCCTTGGCAGGTTCGGCCACTGCCGGTTCTCGCCGATGATGCAAGCCGCGCTGAGCACGATCGGCGCGCCGTAGAGCAAGAGCAGGAGGTTAGCGAGGACGGCGATCATGGCGGCGCTAGTTCAGGCTGCGATCGGGGGTGCGCTCGTCGGCCAGGTCGCGCCCGACCGGTGAGGCGTGGTGATGCAGCATGCGCCAGTTGCCGCGCTCTCGGATGAAGATGTTGGTGGCGGCGACCCGCGTCCTGCCGACCCGCTCGGTGCAGGTGACGACGGCGGTGTCACCGAAGACGTTGGCGGTCTCGTCCACGGCCTTTACCCGCGGGGAATCGTCGCTGCTCATGATGGCGCGCCAACTGGCTAGCACGGGACCTCTACCGTAGAGCGCGGGCGTGCCGGGGTGGATGCAAGCCACCACGGTCTCGCGGGCCCACAGCGCGTCCATGCTTGGGTAGTCGCGTTCGCGAAAGGCTCTGTAAAATTCAGCGTTGGCGTTGAGTGCGTCGCGCTCAGACATGACCAAGACTCCTAATTAAGTTCCCTACACCTAGGCCCCTGATACATAAATTCTCTGAGGAAATTGTATCCCGCTCGATGCCTATTTTGCCACCGGGTTGCTTTGGGCCATGGCTCACAGCAGCTTGACGACCCAGGCCGCGCCTATCCACGCGCCGATGGCCGAGCCCATAGTCGCCGCCACGGCGACCAGCAGCACGCGGGTGAATGAGTTCTTGCGCATCTCGGAGAAGCTCGTGATGTCGGCGACCAGCTCACAGTCTGCAACCGTTGGTTTGCGCGCCCAGGCCTCCACCAGCCCAGCCACCATGCCAGCGCCGATGGTCGGGTTCAGCGAGGTGATGGGAGAAGCCACGCCCGCCACGAGCACCGTGATCGGGCGCGCGCCGGCCAGGGCTGCGAGGATCGCCGCGCCGACCACGTTGGGGATCAGCCAGGCGAAGATCATCTGCTTCAGACCCTCGCTCGAGTGGTTCAGGTAGCCGTAGTAGAACGCGCCGAGCACGATGGCTGGGATCACCCATTTTAGCACGCGGCCGGTCATGCCTGGGGGCGGGATACGGCTCAGCTCCTCGAGATCAGCGGTCTTGCCCAGCTGGTTCAGCATGCCCTGCACGTGACCCGCGCCGACCACCGCCACGATTTTGTTGCCAGGAGCCTGGGCGATCTTGGTCATCAAGTAGCGATCACGTTCGTCGATCAGCGGCACCTGGACCTGCGGCATGACCTGGCCGAACTCGCGCATCATGTCGCCGATCACGTCGCGGTCCTTGAGCTCCTCGATTTGCTCTTCGTCAATCTCTGCGGAACCAAAGAACGCGGCGTTCATCGCGCCGAGCACCTTCAGCTTGTTGAAGAACGACAGGTTAGCCCAGGTGCGCTTGAGGGTGGCCTGGATGTCGCGATCCGCGAGCACCAGCTCGGCGCCCACCGCCTCAGCCTCGGTCACCGCCGCGTGGAGCTCAGCCCCCGGCTTGACCCCCAGCTTCTCACCCATCCGGCGCTGGTACGCGCTGAGCACCAGGTTGGCGAGCAAGAACAGCACCTTCTGCTGCTTGATGACCGCGAAGATGTCGAGCTTGCGCCAGCGGTTTTCATCAGTCATGGCCTCGTAGCGCATGGCGTCGAGCTCGACGCACACCGTGTCAGGCCTTACCTCGCGGATCACCTCAGTGACCTCGATCACGCTCTTGGGTGACACGTGCGCCGTGCCGATCAAGTAGACGTCGCGGCCCTCGATCTGAATGTGGGTGACGTTGCGCCCAGCGCTGGGCTTGGACTGAGCCGCTGCCAGCTCGGCAGTCGTAGCCGCCTCAACGGCATCAGCCGTCGCATCAAGTGGTTCAGCGCCCGCGTCCGAATCGTCCAGGCCGGCCTCGGCTTCTACTCCAGCATCAGTCATCTAGTGGCAGCGCTGTTAGCTCAGAACCAAGGCTGAGGCCAGCTGCGAGTCTGCGCTGGCCCAAAGGTGATGGGCTGCTGCTACGGGCAAGTATCGACATGTGGATTCGGCGCAGCAACGGCACCACGTATGACCGGCTTGGCGGTGAACCCCAAACCAATGCTGATGCCGTCGCACGGGGGCCCGCTGGCGTTGGTGCCATCCGCGAGGATATCGGACGCCGCCCGCAGCTGCTGTGCGAACGAATCAAACGTTGACCCTGAGCACAGGCTCGAGTCGAAGGTTCCTAAGACGGTTCGAAATTCCTCAATGAAGTCCTCCGTCCCGAGGGGTGTGGCTCTGAAACTGACATCAAGCAACGCGGCGGATGCGGGGTTTCGGG
>CAZKDY010000048.1:0-47085 GCA_964551615.1 uncultured Polyangiaceae bacterium
GCGTGCTGCGTGCTGCGTGCTGCGTGCTGCGTGCTGCGTGCTGCGTGCTGCGTGCCGCGTGCCGCGTGCTACGGGGTAGCCGCAGCCCATCCAGGCTGCGCGTGGCGATCTCAGCGCTCTCCGGCTTGATGCACTGGTGCATAACCCCACGCGAACCGCTCAGACCATGCAGCTTGCGCGTGGCAGCGCAAGCGCGCTCTCAGCGCTCCCGGGCCTTATGAACTGGTGCATAATCCCACGCGGACCGCGCTGCCCACGCAGACCGCGCTGCCCGCGCTGCCCGCGCAGACCGCGCTGCCCGCGCAGACCGCGCTGCTGCCGCGATCTCCCACTCCGGGGCTCGATGCACTGGTGAATAACCCAGCACAGACCACGCAGCTTGCCGCGATCTCAGCACTCCCGTGCCTTATGCACTGGTGCACAATCGCCGCGCGCACCGTGCAGCCCATGCAGCGCGCCACGCCCTCAGCGCAAGCGCGCTCTCCGCACTCCCGTGCCTTATGCACTGGTGCACAATCGCCGCGCAGCCCATGCAGCTCGCCACGCCCTCAGCGCACGCGCGCTCTCCGCACTCCCGTGCTTTATGCACTGGTGCACAAGGCACGCGCAGCCCGCGCAGCCCGCGCAGCCCGCGCAGCTCGCGCACGGCGCCGTGCGCTGTTGCCAACCTGCGGCGCCTTGCTATACCGCACCCATGGATCTCACCATCAACGGCGAGCCCACCGCGGTGCCCAGCGGCCTCACGGTGCGCGGGCTAATTGAGCACCTGGGCCTAACCGATGGTCCCGTTGCCGTGGAGAAAAACCGAGCGGTGGTGCCCCGCGCAGAGCACTCGACGGCTCAGCTGAGCGACGGTGACGTCCTTGAAATCGTCCACTTTGTGGGCGGCGGCTGAGATCGCGCTAGACCGCAGATCCAGCGCTGCGCCCGCCTTGCCCGGTTGATGCGAGCGCCTCGTGCCTGGGCAGCGCCTCGTGCCTGGGCGGCGGCTCGTGCCTGGGCAGCGCCTCGTGCCTGGGCAGCGCCTCGTGCCTGGGCAGCGCCTCGCGGGCCTCGCGCCTAAGTAGCGCGTCGCGAGCTAAGTGCGGTGGCCTAGCGCCAATTCCTGATAAATCCGCGCGCCCTGCGCGCCTTCGCGCGCCTCGGCCTCAGTCAACTCGCGCACCACCTTGCCTGACGTTCCGCGAAGTAAGACGCGCGGTGGCACCTTCATCCGCGGCGGCACCACAGCGCCCGCGGCGATGATCGCGCCTTCGCCGATCTCCGCGTTGTCGAGGATCACCGAGCCCATGCCGATCAGCGCGCCGCGGCGCACGGTCGCGCCGTGCAGGATCGCGTTGTGCCCGATGGTCACGTCCTCTTCGACCAGCGCGTCGCTGACGCCGCCGGTCATGTGGATCGTCGCGTTATCCTGGACATTGGTGCGGGCGCCAACGCGGATGCTGCCTACGTCGCCGCGCAGCACCGCGCCGTACCAGATGCTCGCGGACTCAGCGATGTAGACGTCGCCGATCACCACAGCATTTTCCGCCAAGAAAACAGTTTCATGAATCTGCGGTTGTTTGCCGCAGTAAGCTTTAATGATCGCCATCACACCACCACAGGTAGGCTCACGCGCTCGGGCAGCGCGCCAGCTTGAATCATCGCGCCAGAAGCCGCGCCGTCGCGCCCCGCCCGCGCTTCACCTGACGCCGCAGCAGCGGGCAGCGCGGCCCGCCGTGCTGGGTCTAAGAGCTCGCCCTCGAGGCTGTGCTTGAAGGCGCGAGTGATGCGCACATCGCACAGCTCGCCCACCACATCGTCGGTGCATCCGAAGTGCACGATCTCATTTTGCGCTGTGCGACCCGAGTAGCCTCCGGTCTTGCCTAGCCCCTCAACTAGCACGGTCTGCTGGCTGCCGACCTGGCCACCCAGGTGGGCGCGCAGCTGCGCCTCGCTGATTTCAAACAGCGCGGCCAAGCGCCGGCGCTTCTCTTGCTCCGGCACGTCGTCGACCAGCTTGAGCGCCGGGGTGCCGGGCCGCTCTGAGTACTTGAAGGCGTAAACCCCCACAAACTCGCGCTCTCGGATCAAATCGAGGGTGAGCTCAAAGTCTTCTTGTGTTTCCCCAGGAAACCCAACGATGACATCTGTCGACAGGGTCAAGCCGGGCACCGCTTCGCGCAGCGCGGAGGTGCGCTCCGCGTACTCAGCTACGCTGTAGCGGCGGAGCATGCGGCGCAGCACGCGGTCGCTGCCAGACTGCACGGGCATGTGGACGTGGCGAGCCAGCTGCGGAAGGTCACGGTGGGCCAAGATCAGCGAAGGCGTCAGGTGTCGAGGGTGCGGGCTGGTGTAGCGCAACCTGGCCAGCTCGGGCACCTGGGATGCGACAGCCCGCAGCAGCGCAGGGAACTCACTCTCATCCGCATGGATACCGGCGCCGCGCCGCTTGCTGCCATTGCTCGCGGCGGACGCCGCGAGCAGTTCATGTCCAGGCGCCTGGGGCAGCTCGTGCTCGGGATCGAGGTAGCTATCCACGGTCTGACCGAGCAGCGTGATCTCGCGCGTGCCGCTCTCAACCAGGGCCCGACACTCCGCGAGGATCTCCGATGAGGGGCGGTAGCGCTCCGGCCCGCGGGTGGTGGGCACGATGCAGAATGAGCAGCGTTCGTCGCACCCCTTCATGACGGTGACGAACGCGCTGATTTTCCGTCGGCGCTGCAAGCTAGGATCGACGCTCAAGAAGCGAGGCAGCTCCAGGTCAAAGCCAGTCCGCACTTGCGGCGGCGCCCCACCTTCCAACTCGCGCAGCAAGCCTGGTAGCTCGGTGATGTTGTCGGGCCCGATCAGCAGATCGATCTGCGGCATGCGGCGCAGCAGCCGCTCGCCCTCTTGCTGGGCGACGCAGCCCGCGACGCCGATCAGCAACTCGGGCCGGGTGCGCTTCAGCACGCCGAGGCGCCCTAGCTCGCTGCGCAGCTTCTGCTCGGCCTTCTCGCGCACGCTGCACGTGTTGAGCAGCACCAGATCGGCGGTTTCGACCGAAGCTGCGGGGGCGTAGCCCGCGTGTTCGAGCACCTCCGCCATGCGCTCAGAGTCGTGAACGTTCATTTGGCAGCCGAAAGTAACGAGGGAATACGTGGCCATGGGGGGCAATTCAAGCGCAGGGCGCCGCAAAGCTGGGCGCTTCAAGAGCAGCGACCTGAGGGGTCAAGGCTGTGGGCTGAGGTCGCCGAGCCTAGCACGCGCCCGGAGCTTTGACAGGCGGGGACCGTCTCGCGTTGACCGACCTAGCCTGGTCTCGTAAAAGGCCAAAGCTCGTGGATCGAGCGGCGCGTGTCCGCCGCTCTCGCTCCCCCCACCCCACGCTCGAGGAATTGCATGGCCGAGAAGTTCAAGAACCTAGTCGAAGTCCTAGAACGCAGCGCGCTGGCCTTCGCCGACCGACCGCTCTTCGGCACCAAGCACTCCGATAGCTGGAGCTGGAACACTTACAAGAGCTTCAAGCAGGACGTTGATCATTTCCGTGCCGCTTTGAAGCTGCTGGGGGTCGGCCCGGGCGACCGCGTGGCAGTGATCGCAGACAACCGCGTCGAGTGGGCGGTCGGTTGCTACGCGACGTACGGGCTGCGCGCGGCCTACGTGCCGATGTACCAGGCTCAGAAGGCCGACGAGTGGAAGTTCATCCTGGCCGATTGCGAAGCCAAGCTGGTGCTGGCAGCAAATCAAAGCGTCTACGACAAGCTGAAGCACATCCAGCCGGAGCTGCCGCACCTGGAGCACGTCATCAATTTCGAGGGCCCGGCGGACGCGGCCGATAGCTACAGCACGCTGTTGCTCAAGGGAGCTGAGAAGCCGGTCGCGGCAGCGGAGCCTCAGCCCAAGGAGACGGCGGGCTTCATCTACACCTCGGGCACGACAGGCAACCCCAAGGGCGTGATCCTCACCCACTCCAACATCTGCTCCAACCTCAACGCGATCCACGAGGTCTTCACCTTTGAGTGCGAGGACCGCTCGCTGTCTTTCCTGCCCTGGGCGCACTCCATGGGTCAGACCTGCGAGCTCCACGGGCTGATCAGCATGGGCTGCTCCATCGGGATCAACGATGAGGTCCCCAACTTAGTCTCTAACCTCGCCGTGGTGAAGCCCACGATTTTGTTCGCCGTCCCGCGTATCTTCAACCGCATCTACGACGGCGTGAACAAGCAGATGACGGAGAAGCCAGGCTTTATCCAGGGCTTGTTCCGCTCTGGCATCAAAAATGCTACACGGAAAAACGCCGGTGAGTCGATCGGCTTCTTCGATAACATGGGCTTGGCGTTCGCTGACAAGATCATCTTCAACAAGATCCGGGAGAAGTTCGGTGGGCGGCTGAAGTACGCCATCAGCGGCAGCGCGGCCCTGGACAAAACAGTGGCTCAGTTCGTCGATGCCCTGGGCATCATGGTCTACGAGGGCTACGGGCTCACCGAGACCAGCCCCATCGCCACCGCCAACTACCCAGGCAACCGCAAGATCGGCAGCGTGGGCAAGGCCATCCCTGGCGTCACCATCAAGATCGACACCTCGGTCACCAACGACGCCGAGAACGGCGAGATCTTGATCTACGGCCCCAACGTCATGCAAGGCTATCATAACCGCGCGGAAGAAAACGCCGCGGTCCTGATGGACGACGGAGGCTTCCGCAGCGGCGACATGGGCCGGCTGGACAGCGACGGCTACCTCTACATCACCGGCCGCATCAAGGAGCAGTACAAGCTAGAGAACGGCAAGTACGTGGTCCCCGCGCCGCTGGAAGAGAAGCTGAAGCTCAGCCCGTTGATCGCCAACGTGATGATCTTCGGCGACAACAAGCCTCACAACGTCGCGCTGGTGATCCCTGACCCCGACGCGCTGAAGGCTTGGGCTGCGGAGCACGGCGCCGACGCCAGCAAGGCGGCCAGTGATCCTAAGATCAAAGAACTGATGCAGAGCCAGCTCGAGACCTACGGCAAGGATTTCAAGGGCTTCGAGCGCCCCCGCGCGTTCATCATCGTCACCGAAGATTTCTCCACGGAAAATGGAATGCTGACGCCTACGCTCAAGCTCAAGCGCCGCAACGTGATGGAGAAGTACGGCGATCAGCTGAAGGCGCTGTACTAGAGTTCGCGGACGGCGCGGGGTGATGCACCAGCGCATATTCGCCCGCGCTGTCAGCCCCCGCGCTGTCAGCCCCCGCGCTGTAGCCGCCGCTCGCGGACGGCGCGGGGTGATGCACCAGCGCATATTCGCCCGAGGGGTGGGCTGCGCCTTCGCAAGCAGCCTGCGCTAGCCGCAGGAGCCAGCGCCGCACTTGCCCGCCGCGCAGCGCATTTGCTGGCCTGAGGCGCTGGGCGCAGGCTTCGGGGGCGCGACCTCTTTCGCTGCGACCTGCCCCAGGGCGGCGCTGGCTTTCGGCCACGCAGCAGCCTTTGGCGCAGCAGCGCTGGCTGGCGCGCCGGGCTTCGGTGCAGCGACTCGCTGAGCGGGCGACGCGGGCTCCTCGGCCCCCTGGTCGTCTGCCACTTCAGCGGAGCCGGCGAGTGGCTCAGCGGGCGCCGCTGAGTTCGCGCCAGGCGTCGCCGCACTCAATGGCTCCGCGGTAGCGCTCGCGCCAGGCGTCGCCGCACTCAATGGCTCCGCGGTAGCGCTCGCGCCAGGCTCGGTGTCGGCGTTCTGGTTGCACGCCGCGAGGCTCAGCCCCAGCAGCACCCCGAGGATCGACTCGGCGCTCAATTTGGATGCCATGGCTCTCGCTATAGCCCATCTATGGACGACCTGCAGCCGCTGCTTGGTGTTTGGCGACCCCGCGAGCTGCCATCGTACAAATGGCCAAGCTCAATCGCTGCGCGAGCGCAGGCCGCGCAGGCTCGGCGGTATGCAGCGACCGTGGGGTCAGCGCAGCTGGGTGTCGATGACTTCGCCGAGCGGCGCCACGACCCCAAGCGGTGAGAGCTTGCTGGTCAACCCATAGACACGGGGCGAGAGGCCCTTGGGCTTGGGCACCAGCAGCGCGCCGCCCAGCGCCTCGTCGGCGTACGGGTAATAGAAGCCATTGAGTTCTTCGACGATGGTGCCCACCTCGTCAACCAGCGCGACGCTCTGCTGATCGCCCAACGTTGGACTGCGCAACCTGACGTCTGGCGCACGCCGCAGGCTGCCGTCGGCTGCGACCAAGAAGCTCATGAACTCACCTGGCGCTCGCGCCGGATCCGGCGGCGGCACCACGTATCCGCCCGCGTTGACGTAAGCCAAGCGATCGAAGATGCGCTCGAAATTGTAGTCGCTGATCCAGTTCGGGCTGCAGTAGCCCATCACGTCCTTGTAGGTGGAGGGCGAGCGCACGCGCTGAGCGCTGCGGTCGTAGCCCCAGCTGCCAATAGCCCCCCCCGAATAGGGAAAGCCGCTACCACCCTCGCCGGTACCGCATTGGGTGTGAGGACGCCCGGTGGCGTGCCCCAGCTCGTGGGCCATGGTGTCACCAGAGCCAATATCGCTTCCGTCGGGAAAATAACCTAGCCCAACGGAGCCGCGCTGGTAGTCGTCGTTCGCAGACGGCAGGCCGCTCAGCCCGGCGACGCAGCCTTGGCGGCAGAAGTTCGCGGCGGTGCTCGCTGGCGCGAGCAACCCGAAGTAGTAGGTGTTCTTGGGGGCCTTGTCTTGCTGGCGCAGGTTGTAGACCCCGCTGAGCGCGCCGTCCCAGCCGCTGCCGTTGGCAGACACGCTGCCGCCAAAGCTCACCGCCGCGCGCACGCTGATCTCAACACCCGTGATCGGCAGTATGGCGCCCAAACGCTTGACGTAGGCGTCGACGCGGCTCTGCCCGACGTCTGGGGTGAAGCCGCCAACGGTGATGGGCACCAGCACCAAATGGAAGACCCCGTGGGCGTCTTCAGCCTGCAAGCCCTCGCTGCCCGACGCTGGATAGCGTGTGCCAGCGCTGCTCCCTGGACCGGGGGTGCTTCCCGTCTCATACAGCGTCACGGAGTACTGCGAGCCAGGTGCTATGCTTCCGCCGGGCACCGCCACATTGAAAGAGGAGTCCAGAGCGCCGTCGCTCGATGCACCACTCGGCGTGGCGCGCCCTTCAAACGTCTGCCCGTTCACGTCGACCACCGCGATCAACTCCCGCGCCTGCCACTCCGCAGCTGGGGAGACGTAGATCCGAAACAGCGCGTCGCGGCCCGCGACCAGCGGGGCGTTGCGTGAACCGACTGGGCCTCCGTTGGCCATCACCGCGACCTTAACGCCTTGCCACACGGAAATTTCATTGATGGTCAGGCCAGCGGCCTGAGCGTTGCCGTCGACGGTCGTGCCACCCGAGCCGCCGTTGCCGCTGCCGCCGTTGCCGCTGCCGCCGTTGCCGCTGCCGCCGTTGCCGCTGCCGCCGCTAGTCGCGCCGGCCCCCGCGCTGCCGCCATTGCCGCTGCCGCCATTGCCGCTGCCGCCATTGCCGCTTGCGTTGCCCGAGCCGCCAGCACCGACGCCGCAGGCCTCCGCGCAGCGCGCGGGATCTTGCGTCTGGCAAGTGCATCGATTGAAGCAGTCTGAACAGGCGCTGCAGTCGTCACCCGCGCAGCCGGGCGAGCCGAATGTGCCAGCGTTGTCTTCTTCGCCCGACGCACCGCACGCACCGAGGACTCCAGCTAAACCTACCACAACAACCCAGCGCATTCTCTCATGCCTCCAAGCTTGGACTCATCAACTCAAACAACCCCATGGCTACCACCCAGCGCGTGGCTCCACAACGCGATCGCCGCGAACTTTGGGGGCAAAAACAGCCGGAGTGCATTGTTTTTCAGCTCCGCGATCGGGTCTTGGGACGGCACCCTAGGCCAGCGCCGCGGCCTCTTCGCCTGCGGAAACGGCGGTTTCACGCTACATCCGTCGCGGGGATCTTGAGCCAAATGAGACACATCGCGCCACGTCCGCGTGAGCGAGCCAGCTGCCTTGGTAGCGCTTCCCCTTCCACGCGCCGCCGGCCAAGCCTCGAGGATAGGTGTGTCCCCTTCCACGCGCCGCTGGCCAAGCCTCGAGGTAGGTGTGTCGACTACACGCGGTCAGCCTCGCAGGGCCGCCCCTCCACCCCCGAACCTTGGGCTTGTTTGTGTCGCGGCTGCGGCGCTCGCCGCGCCCGTAGCATCGCGGGATAAATTCTACGCGGAAATTGTATGGGGCGCATTGATCCGCAGCAGCGGCCTCAAGGGTAGCCCGTGATGGCTGAGAGCGCTGCCGGTCGAGCGCCGTGCTTCTCGGAGACTCGCGGCGCCGCTGGCGTCACCCGGCGGCCGGCTACCGCCCGGTGCCCGACCTGGCCTGCCGCGGGGCCGTGCCCGGCGCTCGCGGGCCGTCTGAGGCTGAGATTGAGCGCTGGGCAGGCTGCTTGAGCCTGAAAGAGTCAACTCAGTAGCAGCACAAATTCCTGTGACTTTTCAAGGAGTTGCACGCTACGCTGAGCGCCTCGGGGCCGGACAATCTTGACAAACCCGATGTGCAAAAGCAGATCAGCCCCAGGTACGAAGACGATGAAGCTCTCGAACAAAGGCCGATACGCCGTGCGCGCCCTGTTCGACATCGCGTTCTACAACGACGGCCGCCCCACCCAGGTCAAAGACATCGCGGAGCGCCAAACCATCCCACCGCGCTTTCTGGAGCAGATCTTTCAGGACCTCAAGCGCGCCGGGATCGTCGCCAGCAAACGCGGACCCCAGGGGGGTTACTCCCTCGCCCGACCCGCCAGCCAAGTCCGCCTGAGTGAGGTCGTGGTGGCGCTAGAGGGTCCCATCCATCTGGGCGAGAAGCCGAGTGAGCGCAGCTTGGCCACCGAAGACGCGCGGCGGGTCACGGAGAGCGTGTTTCGCGAGCTCTCCGATCGCATTGAGCAGAGCCTTGCCGCGGTCAGCCTCAGCGACCTGTGTGCTCGCGCCGATGAGCTTGGGCTGCCGCGGCCCGGGGCGCGACGCTACGTCTACTCGATTTGAGCGGCAGAGCCGTCTACACACTCAGCGTTCGCAATGTCTAACCACCTCAAGACGCCGCCTAAGGGCCTAGCAAGACACCCTCGGGTGTATGGCGACATCCTCGATCTGATCACCGACACGCCGCTGGTCGAGATCACGCGGATCGAGACCGAAGCGCCGCGCGCCCGCGTGTTCGGCAAGCTTGAGAATCAGAACCCTGGGGGTTCGGTCAAGGACCGTATCTGCCTGGCGATGATCCTGGACGCTGAGTCGAGCGGCGCCTTGAAGCCAGGCGGCGTGGTGGTGGAGCCGACCAGCGGAAACACCGGCATTGGCTTGGCCCTCGTTGCCGCGCGGCGCGGCTATCGCTGTATTTTAACCATGCCAGAGAGCATGAGCCTCGAGCGGCGCCAGCTGCTAGAGAGCATGGGCGCAGAGCTCGTGCTGACCCCAGAGGCCGAACAAATGGAAGGCGCCATCGCCAAAGCCCAAGAGATCGCGGCCTCCACGCCGGGCGCGTTTCTGCCCGACCAGTTCGACAACCGCGCCAACCCGGACGCCCACTACACCTCCACCGCGCCCGAGATCCTCCACGCCATGGCGGGGCTGACCATCGACGCCTTCGTGGCGGCGGTGGGCACCGGCGGCACGCTGAGCGGCGTAGGTAGAGCGCTGCTTGAGGCGCACCCTGGGTGCCGCGTCATCGGCGTTGAACCCGAGAGCTGCGCGACGATTTCCCGCGGCGAGCGCGGGCCCTCGAAGATCCAAGGCATCGCCGCGGGCTTCATCCCCAAGAACTACGACGGCTCAATCCCTACGGAAGTGTTGACCGTGACCGACCAGCGCGCCTACGACATCAAGCGTCAGCTCAGCCAGCGCGAAGGCCTGCTGGTAGGGCTCAGCTCGGGCGCCAACGTCGCGGTCGCCCTAGAGGTCGCGCGCGGGCTCCGCCCCGACCAGCACGTAGTGACCGTGCTGTGCGACACGGGTGAGCGCTACTTCAGCCTGGACGAGTATTTTCCTAGCCCAGAGCCGCAAGGCGCTGATGCCTAGCTTGCCCCCTCGCGCGGCCATCATCGGCCTGGGCGGCCTCGGCTGCCCCGCTGCCCTGGCGCTGGTGCGCGCCGGGGTGCGGCTCTTGCTCGTGGACGACGACGAGGTTGAGTTGACCAACCTGCACCGCCAGATTTTGTATCACGAGGGCGATGTCGGCCGCTCAAAGCTCCAGGCTGCCCACGCGGCGCTGCTGAAGGCCGGCGCCGCCCCCGAGCAGCTCAGCCTGCTCGAAGATCGTATCCTCCCGGCAAATGCATTAGATCTGGTGTCTCAAGTCGACGTCGTGCTGGAGGGAGCTGACAACTTCGCCACCAAGTTCCTCACGGCCGACGCTTGCCACCTCGCGCGGGTGCCGGTGGTGCACGGCGCTGCCATCCGCTGGCGCGCGACGGCCTGGGCGGTCAGCCCACAGGGCGCGCCTTGCTACCGCTGCCTGTTCGAAGATTTGCCCATCGGAGCCCAGCAAAACTGCGACTCCGCGGGGGTGATGGGTCCAGTGGTCGGCCTCGCCGGGGCGTTGATGGCGGACCTCGCGCTGCGGCTATTGGGCGGCGACGCCGACGCTTACCGCCAGATTTGGAGCTACGACGGCCTGCGCGATCAGCTACGCTCAGCGCCGGTCAGTCCCCGCGCTGGCTGCGCGCTGTGCGGCGAGCGCCCGAGCATCGTCGACATCCGCGAGCGGCGCTACACTGGCGCAGCCGAGGCAACTTGCTCGTCAAGCGCTAGCGCTCATGGGGGCGACTCCGCTTCCGCAAGTTAATTCCGTACTGCGTACGGACCCACCCCAGCAATGACCGTAAGGATCGAAAGATGGCAACAACAGTCCGCATCCCCACCCCCCTGCGAATCCTCACTGGCGGCGAAGAAGCCGTTGAGATCGACGGCAGCAACGTGCGCGAGCTGCTGGATAACCTAGAGCAGAAGCACCCTGGCATGCGCGAACGCCTGCTCGACGACAAGGGCGTGCGCCGCTTCGTCAACATCTACGTGGGCGAGGAGGACATCCGCTTCCTCGACGGCTTGGACACTGCCCTGAGCGGCAAAGATGAGGTCAGCATCGTCCCAGCTATCGCAGGAGGCTGAGCCGTGCTGCCGTTCTTGGATCGCTACAGTCGCCAGCGCAAGCTGCCCGAGGTGGGCGCCGAAGGGCAGCGCCGGATCGAGGGACTGATCGCGCGCGTGGCGAGTGGTCCAGGCTGCCTGATCGAGCTCGCCTACCTAGAGCGGGCGGGGGTGGGTCAGCTTGAAATGTTCGTCGATTGGCGCCTCCCTGGGCGCCCAGCCAGCGGCGCGCGCGTGGGGGCTGTAGCGCCCGCGACAGCTACATTCCCACATGCAAATGTATTTCGGCATGCCGCTACGCGGAACGTGGCCGCTGGCGCCTGGCGCGCCCAACGTGCGCTGATGGGCGCGCTCCAGGCGCCGCCCGCTGATTTAGCAGCGCCTCGCGTCGCCGCCGCTCAGCTGACAGCACCTCGCGTCGCCGCCGCTCAGCCTCCGCTCGCCAAGCCAGGGACTGGAACTCAGTGAAACCGAATCGCTTCATCCGCTCACGCCGACTGAACAACGTGGTCGAAGCCATCGGCGACACGCCGCTCTTGCGCCTCACCCGCGTGGCGGCGAGCGCACCTGACGTCGAGGTCTACGTCAAGCTCGAGTTCTGTAACCCCGGAGGCTCGGTGAAGGATCGGCCGGCCAAGCGCATGGTGGATGACGCCATCGGGGCAGGACAGCTGACCGACGACAAGATCTTGATCGACGCCACCAGCGGCAACACGGGCGTCGCCTACGCGCTGCTGGGCGCGGCCATGGGCTTCCGCGTGGCACTAGTGATGCCCAAGAACGTGACCAAAGCGCGCAAAGACATCACCCTAGCCTACGGCGCAGAGCTGATCCACTCGTCCCCGATGGAGGGCTCGGACGGCGCGATCCGGCTGGTGCGCGAGTTGGTCGAGGAGCACCCTGACAGGTACTTTTACCCTGACCAGTATTCGAACCCTTCAAACCCCCTCGCCCACTACCACGGCACCGGCGCCGAGATCTTAGAGGTGCTCGGCGATCGACTCAGCTGCTTCGTCACGGCGCTCGGCACCAGCGGTACGTGTATGGGCACCACGCGGCGCCTCAAGGACTTTGCAAAGCAACCGGGCGGTCGTGAGATTCGCTGCGTCGCTGTCGAGCCAGCAGAGGCGCTCCACGGCTTGGAGGGCCTGAAGCACATGGCCAGCTCCATCGTGCCAGCGATCTACGATCCGAGCTTGCCCGACGAGATCCTACCGGTCGCCACCGAAGACGGCTGGGACATGGCTGAGCGGGTCGCCGCCGAGGAGGGCTTGTTCGTCGGGCACTCCACCGGCGCCAACATCTTCGCGGCGGTCCAAATCGCTGAACAGCTGCAGCGCACTCAGGGCGGCGGCTGCGTGGTCACCATCGCGTGCGATCGCAGCGATCGCTACTTTGCGCCGATGAAGTGGGAGAAGCGCTATGTCTGGTAGCAGAAAGACAAACACACCGCGATGACCAAGGCTGCGACGACCAAGCCCTTATGGACCCAAGGCGACCTCACCTTCACCCGCCAAGTCGTGGAGGTGGTGGAGCGCGCCGCGCGCGAAGCGTACGCACGCGATGAAGAGGCGTGCGGCTTCTTGAGCGGCCCAAGTGATCAGCCCCTGCTGGCCGATGAGGCCGTCGAGCTGGAGAACCTGGCCAATAAGTACCATCAGGTGGATCCCGAGGGTCACCCGCGCACCGGCCGTGAGTATTTCAAGATCAACTCGCTGAAGTTCGAGCGCGCGATTGAGCAAGGCGCCCAGGCGGGGCGGCCCGTGAAGGTGTTCTTCCACTCGCACCTCGACTGCGGCGCGTACTTCTCAGAAGAAGACGCGGCCAGCATGACCATGGGCCGCGGGGAAGCGCCGAGCCAAGACCTCGCGTATTTGGTCACCGCGGTGGACAAGGGTGTCGTCACGGCGCACCGACTCTTCATCTGGGAAGCAGCATCCAAGAGCTTCGTGGAAGCGCCATTTCGAGTCGATGGAGCGTAGCGGCCGAGCCTCCACCGCGGCGCTGGCGCTAGCCCCTACCCCGTCACGACAGCTCATGCTCCCGGCGCTGCTACGGTCTGCCAAGCCGCGACACTGGAGACGGCGGGCAGGCTTGAGCGCTGGCGTGGCGCTCGGCCTGTGTGCGCTGCCAGGGCCGGCGCGAGCCGAGCTCATCGACGACGTCGCGACGATGAAACATGCTTGGCGGAGCGCCGCGCAGCTGAAGGCGCAAGCGCCCCGCCTGCTCGAGCGAGGCACCCAACTCCCGCTCAGCTTCCCTAGCAGCCTGCTGAACGGCCAGCGCGCGTGCGTCAGCCTAGTCTTACTCGCGGCGCCCAACGTGAGCTTCGCGCTGCGCAGCCCGCTCGGCCGCGCGGTGAGCCAGCCCCCAGAGGCGAGCGTGGCCGGGTTGATCCAACTGAGCCGTTGCGACGAGCAGCGACAGGAGCTGGCCGGGCTGATCCTGGAAATGCGCTCACCGCGTGGGGTGGTGGAGATCTTGATCGCGACCAGCGACCTGCCCCTACCCTCAGCTGCTGAGCAGCTCAGCTCGCGCGATCCGGGGCCCATCCCTCAGCCACGCAGCGTGGGTCCAGCGGCATCGCTGCCGAGCCTCAGCAGTCGCGTGCTCGCGCTGCGTCAAGCCGCCGCAGCCCGCGGCCCAGCTGAATTTGAGCGGGTTGGGCTGACCACCGACGACGCCGGCCGGGGCAGCCGCGACCTGGACGCACCGCCTGGTTGTTACCGTGTGGATATATTAGGTCCCCAGGCGCCACAGGGTTGGCGAGGCGGGACCGACATCGACTTAGAGGTCCGTCGCCTGCCTGACGGCGCCCTGGTGGGCAGCGATCGCTCAGAGGCACTAGATGCCCACTTGGAGTACTGCACCACGAGCGGCGGCGCCGTCCGCGTCAGCTACAGCGGTGGGCTACCGGGCGTGCCGTTGCTCGGGCTGATCACGCGCTGGAGATCACCGCGCGGGATGCCTAAGCACTGGAGTGACTCCACCAAGAGCCAAATTGCGCTGTATCTGCTGCGTGGCCGGCGCAGCGCGAGTCTGCTGTACAGCGCCCAGCGCCAGCGCGAGTGGCTGGGCGTCGCCGGCCTCAGCCGCGTCAGCTTACCGACCCGGGCAGGCGCCTGTTACTCGGTGTTCGTCGCGCCCCACGCGGGCACTCCGGACACCTTCGCGCTGTCGGCTGACCAGGGCTTAATGCATGTGGAAAATAACAGCGCAGCAGCTGGCAGCGCCACCCACGTCAGCTTCTGCGCCCGCCAGTCTGGCGACGCTCAGCTCACGGTCGAGGCTCAAGGCAGCTCGTTGATCTGGCGGCTGATCGCGTACGAGTCAGGTCGTATCGCCCCGGGAGGCGCCACGTGAAGGCAAGCGCAGCCACCGCGGCGTGGCGCCGCTGCGTGACGGCGCTCGGCAGCTTGCCCTACGGCAAGGCGCTCAGCTGCGCGCCGCTCAGCTCGCTGCTGTTCAGCTCACTGCTGTTGGCCTGCTCCGGCGGTCACCCCCGCGCCGCCACCGCCCCCGCCGCGACGCTGAGCACCGGAGCTGCGCCCGACGGTCGCCCGATGCTCGCGCTGGACGCGGCCACCGCCCGAGGCCAAGGGGCAGGAGCGATTCAGGTGATCGCCGTTGATGCCGCGACACCAGGAGATCGAGTCAGCGGCACCCTGATCGTGCCAGAGCGCAGCTGCGTGATGCTGATGGCGCGGGTGAGTGAGAACATCGACGACGTGGATCTGTTCGCCTACGCCGACGACGGCAGCGTGCTGGGCAGCGACGAGCGCGCTGACAAGCGGCCGAGCCTGCTGATCTGTCCACCCCACCCTAAGCGGGTGTTCGTGGTGGCGCGGGTCGCCTCAGGCCACGGCCTGGTCGCGCTGGGTGGGCAACTGGTCGCGCCGGAGCACGCCAAGCAAGTCGCTGCCGCGCTGGGTAGCCAGTCAGCCCAGCCTACCCCAAGCTTGTGGAGCGGCTTTGAGACCGCGCTGGCTGCAGAGCGCAGCGCCCTCGGCAGCGCCTGGAAAGATCAGCGGCGGGCAGCGCTGCCCGCCTTGGTGAGCGCGCCGACGGTCACCGCCCTGGCGGTCCCGGCGGACCGCTGCCTCAACGTGTTCCTGACGCCATCGAGCGGCGTCTCCCACTTAGACGTCGCTCTTCTAGATCCCCAGGGACGCACGTTGGGCCGCGCTGCTAGTCGAGGTCGCGACCGAAGTCTTCAGGTGTGCTCCGCCGAAGACAGCCAGCTCAGCTTGGAGATCCGCCCTCACCTGGGCGAGGGGTTGGTCGCGCTCCTCGTCTCCCAAGCCACGCGCGGCGCGGTCAGCGAAGGTGCTGAGACCATTCGGTACCTCACGGCAACAGCTCTACCGCTTGACCAAGCCATCACCGCCGATCGAACGTTGACCCGACGACTCGGCCTGCAGCGCGCCACCAAGCACAGCCAAGGCCAGGCACCGGTAGCTAGCAGCGCGAGCTCTCAGCTCAGCCTGCCCGCGGGTTGCTCGCGGGTTGACGTGGTGTTAGGGGCGCCCACCCGCGGGGTGAGCGCCCGGCTCTGGGACTCAGCGGGCGCGCTGTTAGCCGAAGCCTCAGGCGATCCGACCGCGCGGCTGTTCGCCTGCACTCAAGGCGGTAGCTTTCGCCTCGATGTCGAAGCCGATGTCCGCCCAGGGCCCTACGCCATCCTGCTCGCGCACAACGCCAAAGCCGCCCACGCGCTCCGCAAACAGCCGCTGGCCGCCGGGCGATTGCTCTCGCTCTTCACCGCTCGCGGCGTGCTGCGCGGCGGGCGCCAGCTCGCAGGCGTAGAGCAGGTCGACCTCAGCGAGGTCGCCCTCGTGCGCCGCGAGTTGATCGTGCCTCCAGGGCGTTGTTTGGAGCTCGGCCTGAGCGCGGGCGCTGGCGTCGGCGGGCTCGATTTGGTGGTCTTCAAGGCGAGCCCTGGTGGGGACGACTTGGCCGAGCCTAACTCCACGCCAGCCCCCGGAGGGCGCGCGGCGCCCGCTAGCTCTGGGTCGGCTCTCGCAGAGCCGCTGACGCTCAGCCGGGGGCCTCGGGCAATTGCCGCGCGGCAATGTAATCTGGACGGCCATGGACCGCTGCCCCTAGCGCTCGAGCTGCGCAGCCAAGGCGGCAGCGGCACAGCGCTGTTCGGCTGGCAGATGCTGTCCCCGTCACCGTGAGTGGCGCGAGGCGCCGCGCGGCGCTGTCCAAGCGCTAGTTGATGGGCACTAACTCTCGCAGCGTCGCTGGATGCTGCTCACCCGTCGCGTCTGAGACCAGCAGCTCAGGGCGCACCGCGACCACCTTCACGCGGAGCCACGGACGGCTGAGCGCGCTGGGCCTGCGTAGGGCGAATCCCCCGCTGTGCGCAGGCGCCGCGTACGGCGGCTCCGAGATCACGAACCGCCTCTCGACGTCGGACTCCCGCCGGTTCGTCACCCACTCCACCCGATACGAACCATCAGCATAAAAGCGGACGATGTAGGCGCTAAACCACTGATCGACGAGCTTTGCGATCACCCGCTCACGGAGCCCTGGCACCCAGCCGGGAGTTGGCTCGGGGTCCCCCGCAGCGCGCGCCGCTCGCTCGAAGCGCAGCCCTTTATCGGCGGTTTGAAAGCGCTGCTCCAAGTTCATCCGGGTGAGCTCCGACGGCAGCGCGATGCTGCTCGTATCCGCGATGAAGCGCTCACCCGCGTAGTCCTCCACTTCGAACTTAGCCGCAGCCAGGGCGGTGACTACCCGACAACCGACCCAATCTCCCGGAGGATCCGAGCGGCGACAAATCGCCAGCGCGTCGACGGCCAACCCTGGCGGCGCGCCCGCCGGCCGTCTATCCGCCGCGAAGCTGCCAGCCGACGCCGCGTGGGCAGGCGCCAAGCGATACACGTCCGCCTCGTCGGCGCGCGCCAGCTCGCCGTCACTTCGTTGCACCTTGAGCCGCGGCGTGCCTTTAACCAGCGCGCGGCTGAGCACCCTGCCCTGGAAGAACTCCCCGGCGGCCGCCTCGACCAACACCTGGTCGCCCCGCTCGGCATGGACAGCCGTGGGGACTACCGCGGCGGGCACTTCCCGTTCACTGCAGCGGCAACCTGTTGCGCCGAGCAGCCCGGTGGCAACCGCAAACCAGGGCGCACTCGACCGCCAAATGGCTCGTCGCGCCGGGCCTGGAGCCGATGGGGTCAAATGCGCGGCACCCCCAGGATTATCGACGAATTTCTGCAGACAACGCAGCGTTATCGTTCTCGGCGCCGAGCGCAAGCCAGGCGCCAGGCGCTCGGTAGCCGAGGCGCTGATCGGCGGGAGTCCGCCCACTGCCGCTAAAATGCCTTAGCAACCGAGCCCAACTGGGGTATTAACCTCGGCTTGGGTGGCGAGCGGCCAACTTGAGGCTCGGCGTGAGGCTCGAATTCCCGCACCAGTTGGGTGCGACTTGGAGCTAAAACGCGTGGGCGTGGTTCGGTTGGTGCGCACGACACAAGCGAATTTAAAGCTGAAAGCAAGCGAAAGAGGAGCACGGAAACGATGATGAATCAGCAGCCTGAGAGCATCCAAGCAGCTGGCGGCGGTTACGGTCCCCCCCCTGGTGGCATGCCGCCTGGCGGTGGCATGGGCGGTGGATACGGCGCTCCGCCTCCCGGCGGCGCGCCCATGGCCCCCCCCGGCGGCGGCATGATGCCCGGCGGTATGCCTGGCGGCATGATCCCCGGTGGCGGCGGCGGCAACGCAGAATTGGCAGCCAAGGCCAACAAGTACTTCATCTTGTCGCTGTGTACGCTGTGTGGTTGCGGCATCCTGGCCATCATTCCGATCCTGTTCTCGCACCAAGCCAAAGAAGCCGTCGCCAAGGGCGACACAGCCACCGCAGAGGCCAAGCTCGGCACCGTCAAGATCTGCCTGATCTTGTGGGGCGTCCTCCTCGTACTCAATGTGCTCTTCGGAATCGTGTACGCGATCCTGATCATCGCAGCATCCTGATCGCGCGCCCCGGCGGCGCAGTCAGGGTGAACCTGGCTGCGCGTCAGTGAGCATCTCGAGGCCCCGCTGGAGCAATCCTGCGGGGTTTTTTCGTTGTCTGTAGGTTGAGATCCTCCGCGGCGCTGAGCGGCAGTGAGCGCATTCCGCGCGCGCGTCCACGGCGGCATAATTGCCGCGCGGAGACGTGCGCGTGACGCGTTGACCGAGCGCTTGTGCCCCACGGCGTCGGTGCAGGACACGGATCCAGTAGCGGCCAGCGTGGCGAAGTGCGCAGGAGCCAGCGTCACCCGCCGAGGCTTTACCTGCTCCGAACCCCAGCCTAAGCTGGGCTCATGCTGTCAGTTGTAGGGTTTCAGGTGCAGCCCGTAGCGCGCGCACAGTTCGGCGCAGGCAGCGTCGCGAAGATCGGCAAGCACGTGCGCAGCGTGGGCAAACAGCGCGCCTTCGTGGTCACCGACGCGGGGCTGGTGGCGGCAGGAGTCGCGGGGCAGGTTGAGCAAGCGCTCAGCCAAGATGGCCTAGAGGTGTCCACTTTCTCTGCAGTGCACGCCAACCCCGATCTTGAGAACGTGCGCGAAGGCGCCGAAGCGCTGCGCGCCTTTGGGGACGCCGCGGTGGTCCCCGTCGGCGGCGGCTCAGTGCTCGACGCCGCCAAGGCCATGGCGCTGTGGGCGCCAAACAGCGGTGAGCTCGGCGACCTCGTGCCTGGCTGCAAGCCACAGCGCGCGGGGTACCCGCTGATCGCGGTGCCGACCACCGCAGGAACTGGCGCGGAAACGAATATGTTCGCGGTGATCACCGACCCCAGCCGCGGACGTAAGATCCTGATTGGTCACCTCAGCGTGCAACCCAAGGCGACGATCCTCGATCCTGAGCTGACCATCGGCTGCCCGGCTGCTGTCACCGCGACCTGCGGGATGGACGTCTTGACCCACGCCATCGAGGCGCTGAGCTCCAATCGACCCAATCCATTCAGCGAGTCACTCGCGCTGCGAGCCATCGCGATGGCCGGCCACCACTTACCCGAAGCATTTTCTGACGGAAACGATATTGAGGCGCGAAGCCAGCTGCTGTTCGCGTCACATTTAGCCGGCATCGCCTTCGCCAGCGCCGGCCTGGGCCTGTGCCACGCGATGGGTCACCCGCTGAGCGCCCGCCTAGACACAGCCCACGGCCAGACCCTGTCCACGCTGCTCCCCGAGGTGATGCGCTTCAACGCCATCGCCTGTGAGAACAAGTACGCTCAGGTCGCCATCGCGCTGGGCGTCGCCGAGGCGGACCTCGACAACGTCGACAACGCTCAGCTGGCCATCGCTGCCATCGAACAGCTGCGGGCGCGCGTAAAGACAGATATTTGCCTCGCAGATTTGGGGGTGGAGGCAGACCTCTTGCCGACGCTGGTCGAAGACGCCTTCGCTGATCCGTTGATGATCACCACCCCAAGGCGCCCGGAGCCCCAAGACGTGCTGCGCATCTACGAGCACTGCATGGCTTGGTGAGCTGCTTCAGGCGGCGTCCAGATCCAGATCCAGCTCGGCGTCGCCCAGCTGCTCGACCGCGCTATAGCGACCATTTTCTAGGCTGAGCCGCGCCAGCGCGCAGGCTGGGTCGTGGGTAAAGCACAGCCAGCTGCGGCGCTCGAGCAGGCCGGCGAACAGCTGCGTCTTCTCGTCGATCAGCAGCTCGGGGTAGCGATCATAGCCCATGGTGATGGGCAGGTGCACCCAAGGCAGCCCGGGCACCAAATCCGCACAGAAAAATACTTCGGCGGCCTCGCCCCGCACCAGCGTGTGGAGCATGCCTGGCGTGTGGCCCGAGCTGAGCACAAAGCTAAACCGCTCGCCCAGCGAGGCTGACGCGGGAGGCTGCTGCGCGGCAGCCAACACTGGCCCGACGTGGGCTGCCTCTTGCTCGATGATCTCGAGCCGACCGCTGGCTTCGAGCAACCCCACCAGCTCTGGAATGAACGACGCGCGGTCGCGGGGGTGTGGCGATTTTGCGCGATCCAGCGCCGTACGACCCACGATGAACTGAGCTCTAGGAAATAGCAGCGCAGGCGCTTTGCCAGGCTCATAGGCTGCCAGCAAGCCGCCGGCGTGATCGAAGTGCAGGTGGCTCAGCACCACGGCGTCGATCTCAGTGTGCGGCACGCCGAGCTCAGCCAGGCGCGTGATCAAGCAATGCTCTCGCTCGACGACACCGAAGCGCTCGCGTAGCTTCGGTTCAAAGAACGCGCCGATCCCCGTCTCGAGGAGGATCTTGCGCGTACCGTCTTCGACCAACAGCGCCCGACACGCTAAGGCGATGCGCCCTGCCTCATCGGGCGGACACCATCGGCTCCACACCGCGCGGGGCAGATTGCCGAACATCGCGCCACCATCTAGGCGCTGTGAGTTGCCTAACACGCTTCGGATCCGCAACATGCGCTGACTGTAGGACCAAGCTTTGAGAGTGCACACCCACCATCAGCTGATCGGCGCGCCCCGAGTGCTCGCCAGGCTCGCTAAGCGGCCCACGCACTGGCACGCTCGCCGCGGCCGCTTGGCCGCTCAGGCTGCGTGTGGCGTTGCGCTCTGCTGGCTCAGCGTCAGCAGCCAAGGCGCAGCGCAGCAGCTGACCCTCGGCATCGGCAGGACGCAATCTTCTGGTCCGCCCGATCCCGACGCAGCTGAGCACAGCGACCAGCAACTCAGCCTAGGTGGCAGCTTCACTCACAGCGGTAGTCAAGGGGCCAACGATCAGGCGGGCAGCCTGCTGGTCGGTCAGTTTGGGAACCTGAACTCGACGCGCCTTGGCTGGATCCAGCGCGCTAGGAGCTTCGCCATGCTCGGCGGCGGCAGCGCAGAGCTAGAGGGCGGGATCGGCGCCGACGTGGGCGCTGGGCCGCTGTTCGAAATCACACCTGGTCAAGGCAGCTTCGCGCGCGGTGGCTTCTCAGCAGAGCTTTTCGGGAACGCCCAGTTCTATTCCTCGTGGATCACGCTACCGCGCCTAGAGGTCGGTTACCACTCCCACAACTCCGTGCGGCTCTTAGAGGGCAGCGCCTTCATCGCTCCAGCTTGGACTGGGCGCGTTAAGCTGTCAGACCAGGGCGGGTCCCACGACCTCGGGCGCAGCATCGAGCACGGCTTCTTGGCCAGCGTGAACACTGACCGCGCACGCTTCGATGTGATGTTCCAGCGATTTGCCTGGTGGAATGTCGCGCACGCCACGACGGTCGTACGTGTCACCGCGTGCGGTCGCTTTGGCAGGCCCTCGGTGTGCTTTCGCGCGCGCCTGTACGAAGCCCCGCAAGACCAGCCCCAGCTCGAACACGCCCGGGTGGGATACTTTGGGGTGTTCGTGGGCCTCGGTCCGCTGGTCGCCGCGCCGTAGCTGCGGCGCCGACGGTCCGCGACAGCACACCAACTCAAGCTTTGCAAACCAGCGCCCGCTGCGCAGCGATGAAAGCCCAATACCTAGACGATTTAGCGCCCCCGGTGCGGCCGCGTAAGCGTCTAGCTGCGCCCAGGGTGACGTTAACCTTGACGGCCCCGGGGTGGGTTTCTAAAGCGGGCGGCTCACTTACTGATGTCCGCTCCTGATCTGAACCCACCCCAGCACCAAGCTGTGAACACCCTCAAGGGACCGCTCTTGGTGTTAGCCGGCGCGGGCAGCGGCAAGACCCGGGTGATTACGTTCCGCATCGCTCGGCTGATCCAGAGCGGCATCCGGCCAGACCGCATCTTGGCGGTGACCTTCACCAACAAGGCCGCCAAAGAGATGCGCGAGCGCGCTGTCGGCTTGCTCGGCAAGCGCAAGCGCAAGGGCGACAAGGGCCCCGAGATCAGCACGTTCCACTCGCTGTGCGTGCGGGTCCTGCGCCGCAACATCGAACAACTCGGCTACCCGAACGAGTTCCCGATCTACGACCGAGGCGACCAAGAGAGCCTCGCGCGAGCCGCGTTGCGCGACGTCCGCGTGAGCCACGATCGGTTGCGCCCGGGCGACCTGCTCCATCAAATCAGCACATGGAAATCTCAGTCTATACGCCCCGAGCAGGCGCCAGAGGCGGCCAAGTCCGACAAAGAGCTGCTGGCTGCCCTGGCCTACGCCAAATACCAAGACGCGCTACGTGCCGTCGGGGCTGTGGACTTTGACGACCTGTTGCTGCTGACTGAAGAGCTCCTAGAGCGTTTCCCTGAGGTACGCATTAAAGAGAGCGGGCGCTTCGATCACCTGCTGATCGACGAGTACCAAGACACCAACGGCCTGCAGTACCGCATCGTGCGCCGGCTGGCAGAGCGCCACCGTAACCTGTGCGTCGTGGGCGATGACGATCAGTCTATCTACGGCTGGCGCGGCGCAGAGGTCGCGCACATCCTGAACTTCAAGAACGACTGGCCTGAAGCCAGCGTGGTGCGCCTGGAATCGAACTACCGCAGCCGTGAGGCGATCCTCAAGCTGGCCAACACGCTGATCGCCCACAACTCGACCCGGCACGACAAAGTGCTGAAGCCGTATCGCAAGGGTGGCGAGCCGCCGCGCTTCATCCGCTTCGAAGACGAGATCACCGAGGCGGCCGCCGTGGTGCGGGAGATCAAGGCGAAGCTCGACCACCCACCGTCAGACAAGCGCGTGTATCCGAGCGAGTTCGCGATCTTGTTTCGCACCAACGAGCAGCCGCGCGCCTTCGAGGTGGAGCTGCGCAAGAGCCAGGTGCCCTACGTGTTGGTCGGCGGGCAGTCGTTCTACGATCGCAAAGAGGTGCGCGACGTGCTCGCCTACCTGCGCGTGCTCGCCTACCCCAAGGACGAGGTGTCGCTGCTGCGCATCATCAACACCCCGGCGCGTGGCATCGGCACCGGCACGGTCAAAGCCATGCTAGAGCAGGCTGTTGGTTCCGGGCGGCAGCTTTGGGAGATCTTGGGCGAGGTCAAGGGCAGCGGCCAGTTCGCGCCGGCGGTCACCGAGCGCGTGCTCGGCTTCCGACGCTTGATCGAGCGCTATAAGGGCGCCTGCGAACAGCCCGGCGCCGATCTAGTGAACATCGCGAAAGACCTGCTGAGCCAGATCGACTACAAGGCTGAGCTGCAGCGCCTGTACGACAACCCGGCAGACGTCGAGTCGCGGCTGAACGCCATCGAAGAGGTCGTCAACGCCCTGGGCTCGTACGCCGCGCGTGAAAAAGAGCCCAACTTACCCGGGTTCCTCGAGGAGATGGCGCTCACCACGCGCGATGATCTGAAGGAGGAAGACGACAAGAAGAAGAAGGAGGCCGTCACGTTGATGACGCTGCACTCCGCCAAGGGCTTGGAGTTCCCCCACGTGTACATGGTCGGCATGGAAGAGGGGATCTTGCCGCACCAGCGCTCGGTGCTGGAGAACAAAAGCGTGGATGAGGAGCGGCGCCTGGCTTACGTGGGGGTGACCCGCGCCCAGGACACCCTGACGCTGACCTTTTGTAAGGGGCGCATGAAGTGGGGCAAGCTCCGCGTCTCGATCCCGAGTCGTTTTATCATGGAAATGCGCGGCGAGACCGAGCGCGCGCAACGCGCCGCCGAGGCTTCGCGCGCCCAATTTGAGGCGGCGGCGGCGTACTCGGCGAAGAAAGATCAAGAGAAGGCCAAGAAGGCTGGCAAGACCGCGAAGGCCGCGGGCAAGGTGCCAGCCCGCGGCGTGGGGACTCGGCCGAGCAAGCTGCGCGCTAGAGACACGCAACCCGCTGAGACCGACGCGCCAGGGCACGGCCAGTTCATCGATTCCGCGCGGGATGTTAGTCGCCCGGCGGCGCCGACCACGGCAGTCGACCGCGAGGCCCAGCCTTGGCCCAGCGACCTCAGCGAGCCGACGGCGGTGCGCGACGGCTTCGACGGCGCGGCCATCTCGCTGCGCCCCGGCGCACCCAGCCAGCCGCCCCACGCGGCTCCGGCGCCAGGCACTCCACCCATCACTCCACCCATCACTTCACCCGTCACGCCGCCGGCTGCCTCAGCGGCGGCCAGCTTCGCCTTGGCGGCTGCGCGCCAAGCACAACGGGTGAGCCGCGCAGAGCAAGCCCTGGCGGCGCTCAGGGCCCTCGACGACGCGCCCAGCGGCGGCCCGGCGAGCGCGCCGACGAGCGCTGCTCCAGGGCACAGCCCCCCGCCGCTGTCGTCGGCTGTGGTCGGTCAGGCTCAGCCCACTGCGCCGCTGCCGCTGCGCGGCGATCGCGGCGCTTCCAAGCGGCCGACGGAGCTTGCCAGCAACCCGTTTGATCCACGCTCGGCGCCAAGCGTTGCCCCGCGGCATTTTGAATCAAGGGGCGCCGACGGCGAGCCGCGCGCCTCGCGCCGTGAGGAGCCGCTGGTTACCAGCCCTCCACCCCCACGCGCTGGGGCGGCGCCTGTGGCTCAAGACACGGGTGACAGCGGGCTTGGCGGCGCTGACGTCCAGTCAGAGCAAGAGCGCCTGCGGCGCGCGCTCGAGGTGCTGTCCGGCGCGCTGGAGCTTGACTGACGCGCCCGGGGCTGCGCGCCTGCGGCGGCGCTGACGCGAGTTGAGGCGCCGTTCAGCGTCGCCGGGGCTGCGCTCTGCTACGGGGACAGCGGTCCGTCGCCCTAGAGCTTGCGTTTTGCCCAAGGCCGCTTCAGATGTCCACGCGCGTCTACCCGGCGCCAACGCAGCGCTGCCCTCGCGAGAGAGCAGCTGCAGGGGAAGAATATGGCTCGCATCGTAGTTACAGGCGCCAATCGCGGGATTGGCTTGGAGTTCACGCGGCAGTTGTTGGCTCGCGGCGACGACGTGGTCGCGGTGTGTCGCACCAGCTCACGCGAGCTAGACGCCCTCGCCCGCAGCGGCGCGGGGAGCCTCCAGGTCGTAACCGACATCGACGTCACCCAAGACGCCGGCCTGAGCGCGCTCGTCGATCGCGTTGGCGACAGCGCGATCGACGTCTTGATCAACAACGCGGGGCTGCTCGAGGTCGACTCCCTTGACCAGATCGACGCTGCCTCCGTGCGGAGGCAATTCGAGGTCAACTCCCTGGCGCCGCTGCGCGTCACCGCCACGCTGCGCGACCGGCTGCAGCGTGGGTCCAAGGTCGCGATCGTATCGAGCAGGATGGGCTCCATCGCCGACAACACGTCGGGCCGTATGTACGGCTATCGCATGAGCAAGGCCGCCGCCAACGCCGCGGGCATGAGCCTGGCCCAAGAGCTAAGGCCCGAGGGGGTGGCGGTGGTGACCCTGCACCCGGGCTATGTGCGCACCGGGATGACGGGTGGCAACGGCGACGTCAACGCCGACCAGGCGGCGGCGGGGCTGATCGCGCGCATCGATGAGCTGAGCCTCGAGCTCAGCGGGCGCTTCATCCACGCAAACGGCGAAGAGCTGCCCTGGTAGGCCGGATGTCCATCGCCGCTAGAGCTGACCTCAAGAGCCGCGGGGAACCAAAGCGCGGTGTGGAGCGCCCGAGTGAGCTCGACACGCTGCGCAAATTTGGCTACGCCATCACGCGCTTCTCGATCTCCGCCTGGACGCTGGTGCCCATCTACCTGTCCTACCTCTGGCTCTGGGTGCGCTGGAAGAAGCTCGACCGGCCGGTCAGCAAGCAGCAGTGGAACGACGTGCACCGCGAGAGCGCGCGAAAATTCTATCGGCTAGCCACGCGGATGCGGGGCGGGATGATCAAGATCGGCCAGCTGATCAGCTCACGCGTCGATATCGTGCCCAAGGTCTGGATCGAAGAGCTGGCGCAGCTTCAAGATCGGGTAGAGCCCACGCCCTGGGCAGGCATTGAGCAGCACCTCACGCGCGAGCTCGGCCGACCCCCCAGCGAGGTCTTCGAGCACATCGAGCAGCAGAGCATCGCCGCGGCGAGCTTCGGTCAGGTGCACCGCGCGACCACGCGGTCTGGCCAAGACATCGCGCTCAAGATCCGCTACCCCAACATCGAGGCCCAGCTCGAGGTCGACATGATGTTGTTCGGCATCGCGGTGCCGCTGTTCAACATCTTCATCCCCAAGGTCGACCTGAAGGTCATCTACCGCGAGATGCGCCTGGCGCTAGAGACTGAGCTCGACTACGTGCAAGAGGCCGCCTACACCCGCACGATCAACCGCAATTTTGCGGGGTTCGTGCCCAGCGTCAGCTTTGGTGCCAGCGCCGTTGTGATCCCGGAGGTGATAGACGAGTACTCCACGGACAGCGTGATCGCCACCAGCTTCTTCACTGGCTTCAAGATCACCGACAAGCAGCGCATGCAACAGCTCGGCATCCAGCCGACCCAGCTGCTGGAGCTGGTGCTGTGCACCTGGACCAAGATGATGTACCAGGACGGCGTCTTTCAGAGCGATCCGCACCCTGGCAACCTGCTGTTTAACCTGGTGGACGGGAGGCCGACGCTGTGCGTGATCGACTTTGGCCAGGTCAAGATCTTGTCCCGCGCGTTTCACCGCCAGCTGGTCAACTCGGTGATGGCGTTCCTGACCCGCGACGTGGAGGCCTACGCGCCCACCGTGGTCGCCATGGGCGTGCTGAGCGAGGCCGACGTCGAGAAGGCTAAGCCGCTGTTGCGCGAGTTCTTTGAGCAGTACTACGAGCTGACCCCCGCGGAGGCGCGCGGCCTTGATCTTGAGAGGATCCGTGAGGATATTCAGTCGCTGATCCGTCGCCTCGACGGCGTCCACATCCCCAACGATTTGGTGCTGTACGGTCGCACCTTTGGCTTGCTGGCGGGCCTCGGCTCGGCGCTAGATGAGTCTCAGAACCTAGTGGTGCTGGCGAAGCCGTTCATCATGCAGGCCATGTTCGTGCGGCCCGAGCCGGTTGAGACCGCTGGCGCTATGTGCGGCCCCGGCGCGCTGCCAGCCTGACCAGCAGCCACACCACGGCGCTGGCTAGCAGCCCCGCGCAGCCCACGTAGACCAGCAGCGACGGCACGAGTTTCCACTTAGGAAATGCTTGGCTGACCACCCAGCGCTGGTCGGTCGCCACCGACAGGCAGTTGAACGCCGCGTGGAGCAGGATGGGCGCGACTACCCCACCCGAAGCTTGTCGGGCGACCCCGCAGCAGAGGCCCAGGGTCAGCGCTGACACGACGCGGATGATCCCGAGCCCGGTGTCGAAATCGGCGTGCATGGCGCCGAACACCACCATCACCAGCAGCGTCGCCAGGCCTCCGCCGAGCAGCGCGTGAACGCCGCCCCGCAGCAGCTTGAACCAAGCTGGGTCGTGGATCAGCGAGCCCGAGAGCCGCACCGACGCCGGGTCCGCTGACACATCCGCTGACACATCTGCGCTGGGGGCCGGGGGTGTTGGGCCCAGCAACGCGCGTAGCCTCTCGATTCCGCGCTGAAACGCACCCCACAGCGCCCCGCGGAACATCAACTCCTCACTGATCGGCGCCAACACCCCGACCCACAAAAAGGTAGCGAAGAGCGACGACGCCGCCAGCCCACGCCCGAAGTCGCCCAGGCCGGCTTGGGCCAGCTGGCGCCCGCCTTGGCGGATCTCGCGCAGCAGCGTGCCGAGGGCTGCCTGTTGCCCTAGGTAGACCGCGCTGACGTAGACCAGCGGCGCCAGCAACAGCACATGCAGCCAGCTCAGGCCGGCTGGCAGCAAGCGCCCGAGCGCTGCCCTGGGCAACCTCAGCCGCCCCGGCGCGCGCAGCACCAACCACGCCATGAGCAAGCCGAGACAAGCGGCGCTGGCCTCCACCAGGGCCATCCACTGAGCCAGGCTGATGCTCGCGCCCAACTTCACAGGCACCAGCCGATAGGCTTGGAGCGCCAACAGTCGCTCAAGGCCAATCCACACGGCAGCCACCAGGCAGAGCCGCAGCCCGAAATAGCTCGGCTCGGCGGCGGGTGCGGCGGCGGACGCAGCACCGTGGGCTGCGCTGCGCGGCGGCTCAGCGCTGGGCCAACCCCCCCCGGGTTGGCTCACGGGCGCTCAAACTCGAGCTTGACCCACTGCCCTCGCTGGCTCGGTCCTTTGCAGGCCCACAGCTCGCGGGTCTTGGGCGCAGCGATCATGCACGAGTTGGTCGCCGTCCCTTGTTTATCCTCGGGGAAGCGCGCAATGCTGTCGACGCCGTCGCTCCGATCAGCGAACGCCGCGCGTAGGCTGTCCAGGTCGTGCTGCCCCTGGCTCAAGATCTGCGTCATGCGGCCCAGGCGGGCCTGGCTCGAGCTGCCCGTAGGTTCGCCCTGCAAGGCGACGTGCGGCTCAGCCAGGCAGTGGTTGCTGCGGGCGATCGGCTGCTGCGTCGCCTCTCGCCGCACGAAGCTCTGAGCGCTCACCTCATACTCCAGGGCGCCGTGTGCGTCGGCCGTCCAGTAGGTGTGCGCGGCAGAGCGCGGCGCGCCTTCGATGATCTGCCCCGCCTCCGTGCGTGTTTTCGCGCGGATCATGCGGTGGAGCAGGCTCAGGTAGCCAATGCCCGGGCGGCTGCCGCGGATCTTGATGTTGGTCGTGCCCACCGCCAGCCCGTGCTGGTTCATTCCCATCAAGCTCAGGCAGCCTACGCAGCCAACGGACCAGGTCTCCGGGCCGTCGTCAGGCAGCCGGTGCACCGCCAACACGTAGTCGAGATCTTGAGGGTTTAAGTCCCAGGTCTGCCCCGCCAAGATCTGCCCGGCCTTGGTCAAGGCTTGGGGCAGCAAGAAGCTGGTGCAGCCCTCTTCATCGGGGGTGGAGGGCAAGAGCAACACGTCGCGCACATCGGTCATGTTGGCCACGCTGTACAGCCGCTCGCTGGCGATGCCTGCCCCCTCGGCGATGCCGGTGTGCTCTGCGGTGCCGTCGGGATCCCAGCGCTGCGCGGCCTCCAAGCAGGCGCGGCCAGTGTCCACGAAGCGCGTGAAAAGCAGCTCCGCGTCGGCGCCGCTGGCCTGGGCGCGCTCTCCAAAGTACTCGCGGGCAGCGGCCAAGCGCTGCTCGACGAAGGCCGCGATCAGCGGGCGCTGGCTCTCACCGTGGGCCTGTCCCATCGCCCGCGGCGTGCCCGCGACGCGCAGGGTGGGCAGCACAAACAGCGGGGCGGTTGGATCACTAGCCATGCGCTGTGATCCCGCGTCACGGCGCTTCGGTCAAGCTCGCAGCGCCCAGGCGTGGTCTCCCCCGGCTTGTCGGGGCATGCTGCCAGGGACGTGAGCCACCGCTCCCCCACCCCCGCTGACAGCGCTGTTGACGCCGCGCCCCCCGGCCTCTGGCCTGTCGCGCCTGCTGAGCTCGGCCGGGCCTTGGCGAGGTATGGCTTCGACCTGACGGCTGTGGGGCCCTGGAGCGTTTTGTCTGAAGCCAGCAGGGCCAGCGTGGCGGCGGGGGTGCGCGTCGACCCAGACCGCGCAGAGCTGCTGATCACGGGCAACACCCGCGCGCTTTGGCCGCACTTTGTCGCTCACGCGGCGGGAGCACAGGCGCGTGAACCTGGACCTAGTAGCGCGGCGGAGCTTCAGCCAGCGCATCCATTAGACGCCTACACCGAGCGCGTGCATCGCGGGCTGGCTCCGCAGGGATGTGTTCTCCAGTTCGCGCACCAGATCGCGCCGGCGCTGCCGTTTCAGCGCCTGGGCGCGGAGCTTCAGCTGTGCGAGGCTGGCCCCGCGGGGCTGAGCGTTCACCCAGAGTACGGGCCGTGGTTCGCGCTGAGGGCGCTGTACATATTTCCACACGGTACGACATCGGCGCTGCTAGGCACCCGGCGCTCGGGGGCGCAGCCGTCAAGATCCCGCTGCGCTGGCTGTAGCGCGCCCTGCAAGCCGGCCCTGACCACGGCGCTGCGCGTGACCAAGACCTTAGATCGGGAGGGGGTGGCCAGCGCCTTTGCCGCCTGGCTCGCGGTGCGTGACGCGTGCCCCGCCGGGCGAGAGCACCGCTACGACAGCGAGCAGATCCGTTTCCACTACGGCGTCGACGCTGCTCCGGGGGCGTGCGAAGATGAGCCGCATGCAGCGCAAGCCTGACGTCCCCACCCTCGCCCCCAGCGACGAGCTGGACGGTGCGCGGAGCACGACGGAGCCCGCGCCACCGCTGAGCGACTCGCGAGCCCCGATCCAGCCGCAGCCGACCCGTAGCCTCGGGATGACGTTGCCACTAGCCGCCCCGCCGGTGCTCATCCGAGCATCGAACGCGCCACCGACCTGGCGCGAGGACGCCCTCGACACGGAGCCTCCGCGCGACGTCGCGCGCCCTGGAAGCGAGAGCGGCCTCACCCCACACAGCCGCAAGCGCACCTGGGACTCGCTGCCTGCGATCAGCGAGCCTGTGAAGACACAAGCGAGCTTGGGGCGCACCCTGGAGAGCCACGCCGCCATCCACGCTGGGCCGGCTGAGCGCGACCTATCGGGGGTAGAGCCAAGCCCCAACAGCACGCTGCACTCGGTCACAAACCAAGCCAGCGAGGCATCGCCCACCCGCTCGCTGCCGGGCAACGCTCCGGTCTGGATGAAGCGCGCGCGGGAGTTGGCGACCAGCCTGGAGGCGAGCATCAGCCTAGCGCAGTCGGGACAAGAGCCAAGCCAGAGCGTGCTGGTTGGCGTTGACCGCGCCTACGACGCTTGGGTCGCTGGTGGCTTCAGCAACCCTGACGTCGCCGCGGTTACCCGCTCCGTCCGGCAAGCTTACCGCGCGGTCATGTGCCCGACCTCGGACCCAGAGAGGCTCGTCGCCGACAGCGCCCACGCGTTGTTCAAGAGCCTCCCGCCCAGCGTCGCGCGCTGGGTTTCTCCGACGTTCTTGGCACAAATGGTCGGTGAGCTGCGCAGCCACGCCTCAGAGCCCGACGCGGTGGTGCGTGGCACCATGCGGGTGCTCGGCTGGGACGCGACCTCGGAGCGCTCTGCACAGCGCTTGATCGCAGCCGCACAACACGACTCCGAGGCGTCCGTTGAACCGCGTTGAGGGGCCCCGGCGCGCTGGGGGCGACCCACCGCGGCTGCGACGCGCTGGCAGGCGGCGCCGCGGCCGCGCGCTGGCAGGCTGCGCCGCGGCGCTGGCGATGCTGCTGGGCTGCGCGGAGTCGGACTACAGCGATCCGCCCCTCACGGGCAGGGCTGGAGCTAACAGCGGAGGCGCTTCTGGCGCGAGCCAGGGCGGCGCAGCAGGCGGCGGCGTGGACACCGGCGGCGGCGCAGGCGTCGCAGCAGCGGCTGGCCAAGGCGCGGCTGCGGGGAGCGGTGGCGTCGCAGGTAACAGCGGCGCCGCGGGCAGCACAGGCGCTAGCGGCGGCGACGCCGGCGCGGGCGGCGCCGGAGCAGGAGGTTCCGCGGGGAATGGTAGTGGAGGAAGCCTGGGCACCGGGCGCTACCTCGATCGCTGCGCTAGCGGCTCAACCTGCGCCTCAGGCAGCTGCGTGCCCGACGTCGGTGGTACGAGCGTGTGTAGCAGGCCCTGCGCGGCCCACGCCGACTGCGCCAGCGAACACGTGTGCGGCCTGGACGGCGTGTGCCACCCTGACGACACCGGCGCGCTGTGCAGCACCGCCGACGCCACCCGCTGTGGCCTCGGGCTGTGCATCGGGCTGCCGAGCGGTCCAGCCCACTGCACGCGGGAGTGCGTGAACGCCAGCGAGTGCCCTGCTGGGTTCGCTTGCCAACCCATCTCAGGTCTCAAGGTGTGCGTGGACATCGAGCGCTCAAGCGCCAGCTGCCCGACGGGGCTCTCGTTTCCAACCAGCGGCTGCACGGCGCTGTGCACCTCGGCCGCTGACTGCCCCGCGCGGCTCGGCGCGCTCGGCTTGCCGCCCTACACCTGCGGCGCGCCGAGCATCGGCGATCCAGCCGTCTGCATCCCGCCAGCCGACATCCAAGGTCCTGATCCAATCGGTGCCGCTTGTGGCGCCACCGCCACGATCAGCTGCCGCTCAGGGGCCTGCAACACCGCCGCGGTCCCCAGCGCGATGTGCACTCAAGCCTGCAGCGAAGCAGGTGGCTGTGGTCCAGGCCTCGGCTGCACGCCGGAGATCGACGGCGCAACCCTCACGCTGATTTGCGCGCGCGCTGGCAGCACAGCGCTCGGTCAGCCGTGCAGCTCAGGGACGCAGTGCAGCAGCGGGCTGTGTGACGCCGGCGGCTACTGCACGCGGCTGTGTACCCGCGACCTGCTGTGCCCAACAGACATGCAATGTCAGCAGGTGGCGGGCTACAGCCTCGCGTTGTGTCGTCGCTAGCCAGAGCACCATCGGCCTATTTTTTGGCCTGATCCGCCCTCCTCGCGGGGCGCCGCGGCTACGCGCTGAAACACAAAGCTTGCGCATCGCGTGAGACGCCATCAACATGCGCTCAACATTGGTTGCTCCGGCGATCAATGTTTCGGCAACCATCTGCCACACCGGCTCTCGGGCTTGTTGCTTGTTTCCGTTTCCGCGGAAGCAGAATCGCACGCTGCTCCCACCGGGATTTGCCGCTTGTTTTCCCCTCTGCGGGAGCAAATGGCACTCCGCGTCCTGCATCTTGGTCGGGAGCTCTACTCGCGCCCTCGTGGACGCGCTCTAGCAAGCCCGTCGTCGTCTGAGCCTTCAGGCCAGGGACTTGAGCCGGCGAAGCATTGACATCTTAAAAGGAGCTAGCTGTTGACAGATACGGTATCCAACGTCGGACCCCAAGGATTTGGCGCACAACCCCTCTCAGTGCGCGAGACCAATCATTACCGCGAGGAGTACGTCAACGCGTTCGTCGACAAATGGGACGAGCTGATTGATTGGGACGCCAGAGCCGGGTCAGAAGGCGCGTTCTTCATCGACCACCTCAAGCAGCGTGGCGCCAAGAAGATCCTCGACGTCGCGACGGGCACGGGGTTCCACTCGGTGCGCTTGATCGAGGCGGGCTTCGACGTCGTGAGCGCCGACGGCAGCGCGCAGATGCTGTTCAAGGCGTTTGAGAACGGTAAGAAGCGCGGCCACGTGCTGCGCACCGTCCAGGCCGACTGGCGCTGGCTAAACCGCGACATCCACGGCAAGTTCGACGCGGTGGTGTGCCTCGGCAACTCGTTCACCCACCTGTTCGCGGAGAACGACCGGCGCAAAGCGCTGGCCGAGTTCTACGCGGCGCTGCGACATGACGGCGTGCTGATCCTCGATCAGCGCAACTACGACGCCATCCTAGACAACGGCTACTCTAGCAAGCACACGTACTACTACTGCGGCGACGAGGTCTCAGTAAAGCCCAGCCATATCGACGAAGGGCTGGCCCGCTTTGACTACGGGTTTCCGGATGGATCTACGTTTCACCTCAACATGTTCCCGCTGCGCAAGGCGTACCTGCAGCGCCTGCTGAACGAGGTTGGGTTTCAGTGCGTCGAGTCCTACGGCGACTTTCAGGAGACACATCGAGAGGAGCAGCCCGACTTCTTCGTGCACGTCGCCGAGAAGCGCTACCGCGCACCCAATGGGGCAAAATGAGCCAGGCTTCTGGCGCGACGCGGACAGCGCGCGACTACTACAACAGCGCTGACGCCGACACCTTCTACTCCTCTATTTGGGGGGGCGAAGACATCCACATCGGGCTGTACGAGGCGGAGGCTGACAGCATCTTCGACGCCAGTCGGCGCACGGTAGCCCACGTCGCCGCGAGCGTCGAAGGCCTCAGCGCCTCCAGCCGCGTGCTCGACATCGGCTCAGGCTACGCCGGTGCCGCGCGGTACCTAGCAAATACCTTCGGGTGTCAGGTGACGGCGCTCAACCTGAGCGCCGTGGAGAACCAGCGCGCTCGGGCCTTGAACGAAGAGCAGGGCCTCAGCCAGCACATTCAAGTGGTCGAGGGGAGCTTTGAAGACCTGCCCTTCGCCGACGCGAGCTTTGACGTGGTGTGGTCCCAAGACGCCATCCTGCACAGCGGCGATCGGGCGGCGGTCGTGCGAGAAGTCGCCCGCGTGCTCGTGCCGGGTGGCCAGTTCGTATTCACCGATCCGATGCAGGCCGACGACTGCCCTGACGGTGTGCTGCAGCCCATCCTCGATCGTATTCACCTGTCAAGCCTCGGCTCACCCGCGTTCTATCGTGAGGAGGCCGCGAAGCACGGCCTAGCCGAGGTGGGCTTCGAGCCGCTCACTCCGCAGTTGGTGACGCACTACGGCCGCGTCTTGCAAGAGACGGAGCGCCACGCGGAGCAGCTCAGCCACAAGGTCGACGAGCAGTACATCGAGCGCATGAAGTCTGGCCTACAGCGCTGGGTCGAAGGCGGAGAGCGCGGCTATTTGAGCTGGGGCATCTTCCGCTTCCGCAAGGCGTAAGCCTGGAGTCACAGATGAGTGAAGGCCGAAGGCGCCGCGGCCTAGACGTCCACCCGGTGGTGTTCTGGACCTCGGCTAGCTTGATCCTGGGGATCCTGGGCGTCAGCGTGGTCGCGACCGACACCGTCGGGGGCTTCTTCGCTCACGTCCAGAAGGCGATCGTCACGCACATGGGCTGGTTTTACGTGATCAGCATGACGGGCTTCTTGGTGTTCGCGGTCTGGCTGCTGTTCAGCCGCTTTGGCAAGATCCGCCTAGGCCCAGACGACTCGCGGCCAGACTTCAGCACGCCCACCTGGTTCGCCATGTTGTTCAGCGCCGGCATGGGGATCGGGCTAATTTTTTTTAGCGTAGCTGAACCCATCCTGCACTATGGGTCACCTCCGACTGGCCCGGGCGAGACGCTGGTTGCCGCAAGGAACTCGATGGGGCTCACCTTCTTTCATTGGGGGCTCCACCCTTGGGCGGTGTACTCCATCGTAGGCGTCTCCCTCGCCTACTTCAGCTTTCGCCGCGGCCTCCCGCTGTCCATGCGGTCGGTGTTTTACCCCCTGCTCGGGCCGCGCGTCCACGGCAGGCTGGGCGACGCCGTGGACATCCTCGCGGTGGTCAGCACGCTGTTTGGCGTCGCGACCTCCCTCGGCCTCGGCGCGATGCAGGTCAACGCCGGCTTGCACCATGTGTTTGGCTTGCATCAATCCATGGCGGTCCAGGTGGTGATCATCGCCTTGATCACGCTGCTCGCCACGGCCTCCGTCGTCTCGGGGCTGGACGTGGGGATCCGCCGCCTGAGCGAGCTCACCATGCTGATGGCGGCGCTGCTCTTGGTGTTCCTGTTCGTGATGGGACCCAGCACGTTCTTGATGAACGCGTTCGTCGAGAACCTGGGCGCCTACCTGCAACGCTTGCCGAACAACTCCTTCTCCACCGGCGTCTTCGAGGGCGCTCAAAGCCGCGAGTGGCTCGGCTCATGGACGGTGTTCTACTGGGGCTGGTGGATCGCGTGGTCGCCGTTTGTCGGGATGTTCATCGCGCGCATCTCCCGCGGCCGCACCATCCGCGAGTTCCTGGTCGCTGTGCTGTTGGGCCCCACGGTAGCGGGGTTCATCTGGCTCACGGTCTTTGGCGACAGCGCGCTCCACCAAGAGATCTACGGCGCGGGAGGGCTCTCAAGCGCCGTGTCCGACAGCATCCCAACGGCTGTCTTTGTGCTGCTTGAGCGCTATCCGTTGGCCTGGCTCACCAGCCTGATCTGCACGTTGTGCGTGGTGTTGTTCTTCGTCACCTCGTCCGACTCCGCGTCATTAGTGGTCGACACCATTGCTTCCGGCGGGAAGCAAGACCCGCCAGTCCCGCAGCGCGTCTTTTGGGCCGTGCTGGAGGGGGTCGTCGCCGCGACCTTGCTCCTCGCCGGAGGCCTGCTCGCCTTGCAGACCGCTGCCATCACCACCGCCCTGCCGCTCTGCGCGCTGATCATCGTCATGTGCTTCGCGCTGGTAAAAGGCCTGAGGAACGACGCGCAGGTCATGGCGGCCCGGGCAAGCGCTAGCCTCGAAGCGCTAGGCCCAAGACCCCCAGACTCGGCACAGGCAGGTGTTGGTGCGAGTCGCTCGGCGTGAGGATTTCCCGTGGAGCTGATCCGCTGAGGCGTGATGTGCGGTTGTCCTCCTTCGGGAGTATTCGGACGTCAGAGCTAGCGGGTCGGCGCGCTGCGTGCTTTCGACGTCAACGCGTCGTAGCCGGCGACTACGTCAAAGAGCTCTTCGTCGATCTGCTGCTGGCGCAGTCGGCGGAAGGTGGCGCGAAGACGCTGTAAGCGGTCGTCGATGCTCTTGTCCGCGCGCTGCATCGCCGCGAGGCGGCTGGCGTTTTCACTCGCCAGTGACTCGGCGCAGGCACGAAACAGCGAGATGAAGAGGTACTCCCGGATCAAGCCGCGCAGCGCGCCAGGCACGCCACCCAGGACCTCGGGGAGGTTTTGTGTTGGCCAGCGCACGTCAGCTAGATTTTGTTGCCACACGGCATCAAGTGGAAGCAGCCGCTGATGGACGGGCTGGTACAGCGCGCCGGAGAGCGGTCGATTGTGGAAGACGTACATGCGCGTGTAATCGCCCTGCGTTCGGTGCATTTCGCTGTCGAGCTGCAGCTGCCCGACCAGCGAAGCGATGGCGCTGACCGTGTTGGGCACTGGGAACACGCCGACCACGCTGATCCCCGCGTCCGTGAGCCGCGCCTGAACGCGCTCGCCGACGGCCCACACCACCGGATCGCCAGGCAGCGCGGCAAGCTCCTCGATCGCGTAGTCGACCACGACGTCGTTGAACTGACCGACCAGGCCCTGGTCGGAGCCGAACACCACCGCACCGATGGTGTCCCCTGCAGGTGGTTCGCTGCTGGCCGAGCCCAGCTGCTCGATTTCGCGGAAGCAGGCGCTCAAGCCGAGCTCAACGGTTCGATTGTAGTCATCGAGCGCGCGCACCGAACGCTCGTATTGACCGATGCTGGCCGCGGCCAACGACCGCATGCTGCGGACCACCGACTGCAAGTCCTCCGCCCCGCTGATCGTTCGACGCAGGCTCGCCGTAGTGTCGCTCATGGTGCTGCCTCGGCGGCCATGGTCGCGGGCGCGGTCGTGAAGCGCGTCAGCGCCTGTCGAGCGACTTCGACGAGCAGCTCGCGATCTTCACCGCTCAGCGTTGGGGCGGTCTGGAAGCGCGCTGCTACTTGCGCCGGAATGGTCCGCGCGGCCTCACACAGCGCCTGCTCGGCCTCGTTGATTTGGTCTAGCGGCACGGGATCGAGGAGCCCAGCGTTCAACGCCAACAGGATGGTGATCTGTTCAGGCACCGAGATCGGACTGAACTCGGCTTGCTTCAAACAAGCGCGGATGCGCCGTCCATGCTCGATGCGCAGCCTCGTCTCCGCGTCGAGGCGCGCGCCGAAGCGGGCAAAGCTCTCAAGCTCCTCGAACTGCGCGTAGGCGAGCTTCAGGTCGCCCGCGACGGCGCGGTAGGTCCCCCGCTGCGCTTTGCCGCCAACGCGCGAAACGGACTTTCCGACGTCGACCGCCGGGAGCACCCCCAGCTCGAACAGCGAGGGCGACAGGTAGATCTGCCCGTCGGTGATGGAGATCAGGTTGGTGGGGATGTAAGCAGAGATGTCTTCGGCTTCCGTCTCGATCACAGGCAGCGCGGTGAGCGAACCACCACCAAGCTCGTGGCTCAGGTGCGTCGCCCGCTCAAGCAACCGCGAATGAATGTAAAAGATATCGCCGGGGAAGGCTTCACGACCTGGCGGTCGCCGAAGCAGCAGCGAGATCTCGCGATAAGCACGCGCGTGGTGTGTAAGATCGTCGTACACGATCAGCACGTCGCGGCCGGCTTCCATGAAGTGCTCAGCGATGCTCGTCGCCGCGTAGGGCGCGACGAAGGCCAGCCCCGGTGGATCACTGCCTTCGGTCACCACCACCACGGTGTACTTCATCGCGTCTTTCTCCCGCAGGGCAGCGATGGACTTCGCGACCGCGGCGGCGCGCTGACCGATGGCGCAGTAGATACACACGATGTCCTGATCTCGCTGGTTCAAGATGCTGTCGATAGCGACGGCTGTCTTGCCTGTCTGTCGATCCCCGAGGATTAACTCGCGCTGACCGCGACCGATGGGGATGAGCGCGTCGATTACCTTCAGGCCGGTCTGCAGAGGCACCGTGACAGGCGCTCGACTCATGATGGCCGGCGCCGGCCGTTCGATGGGCAAGCGACGCGTCGTCACCACGGGCCCAGCTTCGTCCAGGGGACGACCGAGCGGATCGATGACGCGGCCGAGCAGCGCGTCCCCCACCCCCACGTCCATCACCCGGCCTGTCCGCGTGACCTCATCGCCAGCGCGCAGCTGCGAGTATTCGCCGAGCAGCACCACACCGACTTCCTCTTCGTCGACGTTGAACGCGATACCGAGCACCCCCCGCGGAAACTGGATGATCTCCTCGAAGCCTACGTTCGGGAGCCCTGAGACCAGGGCGATGCCGGTCGACACGTGCCGAACCGTGCCGACCTCGCGTGGGGTGATTTGCGGCGCAAACGCCGCCAGCGCCTGATCGATGTCGGTCAACGCGCCGTGCAACACGCTCGTCAGATCCTGAGAGTCCACGTTCATCCGCTGAGGCTCGCGGCCGAAGTGTTGGGCGCGGCCTTCGCCGTGGGCTCCAGGAGCTCGGCGACGCCGTGCTCGAGGGACGCCAGATACTCCCGAATACTCCAGCCGACCTTTTGTCCCCCGCAGCTCAGCTCGATGCCGCTGATGACGTTCGGCGCGACCTCGAACCGCACCTGGACGTCGGCGGAGAAGGTCTCGTTGACCGCGCGCTGCAGCGCCGCTTGCTGCTGGGCGGGCAGCTCAAACGCGCTCTGAATCAGCGCCGGCTCCGCCGTCGCGCTGAGCGCTTCAGCGAGCAGCGCCTTGGCTTCGCCGCTCATCGCATGAAGACGCCGCGTAAACACCTCGCCTACCCGCTCCTCGAGGCTCGTCGTCGCGAGATCGCTGAGGGTCTTGCGCGCGATCTGAAATACCACCGCCTGCGCGCGCTGGGTGAGCGCCTGGTTGAGCGACCGAGCCTCGCTCCGCAGCGCTTCGCTCCGCTTGGTAGCCAGCGCGTCGGCGGCGGCGCGCACCGCGGCGCTCAGCCGTTCACCTTCAGCGTTCGCCTCGTTTGTTGCCTTGCGGATTAACTCTGTCCGCTCACTATCGAACTCCGCGTTCTTACGCTGGAACTCGGCCCGCTCCAGCTGGGCCGCGGCCTGCTTGGCCTCGGCGTCCGCGAGCTCAGCGACGATGCGCTGCTCCCGCTCGTCGATAGCGTTGAGGATCGGCTTGTAGAGGAAGCGCTTCAACAACCAGACCAGGACCAGGAAGTTGAGCGTCTGCGCGCCGAAGGTGAACCAATCGAAGAGCATCGCTTACTTGCCGGCGACCTGGATGAAGTGATTCCAGAAAGGATTAGCGAAGATGAAGATCATCGAGAGCACGAAGCAGTAGATCGCGCACGACTCGATCATCGCGAGCCCGACGAACAGCGTCCGCGTGATGGTGGGAGCGGCGTCAGGTTGCTGCGCGAGCGCCGTCAGGGCGGTCGCCACCGCTCTGCCTTCCGCGAACGATGGGCCCATGGTGCCAAACGCGGTGGTGACTCCAGCGCATACCAGCGATGCAACGGCGATGACTGTCGAGGTGTCCATAGAGTGTCCTAGGGGTGATTCAGTTTTCGGATACGGGCTTGAGCTGTTGTGAACGCGGGCGGCGCTTCACCGCGGCAGCCACGTAGACCGCCGCCAAGATGCTAAAAATGTACGCCTGCACCATGCCGGTGAGCAGGCCGAGCGCCGTCATCACGATCGGGAACAGGAACGGCGTGATGGTGAGCAGGATGGCGATGATCATCGTGCCGCTCATCATGTTGCCGAACAGCCGCACCGCGAGCGCCAGGGTGCGCGAGACCTCACTGATGATGTTGAAGGGCAGCATGATGAAGGTCGGCTCGAGGTACGACTTGAAGTAACCACGCAGCCCCTGATCGTCGATTCCGAACAGCGGCACGGCGATCAGCACGGAGAGCGCGAGGGCGGCGGTGGTCGAGAGCGAGCCGGTCGGCGGCGTGTAGTAGGGCAGCACTGTGCACAGCGCCGAGGTGGCGACGAACAGAAACAGCGTGCCCAAGAAGCCCAAGTATTTCTCTGGATGCGCGAGCCCCACCTCTTCGATTTGCTTCACGATGCCAGTGACGATGATCTCGACAAAGTTCTGCCACCGGGCCCGCTTTAGACCGGTGGAGAGATTTCGCGTGATCAACGCCGAACCAAGGGTAAGCAGCAGCATCACCCCCCAGGTGAAGACGATCGTGGCGTTCAGGTTGATAACCCCGTAGCGCCAGAAGACGGTCTGGTCAGGACTGAGCGGAATGGCCCACCTCCTTAGCTGAGCTAGTCCGTGGCCGGGTCAGCCTGGTGACCGCGAAGCGCGAAGCGAGGAAGCCGAGCAGGCACAATAACATCCGCTGCCAATGCCCCGCGGATACGATATAAAAGCCCCCCAGCGTCAAGCCCATCCGCGCGAGCGCGCTAGAGACCACCCACAGCGCTGGCCGCTGGGAGGCTAGCGCCTTGCCCAACGTCCACCACAGGCCACCGAAGAACACCGCGCCAAGCCACACGCCCGCGATGCACGCCAGGACCAACATCGACGTTTCACTCATGATCATCCTCCTGCTCACTGCGCATGGCCTTGTCCTCTTTAGCTACCCAGTGCCATGCGTTGATGCACCCGATCACCAGACCGGCCACCAGGAGCGCCAACGTCCACGAGAACCGCGTCGGGTGCTTGTCGTCCAACCACGCCCCCAACGCAGCCCCGAGCAGCGTCGGGAGCACCACCGACCAGCCTACCAGCCCCATCATGCCGAGGCCGAACCAAACGCCGCGCACGGATTCGCGCTGCGCCCGGAGCTTGCGCCGCGCCCGCACAGCCACCGCGCGGTCCATTGATGGCTTGACTGGCCGCTGCTCAGCCATGCTGAAGCCTCGCGAAGCGGCGAAAGAAGCCTGCCTCCAGCTTCGTCATGACCGCACGGACGCTTTGTTCCTGCTCGTCCAGCTTCAGGAACTCGTCCGCCACCGCGTCGCGCAGCCGCAAGAGTTGGTCGTCGCCGCCGCCGCCCATCGCTCTGCGCACCGAGACCAGGACGTCTTGCCCGGTCTTGACCAGCACGCCTTCGTCGATGGCGAGGTAGACCTCACCATCAGCTTCGGTCTCGTAGGTCAGGATCCCGGGGATGAGCGGCGCGACGCAATCCAGCCGATGCGGTAATAGTCCGAATGAACCGGCGTGGGTCTCCGCCACGATGCGGGACACGCCGGTCTTCTCCACGAAGACCTGGAAGGGCAGCAGCACCTTGAGCTTCATCGCGGTGGACCGGCGCTCTGAGGAGCCTCGGTGGGTGGCTGCGGCGAGGCGGGTGGCTGCGGCGAGGTGGGTGGCTGCGGCGAGGTGGGTGGCTGCGCGCCACGCTCTGCCTCGTGGATCCCCCCGATCATGTAGAGGGCGCGCTCTGGGAAGTCCGCGTACTCATCGCGGAGGATCGCCTCGCAACCATCGAGTGAGTCCTGCAAGCTCACCAGCTTGCCCTTGAGCCCGGTAAACTGCTCAGTCGTAAAAAAGGGCTGGGAGAGGAACCGCTCCAGTCGGCGGGCGCGTGCCACAACCTTGCGGTCTGCTATCGAGAGCTGCTCAAGGCCGAGCATGGCGATGATGTCTTTGAGCTCCGCGTACTGCGCCAGCGTCTGCCGGATCTCTTGAGCCAGGGCGTAGTGCCGCTCGCCGACCACGCTTGGCGTCGCCATCTTGGAGTTGGATTGCAGTGGGTCGATAGCCGGGAACAGCCCCTCGGCCGCTCGTTGCCGCGAGAGCACGATGGACGCGGATAGATGCGAGAAGGTGTGTACCGCCGCGGGATCGGTGAAGTCGTCGGCTGGCACGTACACGGCTTGGATCGACGTGATGGCTCCGGCGTCGGTGTTCGCGATGCGCTCCTCCAACCCGGCCAGCTCCGTTCCCATGGTCGGCTGGTACCCCAACCGCGAAGGCATTTGCCCCAGCAGACCAGACACCTCCATGCCCGCCTGGATGAAGCGAAAGATGTTGTCGATCAGGAGCAGCACGTCGCGGCGCTCATCATCACGGAAGTACTCGGCCATGGTCAGCGCGACGTGTCCGACACGGAAACGCGCGCCAGGTGGCTCGTTCATCTGACCGAACACCATCACCATCTTGGAGAGCACGCCTGCCTCTTGCATCTCGCGGTAGAGCTCTTCTCCTTCGCGGCAGCGCTCACCGATCCCACAAAAGATGCTAACGCCGTCTTGATGCCCGATCATGTTGTGGATCATCTCGGTGAGCAGCACCGTCTTGCCGACGCCGGCTCCACCGAACAGGCCCGCCTTGCCGCCCCGCTCCAGGGGCACCAGGACGTCGATGACTTTGATCCCGGTTTCAAAGATCTCCGACTTCGTAGAGCGCCGCGCCAGGGGCGGAGGCTCGCGATGCACAGAGCGCCACTCCACGTCTTCGGGCGCAGCCTCGCGATCAATCACGTTGCCGAACACGTCGAACATCCGGGAGAGGATTCCGCTGCCCACCGGGGCTTTGAGCGGACCGCCCAGATCCACCACCGCCATTCCGCGGGCCAGACCTTGCGTCGGCGTCAGCGCGATCCCGCGTACGTGGAGGGGGTCGCGCTGCGCCAACACCTCGATCACGATGTGTCCCCCACCGCCCGCCCGCAGCAGCGAGTAGACGGGGGGTAGCTGGGCGTCGAATCGAACATCCACCACACTACCTCGCACGGCAGTGACCACGCCGAGGTTCGGTGCGCTGGTGCCGGGCTTCATCACTTCTCAACTTCTCCGGCGTCCGCGGCCGTGGCGAGCGCGTCGCGAATTATCTCACCTGTGGCGATCGTGCTGTCGCTTCCACGCGGCACATCCTGGAGCGGCCCAAGCATCACAACGCCGACTGCGAGAATCGTGCCGACTCTCCCCCATGACCGGACGCCGACCTACAGCGTTGGTTCGCCCGGAGGTGTGCTGTAAACTGCAACGCTCCGGCGTGGCGTGGATCTTGCTCAAGTGGAGGTCCACCCCGCGCTGTCTACTCCACGCGGAAGCCAGACAGACGGCTGCAACCGCATACCCCTCAAGAAACACAGCATGAAGATCCAAGTCAACACCGACAAGCACATTGAAGGACGCGAGGCCCTGGTGGCTCACGTCGAGGCGACTGTCAGCAGCGCCCTAGAACGTTTTCACACACGCATCACGCGCGTCGAAGTCCACCTGAGCGATGAGAACGGTGCCAAGGACGGCCAATACGACAAGCGTTGCATGATGGAAGTGCGCATCGCGGGGCGACAGCCGATGGCTGTAACCTGCGAGGCTGCAAGCGTAGATCAGGCGATCAACGGCGCGGCCGATAAACTCAAGAGCTCCCTCGCCAGCACCCTCGACCAACTGGATGAACATCGCCACAGGAGCTAGAGCGACCCCTCGATCTGTTCAAATTGATTGGACATACGTCATTCTGATGTCTCGACGGCAACGCCCGGAGAAATCATCGCCCTTGCTTGCCTGAGCAGATCGGGACCGCGTAACCGCAAGCAGTCGCTGGCATGCTTACTGCTCAAGCGCGGGCATGCAGCGCTCCACCCCACCCGCTCACGCGGCACAACCCAGCCAAACCGACCACCGGATCTTGGTCTGCCTCGACCGCTCGGAGCAAGCTGAGAGCTGCATCCCCTACGCGATCCTGATCGCCAAGGCCTTCGGGGCCAACATCAGCCTCCTGCACGTGATGGAGGCGCCAGCAGACCCAGCCGCGGTGGGTGGCCAGGACGCCCTGATGTGGGAGGTCTCGCGACGTGAGGCCGAGGGCTACCTCAAACACATCCAAGAGCGGGTCTCAGGAGCCCTTGAGCGGCCCGTCGACGTCCTGCTCGAACAGGGACAACCCGCAGAAAGAATCGCTGACATCGCGCAAGATATCTGCGCGGAACTAACCGTCCTAGGGCGAGGGGGTGAAGGGGGCTCCCGTGATGGTCACCTGGGCACCACTGCGCTCCGCGTGCTCACCCTAGCTCGTGCGTCGGTGTTTATCGTCCAAGCGACGCACGCTTCACCTTGGGCGTCGATCAAGTGCATTATGGTCCCGCTGAACGGTTCCATACGGACCGAAAGCGCGATCCCTGCGGCGGTGCGCATCGCGAACATCTGTGGAGCAGGGCTGTTATTGGCGCACGTTGTGCGCGAACCGCAACCCACTCCGCTGCACCTCGGAGACGACCTAGAGGTGGCACGCCGGCTGGCTCAGCGCTTTGAGCAAAACGCCAAGAACTACCTCGAAGAGCTGCGCAAGGACCTCATTCACAAGGTCCCAGTGGTGCGCACCTCGGTCACGCGGCACGTTAATGAGCGGCGAGGCCTGCTAGAGGTGGCCGAGCGAGAGCGCGCAGATCTGGTCGTCCTCTCAGCCCACGGTTCAGGATGTGACAGCACCCGCTCGTTCGGGACCACCGCGAGCTTCCTCCTGGCGCACTCGACGATCCCGCTGCTGGCGCTGCAAGACATCCCAGAGCACCTGCTAGGGCGAACCGAACAGACCGCCGCCACGCCCGACTCACTCCGAGCGAGCTACGCTCCGGGACGCGTGTGACGGTAACCGCGCCCACGAGCCCCCCAGCATCGACATCAGCGCCGCCCGCGGCGCCCACGAACCTGGCCGCTCCAGCCAATCAGTCGCTGGAAGAGCGCGGCCAAGCCCTCGCGCGCATCCATCGTGTGGCCCAGCGCCCGCGGCGCCTGCGTGCCCCTCGATTCCAATCACCTCAGCTGATCCATTCACTGGAGGCGGCGCTCCGCCACCTGCGGACGCCCAGCGGGAGGCGCGCCGCCCCCAAGGCCGCGGAGTGGTTCCTGGACAACTACCACAAGATCCGCCGGGCAGCACGGCAGGTCCGCGACGAACTGCCGCGCGGCTTCATCCAACGACTTCCTCAGCTGGCCGCTCACGACGCCCCGGGGCCGCCGCGCGTCGACGCGCTAGCGCATTCTCTTGTGGAAATTTGCGCGCTGGTCGTCGACGTGCCTACCCTGCAGCGCTTCGTCAACGCCTATCAAGAGGTGTCGCCGCTCACCATCGCAGAGCTCTGGGCGCTCCCAACCCTGCTGCGCTCAGCGGTGCTCCAGCACCTCATCCACTACCTGTGCGCGTTGTCGGTGCTCGCGCCGGAGCATGACGCGTGCTCACCCGCGTTCAGCGGCGCGCAACCCGAATCCGCGCCGCTGCTCCCCGTGGCCGCCGAGCCCCTGGCAGGCATCGAGCTGACCATCCGCGCACTCAGAGTGCTCGACGTGCTCGACTGGGCCGAGTTCTTTGAGGCCACAAGTCGCGTCGAAGCGATCCTGTGCCAGGACCCGGCGGCCGTCTACGCTTTGATGGACTTCGAGACGGCAGATCGCTACCGCAAGGTTGTCGAGAGCCTCGCTTGGGCGACCGAGGCGTCCGAGGAGGCGGTAGCTCAAGCAGCGATCGACCTGGCCGAGAGCCAGCCAAGCTCCAGCAACACGAGGCACGTCGGGTACTACCTGATCGGCGGAGGCAGGCAGCAACTTGAGCAGCAGCTCCGCTATGTTCCTTCGGGGGTGGAGCGCCTGCGGCGCTTCTGGCTGAAGCATCCAACACCGACCTATCTGTCCTCCCTGGCCGCGCTGACAGTGCTGCCCGTCCTCGCGCCGATCTACTTCCTTACGGCAGCAATACCGGGGCACTACGGGCTCATCCTCGCGGCCGGCACGCTGACCACGATCCTGGCGTCCGGGCTAGCCGCGACGGCGTTGCAGCGGGCGCTCGCCAAGCTCCTTCGACCTCGCGTCCTGCCCAAGCTCGACTTTCGGAGAGGCCTGCCGGCGGACGCGCGCACGCTGGTGGTGATCCCGTCCTTGCTGGGCAGCAAGGCAGACGTGGTGGGCATGCTCAAGCAGATCGAGCTGCATTACCTGTCGAACCCCGATCCGCAGCTGGCCTTCGCCGTCCTAACCGATGACACAGACTCCCGCTCCGACGCGCCTGGTACCGACCAGCGCCGGCTCCTGAAGCGTGTCGAGCGAGGGATCGAAGCGCTCAACGCGAAACACGCAGCAGGCTCCCCGGCGCCGTTCCACCTGCTGCACCGCAGCTTGCTCTGGAATCCGTCAGAACAGCGCTTCATGGGCTGGGAGCGCAAACGCGGAAAGTTGGAGGAGCTGAATCGATTGTTGCGAGGAGATAAGGAGACGAGCTACTCGCGCTACGTCGGTGATCCACGTGGCCTAAAGAACGTCCGCTTCGTGATCACCCTCGACAGTGACACTGAGCTCCCTATGGGTTGCGCAAAGCGCCTAGTGGGCACCCTCGCCCATCCTCTGAACCAGGCCATCTTCGCGCCCGATAGCGACAAGGTGGTTGAAGGCTACACCGTCATTCAGCCCGGGGTTGAGAGCTCCCCCACGAGTCAACGTCGCACCCCGTTCTCTCGAATCTACGCGGAACCGAGCGGTCTCGACATCTACACCCACGCCAGCTCGGAGCTCTACCAAGACCTGTTTGGAGCAGGGATCTACGTCGGCAAGGGGATCTACAACGTCGACGACTTCATGCGGAGTGTCCACGGACGCGTGCCTGAGAACTCCCTGGTCAGCCACGATCTGTTCGAGGGAGTTCAGGGGCGCGCGGGCCTAGCGACGGATATCCGTGTCTTCGAAGACTACCCAACAACCTATTTGTCGTACACCAGACGCCTACATCGCTGGCTTAGAGGTGATTGGCAACTGCTCCCCTGGTTGCTCCCGATGGTCCCGTCAGAGAGCGGGCTTGTGCGCAACGATCTGTCCGCGATCGATCGCTGGAAGATCGCCGACAACCTACGCCGTAGCTTGACCGCGCCGGTGGTGCTGCTGTGTCTGTTGCTCGGTTGGTTGTGGCTACCAGGGAGCCCCGCGCTCTGGACCGTCTTTTTTCTATTCCTCAAGCTCAGCCCAGAGCTGCCAACAGCCTTCAACAGTCAGACCCCCGCCAAGCTGGCTCGCGCGGCATTGGGTGTTGTGTTCATCGCGTATGAGGGGCTCCTCGCCATCGACGCCATAGCGCGGATCACGGTCCGCAGAGGCTTCACGGGGAAGCGCTTGCTGCAATGGACGAGCGCGGGTGTGGATCTCGATCTGACGGTAGTTTGATCGCACAGCTGTAACCGCACGGA
>CAZKDY010000049.1:0-33219 GCA_964551615.1 uncultured Polyangiaceae bacterium
CCCGAAACCCCGCATCCGCCGCGTTGCTTGATGTCAGTTTCAGAGCCACACCCCTGATCCCTACGCAGATTCTGAGTCACGCCCGCACCCGCGTATTCCGCCTGCTCGCGTGGCGTCCGGATGTCGCTGCACTCCTACACGTGCATGACAGCTTGTGACTTGAGCTCAGGCTGACGCACTGGTGCCCAGTCCTGAGATGCTCATTCAGTCAACGCTTACCCACCCGGAAACAGATCGAGCAACCTTACAATCCCGTCAACCAGCGACCAGTGGCCGCAGGACCGAGCTGCGCCAAGCCGCTGGGCCGCAAAGAAGCTATCCTCACGCGCCCGCAGCGCGTCGCGTTAGCGCTTGATTTGGGTCTAGTACCCCACGGATAAGCTCTAGCACGCTGTCCAAATCAGCGTGCACCTGCCGGGCCGGCACACGCAGCGTGCGATACCCAAGCTGAAACAGGAAGCGATCTCGCTTGGCGTCAGCCGAGCGCGTGCGAGCGTGCTGCGCGCCGTCGACCTCCACCACCAACCGTGCCTCTCGGGCGCAGAAGTCGGCGATGTAGCGGTCCCCCAGCACCACTTGGCGCCGAAACTGCACGCCGAGCTTGCCAGCGCGGATGGCCTGCCACAAGCGCGCTTCCGCAGGGGAGAGCGCGTGCCGCATGCCGTGGGCGCGGGCTTCAAGCAACACACGGCGTTTGGTGGACTGACGAGCTGTGTACTTGGACATGGTGAGCATTTCGCTCATGGTGATCACGCGTAACGCTATGGCGATCACTGGTTTCAGCGGATGGCGATCACCTGCCGGTGGAAGCGGTGCTGATGGACATGGGTTCAGTTCTTGGACGCGGGCTCGCGCTTGGATGGGCCCGAGAGTTTGAGCTTGTGAGCTCGGTGCAGCACGCGGTCGCAGATGGCGTCCGCGAGGGTGGGGTCGTCGATGTACTCGTGCCACTTCTCAGGTGGCAGCTGGCCGGCGATGACGACCGAGCTGGCATCGTAGCGGTCGTCCAGCAACTCGAGCAAATCTTGGCGGTGTTGATCCGTTAGGGGAGCCACGCCAAAGTCGTCGATGACCAGCAAGTGCGTCTTGGCCAACCGCGCGAGTAGACGAGTGTAGGAGCCGTCAGCACGCGCGACGGTCAGTTCGTGGAATAGGCGCGGCATTCGTCGATAGAGCGCCCGATAGCCCTTGCGACAGACTTGATGGGCGAGCGCACACGCGAGGTAGGTCTTTCCCGTTCCGGTTTCACCAGTGATGGTGACGTGCTGCGTTTCCGCGATCCATCTACAGCTGGCGAGTTGCGCAACGACGGCCTTGTCGAGCTTGCGATTGGCTGCGTAGTCGATGCCCTCAAGGCAGGCCTGGTGTATCCGTCCAGGGACCTTCTTGTCGCAAACTAAAATTCCGCACGGCAACCACGCGCCGCCGGCCCGCTGGCCGATAGCGGCGCCCGCTCCGCCAATTCCAAGCGGAATGGATTCTCGGGCGGGCCACAGTAAGCGCTGGACGCACCTTCGCCTGGCGCTCCCAACCAACGGGTCGCTCAACTTCGGCTCAGGCAGCTTGGACTTCGACGCTCGGCAAGTGCCTCTTGCCCGCGAATGGAGTCACACGCAGCTTGACGGAGGTCACGCTTCGCACGCTATCAGGAGCCCCGCGGATGGGCATCTTAGCTCTAGGTTCAAGGCGCAGGACCGTTGGAGGAGTTTCCGCGAGGGTTTTCTGAGGCGTCCTTCCACCAAGGCCTTGATGAGGCCGGTGGGTCCGAAACCAAGCGCCGTAGCAGTCGAGCTCGGCCTGGAAGGCTTGGGGCTTGAGCGGGACCAAGAGCAATCTGCAGCACTCGGCCTTCATACTTCGCCAGAAGCGCTCGATGATGGCGATGGATCCGTGGTTACCGACGGCGCCCCAGCGCGGCTTGATGCCTCTTCGGGCGCACCAGCGTCGATAATCCTGGCGGAATTGGACGCCTTGGTCGCTGATGAGGTGCTTGGGTGCGCGTCCAGCCCTTCGGATCGCGGAGTCAAGGAAGCGGCGGACGTCTCGCCCCGAGGGATGCTGCTTGAAAGCCTTGAGCTTGATGGACGCTCTGGAGAATTGGTCGACGACCCCGACGACCCAGTACGTGAAGGGCCACCCAAGCCACACAGCGAAGGGCAGCCAGGGCACCCAGAAGCCGGCTGCGGTGGGGACGAGGGTGAGATCGCAGTGCCAGACGTGATCAGTGTACCGTGCGGTAACTCCCTTCGGGGTTGAGGGCTCCGCCTGGGCGGTGTCTTCGCAACTCGCCGTGTCAGTGACCTCCGCCAGCGTCTGCGTCGTGACGCGGGACTGGGGGGCGGATTCGGGTGACGCCGTTGGGGCCTCGTGGAGCATGCGCCGGACAGTGGAGGCGGCGAGCACGAGGCCAGTGCGCGCGAGGACGTCCGCGATGCGCTGTCGTCCCATGCTTGGGTAGAGTCGCTTGAGGTCCCGGACGAGCTGGCGCACCTGGTCTGGGAAGCGATTGACCGGCTGAGCGAGGCGGACGAGAGCCGCTTCTCCGGCGTCGTCGAGCTTCTGTTTCCAAGTGGCGAGCGTGTGAGTGGTGACGAGGAATCGGCGAGCAGTTGCCGCGATGGACCAGCCTGTCGCGGCTTGAAGCAGAAGGATCTGGAGTCGGTCTTCAGGCGAGTAGTGAGGTCGCTTCGGGGGCGCGAGCTTGGCCGTTCTCCGATCCTTGATCGCGAGCTCGGTCTCAAGTTCTCGGACGCGGTGGCCGAGTCGCTCGACCTCGGAGAGCAGGCGAGCGCGCGGGTTTCGTCCGTTCTCGAATCCGGACAGTACTTGCAGCAGGGCGAGCCGCGCCAAGGCGACGGCGTGGACGAGTCCGCTCTTGGCCACGTCATGCCAGTCCTTCGGGACCGGAACTTCAGGTGCTTGGCTCACGTCCGCAGGATCCCCCAGGCGCCTGGAGCATTGGCACTCGCGTTATGAAGCAGCTCGTGGAGGCTCCGCCGCGTTTGATCAGGCCCTTAGAGCCGCGCGGAGGCGCTCAAGCACGCCCTCCAGGTTGCGATGCACGTCCTTGCCCGCGAAGCGCAGCGTGCGGTAGCCAAGCTTGAGCAAGACGCGGTCGCGCTTGGCGTCAGCCGAGCGCGTGTGAGCGTGCTGCGCGCCGTCGACCTCCACCACCAGGCGCGCCTCTTGGGCGAGGAAGTCGGCGATGTAGCGGTCCGCGAGGACCACCTGGCGCCGAAACTCGACGCCGAGCTGCCGCGCCCGGATGGCCTGCCACAGCCGCGCTTCCGCAGGGGACAGGGCACGCCGCATACCGTGGGCACGGGCCTCAAGCAACTGACGGCGTTTGGCTGACTGACGAGCTGTGTACTTGGACATGGACCTCCAGCGCGCGGGGGCTGCCGCGCGACAGTCAGCGCGCAGAGGGCGTGACGCGCGCCCGACGTGGAGCTGCTCTCGTAATTCCGCGCGGCGCGACCTGTGCGCGTCCACTCAAAGCGCGGCAGCCCCCGTGCGCTGAGTACCATCGTGTACTGACAGCTACACGGCGCACGGCGTGCTGCAGTTGTCCACACCCGCAGTGACCCAAGCCACCAAGACAAAGCGCCACTTGGACCCACTGGGTAACCCCCTCCGCCCGCGTGCGCGAGCGGAGCGAGACGCACCGGCGCCGGGAGGGGGCACCCGCCGGCAGCCCGGTGTCGCACGGAAGCACTTCAGAGTGGGCAGTGGTTGGGTGCCGCCGGAGCGGGGGGAGGCAACCCCGTCCTTTCTACCTGCAGGGAGGCTGATCGATGCCCCTCGTACCCCCCAACCTGGATAACCGCACCTTCAACGAGCTGGTCACGGAGATCCGTCGGCGGATCCCGACGGCAACCCCTGAGTGGACGGATCTCAACCCCAGCGATCCTGGGGTCACCCTGGCCGAGTTGTTCGCGTTCCTCAGCGAGCAGCTGCTGTTCCAGGTCAATCAGGTCCCCAGCAAGGGCCTAGTAACGTTTCTGCAGATGGTCGGCGCCGAGCTGCACCCCGCGACGCCCGCCGTCGCCGACGTGAGCTTCACGGCCCTGGGCGTGGCCGCAGGCCCCGAGCTCACCTTCGATCTGCGCGCGGGGACGCGGGTGGAGACCAGCGGCCCGCCGCCGGGTCAGAAGCAAGCGTTGGTCTTCGAGACGTCGAAGCAGCTCACGGTGCTCAACGGCGCGCTGGTTGAGCTGGCGAGCCTCGACTGCAACCTCGACTACACATTCCATGCGGCAACCAATGCCAACGCGCGGGACGGCTACTACCCCTTCGGCAGCGGCGCGACGTTGGCCGATCAGTTCTTCTTGGTGTTCGACCTCGGGCCTCAGAGCCCGCTGCCTTCCTGGCCAGAAGGCACCTTCGCCGTGCGCGTCAACGTGCAGGGGTCGAGCGACGTCGGAGATCCGCCTCCCCTGGGCAGCCTGGCGCCCCCCGCGCGCATCGCCTGGGAGTACGCGAGCGGCTTCGCCACCGGGCCCGACGGCAGCATGAGCCTGACTTACAGCGCGTTCGACGACGTGGTCGATGACACCAACGATCTGTTGCGCAGCGGCTACCTGCAGTTCGTGTTCAACCCGACCACCGCCGCCTCCTTCTTGCGCGCGCCGAGCTCAAGCAGCCTCGAACCGGCAGCCTTCCGTGGCCGCTTCGTACTCCGGGCGCGCATCGTGCGCGACGGCGCCTACGCGGGAGAAGAAGCGCCGCAGCTCGGCACCCTGCGCCTGAACAGCGTGCCGACGTTGGCCGTGCAGACCAAGCTCGACGAAGCCCTGGGCGGTTCCTCGGGGCTAGCGTTCCAGCGCTTTCGCCTGGCCAACGCGCCGGTGGTGGTGGGCAGCAGCCGGGTGTTGATAGCGCACAAACGCAACACGGCGCGCCTCTCGACGCGCCGCTCTGCGTTGGCTCTGCGTTGGCTCTGCGTTGGCTCTGGCGAGCCGCTTGCTCACGACGAGAGCCGCGGCGGGATCAGTTGCTAGCGCCGTCCAGGCACTCGAACAGTTCGCCGGTCTGAGCCCAGCCGCACACGCCGTCTTTTTGACGCTCGCAGCTCGCGTATTGGTAGCAGGCGTACTCGTCGCGCCACTCGCAGGTGGTGAAGATCGCTGAGTCGGCGCACAGCTGGCCCGAGCAACCCGTGACGACGCAGGCAGCCGCTACAGCGCGCGGCGTTACCTTGCGGTAAAACTGCGCGGCCTCCAGGCCCTTCATCTTCCCAGCAGGGCCCTTCTCGGTGTAGTGGGTGCCGGCGACCAAGACGCCGTCCGGCGTGGTGGTGGCCTGGTAAGCGTCGCTGATCGCGTCGTCGCTGGCGCCGATTTGGCTGAGGTCCAGAGAGGCCAGGTCGCGCTCAGCACGGCGATTAAGCTTTGCTTCGTGGAAAGTGGGGCAGGGGTAGGTGATGCAGCGCACGCCGGTGTTGGTCACGCGGAAGAAGTTGCCGCGCGGCTCGGCGCTGGTCGCGGGCTCCCAGACCTCGCTGGCTTCGAACACGCCGAGCTTGCCGAAGCCGTTGAATTTCCGCTTGACGATCTCGCCGCGCAAGATCACGCGGCCGTCGCGCACCACGCTCTGGAGGTCGCTGGCCTGGGGCTCAGGCAGCCCGAGCGCGCTCAGATCGGCGTCGGCCACGTAGCACTCGCGGGCCCACGTGTTGTCAGCGCACTTGGTGTTCGCGCGGTTCACGCGGCTGACCCACACGCCGCCACACAGCGGGGACACGCAGCGGCGGGTGTCTTGGCGCACGCTGTAGAACGTGGACTGGTCGCCGCTGAGGGCCGCGCTGTGGTCGCTGACCTGCTCGTCCCCCGGCTCCTCAACGTTGCTGGCGCAACCGGAGAGACCGAAGACAGATGCCGCGAACACGCTACCGAGAACTAGTTGATGAATCCGCATGGTATGAAATGATCCTTGTTCGACTCGCGCGTGACTGCGCGGGTGTGTGTCGAGATGGGACCCACACCTACACCAAGACGCGCGCCACGCTAGGCAAATTCGCTTGGGTTGGAGCAGATTTTTGGGCGACTTAGTGCCGCATTTGCGGGCCGACCGACCGACGCAGGAGGTGGGGCTCATGGCTCGGCTCAGCCCAGCGCGGTGCCTGGCTTTTCAGCGGCTGCTGTAGCGCCAGCCGGGAACCCACCCCCTGCTCCTTGCTTGCTTTAGGCGGGTTCGCTAACTCTGCGCGGCCTTGCCCATGCAACTTCGGAACAACAACATCGAGCGCCTCGACGATCGGGTGTTCGACGTGCTGATCGTCGGCGGCGGCATCAACGGCGCGGTGAGCGCGTCGGCGTTGACCAGCCAAGGCGCTCAGGTCGCGCTGATCGATCGCGGCGACTTCGCGGGCCAGACCAGCCAGGAGTCCTCGAACCTGATCTGGGGCGGCATCAAGTACCTGGAAGGCTTCGAGTTCGGCTTGGTGCGCAAGCTGTGCAACTCCCGCAACCACCTGCTGCGCAGCTACCCGTCCACGGTGCGCGAAGTGCGCTTCTTTACCTCTCTGGAGCCGGGCTTTCGCAAGCCACGCTGGATGGTCTGGTTTGGCACTTGGCTCTACTGGCTCATGGGCAGCTTCTTCACCCGGCGCCCGCGGCTGCTGAGCCGGGCCGAGATACAGCGGGATGAGCCGCAAGTTTCCGCAGAGAATAGCGTGGGGGGGGTGGAATACTCTGACGCCTACTTGGTGGATAATGACGCGCGCTTCGTGTTCAAGTTCATCCGCGAGGCATTGGACCACGGCGGCATCGTGGCCAACTACGTCGAGTCTCTGAGCAGCCTACGGCGAGACGGGTTGTGGCACACCACGGCTCGCGACGCGCTGAGCGGCCGTGAGTTCGTGATCCGCTCCAAGACGTTGGTCAACGCCTGCGGGCCGTACGCCGACGACCACAACCAGCGCACCCACGTGCGCTCGACGCACCGCCACGTCTTTTCCAAGGGGATCCACCTGCTGACGGCTCGCATCAGCGAGTCCCAGCGCGTGCTCACGTTCTTCGCCGATGACGGCCGGCTGTTCTTCGTGATCCCCATGGGCAACAAGAGCTGCATCGGGACCACGGACACTCGGGTGGAGCAGCTGCCCGCGACGGTGACGCCCGAGGACCGGCGCTTTGTGTTGGAGAACATCAACAAGCGCCTGAAATTGCCGCAGCCGCTGACCGAGGCAGACATCATCGCCGAGCGCTGCGGGGTGCGGCCGCTGGTGGTGAAGGCGGACAGTCAATCTGAGCACGGCGACTGGACGTCGCTCTCGCGGAAACACGAGATCGAGGTGGACAGCGCCGACGCTCACGTGAGCATCTACGGCGGCAAGCTCACCGACTGCCTGAACGTGGGCGATGAAGTCGCCGCGGCGCTGGTGGGTTTGGGGGTGGAGCTGCCCTACGCGGGGTTTCGTTGGTACGGCGAGCCAGCCGACGAGTTCCGTGACGAGTACTTTCATCAGGCGCGGCTGATGGGCCTAGATGAGCTGACGTCACCTGAGTCTTCTGAGGCGCTGAGCACCCGGCTGTGGCGGCGCTACGCTGGGCGCGCCCTGGGGCTGCTGGAGGACATCCGCCGGGATCCAAGCATGGCGGAGGTGCTGATCCGGGGCACCGAGTACATCCGCTGCGAGCTTTACCACGCGGCAAAGCATGAGATGGTGACGCGGCTTGAAGATTTCTTGCGCAGGCGCTCGAAGATCGCCCTGGTTGAGCGGCGCGAGTTCATTCGCGCGGCGCCGGGCTTGAGAGAGGCCGCCGAAATCCTCTTCGGTGAGCGCGCTGAGCAGGAGCTGGACGCGTACTTCGCGGACGCGCCTTTGCGCGGACCGGGCGCTGAGCAAGACCCTGCGGTCGTTGAGGCAGCGGTCAGCTCAGCTCAGGGCGCGCGGTGAGCTCGTCGCCCCGCTCCCCAGCCCCGCCTTGGCTGCCGTTCGTCCTGATCCCCCTGGCCACGCTGCTGCTGCGGGTGGCTTACTACGCGCACCGCTCGGTGTTCGCGCTGAAGGTGAGCGAGCTGGGCTTCACCCCAGCGCAGATCGGGACGGCGCTGGCGTCGGGCGAGGCGCTGGCGATGGCTGGCTACGCGTTGGGCGCGGTCCTCGTCTCGGTTCGGCCCCACGCCGCGGCGCTGGTCGGCGCGCTGTTATGCCTGTTGGGTCTGGGGCTGTTCCAGTTGAACCCCGGGGCTTGGACCACGGCAGAGATGGCGATCCGCCTGGGGATGGGCTGTTTTCAGCTGGGCGTGCTGGTGGTGCTAGTCGTCAGCAGCCTGGGGTTTCAGCGGCGTATGCTGGCGGTCGCGGCGCTGCTCGGCGCAGGGACGTTGGGCGGCTTGGTCGGGCCGCTGCTCGGGGGCGCGGCCTACGCTGGCGCGCAACGCAGCGGCGCGCTGTTGCCCGCGCTGTTGGCGTTGGTTGGGGTCGCGGTCAGCGGGCACCTGACTGCATTGCCACGCGGCAATAAACAAGCGGCGGCGCGGCGCGACAACTGTGGCCTACGTCAGCGCTGGCTGCTCAGCCTTGGGTTGTGCTTCCTCGGCGGCCTAGGCAGCGCGTTGTATAGCGCGAGCACGAACGCGCCTTATCAAGCTGAGCCGAGCTTTTGGTTCAACCTGAGGACCTCGTTTGGGCCGCCGTTGCTGGGCGCGCTCGGCGTGGTGCTGGCCGGCGCGCTGGCCCCAGAGCGCTCCTGGAGCCGCGCCCGCTCCTTTGGTGTTGGCTTGATCTTGTTCTCCGCTGCTGCGCTGGTCTCTGCCCACGCGACTCAGCACGGGCTCAACGCGAACCTGCTGGCGGGCCTCGCCCTGGCCGGCTTCGCGCAGCCGATCGTCGAGAGCTTGCTGCTGGCGGCGCTGTTCGGCGTGTGGCCGAAGCGCCGCGCGGGGCTGGCGTACTTGGGTTTCGCCTTGCTGACGAGCTTTGCCCAGGCCCGCGCGTGGTTGGCGTTCGCGGCGCAACCCACGGCGACCGCGTCGCTGGTTTGGTGGGGCACGGCGCTCGGGGCGCTGGGCCTGTTGCTTGGTGTGGCGGCGCTGGTGTTCAGCCGGCGCGTTGAGGCGCTGCTCTCAGCGACGGAGGTTGACCCTGACTTTGAGCCTGCCGTGGCTAGTATCGCTGCCGACTGAGCTGTCTACGCCGCGTCATCCCCGCGTCATCCCCGCGGCAGCCTGGCGCGCTGGCGCGTCGAGCAGCGTGCTCCCGGAGGGCGCTATGTGTTAGGCATGCGGCTATGCAGCGAGCCTTGCCTTCCCCCCGTCGTCGTCGTTCGTCGTTCACCCGCCGGCTCTCCAGCCTCGCGCTCACCCTGGCCCAGTGCGCCCTAGTGGCCGGCCTGGTGGGCTGTGGGGAGGACGAGGTCGCCGGAGGCGAGGACTTGAGCGGCCCGCCCGCTGGGTCACCGTTCGCCGCGGTGCGCGCGCCTGACGTCGACGTCGCCCGAGCGGGGCTCTCGCGCCAAGTCGAGATCATCACCGACGAGTTCGGTGTGCCGCATGTCTATGCGGAAAATCAGCGAGACATGATCTACGCCAACGGCTACGTGCACGCGCGCGACCGGCTGTTCTTGATGGACGCGTTCCGGATGCTCGGTCAGGGGCGCATCACAGAGTACCTGGGCAGCGTGGGCATGGCCTTCGACCCGATGTTCCGCGCGACGTTCATGACGGCCGACGGTGAGCAGGTCGCAGACGCGGTGGTGCGCGCGCTGCCCGCCGAGACGGTAGATTTGCTGCAAGCCTACTCCGACGGCGTGAATGCTTACCTCGCGGAACTGCGAGCCGGTGAGCACGTGCTGCCGCCCAGCTACACCACCCCCCTGCTCAAAGACGTCAAGGCAACAGACATCGGGGACTGGACGCCCCGTGACACCATCGCCGTGGCGCGGGTGATGGAGTGGCAACTGACCGACGGCGGCGGCGACTTCGACCTGTACATCGGCGACTTGATCCAGCAGCTGCCAGCCGACGTGTTCGCCGACACGGTGCGCTTTCAGCCTAGCGCGCCGACGGTGATCGTCCCGGAGTGGTTTGCCTCGCAGAAACAACTCAAGCGGCCCGGGGCGACCCCGGATCTGCTGAGCTTGAACCCTAAGCTCCCGGCGCATCGCGCGGCGTACGCCGCGGCCCAAGCGGGGCTGCGAGGCTTGAAGCTGAAGCACAACCCATCACCCTTGCTTGGGGGTGGGATTGAGCGCGACTCTATCGGCTCCAACAACTGGGTGATCTCTGGCGAACACACCAAGAGCGGTTATCCGCTGGTCGCTAACGATCCGCATTTGGCGTTCGTGCAGCCTTCTCAGTTTCACCACGCCCAGCTGGACACGCGGCTGTACGGCGGCGACAGCGGCAGCAGCGCCATCGGCATCAGCGTGGCGGGGGTCGCGGGGGTGGTGTTGGGTCACTCGGAGCACGTGGCTTGGGGCGGCACCGTCGTGGGCTGGGACGTCACCGACGTGTTCGTTGAGACCCTGAACGAGGCCGGCGACGCCGTGCTGTTCAACGGCGAATACGTGCCGATCAAGCGCTACGAGCAGACCTTCAAGCTCGGCCCGGGCGCCGACGCCCCGGTTGAAAAGCAGGTCGTTGAGTACGTGCCGCACCACGGACCGATCCTGGACGGCACCAAGAAGGACGGTAAGGCGCTGAGCATCCGCTGGACGGGCCGCTTGCTCGACAACGAAGTGGATGGCTTGGTCGCCTTGCTCGGCGCGTCGAGCATCGACGACTGGATGAGCGCGCTGACGAACATGGCGGTGCTGGCACAGAACTGGAACGGCGCGGATACCCAGGGAAACACCGGCTACTTCCCCCACGCGTTGATCCCAATCCGTAAGAGCGTGACGGGAGCCTGCGCCCCTTATAAGCCCATGGACGGCACCGGCGCGTGTGAGTGGGTGGGCTTCGTTCCGGCCGATCAGGTGCCCCAGGCTAAGAACCGCGACAACGGTTGGTTGGTCACGGCCAACAACGACGTGGCCGGCACGCTGCAAGACAACGACCCCACCAACGACCCGCAGTACTTGGTGGCGGAGCGCGCTATTGGTTTCCGTGCGGCTCGAATTCAAGAGCTGATCGAGGAAGGCATCGCCAGCGGCAAGAAGTTCACCATGGACGACATGGAAGCGCTGCAAGCGGACACCAAGAGCCTGGAAGCCGAGCGCATGCGCGAGTTCTTGCTCGCCGCTGCCACGGCGCTGCCCGCGCTGGTGACCGACCTCAAGCTCCAGCCTGCCCTCGATCGCATCAGCGCTTGGAAGCTGACGACGCCGAGCGGCGTCGACGCCGAGTACCGCAAGGACGGCGGTCCGACGGCGGACGAGATCAGCGAGAGCATCGCCACCACGATCTTCTTCAACTGGCTACCGCGCTTCCGAAACCGCGTGCTGGATGACGATCTCAAGCAGTACGGCGCGAGCTTGGGGTCTACGGACAAAGCGCGGGCGCTGTTCTATTTGCTCGAGCAGCCTGACCAGGCGGCCACCGGCGCGAAGCTGTTCGACGACGTGACGACCACCGACGTGGTGGAGACCAAAGACGAGTTGATGCTCACGAGCCTAGCGGAGGCACTGGCCTACCTGGAGTCGAGCGCTGGCTTCGCCTCGGCGGACATGTCGACCTGGCGCTGGGGGCAGAAGCACGGCATGAAGATGGCCGACCTGTTCGGCCTGTTCTCGGGGACCGCGTTCATCACCCGCGGACCGTATCCGCGCGGAGGAAGCAACTACACCGTGGACGTCGCCGCTCAAGGCGGCAACCCGACGAATTTCGTGTACGGTAGCGGCCCGCAGATGCGCTTCGTGGCCGAGCTTAGGCCTGACGGCATCGTCAGCCGCAACGCGCTCCCCGGCGGGCAGTCAGACGACCCCGACTCGCCCCACTACGAAGATCTGCTGCAGATGTGGCTGCGCAACGAGAGCTTCCCGTACTACTTCCGGCCGGCGGACGTAGCAGAGCACATCGAGACCTATGAGTTGTTTCACCCCTAGGGCGCTCAGCGTAAGCTGGGTGGATCACTAGGCAGCGTCACCTGCTCGGCGATCCGCGGCCGCCCGCTGGCGGCAGCGGGCGGCTTGCCCGTGGCGCTGCGCTCGGGCACCAGCGCGCGGAGTCGCCACAAGCGCACGAGCAGCTGGCGCTCTACCTCGACGATGCCATCGAGGGCAGGTCCGACCAGCAGCATCGGCAGCATGAGGCACAGCAAACTGCCGAGGGCGATGAACCCCAGCACGATCGGCTTAGTCATGCGTAAGGTTTCCGAGCGGATAATAAGAGCGTCACCGGTGAACTCATGGCTGACCGGCAAGTAGCCTAGTTGGCCGGCGCCGATGGTCAGCGCTAGGGTGAGGCAGGCCATCCCGGCCAGCAGCATGCGGCCGCCTGCGCTGGAGCGCGCGTTCACCGTGGACACGAAGGCCAAGGCGACCAGCAACGTCGGCACGAACAGCAGCGGGCCGACGAACAACGCGAAGCTACACGCGAGCAGCGCGACCAGCGCCACGCTGACCGCGGAGTGCAGGCGGCTTTGCCAGCCGCGCTCCCCAGCGAGCCAGATGTAAAAGGCGGTGAGGATCATCAGGCAACTCGAAGGGATGAGCACCCAGCCCTCCTTCACCCCAGTCGCCAACCACATCAACAGCGCCGAGACGCTCAGCATGAAGATGGGGACGGCGCGCCGCGCGCTGAGCCGCCGCTGGCGAGCCTGCGCTCGCGTTACCTGATCAACCACCGCTGGCGGCACGTCGTGGGCGGGCGCCATCAGCAGCGCCAGCATGGTCTCGGTCGCCTCCGGCTGATCTGGGTCGAGGACCAGCGCCGTGTTGAGTCGGCGCAGCGCGACGGCGCGCGCCTCCTCGACGCCACCTGGGTAGTCACCCACAAGCGCGATCCGTGCGGCGATGCGCTCCCGCTGCGCGGCCTCGCGTCGCCGCTCGAGCTCGGCGTCATCGTGGAGGATTTGCTCCAGGTCTTTGACTAGCGAGCCAGCGTCTGGGTAGCGTGACCAGGCGTCGAACGCCGTCGCCTTGACGCACAGCGCGTCCAGCGGCGCCGAGACCCGCGCGGTCGGTACGCGCGCGCTGGGGCTCATATTCATGGCGCGTAGGGTGGAGTCCAGCAGCTCCTCGGTGGAGCTGCCTTGGTGCAAGCGCTCGAGGGTGAGCACCTCGAACAAGATGGTGCCTAGCGCGTAAACATCTGCAGCGGGCGTCACCTCGGCGCTGCGGCCCAGCGCCTGCTCTGGCGGCATGTATCCGGGTGATCCAAGCTGCACGCCAGCTCCCGTGTCGTTGGGATCGGGCAGCTCGGTCTCGACACCGACGCTGCTCCAGCGCTTTGAGTCTAGGGTGGCCAGGATCTTCGCGACGCCCCAGTCGATCACGTACACCTCGCCGAACTGGCCGACGATGATGTTCGACGGCTTCAGATCTCGATGCACTACCCCGCGGCTGTGGGCGAAGGCGACGGCGTTGCACGCCGCGGCGAACACGCTCAGCAATTTGCTGCGCGGAAATCGATGTTCTGTCTCGAGGTCGTGGTCGCGAATTGACAGCAGGATGTCCGCTAGGGTCTGGCCGTTCACGCGAGTCATCACGAAGTACGGGATCCCAGAGTTGGTCTGGGAGATCTCGTGGACGGGGACGATGCTCGGGTGCTCCAGCTGCGCCTGGATCAGCGCCTCGCGTTCGAAGCGACCGCGCAAGTCCGGCTTACGCGCGCTGCGGTGGGTCATGCTCTTGACCGCGACGGCTCGGCCAGTCACGCAGTCGTGGCACAGCCGCACCTCACCCATCGCGCCTTTGCCGAGCAGCCGCCCGACCCGGTAGCGCCGGTCGAGCCAGCTGTTGGCGTCGGGCTCCAGCAGTGGCCCAGGGGTGTGGGCTCGCGTGTCCAGCACCTCTGTGGTGGCGGAGGGCTTCAGGACGCGCCGCGCCCGAAACTGCTCGCTCAGGTTGTGGGAAGAATCGGGCACGCGTCCGATGCTAGCGCTATCCTCCAAGCCTCAAGCTGCCAAGTGGGTTTTGGAACCGCGCGCTGTCCGATTATTGCAGTCCCGGTGCGGCCGATAACCGACTGAGATCACGTGGGATTGTGCCTTTGCAGCGCTGCATGCTGCAGCTTGCGCATCCACTTGGCGATGGGCGAATAGCACAGCCGCAGCACAGCGCGCGGGGTCAGGCTGCCCAGCGCCGTGGCCAACTTCATCAGGACGCCAGGCACGATGATGGCGCGCCCGCGACGAAAGCCTCGCACGGCTGCGCGCGCGCAGTGTTCGGCGCTGATGCTGATCCAGCTCGGGATCTTTGGCGCGGCAAAGTCAGCAGCGCGCGCTTCGAACTCGGTGCGCACCGGCCCTGAGCAAAGCTGGCTCACCGCGACGCCGAGGCTCGCGACCTCGAGGCGCAGCGACTCGGTGAAGCTCGTCACGTAGTGCTTCGTGCCGACGTAGGTCGCGAAGCCAGGCATGAAGCTCAGGCCGAAGCCAGAGCTGATCTGCAGCACGCCGCCTCGCCCGCGGCTCAGCATGCCGGGCAATAGCCGGTGGGTGAGGTAGGTCAACGCGGTCACGTTGAGCTCGATGATGGACTGATTTTTTTCCCATGAGGAAAGATCGAACATCGAAAAATCGCCGACGCCTGCGTTGTTGATCAGCACATCGACCTGACCGAGCTGTGTCTCGATGGCGCCTATCGCGACCTCGCGTTCGGCTGGGTCGAGCAGGTCGCAGCCCTTGACCACCACCGTTAGTCTTGGGTTCAGCTCGCGTAGCTCGGCGGCGAGCGCCTCCAAGCGCTCCACGCGCCGGGCCAGCAGGATGATCGCCTTCGCGCCAGGGGCAAGCTCTCGCGCCAACGCGGCGCCGATCCCTGAGGACGCGCCGGTGATCAAGATGACTCCGTCCAGCGGTGGTTTGGGCATGCGGGAGTATGCGCCGTGCCCACACCCAGCAGCTAGCGCCCCAGGTTGGCGATGCACCCAGGGGCTCGAGACGGCCGCCCGCTTCAGCGAGCGTTGGGGTAAACACAACTAACTTGTAATTACCTAAGGGCTGCAAATGCTTGTGACTAGCAGGAATAGCGTGTATTCGACAGCCATGCAGAGCATGAAACCAGCTGCCCCAGGCCAAAAGTGGCGCTCCTCGAGCCCACGCTGGGGACGAAGTGTGGCGGCGTTGGCCGTCGGGTTGACGCTGGCTGGGACCTCGGTTGCCCAGCCCGTGGAGCTGACGCCACCCAAGTTGGTTCAGGGGGTGGCGGCTGACTACCCGGCAGGCGAGCGCCGCGTCGAAGCGGTTCGGGTGGTGCTGCTGGTCACCGTCGGCGTGGACGGGCTCGTGCAGGACGCGAGCGTCGACGAGTCAGCGGGGCCCGCTTTTGACGCCGCGGCTTTAGCCGCGGTCAAGGCCTGGCGCTTTGAGCCGGCGCTGCGCGCTGGCAAGGTTGTCGCCGCGCGGATTAAGATCCCGTTTGACTTTAGACCGCCCGCCGCGGCTGCAGCGGCTGTGGCTGCTGGCGACGACGCGGGTAAGCGGCGCGCCGGCGCGGGCGCGGCGCCCGGCGCGAGCAGCGCAGCCGGTGGGGCCACCAAACCGCCCGCCGCGCCTCCACCGCGGCACACCGAGCGCGACGGCCACGACCACACGCAGTTTGAAGACGAGGGTGAGATCATCGTGGTCGGCAGGGCGCGCGCCCCCCAGCGTGGCGCCTCGGACTTCAACTTTCGAGTCGGCGAGCTGGGCAGGTTGCCCCGTGGCAACGCTGGGGAGCTGTTGAAGCTCGCGCCCGGGTTCTTTCTCTCCAACGAGGGCGGCGAGGGCCACGCCCAACAAGTGTTCGTCCGCGGGTTCGACGCGGGGGACGGCCAAGACATCGAGTTCACCGTCGACGGGGTCCCGATCAATCAGTTCGGTAACGTCCACGCCAATGGCTACGCCGACACCCACTTCATCATCCCCGAGCTGGTCGAAGAGCTGCGCGTGTTGCAGGGGCCCTTCGAGCCGCAGCAAGGCAACTTCGCCGTGGCAGGCTCTGCGGACTATCGCCTGGGCTTGGACCAGCGCGGCTTGACCCTCAAGTACACCGCGGGTTCCTTCAACACCCAGCGGCTGCTGCTGCTGTGGGGGCCTCGTAACGAGAGCCACCACACGTTCGGCGGGGCTGAGATCTACGAAACGGACGGGTTCGGTCAGAGCCGCGCGTCGCGGCGCGGGTCGGGGATAGGTCAGTACGAAGCGCGCATCGGCCGCACGGGGCTGTGGCGCATCACCGGGCAAGCCTACGCCATCGACTACAAGAGCGCCGGCGCCCTGCGTGAGGATGATTTCCAGGCGGGAAATAAGGGGTTCTTCGACACCTATGACGACTGGCAAGGCGGCCAGGCGTCTCGCTTCAGCATCTCCAGTGATGTGGAGCAGAAGTCAGGGGGCACGCTGTTCAAGCAGCAGGTGTTCGTGGTGGACAGCTCCACGCGGCTAAAGGAGAACTTCACCGGCTTTGTGTCGGATCCACAGCAACCTTGGCAGCGGCCTCATGGGCAGCGCGGCGATCGCCTCGCGGTCCAGGCGGACGTCGCGACCCTCGGTGCGCGAGGCTCGGCGCGCTGGCACACTACAGCGCTCGGCCAGCGTCAGGAGTTCGAGCTGGGCTACTTTGCTCGTGGTGACAGCTCGACCGGCGCTGTGGAGCGCGTGCAGGTGTCCAACGCGGTGCCCTACGCCAAGGAGCTTGACCTGGAAGCGCGCACCGCCAACGTGGCGGTCTACGCTGACAGTTCGCTGAAGCCGGCTCCCTGGCTCAACCTGAAGGGAGGGCTGCGCGGCGAGCTGGTCACCTACGATGTGTTGAATCGCTGCGCCGTCGGTGAACCGGTATTGCCTCCGGGAAATGGTGTAGATGGAGACGCTGGTTGCTTCTCCCAGCAGCCTGACGGGGCGTATCGATTGCCCGGCCAGCGCGACACCACCTCGGGCTCGACGTTGCTACCGCGCGCGCTGGCCGTGTTTGGGCCGTTCGAGGGCTTCTCGCTGTCAACAGCGTGGGGCCGCGGCGTGCGCGCCATCGACCCGGAGCTGGTGGGTCAAGATGCTGAGGCGCCGTTTTCGAGCCTGACGGCCTATGAAGGCGCTGTGGTGTTCGCGCGCCAGCTGGGCGACGTGGCGCTCGTCGCGCGCTCCATCTTCTTCCAAACGGAAGTCGAGCGTGAGTACGTGTTCGACGAGACGGCGGGGCGGGACACGCTGGTGCCCGGCACGACCCGCACCGGCTGGGTCGGCGCGCTCCGCGCCACCGGCGACTGGTTTGACGTGAGCAGCAGCCTCACGCTGGTGCGCTCGGTGTTCGATGACACTCAGCTCCCGATCCCCTACGTGCCGCCTAGCGTGGCGCGAGCCGACGCCGCGCTGTTCGGTGACCTCCCGCTGCGCTTTGGCGGGGCAGCGCTGAGCGCCACGGGATCACTCGGGTTTACCTACGTCGCGCCGCGCCCGTTGCCGCACGACGAGCTGAGCGATCCGATCGCGACGCTGGACGCCGCAGCGAGCGTGGGCTGGAAGAGCGTGGAGGTCGGCCTGGAGGTGAACAACGTCTTGGACTCGCATTACAGGCTAGGCGAGTACAATTACCCCTCGGATTTTCGGGCGCAGGCGACGCCCAGCTTGGAGCCTGTACGGCACTTCAACCCTGGGCCGCCGCGCTCGGTGTTCGCGACGCTGACCCTGCGTTGGGGGGAGAGCTGATTAGTCCTTCATAGTTTGCGGGGCGGGGGTGGTCGTATGCGTGCATGCGTCGAGGTGGCGCGGGAAGGCGACGACCATCATGGCTCCGACACCCGCGACGCTCCTAGGTCGAGGTCCTCGGCCTCAGAGCAGCTGCCACTCGAGGCTGAGCGCGGACCCGACGACTCGGCGATTGTCGTAGAAGCCCGGAAGGAATTCCAAGCTGCAGCGCAGCGCGTGATCCCGATTGGTGAGAAACGCGTATCCACCACGCAAGGACAGCGCGACCCCTGAATATGCGCGGCTAGTGAGCGCACCCCGTCGCGACAGCAAGGGGTTTTCCCCGAACGTGCCGGCGCCGACGCCTGCACCCAGCATCACGCGATCCCCGGGCCAAACCTGAATGGCTGGGCCAGCGAAGGCGTGTACCCAGTTCTCCTCCCGCTCGAAATAGGACGTTCCTGCCACGCGGAACTCGAGGGCAACGCGCTTGGAAAGAAAGCCTCCGATCCCCACCGAGAGCGGCGCGAAGCCGCCGAAGCTCTCGGTCTCTGTTACGTCTCCTTCAGTGGCGCAATCGCCGGTCGTGGAGAAGCAACCCGTGGAGTACGTCGTCGACACGAAGGTCACCGCCGCCCCAACCCCAAGCTCCAGGGTAAACCCTTCCCGCACCGGGTTGTCTGGTTGCGCCGTTGCCTCGCGGTTCGCCAGGCCCCCTTGCGCGGCGGCCCGCAGCGGGCAGCACAGCCCAACCAGCAACGTAGCTACCACCCACCCTCGCACCCCCAGCATGCGCCCGCACGCTCGCTCCGCGAGATCGGGCTGTCAAGCGCCGAGAATGTCCTGCTCGTCGGGCAGTCAGGCGTGGGGGAGAGCTACATGGCACACGCCCTCGCGCTGCGAGGGTGCACAGCCGGGCACTCTGCCCAGCATTTCTTCACGGGAAATGTATTCCGACGCCTGGGCCGGGCGAGGGGACGGCACCTACGAGCGGCGTCTCGCGCGGTTCGCCAAGGTCGCGGGCAATCGCCTACAAGGGTCTCTTAGCTCACCACCCCCACCCCCCCCCACGAGCCGTGAACCAGCTGAGGCGGCCGTGCCCGCGGGTTCGCCGGGAATTCGCACGCTGCTTGACGCGAGACCAGTGTTCGTCAGAATGGCGTGGTGTCGGGTACACAGCCACACCTCGCTCAGGCATCTCGTTGGGGGCGGCTGCTTGGTGGCCACCGCGCGTGGGGCCTGCTCCTGCTCACCCTCGCGACGGGCCTCCCTGCCTGTGACAGCGAAGACGGGCACAAGAGAAACCAGGCGGTCGGCGGCGCACAAAACGGCGACGGCGGGCTGGATGTCGACAGCGGCTCGGGCGGAACCGCCGGTGCTGGTGGAGCCGGGGGTGCTGCTGGCGCGGCCGGTGCTGGCGCGGCCGGTGCCGGCGCGGCCGGTGGGAGCGGCGGAGTCGCTGGGGGCGGGGGCGTCGCGCCCACCCCGGGCCAGAGCGGCAGCGCGCTGGTGCCCGGAGGCAACCTGATGAAGAGTCCACGATTCAAGCTCGTCGGCACGACCGGTGCGGTGGGCAACGGTGTTCAGACAAGCTCCAGGTTCCGGGTTCATGCGGGGCTGGTCGGAGCGACCCAATGACAAGGCGGCGAGCGATGAAGCATAGATTGGGAGCAGTACTGGGGGCGGTCGCCATGGTGGCCGCGGGTGTGGCTTTCTCTGCGGATGCGCTGGCCGCGCCGCCGTTCCTTACGCACCAAGGGCGGCTGTTTGACGACCACGGGGCACCAGTCAGTGAATCGTTGACGTTCGTGTTTTCGGTCTATGGCTCGGCGGATGGCAACGATTTGCTGTGGACCGAGACCCAGACGGTAGCGGTCGAGGATGGTTACTTCTCGGTCGTGCTAGGTAGCGTCACCGAGATGGACCCCGACGTGCTGTTTCCCGGCGGTGCTCGTTATCTGGGGGTGGCCATCGACGGCGACAGCGAGATGACGCCCCGTGAGCCGCTGCTCAGCGTGCCTTACGCATTGACGTGCGGAAATGTGACGGGGAATATCACGCCGATGTCGGTCAGCGTGGGCGGCCAGCTCGTGATCGACGACACGGGCCAGTGGGTTGGTCCGGCCAGCGGTCTGGTTGGTCCCCAGGGCCCGATGGGCGACACGGGTCCCCAGGGCCCGATGGGCGACACGGGTCCCCAGGGCCCGATGGGTGACACGGGCCCCCAGGGCCCAGTTGGTGCGACCGGCGCTGCGGGTCCGCAGGGCCCAGTTGGTGCGACCGGCGCTGCGGGTCCGCAGGGCCCAGTCGGTGCGACCGGCGCTGCCGGTGCCCGGGGCCCGATTGGAGCTACCGGTCCTCAGGGTCCTGCGGGTGCCACCGGCTCGACAGGCGCCCAGGGTCCGCCCGGTCCCGCCGGCCCCGCCGGTGCGACGGGTGCTACGGGCGCCCAAGGTCCGGCGGGTCCAGTAGGATCGACGGGTGCCACGGGAGCTGCAGGTCCCCCAGGAGCTGCAGGTCCCCCAGGAGCCACTGGCTCGACCGGCGCCCAGGGCCCCCAGGGTCCGAGCGGTGTCGTGAATCTCTACTGGCTGCGCGACGATCAAGATCACTTCCCGGGCCAGGGCGTCTCCGATGAACCGCTCCCGTTCAGTGCCGGTTTCCCGTCGGCCCCCCCGATCATCAAGGTGGGGCCGGGCGAGGCCGTGACGGCCAACGGTTGGGTGCAGGTGCGAACGGTGGATTACGGGGGTGACGTCAACCTGAAGCTGGGGCTGTGTTACCGCCCGAACGGCGGCACGAGCTTCATCACGCCCTTCCCGGCGACGGTCAACTTCGCGCCTCCCGGTCAGTACGGGACCGCCGCTCACCTGGTTCCGGTGGACTACACCCTGACCGGGTTGGCGGCGGGGATCTACGAGTTCAGCGTCTGCGTCTCACAGGGTGATTTCAACGCGGCGTTGGGTCCACGGTTCCTGAACCTGATCGTCGTGCGGCCCTGAAGTCGCTAGCTCTTCAAGCGGATTTTCCTTGGCGCGCTCTAAGGCGTCAGCGAAGCAGGAGCAGCACAGCCACGCCCGTCGCACAGCTCAGCGCGGTGATCGGCAGGCCGTAGCGCAGGAAGCGGCTGAACGAGACGTGACCCTTCGCGCCGGCGGCCTCGAAGACGATCAGGTTCGCCACGGAGCCGACGAGGGTGAGATTGCCGGCGAGGGTTGAGCTGAGCGCCAGCACCTTCCACGCGAGGGTTGGATCTGTGAACGAGGGGATGAAGCGCGCCGCCAGCATCACGAACGGCACGTTGGAGAACAGGTTGGAGCCCACGACGCTGCTGGTCGCGAGCACGCTCGCCTCCCTGAGCGGGCTGCCCGTGGCGAACGGAGCCACACGCGCGAAGGCCCGCTCCAGCAGCCCGGTCGTGCCAACGCCATGGACCACGACGAACAGCGCCGCGAAGAACAGCAGCAGCAGCCAGTCCACGCGCAGGAGCACGCGCCGCGGAGCACGTCGGGCGACGAGCATCAGAAATGCGCCCCCGGCGAGCGCCGTGAACGCGAGATCGAAGCCAGCGAGAAAGCCCACGACGACGCCTAAGAGCGCGACGAGCCCCTTCACGAGGAGCGGGCGATCGAGCGGGGGTGGGTCGAGCCGCACCTGACTCAGTCGCGCGCCGTCTAGCTCCTTGCGAAACAACAGCAGCAGCAAGCCCAGCACGACCGCCGTCGCGGCCATCGCCGCCGGCAGGAGCGAGGCCACGAAGTCCGTGTATGGGATCCCCGAGAGCGTCACGATGATCATGTTCTGTGGATTGCCCGTGGGCGTCGCGGCGGAGCCCGCGTTTGCGCCGAACGCGACGGCCAACAGGAACGGCAGCGGCGGAAGCTCTGCGTCGTCGATCAGCCGCACGACGAGCGGCGTGACCATCAGGCAGACCGTGTCGTTCACGACCAGCGCGGACAGCATCGCGCACACGATGGTGAGCCCGATGAGCAGCCGGCGCGGTGTGCCTGCGCTGCGGATCACTCGATGGCTCGCCCAGCGGAAGAAGCCGGCTTCGGCGAGGTAGCCCGCGATGATCATCATGCCGAGGAGCAGCACGAGCGTGGCGTGATCCACCGCGTCTCGGTAGGCCTCCGTTGGTGTCATCACGCCGAGGGCGATCATCAAGACGGCGCCGATGGTCGCCCCCGATGGCCGGTCGAGTTGTACGAACGGCAGCTTCTGTCCGATGAGGATCAGGTACGTGAGCGCGAAGATGATGACCGCCGAGATCGCGGGTGGCGGAAAGAAGCCCGCGAGACAGTGCTGCACCTCGAGATCGTATCCCAGCGCTCGCGGCGCGCGCTACTTGTGTGCTCGCGCCTGCACGGCCTTCAAGGCGTCGACGCCGTCGACGCCGCGCCCGGCGCTGTTCGTCTCGTGCATGCTCATGTGCACGCCGAGCGCCTCGCCGACCTCGTCCGCGAGTCGGTGCGCCAGTAGACGGCGACACGCTGCTTGGCCCTCCACGGATGTCGCGCAGCTGCGCGCTCCGGGCGTCGTGCTAGGGTCGGCGCGATGACGTCGCTCACGGTCCGCGTGGATGCGCTGCTGACAGGCCGGGCCAAGCCGTACTCGCGGCCAAACAGCTTCAGCGGGATAGACAAGCAGCCGCGCACTGGCAGCGTGTACCTCGGCGAGCTCGGCTTCGACGGCGACGAGCAGGGCGACAGGCGCGTGCACGGCGGACCGGACAAGGCCGTGCATCACTACGCGTTCGAGCACTACGCGCGCTGGCGAGCTGAGCTGGGTCCGTTGCCCGTGCTGCGACGCCCTGGAGCGTTTGGTGAAAACATCAGCACCCTGGGGCTGGATGAGACCCGGGTGTGTCTGGGAGATCGCTTCAACTTGGGCGGCGCGGTGTTGGAAGTGAGCCAAGGCAGGCAGCCGTGTTGGAAGCTGAACGAGCGGTTTGGGGTGGAGGACATGGCGCCGCGTGTTCAAACCACGGGGCGCACGGGCTGGTACTATCGCGTGCTGAGCGCAGGCAGTGTTACCGTGGGGGATCGAATTGAGCTCACCGCGCGCCCCCACCCGACCTGGCCCCTGAGTCGTCTCAGCGCGCTGCTGTTCGGGCGCGAGCTGGCGCCTGAGATGTTGGAGCCCGCCCTGCAGCTGCCGCTGGTCGCGTCGTGGCGCAAAGTCATCGAACGCCGCCTGCAGCAGCGCGAGATAGAGGACTGGAGCCGGCGCCTCGACGGGCCGGCCAGGTAGCACGAGTTGAATGACCCCGGGCCGGCTCCGGCTTCCGTTGATGTAGCACCTCAATGTAGCTCCTCGATGTCGCCGCGCTGCAGCCTCGCTGAGGGCATGACCCACGCAGGTCCTCGCTAATGTATTTCCGCGGGGCAGCTATTGACTAGCTGCGCCTGAGTTTGGGCTCCTGACCCCGGCGCTCGCCGTCCACCCCGCCAGTCGCCCAACCAGGTGACATGGGACCACGGCTCGGGCGCTGGTTTTCGCTGGACCAGCCGAGCCTGCTACTGGCCTGGCGTACGAAAACGCCAGGTCGATTTTCTTTGGCGCCGCTCTGAGGTTAGGCTCCCGCCCCGCATGCGACACATCGCGCTGAAATCCCTGGCCTACGATCGCGGCAAGCTGCTCGCGTCCATCGCCGGCGTGGCGTTCGCGGCGACGCTCTTGCTGGGTCAACTCGGGTTGTACGCCGGCTTCCGGTCCAGCTCGTCCGCGCTGGTGAGCCACGTCGGGGGCGACGTGTGGGTGATGGCGCGTGGCACCCAGGTGGTGGACAACGGCGAGCGGCTGTCGGCGGGCAGCCGGCAATACGCGGCGTCGCATCCGTGCGTGAAGCAGGTGCGGGGCATCGTGCTCTCTTACGCGGCGCTCCGCAAACCAAACGGCAGCTTAGAAGCCGTACAGGTCGTCGGCTTTGAGCCCGACAGCAAGCACATCGTGCCTTGGAGTATGGCCCGCGGGCTGCCGCACGATCTGCACGCGCCGTCACGGGTCGCGATCGACGGCCTGGACATCGGCAAGCTCGCGGTGGAGGGCGACCCCGTGGGCGCGGAGCTGGGCATCGGGCGGCACACCGTGCGCGTGGCGGCGGTGACCGAGGGGATCCGCGCGTTCACGCTGGCGCCGTATGTGTTCGGAGAGCTGAATACCGCGCGGAAGGTGCTGGAGATGGGCAGCGATCAGGCGACCTACTGGGTGCTGTCTCTGGAGCGGCCCGACTGCACCCAGAGCGTGATCCGTCACGTGCAGCAGCACCCGGATCTCGACGCGCGCACGACGGACGATTTCCGGGCGATGACCGAGGACTACTGGGTGAACGGCTCCGGCGCCGGCACGGCCTTGGGCTTCTCCGCGCTGCTCGGCCTCGTGGTGGGCGTCGTGATCGTGGGCCAGACGCTGTACGCGGTCACCAAGGAGCACCTGCGCGAGCTGGCCACGCTCAAGGCCATCGGCGCGCGACCGATAGAGCTGGTCGGCTTCGTCGCGTGGCAGGCGGCCTTCTTGGCGCTGGTGGGCGGCGGCTTGGGCGTGGCCATGGCGCTGGGCATTCAGCGCTACGCGGAGCAGTTCGGGCTGTTCATCGTGCTGTCGCCGCCAGTGATGGCCGTCGGCATCGTCACGGTGCTGGGCATGTGCGCGGTGGCGGCTATCGGCAGCGTGCGCGCGGTGCTGAAGGTGCAAGCCGCGGAGGTGTTTCAGTGAACGCGGCGGAGGAGCTCTCGCCGGCTCGGGTGCTGGTGGACGCCCGCGGCGTGACGAAGATCTTCGGCCACGGCGAGCTGGCCACGCCGGTGCTGAAAGGCATCGACCTGAAAGTGTTCGCCGGCGAGCTGGCGCTCTTGATGGGTCCGTCGGGCTCGGGCAAGACCACGCTGATCAGCGTGCTCGCGGGGCTGCTCAAGCCGACGGCCGGGACGGTGGAGCTGTGCGGCGAGACGCTCACGTCGCTGGGCGAGACGGCCATCACCGGCATTCGGCGCCGCCACCTGGGCTTCGTGTTCCAGAGCTACAACCTATTCCCAGCGCTGACGGCGCTAGAGAACATCTCTGAGGTGCTCAAGATGAAGGGTATGCCGCCCAAGCAGGCAGACGACAAGGCGACCGCGGCGCTGACCACCGTCGGGCTCGGAGAGCGGCTGCGCCACTTGCCCAGCGAGCTGTCCGGCGGCCAGAAACAGCGCGTGGCCATCGCCCGGGCGCTGGCCGGGGATCCATCGCTCATCTTGGGCGACGAGGTGACCGCGGCCCTCGATACTCACAGCGCCCTGAACGTCGTGCGCATCTTGCGTCAGCAGGTGAGCGCCGAGCGGGGGATCTTGCTGGTGACGCATGATCACCGTCTGGCAGAGTTCGCGGACCGCGTCATCGAGATGGAAGATGGCGCCGTGTCCCGCGTGGTGGCCGGAGGTGCGGCGTGAAGCGGCGGCTATGGCTGGGCGCCGCCGTCGTCGTGATGCTGCTCGTCGCGGGCAGCCTGTGGATGACCAGCAAGGCCGAGTCGGCCAAGGTGGAGGCGGGCGAGCTGCGCGAGAAGGTCGTGGCGCGGGCGGTGGTGATTCCGCTGGCGGGCACCGCCGAGGTGCGACCCCGCATCGATGGCCAGGTGGTGCGGGTCCACGTGCGCGAGGGTATGCGCGTGAAGGCCGGCGACTTGCTCGCGGAGATTGAGCCCGCCGTGGTGAAGGAAGAGGTCGCGCGGCGCGAAGCCGAGCTGCGCTCTTTGAGCAGCACGGCCAGCGCGATCGCGTCGGGGGCGCGCAAAGAAGAGGTGCACGCGCTAGAGGCCGAGCTGCGGGGCGCGAAGGAAGAGCTGTCTCTGGTGAGGAAGCGCGCCGCCCGCGAACAGCAGCTCGAGAAGAACGGCGCGAGCACGGCGTCGCAGCTGGACGAAGCGAACAGCGCGGTGCGCATCGCCTTGGCGCGGGTGGAGAGCCTCGGGGCGCGCTTGGCCTTGGCCAAAGCCGGGGGCCGACCCAGCGAAGTGCGCGCCGCCAAGGAGCGCAGCACCGCGGCGCGCGCTGCCGTGAAGCAAGCTGAGCATGAGCTGGACAAGACGAAGATCATCGCGCCCATCGACGGCGTGGTGCTCGCGCGGCGCGTGGATCCCGGCGACACCCTGGCCGGCACCGCCGCGGGGACGCAGCCGGCGGCGTTCGAGATCGCGGACACGACCCAGGTGGAGCTGCGCCTCGAGATCGAAGAGCTGGACGCCATGCGCGTGACGCCGGGCCTGGTCGTCACCCTGCGCATGCCGGGCGACGCGAAGGTGATCGACACCAGCACCATCGATCGCGTGGGTGCCCAGCTGGAGCGCCGCACCATCGGCGCCTTCGACGCCCGGGAGCGCGGCGAGGGCTGGGTGCGCGCGGCGTGGGTCAAGTGGGACGCAAAGCAGGGCGAGCTGCCCATCGGTCAGCGCCTGGAGGCGACCGTCGCGCTGCCCGCGCGGTCGGTCGAAGCGCGCGTCCCGCGCGGCGCGCTGCACGTCTCCGACGGCTACGCTGTGCTGGAGGTCGACTACACGCTGGGCTGGAAGTCCCAGCGAGTGGAGCTCGGCGCCGCGGACGACGAGTTCGTAGAAGTGCGCGGCGTGGCGCCGGGCACCCGGGTGCGCGTGGGGCGCTGAGCGCGCGCGGCTTGGCTCACGGACGCGTCTCGCCGGCGTTCGCTACGCTGCAGCCTGATCGTGGTCTTGATCGGGGGGTCTTGGGGTGGCGTTGCTCATTTCCACAGGGCAAGGCGTCAGGCTAGATCACGAGCGAGCCTCTACGCTGCGCGGCCACGCCCGTGGCTGAGGTAGCTCGCAGCCCTGGGTGCTGGTTGGCGCGGCCCTAGCCGCTACTCCCACTCCTCCACCAAGGCACCTTCCCCCACTGACGGGTCCACCGGAAGCCCCTCGGCTTCCAGCATCTTCCCGATGCCGATGAGTGCGCAAGAGGCGTTGAGTCACTCGCCGCTTCACTGCGGCGACGGTGAGCTGGTTGGAGAAAACGCGATCCCAGGGGCCTCGACGCTGACCGGGTATTCGCAATACCAGGTGCGCTCCGCGACAGCGTCGAGATAGGGTCCTTCATCCAGACGTTCCACGCTCACCACGGTGAGCTCCACGTCGTCTGTGTTGGTCCAGACGGATGCCGGTACCCCCTGCTCCACGCTGACATCGGGACACCAAGTCACATCCCCCTCGTCTTGATCGCCTCGATAGTAGGCGAGGGTGCGGATCGTTGCTGCGCGGTAACGAGTCTCGTTGAGCTGCTCCACGCTCGTGAACTCGCCGTCGTAGCAGCACCGCTGCGCGATGAAGCCGGCTTCCTTCACCCCGGGTCCATCCACCGAGACCACCTCACGCGGATGGCTGAGCGGCAGATCGTCAGACGGTGGAGGACACTCTTGATCAGCGCTCACCTGCATGCTGCCAAAGTGGCCTGCCTCATGGGTCGTGCAGCCCGCAGCCGTCAGCAGCGCCATCAACCTAATCCCAAGCACCCCAAGCATTGCCGCGCGCATTCACCCGACTGGGCAAGCGCCGCGCCAACAATCGCCGAGCCTCCCGGCGCCACAACATCCACGGGTTTTGGGGGTGGAGGGGGCCAGGACCCAAGTCGTCGCGTGCAGCTGCTGTGAGCCGTAGCAACGCACCTGTGCCGTCGCGGCTCGGGTAGCCAACCGACCGCACTTAGCCTCTGATCCGCGGGGGCAGGACCAAGCCGAGATCTGCTCGTTCCCCTGGGGGGCGCGTGGGTTGCTCGGCTACGACCGGGCGCTGTGTGCTGGGGACGCCCTCGCGTTCGCCGAGCAGTTGCCTGTGCGCGAGCTAGCTCAGAGGCGTGCGTGCTTCAAAGACCGAGGTAGTACGCCTCGGAGACTGGGTCCGTTCCGCCTGAAAAACGGGTCGCAAGGACTACGCCGCCCGAACCGAGCTCCCACTCGCGCACCCAATCGACGGAGGTGGGTAGCGCCGCTGCTTTCGTCGTGGGCGACGTATGCGCGTTGAACACCCGAAGTTCATCGCCCGAAGCCGCGCTGCTCCAGCCCGCGAGGAACTTGCTCTTGCCGGTCGGCACTGCGCTGAACGTGTAGTAATTGTCGTCGTCAAACGGATCCTGGCGTTTCGACCCGTCGCGAAGATCCATCATCATCAGATCGCCAGAACCCGCACTGATCACTCCGGTTGGATCAGGGACCCAGTTGTCGTAATACACAACGTAGTTGTCGGAGAAGCTCATGCCGACCACGCGGCAAGACGAAGATGCGCTAACCGTCTGGTCCGTCTGCGGGTTGTAGAAGCGGAGGTTCGAGACCTGCTGCGTGGCGTCGACGTCACAAATCGGAACCCAGCGCAGGCGGTGTGAGTACGTCGGGTTGGATTGGGCGAGCCAGTCCGCGATCTTGACGCCCTGCGCGACGCTGCGTAGCTGGGAGCCGTCCTCGCGCATCACCTTCACCTCCGGCGCTTGATAGTCCCCGTTCGTCGCGATCCAACCGTCCTGCATCAGGACCGCGTTGGTTGTCGACTCGTAGGTGGTGACGACGCCCCCAACGCCGTAAGAGAGCCGGTGCGCCTTGCCGAGAGAGAAAAATATGGCAGCGTCGCCGAGCTCGATGACGCGCTCGCGTGGGTTCGTCTTATAGGGAATCGAAGCGAGGATCTGCACGTTGGCCCCGTCGATCAGCACGGGGGAGAGCTGCCCGTCCGGCGTCATGCCATGACACACGAAGGCTTCGCCGTGCGCCGCGCACTCGCCCAGGGAGATCCCAGCAGGAACGCTGACGACCGTCGATATGAGGGAGACCGTCGAGAGCGTGACGACGGACTGAGGCGACGCGCCATCGCCGCCGCGCAGGAGCGCGAGGTCGCCACTCGTACTCGTCGTTACGTCGAGGTTGCCGGGGTATGCCTCGCTCAGGTCCGGGAGGGTCTGGTAGCCGCCGGCGTTTGACCACACGCCACACGCCGACGAGGAGTCGCCAGTGTCCGCCAGGATGACGACAGCCCGGCCAGCCTTCCTCAACTTCTTATAGGCACCGTTCACAACGGTCGACGGAGCGCCGCCTGCTAACAGCTTGTCCGCGCGGTCGAGCGCGCCCGAGGCGCCCACCAGCAAGACTAAGCCTGCGCCTTGGCTTTCATCAGATCACGGATCTCCGCCAGCAGCGCCTCCTCAGCGCTGGGCGCGGCAGGTGCAGCGGGCGCTGCCTCTTGCTTGCGTCGCAGCCGGTTGATGACCCGCACCATCATGAAGACCGCGACGGCGATCAGCAGGAAGTCAAAACAGTTCTGCAGGAACGCGCCGTACTTGAGCGCGACCTCAGCCTTGTCGCCTTCAGCGGCCTTGAGCACCCACTGCAGCTTGGTGAAATTCACCCCGCCAGTCAGGACACCAATCGGCGGCATGACGACATCAGCCACGAAGGAGCTGACGATCTTGCCGAAGGCCGCGCCGATGATCACACCGACGGCCAGATCGACCACGTTGCCCTTGACCGCAAACTCTTTGAACTCGCTGACGATACTCATGCTCTCTGTGCTCCCTTTGGCGTCAGCTTCTGGTCTCCGCGCTACGCCTCGTCAACTCAATACACACCAAGATCACGCGGCCGCGGGGCTACCGCAGCCTGTCGTATCATTATGATACGGAAACGCGCGAGGGGTTGGCTCAACCCGCGCCAGCTGAGCCACTGGCAGACGCGCTAGCCTTGACCGAGACGTTGATGCTCACCGCGGCGTCAGCCTGCGCCTTGATCGAGGCTGCGATGCAAGCGCCGGCTTTGATCGCCGCGCTGCCACCCCCTGAGACCACGGCTTTGGCGCCGGTCAGCGTGGTCTCGACGTTGGCGATCGCCCGCTCGAGCTTGGCTTTCATGCCCAGGGTGACTCGGAGTAACGCGGGGAGGTGCGCCTTCAGCGCGGCCTTGAGCTGGATCGCAGCCTGCGCGTCCGCGGCTCCGGAGATGCTCACCCGCACTTGGGCTGGCACGCACTCGACCTTGGCGCTGACCTGAGCGTCGCAGCTGGCGTCACACTCGGCGCTCATCTTGGGCGGCTTGACCTCACCGCTGCACTTAGGCTCCTTGATTTCCACGCTGCAACCACCGGAGCACGAACCTGAGCACTGCGCTTGGCCCTTCATCTCGCACTGCGCGCTGCAGCTCCCCTTGCAGGTGCCAGCGCAGCTGCCCTCTGCTTCACCTTTGCAAGTGCCGTCGCAGGTGCCCTCGCACTTACCACCGCTCATCGCCGCGCCGTCGCACTTGCCCTCACAGGCGCCTTTGCACTCGCCGCTAAACTTGCCGCTGCACTCACCTTCACACGCAGCGCTGCAACTGCCGCTGCAGCTGGCGCCAGCTTCCACTGTGCAGCTGCCCTTGCATTCCCCGTCACACTTGCCGCTGATCTCTCCGCCTTCGCAGGTCACCTTGGCCGAGCCAGGCTCCACGCTCGCGTCGCACCGCGCGGCGCAGTCGGCCATCGCGCTCATCGAGGCCTCACACTTCGGCGGGATCACCTTGACCTGAAGCTGGCCTTTGGCCTTGGCGCGCAGCTCACCGATCGCCTTAGCGGCAGCGTTGCACGCCGCTTCGGCCTTCTTGCCTGGGCCTTCTTCTTTGGGCTCGACGTCGGTGGCGCCGAGGTCCTTGGCCAGATCGCCGCACGCCGTGGCGACGTCGGCCTCAATTTCCACAGCTAAACCCTGGAGCGCTGCGCCAGCCGCTAGGGCGGCCTTGACCTTACCTTCGGCTTCAGCGGCTAGGCCGAAGTTTGCGCTCATCGCCGCCTCGGCGCTGCTCGGGCAGCCACCCCCACCCGGAAATCCTGGCACGCACTGCACGAGGGTTGGAGAGACGAGCACTGCGGCGATCAGCGGCCATGATTTGCGGAGCTTCATGCCGCCAATTGTCACGAAGTCTCGGGCGTTGGCAAATCGCCTGAGGGCCAGCGCCTGAGCGCCATCAGCGCAGCGCCTCAAGCTGAGCTACGGGCTGACCCCGCGTCAGCTACTTGCAGTGGCGATCTTCACACGCTGTGCGACATGGGCTGCGCAGATCGCCGCGAGGCTCGGACAGCTGGTTTCCCGGTGCGTCGGGGGCGCTGTCGGGGCAGCGGTTGATGCATTCGTTGACCTCAGGCGTACACGTGCGTTTGCTCGGACCGGCGCACGAGGCGAGCAGCGCCGCGGCCAGCACCAGGCACGCTCCCCTGGTAGCGCCGTGGTTGTGTGAAGCTGCCAGTGGGCGTTTCATGGCGGAGCACAGACCCCAAACTTACCGAACAGGATCTGGCACTTGTAGCCCTCGGCCGAGCGACACTCGTCGTTCGTGCTGCAGGGCGGCGAGCACATGCTGAGCTTGACGCTGCCGCTGCCGCCCGCCTGGCTCACGCTGGAGCAGCCAGCCTTCTCGCCGCACTCGTTGCCGCCCTCGTTAGAGCACGCCTTGCCACAAAAGCCGCCAGGAAAATGAATCTCGGGGACTGGGCCGCCGCCGATGGTAGTCCAGCACTCGCTGCCTTCGACCAGCGTGCAGTCTGCGTTGCTGCCGCACGGATCGCCAATGTCGCCGCCGCCGGTCGCCGCTCCCCCGGTTGAGCTGCCGCCGTGGGCGCTGCCAGCGTTGCCGTTGCCAGCGCCGCCGCCGTTGGCGCTGCCGCCGTTGTTCGGCTTGCCGCCGCCGCCAGGGCCGCTGTCGCTCGCGCTGCATCCGGCTTGAAAGATCACGAGTGCCCCGAGCAGGGCTTGCCACCTGAGCATGCTCGCCATCCCCGGTATCTTAGCCGTCACGACGCCTGCCGATCCCGGCCGCTGGCTTCGTTTGGTCTGCGCAATCGGCGCTCAAATACTGGAGTATGTTCCGCTCCGGTTCTCGACCAAGCCTCGCCAGCGACCGGGCTTGACAGGCGGGCGGGCCTAAAGGTTCTGGCGATGGCATGCTCGCTCATACCGCGTCTGCCGCGCGGCATCCAGCGTGTGTAACCAGAGGCGCGCTCAAAAAATTAGGCGGAGCCGCCGCTGGCTACGGCTTCGCGCTGCTGTCCGGGCTCGGTTGCCCGCGCTTGCCGTGCCGCTTATCCATGTCCTCGCGCAGCTGGCGATGCAGCTCGCGCTGCTCTGGCGTGAGGATGGAGTCGATCTCGGCGCTCATCTTGGCCTTGAGCGCTTCGTGCTGCGGGCGGCACTGCTCAAAGGCTTGACGGCGCTCGTCCTCATGATCCTCGAACACCTTCTGGACTTGCGCTGCCTGCTCGTCGTTCAAGCTCAGCCGGCGGCGGAACACCTCCGCCATGAACTTTTTTCGGGCTTCGGGGGTGGGGCCGCGCATCAGCGAGTTGACGCGATCGAGCTGCGCGGCGCGCACGCCAAAGCCGCCAGCCACCGCGCCTAGTCCAAAGGCGGCGACCAACATCAGAGCTGCTTTGCCTCGGGGATTCATTGGGGTGAGTCCAGGCTGTCCAGCAGGCTGAGCGCGCCGGTGTCGAGCTGCCGCTGCTCGACCTGGCTGACCATCACGGCGGCTACAGCGGCCGCCGCGAAGCACGCGAGCAGCACAGCGCTCAGCGCGCGTTGCTGCGCCGCTGGCACCCGCTCAGAGATGCGCCGCATGATCCAGCGGTCGAAGCCAGGGTCAGGCGACATGTCTTGGGTCGCTCGCGCCAGCTGCTCAAGGCGCTCCAAGTCCTGCGTGCTCATGTTGGGCCCCTACGTTGAGAGAGGTTCGCTCGCGCGCGGATCAGCCGTTGCTCAACCGCGCCCTCCGAACAGCCTAGCAGCTCGGCGGTCTCTGTGGTGGAGAAGCCTTCGACCGTGCGTAAGATGACCACGGCGCGCTGCTCCGCAGACAGATCATCTAGCCACGCCGACAGCTCTTTCAGCGCGAGCCTTGCTTCCGTGGAGATATGTGTGTCGAACTGCGCCTGGCCTTCGGTGGCTTCATCGTCGCTAGCGGCGACCGGGCGCAGCTTGCGTCTCCGCGTGGCATCAATAGCGGTGTTGGTGACGATGCGGTAGAGCCAGGTCTGCACGCTCGAGCGCCCATCAAAGCGCGACTCTTGCAGGGCCGAGAACGCCTTCACGTAGGCCTCCTGCAGCACGTCTTCGGCGTCGGCGGTGTTGCCCATGAGGCGCGACGCCAGGCGGTAGAGCCGGCTCTGGGTGTGCTCCACGATGCCACGAAACGCGGCGCGCTCTCCGCGGCTGACCCGCCGAGCGAGCAGCTTGAGATCGGCTCCCGCCACCCCCTAGACCCCAGCCCGCTCGGTCTGCACCCAGGTGGCTCCTTCACCCACACCGACGCGCGCGCAGTTGTCTGCACGTCGCTGCCCAGCGGTTGGACGGCAGCCTGAGCGAGGCGTTTGGCGATGCGTGAGTTCATGGCTCCAAGCAGACGTACGGGCTCCTCGAACAATTCGCGCGGAGGCGCGACCGACGACAACGTGCGCCTGGGAGGCGCGACCGACGACAACGTGCGCCTGGGAGGCGCGACCGACGACAACGTGC
>CAZKDY010000049.1:33319-45799 GCA_964551615.1 uncultured Polyangiaceae bacterium
GCCTGGGAGGCGCGACCCACCCCAAAGCGTTCGCCCCCTGGGTCGCACCAGGAGCATGCGTCGGTTTGTGTCTGACGCTTGGTCACGCCGCTTTCCTATTCACCACGGTGATTTAAATGCTCCCACCGCACCGGGCTGGGTTGGGGCGGAGCCGACGCTGCCCAATCGCCAGCGAGGAAGCCATCGTTAACCGCAGTTCAGTTTGGGGGTGGAGGGAGCTGCCAGGGGCCAACGCCGTGCGGCATTTGTTTCACGTCGCGGTGATTCAGCGTAGGGGAAACGCCGCTGTGTGCGTCCATGGCGCGATGACGAGCGCACCTCCCAGCTCACGCGCTGCCCCGGACGTCGGCGCGGAGCTGAAGGCCAAGGTTCAGATGAAGAAGTCGCGGCTGCGCAAATGGCTGTGGCGGCTAGGGACGTTGGTGCTGCTGCTGATGATCGGGTTCGGCATTTTCAAGTGGCGTCAGGCGTCCGCTCGGGCCAACGCCCCGACCTTCCGCACCGAGCCCGCCGAGCGGGGTGAGCTGAAGGCGACGGTGACGGCCACAGGCACCCTGGACGGCCAAGACTCGGTTGAGGTGGGCGCTGAGGTCACCGGCAACATCAGCAAGATCTACGTCGACTTCAACGACCGCGTGAAGGCGGGCGACATCCTGCTCGAGATCAACCCCGAGGTGCTGCTCGCCAATAAGCAGTCTGCCGCTGCCCGCCTGACCGCGGCCCGCGCCTCGTATAGCTCGGCCAAGGCGACCGCCAAGGAGGCCAAAGCCACGGTCAAGCGCGTGCGCGAGCTAGCCAAGCAGGGGTTGGTGTCGACCAGTGATCTGGAGAGCGCTGAAGCGGCTTACGAACGCTCTAGCGCCCAGACCCGCTCGACCTCCGCCGACATCTTGGTGGCCAAGGCCAGCCTCGACTCTGCGGAAACGTCTCTCAGAAAAGCGACGATCCGCGCGCCCATCGACGGCGTGGTGCTCTCGCGCAGCGTGGAGCTTGGGCAGACGGTGACGGCGTCGCTGCAGACCCCCGTGCTGTTTCTATTGGCGCGCGATCTCACCAAGATGCAGCTCTCGGTGCAGATCGACGAGGCGGATATTGGCCGCGTCAAAGAGGGCCAGCCGGCGACGTTTACGGTGGACGCTTACCCCAAGCGCAAGTTCAGCGCGCACCTGCGCTCGCTGCGCAACGTGCCCACCACCACGGACAACGTGGTGACCTATGAGGCGGTGCTCGACGTAGAGAACAAAGACTTGTCGCTGCGCCCTGGCATGACCGCCACCGCGGTGATCGTGACAGAGCACGTCAAAGACGCGGTGCTGGTCTCCAACACGGCGCTGCGCTTCGTGCCGCCCAAAGACGCAAAGGCACCGAGCAAGGCGCCGTCGCTCAAGCTGCTGACGCGCGGTGGTGGACGGCGGGGAGGTGGCAGGCGGCCTGCAGGTTCCGCTGCCCCCACCCCCGGAAAGCCTCCTGCGGACGACGTCGAGTACAGTACCGTGTGGATCTTAGAGGGCCAGCGGCCGAAGGAGCTCAAGGTGGTCGCTGGCGTGAGCGACGGCTCGATGACGGAGATCAAATCGGGCCTAGAGGTGGGCGCGGAGGTGGTGGTCGACTACGCCTCGGACGGTGACGAGTAGTGGAGCTTACGGCGGTCCAACGCCTGAACGCCACGGTCCCTTGGTTTCAGCTGCAAGGCGTGACCAAGCTGTATGGTGAGGGTGAGTCCGAGGTGCGCGCGCTCGATGGCGTCGACCTGTCCATCTACGCCTCAGAGTTCGTCTCGGTGATGGGAGCCAGCGGCTCTGGCAAGTCGACGTGCGTGAACATCATTGGCTGTCTCGACCGGCCGACCGCGGGTATGTACCTGTTCCATGGCGTGGACGTCGGTCAGCTCGACGCTGACCAGCAGGCGCTGCTGCGGCGCCACTACATCGGCTTCGTGTTTCAAGGCTTTAACCTGCTCGCGCGCACCTCTGCCCTAGAGAACGTCGAGCTGCCGCTGGTGTACCGCCGCGTGCCCAAGGCCGAGCGTCGCGAGCGCAGTATGCTGGCGCTGCGTGAGGTGGGGCTGGAGGGCCGCGAAGGACACACGCCCGCCGAACTTTCCGGAGGGCAACAGCAGCGCGTGGCCATCGCCCGCGCGCTGGTCTCGGAGCCGTCGCTGCTGCTGGCAGACGAGCCAACCGGCAACCTGGACACGGCGCGCAGCGAGGAGATCATGCGGCTGTTGGTCGGCCTCAACGAAGAGCGCGGCCTGACCATCGTGATGGTCACCCATGAGCAGCACATGGCTGAGTTTGGTACGCGCATCGTGACCTTCAGGGATGGCAAGATCATCAGTGACCAGCCCACGTCGAGGATGCGCGCGTGATCTGGACGACCTTCTTGATGTCGATCCGCGAGATCCGCCGCAACGCGATGCGATCCATGCTCACCATGCTGGGCATCGTGATCGGGGTCTCGGCGGTGATCACCATGACGATCATCGGCGAAGGGGCGACCCGCAGCGTCACCAACGAAATCTCATCGCTCGGCGACAACATGTTGATCGTGTTGCCTGGCGCGTCCAAGCGCGGGCCGGCGTCTGGCGCCGGCAAGAGCTTTACTGACGCCGACGTCAAAGCGCTGAGTAAGCAGATCCCTGGTATCAAGGCCATGGCCCCAGCGGCGCAGCGCGGCGCGACGGTGGTCTACGGAAACGACAACGTGTCGACCCAGGTGACTGGGACGACTGAGGACTACGCGGTCGTGCGCGGCTACACCATCGCCCAGGGCCGCCTGCTGAACGACGTCGACACTCGCCAGGGCTCGGCGGTGTGCGTGGTCGGTGAGACGGTGCGTAAGAACCTGCTCAACAACACCGACCCGCTGGGTGCGTCACTGCGCGTCGGGAAGGTGAGCTGCACTGTCGTCGGGGTGTTGAAGGGCAAGGGCGCGAGCTCGATGGGCTCGGACCAAGACGACCTAATCCTGATGCCGCTGCGGCTGTTTCAGCGGCGCATAGCGGGCAACCGCGACATCCCGACCATCTACGTGACGGTGGCCGCGAACCGCGAGACGGCGGCGGTGAAGGCCAGCATCGAGCTCTTGATGCGTGAGCGTCGCAATATCCGTGCAGGAATGGAGGACGACTTCAACGTGCGGGACATGGCGGAGCTGATGGCCACCATGTCCAGCGTCACCGGCGCCTTGACTGGTCTGCTGGGCGCCATCGCCGCCGTCAGCCTGCTGGTCGGCGGCATCGGCATCATGAACATCATGCTGGTGTCGGTCACCGAGCGCACGCGCGAGATCGGGATTCGGGTGGCCATCGGGGCCTTGGGGAGTGAGGTCATGCTTCAATTCCTCACGGAATCTGTGGTGCTGTCTACGCTGGGGGGCATCGTCGGCATCTTGTTTGGGCTCTCAGCGGGCTACGCGGTCACCTCGCTGATGAAGATGCCCTTCGTCCCCACCCCTGGTATCATCATCGTCGCCTTTTTGTTCTCGGCCTTCGTGGGGGTGGCCTTCGGCTATTTGCCCGCTCGCAAGGCCGCGCAGCTCAAACCCATCGACGCGCTCCGCCATGAGTAGGCCGCCCCGCTCGGCTGCGGACCGGCCCTACGCCCTGGATTTGAAGGGCACCCCCGTGACAGCTTGGCAGTTTGGCTCTAGGTAATCGGCCCCCGCGCCTTGGCTCCGCGTCGCAGCGCCTCGCTGGACGCCGCGGGGTCAGAAATCCGCCCCGGAAAGTAATCTTCAGATGTCCCGACCTCGTACCTTGCGCCTGACTCACTTTGGCCTGCCAGCGCTGTGCCTGCTCTTGGTCGCCCGCGCCGCCAGCGCGGAGCCCCGTAAGCTGAGTGAGCGCGACGCCGCCGAGCTCGCGGTGCGAGACAACCCGTCGCTGCAGGCTGCCCTGCTCGACGTGGAGCAGGCGGGCGCTCAGCTCGACTCCGCCGAGGGCACCTTCACCCCGATCTTCTCCGCGGACGCGGGCTACACCCACAGCTCGTCACCTCGGGCGGGCGCAGGAGACACCTACCTGTTCAGCAAGTCCGACGTGTGGGCCCTGGGGTCTGGCCTGAATCATCAGTTTCCTTGGGGTACGGCTGTGGGGCTGCGCCTAGAGGGGCAGCGCGTCACCACCAGCAGCTCTGGGACCGCGCCTGCCGCCACCGCGGGGGGCCTGGGCGGGCTCGGTTCGCTGAGCGGCGACTCCGGCCCGACCTACAACTTGCTCGGCCGCGCGACCATCGTGCACCCGCTGCTGCGGGGGTCAGGGCGAGAGATCGGTGAGTCGCAGATCCGCCTCGCGCGCCTGTCGAGGACCGCGGCGGAGCGCAGCCGCGACCAGTCGGCGAGCGCGCTGCTGCAAGACGTGCTGAACGGCTATTGGGAGGTCTGGTATCAAAACCGTGCGGAAACTATAGAGCGCAAGGCTCGCGACACCGCCAAGCGTCAGCGTGACGAGGCCGATCAGCGCATCAAGGCTGGCGCGCTGGCGCCGGTGGAGCTCTTGAGCTTTGAGACGCGCCTGGCCCAGCTCGATCAAGGCTTGGCGACTACTGAGGCCTCCACCCGGCAGCGCGCGGTGGAGCTCGGGCGGCTGCTCGGCGCTGAAGACGCCGGCGCTGAGGTGGGCGCGTCGGCGACGGAGACGCCGCGGGACCTCACGTTGCCGCTGTCCAAGGCTGAGGCCTATCGGGCCGCGGTGGAGGAGTCGCCCGACGTAAAGGCGCAAGAGGCTCAGGTCGCTGTGGCGCGAGAGCGCGCGGTGACCGCTGGCGAGTCAGAGCGCTCGCGGCTGGACGTCGAGGGCTATGTGCAAGGCGAGAGCGCGGCCTACCAAGAGGTGCCGCCAGTCGCCTCGCGCTTCGCCACGGAACCGGCGGTGAGCGTGCACGTGGGCCTGGTGTTTGAGCTGCCCCTGTCAGGGCAGACGCGCAACGCGGATCGCCGCGCGGCTGAGCTTGGGGTGCGCTCGGCGCAGTCGCGGCTCGAGTCGGTGCGCCAGGCCGTGCGCGCTCAGGTGGCGGCGGCGTTCGTACAGGCAGAGGCGGCGCGGCGCCGCGTGGAGTTGGCCGAGAAGACCGTCGCGGTGGCGGCTAAGCAGCTCGAGGGTCAGCAGGCTCGGTATGAGAACGGCAGCGCGATCTTGCTCGAGGTCCAGCAAGCCGAAGACTCCCTGCGCGCAGCCCAGCTGTCAGTGGAGCGCGCGCGAGTCGACCGGGTAAAGTCCATGATTTCGTTGGAGCACCTGACGGGTCGGCTGTTGGCTCGCTACGCAGATCTGATCCCCGAGCGCACCCGTGAGGCCGCGCGGAAGCGTAAGCTGCGCGCGGTGGCCCAAATCGGGCCGCTCTGACCGCTGCGCCAGCGCGACGCGGGTCGAGGCGATGTCGCCTCGACCGGAGCCGTGAGTTGCCTGGGCGCGGGGCCTAAGCCTCGGTCTCGGGCAGCTTGTAGTCGGCGAACTGCTCGCGCAGCGCGGTCTTCAAGAGCTTGCCCGTGGCGGTGTGCGGCAGCTCCTCCACGAAGGCCACGTCATCCGGCATCCACCATTTGGCGATCTTGCCCTCGAGGTAGTCGAGCACGCTCTGCTTGCTGAGCTCAGCGCCGGTGCGCTTGACCACGATCAACAGCGGGCGCTCAGACCACTTGGGGTGCGGCAGGCCGATCACCGCGGCCTCGGTCACGTCTGGGTGCCCGACGGCGGCGTTCTCCAGATCGATGGAAGAGATCCACTCGCCGCCGCTCTTGATCACGTCTTTGGAGCGGTCGGTGATCTGCATGTATCCGTCGGGATCTAGCGTCGCGATGTCACCGGTGTCGAACCAGCCCTCAGCGTTCAAGATCTCGCCGCCCTCGGCCTTGAAATAGCCACGGGTGATCCAAGGGCCGCGCACCAGCAGGTGTCCGAACGCCTTGCCGTCGCGGGCCACCGGCGCTCCGGCGTCGTCTACGATGTCAAGCTCTACGCCCCACACCGCGCGGCCCTGCTTGACCTGGATATCGACCTGCTCTCGCTTGCTGAGCTTGGCGTGCTTCGGCAGCAGGTTGCCCACCGTGCCGAGGGGGCTGGTCTCGGTCATACCCCAGGCGTGCACCACGTGCGCGTTGTGCTGGTCCTGGAAGGCCTCAATCATCGAGCGCGGCGCGGCCGAGCCGCCGATCACCACGCGCTCCAGGGCGGGCAAGGTGACTTGGTGCTCTTGCATGTGGTTCAGCAGCATCAGCCACACCGTCGGCACGCCAGCGGTGAACGTAACTTTCTCCGTGGAAAGTAACTCGAAGACGCTGGCGCCGTCGAGCTTGGCTCCGGGCATGACCAGCTTGGCGCCGCACATCGGCGCGGCGTATGGGATCCCCCAGGCGTTGGCGTGGAACATCGGCACAATCGGCAGGATCGTGTCGCTGCTCTTCAGGCCAAGGCCCTCGCCGCTGAGCACCGTGAGCGAGTGCAACAGGGTCGAGCGGTGCTCGAACAACACGCCCTTGGGGTTGCCGGTGGTGCCGGACGTGTAGCAGAGCGAAGACGCCGTGCGCTCGTCGAACTGAGGCCAGCGGTAGCCAGCGTCACCCTTGGCGAGCAGGTCTTCGTAGCAGATGGCGTTCTTCAGCTTGCACTCGCCCATGTGCTCGCGATCGGTCATCACGATGAACGCCTTCACGCTGGGCAGCTTGTCTTGCAGCTTCTCCAGCAGCGGGACGAAGGTGAGGTCGACGAACACGTAGCTGTCTTCCGCGTGGTTGACGATGTAGATCAGCTGCTCTGGAAACAGCCGTGGGTTCAGGGTGTGGCAAATGGCGCCCATGCCAGAGACCGCGAAATACACCTCCAGGTGGCGGTAACCGTTCCAGGCCAGGGTCGCGATGCGGTCTCCGATGCCCACGTCGAGGGCCGCCAGGGCGCTGGCCAACTGGCGGCTGCGCAGCTCTGCGTCGCGGTAGCCGTAGCGGTGGATGGGACCCTCGACGGTGCGCGAGACGATCTCCGTGCCAGCGTGGTAGCGCGCCGCGAACTCGATCTGCGATGAGATGAGTAGCGGCCGATCTTGCATTAAGCCGTGCATGCTGTGCTCCTTGGGAGTTGTGGTGTGTTTCCGCCTGGCGGGGCGGGAAGTGCTCGCGTCGCGTCCGTGGGCGCCGTCTGTGGAGCGCCGGGCCGGCGCATGGTAGACGGATCTCATGCAACTCGACACCCAGAAGGAACACCGCGCGTTCGGCGGGACCCAGGGCTACTACCGCCACGCGAGTGAGACCACGCAGACCCCGATGGACTTCGCGGTGTACCAGCCAGACTCAGCGCGCTTCCCGGGGCCGCGGCCGTTGATTTGGTTCTTGTCCGGGCTCACCTGCACGCCAGACAACTTCGTGGTCAAGGCCGGTGCGCAGCGGGTCGCGGCGGAGCTTGGCTGCGTGGTGGTGGCGCCGGACACCAGCCCGCGCGAGGTCGACCTCCCCGGTGACGCAGAGCATTATTGGTTCGGTAAATCAGCGGGTTACTACCTGGACGCGACCGCCGAGCCGTGGCGGCGGCACTACCGCATGTTCAGCTACTTGAGCCAAGAGCTGCCCGCGGTGCTCGCGGAGCATTTCCCCGTGGATCTCGAACAGCAGGCGATCGGCGGCCACTCCATGGGCGGCCACGGCGCGCTCTTGATGGCGCTCAAGCACCCCGGGCGCTTCCAGCGCGTCTCGGCGCTGGCGCCCATCGCGTCGTTTACGCAGTCACAGTGGGGTGAGATCGCAGTCGAGCGCTTCTTCGCTGGAGATCTGGCGCTGGCCGCCGGGTACGACCCGGTGCGCTTGCTCGAAGCCGGCGGCAGCCTGCCGCGCACCCTGGTCGATCAGGGTGACGCCGACGCGTTCTTGAAGGAGCAGCTGCGCACGCCGCTGTTGGCCGCGGCCTTGAAGTCGCGCGGCGTCGAGCACACGCTGCGCATGCAGCCCGGCTATGATCACAGCTATTTCTTCGTGGCCACGTTTTGTGAGGAGCATTTACGATTCCTTGCGGAAGGGTTCTAGGCTCTGAAGTGCGCGTGTGCTCAAGAAAGCCGAGCGGGAAAATCAGCTAACACCAGTTTGGCGAGGCGCGCTCGATGACTCTGCGCTAGACTACAGCGCGTGACGCACGACGTTGTTTGGGGGCGGCTACCTGCGTCGGCGCTGGCGGGTCGAGTGCCGGGCGCCGAGTCGAATCAAGGGGTGGTCGAGCTGTACCTCCCGCTGCCGGGGGTGTTCGTGGTCCGGATTTGGGGACGGCTCAATCTCGAGGCGGCGAGAGCCTTCACGACCGCTTGCGAGGGCGCGTTCGAGAGCGCGCCGCACCTGCGCGCGTTCATGGACTGCGAGCAGGTGTCTGGCTACGACAGCGCCGCACGCAGCCACCTCACCGAGTGGGTGATTCGTCACCGAACACGGGTCCGCGGCTTGTGGGTGCTCACTGGGTCAAAGCTCGTCGCCATGGGGATCACCGTCGCCGACACCGCGCTCTCCATCGCGGGGGTGGGGCGCATCCACTTGGTCAAGCGCCCCGAGTTGATCGCTGCGATCGAGAGGGCGCTGAGACGAACCGAGCGGCGCTGACGCGAGGCGTCGCTTTGCCCCTGAGAGCTGATACACTGCTCCGGTGACACCGCCCGCCTCGAGGCGCTCGCTCCGCGCCCAGCCGCTCGCCTGCATCGCAGCGCTGTTGTCCGCGCTGGCGTGCTCTGAGCAGGGCGCTTCAGACGCTGGTCCTGAGGGCGATCCTCCGCCCGTGTCCGTCGACCCCGGCGCGGGACCTGCCAGCGAGGTCGATCCGTTCATTGGCACCGGCGATGCCGAGTCATCCGCGGCCGTGCTCAACGGGACGACCGGCGCCACCTTCCCTGGAGCGGCGCTGCCGTTTGGGCTGGTTCAGCTCAGCCCAGACACCCCCTTCACCAAACCGCACGGTTATCACTACGACGAGACGGAGATCATCGGGTTCAGCGCCACCCACCTGAGCGGCGCGGGTTGTTCGGCGCTGCGCGACGCGCCGTTATTTCCGAGCCTCGAGCCTCCGACGCCAGGGCTCACTCAATCGGTCGGTTTCTCACACGCTGACGAGCTCGCGTCGCCGGGCTTCTATCAGGTGCTGCTCGACACGGGGATCTTGGTGGACCTGACGGCGACGCTGCGCACGGGCCTGGCGCGGTTCACGTACCCAAAAGGACCGCGAGGTTTTGTCACCCTGCTCTCTGGGTACCGCGATCTGCTCTCGCAGATCTTCATGACTGATTTTGACGCCAAGATCGCCGGGCCAGATCTGGTCACGGGGTCGAAGACGAACAGCCAGTTCTGCGTGACGCCGCCCACGGCGCGGACCTTCTTCGCGATCCGCTTTGATCGCGCGTTCGAGGCCTTCGGGCTGTTCAACAACGAAGGAGCGCTGCCGAACACCGACGAAGTCAGCGGCAAGGCCAGCGGCGCGTTCCTCGAGTTTGACACCTCCCAGCGCCGGGTCGTCCAGGCCAAGATCGGCGTCTCTTTCGTGAGCGTCGAAGGCGCGCTCGCGAACCTCGACCACGAGAGCCCAGACTGGGACTTTGACGCCATGCACCAGGCCGCGGTGGACGAATGGAATCGGTACCTGGGGCGGGTCGAGCTCGAGGGCGGCTCCACCGCAGACCGCACGGGCTTCTACACGGCGCTCTACCATTCGTTCCTTCAACCCGCAGCCTTTCAGGACGTCGACGGCCGCTTCATCGGGTTCGACGACGAAATCCACAGCGTGAGCGCGGGGGAGACGCGGCGCGCGAATTTCTCCGGCTGGGACGTGTACCGCTCGTGGATCCAGCTGGTCAGCGTGCTGGCGCCGAAAGAGGCCAGCGAGTTGGTGCGCTCGCTGATCGCGTCGGCGGCCGAGGGCGGCGCCTTGCCTAAGTGGTCGCTGGCCAACCACGAGACGGGCTCGATGGTGGGTGACCCTGCGGATCCGACTATCGCCAACGCCTGGGCGTTCGGCGCTCGCGATTTCGACCCGCGCGCGGCGGTCGACGCGATGTTGATCGGCGCCCTGGACCCAGCCGCCAACAACGGCGGCGTCCCGACGCGACCTGGCCTGCCGGACTACCTAGCCCGCGGTTACGTGCCCGACGAGCTCGAGAGTAAACTTCGAGGCGTCCCCAACACCCTGGCTTGGGGCACCGCGGCCACCACGATGGAGTACGCCATCGCGGATTTTTCCATCGGGCGCATGGCAGAGTTCGCGGGAGATACTGTGACCCGCGACGCGATGCACGCGCGTGGCCGCAACTGGCAGAACGTGTTCGACTCCGGGCTCGTCGCCAGGGGCTTCACCGGTTACCCTCAGCCGCGCTTTCGTGCGGATGTAGCCGGCGCGCCGGCCTTCGACCGCGTGGGCGAGTCGACGCAAGACGGGTTCGTCGAGGGCAACGCGACCCAGTACACCTTCATGGTGCCCCACGACGCCCCGGGCCTCAGCAGCGCCCTGGGTGGTGACGCCGTGACCGTGGCGCGCCTCGACGACCTGTTCAGCGAGCTGAACGCGGGCGTCGACAGCCCACACTTCTACATGGGCAACGAGCCCCAGTTCGGTACGCCCTGGCTGTACACGTTCTTTGGGGCCGCCCCCAAGACCCAAGCGGTGGTGCGGCGCATCGCCCGCGAGCTCTTCACCGCGACGCCGTCGGGCCTGCCGGGCAACGACGATCTGGGGGCCACCAGCTCGTGGCTGGTCTGGGCCATGCTGGGGCTTTACCCGGCCATCCCGGGGGTCGGCGGCTTCGTGGTCGGCAGCCCACTGTTTCCGCGCGCCACCATCACGCTAGCATCGGGCGCGCAAATCGTGATCCACGCGGACGGCGCAAGCCCCGACGCCCCGTACGTTCAAAGCCTCAGCGTCGACGGCGCCCCGACGACGCGGGCCTGGCTCGACTGGAGCCAAATCGAGCATGGGGCCGAGCTACGCTTCGTCCTCGGCGCCACCCCCAACCCGGGCTTCGGAGCGGGGCCGCTAGATCGCCCCCCGGTGATGTATCCATGAGGTTCAACACTAGGCAGTTTACGGGTTGGGCGAGCGGCGCGCTGCTAGCTTTAGGGATGTGGGTGGCTGCGATCCTAGCCGCGAGCTGCTCCTCTGAAGCAGGGCCGGGCGCGGTGGCTCGAGATGCTGGGGCAGACACGGGCTCAGTCGACGGCGCGGTCGACGCGGGCGGTGACGCCGGCGAGTTACCCCGAGGAGCGCCGCCTGCCAGCTGGGCGGCGGCAGACTTCATCGACGTGCACACCCACTGTGAGGTGCTGACGGACTGCGCCGGAGGGCGCTGCTGTGACACCAGCGGTTGGCAGCTGATGCAGGCTCGCTTCACCGGTTATCCGGTGCTGCTCTCGAATGAGTACTGGCTCATCAACCAGGACTTGTTCCCTAAGGAAGCGTTGGACTACTTCACGGGGTTGAACGACACCGTGAAGAGCACCGCGGCGTTAGGCAGCGGCTCAGGCGGCAGCGGCTCAGGCGGCGGCTCAGCGCCGAGCGTCGGCTGGTTCGCTGGGCTGCGCTGCTTGTATCAACGCAAGCTCGACGCCGGGTGGGCAGAGGCGTGCAAAGCCGAGGCCTTGGGCTGGGCACGCCAAGGCGCGCTGGGCTTCAAAGATCACATCGGCAAGCAGTGGGAGGGCGGGGAGGTTGAGGCCGGCTACTTCATCGGGGGCTGGAACCGCTTCAACGGCTTTTGTAGCGTCGCCGCCGGGTCCACCACCCCCAACTCTAGCTGCGTGCAGCAACCGAGCGTGCGCTACCTGGCCCTGGAGCCCGCGTGGCGAGAGATCGTGCGCTACATCGTCGCTGACCTAAAGCTGCCCATCGTGAGCCACGCTTCCTCGTGGCAAGGGGCGACCACCACCTGCTACGATCCACAGCTCGGGCGCGTCGACGGCTGCGCCGCGGTGACCCGGCGCCATCAGCAGGCCCTGGCTAGCTGGCTCGCGACTCAGGTCGACGAGGCCGCGCGGCGGCGGCTGGTGGTGGCGCATTTGGGGTTCTTGACCGACGACCCCGCGGGCCTGGCGCAGCTGCTAGACACCGGCGTGTCGGTCGACTCATCTCGCCTGGAGGCCTTCGCCGCGGCTGGGTGCGACGGGCGCAGCTTGTTCGCTGCCTACCCGACGCAGGTGTTGTTTAGCACCGATCGACGCGTCAGCCAAGCCTGCCTGCCCGAGTCTTATTCCGCATGGATGCATATTTTCTCGGGTCCTGCGAACCAGCAGCAGACCTTTGACACCTGCCAGGGCTCGATCACCGCCCGTGGTATGCAGCTGGGCACCCCCGTGGTCGCTGGCTGCCCCGACGTGCCCGAGGGCAGCTTAGAGCGCGTGTTAAAGGGCAATTTTCTCGCGCTCTACGAATAGGCGCAGCTGGCACCAACAGTATTCGACCTGGCACTTTCGGAACCTAGCTGCATGCCCATGACCCCCGAGGCCAAGAAGGAACTTGGCAAGACCATCCGCGACCTG
>CAZKDY010000050.1:0-29804 GCA_964551615.1 uncultured Polyangiaceae bacterium
ACGCGAGCTGGGTTTAAAACGTCGTGAGACAGTTTGGTCCCTATCTTCCGTGGGCGCAGGAGACTTGAGAGGCCCTACCTATAGTACGAGAGGACCTGGGTGGACGTACCTCTGGTGTTCCGGTTGTCAGGCCACTGGCATAGCCGGGTAGCTATGTACGGAAGGGATAACCGCTGAAAGCATATAAGCGGGAAGCCTGCCTCAAGATTAGGTCTCCCTGCCGCAAGGCACTAAAGGCCCCTAGCAGACTACTAGGTGATAGGCTGGGTGTGGAAGCGCTGTGAGGCGCGGAGCTAACCAGTACTAATCGGCCGTGAGGCTTGACCCTACTCTCTAAGGCAAACATTGTAGTTGACGCTCGGAGTCCGAGTGACGAGCTCTACGGAGTTCGCGCTGGCGTGTACTCCTGTGAGCAAGCAGCATCGCGCTGCTTTGGCACTTGTCGTTTTTTTCCGGTGGTGATGTCGAGAAGGCCACACCCGATCCCATCCCGAACTCGGTAGTTAAGCTTCTCAGAGCCGATGGTACTGCAAGGTTTCCCTTGTGGGAGAGTAGGTCGCCGCCGGGCTATTTCTCGTAACGGGGCTAGCATGAATGTGCTAGCCCCGTTTTTTTGTCCATGAGCCGGCCCATGGGCCGGTGGCGTGCGGTAGTTGGTGGGCTTGGTAGGCCGCCTCGCGGCTTTGGCGTTAGGCTGCCAAGGACATGGGTCGTCGCACCAAGATTGCGTTGCTTTGCGTGCCGCTGGCGATAGCCCTTGGGGGCGCGCTGGCGTTCGTGCCTTTGGTGCGGCACGAGGCTCAGTCGCGCGCGTTGAAGCGCGGGCTGCAGGTGGAGATCGCCTCAGTGCGTCCCGGATGGGGGCGCATCTGGCTAGAGGGGGTCAGCGTGCGCAGCGCCGCGGCTCCCAACGTGCAAATTGCCCTTGGCTGCGTTGAAGTCCGCCTCAAGGGGCGGCGACCAACAGCCGTGTTGGTGCATGGCGGCGCGGTGGAGTTGGCTGGGTCGGCGGCGGTCGTGGCAGACGAGCTGCGTGCGCTGCGAGGCGCGCGGCCGGAGTCGACCGGCGCGCCTGGTGACGCTTTGAGCCTGTCGGTGGATGGGCTGTTTGTGAGCTGGCGTCCCGATGAGGCGCATCGCGTTGACGCTTGGGGCGTCAGCTACTCACGCCAGGCCGAGGTCGAAGCCGTGGCGACTGATCTCGTCCAGGGCGACTTCATGCTGCCGGTGGTCGCGACGGACTTGGCGATCGAACTGGTCCGCGGCGCGGGCGTGCGTCAGCTGTCGAAGCTCTCAGCCTCGGGCTTGCGCACCAGTTGGAGTCTCGACGCGAGCTCCAGCGCGAGCCCAGCAGCCGCCACGGCCGAGGCGCTACCACGCGGTGAGCGCTGGCGAGCGCGCTTGGCCAGCGGCGCCATGAGCATCGCGGCTGTTGTACCCGAGGGCGCCACGGTCGATCTCAACGGCCTGGAAATTAGCTTGATTCGTAATCAGCGGCCGTTACGTATCGGCCCTGGTCGGCTGTCGGTTCAGCGCAGCGCCGAGCAGCTGAGGATCGAGCTCTTGCCGGGCGGTTCCGGGCAGCGCTCGCCACTTGCCGTCAAGGCGTCCATCCCGTTGGCCGCGAGCGCGGATGTCTCCGGCAGCGTGAGCGGAGGTCCGGTGAGTCTCCAGTGGCTCGGCGTTCGCGAGGGAGAGTGGGGCCTGACATCGGTTGGCGCAGCTCAACTCACCGCGAAGCTGGAGCTCACGCTGAAGGACGGCGGGAAGGCCCTGGATTTCTCCGGGAGCCTGGGCGTCGCCGATGTCGCGTTCGAGAAGGCGTGGCTCGCGCCGCAGGCAGTGCATGGCTTGAGGGCCGGGCTCGACGGAAGCGGGACCGTGCAGCTTGACGGATCTTTGGTGAAGGTGGACGACGTGGACGTCTCGGTGGGGGACGTCCACGCGACCATCAGCGCGCAGCTGACGCGGGACAGCGAAGCGTTTACGTTCAGCGGGCGGGCCAGCGTGCCGCTGGCTTCCTGCCAGAGCTTGCTCGACGCCGCGCCGACGGGGCTCGCGCCACTGCTGTCCGGGATGCGCGCTTCGGGGACTTTTTCAGCGGAGGGCGACGTCGCCCTCGACTCCCTGCACCCGGAGCGTATGAAGCTGCGCTGGAACGTCGCCAACGAGTGCCGGATCACAGCGACTCCGCCCAGCGTATCTCCAGGGCAATTCAAGAGGCCGTTCGCGCTCACGGTGCTGGCGGCGTCGGGCGCGCCCGCGGTGTTTCAGACGGGACCTGGCAGCCCAAACTGGGTCCCGCGAGGTTCGATCAGCCGCCACGTGGAGACGGCGGTGTTGATCTGCGAAGACGGCCGGTTCTGGCGACACCGGGGCTTCGACGAGGAGGCCATCCACAACTCAATCCTGGAGAACGTGAAGCAGCGCCGGTTTGTCCGCGGTGCCAGCACCATCTCCATGCAGCTGGCGAAGAACGTGTACCTCAAACGCGAGAAGACGCTGTCTCGCAAGCTCCAAGAAGCGGTCTTGACCATGCTGCTGGAGCAAGAGTTCACCAAAGCGCAGTTGCTGGAGCTGTACCTGAACGTCATCGAGTACGCGCCGGGTGTGTATGGGATCGGGCCGGCTGCGCAGTACTACTTCAACACCCACGCCAGCCAGCTGTCTCTGGGCCAGGCGCTGTATATTGGCTCGGTGCTCTCGAACCCCAAGAAGCAGCACTTTGGACCGGGCGGTCAAGTCACTGCCGGTTGGATGGGGTACTTGCGCAAGCTGATGAAGCTCGGCAATCGCATTCACTTGGTCAGCGACGCCGAGCTCGAAGACGGTCTGCGCGAGCAGGTCACGTTCAAAATGCCGTACTCTCCGCGACTCCCCTCGGAAGCCGACCAGCTAGCCACCGCGGCTGCGGCGGCGCTGGCGGGCGATGCAGGCGCTCTTGATGCGCAGACGCCGGACGAGACAATTGATGACGTTGAGTGACCTATTTTTGGCCTTCAGCTCGCAACTTGCCGAAGAAAGCCCGGAGCAGCGCCACAGACTCAGCTTCCATCAGCGACGCCCGGTGCTCGAAGCGGTGGTTCAAGCGCGGGTCCTGACCTAGCGAAAACAGCGACGCGACGCCTCCAGCTTTCGGGTCACTCGCGGCATACACCAGGCGTGAGACGCGCGCGTTGATCAGCGCGCCTGCGCACATCACGCAGGGCTCTAGGGTGACGTACAGCGTGCAGCCGTTGAGGCGCCAGTGTCCGAGCTTGGTCGCGGCGGCGCGGATCGCCACCACTTCGGCATGGGCAGTTGGGTCCCCGTCTACTTCCCTACGGTTGTGGCCTCTGCCTAGCAGCTCGCCGGCGCCATCCACGATCACGCAGCCTACCGGGACGTCAGCGTGAGTCAGCGCTGCCCGAGCCTCGTCTAGCGCCTGGGTCATCCAGCGCTCATCTAGCTCAGTGTTCATCTAGTTCAGCGCTCATCGTGGGAGGTTCGGCGGAGCGTATCAGGCGGGGCTGCGTCGTCGACGCTGCGGGTGTCTCGCGGCTCTGGGGCAAAGTCGTCGGCTCGCCCGACAAAAGCGCGCTTAGCCGCCTGCACTTGGCGCAGGATCTGCTTGGCGTGCTCAAGAAAGACCTTGCCGCGAGGTAATAGTGTCACGCCTCTGGGTGTGCGCTGAAACAGCGCCGTCCCAAGCTCGCTCTCCAGGGCGTGCAGCTGGCGGCTCAGGGGCGGCTGAGAGATGCGCAGCCGCCGCGCCGCGCGGCCGATGTTCTGCTCCTCTGCGATCGCCACGAAGTACTCAAGCTGCACTAGGCTCATGCCGTGAGCCTAGCAGAGCGCCATACCCAAACGGTATTGGACGTGGGAGCGCTCGCTGGTCCAGCCTTGGCTGGATGATTCGAGTGCTCAGCCAGCGCGAAATCGTGCTGATGCGGGCGGCCGGGCGGGCCGCAGCCGCTACCCTGAACTACATCGGGGAGCGCTTGCGACCTGGCATGCGCACCTCAGACATCGACCGACTCGTCCGCGAAGACACGCTGCGGCGCGGTGGTTCGCCGAGTCAGCTAGGCTACCAAGGCTTTCCGGCGGCGGTTTGCACCAGCGTGAACGAGGTGGTCTGTCATGGGATCCCCGGGGACCGGGCGCTGGCCGGAGGCGACATCGTCAACGTGGACATCACGACTTGCCTGAATGGCTACCACGGGGATACGTCGAGGACTTTCATCGTCGGCACGGCCAGCGCAGACGCGCGCCATGTGGTGGATGTCGCGCGCCGTTGCCGCGAGGAGGGGATCCGGCAAATCTGCCATGGAGCCCGTCTTGGAGATATCGGTGCTGCGATCCAGGAGCTCGCCGAGCGCGAAGGCTGCAGCGTGGTCCGCGACTTGGGTGGACACGGGATCGGGCGCGAAATGCACCAGGAGCCCCACGTCCCCCACTTTGGCCGTCGCGGCTCAGGCGTCCGACTGCGCGCGGGCATGGCGCTGACGGTGGAGCCCATGATCAACCTGGGGACCGCGGACGTGCTCCACCTCGACGACGGCTGGACCATCGTCACCGCTGACGGTGCGCTGTCCGCCCAGTTCGAGCACACCGTCCTGGTCACCGGCTCAGGGCACGAAGTGCTGACGTTGGGCGAATAGCGGCGCTGTTCAGCTGCGGCGTAGAAATCGCGCCCGCGTCGGGCCGCTGGGCACCGATATGCAAGTTCGGGGGTGGAGGGGGCGAAGCGGGCGCACAGCCTAGAACCCGCTGAGAATCGGCATCAAGCGCAGCCAGCGCCCCGCGACGAGCGCTGCGTTGTGCAGCGGTTTGGCTCCCTCCAAGGCCAGTTAGCGGTCCCACTGCATCAAGCCGCACAAATCGGCTTTGACGATCGCCAGCCCGTTGCTATGTATCGCCTCCCCAAAGCGCCCGTAGCTCAGCTGGATAGAGCGTCGGTCTACGGAACCGAAAGTCGGAGGTTCGAATCCTTCCGGGCGCGCCAAGCCGCGGAGCCCAGCTCCGCTGGGCGGAGCTTAGCGCCCACGCAACGATGTGCTCCCTGCGCTGCACTCGGGCCCCACGGCGCGTGCGGGCTTCGTCCGCAGCGTGGCTCTCACGGGGCTCCGGCCAGCAGAGCTAGCCTGCGTCCACTCCGAGTCGAGTCGACCCGAAGTGGACGAGCCGAGGTCCGTGCTTGAGCCGCGTGAGGCGCTTCGACATCACTCGCCCCACCGGTTGAGGGCGAGCGATGTCGCCGCACAAGCTGGTCGTCTGACTCTGCTCCACCGGTTTTCCTGCGGCGAGGCTTGCGCCTCACCGCGCGTGGACGAGTCAACGTAGGGCCACGGTGCGCGCGCCCCCGCGCGCGAGACGCCCGCAGGGCGTAGTGCAGTCTGGCCGCGAGGAAACGACTAGCTACAAATGTATCTTGAGTCGCCCGACACGTCAGTGGCTCTGTTGCAGGTCACGCCGCTGCCGTACTGATAGCAGTCCGAGTCCGAGTAGCAGCCAGGGTAGCAGAGGTAGCGGCCGCCTCTTGATTGCAGGCACCAGTTGTACCCCCCGGATGAGTTCGTCAACTGACCGGGACGCCCCTCGCAGAGGTTGTTCGATGCGCTGCACGGGGAACTGCAAGCGATCCCCGTGCACAACCCCGACTCACACTGATCGTCGGCTGTACACTGATCACCCACGGCCGCGAGCTTGGGGCAGTAGCTCGCGGCAGCGCACACGCCGCCGCCTTCCTCCAGTGCTGCGCAGCAGCCGCTCGTGCACTGTGAGCCCGCCGTGCAGCGATCCCCACACCGCGTGCCTGTTGACGCCCCGTAGTTGACGCACGTGCTCTGGCCACTGGCGGTACCGCAGCAGTCTGCGGGCGCGTGGCAAACGGCGCCCGTCTCCACGCATGCATTGCCGCCGTCTCCACCGCCGTTGCCACCCGATCCCTGCGAGACGCAAGCTCCGTCGTCACAGACGCGATCGCCCTCGCAGTCCGTGTCGCTGGTACACGAGGCAGTACCGGGCCTTCGCATATCCTCGCCGTCGCCACCGTCGCTGCCGCAGCCAGCTTGAGTGGTCAACGCAATCAGTCCGCCTAGCACCACCAGCCGTGCAATCAGTCTCATAATACAATTTCTCCAGTTTCCATGTGGATGCATTTTAGCGGCAACACCTGGAAGCCGCCGAAGCCAGAGCGGAGATCAAAATGATCACAACGCTCACGCCCCGCTCGCCGACGAACGATGCCGCAGGGGAGCGGCGCGTCAGCTTGATGCGTCGGCCACTGCCAGTGCACACCACGTGCCGAACTCGCTAGCGAGGGTTTTGATGCTGTAGCAGCGCGCTGCCCCGGGAGTGTCGAGGTACTCGGACAGTTGGCTGTCTAGGATCCCGGACAGGTGTCCAGGATCTAAGCCAGATCATCAATACTAGTGGGAGATGAGCGACGGCCTTTGCATCGAGCACCTGCGCAGGCTGCGCAGCTGCGTCGGACTTGATGGCGATGCTCGCAGAGATCAACGGAGAACCGTTCGGAAGCGCCGGCCACGCGCAGCCCAAAGGGGCACGCCAGCGATCGGCTGCTGATCGCAGCCACGGTTCTCGAGCAACAGCACTATGTCGGTTGCCCCCCACCCCCCGAGAAGATCAACGGGTCCGCTCCGTAGTTGCTCTTCGCCGGCTACCAAACATCGGCCGGCAGCATGCGACTCAGCAGGGCGTGGAAGGCCTCGGAGTTGGCCTCGATGGTCGCCTTCCGCGTGGCAAGCTCCTTCGCCAACTTCACGCGTTGAGCTTTCGTCTCCACTTCGTCGAGGGGGATTGCCTTGCAGGGCGGCGGGCCACCTCCGGGTTTGTAGAGCGACATGTCAGGCTCGCAGCGATCCGCCCCCGCCGTGAGCTGGCGTTGGGCAGCGGCGCTCAGCGCCTCAAGTCGCGTGATGGCTGTCAGCGCGAACGATCGCGGAGACCTGCGTAGGCGCAGCAGCTCCTCGCGGTTGGCGCTCGTGCGAGCCGGCGCGCTGGCTGCGTCCAGGCCGGGGGCGTGGGTATCAACCCGTGACATCTCGACGTACTCAACGTAGTGGGAGCCGAGCTATAAGATGCTGCCAGGACGCTCAAGCTTCAGTTCGAAGTAGTTCTTCTCGGCGTTATCGTCTTCGAACCTCACCAGGAGCTCCGCGTGCCACGCGCCCTGCTTCGCGGAGGCTTCGTAGATGACCGTATGGATGGCCGGGCCGAGGTGGGTGTAGTGGAGCGCCGTGAGTTCGAACCTGGGCGCTGAGGGCGATGTCCAGACCTCGCGGCACGCCTGATGTTCGGTGGGAGAAAGCGAGGAGTGGGCCCCGCCGCGGCTCTGCTGCCGCGCGAACTCGGCGAGCCTGCCGGTGACACGGGCGATCTGTGGGTGCGCGATGTTGACTGACTCGATGGCCGCGGGGTAGCTGCCGTTGGGCAGGGTGCACGGTTTGGATTCGGCCTTCGACCGTCGGCAACCACACGTCAACATCGCGACCAGAGCGACAATGAGCAGCGCTCGTGGTGTGTTCGCGGCCAGCTGCATCTCGGTAGTGTAGCTGGCCGATTCGAAGTAGGGCAGCCCGGCTCCGCAACGCGGAGCGGAGATGTCAGTGCGGGGGTATGCACGAGCTTCTTCGAGGAGCTGCGCCGGTCACCGGCTCGCTGGAGATCACGGTGCGGAGGGTTCATCGTCGCGAATTGTGCCGAGAGGATGGTAGTTTTGGTTTCCATGGCGCGGTTGGTAGACATCAAGTCGGGCCGAGTCTTTGAGCTCCCGGCAGGCGCCGATGAAGCCCGGGTGTTGATCGGGCGAAGCCTGCGCTGCGACGTGGTGATCGACGTATCGGGGATCGCCCGCCAGCACACGTTTCTGATTCGTCGGGCGGGTGGGTTCTGGCTCGCAGGCGGGGAGGAGCAGCTCAGCGCCAACGGCACATTTCTGAATGACTTGTCGCCGTACGCGGATACGCCACTGCGTGAGGGCGACCTAATTCGCCTAGGCGATCCGAGCATGGGCGTCGCCCTGCGCTACGAAGGCCCGTCCCTTGAGCGCGCGGAGATCTCCGTCGCGCCCACTAAGCCTCGGCAGCTCTCACCCGTGGCGGCGCCGCCGCGAGTCTTGGCTGGGTCGCCGCCGGTGGCGCCTTCGCCGGCGCCGTCATCGCCGGTCAAGGTCGCGGAACTTCCGTTCGATTCAAGCGGGCCGGGGATTCGAATCGATGTCGGCCAGTGCCCCCTGCACCTGCGCGTCACCCGAGGTGAGATCACGTCTTTCACCGCGCCCGGGTCGCCGGCTCTTGGAGTCCGAGCGGCGCGAGTTTTGGGAGCCCGGCCCACCCCCAGACCCAACTGCCGGGCCGAGATGTTTGGCGGCATTTGGCCTGCGCGAATAACGACCATACGGCAGCGGGCGCCAGCCGCCGAGCAGACGCTCCGGTTCACGGTCGCGACTCCCGGAGCCGCAGTCGGCGTTGATATGTTGCTTACTTTCCCTTTCGGGCTGGTCGCCCCAGGGGAGCTCTGGCGCCCCGATCTCGTTGAGCCACTCCGCGAAGTCTGGCGGCGCTCGCAGCTCCTCCTCGCGGATGGCGACGTGGTGCCGGTTAACGATGGACGCATTTGCTACGTCGAAGACACCCGTCTGCCATTTTGCCCAACGTTGACCGCTATTCAGTGGGACCACACGGGCGACGCGGAGCACCCGTATCGCGCCTGGGTCCAGAGCACCTGGTGGGTGATCCGGGTGAACGACTTCCCGGAGCAGCCTAGCGTGTACTCCCTCTTCATCGACCGCCGGGAAGTGGCCCAGATCCAGCGCTGGCCTCGCGCGTGGACGAAAGGGAGCACGACAGGCTAGTCTGGACCTGCGTTGGCTGGCGGGTCCTCGGCGAATCCAGGCTGGGGCCACGAACACGCAGAGATCTCCAGCCTGGTTGGCTCTGTTCGAAGGCGGCATAGTCGGCAGGGGGCAGGCTTGACAACGAGACCGCGACCGCGTTTCCTGCGAGGCGGGGGTGAGCAATGGGCCGCAGAGGAACGCAGACACTACACACCAGCTTGCTAGTCGGACTGATCGTCCCGCTGTGCCTGTTGACGATAACTTGCTCGGATGATTCCCCTTCCGGGAGCGGAGGTTCAGGGAACGGCGGCGTGTCGGGCGGCGGCGTGTCGGGCGGCGGCGTGTCGGGCGGCGGCGTGTCGGGCGGCGGCAGCGGAGGGGCTGCTGGCGGTAGCGGTGGTGGCGCCGCTGGCACCGGAGGGGCGTCGCCCTCGCCACCAGAGTGGTTGGCCACGACACACTCGCTGCGCAAGTTCCGCCCGGATCACCCGCTGCCGACGGAGCGCATCGCCAGCATCGAGGCGGCGCGCAACGAGATCGAGTCGTTTCAGATCGTCATTCAGGGCGGCAGCGCTGGGCGCACCGTGCAGGCCGCGACGGTGATGGCGCTGTCGGGTCCCGGCGGCGCGACCATCAACACTGGACAGCTGCACGTCTATCGCCTGGGCTGGTTCGACGTGCCCGCGGCGTCGAACCAAGAGGGCGCGGCCGGTCGTTGGCCCGATCCGCTGATCCCGGATATTGACGTGTTCTATCAGCAGAAGCGCAACGCTTTCCCTATGGTCGTACCTGCGGGCGAGATCGGGGTGGTGTGGGTCGACGTTGTGGTGCCCGCAGACGCCGCGCCTGGACAGTACAGCGGCAGCGTCGCGCTGAGCGTGGGCGGCGAACAGGTGGCGGCGCCGGTGAAGCTTCGCGTACGTAACTTTGTGCTTCCCTCGACGCCGACCCTGCGCACTGCGTTCGCGGGGCCTGAGATCGGCGCGTGCCTGGCTCATCACGGCAGCTACGAAGCCTGTGGTGACGACATCGGCGGCAGCGGCGACGACGGCGTGGAGCACTATCAGACCCTGTACGCTCGCGCCTTGCTCAATCACCGCATCAGCGCGGAGAACGTGATCTACTACGGCCCCCCACTGGTCCATCAGGATTTTAGCCACTTTGACGCGGTGTACGGCCCGCTGCTCGGTGGCACCGCCCCCACGTTGCTCCCCGGTGCCAGGCTAACTACCGTGCGGATCCGTACTAGCGAGACCCAGTGGGTGCGCGCCTGGCGCGACCACTTCCAGCAGCGAGGCTACACGGCGACCTTGTTTGACTACACCTGCGACGAGCCGCCGGCTGGCTGCGCCTGGAGCTCGATCGCGCCCGGCGCCGCGCCGGTGCGAGCGGGCGGTGTCCCCAGCCTGGTGACCACTGATTTCGTCTCGGCCAGCGACAACGCGGTCCTCAGTTCCATCGATATCCTGGTGCCGCTGATGAACTGGATGCGGCCGACCACTGCGAACCAGCCAAACTACACCCCACGCAGCGCCTACGACGCCTGGCTCGCCGCCGACGACAAGCGCGCTCTGTGGTGGTATCAGTCCTGCATTTCCCACGGATGCGGCGACGGCTGTGGCGATGGCACGGGCTCCACTGGCTATCCGCCTTCCTACGTCATCGACACCTTGGCGATCCAGAACCGAGCGATGGAGTGGTTCACGTTCAGCGATGATATTTCGGGCGAGCTGTACTTTCAAACCGCTCATCAACTTGAGACCGCGTGGGATGATCAGTGCGCCTTCGACGGGGCCGGAGATGGCACGCTGTTCTACCCGGGCACACCGGCACGCGTCGGCGGCAGCAGGCACATCCCCATCGCGTCCGTGCGGCTCAAGCACATCCGCGACGGCGTTGAGGACTACGAGCTGCTCCACCTGGTCAAGCAGCTAGGAGACGAGGCGTTCGCCAAGCAGATCGCCGGCGATCTGTTCTCGAACAAGGACGACGTCCGCGTCGAGCCCGAGGCGCTGTTCGAAGCCCGACGCAAGCTCGCCGATCGCGTTGAGCAGTTGATGGCGCCCTGATCTGATGCGGCAGCGACCTGGTGCGGCACTGATCGGATATCGCCGTGATCCGCGCGGAGCGGAGGTAGCGCCCGCTCGGCGCGACGAGTTAGCCATTCGCAGGCCCTTACGGGATCGGAAGCACCTCCACCCCAGCCTCCGTCATCACGTAGAGCGCGCGATCGTCGGCGGCGAACGCCATCTGCCGCGGTTCGCCGGAACTTGGGAGCGTCGAGGTTTTGCTTGGATTCAGCAGATCGACCAAGAGCACCCTTCCCTCGCGGCGGGCAACCGCAGCGCGCTTGGAGTCATGAGACACAGCCAGCCGCTTCGCGCCTAGCTTCGCGCTCTTCTTGGGCGCGACGCCCCTACCTAGGACGTCGATACCGCCAGCCGTGTTGCCGATGATGAGCAGTCTGCCGTCAGGTGACAGGGCGTAGTCCGGGACGTGGTAGAGCTCCGTCGCGCGTTGCACGATCGTCCCGTCGCGTTGCATCACGGAAATATCAGAGGACGGCATGATCCATTCGTGGCCGCCGCCCTTCATCGGACGCTCAAATGCTGGATTGCTCTGTTGCTTGATGGCCAACAGCGTGCCTGCCGCGTTCATGCGTACCTCCTCGGGGTCCTCCGCTGCCACGTCAGCGAGCTTCGCGCTGTTCGCGGTACCCCACAGCGTGATGCTTGCCCCGTAGGCCATCAGCAGCCTGCCGTCCGCGCTGAGCATCAGCCGTCTGCTCCCGTCGGCCCCCGGCAGCTGTCCGCGCACGGCCAGCGTGGCCTGGTCGTAGAGCCAGACGGAGCGCACACCGCGAAATGAGTGGGTTACCGCCAAGAGACTACCGTTCAGCGCGGCTGACAGCGCCACCACGTGGTCCCCTTTGGCGATGATGTGCGAGGCATCCTCAGCGCTCAGGGGCGCTGAGGCTCCGGACCCGAGCGGGCGCTTCTCCACATTTCCGCTGGAGGTCCCGACGAAGACACCCACGCGGGAGACGGCTAACGCGGTGGGTGTCTCGGCGGGCGGCTGCTCGGCGGTGGGCGTGACAGGCGCGGCGGTGGGGGTGGGGGTAGCAGGGGTGGCGACGGGAGCGCGTGAGGCGCTGTGGCGCGGCCTAGGTGACCTCTTTCTGCTGCAAGCCGCGAGCGCAAGCATGAGCGCGAAGATGAGGATGTTGGTAGACCGACGCCGCATAGTCCCTCGAGAGTACGCCCCCATTCCGCGAATGTTCTGCTTGATGGAGTGGTTTGCGAGTGCACGGCACCCTCTCATGCCGCGAAAGCTCCGCCGGTCCCCATTCCTTTGCGGTGATTTCGCCTGGTGGGTAGAGTCGCCTGGTGAGTACGTGTGAGGAGTGCGGGGCGTCGGGGCAAGGGCGTTTTGTCTGCGGCTATTGCGGGCACGCTCTGGCGACGATGCCCTCGGGCAACGCTGAACGGCTCGCCCTGGATGAGTTGCACGCCGCCGTGCAGCAGGCCGGGAACGATTTTGAGCGGGTCGAGGCTCTGGTCAAGAACGCCCCCGTGCCCACCAGCGAAGACCTGCTGATCGAGGCCGGCACGCGTGTCCTTCCTCTCCTCGATGGAGACCACGCGGATGCAGCTAGGGCTCGGCTTGACGCGCTGACGTCTCTGCTGCGTACGCGCGCCGGCGCGGGCAGCGCAGGCGAACGGGCGGTCAGCGAGTTCCAGGCCCGGATCGCAGAGCACGACCGGCAGCGCGCCTCCGACGAGCGCGTTGGAGGCCGCATGCTGCTCGGGTGCGCGGTCGTCCTCGTCGCGCTGGTCGGGGTAGTTGCCTACCTGCTCTTGGCGTACTCGCGGTAGCAGAGCAAGCGTTCTGCCGCCTCGAGGGTGGTCGCCCTCCACCCCCCGGCCCTACTACCAGTGCGCGCGGGACTCGAGATCGACCATGCGGTTGCGTATTACGGACTCTGGGTAGGCGGGCGTGAACAGCCGCTTGTCGCGGGCGATAGTGAGGCCCTCCTCGAGGCTAGATGGAAAGGAGATCGGCATGCGCGTCCGGAGTTGATGCACGATGCCTGCGGCGGCGCTGCGCATGATGGCCCCCTTGAGGCCGGTGCCCTCGATTGGGAAGATGAGGGCGTCCACATCCGGCGCGATCTCGTCCATCAGCGACAGGACCAGCTTGCGGGCGCGGTCTGCGAAGACGAGATCGAGGGCGAACGGGTAGCCCCGGAACACGGCCAACACCTGGAAGCGGCCGTGGGCGTCGCGGGCGGCCCGGTAGAGCGTTCGGCACTCGATCACGCGGGTCTCGTCGAGCGAATCATTCCAATGCCCCAGCACCCAGGGGCCGACGCGCTGGATGGCCCAGCCCGGACCGCCGATGATCGCCTCGTCTCCGCCGTCGGGCGCCGAGCTGAGGGTCATGCTACCTCCTGGCTACGTGCTACGGGCACGTGACAGCTCAGATAACTTCGGGCGTTCATACTGGGTATCCTAGACTATTGTTTCCAGGTGGTCGAGCCGGCGCGTCAACGGAACACAACCAACCAGATCGCGACGTAGTGGCAGAGCGCCGCGACGACGGTGGCGGCGTGGAAGAACTCATGGTGCCCGAAGGTCTTAGGCCATGGGTTCGGCCATTTCACGGCGTACAGCACCGCGCCGACGCTGTAGAAGATCCCGCCGACCAGCAGCAGCAGCATCGGCGCCACGCCGACCTGGTTTGTCAGCTCCCGGGCCACGGGGACGATGGCCCAGCCGAGCAGCAGGTACAGCGGGACGCTCACCCATTTCGGGCCGGTGGGCCAGATCATCTTGAGGGTGACGCCGGCCAGCGCACCCGTCCACACGGTCGTGAGGATGAGCTCGCCGGTGGGGGTGGGCAGGCCGAGCGCCGCGAAGGGCGTGTAGCTGCCGGCGATGAAGAGGAAGATCATCGAGTGATCGGCGCGCTTCATCCGAGTTCGAGCCTTGACGGTCTGCCACTGGATGCGGTGATAGGTGGCGCTGATGCCGAACAGACCGCAGATCGTGACGCTGTAGATGGCGGTGGCCCAAGCTGCCTTGGCGCTCACCTGCGCGCCTGCCAGGGCGACCAGCACGCTCCCCGCCACGACGGAGACAGCGAGCGCCCACAGGTGGATCCAACCGCGCAGGCGTGGTTTGACTGGAGGCTCGTCGAGCTCGATTGCCATCATGTCTCGTTCCGCAGTGCTGCAAACGCCGCAACCTACGATACTGCTGGTTACGTAGCTGTCCCGTTACCGGATAGATTTCCAGTGCTACAATGCCGCGATGACCGAGTCGGCGCGGAAATGGGCCACGTATGCGGACGTCCTGGCGGCGCCGGCGCACCTCGTCGCTGAGTTGGTGGGGGGTACTTTGGTGACCTCGCCGCGACCGGCGTCTCCCCACGCCCACACAGCCAGCGTGCTGGGCATGGACCTCGGCTCCCCCTTTCAACGCGGGCGCGGCGGCCCTGGCGGCTGGTGGCTCCTCTACGAACCCGAGCTGCACTTCGACCACGACGTCCTGGTCCCTGATCTCGCAGGCTGGCGCCGGGAGCGCATGCCGGTTCCGCCGAATGTCCCCTATTTCACGCTACCCCCGGACTGGTTGTGCGAGGTGCTCTCGCCCTCCACCGAAGCCTTCGACCGCACTGACAAGCTCGCCGTTTACGCGCGGTCCGGGGTGAGCTGGGTCTGGTTGGTTAACCCAATCCAGCGCACCCTGGAGGTCTTGCGGCTCTCCGGCGGTCGTTGGGAGCTGCAGGCGACCCAGCGGGGAAGCCAGCGCGTACGCGCCGAGCCCTTCGATGCCATTGAGCTTGAGCTGGGTGATCTGTGGTTGCCAGAGGGCTGAGATCGCTAGAACCGTCCGGAAACGCCCGCTGCGCCTAGGCCGAGCCACGGGGTCACCCCGGCGGTGTGACCTTCGTCGCTGCCACCGCTGACGAGCAAGAGCACGATGCCGGTGACCACCCCCACCCCCCCCACGATGAAGCCGATCGCCGGGAACTTGTTGATGCTGTTGTAGTCGTCGACCTTGCCGTTGGCGTCGTCGATGGTGCTCTGGGGAACGTCCGTCGCGAAGCTGCAGTTGTCGAGCGAACCGCCGCACGCCTCCTCGGCGTCGGACTTGGCCGCGGCGGCCATGAAGTAGGTGATGCCCCCGAAGGCCAGGCCCGCGCCGCCAACCCCGAGGCTGATCCAGCCCAGGGTGCGCGTGGTGCCGCCGTCGCTTTGAGCTCCCGCGCCGGAGCCCTGGTCGCGATGGGTATCTCTGGAGCTGGCTGGTGTCTCCGACGACCCTGGGGAATCCGGCGTCGTGGCACCTGGTGCCGCGTGGAAAGTCAGCGTAATGTGCTCGGCACCTCCCTCCTTCAGAGAGACGCTGGCCCGTTGCTCCTGCTCACCCCAGCGCGCCATGACCTCAAAGTCTCCCGGGTTGTTGGGCATATCAACGCCGAGCAGAGAAGAAGAAACCGTGCGGTCGCCAATGGTCACGCTGACCTCGGCCCTGGGTGCCCCCTCGATGGTCACGGTCAGCTTGGGGATGCGGGGCAAGAGCGCCGCCCGCTCCTCACGGGCGAGGGACTGGGCCTCGACCTACGCGTTCGGTCGTGCGGTGCAGCCGGCACTTCTTCGGGTGAAGCCGCAGGCGCAATGCTTCGCAGCGTGCCTGGATCGCCTGCCACGCATCGCGGAGGCGCGCCGGGTCGTCGTCGAAGACGAGCAGATCGTCTGAGTAGCGCACGAAGCTGCCGATGCCGATCCGCGACGCGATCAGATGGTCGATCGGCGTGAGCATCAGGTTGGCCCAGACCTGCGAGGTCAGGTTCCCGATCGGAAGTCCGTGCGGGTGCATGAGCGGCGCGAGCAGGTCGTCGCCAGGAAACCAGAAGCGCGTCGTCTCGACCTGCGACGGTGCGGAGATGATGGCGTTGGTCACGCTGCACCACTCCGGCGGCATGTGCGGCGCGAGCAGGCCACGCAGCACGCCATGATCGATCGACGGGAAGAATTTCGCGACGTCGAGGCGTAACGCCCAGCGCCGCCGCCGTGCGGGAGCCGCCGCGCGCCGCAAACAGCGGTGCGTGCCGTAGCCGGTCCGGCACGCGTACGACTGAGGCGCGAAGCTACGCTCCAACGATGGCAGCGTGCGCGCGATGAGCAGGTGCTGCACCACGCGATCCCTAAACGGCAGCGCGGAGATCAGCCGCAGCTCCTCATATAACCCCGCTCGGCCTCTATGGGCAGCGACCCCTGTGCTGGTACCAACGTAACTCCGCTGGTACCAACGTAACCCCCACCTCACTGCGGTGACGACACAAATCCTCCATCCCCCTCCACCCCCCGCGCCAAGCGCAGCGCGATCAGCGGCCGCTCGCCCTTCGTGTGCCGCTCCCCCGCGCACTCCTTCGAGCCGCGCTGAAGCTCACGACACGTCGCTGGCCGTAGACGCTGCAGCGAAAGCGCCCGCTCTCGGTCTCGAGCACCAGTGCGGCGCAGTGGCCATCGGTGAGTCAGCAACTGCTCCTAGCTCCCTGGGTAACTTGACATAAATGTAAAGTTTGGCAAAGTAGCCATGTGGCAGACGTTCCAGCATTCACGGCGGACGGCTTGCTTCCGCCTGGCGATGTCGAGCTCACTTTGGCGGAACTCCACGCCTCGGTGTTGGTGCGGGGACCTGGGCGCGACTACCCGGCTTGGGACGAAGCGTGGCGCGCTCGGCTGGTGGAGAACCTCTCGGTCATGGTTCGCCAGCTTTGGCAGGTGGGGGTGACGGAGATCTTCGTCGACGGGTCATTCGTTGAGGACAAGGACCACCCGAATGACATCGACGGCTACTTCGTTCGCGACTTGAGGGAGTTTGCGTCGGGGCGCTTGGAGCGTGAACTCAATCTACTCGATCCCCACAAAGTGTGGATCTGGAGCCCATCCTCACGCCGGCAGTGTCCAGGGCAGGTCAAACTCCAGCTGCCGATGTGGCAAATTTACCGCGTGGAACTGTACCCGCACTACGGTCAATTCTCGGGCATTCTAGACCGTTTCGGCTACGAACTTGAGTTTCCATCTGCGTTTCGGCGATCACGCCGGGATGGAAAGCCGCGTGGAATCATAAAGATTGTTCCGGGAGGTCAGCCATGATTCGCAGTGAGACCGAGTACCAAGAGGCGGTGCGTCGCCACCAAGAAGAGCGGGCCCGGCTCGCGCAGCATCGACAGCGGCTCAAGGATGCCGGTCTCTCGCGATCCGACCTCCAGCGGGCTATGGATCCGCTGCGCTCATTCCACTTACAACTTGAAGAGGAGATCCAGAGCTACGAGCGTCTCCGGCGCGGTGAGCTGGATGCGTTGGTTAACCTCCACGGACTAGGGCGTACCTTGATCGCGCTACGTGTTGCTCGTGGTCTCTCCCAGCGGCAGCTCGCCGAGCGCCTGCAGGTGCATGAGTCTCAGGTGTCTCGTGACGAGCGCAACGAGTACCACGGCGTCACGCTTGAGCGTGCGACCCGCGTGCTGGACGCGATGGAGGTTAGCCTACGCAGCTACTTCACGGAGCCCGTCCTGCCGCCTGGGGAGGCTGCGGAGTAGGTGGAAGATGATGGCGTCGATGCTACGCGGTCCCCTCCACCCCCCGCGCTAAGCGCAGCGCGATCAGCGGCCGCTCGCCCTTCGTGTGCCGCTCCCCCGCGCACTCCCGCGACCCGCGCTGAAGCTCACGACACGTCGCCGGCCGCGTCAGGTAGACGCTGCAGCGAAAGCGCCCGCTCTCGGTCTCGAGCACCAACGCGGCGCAGTGGCCATCGGCGAGCTTCATGTACGCGCGGTTGCTGTCCCAACTAACTAACGCTTCTGCGCGGTCGCCGAGGCGGGCGTAGTCGTCACCTGAGACGCGCAGGTACTTTGTCGCTCTCGAAAAGCAGCAGGTGCCGCAGTCGAGGCACTCTGGAGGATCTGCTGGGGCCCTGGGGCTGCTCAACAGCTCCGACGGAAATCGCGCTGCCGGCCTCGCTCGCGTGCGCGGCATGCAGTGTTTCGGATCGCACGCGCAGCGTCGAAGGTCATCGGTGCAGGCTGCGCCTCCAAGCGGCAACAAGCAAGGCGTGCACAGGTATCAAGGCGGTTCTACGGCGGTCTCCACGGCGTGAGGGCTGCCAACGCGCGGCTACGGCTCTCCGCGGCGCTGCAGCTCAGGGTGCCGCGTGCTCGGTTGGCGCGCAGTTCCTCCGGAGAACACGCCTCGGCGCTCGCTGTGCCTTCGCTGCCTGATACGCTCTGCGCGTGTCAACCAGTGCACCCATCACCTTGTGCGGCTCGCTCTCGCTCTACCCATCACCCGTGGGCGCCGCCATGCACAACGCGGCCTACCAAGAGCTCAGCCTCCCGTTCACCTACGTGCCGTTCGCGCTGACTGAACATCAAATCCCTGCGGCAATTGGCGGCATGCGCGCCCTGGGCATCCGCGGCTTCGGTGTCTCCATGCCGTTCAAGCTCAGCGTCATGCCGCACCTAGATCGCGTCGAGCCACACGCGGCGGCCATGGGCGCGGTGAACACCATCGTCAATACAGCTGGGGAGCTGGTAGGCCATAACACCGACGCGCTGGGGGCGGTGGGCGCGCTGTCAGAGGTCATGCAACTCGCGGGGGCCCGCGCGCTGATTCTCGGCGCCGGCGGCGCCGCGCGCGCGGTGGCTTACGGCTTATGCGACGCGGGGGCTGTGGTTTACGTGGCGAACCGCGACGCAGCCAAGGCGCGGCAGCTAGTCAAAAATATCCGTGAGGCAAATATATGCGAGCCTGCCCTGCCGGTAGCTGTCTCGCTGGAGACCCTGGCGCTGGACAGCTACGACGTGGTGATCAACGCCACGTCAGTCGGTATGCAGAGTAACCCAGGTTGCCCCGTGGAACCGCAAAAGCTCAGCTCGCGGCAGATCGTGATGGACATCGTCTACAAGCCGCTTGTCACTGAGTGGCTCGCAGCCTGCCGGGCTCGCGGCCTGGTCGGGGTCGACGGCGGCCGCATGCTGCTGCATCAAGCCGCTGGACAGTTCGCGCTGTACACCGGGGTCGCGGCGCCCCTGAGCGTGATGGAGCAGGCGCTCTCCGCCTTCTTGTAGAGTGAGCCGCAGCCCGTCCGCCTAAGCCTGCTCCTGAGCCCACCGGGGTTATGCAAGAATGCATAATGCTCCGGAGCGCGCGACAGGCGTCTTGTACGGCACCCTCAACGCCGGATCTCCACCGGCCAGCCGGAGCCCTAGGCTAACCCGCACCGCCCAAGCCAGCTCCTGAGCCTGCCAGCCTCGAGCCTTACTCCAACTTGGGCTGGCGGCGCTTATGACGCGGCGCAGCATTGACTATGTAAAAAGTGCGCGGTCCACCAGGGGGTCTGACAGCAGCGCCACCCTCGCTCGCGCCTGGCTTGGGCGACGGGCGGTCATCGTGTTGGGTTGCTTGGGTTTTTATGCGGTTTTCTGGATATGGCACGATGACTGCTAGAGGCTGGCTACTTACTGAGTCCTGGTGGACCGCTTCCTTGCTTCCACTCTTATTCGCTCGCTTATCTCCCGCTCCGGCGCCCAGCGCCTTCAGGCGAGAGTCTTAAAACCTCCTTTCCTTCCTTTCTGCTCAGCCTGCCTGCGCGTTTCCGCTACTTGCTTAACCTTTCCTTTGTAGCGGCGGTGCGTGGTTCCGATTGGTTGAGCGATGAAGCTTAGCGACGATGCTCTCTCCAACAGAGAGCCGGCGTCGCGCCGCGAGTGACAGCTCGAGGCGCGTGTCTTTGATTGACCTTTGAGATTGACTTAGCTGCTGGAACCTTGGGTCTGGCGGCGGCCAGTGATCAGCCTGCTCGTCGTGTTTTTCGCGGAGCTGGGCGCTCTGTAATCGAGCGCTGGCTGGTCGGGCCCCTCTGATCTTTGGTGCTCCTGGGATGGGGCGCGCGTGCTTGGCTTAGCCTTTTTCTTATCTCGCAGCGGCTAGTTGGCGCTCCACGGCGCGGGCTGTGGCCGCCACGACACTGTCCGCTACGACACTGCGCCTGAGCTGGCGCTCTAACTCGGCATCCGTCCCGGGTTGTCCCCATGCAACCCAGCTGGCGGCGCAATGATTCCCCAGCCGCCGGTTTCTTTTCGGTGCGCTGGGTTTGAGCGCGCGCGTGAGTCGAACGGCGCAGCCTCGCAGCGGCTAATTTCGCTGCAGCTATTTGGAGCGCGGCAGGCCGAACAGGTGATCCGTGGGGGCTTCCGCGTGACAGCGCCGGCACGCCTCGACCGCTATTGGCTGGATCATTCCGTCGGCGTTCAGCTCAGCGAACTCCCACGTCGCTTGGCTCTTGTGCATGACGTAGATCGGCCCGCGGTCTCCGCTCTTGGCGTCGAACAGCTGCACCCACAGCGTCGAGTCTGCTGGAAACGGACGCTCCACCACCAGCTCGCGGTACGCGGTCTCGCGGCTTGGCTCCACGTGGACGCTGTACGAGTAGCGGCCTCCGCCGTGACCCAGCGACGCAAAGCGGCTAGCTCGGCTTTCAGTGTCTGCGCCCCCAGCGCCGCCATGCTCAGCGCCTCCACTCGCAGCGCCATCCTTTGCAGCGCCTCCACTCGCAGCGCCATCCTTTGCAGCGCCGCCACTCGCAGCGCCATCCTTTGCAGCGCCATCCTTTGCAGCGCCGCCACCTGCTGCGTCAGCCAAGGCGGGCCAGCTGCTGATGCGTGACCAATCGGGATACGGCTGAGGCGCTGGCTCTGACGTCGCCGTGGCGCTCGCGGGCGCGCCATAGGCGGCCTGACTGCTACCGGGGTGCTGTGAAGCACGCGCGGCGCCGCAGCTCACGTGTACCAACGCGAAGAGCACCCCCACCACCAAACCTGCGAACCGAGCGGTCAATGTCAGGGCAGCATGGTACCACGCATTGATGGGTCTCTCTCAAGGGTCACGCGTCGTTGGCCCCACGAGCTGGGCAGCGGCGTCCGTGATCTCGTGCAGCGGGCGGGGCCGGGCCGGGCGGGTCGTGGGCTGCTCGCCTGGCGGCCGAGCGCCGGCGGCCGCGCTGTGGAGCGTCGTCGCCGCGCTCTGCGTGAGCCTTGGTTGCGGCCCTGCTGCGGCCCCACCTGCCCAAGCTGAGCCCGCAGCGCAAGCTCCTGTTATATTTCCGGGAGGAATTGGTGAAGGCGGCGCGCGGCCTCAGGCGGGCTGGCTAGGTGCGGAGCTCTCCTTGGCTGCGGCGACGCAGCCGGGGGTGCGCGTGGCAGGGGTGCTCCCGCGATCACCTGCGGCGCGTGGTGGCCTGCTGGCCAATGATCTGATCTTGAGCATAGACGGCGTCGCGGTGCAGCGCCCCGATGAGCTGGTGTCGCGCATCGTGGCCGCGGGGGCAGGCGCTCGCTTGGCGTTGGCGGTGCGCCGCGCGGGGCAAGATCGCCTGCTGCGCGTGGTGCTGGGCGCGCGCCCGGCTGATGACCAGTTGGTCGAGCGGGCCTACGTCGGCGCGCCGGCGCCGGATTTCTCCGGGCTGGTCGGGGTGCAGGGCAAGCTGCCCCAGAGCATCGGCGGCTACAAAGGCCGGGTGCTGCTGCTGGAGTTTTGGGCGGACTGGTGCGTGGTCTGCCGCATGCTGGTGCCCACCATGAAGCAGTGGCATGAGCGCTGGGCAGGGCAGGGGGTGGAGATCCTCGCGGTAACTACAGACAGCTTGGAGGTCGCCGTGCGCTCGAGCATGGAGCAAGAGCTCCCCTACCCGGTCGCGGCGGATCAGCACGGAAAGACCAGCGTCGCCTACCACGCGTACGGGCTGCCTACGGTGTTCTTGATCGACCAGCGCGGGGTGGTGCGCGACCTAATGGTCGGCTTAGATCCGCGTAAGATCGCCGAGCTAGAGCGCGGCGTCGAGCGGCTGCTGGCCGCGCCGCCTGCAGCTGAGCCTCGTGCAGCTGAGCCTCGTGCAGCTGAGCCTCGTGCAGCTGAGCCTCGTGCAGCTAATCCAGGGCTGAGCCCCGGAGGAGCACCCTAGGTGAAGCGCGGGCTGGGGGTCTTGGGCGCATGCTGCGCGCTCACCGCGTGGTCGGCGTCGTCCGCGGCTCAGATCGACCCGCGCGCGAGTATCCGCGCGCTGGGCGCTCCAGCCACCGAGCGCTTAGCCGCCCAGCGCTTGACCCAGGAGCCGGCGCGGCGCTTCCCGGTGGTGGTCCGACACGCTGAGCGCTGGTCCGGGGCGCCTGGTGTGGTGCAGATCGCGCCGGGCTTCTCCGCGGCTTGGCTCGACGCTGCCAGCCTCGAGAGCACCGCTCAGGCGCACCCCAAGTGGCGCTTTGACTGGGCGCCGCCGCGCCGCGCCTTGCTTGACCGGGCCGGCGTCTGGACCCGCGCCAACGCCTTCCGCGCACAGACCGGAGGCGCTGGCGCTGGCGCGGTGGTCGGGGTGCTGGACACTGGCATCGACATCGCTCACCCAGACTTCCGTCGCCTGGATGGAACCACGCGGATCGCGTGGCTGCTCGACTTCTCTAAGAGCCCGGCTGGCGCGCACCCGGAGCTGGAGGCGCGCTACGGCTGCACCGGCGCGACGCCATGCGCTGTGTTCTCCGCAGCGGATCTAGACGCGGCGATCCAGCGCGGCAGCAAGCTCAGCGCCGACGGCTTCGGTCACGGCACTCACGTGGCTTCCCTCGCCGCCGGCAACGGTCTGTCCACGGACCCCAGCCGGTATATCGGCGTGGCGCCTGAAGCGCAGCTGATCGTCGTGCGCGGCGATCGCGGCGCCAGCGGCTCGTTCTTCGACGCGGATATCCTGGTCGGCGCAGCCTTCGTGTTTGAGCGCGCGCAAGAGCTCGGGCTGCCCGCGGTGCTCAACCTCAGCCTGGGCTCCGACTTCGGCGCCCACGACGGCTCTTCCGCCCTTGAACAAGGCTTGGCGGAGCTGATCGGCGACGACAAGCCCGGGCGAGCCATGGTGGTCGCCGCCGGCAACAGCGGCACGATCTACGTCGGGCTCGACACCGGTTACCCCGACCCGCTCGGCGGGCACACCGAGGTGCACGTCCCGCGCGCTTCGCTGAGCCGAGTGCCAATAATCACTCCGCACGGAACAAAAAATACGACCGCCGGCCGCGTGTACGTGTGGATCACGTCGCGGCCTGGCGACCAGCTAGAGGTCGGCCTGGACGACGCCGACGGCGAGTGGGTCCCGCCGCTAGCCTTCGGTAAGGCCGCGTCCTATGAGCGCGGCGACTTGACCGCCACGGTCTTCAACGGCAACACTGGGCCGGAGAGCCCGCTGTCTGAGCCCAACACGGCGGTGGTGGTGCTCGACGGCGAGTGGCCGGCTGGGGAGACGTTCGCGTTGCGCCTTGGGGGGTACGGGAGCGCTTCCATCTGGCTGCAGTCTGAGGGCGATCTAGCGCCCAGCACGGGGAGCGTTGGAGCATTGGTTCCGCGCGCGATCAAGCCAGGCACGATCAACCTGCCGGGGTCCCACCCGGACCTGATCGCCGTCGGCGCGGGGCTCAACCGCCTGTCGTGGGCCTCACGCTCCGGAGAGCCGGTGTCCGTGAGCAGCTTCGGCTCGGTCACGGATCCACCCCTCGACGGCATGGCGTACTTCTCCTCCGCCGGGCCCAACGCAGACGGCGTCCTCAAGCCAGAAATCAGCGCCCCCGGCGCGTTCTTGGTGGGCGCGATGAGCGCCGCGGCAGATCCACGCGGGCAGAGCAGCGGCATCTTCTCTGGCGCAGGGATGTGTGACAGCGGGTCGGAGTGCCTGGTGGTCGATGATTACCACGCGGTAACAAGTGGCACTAGCATGGCCGCGCCGCAGGTCGCCGGCGCGGTGGCGCTGCTATTTGAGCGGGATCCGAGCTTGACCCAGGCCGGGGTGCGGGCCCTGCTGCAGGCTGGCGCGCGGCGCCCCACGGGGTTGGTGCCGATTGAGCAACAGGTCGGGGCGGGCGCGCTGGACGTGATGGGGGCGCTCGAGGCGCAGCTGTTGGCGGGAGGCGCCGCGCCCGCCGCTGAGCCGCCGAGCGGAGCCCACAGCTGGCTCAGCCTGGCCGCCGACTTCGTCCACCCCGACCCTGACTGGCCAATAGAAATCTATGCGGATTTGCGCACGAGCAGCGGTCAGATCGCCGACGCCTTCGCCGCCAGCGCGCTAGAGCTCAGCGTGGGGCGCGGGGTGGTGCGACAGCCGCTGACCCGCGTCGCCCCTGGGCTCTGGCGAGCCAAGGTAGCCGGCGCCGCCGGCAGCGGCGGGCTCAACATGCGGCTCAGCCTCAGCTTCAACGGCGCGCCGCTGTTGTCGCGCGACCTGCCCATCGCCGTCGACCCACACCTGGCGGGGGTCACGCCGCAGGCCCGCGGCGGCTGCGAAATGGCGCCAAATCAGCGCCAATCGCCTGGGAGCCAGCAGCAGACTGAGTGGCTCGCCGCGCTGCTCGCCGCCGCGGCGCTGGCGCGTAGACGGCCTAAGCCAAGCTGACTCATTTCAGATCGAAGCAAGCGAGGTCAATCCATGTTGACCAGGTACAGCGCGTACTCGTGGGGTTCGTAGGGTTCAACGTCTGGGTCGAACGGGTGGCTCAGGTTTACGCCGCCCTGATTCACCCCGATCACCAGCAGCGCCTCGCCTGGCTTCGCGTCGAGCACGATGGTGCGCTCGGTCTGCGCCGCGCGCGCCTCGTATTTGATGGCGACCTGCTTTCTGAGCTTGCCCTCGGTGTCGAGGATCGTCACGCTCCACTTGAAGCTCACCGGGATCTCCCAGCTCGCGCGCAGGCCGAGCTCCGGTTCCGTAGGGAGTTTATCGAGGTCGACTAGGATGTACGCGGCCCCTGTCGGCTCAACTGGTCGCCAGGGGGCAACGTGGCGCGGCAGCTCGCTATAGCGAAAACTCCAGTCAAAGCGCACGCGCCCAAAGCTGCCGACCCAGCCGAGGGGCGCGAAGTAGCGCCCGTCGGAGCGATCCCCGAGGAAAGCTCTGGCGAGGGCGAAGTCCGCCAGCATGTCGGCCACCTTCACCGGGTCATCGTCGAAGCTGTGGCGCAGCACGTCGAAGGTGTCCGGCTCGTTGTCATACAGCCAGCCGTCGCCCTCGGTCCGGCCCCCGCCGAGGGCGTACAGGCTCATGCCCAGCGCGCCCCAGCGCCCAGCGCCGTGTTGTTCGTCAAGGTACTCGTAGAGCAGCGCGGCGCCCTCGCTGGAAGCTGAGAGCAGCTGTCCGCCGACGGCCAGCTGGGGGTTACGCTGCGCGTCGTCGATGGCCTCTACGTCTGAATCCGTGGGGTAACCAGCGACCCACCAAAATTGCGTCGACACCGCGCGCCGCGCGAAGGCGCCTTCGGCCGCGTCTAGGCTGAGCGCGCTGGCCTCGGTCACGCACTGCACGGCCCGGCGCTCAAGCTCGGCTGGGTACAGCCCGCGGCCCACGCAAAAGCCTGGCGCCCGCTCGGTGCTCGACCAAACCGGCTCATCCGCCAGGACTTCAAGGCGCTGAGCCGTGGAGGGGCTGTCGGTGTTCAATAAGTACCAGTCGAGGCGGCTGTCTCCGCCGCGGCCCGCGTCCCCCAAGGGAGGCGGAAATTGATTGACCAGCACCGCCTTGTCCCAGGCGTCCTCGAGCGCCGCGAGCGCCACACCAGCCGAGGCGTCGCTCGCAGCCGCGTAGTGCACACACACCGGCCGCCTAAACGAGCAGCTGCGAGCCTGCAGCACAGGTCGCTCAGGCCCCACGCGCTCGGGGCCTGTCGGCAGCCATGGATCCCATTTTACCTCGGGTTTTGGGGGTGGGGGCCCAATGCGCCCGCCGAACAACGCCCCGGGAACGCGCCCGGGTGGCTTCTCAGCGCTGGCCAGCGAGGGCCAGGCCCAAGACCCAATCAAGACGGCGAAACAACACGCCCGGCGCAGGCTCGGGTGCTGCGAAGAGCCCGTGGGAGTTCGATCACGGTGCATGGGTCACGTCCCGATGTTGCATAGCAGGGCCCGAGGATTTGACAGGTCGACCACGGACCCCTCTATACTCCAATGCTGTTGCGGGTTGATTCCCAGCCCCGCCCTCGACACCTATGGTTCAGGCGAAGTTCGACCCTGCCCTCGCGCTCAAGTTCGATCTCGGACGCGGCACCGTCTCCCAGTCAGGAGCCGGCGCTCGCCTCGTGCTCTCGGCTGAGGTGGTCGCGGCGCTGCTCAAAGGCGCCCCCGCCGACGTCGTCCGCGATGCTGGGCAGCAGCTGGGCACCGAGCTCGGGCGACGGATTCAACCCAGCCTGGGCGAGCTCAGCCAGGCGCCCCCTGAGCGCGTGCTCGAGTTCCTTGGCGGAGAGCTCGCGCTGCTTGGCCTGGGTGGGCTTGGCATGGAGCGCTGGGGTCGCGCGTTGGTGTTCGCCTTGGTCGACAACCCCTTGGGAGCCGCCGGCGACGACTTCATGTGTGCGCTGTTCGACGGCGCGTTGCTCAGGATTTATGGGAAAGCGACGCGGGCCGTGTGTGTGAAGCGAGACGGCGAGCGCGCCCGCTACCTGATCTGTGGTGAGCGAGCGGCCACGCAAGTCACCACTTGGCTGGGCGAAGGCTTAGGCTGGGGCGACGCCTTGGCGCGCCTCGACAACCGGGGTGAAGCGTGAGCACCGCCAGTAAGATCGGCGCGCTGGAGTCGCTCCTCGCGCGCATCAAGCGCAACGCGGCGTTGCCGCGCGCAAACGGCAGCAGCCCTGCTTTCGCGGCTGCGGTCGCTCCGCTAGCAGCCGCTCCAGCGGCTGCCGCGCCAGCCGTGGCGCTAGACGCGATGAACGCGGAGCTGGATGATCTGCTAGACGAGCCGGTGGTTGAAGTCGCCCCCAGCGCCGCGCCTGCTGCCAGCGCCGCGCCGACTGCGCGGGCACCGATGGAGACCTTCGCCGGCGACGACATCTTCGACGACGATGAGATCGTCGAGCTCGACGACGACGACGACATCGAGATGCTTGAAGAGTCCGTTAGCCTCGAGGTCGTCGAGGCAGACGATGAGCAATACGTCTCAGATGACGAGGATTTTGAGGTGGCGGTCTCTCCCGAGGCGCCGCCGGTTCAGCCAGCGGCAGTCAGCGCGAGCCCGCAAGACGCGACAGCAGAGGCCCGTGACGATGTCACCGTGGGGATCGCTGCACCGGCAAGCCCTGGGTTCGAGGTCGAAGCTCCCGCCGCGTCACAGGTTGAGGTGACTGCGCCGGCCGCCCAGGGCGCCCAGCCTATGGACCAAGGCGCGGACGCCTTCGACGACTTGGACTTTGATGATGAAGTCGAGGCCGACGTGTCCAGCGTCCAGCCCGCCATCAAGCGTGATTTTGAGCACCCGGCTCGCTCGTCGGTCCAGGCTTCATCGCCGTCCGACGTTGAAACAGACATTGAGTTTGATCTAGTCGGACCCAGCCCCGAGCCACCTGCGTCCAGCCCCCGGCCGCGCCCGTCAGCCAGCATGGACGAGGCGCTGCAGTTAGCAGCCGAGCAGTTGTCCGCCGAGCAGCAGTTGTCCGCCGAGCAGCAGTTGTCTGCCGAGCAGCAGCCTGCGGAGCAGCAGTCCGCCGTGACGCCTCCACCCGCGTCAGGTGCGCAGCCGGCGTCCCAGCGCGACGCCATGGATCAAGACCTGCTGGAGGAGGCCTTGACGCTCGAGTCGTCGGTGGGTCACGACATCCCCGAGGGCGACGGCGACGATATCGACGACCTGCTGGGGGCTGAGGTCGAGATCCCCATGCTGAGGCCGCGTGGTCGCCCTGAGATGCCCACCATGGAGCAGCTCGGGCAGACGGTGGATCTTGAGGCTCCCCTCGGTGGCTCTGAGCAGCTTGAGCTCGATCCGCTGGCCTCGGCCGAGGTCGCCCAGGCCAACGGGCCACGGGTGATCGTGCCCGCAGCGGCGCCAGTGGATGACTTGGAGATGGCACTGCCCAGTCGACCGAGCGGTGCGTTCGACATCAACCTCAAGCCCCCACCTGAGACGCAGGCCGATTTCGCCGAGCTACGGGCGAAACAGGCCAGCGACGAGGAGCGTCACTCAGCGCCGCCGCCGCGTTTGGTCGAGGCTCAGCCGCTGCCTGAAGTCCGCGATGTGGCTGAGCCGCTGCCGGCGGCGATGCAAGCTGCGGTGGCTGCAGCCGGGGCGCCCACCCAGCTGGAGCGCGCACCCATCATGGCCTCTGATTTGGTGGTCGAGCGCACCGAGCCAAGGGCCACGCCTCAGGCTCAGAGCTTCGCCAACTGGCTCGACGCGTCCCTCGAACTCCTCGAGCCCTAGCGCGGCCTGGGCCGCACTGGGCTCGACTGCGCCGCCGAACTGGCGTAACTAAGGCCACCCCGCGACTTGGCGGAGCAGTCACGCGCGCAGCGGCCTGCGGCGGCGGGGTCACGCAGCGGCGCGTTTTTGCCAGTCATTGGGTTGACCGGCGTTTTAGCCGCTCTTGGAGGCGCAAATGAGACTAGCCACCCGCAATGATGGAACCCGCGACGGAGCCTTGTTGGTGATCGACGCCAGCGCTGAGCGTTGCGTTTCCGCGAGCGATATCGCACCCAACCTGCAGACCGCGCTGGATAACTGGGACGAGCTCAGCCCAAAGCTCCAGGCGTTGGCCAGCGATCTGCAAGCCGGGCGCGCCGCAGGCCACGCGCTGGACCTAGGTGAGCTCGGGGCGCCGCTGCCTAGAGCCTACGAGTGGGTAGACGGCTCGGCCTACATCAACCACATCATCCTCGTGCGCAAAGCGCGCGGCGCACAGCCCCCCGAGACGCTGCGCACGGACCCGCTGGTGTATCAGGGGGGGTCGAGCGTGCTGCTGGCGCCCACCCAAGACTTGGAGCTACCAGATCCCGCCTGGGGGCTCGACTTTGAGGCGGAAATTTGCGTGATCTTGGGCGACACGCCGCGCGGAACAACCAGCGACAGCGCGGCGCGCCACGTCAAGCTGTTGATGCTGGCCAATGACGTGACCTACCGTAGCTTAATCCCCGCGGAGTTAGCAAAGGGCTTCGGGTTCTTCAACTCAAAGCCGGCGACAGCCTTCTCGCCGTTCGCGATCACTCCAGATGAGCTGGGCGACGCTTGGCGAGGTGGTCGCTTGCACCTGCGCCTGCGCTCGACGTTGAACGGCGAGCTGGTGGGTGATCCTGAGGCCGGCCCGGAGATGCACTTCAGCTTTTATGAGCTGATGGCCCACATCTGCAAGACGCGCGCGTTCGGCGCCGGCACGATTTTGGGCAGCGGCACCGTCTCCAATACGGATCGAGCGCGCGGGGTCTCTTGCCTCGCGGAATCAAGAATGATCGAGACCATCGAGCACGGTGAGCCCTCCACGCCGTACCTGGCGGTGGGCGATCGGATCGAGATCGAGATGCTGAACGCGGCGGGCAAGAGCCTATTTGGTCGGATTTCTCAGCGGGTGGTGGGGGGGTGAAGCTCTACGGTTACTGGCGCAGCAGCTGTTCTTGGCGCGTGCGCATCGCGCTCGAGCTGAAAGGTCTGCCGTGGCAAGACGTGCCAGTGCACTTGGTGAAGCAGGGCGGCGAGCAGCACCTGGCCGAGTACAGCGCCAAGAACCCCATGCAGCAGGTGCCGTTCCTTGAGCTCGACGCTGCCGAGGAGCTGCCGTCCGGCCTGAAGCTGCACGGCATCGCCCAGTCGCTGGCCATCATGGAGTACCTGGACGAGCTCTACCCAGAGCCGCCGCTGCTGGGGCGCAGCGCTGGAGAGCGGGCGCGGGTGCGCTGGCTAAGCGAGATGATCAACTCAGGCATTCAGCCGCTGCAGAACCTGCTGGTGATGCAAGAGGTCGAGCGCCTCGCGCCCACTCACAGCAAGCAGTGGTCTGCACAGTTCATCGCGCGCGGCCTGGCGGCCCTAGAGCGCAGCGTGTCGACAGAGCGCAGCGTGTCGACAGAGCGCAGTGTTTCGCCACAGCGCAGCGTGTCGACAGAGCGCGG
>CAZKDY010000050.1:29904-38212 GCA_964551615.1 uncultured Polyangiaceae bacterium
GCGTGTCGACAGAGCGCAGTGTTTCGCCACAGCGCAGCGTGTCGACAGAGCGCGGTGTTTCGCCACAGAGCGGCGCGTTCCTGGTGGGTGATGCACCCAGCATGGCTGATATTTGCCTGATCCCTCAGCTGTACAACGCGCGCCGCTTCAAGGTTGACGTGGCAGACTACCCACGACTTCACGCGGTTGAGGCCGCGTGCCTAAAGCTCGACGCGTTTCTCAGCACCCACCCCGATCAGCAACCCGACGCTGTGCCCGATTGACCAGGCGCAGGTCCCCATTTTTCCTGCTCCGTTGCCTCGGGGCAGCGGTTAGAGGAGCTCGCGATGACAAAACCTGAATCCCTCGGCATCACTCGGGTCGAGTGTGTCCACTACTACGTCCGCGACCTGGAGCGCAGTCGCCGCTTCTACGTCGACCACATGGACTTCGCTGAGCTCGGCGAGAGCGACCCACAGCTCGAGGCGGCGGGCAAGCAGCGCTCGCTGGTGTTTCAGGCCGGCGATTGCGTGGTGATGTGCTCCACCCCCGTCGGACAGGGCGGGCGCGCGGCGCGCTATCTGCACAAGCACCCAGACGGCATCGGCACCATCGCGTTCGAAGTGCGTGACGTGGAGCGCACCTTCGCCTTGCTAGAGGCTCGCGGGGGGACGCCCATCAGCGAGGTGCGGTGGTTCGAAGAAGACGGCAAGAAGCTCGGCACCTTCTCCATCACCACGCCGTTCGGCGACACCACCTTCCGCTTCGTGGAGCGCCAAGGGTACCCCAAGCTGTTCCCCGGCATGCACGCCTACCCGCAGCCTGAAGGTGGCAACAACCGCTTCGGTTTTGGGCACTTTGACCACATCACCTCCAACTTTCAGACCATGAAGCCCGCGCTGCTGTGGATGGAACACGTGCTGGGCTTCGAGCAGTTCTGGGATGTGCAATTCCACACGGAAGACGTTTCCGAGGGGCGGTCGTCGGGCAGCGGGCTGCGCTCGATCGTCATGAACGACCCGAGCAGCGGCGTGAAGTTCGCCAACAACGAGCCGTGGCGCCCGTTCTTCAAGAACTCACAGATCAATATCTTCAATGAAGACAACCGCGGCGACGGCGTCCAGCACTTGGCGATCACCTGCGAGGACATCCTGGCTGGCGTGCGCGGCCTGCGCGAGCGCGGCGTCGAGTTCATGCCGACGCCCGGCAGCTACTACGACGTGCTCAAAGAGCGCCTAAAGAACATCGGCGTGAACGACATCGATGAAGACATCGACAAGCTCCGGGAGCTCGGCATCTTGGTCGACGGCGATCATGACCGCGCCTACATGCTCCAGATCTTCCTCAAGGACTCAGCGGGGCTGTATGGCTCTGCAGAGGCAGGCCCGTTCTTCTACGAGATCATCCAGCGTAAGGGCGATCAAGGCTTCGGCGCGGGCAACTTCCGCGCGCTGTTTGAGAGCATCGAGCGCGAGCAGCGCGGGGCGAGTAATGCTTGATCGACAGCTGCGCGGCGAGGTGCCCAAGAAGCACCACATTCGGCTGTTAGGGGCCGACGGGCAGCTGCGTCATGAGGAGTGCTTCACTCGCGACGGCTTCGACGGTCCGTACAGCATCCTCTACCACCTGCGGCGGCCTCATACGCATCGTATTGCTGCGGTTCCGCACGGGTGGAAGGTCCCCGTCGCGGCGCCGCCTCAGGCGTTGGCCAAGCGCCACTACCGTTCGTATCAGCTGGCCCCTGGCGGCGGGTCAGCGCTGGATTGCCGCCAGCCGCTGATGTTCAACCCGGACGTGACCCTGGGCGTAGCCAAACCCGACGCGGTGGACCCGGTCTACTTCGCTGACGCCGACGCCGATCAGTTGATCTTTGTGTTTGCCGGTGGGGGTGAGCTGGTCAGCCAGTACGGGCGGCTGCGCTTCGAAAAGAACGACTACGTGTTCATCCCGCGCTCGGTCATCCACCGCATGCTGCCTGACGCTGACAAGGCACAGTACTGGTTGACCATGGAGCTGAACGGCGGGCTCCGCCTGCCTAAGCAGTGGCGCAATGAGGTTGGTCAGCTCCGCATGGATGCGCCGTATTGCCACCGCGACTTTCGGCTGCCCGAGTTCGCGGGGCCAGAAGACGAAGGCATCCGCCAGTTGCTGGTCAAGCGGGGCGGCGCGTTTCACGGCTTTGAGTACGCGGACAGCCCGCTTGACGTGGTGGGCTGGGACGGCGCGGTCTACCCTTGGGTGTTCCCGATCCTGAATTTTCAGCCGCGCGCGGGCCTGGTACACCTGCCGCCCACTTGGCACGGCACGTTCGCGACGCGCGGCGGGCTGATTTGCAGCTTCGTGCCGCGGCTCGTCGATTTCCATCCGGAATCAATACCTTGCCCTTACCCCCACTCCGCCGTGGACGTAGACGAGTTCCTGTTTTACTGCGACGGAAACTTCACCTCACGCCGCGGGATCCTGCCAGGCAGCATCTCGTATCACCCAACGGGCATCACTCACGGACCTCACCCCGGCGCCTATGAGGCGAGCATCGGCAGCACGCGCACCGACGAGCTAGCCGTGATGTTGGACGTATTCCAGCCGCTGCAGCCGACGGCCGCGGCGTTGAGCGTCGAAGACCCAGACTACCAGGACAGCTTCATTTGAAGCCCGACCCGTGTAACCGCGCCGCCGCCCACCCACCACCCTAAATCCGTGAGGATTTATCAAGGGGGGGTGGATGGGGTGAGCCCGCGGAGCCTGCGCCTTCGGATCCTGGCAGGGCGCCTGGCGCTAGCCACTCGACTCGCTCGTCGCGCAGCCAGGTGCGCTGGCGGCGCGCGAAGACGCGGGTCGCGCGGTAGATGGCTTCTTGCGCCTCAGCCAGGCGCGGTGAGCCCGTTAGCTCCGCCGGGGTGCTGCCATCGCTCAACAGGCTCGCCAGCTGCCGGTAGCCGACGGAACCCATGGCGCGGCTCTCTAGGAAGCCCCGGCGGATCAGCTCGGCCGTCTCGGCGAGCCAGCCCGCGTCGAACATGCCCTGGATCCTGGCCGCGATCAGCGCGTCTTGCTCGCCGCGCTCGCGCCGCACGCCGACCAGGCGCGCCGGATAGCGAACCTCGCGGAAGCCATGGCCCGCCTGCCAGCGGCTCATCGGCACTCCTGTCAGCTCAAAGATCTCCAAGGCGCGGCTCACGCGCACAAAATCGTTGGGGTTCAGCTCGGCGGCGCGCGCGGGATCGATCCGCTCTAGCTCTTCGTAGAGGCTGCTCCTGCCGTGGGCGGCGACCAGCACGCGGTGGCGTTCGCGCAGCGCAGGATCGGCCGGGGGCGCCGGGGCGAGACCGTAGATCAAAGCCCGCACAAACAAGAAGCTGCCCCCACAGATGATCGGCACCTTGCCGCGGCGCTTGACCTCAGCCAGCTTGAGCTCAGCCAGCTCAGCCCAGCGCGCCGCGTCGAGCGCCTCTGCCGGTTCACAGCAGTCGATCAGGTGGTGTGGGGCTCGGGCCAGCTCTGAGGCGCTGGGCTTGCCGCTGCCGATGTCGAAGTAGCGGTAGACTTGCACGCTGTCGGCGCTGATCACCTCGCCGCCCACGGCCTCAGCGAGTCGCAGCGCGAGCTCGCTCTTGCCCGACGCGGTCGGACCGACGACCACCCAGAGCCGTGGCTCTTCGCGAAGCTCGGCTACTTGCCGTGGATCTAAAGCATTGCTGCCGTGGGGATAAAGTCTCATGTTCAACTGCGCCGCAGCCTGCTGATGGCGGAGGCGCTGTCTAGCGCCGTCCCACCTTGCGCTCAAGCTCCGACCAGGTGATGCGCGTCACCACCGGCCGGCCGTGGGGACAATGCCCGGCGAAATCAGCCTGATCGAGGGCGAGCAAGAGCGCCGTGACCTCGTCGCTGGCCAGGTGGTCACCAGCGCGCACCGAGCCGTGGCAGGCCATGGTGGCCAGCGCCAGATCGACCGCATCGGAGAAGCCGCGGCCACCCCGCCGCGTGACCTCACTCAGCAAGTCTCGGACCAGGCGCTCAGGGCTAGCGCGGCCTAGCACCCTGGGGATCGAGTGAACGCTGAGCGCCTCGGGGCCGCGGCGCCGCAGATCCACGCCCAGCGCCGAGAAATCCGCGGCGCGCTCCTCCACCAAATCAGCTTCTTCTGAGCTCACATCTAGCGGCACCGGAAACAGCAGCGCTTGGGCCGCCACTGAGCGCGATTGATATTGCTTGCGTAGCCGATCAAACGTCACCCGCTCCGCTGCCGCGTGCTGATCCAGGATGTAAAAGCCGTCGTGTGCTTCGCACAGCAGGTATGTCTGCCGCAGCTGGGCGACAAACCGCAAGGCTGACCAGCGCAAGCCGGGCTCTGGCGCTAGGCGCGCAGCGCCAGCTGGCGAGTCCTGCAGCATGACCGCGCCGGTCAATGCGTCCAAAGCATTGCCTCGGGGATATGATAGATCGGGCGAGGGGGCCTGCGCGTCGCGCTGCGCGTGCGGGCTGGGCGGTTCGCCAGCCGCGGGCGCAGCCGGCGCGAGGCCCCAGGGGTCGGCGTCAGGGGTCGCTGGCTGCGCTCCGCTGCCGTCGGAGCCACCTGATCGCGTCGGCGCCCCAGCCGGCGCTGCCTGGAATTTGAGCTCAGGCTGGGCCCGCGCCACGCGCCGTTCGGTGTCCAGGCCTCGGGCCTCACCCGCGCGCCCGCGCTCTGCCGGGTGCTTGCGTGTACCGAGGGCGTGCTCCCGCACGTCTTGCGGCTTGGCTTGGGCCCACGGGTTGTTCACTGGGGCGGGCAGCGCGAAGGCCTCGGCCAGCGCCAAAGACAGCACGCGATACAGCGCGTCGCAGACCGCGCGGGTGTCAACGAAGCGCACCTCGGTCTTCTGTGGGTGCACGTTGATGTCGACCAGCGCGGGTGGCAACGTCAGGTACACGACTCCGCGCGGATAGCGTCCGCGCTCAAGCACGCTGCCGTAGGCTTGGGCGACGGTGACCGCCAGCGCGCGGTCTTTGATCGGTCGGCCGTTGACGAACAGGCGGAGGCCGGCCGCGCCGCTGCGTGCTCGCTCTGGCCGCGAGAGATAAGCCTCGACCTTCAGTATCCCCCGCTCGCCATGGCACTCTGCCAGCTCGGTCTCTTGAAGCGCGCTGCGCGCGCGCTCGGCGCGGGTGGCGGCGCGCAGCCACTCTCGTACTTTCCTGCCATCTCGGGTGAGGATGAACGACACGTCATGGCGCGCGAAGGCGGCCGCCTCGATGACCTCGGTGACGTGGCCCGACTCGGTGTTGCTCGAGCGCAGGAACTTGCGGCGCGCGGGCACGTTGTAGAACAGATCGCTGATCTCGATCAGCGTCCCCACGGCGTGGGCCGCGGGCCTCACGACTGGCGGCCCGCCGCCTTCCACCAGCAGCTCTAGCGCTGCGTCGGCGCCCGCGCTGCGCGTGACCATTCGAAGGCGGCTCACCGACGCGATGGACGGGAGCGCTTCTCCACGGAAACCATAAGTGAGGACCGTGTGCAGATCCCCGATGGCGCTGAGCTTGCTGGTCGCGTGGCGCTCGATGGCTAGCCGCGCGTCGTCCTCGTCCATCCCGTGACCATCGTCTCGAATCGCCAGGCGGGTGATCCCACCCCCAGAAATCTCGATGTCGCAGCGGGTCGCGCCTGCGTCGAGGGCGTTCTCTAGCAGCTCTTTGGCGGCGCTCGCCGGGCGCTCGACGACTTCACCGGCGGCGATCTGACTGGCTAGCTCGGGCGGCAGGCGATGAATGCGTGGCGGCATGCTTCAGCAGAGTAGCGCGTGAGCTGACTCGTGGCGCGGCTATCCCTCTAGCGCTGGTCGCCGACCTGCTCCGACGCTGGCTGCATGAACTCACGCGCCGCGCGCCGCGTGACGCCGAACAGGCACAGCAGCAGCGTGATCAGCGGGAGCGCGAGGCGCAGCGCGTAGACTATGGGTAACGCGCGCGCGACGTCTAGGGCCTCTGGGTTGGGCAGCACTGCCACCGCAGCCACCGCTTGAGCGCGCACCGGGCCCGACAACACGAAGTTGATGACGGTGGCCAGGGCGGTGGCGATGGATAGCTGAAGCAGGGTCGACACCGACGTGCGGCCGAAGACGCCCCGTGCGGAAACGATAGTGAGCGCTCCTCCCAACAGCAGCAGCGCGACGCCCATCGGCTGCATCACCCGCGACAGCTCGGCCACCGCCTCAAACTGCGCGCGCAGCGCGGCGCCGACCACTGGGTCGAGCTGCGACGTCTCACGGGTCGCGAACGCCGGGTCAGTGGTGACGCTGAGGATCTGGAAGCCCTCCAGCGAGACGAGCAAGCCCACTAGTCCCAGGGCGACCAGCGCCATGACTAGATAACGCGGACGTTTGGCGTCCGTCACTGTGGCCCCGTCCGACACGTATCCAGCACGCATAGCACGCTGGCGTGGGTTCAGCAGCGCTCGTTCGTCGCTGGGCGCCGCGCTGCCTGCTCGGCGGCGCGAGCTGGGCCTAGAGCAAACCGGCGCGCCGCGCCGCTTCAGCGATGCCGCCGCCGCTGGTGTGATCCGCCACCAGCACTTGACCCGCGGCCTCCACCACTTCGGGCGGTGATTGCCCCATGGCATAAGAGTGCCCGACAGCGCGCAGCATGGTCAGGTCGTTCAGCCAGTCGCCCACCCCCACGACCTCGCTCATGTTGATGCCGAGGGCGCTGCACAGGTGCTCGAGCCCGCTGGCCTTGGAGATCCCTTGGCGGCGGACCAGCATCGCCCAGACGCCTTCATGGCCCGGGCGATTGGAGATGAAGGACGCGGTGTCGAGGGCCGGCAGCTCGCTGTGAATCGCCGCCTGCAGCTCTTCGATCACGCGCTGTTCACCCACGGTAACCAAGCCCATGGCGCCGTCATCCCAGCTCGGGTGGTGCATCACGTTGTCGACGCGCTCCATCTCGCGCGTCCAGATGCTCACGTAAGGCGCCGCCGCGTCGCCAGCGGCGTCGTGGTAGATGCGATCTGCGCTGAACAGGAACGTCGCCGCGCCCAGGTGCCGCAGCGCGTGACGTAGCTCAGGCACGCACTCGGCGGGCAGGCCAGCGATGTGGACTGAAGCGCCGGTTTGAGGGTCGACGATTTGCGCGCCGTCCAGACACACCAGCGGCGTCGTCAGCTCAAGCTCACGGGCGAAATGGCCGCAGCCTGAGTGCATGCGGCCAGTGCTAAACGTCACACGCACGCCGCGACGATTCAGTTCTCGAATCGCCGCCGCGTCTTCTGCGTGGACTGTCCCGTCGGACGCTAGCAGCGTGCCGTCGAGATCAGTGGCGAGGAGCTTTGGAGCCAAGGAGCTAAGTCGCCAGGCGACTCTCAGCTCGCGCTGGAGGCCGCCAGGGGCTCAACCGACACGTGCTTCTTGGAGCGCGTCTGCCAACCGAACTTCACGTGGCCGTCCACTAGGGCGAACAACGTGAAATCTTTGCCCAGGCCAACGTTGGAGCCCGGCGCCATGGTCATGCCGACCTGACGCACGATGATGCCACCGGCGCGGATGAACTCGCCGCCGTAGACCTTGGTTCCGCGAAACTGAGCGTTGCTTCTGCGGCCGTTCCGTGTGGATCCGCCGCCCTTTTTATGTGCCATCTTAGTAGTAGCTCCGCTAGATCAGCCGCTGATGCCGGTGATCTTGACCTCGGTGTAGTCCTGACGGTGACCATTCTTGCGATGGCACTTCTTGCGTCGCTTGAACTTGAACACGATGAGCTTCTCACCGCGCCCGTGGTTCACGATCTGCCCTTCGACCTTTGCACCGTTGACCGTTGGCTTGCCGAACTTCGGCTGATCGCCACCGATCATCAGTACCTCGGGGAAGGCGACGTTCTCGCCTGGATTGCCTGTTAGCTTGGCTACACGCAACACATCTCCCTCGGAGACGCGGTACTGCTTGCCGCCCGTTTTGATAATTGCGCTTGCCATTTTGAAGGGCGCGGAACCTAGCCCTATGCGTCGCCTCATGCAAGGTCCGCCGCATGGAACTTGAAGATCAGGCCAAACTCTCGTCGACTCCGGGTTTGGGGGTGGGGTAAGTCTACAGAATGCTTAGAGATTCTGTCTACTGACTGGATGCGCAGGGCCGAGCACGGTGCTGCCGACGGTCGCTGGCGCCTGCCCTGCGCCGCTTCAGCCGCCGAACCCGCCACCGCTGCCGCCGTTGCCGCCCCAGGCTCCGCTGCCGCCCCAGGCTCCGCTGCCGCCCCAGGCTCCGCTGCCGCCGTCGCCACCCCAGGCTCCGGTGCCGCCGTCGCCACCCCAGGCTCCGGTGCCGCCGTCGCCACCCCAGGCTCCGGTGCCGCCGTCGCCACCCCA
>CAZKDY010000050.1:38312-44983 GCA_964551615.1 uncultured Polyangiaceae bacterium
GCTCCGGTGCCGCCGTCGCCACCCCAAGCTCCGGTGCCGCCGTCGCCACCCCAAGCTCCGGTGCCGCCGTCGCCACCCCAAGCTCCGGTGCCGCCCCAGGCTCCGCTGCCGCCTTCTCCGCCAAAGCCACCGTCACCGCCGGAGCCGCCGCCACCGCCGCACTCGCAGGTGTCGACGCACTCGTACAGGTCAACCAGTGGCTGCATGGCCGCCGAGTGCTCCTGCGCGCAGGCGTCGTAGCAGCCTTGGGTGCTGCATGACTTCATACAATCGATGAGCGGGCTGCAGCCTTGAAGCGTGCAGGCCCTTGCCGCCTGGCAACACGAGGTGCGCAGGCACAAGTTCTCGCAGGCGTCGGAGCTGCTGAAACCGCAGCTCTCGCCGTTTGAATTCTCGTCGCCTGAGCCGGGTGCGTCGTCGTTGATCACCTCGCAGGCGACGGGCAGCAGGCAGAGTAGGCTAATCAGGATTGTGTGTCTCATATCTGTTACTTTTCTATAGGGAAAAAATTGGTGACGTAGCCGTCGGTTAGAACTCCATGCCGCCAGCGAGCAGCGATCGGGTGCCGGCGATCGTGCCTTGAAACGAGCCCTCACCAGCGCCATCGATTGACAGATCAAACACGCTGTACTGGACGTCGTAGGCCTGAAACATCAGCTCCACGCGCAAGGCGACTGAACCCGTGGGGATCAAGAGCCCCACTCCTCCGCCGTAGGTGGGGCCCACGAACGGCTGCTTGCCGCGGCTGCAGCTCGCGCCGCGCACGCGGTTGAAATCAGCGCACTGAAGCGCGCCGCTGCCTGTGCCGATGCTGCGATCCTTGAGGCTGCTCTTCAGGTCGCCTCCCGGAAACAGTAAGTCGGCGCCAATGAAACCTCGAACAGACAGCGAGACCTTGTTCGAAAGGTCAAACACCCCTTCACCGACTAGCAGCACGGCCAGCTCTGAGCCCGCCTCAAAATCGGTGCTCGCGCCGTCGATGTCCCAGCTGGTCTTGGGGAGGAACAGCGCGCCCGGCCCGAGGCGGAAATCGGGTCCGATGTGGAACATTAGATCGCCTCCGAACAGCGCGGGGCCGCTCGCGTCAGCGTATTCGGTGGTCGCCGCGCCGCTCGAAGCGCACAGGTCGCCTTCGCATTCCTCGCGGATCTGACCGGCGCCGGCCACGATGAAGCCGACGCGTAGCACCGGGACCAATCCAGTGCGGCGCCGCGGGCTGAGTGTGGTCTCAGCTGGGCTATCTCCGGGAGCCGCGGCCGGCGTCCGGGTCGCGAACTCAGGCTGCGCGGCCGGTGCGTGGGTCACCAGGGCAGGCTGCGCTGCCTGCGCGGCTGGCGCTGGTGCTGGCGGCTGCGGCAACGGCGGCAACGGTCCAGGCGAGGCTGGCTGGCTAGCTGGCTGAGCGGGAGCCACGACCAGCGGCGCGGACGCCGCCAACTGCTCAGCCTGAGCGCTGGTGCCTTGGCACCAAGCTGCCAGGCTCAGGCCCAGACCGGCCAACTGGCGCGTGGTGCTGCGCCAAGACAAGGCGCGGCGCAGAGGACGACGCGAGGTGTGTGTAGTTGTAGTCACACGGCGGTATCGGGGGCCCCGCGGGTGAGTTGCGTATTTTTGGGGGGAGTGTGCGACAGACTCGCATTTAGCCCGCCACCCAGCCTGCGCTCTGCCTGCGTACCCCGTGAAAACGCAGGCATTTCACAGAGATCCCCATGACCAGGCGGCGGTTGTGGGCTATCGGCTAGGCATGCTGCAAGCGATCGGACTCACCAAGCGCTACGGCGACTTGGTCGCCCTCAACGCCCTGGATCTCAAAGTGGCGGAAGGGGAGCTGTTTTGCTTACTGGGCGCCAACGGCGCCGGGAAGACCACGACGATTCAGCTGTTCCTCGGCTTCATTTGTCCAGACGCGGGCAGCGCCAGCATCGATGGGCTGGATGTGCAGACGGACAGCCTCGCTACCAAGGCTCGCCTGGCCTACATCCCTGAGAACGTGATGCTCTACCCGAACCTGACCGGGCTCGAGAACCTGGAGTTCCTCGCGACCTTGGGCGGCGCCAGCGAGCTGCAGACCGAGCAACTCGAGCAGTTGCTCGAGCGTGCAGGGTTAGCCAAGGAGGCGATGGGTCGACGGGTCAAGACCTACTCAAAGGGCATGCGCCAGAAGGTGGGCATCGCCCTGGCGCTGGCCAAGCAGGCCAAGGTCCTGCTGCTAGACGAGCCCACCAGCGGGCTGGATCCCAAGGCATCCAACGAGTTCTCGGCGTTGCTGCATACGCTGCGCGATGACGGCGTGGCGATCCTGATGGCCACTCACGACATCTTTCGCTCCAAGCAAGATGGCGACCGCGTGGGCATCATGAAGCACGGCTGCCTGGTGGCGACCCACGCCACCAGCGAGCTGACCCACGCCGAGCTAGAGCGCGTCTACCTCGAGCACATGCATGACTGACGCAGCGCGCGGGCGCGTCGTCGGCGCGCTCATCGTCAAGGAGCTGCGAGAGGTGCTGCGCGATGGGCGTTACCGCCTGCTGGTGCTCGCGATGCTCGGCCTGGTGCTGGTCACCCTTGGCTTCTCCCACCGCGAAGCCGAACGGCTGCGCGCCGAGCGCGCCGCGGCGCAGCAGGTCGCTGATGAGCACTTCGTCGATCAGGGAGCCAAGAACCCTCACGTGGCCGCCCACTACGGCACGTACGTGTTCAAGCCCAGCGATCCCCTGGCGGCGATCAACCCCGGTGTCGACGCCTTCGTGGGCGTCTCGCTCAAGCTAGAGGCTCACAAACGCAACGCCATGCAAGGCGCCCGCGCGAGGGACGGGACCGCGCTCAGCCGCTTCAGCCGCCTCAGCGTCTCCTCGGTGATCGAGCTGCTGCTGCCGCTGCTGATCATCGCCCTCGGCTACGGCAGCTGGAGCGCTGAGCGCGAACAGGGCACGCTGCGCCAGGTCGCGAGCTTGGGCGTCCCGCCGTCGCGCATGCTCTTGGGCAAGGCCCTGGCCTTGGCGTTGGTCACGCTGTCGGTGTTGCTGCCCGCGGCGCTGTGCGTGGTGCTCTTCTACTGGTTGGGCTCGGGCGCTGGGGAGCTGGCCGCTGGGAGCGCTGCTCGCCTGGGGACGCTGCTCGGCGCTTACGTCGTCTACTGCTCAGTGTGGCTGCTGCTGACGCTGTGGGTCTCGGCGAAGGCCGCTTCGTCACGCTCGGCCCTGGTGGCGCTGTTGGCGCTTTGGGTCGTCACCAGCTTGATCGTACCCAGGTTGGCCACCGACGTGGCCATGAGCTGGGCTCGCGTGCCTAGCCACGCGGAAATGTCCGAGCAGGTCCGCGCGAGCCTGGCGGACGGCCTGCCGGGGGGCGAAGACCGCGAGACGCGCGTCTCTGCCTTGTCTCAGAGCTTGCTCGAGCAGCAAGGCTTCGCAGGCGCCGAAGGGCTGATGGATGACTCGCTGCTGAGCGGCATTGAGCTACAGGCTGAGGCGCTGTTCGAGAACGAAGCGCTAGATTTTCACTTCTCGCGCTACGAGGCCCAGCTGCGTCGTCAGGAACAAGCAGCCCAGCTGGTGGGCGCGCTGTCGCCGCTGCTCAGCGTGCGCGCTGTTGGCATGAGCCTGGCTGGCACCGACGCAGCCCATCACCGCCGCTTTGCTCAGCACGCCGAGCTACATCGCAGGAGCCTGGTCGCCGTGCTCAACCGCGAGTTCGCGGAGCGCGGTGGATCCGCAGGGTTTAGCTATCAGGCGGGGCGCGAGGTATGGGAGAAGGCGCCCAAGTTCGACTACCAAGCTCCCCCCCTCGGCGTCGCGCTGCACAGCCAGCTGATCGCGCTCGCCGCGCTAGGCGGTTGGCTGCTGGTCTGCCTGTATATGTCTCTGCGCGGCGCCCGCGGGATCTCGGTGATCTGAATGTTTTGGACGGTCCTGCGCTTCGATTTCAAGAACCTGGTCCGCGACCGTGGGGCCTGGGTTGCGCTGCTCGGGTTCGTGTTGCTCGCCGCCTATGCCTCGCTGAGCGGTGCTCGCTTGGCTGCGGCTGAGGTCCAAGATCACGCGGCGTCCCACAGCGCTCAACGCCAGCGGTTCGAAGCGCTGAAGCAGGGCGCCCAGGCCGCTGAGCGCGGAGCTGCGGTCCGCGCCAACCAGGACCCCCGCGACCCGCACCTAGTGGGCCGTGATTTGGGCCGAGTGGTGGCGACGCTGCCTCATGTGCCGCTGTCTAACATTGCCGTGGGGCAGCGTGATTTGCTGCCCCAAGCCATCGTGGTGACCAGCGAGGCGCGGCTCGGTGACGCCGGGGCGGAGGACTCCGGGAGCCTAGCCCGTCGGGTCAACGGCGCGTTCGATCTAGTCTTCGTGTTGGTCTACTTGTTCCCGCTGGTGGTCATCAGCCTGACCTTCGACCTGCTCGGCGCCGAGCGCGAGCGCGGGACGTTGGCGATGGTGCTCGCCCAGCCGATCAGCGTCGGGCGCTACTGCGCGCTCAAGGCGCTGAGCCGCGGGCTGTGCCTGGGCGGCGTGCTGATCAGCAGCGCCTTCTTGCTGCCTTGGTTATTAGCAGGCGCAGGCGACCTCGCTTCCGCGGTGCTCTATCTCGCGCTGCTCTTGAGCTACCTGGGCTTTTGGCTGCTGCTCGCCGTGTGGGTCAACTCAGTCGGCAAGACGTCTGCGGGGAACGCGCTGACGCTGATCACGTTGTGGCTCGGGCTGGTGGTCTTGCTGCCCGGGTTCGCGGGGGTGGTGGTCGACACGCTCCACCCTTCGCCGTCGCGGGTCGCCCTGGTCAATGAAGCGCGGCGAGCCACCCAACAGGCCGAGGCTGAGGTGAGCGCCATCGAAGGCGATCACGGTCAGCCGGCGCAGGGCGTGGGCGCGCTCGGCAGCCGCGCGGTGCAGGTGCAGACGGAGCTGGAGGGCAGGCTGGCGCCTGTGGTGGAGTCGTTCGGCGCTCGGCTGGCGGAGCAACAGGCGCTCGTCGATCGGCTGCGCTTCATTTCGCCTGCCATAGTGGCCTTCGAAGGCATGAATGACCTGGCCGGGAGCGGTGTGCGCCGCCACCAGGACTTCGAGGCGCAGGTTAAACAATTCCACAAGGAATATAAAGCGTTCTACTTCGCCAAGGTGCGGGCTGGGCAGCCGCTGGCCAGCGCGGATCACGCCTCACTGCCCGCGTTCGAGTATCGCGAGGCGGGCAGTGGGGCGATGCTGCGGCGAGTCGGCTCAGGGATCGCGAGCCTAGTCGCGGCGTGCCTGCTGCTGGGCGTCGCCGCGGCGCGCCGCTTGCGCCGCTACCTCAGTCACGGATTGAGATGAGCTCAACGTCGAACACCAGCATCCCCGCCGGCTTCCCGGCGCGGCCGCCGTACGCCAGGTTCTCTGGGATCCAAAAGCGCCGCTCCTCGCCCACCACCATCAGCTGAAGCCCCTCGGTCCAGCCGGCGATCACCCGGTTCAGCGGGAACTGCGCGGGTTGACCGCGGGAGATCGACGAATCGAAGGCCTTACCGTCGGTGGTCCAGCCTGTGTAGTGGACCGTCACCACGCTGGACGCGCTGGGCTTCTTGTCCCCGCTGCCGGCCTTGAGCAGCTTGGAGTTCAAGCCGCTGGTCGTCTTCACCGCGTCGGCGGGCGGAGCCGCGACGTCCGAGGGCGCCGCAGGCATGGCCTTGGGCGCTTCGGCGCCCACCAGCTTGGTCGCGCCGATCTCGTTCATCACCTGCTGATAGGACGCGACGCGTCCGTCTTGGTGATGGCAATGGTTGCGATGGCATTTGACCCAACCCGCCGGCGGGTTGCTCGGGTCGAAGGTCTTCTCGGCCACCGCCGTCGCGATGGGCTCCGCGCTGGCTTTGACTTGTGCTCGCTGCGGCTGCTCTGACGAGCAACCGGCGCACAGGCCCAGAGAGATCACGCTCGCCCAAACAAAACGGCTTCCCATGTGGCCGTGTGACACCACGGAACCGTCCAGCAAGCAAGGCGTCTCGACCTAGCGGGCGACGAAATCAACCACGAAACTGCCGGTTTCGACCCGAGCCATCCACTCGGCTGAGGCCAACGCCGCTCGAGGAGCCCGTGGCGCGCTGTCCTCGCGAACCCCCAACCGATCGGTTGGGTAGGGGCCGCGCTCCGCCGTCTGCGCTGAGGAGGCGGTCGTGTGGCGTTCAATCAGCTAAAATAGCGGCCTGTGCAATTTCCGTACGGCAGTGATCAAGCGCAAAGGCAGCCAGCTGGCGCGTGCGGGGCGGTGTTTCGCCGCGCGGATCGCTTGACGCACGGCTCGGTAGAGAAGCTCGGCGACGTCCTTGGCGCTGACCCACCCCACTCTCATAGCGTGGACAGCACGTCGCTGAGCTCCCAAAAAATCCTAGATTTTGTGCTGCCTGAGCAGGGCACCAAACCCAGCGTCGGCACCCGGTGGTTGTGCCGCCTCGTCAACCTGGGGGCGCGGGCGATGGCTGATCAAACGGGGCCGTGAGCACCATTGACGCCGCCCCCAGAGCCAGGGGAGAACGCTCTATGTCACAAAGCCGTCCGCCCGCTGCTGATCAGCCTGACGCCGCCAGCCCAACGCCACGAGCGGCGTCGGGGGCGCGCTCGCTGCCAAGCGACGGCTCTCGTGAACGCATCCACGCGGCCGCACGCAGCTTGATCAGCCGCTACGGCTTCGACGGCGTGAGCCTGCAG
>CAZKDY010000051.1:0-44455 GCA_964551615.1 uncultured Polyangiaceae bacterium
GTCCGTGCGGTTACAGCTGTGCGATCAAACTACCGTCAGATCGAGATCCACACCCCTTTCGTGTCTTCAATTACGTCGCCGATCAGCGCCCGGCGCTGCTCTACGCCCCCGGGCAGGCGCCTCAGCCGCAGTTTCGCGACCGCTTGGTCCCCAACCAAGCGTGGCGAGCGGCCCTGGGGACCGCCTTGTCCGCTGGCATCCTTTTGTTGTGGGCGGTCGGCCTGGGTCCGCTGATTGAAGCCGGTTGGCAGCTTAGCCTGACCGCTCGGATGCTGCTTACGGCGTTGGTCACCGCCCCCACCGGCTACTTCATGGGCTTCGCGTTTCCTGGAGGCATCAGTTGGCTGAAGCGAACCGACGCGCCCGCCGTGCCGTGGTCTGTTGGCTTGAACGCTTTTGGATCGGTCTGGGGCAGCGTGGCGGCCGTCCCGCTGTCGCTGCTGCTCGGCTACAGCTGGGTGTTTGGTGTTGGCGTCGGGCTGTATCTGATCGCCTGCCTCAGCGCGCTGTCGATGGCGCGCTCTGACCCTGCTAGGGCTAGGCCCACCACCCCCGCTCCTGTCGATGGCGCCTTGCTCCTTTGACCCGCGAGTGTTTAGCGGCGCGGGCCGTGCTACGTTTGGTGTGTGGCGGCCACTCTCGGGCCGCAGGTGTTTTGTGGCTGCAGCGCTACGGCTCGCATAGGCTGAGCAGCACTGCCTTGGGCACGCCAAACTGGCGCGCCACGAGCACGCGGCCATCTCCCCAGGGCAAGGCCACCAGCGGCTCGGGCGGGAGGAAGCCATTGTACCTGGGGTGGGTCTCCCCAAGCTCGACCGCCTCGAACAGCTCAAGGGCGGCGGCCACGTCGCCCTCGAGCGTGTGCGCCTGGGCGCCGGCTGGAGTGCGAGTGGACACGAGCGCGGTGCCGAGCGAAAAGCGGGCGACCCAGAGGCGGTTGCCATCCGCCACCAACAGGTCCTGGGCGTCATACGTCGTGGACGGCAGGGGCAAGCCTGCTGGGTCCTCTGCGCTGGCGGTCCTCGCTTCGGGATCGATGCGGTAAAGCCTGCGCGCTCCTTGGGCGTCGCTGCCGTACAACCACATGGAATCGCCATCGTCCCAGCTCCCGTTCCCAGCATCCCAGATCCCACCTCCGCAAACGCCAGAGACGTAGTAACCGCCGATGACCAAGTCGAGGGTCATCAGGTTTTCGAAGGTGATGAAGGCGGGGTCGACCGCCGCGGCTCGATTCGCCCCAGCCAGGATGGGGAGCGGCAGGGCCGCTTGCCATGCCCATCCGTTGGTCTCGTCGAACGAGTACACGCCAGCGAGTCGCCATCGCGCGCGCGCTGCTGAGCCAACCCGCGGTGCTGTTCCTCGACGAGCCCACGTCAGCCCTGGATCCGGTCAGCGCGCGCGATCCGGGAACTGATCGCGGAGCTTCGGGACGACGGCCGCACGATCATCCTCTGTACCCACAATCTGGATGAGGCAGAGCGGCTCTGTGATCGGGTGGGCGTGCTGAGCCAACGACTAATCCGCGTGGATACTCCGGAGCGCCTGCGCCGGGAGCTCTACGGGCAGGTCACCCGAGTCGAACTCTCCGAGCTGCCTCCCGACCTGGTCGAGCGCACTCAGCGCCTTCCGTTCGTCGATAGCGCGCGCGCCGAAGGAAACCAGCTCTTCGTAGCGATCGCTGACTACGAAGCGCACGACCCGGATCTCGTGCGCGGGCTCGTGGAGTGGGGCGGACGCCTCCTGGCCATCGAGCGTCAACCTCAGTCTCTGGAGCAGGTCTACTTCGACCTGCTCGCTCAGCAGGCTATCCACGATTCGCGCTTGGTCGCTCCCTCTGGGTATCATCGCGGCGGTCGCCGGAACTCAGGCGTGGCTCTTGAGCATGGAGCCCGAACGGATCGCAGCCCTATCCGGCGAGCTCGGCGCGAGCGGCGCGACCTCCGCCGCGGTGGCGCTACTCGACTTCGTCAACCTGCAGTGGATGGCGTTGATCCTGCTGCAGCCAGCGCTCCTGCCACAGATGATCAGCGTGTACAGTATCGTGACTGAGAAGGAATCCAAGAGCCTGGAAGCCGTGCTGGCCATGCCCATTTCCACGCTGGATTTGCTCTTGGGAAAGACGCTCGCCGCGGTGTTGCCAGCCATCGCTCTGACCTGGCTCTGCTACCTCGGGAGCGCCGCGGCGTCAGCCTGCGTCGCACCGGCGGGCGTCGCCCTGCACTTCTTCGAGCCGCGCTTCGTGCTCGGCTTCGTGGTCATCGTCCCGCTCACTGCGTTCCTTTCCGGGATCTCCGGAGTGATCGTGTCGGCGCACGCGAAGGACGTTCGGGGCGCGCAGTCACGCTCGGGCTTCGTGGTGCTGCCGCTGATGGCCGTCGCCCTGGTCCCGCTGCTCGACAGTCTGGCGCTCCAGACCCTCACCGCCGGAGTTCTGCTAGTGCTCGGTCTCTGGCTGACTCGAACCGCCAGCCGCCCGTTCCAGCGCGGGCAGATCCTGACGCGTTGGCGCTGACGGAGACTCACAGCTGCCCTCGAGCCGATGCTCCGCTGCCCGCACAGTTGACTTCAGCCATGGTTCGCGAAACCGTTGATCTGTTTTATGCAGGTTCGCGCCAGCTACACCCGCTTCAGCCTGGAGATGCTGGAGAAGCTCCCGGGGCACCAGCGCGAGCGCGCGTTGAGCAAGCTCCCCGCCGCCCTGGTGACCGGCGTGCGCGCTGCGCTACCGATGAGCTGGGTCGATCTGGACTGGCACCTTCAGCTAGACGAGGCGCTGCTCGAAGCGCTGGGCGCGGTCGAGTACGAACGACTGTGCGCGCGCATGACGCTGGAATTCATGCAGCGCCCCCTGATCGCGCCCCTCACCGGCCTGGGCAGGCGCCTGCTCCACCATCGCCCCCTCGGGTTGCTCGAGCGAGTCCCGCTCGCCTGGGGCCTCGTGTTCAAGGACGTCGGCTCGCTGAGCGTGCGAGCGCTCGGGAGCAATGGTGCTGAGCTGAGCCTGAGCGGGTTGCAAGACCGCGTCGCAACCTCGCGGGGCTTCGCGCTGGGTGTGGTCGGGACGCTGCGAGCCATCACCGAGTACGCCGACGTCGCCGCGGACGTGAGCGAGATCGAACCAGGCAAGCGTTTCCGCGTGGCTTGGACGACGTAGCCCGCGAGGACTACTCGCGATAGACCTCCACGTTGTCGTAGTCGATGTCGAACGGATCGCCGTCTCCTTGAGTCCACCCCGTCAGGCTGACGGATTCGATCCCGCGGACGTTGGACCAGTGCCGATTGAAGAGCCCAACGGCGTCGACATACACCTTGCCGTCGATTTCCAGGTAGATCGCCCCATCTGGAACCTCCGTCGCCGCGCTGTCCCCGCAGTTGAAGCGAAAGCGCTGCACAGCTGCTCCGCCGCGTGGTGGCCGCGCTGAGCGAGGAGGCTGCGTCGTGATCGCCCACGGATTGCCCGTGTACGTCGCCCTTGAGCCAGTCGACATGCGCTACGGCCACGAGCGCCTCGGGGCCGTTGTGCGTGAGCGCATGGCCATGGAGCCGAGGAGCCGCGCGCTGTTCGTGTTCGTGGGCAAGCGCGGCAACATCATGAAAGTTCTCACGTGGGACGGCACTGGCGTGATCGTAGTGCACAAGCGTCTCGAGTGTGGGCGTTTCGAAGTGCCACGCGCGACCCAAGTTGGCGACCGCTACCTCGTGGTCAGCGACGCCATCTTCGATGTGATCTTCTTGCGGACGGGCCGCCTCGCGCTTCATCTCGATTAGATCGTCGATGGAAACAACAAAGAAGGTGTGGTTGTCCAACGAGACCGCCCGAGCGCGAGATTTGAGTTCCTCGAAGCGGTGGCTTTGTTGGACGAGCAGGTCCAACTCGATGGCGCCACTCGTCGACCGAAACGTCAGCGCCAGCATTCCCTTTTCGCGCATCCACGCTTCGATGTTCTTCAGCTGCTTTATCGCTTCCCGAGTCTCGGGGATCCGAGGTCGACCGCCTGCGTCCCAGATAGCGTCGACTACTCCGCCCCATGTACTCGCGTCGAGTTTGGGCACCACATCGACGTCGAACGTCACACGGCTCCCGCCGTGCAGAAACGCCGCGACGCCGCCGACGATGATGAACTCCCCGCCTGCGTCAGCGATGAGTTGCAGGATCTTCAGGAAGTCCTGAGTCATGTTCCGGGTGCTGCGCGAGCATGGCGGCGCGCATTCTGAGGAGGTCCGCGGCGGTGGCGGTGAGCCTGGCGAGACGCGCTTCGAATGTGACGCTTGTCAGCGGCGCGACGGGATCTCGGTTGGGTGCTACTCCCGTCCAATCGGTCTCGTCTGCAACCACCGGCATAGGGTTACACCCTCTCTGGGAGAATCAAGCACGCGTTGTCGGCCCAGCCCGTTCGTCGCCTCCCCAGTGGCTCCGGTTCGAAGGATCACAGCGATACCCGTAGTCCTTCGCTACTCTCAGCCCATGATCAGCAACCCGCGACAGCTTATAGATCGGCTGAGTCGCCTGCGCGTGGACGCGCGTGGACCCAGCCCTCGGCGCGCCCGACGTCCGCGCGCGCGGCGTCGATGGTCTCCTGCTCCGCGGCGCCTCTGCTGGGTTGAAGACGAGGCTGTCGTAGGCGGGCAATGCATCCGCCCGGTCATTGATATCAGCGGACCAGCGCCACGCACGACCCGTAGAGCGCGCTCCCCCCGCCCCCGCTCCTCTCGATGGAAGCGCTTCCCACAAGCTTTGACCCGCGAGTGTTGAGCGGCGCTGGTGCAAGCTCCGTCGTTTGAGGCGGTCACGCTACAACTTGGCGCGCTGTGGCTGCCGGGCGCGTCAGGCTGAGCTACAGCCCTAGCTTTCTTGCCCGGATCGAGGCGGATCAGGCAAGGCAGGGCATGAGCGTAGAGATCAGCCGAGGCGTGCTGCGCGGGGCTTTGGTGGCGTGGGTGGCTGGGCTCGGGTCGATCGCCTGCGGGCCCGGGGCCTCGAGCCGGGCGGCGGAGCCGCTGGTCGCGCCGCGAGCCGACTGGAAGGACAGCCCAGCGTTCCTGAAAGCTCAGGCGGCCGAGCAAGCCAAGCCGGCTGCCCACGGCGCCAAGAGCGCCCCCGCCGCGGCGCGTTCGCCAGTACAGCTTGAGCGCGCGGATCCAGCTCCAAAGCTCGGCCCAGGCGCTGGCGCGGGGAAGCGCTTCATAGACCCTACCGCGGCCCGCGATGTGCAGCAGCCGGGCGGTCTCGCGCGCCATGCGTTGCCTCTAGGAACTGAGGCTGGGCGCGTGGTGGGCCGCTTCAAGAACACCTACTACGACTTCCCGAGTGAGCGCGAGCTCTCTGGCGGCGCCGCTGTTAGGTTGTATGACGCGAGCTGCCAGCCGGTGGCGCAGGTCTCCAGCGAGTTCTTTGAGCGCATGTGCGTGCAGGGCAGCGGTACGCTGACCAGCGGCGACACGGTGAGCTTTGCCAAGCGTGACTGCAGCTGCGCGGCCACGTGCCCGAGGACTCAGCAGCGCCTGTGCTTCGATCGCCTAGACGCCGCGAGCTTTCCGTGGGGCAGGGGTGCGACGGGGCGCCCGATCACAGCCTTGCGCTCGCTGGCGGTGGACCCCAGCGTCGTGCCCATGGGGAGCTTGGTCTACGTGCCTGAGTTCGACGGCCTCAGCCTGCCTGGCGGCGCCGAGCACGACGGCTGCTTCATCGCTCAAGATCGCGGGATGTGGGTCAAGGGCAGGCACATCGACGTGTTCGCCGGCACGCCCGCGATGCGCATGACGCTTGAGAAGCAGGTCGCGACGGGCAGCGGCGTGACGGTGATCTTGGACAGCCCGCGCTGCCCACGCGTCGCCGCGCCGGGGTGAGGGGCCCGCTGCCGAGGACGTCGGTTCTGCCACCCGTGCCAAGCTGCTTATGGCGCTAGCCCCGCCACCCAAAACAGCAAAGAAGCCCGTGTTTGTTTCCGGGGGGTGGAGGGCTTGGCGCTGGGTCGACAGCCTGCTAAGCGTGCTTTGTGGCGAAGGCGAAGAGCAGAGCGGGTGAGGAGTGGGTAGGCGGCATCGTCCCGTTGCCGATCACGATCGAGGATGCAGGCGGAGCGTTTGAGCCCGATTGCTTGGTCTGGCTGGACAGCTCCGGGCGCATCCTTGGTACGCGGCTACAGCGCCCCGATAAGATCCTCGCGGACGTGAAAGCATGCTTGGTCGCTACGGTGCGAGCGCCGGCGGTGGGGTCGCCACGTAAGCCTTCGAAGCTGCGGGTGAATAACCCGAAGCTCGCGCAGGTGCTATCTGCTGAGTTTCCCGAATTGGCAGTCGAGATAGGTGAGACTCCAGAGCTGGTTGAGTTCTTGGAGACCGTGCTAGCCGGCTTGGCACAAGAGGGCGGGGGTGGAGGGGTGGCTGATACGACGGATGTGGTCGCTGAGTTCTATGCCGCGGCCGCTGACTTGTTCGAGGCCGCGCCCTGGAAGTTGTTTCCGAGCGACTATCCACTGCTGGTCCAAGCGCCCGATCTCGATTTGTTCGACGCCGTGTTGGTCGTGATAGGCCAGGACAAGGACGTCCTGGGGTGGGTGTTGCTGCCGGACCTGGATGACTTCGCCGAGTTCACGAAAATTAGCGAGACCGCAGCGCGAGGGCTGAAGCCGCGCATCCCCCCTCACACGATGGTCAATTTCCAGCGCCGCGCGGAACACCCGCCCGCCCTGGTGCGCGAGAGCCGCCGGCGCGGATGGCGGATCGCGGGTCGCCACGCGTATCCGATGCTCGTGGTCGCCAGCGAGGGGGGTGAGCCGACCGCGTTGATCGATGCGCAGTACCGCACGGCAGAGGCGTTGTGCCTCGCGCTGTGCGCCGTGTCAGCCGCGCAAGCCTCGACGGACACCCCCTGGAGCGCAGGGGCACCCCTCAACGTGAGGATTGAGCTGCCGACCAGCGCGGGCGCGCTGGAGGTACGCCTCTCGAGCGTCTACGACGAGCCCCTCGGCGGCTCGACTGAGTCTGACCTGCGCAGCGCGGGTCAGGCTAGGCTAATTGATGCCATGCGGTCTAACACTGGTCCGTCTGACCACCCGCAGAACCTCTCGCTGCGCAGCCAGCGCTCAAAGAACCAGCAGAAGGCAGCGCGCCGTGCTCGCCGCCACAAGCGTGAGCGCTGAAGACAGCGCGCAGCAGCAGAAGAAGGCGCGGCAGACGCTGAGCTTGCTTCCTGCTTAGGAATCAAGCATCAGCGAGCCATGAGTTCAGCGCTCAACCTGCTCGCCTGGACGACGTTCTGCGAGCTGTCAGAAGAAACGCAGCAGCTCGGCAAGTCGCTAGCGACACGCGGCTCGGTGGAGGAGCCGGAGCTGCTGCCGTCGGGCTACCTGGCGATCCGCGTGCGCAGCTCGGACCGCGGTCGCACTTACGTGGTGCAGGGTAACCTGCGGCGTGAGTTGGTTTGTGCCTGCAGTTGGCGCAGGCGCTGCAAGCACGTGGCAGCGGTGCTATTCACACTCGCAGGTCCCCGCAACGCAGGGGAGCTGGGGAGGCGTGGGCCCTTGTTGCTTCCGCTCGCCGAGGTCGAGGATGTGCCTCGGGATGCGGTCGACCAGTGGCTCGCGTCAGTGGCCGTTTCGCGGGCGCCAGACGGCGACCAGATGCGGGTGGCGTTTGTGCTGGAGCAGGAGACCCCTTTGCTGGCGCACCAGGTGTGGCTCGGCAAGCAGCATCGCCTCGGGGAAGCATGGAGTCAAATCATGACCTTCCCCAAGGCGGATTTGCCGCGGCTCCGTGAGGGCAGTTGGCGCGGCGGCGTGCCCGGCGCCACGTGGAGCGCCGATTGGAGCCCGGAGGGGCGGTGCACGCTGGCAGGCAGGCGTGGGGCGTTCAGCTTCGAGGCGCTGCTCGCCACTGGGCTGCTGCGGTTGCGGCGTCCAAAGGCATACTATGGCAGCGACCATACCGTGCTCAAGGCAGGCCCCGAGCGCAGCGCGACGCTTGCCTGGACCCGCGGCTCCGAGGGAGAGCTCACGACCTCAGTCGAGCTAGACCACGAGGATCTGATCATCGTGCCAACCCAGCCCGCGTTCTATGTCGATCCGAGCGCTGGAGTCGCCGGAAAGCTCTATGTAGAAGGCGACGTCGCCGCTTGGTTAGCCGCACCTCCGATCCCAGAAGCCAGGGTGAAGGCGCTCCTCCCAGCGCTTCAGCTGCGCGGGCTACCGATCCCCAGGCTCAAGCGTCGCAGGGTGCTTCGAGCCGAACCCACACCACGCTTGGTGCTGCGGGAAGGGCAAATTCCATCCCAGGACGGGCCGATCCCGATGGGCTCCCTTGAATTTCGCTATGAGGAGTTGTTGGTGCCGTATGACGCGCCCTCCTTCGTCAGCACCGAGTACGAGACAGACGACGAAGTCGTCCAGGTCGCGCGTCAGCGTGAGGCGGAGGTACTCGCCGCCCAGCGGCTGAGCGAGGCTGGGCTCGATTTATTTTACGGAAATTACTGGTTGCCAAGCGCAGGGGATTGGGTGCAGTTCCTGCTGGAAGGCGTGGCGGAGCTACGGGCGCTCGGCTTCGAGGTGGAGGTCGAGCCGTCGTTCTCGGTGATCGTGGTTGAGGCGGACGACTACTTCGCTGAGCTTGAGCCCTCAGACAATGAGTGGTTCGACTTGGAGTACGGCATTGAAGTCGCGGGGGAGCGGGTGGACATCTTACCCGTGCTGCTCGACGCGCTGCGCACCAAAGGCACCCCCGCCGAGGGGCAGCCGCTCATCATCCAGCTACCATCCGGGAGCTACACCTCCATCCCGTACAAGCGGCTAGAACCGCTGCTAGCCGTGCTGATTGAGCTGAGCCAAACCGAGGCTTCCAGCCCGCCGCGGCTTAACCGCTGGCAGGCGATCGACCTGGCTGAGTCGCTGCGGCTTGAGAGCAAGACCTCGCAGGCTCTTCGAGAGCTACGGCGCACGCTCACTCGCGACGTGCTGCTTCAGCGCCCCAAGTTGCCCAAGCGCTTTAACGCGACGTTGCGCGACTACCAATGGCTGGGCCTAGCTTGGCTCAGCGCGCTCGGTAAGAGCGGCGTGGGCTGCGTCCTCGCGGATGACATGGGGTTAGGTAAGACGGTGCAGCTGCTCGCGCACATTGCCGCACGAAAGCACGCGCAGCTCGCTCGCGGGCCGTCGCTGGTGGTCATGCCGACCAGCGTGCTCTTGGCTTGGGCTGAACAAATCGCCCAGTTTGCGCCGTATTTGCGGGTGGTGACATGGCATGGCGCTGAGCGCCACGGAGCGCTGGCAGACATCGAGCGCGCCGACCTCGTCCTCACGACCTATGCCTTATTGTCTCGCGACATCGACACGCTCAAGTCACCGACTTGGGATGTCGTGATCCTGGATGAGGCCCAAGCCATCAAGAACCCTAAGGCCATCGCGGGCAACGCGGCGCGCAGCCTTCAGGCGCAGCAGCGGATCGCGGTGACCGGCACGCCACTTGAGAACCACCTGGGGGAGGTGTGGAGCATCTTCACCTTCGCCGCGCCGGGGGTGCTCGGGAGCGATAGAGTTTTCCGAGCGGTATTTAGAAATCCGATCGAGAAGACCTCAGACGCTGAGCGCATGGCGGCGCTGCGTCGCCGCGTCGCGCCCCTGCTGTTACGTCGCACCAAAGAAGAGGTCGCGTCAGATCTACCCTCCAAGACCATCATCACTCAGCACATAGAGCTCACCGGGGCACAGCGGGACGTGTACGAGACGGTGCGCAAGCTGATGGACCGCCGCGTCCGCGATGAGATCGCGCGGCGTGGCGTCGCAAAGTCCCACATCGTGATGCTCGATGCGCTGCTCAAGCTGCGGCAAGTCTGCTGCGACCCCGAGCTGCTCAAGCTAGAGAAGCCGCTCAAAAAGGCGGGCAGCGCGAAGCGGGAGGCGTTCATGGAGCTGCTTCAAACGCTGCTGGCAGCGGGCCGTCGAGTGCTGGTCTTCTCCCAATTCGTCCAGATGCTCCACCGCCTGGGCACCGATCTAAAGCGCGCTGAAATCGACTTCGCGCGGCTCATCGGTAGAACTCGTGACCGCGCGGCTGAGATCGAGCGCTTCATGAGCGGCGACGTATCCGTGTTTCTGATCAGCCTGAAGGCAGGCGGCGTCGGCTTGAACCTCACGGCAGCTGACACCGTGATCCATTACGACCCTTGGTGGAACCCAGCGACGGAAGCTCAAGCTACCGATCGCGCGCACCGCATCGGTCAAACCAAGCCTGTCTTCGTCCACCGGCTCATCGCGCGCGGCACGGTTGAAGAGACCATCGTCGCCCTCCAGGCGCGCAAAGCAGAGCTTGCCAGCGCGCTGCTTCGCGACGGAGGAGGCAGCCTGAAGTTCGACGAAGCGCTGATCGACGAGTTGTTCGCGCCGCTAGTCTAGCGCGCACCAGCTATGTAGCAACATTATCCGCGAGGAAGTGTCTAGGTGCCCGAGCGCAGCCGCTAGCCGCCGAACTTGGGGGCGAGCTGCTCGTTGACAAAACGCCGGGGTACCTCAGGTATCTCAGAAATTGACCGACACTCTCGCCGAGGTCTGGCTAGAATGCGCTGCATGTTCAAGTCGAGAGATCCGAGACGGCTCCTGTGTTGGCTTTGCTGCGTTCCTCTGGCCGCGGCGCTCGTCGGCTGCGGAGGCGACGAAGCGCCGCAAGAGCCGGTCGCTAACGACCTCGGGCAGCCCTTCGTGACTGACCAGGAAGGGGGAGTTCTGATCCTACACGGCGCCAACATGTCCAACGCCGCGAAGTCCACCCCCTACCTGCCTGACTACAGCGAGCAGGAGGTCACCCGCCTGTCTTCCGATTGGGGCTTCAACTTTGCCCGCTTCTTGCTGTCTTGGTCCGGGGTTGAGCCCAAGGCCGGCGAGTACGACATGGCGTACCTCGACCGGGTCGAGCAGGCGCTGGACGCCTATCACGCGGCGGGCATCCACGTGCTGCTCGACATGCATCAGGATGTTTTCAGCGAATTTATCTGCGGTAATGGAGCGCCCGAGTGGGCTGTCCGCACCGATGGTGAAGCCGTCGAGTGCCCGTCCAAGTGGTTCCTCGGCTATCTCCAGCCTGGCGTGCAGCGCGCGTTCGACAATTTCTGGAGCACTTCTGGGCCCCACGCTGACGTACAAGTGCACTACGTGGAGATGTGGGCGGCGGTCGTCAAGCGACTCAAGGATCACCCCGCGGTCATCGGCTACGACATCATGAACGAGCCGCACCCCGGCTCAGACTTTGACGCGCTGGAGGCCCTGGGGGTCGACAGCCCGAACGGCCCGTCTCCCGGCTTCGATCGCGACAAGCTGCAGCCGTTCTACCAGCGCGTGATAAACCGTATCCGTGAGGAAGATGAAAATCACTGGATCGCCTTCGAGCCCCGCTACGGTGCGCCGAGCACCGGGCTGGCGTCCTACTTCACCGGTCTCGATGACCCACGCTCAGGCCCGCCACGGCTGCTGTACGCGCCTCACCTGTACTCGATCCAACTGGAGAACAGCGGCGTCTTCGACCCTGAGGCGGACCACACGGTGAAGAACTGGGAGCAGCACCGCCAGGCCGAGAACCAGCTCCTGGGGACCGCGCTGGTGGCCGGCGAGTGGGGCCTGGATCCAGCGTCAGAGAAGGCGGAGCTGTTCTTTCGCCAGGTGCTCGAAGCTTCGGATCGTCTGATGGCGGGCTGGGCCTACTGGGACTACCGCGACGGAGGCTGGAGTTGGCTGAACGCAGACGGCAGCGAGCGCGCCATCGCGGGCGAGTTGGTGCGCACCTACCCCCAGCGCATCGCCGGCGTTCCCAAGAGCTACTCCTACAACGCGGAAACGCGTGTCTTCACTCTGGTCTACGCCGACGACCCCAGCGTCAGCGGCACGACACAGATCTACGTGCCGGCCGCGCGCCATTATCCCGCAGGATGGGAGCTGCAGGTCAGCGACGCCGATGGAACCTGGTCTTCTGAGTGGGACAGCGTCCGGGAGGTGCTCAGCCTCACCACCCCGGCCAGTTCTGGTGAGCACACCGTCACCATCCAACCTACGCTGAAATAGGGCGCAACGAGCGGTCTCTTCGTGGCCTTTTTTTGCTCGAAGGGCAGACGCGGCGGCACGTCGACGTACGAAGCAGCGTGGTATGAAGGAAGGGCCCCTGCCGGGTTGGAGAAGAACTGATGATGCGTCGCTTGCTTGTTTTGGCCGCCCTTTGCTCCACCTTCATCGTCGCGTGGAACGCCCAAGCCAGTGACTTCGTAAAGGGCAGGGTGTTCAACAGCGAACGCGAGGCGATCGTCGGCGCGCGGGTCTTCACCTTGCCCGCGACCCAGGTGACTTGCACCGACGCCCAGGGTGAATACCGGTTGGGCGGCTACCCCGCGGAATGGAAGACAGAGGTCCTGACGGTGTTCGTGCACCTGCCCGATGGAAGGCTGCTCAGCGCCCCCGTGATCCTGGATGGTGATGGCCGCCACGTGGACTTCCTCAGCGAGAGCAACTTGGGCTACGAGGTCAGCTGGTCAGGGTGTCAGGCGAGTCGGCAGATCTTACCCAAGCACCCGATGTGGGTGACTGGCAGCGTGATCGGGGAGGACTCGAAGCCCATCGCCGGCGCCGTCGTCCGCCGCCCGGGTTTTCGTGGGATCCGCACGGATAAGTACGGGCATTACACGATGCACCCGTCTGCGTTGGGACGCGCGGGAAACATCAAGCTGAAGATCACCAGGAGCGGCTACCAGCCCGCGACGAGTGACGTCATCACTGCGCCCGGCGAGATCCGCTGGTTTGAGGCGCTGTTGGTCAAGATCCACTTGAACCGACCATCCCAGAAGCGACGCGTGGTCGAACCTCAGAAGCCGAAGGCTCAAGAGCCGAAGAAGCAGGCGACGCCAGCGCCCCACGCTGGGTGACGCGGCCGTCAGGGCTCGCCGCCCGAGGTTTTTGGCTGCGGCGGTCGCCCTGGAGCAGCCGCCGCCACGCATCGTGTGTTGCCCCCGCGCGGCTTGGGGTGAAGCTCCGACGGAGCCCCTCGCCTAGTGTGGTATGCAACGTAGGCCATGCAGCAGGAGACAAATTCCGGCGGGTGCTTGAAGATCTTCGCGATCGCGGTGCCCGTCATCGCCCTGGCCGGGTTCTTGTTCTACATGATGTCCCAAGCGAACAGCCGCGCGGAAGCGGTCTCCGCGAGCGTGGTGACACCGTATTTAGAGAAGGTCCGGGCCGGGGAGTACCAGGGGGCGCTCGATGACCACACCACGGCCCGATTTCGGGAGCGGGTCTCCGCCAAGGCGTTGAAGGCCGCCTACGAAGGCTTGGCCCTCCGTCACGGGCGCTTCGTATCGGCTGAGCTGTACATCGCCCAAGAGCAACACCAGATCGGCGGGGCGTCGGTGGTGCGAGCCAACTACACGCTCGAGTTTGAAAGGGCTGAAGACTTCGTGACTTACGACATCCTCGGCGAGGGGGAGTCCGCGCGCATCGACGAAGCGTATGAGCGCGTCTCGGGGCGCGACTCGCTCACTGTCGCTGTGCGCTGACGCGAAGCGCGCATCGAGCACCCCGGTCCCTCCACCCCCGCTCGGGCGCCGCCGTGCGCTATTCCATGCGGATTCATTTCGGGTGGTCTCGCCGCCGCTGGCGTCGCTCGCGCTGCGGGCTTGCCGCAGGCGAGGGTGGTGAGGGCCGCAACGCTGAGCCGCGAGCTTGGGCTAGCGCCGCCGACGGAGCGCGACCAGCGCTCCGAGCGCGGCCCAGAGCCACGCACTGCCGGTCGGGGTGCGCGACGAGCGGCAGCCGCAGCCGCCGCCTTCTCCGCTGTCTCCGCTGGCCGCGCCTCCGCTGGCCCCACCAGCGAGCCCCGCCGCTCCGCCATTGCCCGCTCCGCCATTGCCCGCTCCGCCATTCGCTGCGCCGCCATTCGCTGCGCCGCCGCCCGCCAGCCCCGCGCTCCCTCCGCTGGCTGCGCCGCCGCTCGGCGCCCCCGCCGCGCCGCTGGCTCCGCCGCTCGATCCGAGGGGCTTGTGGTCGTCCGCGAGCTGCCAACCTGGGTTGGTGCCCTGGCCGCTGTAAGCACCGCGGTAGGCGAACGACTTCTGGGTGCCGTTGAAATCGCGATCGTAGTCCTGATCTCCGCTAGCTGAGGACAGGTCGATGGCAGACCCCGAGAGCGCGCTGCCGCTCTTGGGGTAGAAATCCATCTGCCCCAGCAGCTTGCTGGGCATCACCACGTAGTTGCCCGCGTTGGCTACGGCGTCGCTGACGTTGTCGGCTTGGCTCGGCAGCGTGCCGCTCAGCGGGTTGGGGGAAAAGATGGCGTTGCCTGCCACCAGGCTCGGGCCGCTTGGCGCTGATGAGAACTGAACGCCGGTCGCCACGTCGTAGATGGTGTTGTTGTAGACCAACGCTTCGATGACGGTCTTGCCCGCGTGGTTGGTCAGCCGAATGGCGGGGTTCAGCGAATCGACGAACACGTTGTCGTGGATGTGTAGCCTACCGTTGCCCTGAAAGAGCGCGTCGTCGTCGTTGTGGACGAACAGGTTCCCGTATATTTCCACGCGGTCCTGGCTGCCCGGGCCGGTGTCCGGCGGGCCGTCCACCAGCAGGTTCGGTCTGGCGCCATCAGGGCTGGGGTTGTCGCTCTTGAGGAACACGTTGTGGCGGATGACCGTGACCCGCGGATCTGTAGGCACCTGGGGCACGTCGGCTTGCTGGCGGTCATTCTGCTGCTTGATCTGCATGTTGTAGCCCAGGGTGTCGCGGAACAAATTGCCCTCGATGACGCCGCCGATGAAGGCGCGGGTGCCGTCTGAGTTGCCGAAGTAGGCGCCGGTCCCCGCGCCGTCGATCAGGTTGCCTCGCACCACCCAATCCCAGGCCACGATCTTGGTGCTGATCCCTACGGTCTGCTGACTGGTCCCACCGCCGTCGTGGCCGGTGATGGTGCAGTTCTGAATCGTGATGTGGTGTGCCCAGTTGGTCGCTTGCCCGCCGGCCTTGATGGCGTCGATGCCGGAGATACCCTGACCATCAAGCACCAGATTTTCGATCACCAGGTAGCTGGCGTCGCGGATGTCGATGGTGTTCTTGCCGCTCTTGCCGAGCAGCACCGCCGCCGCGCCGGTGGCCGGCCCCGAGATCACGATCGGGTGCTGCGCGTCGCCGTGGAGGTCGAACAGGTTCATGCCCGCCGTGTAGTCCCCAGCAGCCAGCCTCAGCGTGTCGCCGGGCTTTAGCGTGGTGAGCAGCGCCTGGTAACTCGTTGGGTCCGCCTGCACGTCCGCCGCGCGGGCGGTCAGCGGGGTGAGGCAGGCCAAGACCGCCGCGATACAACCGATTCGTGCTCTCGCCATGGCAGCATTATCTCCCGAACATTGCCGGCGGGCAACTGGGCCACGCTGGGCTGTGCTCGAGGCGCGATGCCACGCGCGAGCCGATCAGCAAGCTACCGTGGGGAACTGCCCCAGGCGAGCGTTCGATAGACGCCGCGGGTAGCCCGCAGCCCGTGAGCGCAGGGGACGGATCCACGTCACAGGCTGGTCACGCTTGACAGGGGTCAAGTCGCCCATCGAGCGGACGGCTCAGCCTGACCACGATGCCCACAGCGAGTCGCCCACCCAAGCTATTGCTCACCAGCGTGTGTCGTCCTTTTGGCGGCTCCGGAGAGGGCGACTCGGTCGGCGCCGAGCTGTTTCACGCTCAGGTCACGCGTGCCCAGGGGCCGTTCAGTTTGCGTCAAACGGTGCGGGTGTGGGGGCTCGACTACATCGCGCACAACCTCCACGCCCACTCCGTGGTGCTCCACTACCCGACGCTCAAGGAGCTGACCCAGGAGCTCAGCAGCGGCGAATTTACCCACGTGGGAATCAACTTCGTCGTGGCCACCTTTCACAAGCTCCGCGAGATGGTCGCGGTGATCCGCCGGCACGCCCCGAGCGCACAGATCGTCCTCGGAGGCTACGGCACCGTGCTGCCGGACGAGCTCCTCAAGCCTCACAGCGACCACATCTGCCGCGATGAGGGCATCGCGTTCATGCGTCGCCTGCTGGGTGAGCCTGAAGATCGCGCCATCGCTCACCCTCACGCCCCGATCCCCGTCGTGTCGGTGCTCGGTTTTCAGCGCGAGGCGGTGGTCGGTCACGTAACGGCCGGCCTCGGCTGCACCAACGCCTGCGACTCTTGCTGCACGTCGCACTTCTTCGACACCAAGTACCGACCGTTCGCGGGCAGCGGCCGCGAGATCTACGAAGCCCTGTTGGGCACCGCCGAGCGCGCCGCTGCGGACGGAGTCGAGATGACCAGTCACATCATCATCGACGAAGACTTCTTCATGCACCCCCGGCGCGCCCGAGAGTTCTTGGGCTGTGTGCGAGAGGGCGGCGTCGACCTCTCTTTGATGGGGTTTGGCAGCGTAAGAGGCCTGTCCAAGTTCACCGGTCGGGAGATCGCCGAGATGGGCTTTGACCTGATCTGGAACGCATTCGAAGGCGCAAAATCTGGCTACAAGAAGCAACAGGGGCGCCCGCTGCGGGAGCTGTACGCGGACCTGCGGAGCGTAGGCTGTTCGACCCTGACGTCGATGATTATCGGCTTCCCCTACCAAGACGAAGCGACCATGCGGGCTGAGTTCGATGAGCTCATGCAGCTCGAGCCGGCGATGATGCAGTGCTTGATCTACTTCGCATTCCCGGGCACCCCGTTCCACGCGCAGGTGCTCAAAGAACAGCGCTACCTGCCGACCTACCAAAAGACACCCGATTTGCGGCGCTGGGACGGCTTCGCCATGCACTTCGACCACCCGCTGATTGACGATCCGCTGGTGGTCGAACGGCTACAAAAGGAGCTGTATCGCCAGGACTTCATGCGCCTGGGGCCGAGCTTGCTGCGGCTCGCCGAGAACTGGCTCTCGGGTCACTTGAACTTGCGGCATGACGAGAGCTCGCTGCTCGTCGCCCGTTCAGCGCGCCTGGGCCGAGATCTGCGAGGCATGCTGCCCGCCATCTCACCCATGATCGCGTTCGCGCCAAGTAAATCCGTACGGGAACGAGCCATTCGCCTGCGGCGGGGGATCATCGACGCCACGGGGGCACCCAGCCTGGAAGAGCAAGCCATGTCCTTGGCCTCACCAGCGCTGCACCTGCTCACTCGGGGCGCGCGCAGGCTTGGGCTATCGCAGCAACCCGGCTTGCTGCGGCTGGAGTACAACGGCGGCCAGGCAGCGAAGGATCAGCACAGCGCGCGGGTCATTCGCCTGCAAGGCGGGCTGTCCGCAGGGATCACTACGAGCCTGGTCGACGACGCGCGCACCGCCCTCGGGAGGATCGCCAGGCGCCCCTCGGATCCTCACGCCGGCGCGGTTCGGGAACGGGCAGCCATCGTCACCAACGCCCCAGGGCCCCGGAGCGCGGTCGTCGAAGCTCCCGCGCCTGGGCGCGCTAACCGAAGCGCGCGGGCCCGGGCTTAGCTTCCGCGTCGCGGCGAGCGACCCTGCCCGGGGCCGGTCTTCAGCTGGAGCAGCTGTGGCTCGGCGCTCAGCTCGTCATCGAATTCGTCAGGTTGAAAGGCGGTCGGGTGCGCGAGCTTCCAGGCGTCGACATCTCTTGGGTCGATCAGCACCGCGTCTGCTGCCGCGTCGATGTGTGCCTTGAACACGCACAGGGCTTCACCAGCCACGCAGGAGCTCTTGCCGCCTTCAAGGCGGAAGTCCCAGCCGTGTTCTCGGCAGACCAGGTGGTCGGCGTCCACTTGGCCTGTAGCCAGCAGCGCCGCTCGGTGCGGGCAGCGGCCTTCGAGCACGCTGACCTTGTCGCAGTAGCGGACCACCACGAGCTCTACGCCTGCGACCACGACGCCGACGGGGGCGCGATCGAGCAGCGCCGACCACGTGGCGACCTTGACCAAGCCGCCGTCGTGTGGGGTCGCTTCGTGGTGGTGTGCGCGCGGAGCCTCGCCGGCTTGGGCTACCTCTGACTCGGCGTCGTCGGCTGCTGTGGTTGCCGCAGGGTCCACCCCCAAAAAAATCCGGGCGTAGCTCTTTTGCGCGTCTCTCGCGATGTCGGCCAGCAAGTCCTCCACGATGGGGAAGGTCAAGCGCTTAGCCATCGCTGCGTTGGTCTCGGCGATGCGCTGGTAGAGATCCGGGCGTGTGCTCGCGGTGGCGACGTAGTCCATGATCGACGAGGGCTCCACGAACACCGTGTCACCGCCGCGCCCCTTGTAGATCGCCGCCAACCCGTCGAGGCGCACCCACTGAATGGTGGGGTCAGGGGTGCGCCGAAACAGCGGGATCATGCCCTCTGCACAGCTGGTCGTGTAGGGCAACTCGGGGTGCAGCGGGGCACAGGCCAACACCGCTCCGCCTCCGATTTGCGCGTGTGCGTACGCCGTCAAGTCGTGGCTGAACCGGATCCAGTCCTTCGGGGTCACGTCCACCGCGGGGAAGATCACCTGAGCCACCACTTGCTGCGGGTCGGCCGCGATGGCTGCCATCCGTCGTATGAGCGGCGCTGGGTCGTGGCTGTCGCAGTAGTACACGTAGTGGCTCACCGTGTTCTTTTTTCGGGCCCCCCGCGAATAGGGGCAAAAGGCGTACTTTTCGAGGAACTCTTCCAGATAGCGGCAATTCACGCGGAGGGCTTCGCGCTCCATTTGCTCGCGCAGCGCCTGGGGCGCAGCCTCGAGGGCTTCGAACGGAAACTCAAGACTGGACGGGGGCTGGCGCGTCACGAGCTGGGACATTGCCTCGCGACCTTAGCGCGCCCGCGCGGCCTGGTAAGCAAATTCCTGCCCGTAGTGGCGGCTGCGAACCACAAAATTGCGCGCCGCGCCTAGTCGCGCACCCAGTTTGACTGCGGGGCGTGCTCTGGCCGCTCAAGCCGCCACGGGCGCTGGTCCCTCCACCCCGCTCGCCAGGCTCCTGCTTACTATACCATGCGGAAACGTTCGCGAGGCTCGTCCGCCCAGAAGTTCGCCGGGAGGTAGAAAGCTCCTTCGCTCGCGGCCCTGCCTGGTGTAGGCTGACGGCGATGCAGGGAACGCAGCCTTGGCAGGGTGGTGGCAGCAAGACGAAGTCCAACATCTGGCTCTACGGCTGCCTGGCCATCGCGGGCATGCTGATCTTGGGCATGGGCGGCTGCTTCGTCTTGGTGTTGGGTATCGGGGTGCTTGGTGCTGACTCCGACTCACAGCCTGCCGCCTCCGTCGCCGCGCCAGCGAGCGGGGGTGAGGCTCCAAAGAGCACCTCACCTCCCAAGGCGGTGAAGCAGGCCGTGCGGTCTCGACAAACGCTGTTTGCCCTGATGGACGACGGCTCGGTGTACTATTCTGGGATCAAACCGGGCAGCAAGTTCGGTTTGTTCGCCCAGGTCGTGGCCTACCAGCACCACCCGGCCGTCGTCGACGGCCTGGCCAAGATCACGCAGATCGCTCCTGGGGTCGTCGCTGCCTGCGCTCTCGACCACGCGGGCGCGGTCTATTGCTGGGGTGACAACGCGATGGGTCAGCTCGCCACGGGCAGTAAAGGGGGCGTGCACCTCAAGCCGGTGATGGTCGCTGGCCTAGGAAAGGTGCGACAGATATCGGGCCAGGGCTTCGCTTTCTGCGCGCTCGCCGAGGCAGGCACGGTGAAATGCTGGGGCGCGACGCTCTCGGATGAGGCGGAGAACTTCACCCGCAAAGCGGTGGTCACCGCGACCGAGGTGCGTGATCTCACCGGGGTGAAGAAGGTCGCTGTGGGCGGTGGCCACGCTTGCGCCGTGCTGAACGACGCCAGCGTCCGCTGCTGGGGCTCAAACTACGCTGGAGCCCTCGGCGATGGTACCGAGGTCACCAGCTCGACGCCGGTGGTCGCCCGCGGCGTCGCCGACGCCATCGATGTCGCGGCCGGGGGCTCCCACAGCTGCGCGCTGCTAAAGAGCGGGAGGGTGTGGTGCTGGGGAGCCGCGGGGGGGGTTGGGGTCTCGGGAAAGGCCTCGCAGCTCATCCCTGTGGATGTGGGGCTTGAGGGGGTGGAGCAGCTGGACGCGGTCGAGGACTTCAGTTGCGTCAAGTTGAAGGCCGGAAAGATCAGCTGTTGGGGGAGCATCGCGCCGCTCGCGGCGTCGACTGAAACCCCGCAGGTGGTGGCTGGGCTAGACCAGGTTCAGGATCTAAAGGCGGGGGTCGCGCTCCAAACTGATGGCAAGGTCGTGATTTGGGGCCCCCCGCTGGTCGGCTACCCTGGCTTCAACGAGAAGCGCATGAGCTACTGTCCGCCGAGCTTGGTCCAGTGGTAGCTGGCGCGTCAAGATTGGCCGTATGGTTCCACAGGGATTCGAAAGGCGCGCCCCTCGGAGGCTGGGACGAGCGGCTGACAGCACCCTCTCAGGCGAGCGCGCAGGCCCCGACTGGACTCTACAAACGCCGACTGCTAGAGCTGGGCAGATGTGGTCGGGTGGGGGTAGGGTAATCGCCAGTCAACCAGCGCTGACGCTGGGTTTGGGGCTGATGCTGGTGCTGGTGGCGTGCCACAGTCGTACGACGAGCACACAGACCGCGCGCGACGCCTCGGCAGATGGCGCGTTGGACGGCGCTGGTGCGCGGTCTGCGGGAGGCGCCAGCGCAGGTCGCTCCGGCGAAGCCGGCAGCGCTCCAGATAGCAGCGTGGGCGGCAGCGCCGCCGGCGGCAGCGCTGGCGTGGCGGCTGGCGGCGTGGTGGCGATGATGCACCCCGATGGCTTCGCGGCGCTGGTCGATGTGCAGGGCGCTGGCAAGCTGCTCAACGTGAGCGCTCAGCTGGACGCCGTGTCGTCGGGAGCGGACAAGAGCGTCGCCATCTCCCCAGACGGCGCGTGGCTGGCGCTGACCACGACACGTTTTGGGTGTGGGTCTTGGGACTGCCTGGCGCTGGTCCCTCGCGACTTGAGCCGGGGCGAAGCGATCTCGGCGGGCGGCGGAGCGGTGCACCCCGACCGCCCGCTGGCGGTTGGCCCTGGTGGGAGCTGGATCGCCTTCTCTGACCAGGGGGGGACCCACAGCCGCGACGTGTTTGTCAGCCGCAAGGTCTCTGGCGCCTGGGGCGAGCGCGTCGCGCTGAGCGATCGTTCACCTTACGCTTACAACGCTCAGCCCGCGCCCGCGCCTGGGGGCGACCGCGTGGTGTTCGATTGCGGCAACGCGCCGTACGGTGGCGATGGCACGGCGATTTGCAGCGCCGCGATCGACGGCACAGATTTTCGGGTCTTGCTGAGCCCCGGTGCTGGCGTCGCGCAGGATGCTGTCGCGCTCCACCACGCAGCTTACGCCCCAGATGGCAGCCTCGTCTTCGAGATGAACGGGCGCGCGACGGGCGAACGTGTTTGGCGCTTGAGCGCTGGCAAGCTCCAGATGTTGGGCGAGTTTCGCAACGACAACTCCCCGTGTGTGTTGCCGAGCGGAGTTATCGCATCGCTCTACTTGGGTCGTGACGGCAACGCGAGCGGGGCCCATGAGCTCAAGCTGATGTCCGCGAGCGGCGCTGCTCCGCACATGGCGCTGACCGGCGTGGACATCGTAGACAGCCAAATAAGCTGCGGTAAGTGACGCGCTGAGGCGCGATTGGCTGGCGATTCTCCGCCGCTTGCGCGTGGCGAGGCGTGTGGGGCGCTGCAGCGTGTGCAGCGTGTGCAGCGTGTGCAGCGTTGTGGGCAGCTGTACGCGTGCAGTGGTCAGATAGACGCGTCTCTGGCTGCCGCTTCTGGTTGTGCCGGTGAGCGGATCTCAACTACGCTAGTCCCCAATCCCTGCTCTACGCTTGATTTGCGAACACAGCTCGAACGCGGTGATGCCTAACTCGATGAAGTTTAATTCAGCAAAAGCAGATCCGGTTCAGCCAAGCACTAATCCATCTCCTTCGACTAGCGCCGCGCAGCCGAGCGCCGCGCAGCCTAGCGCCGCGCGGCCTAGCGCCGCGCGGTCTACCGGCCCGGCTGAAGCGAGCACGGCGCTGGAACAGCCGGCACCCGTCGCAGCTTCAGGGTCTGCTACACACAGTTCGACGTCTGCTCTGCTGCCCAGCGGCGGGGCAAAGCACTGGCTCGCCCTGGCGCGAACTCGGGCTGAGTCAATCCGTGCGGATTTAATTGAGGCCAGCCGGATGCCAGTGCTGACCATCAATCTGATGTTGAAGCGCTCGCTAGACAACGACCCGTTCTACCCCCAGGTAGTCAGAGAGTGGCATTCGGACGCGGTCAAGCGTCACCAAAAGTTCCCGCTCCTGCGCACCAAAGAGTGGGGCTGTGCGGTGTGTGTGTTGCCGCGCACCCACCAAGACTACTTCATGTACGTCGAGGCGGCGGCGCGACGCAACTTCAAGAAGGCCCAGAAGGCCGGGTACACCTTCCGCGTGATCGACTTCAACGCGCACCTGGCCGAAGTCGCAGAGATCCGCCAATCGACGACCGAACGGCAAGGCGCGGTGCCTGACAGCTTCCTCACGGGGGACGTGGCGGCGCACCAGAACCCCAAGTCGCGTAGCGCGTTCCACGCCTATCCATACTTTGGTGTTTTCCTTGAAGAAAAGCTAGTCGCGTACTCGTCGTGCTTTGTCGCCGGTGAGCTGTGCTCGCTGCAGCACATCTTGGGCCACGCAGGTTTTCAGTCCGATGGCATCGTGCCGATGATGTTGATCGGGATCGCCGAGCACCTCTACACAGATCACCCGGCGGTCCGCTACTTCATGTACGGCACCTACTTCGGCGCCGCGCCCGCCATGCGGCGCTTCAAGAAGAAGTTTCGCTTCTACCCACACCGCGTCCACTGGCGACTGGACGCCCGCGAGACGCTGTAGCGGCGCGCAGGCTCCAGGTTGTTCGACGGACGGCGGCGATCGCTTGCGCCCAGCGCTAGCGCTCGAGGGTCGGATGGGTGATGCTGTGGTGGAAGCAAGCGACCGCCCGCCGCGTAGGAGGCATGATGGCCCACCACTCAACCGCTGAAGATCGTAGCCAAGTCCAGTCGCAGCACCCTGTTGGCCGGCTCCTGAGCCAGCGGGCCGGGTCGCGTCTGCTCCGCCAGCTCCCGCTGGGTTTGGTTTGGCTCGCGCTGGCGTGCGGGTCCAGCGACGGCGGCGGCCTCGGTGGGGGCGGAGCGAGCGCGGGCGGCAGCGCTCAGGGCGGCAGCGCTCAAGGCGGCGACGCCGGCAACGCAGGGACTTCCCAGGGCGGGACTGGTGGCAGCGGCCCCGTCCGCTGCGCCTCCGACAAAGACTGCACGCCGCTCGGGTTGCTGTGCAACAAGACCCTCGGCGAGTGCGTCAGCTGCGTCAGCGATCTGGACTGCGACGAGTCCGCTGAGTGCCTGGCGGGTTCCTGCCACCCGATCACCACCTGCGCCAATTCGCTAGATTGCCCGAGAGGTGAGGTCTGCGATCCTGCTCGCCTGCGCTGCTATCAGTGCGTCGTCCAGGCAGACTGCGGTCCACGAAAAATCTGCATGGAAAATACATGCAGATCCGATGGCAGCACAGGAGGCGCGGGCGGCGGGGGCAACGGCGGCAGTGCCGGCAACGGCGGCAGTGGCGGCAGCGGCGGCAGTGGTAACGGCGGCAACGGCGGCGGGGGCAACGGCGGCAGCGGCGGCAGCGGTGGCTCGAGTTGTGGTGACTTGTATCTGCTGGTTGACCGCTCCGCCTCGCTCCAAGACGCAAACCGTTGGCAAGACTTGACCGGCGCCGTGCAGAGCTTTGTTGGTCAGACAAAAACCGCGCGGATGCACCTTGGCCTCGGCTTCTTCCCGGTGGCGCCCGGTACCCAGCCCACGTTCCCCGCGACCTGCACCAAGGACTCCGAGTGTGGCAACTACGGGCCGTGTATGCCGATCTTCAACCAGTGCAACGCTGGGGCAGGCTCGCCGGTGTCCGATTCCTGTGACGTGCCCGACTACGCGACCCCCGGCGTGAGCTTCACGCAGTTCCCTGCGGCAAAATCAGCGATCGACGCAGCGCTGAGCAACGCGAGCCCCGACGGTGGCACCACGCCGATCACTCCCGCTCTAGCTGGTGCGCTGCAATACGCCGCCGGAGCGGCGCGGGTAGGCCGCCGCGCGGCGGTAGTCCTGTTGACCGACGGTGAGCCCACCGCCTGTACGTTGAACACAGTCCAGAGCGCCGCCGGCGTCGCCGATACCGCGCTCCGTCGTAGCCCTTCGGTGCGCACCTATGTGGTGGGCCTGGGCCCGCTGCAAGATCTCAACCCCATCGCCGTCGCCGGCGGCACGACGTCGGCCTACATCACGTCGAGCGCCGCGCCGCAGCCAGAGCTGGTGTCTTTCCTTGAACAAATCCGTGCGGCAGAGGGCTGCCAGTGATCGCGTCGGCAGCGAGCGGGTCGGCGCTGATCGCGCAGCCATCACCGCAGCGGCGGCCGGCGATCGATGTGGCATCTGTGATCGACGCCGCGCGTTCAACGCCAGGCTAGGGCCTAGGGCCGCGCTGAAAAAGCCAGTCAGCGCCTCAATTTGAGCCCGATCCAAGGCAGCTCCAAGCGCTCGTGGGGGTGGAGGGCCAGGCGCTGGCTGACCGGCCCGCTGCCAGCTGAGCTACCCAAATATTGGGCCAGCTGAGCCAGCTCGGCTAAGCCTGCGGAGCCGTGTCATCTCAGGTAGTCCCCCCCGATCCCAGTTCACCCGCGTTCGTTCGGTTGGACCGCTTCTTGGCGATGACCGCCGCAGATCGCGGTCCGATCGCTGATGTGCTTCACTTGGCCGGCGTGGTCGTGCTGATGGGCGGTGCCCTCAGCCTGGCGGCGGCCGTGATTTGGTACACCATCAAGCTGCCGGCCGCCGAACCGCCGCGCTTGGCCGACGCGCCAGGGCTGAGTCAGCTGGCGCTCGATCCGCAAGCGCCGGCGCCCAAGATCACGCTCCCCGAGGTGCCTCCAGGCGCGCCGGTCATCGCTGCGCTCGCACCTGCTGCCGAACCCCAACCGGAGGTCGCGGCCGGGCTCGCGCCAGCTACATCAGCCGCGCCAGCCGCGCCAGCTGCAGCAGCTGCAGCAGCTGCGCCCGCTGCGCAGGCCAACGCCGCGTCGGCGCTGCCTCCCGGGTTCTTTCAGCCTGCTACTGTCGCGGTCCATGAGGTCTTTGGTACCGCAGCCGACACGCGAGCGCCCTACCTAGCGCTGCGCTCGCGCCCCGCGCGCGAAGCGAATCAGCTCGGCAAGCTCGACGATGGGACCCAGCTGAAGGTGGTCAATCGCTTTGGCAAGTGGCAGTTGGTCCAGGTGTTGAGCGGTGAGCTGAAGGGCACCGAGGGCTTCGTGTACGCCAAGTACGTACGCCCCTTCGGGAGTGACTTTCGTTGACCGTGCGGCAGGCGTGGGCTCGCGACGCCGCGCCTGCCCTGTTGCTCGCAGCGACAGCTTGGTTGGTTGTAGGCTGTGGCGGCGGCGCTGAGGCCGTCGTGCGCAGCGCCGCGGCGGCTGAGTTTCAGTGTGCTGAGCGCGCGATCCACGTCACCGACCTGGGTGATGACCACTACCAAGCGACGGGCTGCGGTCAGCGAGAGCGCTACGCATTTCATGATCGCTCCAGCTGTCCGTCCGGTCGCTGCCTTCGCCGCGAGCGCTGACCGCGCGCGCTGAAGGCGTACGGCGGGGCGATCTTCGAGTAGGCTACAGCTGCTCTACGCGGCAGATCACGGTGTTGTCGCCGTGCTGAGAAGCGGTGGCAGAGTCAGGCCGCTTCTGCTTTACGAGCTTCTGGATCTCGGTCGGCAACTCGAAGCGGTGCTCACACACCTGGACCGCCAGCGCGCCCGCCGGGGGGTCGCTTGGGACTAGCAGCTCTACGCGCAGCAGCTGCTTCGAGTTTCCCAGGTACACCCAGCGGTTTCGTCGCTGAGCCTGATCTGGACCGGTCGGCGCTAGGACGACGCTCGGGGGCACATCTTCTTGCCGTAGGGTACCAGAAATAAAGTTCACGCGGACCGGCTGCTCGACCGGCAAGCTGAAGCTGACGGCCTCTGTCCACACCTCACGCCGCCAGTCGAGGCTGAGCCGGGTGCCAGCGTCGGTCCGGCTGCGCCGCGCTACCTTGAGGGAGGAGCGTGGACGGCTCGTCCACTCCGCGCTGCCTACCACGCTGGAGTTGCGCCAGCCCCCGAACCAGGGGAAGCTTGGCCTGGGCGCGCTGCTTAAGCTGAACTGCTGTGTCAGGGCTGCTGGAGCGGGGCCGTGGCTCGTGTCCACGAGCAGCAGGCTCTGCTTGGTGTCGACATCGTAGGCCACGCCCACGCTCGCCCGTTGCGGGACGTCAACGTTGTAGGCTGGCTGGAGCAGCGCAAAGCCGACGCAGCCCAGCGTCCCCGCGGCCGCCCAGCGCGCGCCGCCGGTGATCTTTGCGGAGATCAGCGGCAGCGACGTGAGCCCTAGCAGGTAGCCCGCCGCGCTGAAGATCCCCAAGCTGAGGAAGCCGAGCGCGGCGTATAGCTGGAGCACGATGGGTAGCCAAATAATTGCCACGCAGAAAACCACAGCGCACCCCCACCCCCAAACTAGCCAAGCCATGCCGCGACGTCGTGCGGCGAGGCGGTCCTCGAGGGCTGCGGCCAGGCAATAGGTCGCGATCAACAAGGCGGGGATGAACGCCAAGTACGCGGCGCCGGGCAGCTGGCGCTGGAGCCCCAGGCCGAGCGCACAAAACACCAGGCCCACCGCGACGCCGAGCTCAAGATCGATGGTGGCGGGCTCGCGCTGGCGCGCGCTGGATGGCGTGGGCCGCCGCCGCGCTTGGAACAGCAGCGTGGCGGCTGAAATACCGGCACACGCGGCCAAGATGGGGCGAGGGTGCGCGACCCACAAATCGGGCAGCCGCCCCACCCGGCGCAGTCCCCAGCCCAGCGCGACCGCCATGGCCACGCTCGCCCCTAGGCCAGCGAAGACGCTAGCCAGCCCCCACCCCAGGCGACCCCAGGCGAGGCGTTTATGTTGCCATGCGGCAATGATTAAGAGCAGGCAACAGGCTGTTAGCAGGGCCACGTAGCCAAACCAAGGCGGCAAGAAGATCACGCCCCCGCCGACTAGATCGAAGTACTGTCCGCCTGACGCCGCGGCGCGCTCGGCGGCAGGAGCGCGTTGGTCCGTCGCGGCGTCACCAGCCAGCGCCGTGGTCGCGCCGAGCAGGTTGTCGAGGGTGTGCTGGAGCGTGCCACGATCTAGGTGCTGTAGATCGTCTTGAGCGGTGTGGTAGCGCTCGATACCCGCGATGGTGGCGAAGTTCAGCCCGCCGCGGCCGCTCTGGCGGACCACGCTGAAGTCGGTGTCGGTGGGCATCTGCTCGTACACCGCCTGGAACATTGAGCTGGTGACCACATGGTCTGTGGCAGCGCTGAAGCGCCTCACCAAGTCTACGTCTCCCCACCCGGTCTCGAACAGCAAGCTGGGGCCGGCGTTTCCGCGCGACTCAAGGTTGATGCACAGCGCGACCGCGGCGTAGGCCGGGTGGTGCTGGAAGGCGTACATGCCCAGCAGGCCGGGCTCTTCGCCGTCGGTGAACAGCAACACGCTGTCGCGGCGTAAGGGCGGTCGGTGCTTGAGCGCTCGCGCCAACTCGAGCAAGCTGGCGACGCCGAGGCCGTCGTCTGCTGCGCCTGGGGCCGCCGGGACCGAGTCGTAGTGGGCGCTGATCAGCAATGACTTCAGGCTGGGGTCGCTGCCAGGGATGTGAACGAAGAGGTTGTCGACCTCAGCGCACACTCCGGCGTTGCAGCTCTGCGCGTGGTGCACCTTGGGTTGGTAACCGAGGCGCGTCAGCTCGCCGAGCAGCCGATCTCGCACCCGCCTGTTGCGCTCGCTGCCCACCGGGTGCGGCGCGCCGTCACCCAACATCAGATCCAGCGCTTCCGCGGCGCGTTGGGCGGCTAACTCAGCGGGGGGGCTCGAGCGCGCTTTGGGTGCAGGCGGGCTGAGCGCCTGCTGGCACAGGCAGAACGCGACCAGCAGGGTGCACGCCAGCAGGAGCAGCTTCAGCAGATCGCCACGCCCCAGGGGCCGCCTGCGCTCGTGGGGTGATTCGGAGGCGAAACCGCCGGGGTCGGCCTGACGGCTTGTCGTTGGCGGTCTGGAGTGCACTGCGATCGCGGCGGTTGACGTCTGGAGGTGAGGCGCGGAGCGGGCGGCGCGCGCTGCGAGGGTGCTCAGCCGCACTGGCAGGCTAGCACGCGGCTTTCGGCTGCTGAGTCGATCGTCGACAGCTTCGTGCCAGAATCGCGTACGCTCGCTCGGGCCCGCCGCGCCGGGGTTTAGCGCGCGACGCTTTGCCCCAGCGCGTCGCCCAGCGCAGCTTTGGGACCGGTGCTAGTTCTGCTCGCGACCCGCGCGGGTTTCGCGCTACTCAAGGCGTGCAAGTCCGCGGTCGGCGGCGCCCTGTTGGAAGAGGAAGACACACACATGACTGATTCGAAACGCGCCACGCGTAGCCTGCCACTTCGCGGGGCGTTCAACCCGTCGTCAACCGCCGAGGGCACGAGCCCAGGGTCGTTCGCCAACCGCGCCGAGCTAGGCGGCCCGCTCAGCTTCTCATCGCCGGACACGCCCGGCATGCCAGCGCCCAGCGCCAAGACCGCGTGGGATTTTATGCCGGCGGGCTGGACCCAGGCTCAGGGTAGCTGGAAGGCTCCAGCTGGCTTCAAGCCGGTCACCCAGCTAGAGCACGCGCGCCTCGGGGCGATCACCGCCGAGATGAAGCGCGTTTCCGAGCGGGAACCACACCTGACGCCTGAGCAGGTGCGGGTGGAGGTCGCCGCAGGGCGGCTGATCATCCCCGCCAACACCGTCCACCTTGGCTACAAGCTCGACCCGATGTCGATTGGCCGCGCGTCGAAGACCAAGGTCAACGCGAACATGGGCGCGTCACCGGTCTCGTCGGGCACGGACCAAGAGGTCGAGAAGCTGCAGTGGGCGGAGCGCTGGGGCGCGGACACCGTGATGGATCTGTCGACTGGCGGCGATCTAGACGCGTGCCGCGACGCGATCATCCGCAACGCCCAGGTGCCGATCGGGACGGTCCCTATCTACTCGATGATTATCGGGCGAAAGATCGAAGATCTCACCGAGAAGCTGATCATGGAGACCCTGCTGCATCAGGCCAAGCAGGGGGTGGACTATTTCACGATCCACGCAGGCGTGATGCGCGCTCACCTGCCCTTGGTGGAGAAGCGCTTGATCGGCATCGTGAGCCGGGGCGGCTCGCTGCTCGCCAAGTGGATGCTGGTGCACGGCAAAGAGAACCCGATGTACACGCATTTCGATGAGATCTGCGACATCATGCGTGAGTACGACGTGTCGTTCTCCCTAGGCGACGGTTTGCGTCCCGGCGGTCTGGCCGACGCCACCGATGAAGCTCAGCTGGCGGAGCTGGCCACCCTGGGCGAGCTGACAGAGAAGGCCTGGCGGCGCGGCTGTCAGGTGATGGTCGAAGGCCCTGGGCACGTGCCGTTTGACCAGATCGAGTACAACATGAAGCTCCAGCGCCAGCTGTGTCACGGGGCGCCGTTCTACGTGCTGGGGCCGCTGGTGACCGACGTGTTCCCCGGCTATGACCACATCACCAGCTGCATCGGCGCCACCGCCGCAGGGTTCCACGGGGCAGCGATGCTGTGCTACGTGACACCGAAAGAGCACCTCGGCCTGCCCAAGAAGGACGACGTCAAGCAGGGCTGCATCGCCTACAAGATCGCGGCCCACGCCGCAGACGTTGCCCTAGGGATCCCCGGCTCACGGGACTGGGACGACAACTTGACCAAGGCCCGCGCCGCGCTCAACTGGGAGAGGCACTTCGAGCTAGCGTTCGACACGGACACGGCGCGCGCGTTTCACGATGAGGATCTCGACGTCGACACAGATTTTTGCGCGATGTGCGGCCACGACTGGTGCTCGGTGCGCATCAGCAAGGAGATCGTGGAGTTCGCGTCGGGCAAGGCGGACGGCTTTAAGCGCGAGCGCGTGCTCAAGTCAGCGGCGCTGACCGAGGCCCAGCGGGAGATCCTGGAGAAGCGCGGCGTGCTCAGCCCAGACGAGATCCATAAGCTAGCCTCCAAGACCAAGAGCGCGGTGGTCGGCGATGACGGCAAGGCCTCCTGCCACTCAGACTACGTCGAGCCCGACGCCGCGCAGCGCATCCAAGCCGAGAAGCTAGTCCAGCTGCGCAGCAAGCAGCCGGTCGCCGACGAGAGCCTGGATGCCGAGTAAGACCCTGCGAGCGCGCAGTGTACTGCCAGCGTTGGCGCGTGGTGCGTTACCGTGGGGTTTTATACTCAGCGCGCTGGGGCTGCTAGCGCTGGGCTGTGGCTCTGAGACATCGAGCGCAGGCCAGGGCGCGGCCGCCGGAGCAGCGGGCAGCGCAGCTCAGGGCGGCGGCGCGGCTCAGGGCGGCGGCGCGGCTCAAGGCGGCAGCGCGGCCAGCGCCGGACAGGGCGGCGCGGCCCACGCCGGCAGCGCCGGACAAGGCGGCAGCGGCGGCTCAACTCAGCCGCAGGGCTGCCCAACCTTCGACCCTGCGGTCAGCGGCGGCGACATCGCCAACCCCAAGATCAACGAGGCGTCTGGCCTAGCCGTCAGCCGCAAGCAGGCCGGTGTGTTCTGGGTACACAATGACTCGGGCGACAGCCCGCGCGTGTTCGCCGTCAGCAGCAGCGGCGCCGATTTGGGCGAGTTTAGCCTCACCGGCGCGCAGGCGATTGACTGGGAGGACATGGCGCTTGGGCCCGGTAGCCAAGCGGGGACTGACTACCTGTACCTCGGGGATATAGGCGACAACAGCGCCAAGCGCAGCGCGGTCCAGGTCTACCAGGTGGCAGAGCCCGTGGTCCAAGGGGGCGGCGCGCAGGCGTTGAGTGGCGTGGTGACGTTAGAGCTCGAGTACCCCGACGGCCCACACAACGCGGAAGCCTTGCTGAGCGATCCCATCACCGGCGATCTGCTGATCGTGACCAAGGGCCTGGGCAGCTCTGGGATCTATCGGGCGGCCGCGCCCCACGCGGCAGGTCGGCGCACCTTGGAGTACCAAGGCGACGCCTTGGGCGTGACGCTGCAGCTGGTGACTGGCGGCGATATTAGCGCAAGCGGCGATCTGATCGCGCTGCGCACCTACAGCGCCGTGCGGGTGTACCTGCGCAAGCCGGGGATGAGCGTGGCTGACGCCTTGAAGACCGAGCCCTGCGAGGCGCCGCAGCCAGATGAAGGGCAGGGCGAGACCGTGGGCTTTTCGCCTACCGCGGACGCCTTCTACACGCTGAGCGAAGGCGTAGCTCAGCCGCTCTTGCGCTTTGCTCGCCAGTAACCGCGCGGGCGATCAGCTTGCTGTCGGCGCCCCGCGTGTGCTCGCGGGAGCGCGGCGTGCTCGAGCCCAGCAGCGCGGGTTGGGTGTTCGCGCGGTTTGTGGGCTATACGGCCGCGTGGCAAAGCGTAACGGCAGGCTGAGCAACACAGCCAATCGAGATCCGGTGATCGCCGGGGTGGCCCTGGACTACTTGCTTGACGCGATCGCGCCCGACTCGGGGCCGGTGTTGGTGGTGGATGACGACACGGACCTGGTAGCCGACCAGCTCCGCGCGAGCGGGGTCGCGGTGGAGCGCTGGAACCGGCGCGCGCTAGATCAGCGCCCGGCTAGCCCCTGGCCCGACTGCGGACCGGTCAGCTCGGCGGTGCTGCGGCTGTCGAAAGACTGGCCGAGCTTTGACTTCGCGCTCCACGCCGTTGCCTCGCGGCTTCAGCCCGACGCAAAGCTGTGGGTCTACGGCGCCAACGACGAAGGCATCCGCTCGGCGCACCGGCGCCTCACTGAGGCGTTCTTTAGTGAGCCTGAGACCACCCACATCAAGCGCCGCGCGCGGGTGCTAGAGTGTCAGCGCAACGAGGTGACCGAGGGCCTAAAAGGCTCACTCGAGTTGTTTCAGAGCAGCTCTAGCGTGACGCTGCCGCTAGGCCAAGGCACGCGCGACTTCGAGCTCAAGAGCTACCCAGGGGCCTTCGCCCGCGGCCGCTTAGACTCCGGCACCGAGATTTTGTTGCGCGGCTGCGAGGAGCTCAAGGCGCGCAAGCACGTGCTAGATTTTTGTGCGGGGGTGGGGATCGTCGGGGTGTGGGCCAAGGCGCGCTGGCCCGAGTGTGAAGTGAGCCTGCTCGAGGTCGACGCCCCCAGCCTGGAGGCGGCGAAGCTGAACCTGCCCGGCGCCAAGGCCTTCTTGAGCGACGCCTGGCACCAGCTACCCAAGGCCGAGCGCTACGACGCGATCCTGAGCAACCCGCCGATTCACCGCGGAATCGAGGAAGACATGGGCGTGCTGCATGACCTGGTCCGCGGCGCCTCAGGGCACCTGACCGCGTCCGGCGTATTAGTCGCAGTGTGTCAGCGCAGCGTGGGCGCGGGCGCGCTGTTCAACGAGACGTTCAACAACGTGCGGCTGCTCGTCGAGACCAAGAGCTTTCAGGTGTGGTGCGGGTCCAAGCGCTAGACCCCCCACCCCCTGATCCTGGCTCAACCCAGGCGCTCAGCGGCTCAACCCAGGCGCTGAGCGGGTCAGCCGTCGCGCTTGGGGCGGCGGTTGCAGGCTAGGATGCGCTTACGCACGCGCACCGCCGCCGGAGTGATCTCGACCAGCTCGTCGCGGTCGACCCACTCCAGGGCGTCTTCGATGCCCAGGGTGCGCGGCGGAGACAGCACCACGTTCTCGTCGCGGCCTGACGCGCGGATGTTGGTGAGCTTCTTCTCGCGGGTGCAGTTCACGTCGAGATCGTTGGCGCGGTTGTGCTCGCCGATGATCATGCCCTCGTAGACCTCAGTGCTAGGAGGCACGAACAGCACGCCGCGGGGCTCGATGTGGAACAACGCGTACGGCGTGATCACGCCGCTGCGGTCGGAGACGATGGCGCCACATGGTCGCCGCAGCATCGGCCCCGAGTAGGGCTCCCAGCCGTCGAACAACGTGTTCAACAGGCCGGTGCCTCGAGTTTCCGTGAGGAACATTGAGCGGAAGCCGATCAGCCCGCGAGAAGGGATGCGGTACTCGATCCGCGCGCGGCCATGCCCCAAGTTGTTCATCTTGGTCATGATGCCCTTGCGCTCGCCGAGGCGAGTGGTCACCGCGCCCACGTAGTCTTCGGGCACGTCGACCACCACGCGCTCCATCGGCTCGGACTTCACGCCGTCGATGTCGCGCACGACCACCTCAGGCATGCCCATGCAGAACTCGTAGCCCTCGCGGCGCATGGTCTCTGCCAACACCGCCAGCATCAGCTCGCCGCGACCAAACACCGTGAACACATCGGGCTCAGGGGTGGTTTCCATACGCAGCGCGATGTTGCGCTTCGTTTCCTTGAGCAAACGCTCACGGATGTGGCGCGAGGTCACCCACTTGCCGACCTTGCCTGCGAAGGGCGAGGTGCTGACGCAGAAGGTGATCTTGATGGTGGGCTCTTCGACCTGGATGCGCGGCAGCGCCTCGGGCGCCGAGGGATCGCACAGTGTGTCGCCGATCTGCACATCGGAGAAGCCGGCGATGGAGATCACGTCCCCTGCGCCTGCCTCGTCGATCTTGATGCGCGCCAGCCCCTCAAAGCCAAACAACAGGCCGATCTTCTCTTCTTGGCTGGTCTTTTCGCCGATGCATTTGAGGCGTTGCCCCAGGGCAATTTTGCCGCGCTCGATGCGGCCCAGCGCGAGGCGCCCCACGTACTCGTCGTGGATGATGTTGTTGACCAGCATGCGCATCGGCGCTTCGACGTCGCCCTTAGGCGACGGCACGACGCGCAAGATGGTCTCAAACAGCGGCTCGAGATCGACCAGCTCGTCTTCCATCTCCTTCTTGGCGACGCCGTTCTTGCCGATGGCGTACAGCACCGGGAAGGTCGCCTGCTCGTCGCTGGCGTCGAGATCGCAGAACAGGTCAAACGCCTCATCTAGCACCACCTCGGGGCGCGCGTCGTGGCGGTCGATCTTGTTGATCACCACGATGATCGGCATCCCCAGCTCAATGGCCTTGCCGAGCACGAAGCGCGTCTGGGGCAGCGGGCCTTCAGCCGCGTCGACCAGCAGCAGCGCGCCGTCGGCTAGGCGCAGGGTGCGCTCGACCTCACCACCAAAGTCGGCGTGGCCCGGGGTGTCGATGATGTTGATCTTGTAGTCGCCGTAACGAACGCTGGCGTTCTTCGCCAAGATCGTGATGCCCCGCTCACGCTCGAGATCATTCGAGTCCATGACGCGATCGGTCATCACCTCGTTGCTTCGGAAGACGCCCGTCTGGCGCAGCATGGCGTCGACCAGGGTCGTCTTGCCATGGTCGACGTGGGCGATGATGGCGATGTTGCGGAGTTTTTCGCGGGGATGAAGGGGCATAGGTTCCTTAAGGGCGACGCGCTATGCCATGGCGACCCCAGGGCGCGCCAGCAGAAACCCGGAATGTTTACGCAGGAGGCTGACATCGGAGCGCCTCAAGATCGGGTCTTGGGAGCACGCTGAGCGATCTCGGCGCCTGCGCTGCCGGAGCTTTGCCCTTGGTTCGTGCCTACAAGGCGTGAATATGCCTGAGCAAACTCGGGGGCGTGCGGGTACGCGCCGGAGAGCTGCGCTGGCGCGCCGCAGCCGGCGTGGTCAGCCTGGCGCCCAGCGGCGCGGCCGGCGTCGGCGCGCGTCGCAAATGCCGTCGCCGGCGGAAAACGCGGTTGAGCGAGCGTGTCAGCGCGGAGGCGCGCGCTGACTGACGCTACCTGGTGAGGCAGCTGGCGACGAGCCTAAATGTGCTCGACATACCCTGGTGGCGCTACCGCACGGTAAAGCTGCTCGACGACTTGACGCATTTCGGCCAGAGACAAGCCGAGCTCTCCACCCCCTCGGAGCCCGAGCCGATGACCACCTTGGTCGTCGTAGTAGAAGCCACCGTAGGTCTCTAGGTAGCCGATTTGGTAGCGGTGCAGCCCGAGCCGGAACAGAAAGCGCGCGAGCCAATAGCGGGGCACCTCGGCGCTGTGGCCCTGCAGCGTGACGCAGACCAGGTCGTCGGTGACCGGCTGAGCGGAGAGCTGTCGCCCTGGGACCAACTCATCTAACACGAGCGGCAGCTGGCCAGGCGCGGTGTCCTCGAAGGGCGGGAAGTCGGGCAGAGGCGCCTGGCGCCAAATGTCGGTGGGGGGCTCCGCGACCTGCGTCGCGTCAGAGAACCACAGCGCGCGCTCGACGCCGGCTCCGTCCATAGCGCTGCCGGGCGGAATAAACAATAGATCGCTCTCTGCGTGCAGGTCAGCGCTGGCCGAGACGATCAGCAGGTAGCCGCCGCGGGGCGCGTCGACGCGCGCGGGGCTCTGCAGCAGCTCGAGTGAGCTGGTCGCGACGCGGCCGACCACCTGGGGCGCGTCGTGCTGCAGATCGACCAGGTGAAAGGGCGGCGAGTGCTCGGTGTAGCTCTTGGCTGCGGCTTGTCGGGTCGGGCTCACCCGCAGCGGTCGATCGGGGTGCGGGGGGTGGGGGCGGTAGCCGCAGTACACCAGGGACACGCCGGTTCGCCGCTCGTCGTTGGGGAAGCGCGGCGGCGTGTAGGGCGGGCGCAACCTGCCGGGCCAATGCAAGTATCCGTGGGGATGTAATACGAGATCCCAGCTCTGGTGGTTGACGCGCCCCACGTCCTCGCCGCTCGCGCGATCCATCAAGAAGGTGCGAAACGGGATCGAGTCGAACAGCGCGTCGCCGCAGTCAATAGGGATCGCGTACTCGTCGCTGATGTTTGCGTGGGCAAAATACAGCGGCTCACTGGCCGTCGCCATTTCAAGCTGGGCGTCTCCCGCGCGGCCGAGCACCACCAAGTGGTGTTCGAAGCGCTGTGGGCGCGCTGCGAGCTCGCGCAGGTTGACGCGCTGAATGGCGAGCGCGCCGCGCAGGACGGCAGGCGCTGCCTGGCCGCCGGCGCTCAAGGTAAGCGCTGCGGGCAGCGCTCGATCTGCCGGAGGGAAACTCCAGTACCGGGTGCTGGGGTGATGGTCGGTCATGCTTTGTCCAAGGTCCAGAGCCGCGCCGAAGGGAACCGCCGCAGCCTAACAGCTTGTGCCCTGGGGAGGGCTCTGCGATTGTTGGGCGTCACATGTGGGGTAGCTGGTCGCTCGCACACAGAGCTGTCGCGCTCGTGCTGCTCACCTCGGTTGCCTTGCTGATCAGCGGCTGCGGGCGGAGCGCCGAGAGCTGGGTCGACCAGCCCGGCGGGCGCGCGCTCGTGATCGGGCAGCGAGATCTAGTGCACGCCCGTCAGAGCATCAGCGTGCTCAACGACCCAGAGGGCAACTTGGATCTGGAAGGCGTCCGTCGCTCAGCGGGCTGGAGCGCGCCCTCTAGCGATCCGCGTTTTGACGTGAGCGCGAAGGCGGGCTGGGCGCGGCTGAGCGTGAAGAACGCCAGCCAGGCTGACGTGCTGGTGATTTGGCAGGGGCACCCCTGGCCGATGCGCCTACAGTTTTTTTTGCCCGACGGAAGCATAGTTGAGCGAGACGGGACGCGGGTACCAGGCGCCTATCCGCGCACTGGCTTCACGACGCGCCTTTCAGTGCCGCACGGAGATACATCTACGATCTACGTGCGCTACGCCGGGCGCCTCCAGGCCCCGACCCTGCTGGTCGGCACGCAGGCCGCCTTTGACGAGGGCTACGCTAGCTCCAACCTGGCGCACGGGGTGTTCTACGGCATCTTACTCGCGCTGTTGCTCTACAACCTGGTGCTGTGGGTGCTGCTGCGTTCGCCGGCCTATGGCTACTACGTGTTGCACGTCGCGGTCACGCTCTGGTATTTCCTTGCGAGAAATATGCACATCGCCGAGGCGGCTGCGCTCAGGCCGATCGCGGCGGCCATGGGTCCCCACCCGCGCTTTTGGACAGTGACCATGCTGTGGGTGAGCGCCATCGCGATGACCGGTTTTTGTCGTCACCTGCTGGACACCCGGCGCCACATCCCGCGCATCGACCGCGCGCTGCGTTGGGTCCCCGCGGTGCCGGCCATCGGCATGGCGTCGCTTTTGTTCACGGACGGCACCTACAGCGACGGGCTGGCAGCGCTGGCGCAGATCCTCGCGTTGTTTGTGATCTTGCTGGCGGCGATCCAGCGCAGCCGCGCCGGAGATCGCCTGGCGCGGCTGTTCCTTACCGCGTGGTCGATGTACCTGGTGACGGGCATCACCTACTCGATGCGCTACTTCGGCTTCTTTCCTTATACCAACTGGACGGAGCACCTGCTGCAGCTGGGGTCTGGCCTAGAGGTGGTCTTGTTGAGCTTGGCCCTCGGCTATCGCATTCGCCTGCTTGACTCGGAGCGTCAGCGAGCCAAGGAAGAGGCGACTCAGCTGCGCCTCGAGCGGGGGATCTCGCTCCAGCGCGAGCGCGCGCGGGGGCTCGCGCTGCTGTTGGAGCAGCAGGATCAAGATCGACGGCGCATCGCCCGCGACCTGCACGACGGGCTGGGGCAGCTGTTCGTGGTGCTCAAGGGTGTGCTGGCGGGCGAGCGGTCGACGGCCGCGGACCGTGCGCGTGAGTTGGTCGCGCGCGGGATCGAGGAGTCGCGCGCCCTCAGCCACGGGCTACATCCAGATCGTCTCGATCGCCTGGGCCTGACAGCGGCGCTGCGTGGCTTGCTCGACGATTTGCCCGAGCAACCAGGCCTGATCGTCGACGCCGAGATCCGCGACGTGGACGGCGTGCTCGAGCGCAGCGCGGAGCTGCACTTGTTTAGGATCGCCCAAGAAGCGGTGAACAACGCGTTCGTACATGGCCAAGCTCGGCACATCTACGTCAGCGTGGAGCGGGCCGGAGATGAGCTGTGCTTGGTGGTCGAGAACGACGGTAAGTCATTCAAGCCGGGGCGTGACGCGCGCGGTGAGGGCCTGGGCCTGACAGGGATCCGCGAGCGCTGCGCCGCCATGGGCGCGAGCTTCGGCATTGAGGCGGTACCTGAAGGCGGCACACGCTTGGAGGTCACGCTGCCGCTGCCTAGCCAGGCGCAGCCGCTACGGGTGAGCGAGGTCGCGAGCGCGGGCTCAGGCTGACGCGGACTCAGGCTGACCCGAGCTCAGTCTGACGCGGGTGCTGCTGTAGCCACATGGCCGCAGCCCGCTTCGGGGTGCAGCTCCAGGTAGCGCTTGAAATCCCGCAGCAGCGCGACGGCGAAGCGCCCGCCCATCAGCCGCCCGCCGGGCTCGGTCAGGTGGATGAAGTCGGTCCAAGCCATCTTGTGCTCGGCGAAGTGGACGATGGACTGCTCGCCGCCCATTGCCCCGCGGAAGTCCCAGTAGCCGCTCTTGAGCTGCTTGGCGGTGCGCAGCTTAGCCTTGGCCACCTGGTTGATGCGCACGCTCTTGGTCGGTGCGCTGATGGTGCCCCCCGCGAGATCTGGCGGGCTCATGATGATGAAGGGTACGCCTGGTCGGGCTTCTCGGTGCCGCGCCACGAACTCAGTCATGGCTGCGCCGTGTTTCGGTGAGTCGGGCTCGATGGCGCCGGTCAGCAGCACGAACAGATCGTGCTTGCGCAGCTTGAGGGTCTGCACCACCAGATCGCGATCGGCCCGGACCAACAACTCACTGTTCACGCCGCCGATACCGATGGAGTCAACCACGACGCCCGGCGTCGATCGTTCTAAGATCGCGCCGAGCAGGCGCACCAGCTTCGATCCGCTGATCACGTCGACGCGGTGAGGTCCATCTGGGAGATCGAAGCTGAAGCGCCCGGCCTCGACCGTGTCGCTGGCGGTGTCGACGTGGGCGTACTGCTGGTTGTCCACCAACACATCAAACCCGCCGTACTTTGGCTTCTTTAGGTAGTAGATCTCGACGTGGCTGAGCTGCGTGCCAACTGGCGAGCCGGCCTTGGCGGTCGCTACCCAGGTGCGCGCCTTCGCGCGTTGGTTCTGTACGGCGATGCCACCGAAGCCGTACAGCCGATCCGCGACCTGCTGGGTGGCCATGTTGAACGGTTTCCAGGCGGCTTTGTCAAAGTTGTGGAGGACGTCCATGTGCAGGTACCAGCTCCAGGGCTTACCCAGGCCGATGTAGCCGTGGCCGCTGTCGCCGTAGATGCCTTGCAACACACGCCGCAGCTCGCCGGTGATGAAGTCGCGGGTCATGTTGGAGTCGCCATAGAAGCCGATGCGCAGCGGCTCGGTGCGCTCGCCGCGGGCGATGGCGGCCAGGGCCTGATAGAAGCCAGCCATCTGCTCAGACTCGGAGAAGTCAACCAGCGGCGGGATCGGCGTCTTGACGACGCGGGTGTCTGGCTCGGGGATCGGGACGCGGAGGGGCTCGCACGCCTGACCCGGCGGAGCGGCGATCGGCTTGGTGGCTGGTGTCGCTGCCGTGGGGGAGTCTACATTAGACCGGGCGGCAGCGGTGGAGTCGGTGGGCGCGGCGGGAGCTGGCGACTCGGGGAGCGGCGCGCAGCTGCCTAGGCTGAGGGACAGCGCGGCGAGCGCGACGCTCAGCGCTCTGCCCACCCCCAAACTCGGGGCTCGCTGTGGGCTGGTCGTGTGCTGTGTCACGTTCGTCAGGGTGCCACGGATCCTGCGGGGACACTCAATATCTGACGCCGCTGGTAGCGGGGGCGCCCATGAGGCATTAGGACTGCGACATGTCAGCGGCGGAACCTGAACGCAGCGCAGGAGCGGGCGGCGCTGCCCGTGGGACGGCGGTGCAGCGCCACATCCAGCGCTACTTGGGAGAGCTGAGCCAGTCAGCTGAGGCCGAGGCCTGCAAGGCCGCGTTTGCGCGAGAGCTGGCGCAGCTGAAGCAGCAACCGGAGTACGCGCTGCTCGACACCGACGTGAGCGTTGAGCTGGTGGAGCCGAACATCGACCGCACCAGCTACACGTTGGTCACCCACGGCGTGAGCCGGCGCCCGCTCAACGTGCCGCCAGCCTTGCTCAAGGCCAACCCCGAGTCGCTACGCTACGTGGAGCTGGTGATCTGCTTGCCCTACGACTGGCCGCTGACCGCGGAGGCGCTGACCGAGCAGGAGCACGTGTGGCCGCTTCAGCTGCTGGCGCGGGTGGCGCAGTATCCCCACGCGAGAGGTACTTGGATCGCTGAGGGGCACACGTTGGGTGGCGACATAGACCACGCGGAAGCGTACGCTCCCAACACACAGCTGTGCTGCGCGGTGGTCTCCCCGCTGTTTGAGGTGGACGAGGGCTTTCGGCGCTTGAAGGCTCAGGCTGGGCAGCGCGACAGCGAGGGCGGCTACGTGCCAGGCAAGAGCGTCAACTTCATCGGTTTGATCCCGATCTACGCTGAGGAGATGCGGGTCGCCGTGGAGCGTGGCGGGGCCGAGCTGCTCGACCTGCTGGAGACGTGTGGCGTGACCGAAGAGCTAGATCTCGCGCGCAAGTGCGCCGTGCGCAAGAAGCGCTTTTGGTTTTTTTGAGGAGCCCGGTGGGTGCTGCGCGGGGCGGCTGCGTGGGTGCTGCGCGGGGCTGGTGGAGCCGTCGGCGAACCAGTCTGACACGGGGCTCTGGGTCTGGCACTCAGGTTGGAGGAGCCGTCAGGGGCACGCGCCGGCCACTCTCGTCGGCTCTGCAACTGCCCGCCCGAGAGGCGGGTCAAGAGCAGTGTCGCGCTCGACGCTTCACGCGCTCATGGCGCCACTTGCTGCAACATCAGCCCGCACAACCACGCGGCATAGGTGCCGACGGCGTAGCCGAGCACCGCCATCATGACGCCGACTGGAGCCAGCACCGGGTGGAAGGCAGAAGCCACGATGGGCGCGGAGGCGGCGCCTCCGATGTTGGCTTGGCTGCCCACGGCGACGAAGAAGAACGGCGCCTTGAGCAGCTTGCCGACGGTCAACATGATTACCGCGTGGATCACGATCCAGGCGAGGCCTACCAGGAAAATCCCTGGTCGATCAAACACAGCCAGCAGGTTCATTTGCATGCCGATGGTGGCGACCAGCACGTAGAGCATCACCGAACCGACCCGCGACGCGCCGGCGCCTTCGAGTCGGCGCAGCCGGGTGAAGGAGAACAACACGCCGAGCAGCGTGGTGATCACGATCAGCCAGAAGAACTTACTGGTCAGGCTGAAGCGGGCGAGGCTAGGCAGGTTGGCTTCAATGTAGGGCGCGAGCCAGTCGGCGCCGATGTGGCCGATGGCGGTCGCCCCAAGACCCACCCCTAAGATCGCAAAGAGATCCCCCACGGAAGCGATGCGTTTGTGTTCGAGTTGATAGGCCTCGACCTTGGTCTTGAGAGCTTCGATGGCTGCGGTGTCGGCGCCGGTCCATTTGTCGATGCGGCGGTGGAGGCCCGCGCCGTAGAGCAGCACCGCCATCCAGATGTTGGCGACGATCACGTCCACGGCGATCCAGCTCGAGAACACCTGATCGCCGACCCCAAACACTTCTTTCATCGCGGTTTGATTGGCGCCGCCGCCGATCCAGCTGCCGGCGACGGTGGTCATGCCGCGCCACACCGCGTCGGGTCCGGTGCCACCCACCAGCTCTGGGCTGATCAGCGCGAACAGCAGCAAGACCAGCGGCCCGCCAAACATCACCCCCAGCGTGCCTGACAAGAACATGATGAGGATCTTCGGCCCGAGCTTGCGGATGGCGGCCAAGTCGAGGCTCAGCGTCAACAGCACCAGGCTGGCCGGCAACAGGTAGCGCGACGCGACGGAGTAGAGCTTGGATTGCTCACCAGAAATTAGCCCTAGCGTGCCGAGCAGCCCGGGCACGAAGTAGCAAAGCAAGAGCGAGGGGACGTACTTGTAGAAGCCCTTGCAGCGGGGATCGGCTTCGGTCGCGAAGATCACCGCGAGGATGACCACCAACAGCCCGAGCACGATGGCGTCGTTAGTGATGAGCGGCATGAGGGAGGCCGGCAGTGTAGGCCCCGCGGCTGGGCTTCCAGCAAAGGTTTTGATGCTCCTAGCGTTTGCTCAGCGCCGTTTGCCGCCGATCATTCAGCTGGTGGTTCAAATTCGAGTTACTGGAGCTGACCGTACGGAGATCTCACAGCCACGCACAATTCATGTAGAATGGGCGATCGGTCAGCGCCGGGACCGCGGCGCGGTCAGTTGAGCGGCGCGACTGCCGTTGGTTAGTGAGGGAAGCGTCGTGCGCATACGCGCGACTGGCACCCAAGTGGATCGGTATGCCGCCGATCAGCACGGCCTCCCAACTGGCGGCGCAGATCACAATCCCGCCTCCAACTGGATCGGACCGATGGAGCCGCTCAAGATTCGTAACCGTTCACGGACCAAGTCGCGATCATGCTCGGGCGGGCAAGAGCGACGGATGCGGCTTGCGGCGTAGTTGAGCCTTGAGCGTGTCAGTCAGGAACGCGAGCAGACTACGCTTCTGCTTCCGCAGGGTGTGTGCGACGGTCATGATCCGCTCGGCGTAGCGCTCGCCGCGTTCGCTCTGGGAGCCGAAGCTCCTCTTGCGCCACAGAACGAAGCGTCGGAGCTCTCGCTCTGCGTGGTTGTTGGTGGGCTCCACGTCGGGATTGTCGACGAAGGTCCACAGCGCCTCGCGGTGTTCGAGGATGTTCGTGCACGAGCGGCTTACACCTCGGATTTTGAGCGCAGCAGTGCGTTCGAGCTTCGCCTCGATGCGCGGCCCGAGATTCGCGATGAAGTGACGGAACTCCGTCTCGGACATCGTTCCGTCTCGCACCTTGTGGATCGCATGGAACAAGGTCTGGGTGAGTATGACGAGCCCGTTGCCGAGTTCTCCAGCTTCACCGCTGCGCTCCGAGAACTCCACGAACTTGCGGAGTAAGTGGGCCCAACAGATCTGACGATCCTGCATCGCCCAGAAGCCGAACTGCCCGGCTCGATCGGAGACGAGCACGCCATGGGCACGCGACAAGAGCTTGCGTAGCGCCTTGCGACTGCCATCCAGCGTGATCCCGAACACGGTCACCGCCTCCGTGGCGATCGTCCAGAGGTTGCGATAACGACCTGCGTTGCGCCAGCCCGTTGCGTCGACATGCTTGGCACATGCATCGAGTGCGTGCTCGGTCGCCTCTTTGGTCGCCGGGGCGAGGGCGTCGGAGACGCGTCGCTCGATTCCGCTGATACCTCCGAGCGAGACATCGAGGTCGAGCGCTTGCTTCAGAAAGGATGCGGTGTCGCGACGACTCAGATGGTAGACGCCCGTCAACAGAGCCACGAACGCCATCAAACGTGGACCGAATACACCTCGCGGAACCCGTTTCGGGAGCTTCGCACGAGTCACTTCACCGCAGCATGGGCACTGCACCTGGTGCAGCAGGTGCTCGTCGACGTCCGGATGGATCTCCGGGATCTCTGCAACCTGGTGTCTCGACGGATCCCCGCTCGGCTGCTTCGGCAAGTGATGGTTGCACCTCCCACACTCCTTGGGGAAATGCTCGTGACGACGCGTCACTCGCTCTGGGGGTACTAACGTGCGGAACTTCGCCTTGTGGCCCGGCCTGGCTCCGCGCTTGCGCTCGCTCTTGAGTCGGTTGCGCTTCTTCCGTCGCTCCTCTCGCGTCGCCGCGTCGTCCGTTGATGGCGGCTTGCCGGAGTTGATCGAGTTGGCAGCTAGCAGTCGCTCCAGCTCCGCGATGCGCGCTAGCGCCGCGGCGAGCTGGGCCTTGAGCTCAGCGATCTCGCGATCCCGTGCATCCAGCTCGCTTTGCCAGTCGCGCTCCACGACCTCATGGCTGCCAGATCCTCGCCACGATGGAAAGCGCAGCGAGATAATGGAGCAAAGTAGATCACTTAGCGGGTCAGCTGCTCAAACGGTGCTCGGTCCGTGAACGGTTACCAAGATTCAGCTAAAAGCACTCCGAGAAGTGGGCTTTCAAGACGAATCGGGCAGCCTCTTTGCCAGAGCTCAAGGAGAGGCGAGGTGATATTGGGCACCCTACCTGGATTTGCAGGTCCTTGTACCAAACCTCGTTCATTGTCTTGTTCTGGTTCTCGAGAGTGTATTGATCGAGTTTACAGAGCTGTCGAGTCTCCTTGTCATGATCGACTTGATAGCTGCGAAATTGCGGATTCTTTCGGGGGACCCTGGGCCCAGCGGCGCAGTCGACACAAAATTCACCAAGGTCCTTTTGACCGGCTGCATAGAGAAGTCTCAGCTGAACGCTCCGTTGAGCGCCACCAGGGGTCTCCCACACTCTCACTTCGAGTTCCGGATCTCCTCGGGTATAAAGATCCACGCCGTAGAAGCTGTAGGTCTGACCGGAATTGCAATGATCCAATACCTTGGAACCGACCAGTTGGTCGTTCTCATCGTAGAAATCGATCCGACCTTCTTTAGATTTCTCGGGTGAGCCGCGCTTATCGGAGCTGGAAGAGGGTTTACATGCAGCAATCGCCAAGGTCAGAAGAATGAGCGCAAGTTGCAGCGGTCTTGGTGCTGTTGCTCCCAGGTCTTGCTTGGCTTCAAGGACCAACAAAGCGGCTTCTTCCATCATAGTAGGGTGTGGCTCCATTGGGACGGACAAAAATCTTACAAATTCGCACACTTCCGGGA
>CAZKDY010000052.1:0-35523 GCA_964551615.1 uncultured Polyangiaceae bacterium
ACCGCGAAGGCTGCGGCCAAGCCGAGCGCGACATACAGCGGCGTCTTGGAGCCTGAGACGTCGTCGGCCGGTGGCTGACTCGCCACCGCCTTCGCGCTCGCCAGCTTCGAACTCGCGGCCGCCGGGGGCCTGCTGCGCGTGACCGGGGCGTCGCTGAGTGTTTCTGTGCGGATCTTACCCGAGCTGGGCGGGCCGCTCTGGGGGCTGCGCTTCTTCTTCTGCTGCTTGCCGGGCTCTGAGCTGACCGCGGAGCTCGTCGCGTCAGCGCCGCCGGCGTCAGCAGCGGCGCCGGCCGCCGCCAGCGCTGCGTCGTCCTGGTGCGCGTCGGAGCCGTCGCCTGTGTCGACGTCGATCTGGAGGTCGTCGACCTGGATGGTCGGCGCCAGCGGCGCGTCATCCGCCGAGCCGAGGGCGACGCCGCCCAGATCGACGCTGCCCGTGAGGGGTAGGTCAGCCAGGTCGGGCGCCGTCGCGTCCTGCTTCGCCACGCTGCCCGCCTTGCGCGCCAAGGTGGCGACGTCGGGGATTGAGTCGAGGACCGGGCCCTCCGCCTCGAAGGCGACCGTCTGTGGGCGCTTCAGGTTCGCTGGCGGGTGCGGCGTAGATTTTCCTTGCGGTTTTTTGGCGGCGCCCGCGCTGGCGCCGGTGCTCGGCTCGTCTTCGGCGCCCTTAGCGGCCTCTGGTCTGGGGTTGCTCGGCTGACTGGGCATGAAGCCCGTCTTGGTCAGGGGAGCCGCCGGGGGCTTGGGCAGCCGCTTGATGCGCGGCGCCTCCGTCGGAGCAGCCGCCTTGGTCTGGTCTTTTGCGATCTTGGGCGTGGGGAGCTTGACGCCGCCAGGCTTGGGCGTGGTCGCGGTCGCGTGTTCACGCCGTGGCGGAGGGCCCTTGGGCTTGGTGTCGGTCATGGTGCCGGCGCTCAGCGCGACCAGCTTGGGCTCCACGGAGTCCGGATCGATGGACTCGGGTGGCAGCGAATCGGGGACCAAGCTGATGGGAGGCGCGTCGTCGTCGCCCCAAGCGTCGTCAGTGCTAGCTGAGCTAGCGTCGATGGTCGGCCCGCCGGGACCCACCCCCAACCCTAGCCCTGTCCCTAAGAAGCCGCCGGTTTGATCTGTGGCGGGTGCTTGCTTGAAGAGCTCCGCGAAGACCTGGACTTCGGTGATAGTGAGCCACTCGTCCATGCCGTCGCGCCAGATCAGCGTTTCTGTGTGGATTTCACCCTTTTCGAAGGCGGCCTTGACCGCGCTGGTGGAGAGCTCCCGGTCGTCGTCATCGGCGTAGGACACCAGCCACGGGTCGCTCGGCTCCGCCGCCTGGGTAGCTTGGGTGTGGGCTGCTGTCCTAGGCTGCTTCTCCTCAGCAGCGGCGGCCTCGACCGCTAGCAGCTTGCCCGCTGCTGGTAGTTGACCTGGCTTGGTCAGTGGGACTGTAGGCGTTTCCTCGCGGACAGGTTCCGTCTCTGCGTCGATGATGCTGGTCAGCTTCTCGCGCGCGTTGGGGGGCGGCGGCTTGGAGTGCTTGGGCGCTGCGTCCGGGTCTCGCCCGTCGAGCTCCATCTCGGCGCCGCACCGCTTGCAACGGGCGCGCACCCGCTTGCCGTCTATCTGGTCATCCCAGAGCTGCTGAGTGACTTCGAACTGGGCTCCACAATCTCCGCACGTGACCGCTGAGGGCATAACCGTGTAAGCGTACACGCATACCGGAAAAAGGTAGTAGTTGTTGCAGATCAGCGTACATCGCGGCGGATTCTGCGTTGGTTTCCGCGCTGTAGTTCGCGGTGCCGCGCCTGCTGCACGTAATTCGGCTGCCTGACCAGATGAGCAGCGCTGTGGCTTAGGGAAGCAGCGGCTCGCTGCCCAGGGCGACCAGCAGCGCTTCACGCATCCCCGGCCGCGGAGGCTCGCCTTCGGACAACAGCACGACCTGCAGGCTGCCATCGGTGGCCTGAGCAACACACACGCGCAGCGCTTGGCGCGTGGCTGCTGGCCCGGAGATTTGGGTTGGCGTGGCCTGGCTATCCCACATCAATGAGCTGGGGCCGCCCGTGGTGCCCGCGGCAGGCTGCGTCCCTTCAACCCCTGCGCTGGGCGTGGTGCGTGACATGTGCGAGGGCGCGGGGTGGCCGTGGGCGTTAGCCGCTTGAGCCACCTGAATACGCGGCGTCTGACCTGCGCTCACCCGAGCCTGACCTGGGCTGACCCGAGTCTGATCTAGGCTGACCCGAGTCTGATCTAGGCGGAGCGCAGGCACATGGCTCAGCGTTTCCGCGCCATTTCCGTCAACGCTCGGCGACATGCGCGTGGTCGCTGCCTGGCTCGGGCTCGACTCTTCGAGCAGGCTGGCGGCGTGCCTGAGCTGCTCACAGCGTTCGGTTAGTCCAAGCTCGCGCGCCGTCGTCGCGGCTCGCTGCAGCCAGCGAAGGGCCTCTTGAGGGTCGCCTGCGCTCCACTTGGCCTGGGCGGTTTGTAGCGCCCAGCTGACTCTCTCCGGATCGTGGACCATTGGCTGCAGGTCGATGTCGGCTGGCGTTGGACGCATACTGCGGCGATGCTACCCCGGGCGCCGCTGGAGTTCACGTGGGGGCCCACGCTGCCATGCGTCAACGCAAGTCTTTGGCGAGTCGTGGTGGCGGATGATGGCGCTGCGCTGTAGCCTGATGAGCGTTGGCGAGCGCCGCTGAGCGCCGCTTCACGTTGCGCCGGGGCGATGGGTACCGGCCCCTACTTGCTTGGGAAAACATACTTATGCGGATCGCGTCCCCCTTGGTTTTGGTCGTCTCTGCGCTGGTCGCGAGCGCCCTGGTGACCTTCGGCTGCAGCTCAGAGGTGCACGACACGCGGCCGCTGGCCCAGCAGCAAGCCATCTTCGGCGGCGTGGTCGACAGCGACGGCAGCGCCCACGAAAACGTCATCTTTTTGACCTCCAACCAAGGCGCCTGCTCCGGCACGCTGGTGGCGTCGAACCTGGTGCTCACCGCGTGGCATTGCGTCGCGCCCAGCATTTCCGAGGGGATTGGTTGTGACGCCACCGGGGTGTCGCAGAACGGCGATCATGTAGGCAGCGATTTTACCCCTAGCGATTTGCGGGTGCGCACCGGCGTTGATCCGAGCGGGCCGTCGGTCGCGCGGGGGCAGCAGATTTTACACGCCGCGGGCAGGAGCTTGTGCAACCGCGACGTCGCGTTCGTGGTGTTAGACCGTGAGGTCACTGGCATCACCCCGGCCAAGATCCGAACTAACTACCTGCCGGTGCCTGGTGAACATGTCACCGTGGTCGGCTACGGGATCACCAGCGAGGGCGGGGGTGGGGGCGGCACACGGCGGCGTCGCGACAACGTCCCGGTGCTGGGAGCCGGCAAGGACTGGAACGAGCTGCTCTCGAGCTCAGAGTTCCAAGTCGGCGCGTCTGGTTGCTCAGGCGACTCTGGCGGCCCGTCGCTAGACTCGGTCAGCGGCGCGGTCCTTGGTGTTTCCTCGCGGGTATCGAATTGCAACGTCGGGCCGCTGATCAGTATGTCGCTGTTTGGTCAAGACGCGCTGGTCGCCCAGGCCTTCGCCGCGGCGGGCAAGAGCGCGCTGCTAGAAGGCAACACGCCCCCGGGCCCGATCAAGACCAAGGCCGCGGGCGAAGCTTGCAGCTCTGGCTGGGAGTGCCTGGGTGACATCTGCCAGCGTGACGACACGCCCGGCGAGTGCACCAAGTTCTGCAACTTGTCGGGGGCGCCCGCTTGTCCGAGCGGCATGCTGTGCATGCCCAGCTCTTTTGACGTGGATGGTCAGGACATCGGCGCTGATTTGTGCGTGTCGATCCCTGATGACGGGAGCTGCTTTAGCTGTCGCGCGAGCAGCTGTCGTTTGCGCAGCCAGGACTGCGTGCGCAACAGCGAGTGCGCGGCGATCTCGGATTGCGTGGCAGGCTGCGGCGAAGCCAGCTGCCGCGAGGCGTGCATCGCCAGCCACCCCGACGGAGCCGACTACTACCAGTCGTTGGTCGGTTGCTCTTGCCTCACGGAATGCAAAGACGTGTGCAACGACTGCCCAGCCACCGGCGGCGCGGGCGGCGCAGGGGGCGGTGGCGCAGGTGGAGCGGGGGGCGGTGGCGCAGGTGGAGCGGGGGGCAGCGGCGGCGTGGCTGGCGCTGGTGGCGCGAGCGCTGGCGCGGCGGGTGAGCCAACGGGCGGCAGCGGGGGCGCTGGAGCCACCGCGGGTGGTAGCGCGGGCGCACAGCCGGTGGACGCCGGGTCGACCTCAGGCTGCGCCGTGGGTCGCGGGTCTAGCCGCGGGGATACGCAGGCGCCGTTTGGTCTCGCCGCGCTCTTGTTGGCGCTGGGCGCGGCGCTGCGTCGGCGGCGGGCGTAGCTCCCGTCGCCGCAGCCAAGGCAGCGTCAGCGAGCTGCCCGCTCGGCGTCAGCAGATCCTCGGCAGCTGCTCTCCGGCCAACAGCTCTAGGATGCGCCGTCCTCCCAGATCGCTCTCCACCACCACCCGGCCCGGTCGTCCCGCGCTCAGCTCGACGACCCGGCCGATGAGCGCGGCGGCGGGGTCATGGGCTCGCATGATGGCCAGGGCGGCGGCGGCTCGGCCCGGCGGCACAACGGCGACGAACCGGCCCTCACAGGCCACGGCGAGGGGGTCCAGGCCCAGGATCTCACACGCGCCGGCCACGGCGTCGCACGTTGAGAGCGCTGCCTCGCGGATTTCGAAGTCTACCCCGGCGTCCAAAGCGAGCTCGTTCAGCGCGGAGCTGAGCCCACCTCGGGTCAGATCCCTGAGGCAGTGTAGGTCCTGCCCGAGCTCGAGCGCCAGGGCCCCGGCCACTTCAGCCAGGGAGGCGACGTCGCTGCGCAGATCGGCGCTGAAACCCAGGTCCTCTCGCACGCTCATCACCGCCACCCCGTGGCGTCCGAGATCACCGCTCAGCAGGAGCTGATCTCCCGCGGTGACGCGCCTGGGGCACACGTCGACGCCAGGGGGCACCCGACCGACCCCGGCGGTGTTGATGTAGATGCCGTCGCCCTTGCCGCGCTCCACCACCTTGGTGTCGCCGGTCACGATCTGCACCCCTGCGCTGCGCGCGGCCCGCTGCATTGACTCGACCACGCGCCGCAGCTCGGCGATGGGGAGCCCCTCTTCCAGCACGAAGCCCGCGCTCAGCCACAGCGGGGTGGCGCCGGCCATGGCCAGGTCGTTGACGGTGCCGTACACGGCCAGGCAACCAATATTACCGCCCGGAAAAAATAGTGGGTTGACCACGTAGCTGTCGGTGGTCAGGGCCAGCTTGCCGGCTTCGCACTCCACGACGGCGCTGTCGTGGCGCAGGCCGCGCCCCTCAGGGTCAAACACCGCTAGAAATACTGACTCGATCAGTTCACGCATGTGGCGTCCGCCGCCGCCGTGGGAGAGCTGAATGGTGTCGTGACGTAGGGGCACTGGGCACTGCAGGTTGAATGAGGTCATGGGTGGTGGCTCTTGTGGGGCTTGGTCGGGTCGCAGATTTTCGCTTTGGTCTCTGGGCGGGCTTTCGACTCAGGGTCCTTGGCCGCAGAGCTGTCGTTGGTCTCAGAGCTGGCTGCCCCGGTAGCGGTAGTAGGCCGCGCAGGCGCCTTCGGTGCTCACCATGGTGGCTCCGAGCGGGTGCTCTGGGGTGCAGCGGGTGCCGAACTCTGGGCACGAACTGGGCTTGCGAGCGCCTTGCAGCACCAGGCCGCTCAGGCAGGTTGGGCACTCTGTGGTGCGCACGTCGCTCACGTCGAAGCGGATCTCGGCGTCGAAGGCGGCGTAGGCTGGGCGCAGCTGAAAGCCGCTGGCCGGGATGGCGCCGATACCTCGCCACTTGCGCTCGCCGATCTCGAATACCTCGCGGATCAGCGATTGAGCGTGGGGGTTGCCCTGTGCGCGCACGGCGCGCGCGTACTGGTTCTCTACCTCGGCCCGGCCGCCCTCTAGTTGGCGCACGCACATCAAGACGCCTTGCATGACGTCGGCCGGCTCGAAGCCGGTGACCACGATGGGCGCGTGGTACTTGGCTACGATCGGCTCGTACTCCTTCAGGCCCATCACCGTGCACACGTGACCCGCGGCGATGAAGCCGTCCACCCGTCGATCTGGGGAGCTGAGCAGGGCCTCCAGCGCCGGGGGCACCAGCACGTGGGACACCAACACCGAAAAATTCTTGAGGCCCCGCGCCTTGGCTTGTTGCACCGCCAGGGCGTTGGCGGGGGCGGTGGTCTCGAAGCCGATGGCGAAGAAGACCACCTCCCGATGGGGGTTGTCTTCGGCTAGGGCCAGCGCGTCCAAGGGCGAGTAGACGAGCCGCACGTCCGCGCCTCGGGAGCGGGCTTCTTGCAGATCGCCCACGGAGCCGGGCACCCGCAGCATGTCGCCAAAAGAACAGAAGATGACCCCCGGCTTCTCGGCGATGGCGAGGGCTCGGTCGATCTGCTCCAGCGGGGTGACGCACACCGGGCACCCGGGGCCGTGGATCAGCTCGATTCCCGGAGGCAATAATTGGTCTAGCCCGTAGCGCACGATGGCGTGGGTCTGGCCGCCGCACACCTCCATGATTTTCCACGGCTTGGTGGTGAGCTTGGCGATGGCGTCGGCGTACTCTCGCACCAGCCCTGCGTCCCGGTACTCGTCGACGTGCTTCACGCTGGGTCCTCCTCGGTTGGACCGTGCGGTTTGAGTGAGCCCTGCGGTTCAAGGCTACCCAGCGCGCCGAGATCGCCCAGCTCCGCCAGGTAGCTCAGCGTCCGCTGGGCCTCAGCCTCGTCGATGCGCGAGATGGCGAAGCCAACGTGCACCAAGACGTAGTCGCCCACCACCGCCTCAGGCACGTAGGCCATGCACACCTGCTTGACGATGCCGCCGAACGCGACCCTGCCGGTGGTGAGGGCTCCGGGCTCGAGGCTGAGTAGTTTGCCAGGGACTGCGAGACACATGTTGCGGCCTTTCGGGCGACTCGGCGCGGGCTGTCGGGGCGGGCCGCGTCGGTGATCGAGGTTCTAACCTGGCGCCCCGTGTTGGGCAATCCACGCCTGCCCCACGGAAATACCGCCGTCGTTGCAGGGCACCTGCCCCGCCAGCAAGACCTGAAAGCCCAGGTCGTCGAGGCGAGCGCTCAGCCCGGCCCGCAAGCGGGAGTTCTGAAAGCAACCGCCGCTGAGCACGACCTGCGCCGTAGCGCTGCGCTGAGCTAGGTCGACCCCCAGCTGAGTTACGCTCTCGTGGAAGCGCGCGGCCATCAGGCACGGATCGACCCCGGCGCGGCGATCGCGCAGCAGCGCGCTGAGCAGCGGCCCCGGGTCGGCGAGCCCGCCGTGCAGGGGGAGCGGGTAGGGGGCAGCCGCTCGGACCGAGGCCGCGGCGCCCTGGAGCGCGATCGCCGCCTGGCCCTCAAAGCTACAGCGCGCGATGCCCAGCACCAGGTAGGCTACGCCGTCGAACAGCCGGCCCATGCTCGAACACGACGGCGCGTTGAGCCCGCGCCGCGTCGCGCGCGCCGCTAGCTCTCGGACCGTGCGGATGTGTTCGGTCGCCCCGTCGAGCACAGCGGACAAGGGCAGGTCGCTGGCGAGCAGCAAGCCGAGGGCGCTGCGCCAGGGCTCGCGAGCTGCTGCGTCGCCTCCCGGAAGCGGAAATGACTTCAGCTGAGCCACTCGTGTGTAGCCGCTGTCATCAACCTCCAGGGCCTCGCCGCCCCAGATGCTGTGGTCGTCACCCAGCCCAGCGCCGTCCCAGGCTAGGCCCAAGACCCGCCCCTTGATCTGGTGCTCTGCCAGCAGGGCAGCGACGTGCGCGTGGTGGTGCTGCACGCGGACCAGCGGGATGTCCCAGCGCACTGACAGGCGCTCTGCCAGCTGAGTGGAGGCGTAGTCGGGGTGCAGATCGCAGGCGAGCCGCGCCGGGGTCACGTCCAGGAACTGGAGCCAGTCGTCCACCGTCTGCGCTAGGCGATCCACCGAGCCGGGGCTGTCCAGATCGCCGATGTGCTGGCTGAGGTGCAGCTGCCCGTGGGCCGCCAGGGTGATGCTGCTTTTGTAGTGAGCACCCAGGGCCAGCGTGCACGGGCCGTCGCTCGTCGCCACCGGCAGGGGCGCGTAGCCTCGGGCCCGGCGCAACACCTCGACGCCGCGGGCGCTGGTTCGGGCCACGCTGTCGTCTACCGGGCGCACCACGCCCCGATCATGGATCAGGAACGCGTCGGCGATGGCCCCTAGGCGCGCTCGCGCGTCGTCGTTATCGAGGCACATCGGCTCTTCCGCGAGGTTACCACTGGTGCACACCACCGGGCGCCCCACGGCCTGCAGCAAGAGCCAGTGCAAGGGCGTGTAGGGCAGCATCGCCCCCAGCTCTGGGTTGGCCGGAGCCACCCCTGGCTGGACCTGGGGCGCCGAGGTCCACGGCAAGAGCACGATGGGCGCCGCCGGGCTGGTGAGCAGCGCTAGGTTAGAGTCCGTGAGGTCGCAACTTTGGCGCAGCTGTTCAGCTGAGCCGAACATCACCGCCAGGGCTTTGTGTGGGCGGCGCTTGCGCGCTCGCAGGCGCGAAATGGCTGTTTGGGAGGTCGCGTCTACCAGCAGCTGAAACCCGCCCAGGCCACGCAGCGCCAAGATATCTCCACGCAGAATGACCGCGGCGCCGGCGACCAGCGGGTCCTGATCGCCGCGCAGCGGAGCGTTGGCTGCGTCCACCAAGCGCAGCTGGGGACCGCAGCTCGGGCAACAGATGGGTTGCGCGTGGTGGCGCCGATCGTCGACGTCTTGGTACTCGGCTTCGCAGGCGGGGCAGAGGGGGAAGACCGCCATCGAGGTGTTGGCGCGGTCGTAGGGCAGGCGCCAGGCGATGCTGAGCCGCGGGCCGCAGTGAGTGCAGTTGGCGAACGGGTGCTGGTGGCGTTTGTTGTTGGGGTCTTGAATTTCCGCGAGGCAAGCGGAGCACAGGGCGAGATCTGGCGGCAACACCGCGCTCGCGACGTCGCCCGGTTGACTGGCTTCGATGACAAACTGCGTCGCTTCAAGGTCTGGGACAGCGACCGCTTGAATCGAGTCGATGCGGGCCGGCGCTGGGACGCAGCGCAGCGCTGCTTGAAACGACGTCAGCCGGGGCTCGCTGCCTTGCACCTCGATCACCACGCCGCTCCGGGTGTTCTGCACGCGACCTGCCAGCTCGTGAGCCACCGCGACCTTGCGGACATAGGGGCGAAAGCCAACCCCTTGCACCACCCCGCGCACCGTGAGCCGCAGGCGGGTCATTCCACGTCGACGCTGGTGATGGCCACCCCGGTCTCTCCTAGCAGATCGCCCTCGGTGTGGCCGCAGGTCGGGCACAGCGTCAGGTGGTGCTCCGGGCGGTAGACGTGGCCGCAGCGCTTGCAGCGCGCCTCGACCCAGCGCAGGTCCAGGTCGAGCTCGGCGCCGTCGGCCGCGGTGCCCTTGGCGTGGGCTCCGAAGTGAAAGGCGATGGCCGCGGGATCTAGCGCCTCGGTCTCGGCGATCCAACCCCGGGCGCGGACGACCCGGCTGGCCCCGGCGTCCCGCGCGCGGATCAAGATCGCCTCCAAGAGTTGCTTCCCCAGGGATGATTCGTGCATCAGGTGCTCAACATTTCTAGGATGTGATCCCGCGCCTCAGGGACCGCCGCGGCGACCCCTGCTGATAGTTCGTGGGAATAGCCGCGAGGGGCCGCGATGGCCACCGTCACGAAGCGGATGTTGTTCGCGATCCGATCCGCGTGCAGGACTCGGGCTAGCTCGAGCGCCTGGACCACACCCAGGCCGTGGGTCGACACGCTGCCGGGCGAGCTGGCGTCCAGGGCCTGTGCGTCGAGCGAGCGCACCGCGCCTGCGCGCTGTGGGTCCAGCACGGCGTCGACCACGATGACCGCGCTGTCGGTCAGCACCAGATCGACCAGGGCGCTCGCGTCGTGGATGCGCACGAGTTCGGTGCCGTGGGGCAGTGGAGATCGCTCCAGGGCGTCCAGGACTTGGTAGCCCACGCCGTCGTCGCCCGCGCTAGCTTGGCCGATGCCGATCACTCGCGTCGCCATCTACCGGCCTTCGATCTCGAGCCTGAGGAAATGGGTGGAGCAGGAGATGCACGGATCGTAGTTCCTCACGGCCTGCTCAGCGCGCCAGGTGGCGTCTTCGTCGTTCATCGCGGCCAGCTGAGGGGCCAGCTGCCGCAGATCGTCTTCGATGCTCTTCTGGTTTTGTGAGGTGGGGGGGATGATCAGCGCGTCTTCGATCAAGCCTTGTGCGTTGAGCGTGTAGCGGTGATAGAGGATGCCTCGGGGCGCCTCGGTGCAGCCGTGACCCGTGCCGCCCCGCACAGGCGCTTCTACCGCGTCGACGATGGGCGGCTTGAAATGGCCGTGGGTGCTGCCTCCCGGACGGAACGCCTCCAGGGTCGCTTTGGCCTCGTCGAGCACCTGGACCAATTCGATGCCCCGGGCGAGCAGGCTACGGAAAGGGTTCATGATGGGGGGCGTGAGAGCGATCTCGCGCGCCGCGCGCTGGGCCCGCTGTCCGAGTTTGTCAAAGCCCAGGTTCAGCCGCGCCAGGGGTCCGCACAGGTAGGCCCCGCGAGCTTTGATGATCGAGTGTAGCGCGGTGGAGTGGGCTTCGTGTTGCTCCTCGAAATGCTCGAGGTAGTCGTGGACGTCGATGTCCAAGCCTTTGTTGGAGATCAGTCGGCCTTCGTTGAAGGGGTATTCGTCAGGGTGACTCAAGCACACCAGCTCGTAGTCCCGCTCGAGGCTGGGGAAATCGAAGCCCGCCATCCAGCGCACCGACTCCTCGGCGTCTTCTAGGGCTTGGGTGATTTGCGGTAACAAGGCGCGGAGCTCACTGGCCGGCGGCACTCGATAGAAGCCGCCGATGCGCACGTTGATGGGGTGGATCTCCCGCCCGCCCAGCAGCGTCACCAGGGCGTTACCTGCCTTCTTGATGCTCAGCCCCTTCTGCACCCAGCCCTTGTGCTCTTTGGCCATGCTCATGGCGTCCTGAAAGCCGAGAAAATCTGGCGCGTGGAGCAGGAACATGTGCAGGGCGTGGCTCTCTACCCACTCACCGCAATACAGCAGGCGCCGCAGCTGACGCAGGGCTGGGGGCAGCGTCACGCCTAGGGCGTCTTCGATGGCGTGGCAGGCGCTCATTTGGTAGGCGACCGGGCAAATGCCGCAGATCCGTGCGGTAATATCTGGGGCCTCAGCGTGATCGCGCCCGCGCAAGAACCCCTCGAAGAAGCGCGGGGGCTCGAAGATCTGCAGCCTGACCTCTTCGGCCACGTCGCCGTTCATCTTGATGTACAGCGCGCCCTCGCCCTCTACCCGGGCCAGGTAGTCGACTTTGATGGTGCGGATCTCAGCCACGGTCATGCTCGTTTCTGCGCAGCGCCACCAGCTGAGCTCCCCGGAAGGGCTCGGCAGCCACGTTGAAGGTCGCGTACAGCCGCGCGACTTGCGCGGGGCTCGCGCCCGCGCTGGCCAATGGGCTGGCCAGCGCCGCGGGGTAGGCGCTGTCGCTCGGGCCATAGCAGCCGAAGCAACCTCGGCGATAGCTGGGGCACAGGGCGTCGCAGCCAGCGTGAGTGACCGGCCCGAGGCAAGGGGTGCCGTGAGCCACCATCACGCAGACTGTGCCTCGGCGCTTGCACTCCACGCACACTGCGTGAGACTCGATGGCGGGTCGGCGGCCGTTGAGGGTGGCGTTCAGCACCTCGAGCAGTTGGTGCTTGTTGATCGGGCAACCCCGCAGCTCGAGGTCCACCGCGACGTGCGCGGAGATCGGCGTCGAGGTGGCCAGGGTGTCGATGTATTCGGGTTTGGCGTAGACCACCCGCACCAGCGCGTCGATGTCCTTGTAGTTGCGCAGCGCCTGGACCCCACCCGCCGTGGCGCAGGCGCCGATGGTGATCAGCAGGCGACTTTCTGCGCGGATTTTTTTGATGCGCTCGATGTCGTGGGGCGTGGTGACCGAGCCCTCCACCAGGGAGATATCGTAGGGGCCCTCGACCACCGCGCGCGAGGCCTCGGGGAAGTTGGCGATGTGCACGGCGTCGGCCACCGCGAGCAGCTCGTCCTCACAGTCGAGCAAGCTGAGCTGGCAGCCGTCGCAGGATGCAAATTTCCACACGGCAAGTTTAGGTTTGGCGATCGACTCGGACATGCCTCAAATACCCCGCACCGAGAACAGCCGCGCCAGCCTGTCGTAGCGGTACACCGCCCCGTCGCGACAGAGCAGCTCCGGGCCGTACTGGCAGTGCCCACACTGGGCCACCGCACATTGCATGTTGCGCTCCATGGTGATCCACAGCTGCTCTGGGGCCATGCCCGCGCGCTGCAGCTCCCGGGCGCAAAAGCGCATCATGATCTCGGGCCCGCAGATCATGGCCACGGCTTCCTGCGGGTCGAAATCGGCACGGGCGATCAACTTGGTCACCACGCCGGTCTTGCCGCGCCAGCCCGCGTCGCCTCGATCGACCGTGACCTCGACCTCGACATCGAAGCGAGCGCGCCACTGCACTAGCTCAGCGTCGAACACGATGTCCTGGGGTGTTCGGGTGCCGTACAGCAGCACCACCCGCCGATAGCGATCGCGGCGCTCGAGGGCGTGATAGATCACCGGCCGCAGGGGAGCCAGCCCGATCCCTCCGGCGATCACCAGCAGATCTTTGCCGTCCGCTGCGTCCACCGGCCAGGGCACGCCGAAGGGGCCTCGGACGCCGACCGTGGAGCCCGGCCCGAGCTTGCGCAGCGCTTCGGTGACCGTGCCCACGGCGCGCACCGTGTGCACCAGCTCGTGTGGTCGAGCGCACGAGCCGCTGATCGAGATGGGCACCTCCCCCACGCCAAACACATACAGCATGTTGAATTGGCCGGGGGTGAAGGGGAAGCCGCCCGCTGGCGGTTCGAGCCACAGCGTGAAGGTGTCGTAGGTCTCCTCTTTGACACGTACCACACGGAAAGGGACCGGCAGCATCGGGGGCGGCGGAGCAGGTCTGGGCTGGAGCGCGGCTTGGGTCATCGTGCTCATTCGCTGCGGTAGACGTCCAGCTGTTGCAGGCGCGCGCGATCCAGCCGTTGATGCACTTGGCCGAGCATCGTGCGCATGAAGGCGTAGCCGAAATCGTGATCGGCGTCGAGCTTGGCGCGCAGACACGTGGCGTCAATGCTGAACAGCAGGCTGCCTCGAGTGGCGCGCCCATCGGAGTACCAGGCGTAGGGGGGGAACAGCGCAGACCAGCCGATGGCGTCTCCGCGGTGAAGCGTTTCCAGCACGATTGAGCCGCGGGGCGGCGCGTGCACCTCCAGGGCGATCTTGCCCTCCCGTATCAGGTACAGGTCGTTCGCGGGGCCGCCCTCGCGGAACAGGTACTCGCCGTCGGCGAGGCGCACGTTCTTGGTGCAGCCGGCCAGGAACTCCAGGTGCGCCGGCTCCAGCTCAGCTACGACCGGGTGGTCTTTTAGTGATCGAGCCAGCGAGTGCAGGTCCGTCATCTCACTCCCCCTGTGCTGTGGCGCGGATAGCCGCGACCTCTTCGGTGATGTCGATGCCCGCTGGGCACCAGGTGATGCAGCGGCCACAGCCCACGCAGCCGGAGCTCCCAAACTGATCGAACCAACTGGATAGCTTGTGGGTCAACCACTGGCGGTAGCGCGCCTTGACCGAGGTGCGCGCTGCGCCCCCGTGCATGTGTGAAAACTCGATAGAGAAGCACGAGTCCCAGCTGCGGGTGCGGGTGGCCAGCTCTCCCGCTAAATCTGTGGTGTCGTCGACTCGGGTGCAGAAGCAGGTCGGGCACACCAGGGTGCAGCTCGCGCAGCTGAGGCAGCGCTCCGCCACCGCGTCCCAGCGTGGATGCTCTAGGTTGTCTTGCAGCAGATCGCGGACGCCTTGCGTGTTGAAGCGGCGCTCGATCGCCGCGGTGGCGGTCAGCGCGACCATTTGGGCCGCGCGGTCGTTCTCTAGAGCCGCCGGCTCGGTGTGGCACTCGGTCAACACCTGTGCCCCGAGCTCGCTGCCGATCTCGACGTAGAAGGCATGCTGGCTCCCCGCGTGGGGCAAGAGCTCGGTCAGCGCCAGGTCAAAGTCGCCGCGCGGTCGTGGGCCGCCCCCCATGGAGGTGCAGAAGCAGCTGGCCCCGGGCTCAATACACGTCACCGCCACCACGAACGCGCTGCTTCGGCGTCGCGTGTAGCCGGGATCTGGGTGCGGCCCTGCCTTCAGCACCTGATCCTGGATGTTGATCGCCTGGAGCTCGCATGATCGCGCGCCGAACAGCGCCAGGGGCGCCGCGTCGGCCGCTGGCGTCAGGTCCTCCCAGCTCTGGCCCTTCTTTCGCAGCTGAAACAACGGCTCTCTTGGTGGCAAGAAGTACTTCTTGAACGCGTGGGGCCCGACCACGAACCCGAACACCGCGTCGTCCGCGCGCTTCTCCAAGCGATATTTGCCCGGGGCCTGGATGTCCTTGACTCCAGCAGGCAGTTGGCTGGCGCTAGCCAGCTCGTCGTAGACGATGGCGTCGTCTTGCAGCACCGGCCCAACCACTCGGTAGCCCCGCCGGGTCAGCGCCGCGATCAGCTGCTCCAGATCTGCGGCGCCCAACAGCCGAGCGGCATACTTTGCGCGAGGCGCCCCTGCAGTTTGAACTGTTACTGACGATTCCATCCCCAACCCTGGTGTTAGCTCAGCCCCGTACGCAAGCTTCGTTCCATGCTGGCTCGCGGGCGCTGGAGCCACGCCGGGTGGTAGCGCGGGCGCACAGCCGGTGGACGCCGGGTCGACCTCAGGCTGCGGCGTGGGTCGCGGGTCTAGCCGCGTGGATACGCAGGCGCCGTTTGGTCTCGCCGCGCTCTCGTGGGAGCTGGGCGCGGCGCTGCGTCCGCGGCGGACGGCGCCCAAGGTGGAGCCCCGCGCCCCGCAGCACCGCCTCACGCGTCAAACGCGTCAAACGCTTTCTGGATATTCTTGTCCATTTCCAGCACGTAAATCCGGTCCGGACCAATTGCGCCGATGTCCATGCCGAAGTTGATCAGCTTCCGGTTCTGCAGCCCTTTCAGGATATTGTGGTTCTCATCGTCCTGGGAAAAGACAAGGAAGTGCTTGTCCTGAAAGCAGTCCAGCAGCCTCTCGACGATCGCAAAGCCCGCGCCCATCAGCGTGATGCCCTTCGCGGTCTCTTCCGAATACGCGACTCCATATTCAGACTGGAATACCTCTTTCATCATACTGTGGCTCTTGAAGAAGTCCTCCATCGAACCAATTTCCCAGATTGCCATATTGGTATACAGAAAGTACTTTTCGTCGAACTCTATCGCTATCATTGTCTATGTTCCACGGTTGATGATTGGCGCTCAGTCGTGCCTTCGGGCTTGTGGCCCAGCCTGGCCCATCCTAGACGACCTTTGCTTGGGGGCGAGGGGTTTTGTGGCGCCCACGAGCAAGAACGCTGACGCTGACGCGGGTCAAGCCGAGCGTGTCTCGGGGCGCCCCGGGGCTTGTCCGGTAGCTCCCGTGCCTTGGCCGTGGGTGCAGCGGCGGCTCCGCGCTGCCCGGGTTGCGGCTGGCTGCCCTGGTCACGCGAGAGGTTCGGCTTCGCTGACCTGCACCCACATCCCGCGAGCGAGCCTGCCCCGCGCAGACCTGGGCCACTCAGCGCTTGACCCGCTCAGGAGAGCAAGCGCCGAACAACCAAGCAAACTGAAGTCAGGCACGTGTTGGCATGTGTTACACTGCGCGCCAGCGCGGCGTTTCCGCGGATCAGGGAGGGGCACAGCATGTCCAGAGAGTTCTTGGTGGGTCTAAATGGCGGCCAGCGCGGCGCATTTCGTCGCTGGCTGGACGAGTTCAACGGTGAGCCGCGGATTGCCTGGTACCCCTCTGCGGGCCACGATTTCAGAGATCTCCTCTACCTCAGCCCAGAGTATTCGCGGCTGTGGCCTGCGACAAAGCCAGAGCCTCAGGCGCCGGATATTTTCCTGCATACTGACTATTTTCCGTGGGAACGCTCGACGTTCCTGGATAGCGCGGAGATTTATCGTGACGCCCGCACGTCAATCACCCTCAAGTCAATTGAAGAGCTGCCTCGCTGTGACCTCAGGCTTGATAGCGCTCTTGTAGACTTTCCCCAAGGCAGCGCTGCGACGGGCATGGTCCTGTTTCTCGAGCTGCACGTCGAGTCGGACGTGCTGGGCGCATTTTCAGCGCGCGTGCTCTACGCGTTCGTTGAAAATTCTGTGTTCTGCGCCGAGCGCCTGCTTGAGCAGCGCGCCGTGTTAAGCCACGTCGTGCACGTCCGCTACGGTGGCGGCATGGGCGGCGGAGGCAAGTCAACCGGGACGTGGCTGCTCAACGTGTTGGGGCGCCTAGGCTGCGAGTGCTTGGTCAGCGACGGCCACTACGGGACGCAGCGTCAGGACCTGGTGGTGACCTCCCGCTACCCCGCGCTTGGCCAACAGGACCCGCAGGACCCGCCGCAGTTTGAGAAGATCCGGTTCCTGCCGGAGAGGATGTGGTCCAATCACGGCAATGTGTGCTGGAACTTGCCGCGGCCGCGCGAGGCAGCTGTTTAGCTGCGCTGGCTACGCTGGCTACTAGCTACCGCGCGGTACGATCGCGCTCAAGTGCCTACCACTGTGCGCCCCGTCTCGGCGGAAGCTGAAGAAGTCCTCGGCGTCGAGCACGGTGCAGCCCGGCACGTCGTCGATGGCGGTGCCTGTTAAGCCCAGCTCTAGCAGCTGGCCGCGGATGATGCGGCGTAGATCGACGTGGGGTTTGGGGTAGGGCTGTACGACGCGGCCATCGCTTGCCAGCTCAGCGCGCTGGACCACGCCGGGCAGCTTAGAGCACGCCGCGAGCTCTGCGGCCACCTGCTCAGAGACCTCAAATGCCCGCGCGGAAATATGAGGGCCGATGGCTGCGATCAGGTCACCTGGTGCGCCGATCAGCTCGCGCAACGCGCTCACCGCTTGCGCTACGACGCCTGAGACGGTGCCGCGCCACCCCGCGTGGATAGCTCCCACCCCCCCTGAGGTTCGATCTGCGATCAGGATCGGGACGCAATCCGCGGTGCGCACCCCGCAGGCCAGGGTCGGATCCAGGCTGACCACGGCGTCGCCTTGCTCAAACAGCACCTGCTCGCGGTCTTCGTTTCCGTGGAGTGTCCGCACCTCCACGCCGTGCACCTGACTCAAGAAGTACAGGCGCGTCGCCGGCACGCCTAGGGCGACCCCGGCGCGCGCTAGGTTCTGGCGCACGTTGGCCTCGCTGTCCGTTGCGGCGTAGGAAAAATTCAGCGAGCGGTACGGTCCCGCGGAAACTCCGCCGTGGCGCGTGAAGAACGCGTGCCGGAAGCCCGCGTGGGTCAGCAGCGGGCTGCTCAGCAGGCCCGCTTGGTCCGGCTGGGGGTTGGGGCTCGGCGGCGCCGGTGGCTGCTGCGGCGGCGCGCCGGCGGCAGCGCTTTCGTTGTCTCGTTGGGGCTGATCGCGGGGAGTCGTCACGCAACCTCTGCTTAGATCCGGGCTGGAATGTCCTGGGCTTTGGGGCCAGGGGAGGACCCGCAGCATGATTGCTCGTGCGCGGGGGTCAACTTTGGTATCAGGTGGGGTTGCATGCCGGATCAGGATCCGTTCATCGGTCGGGTGATCCTCGACGGACAGTTCAAGATCCTTCAGAAGATCGGGACTGGCGGGATGGGGTCCGTCTACAAGGCGTCGCAGTCCGACATGAACCGGATGGTGGCGATCAAGATCCTGCATCCAAAGCTCGCCAACCGCAAAGACTTGACGTCGCGCTTTCGCCGTGAGGCGCGGGCGATGAGCCAGCTCACTCACCCCAACACCGCCAAGGTGTTCATGTACGGCGAGCTAGAGGACGACGGCTCGCTCTACATCGTCATGGAGTATCTGGAGGGGAAGAACCTGAACCAGACCGTGCGGCGCGGTGGGCCGATGAGCCATGAGCGCGCCATCCCGATCTTGGTGGCGGTGTGTGGCGCCCTCCAAGAGGCCCACAACATGGGCATCGTGCACCGGGATCTCAAACCCGAGAACATCTTCATCTGCAATCAAGGCGGGCTGAAGGAGTTCCCCAAGGTGCTCGACTTTGGCCTGGCCAAGGTCACCGAGCGGCAGATGCGTCCTGGCTCGCTGATCTTGACCCAAGAAGGAATGGTGTTCGGGACTCCGGAGTTTATGAGTCCAGAGCAAGCCCAGGGGCAGACCCTGGACGCGCGCAGCGACATCTATTCCCTGGCGATCATTTTGTACGAAGCGCTCACCGGCAAGCTGCCGTTCATGGCCAAGACGCCGATGGAGTACATCCAGAAGCACGTGATGGCGCAGCCCATCCCCCTGGATGATCGCGTGCCGGAGCTTAAGTTTCCGCCCGGCTTGAGCGACACGGTGCTCAAGGCCATGGCCAAGAAGCCCGCCGACCGCTACCAAACAGCGGTGGAGTTCGCTGACGCCCTCGAAGCCTTCACGTCTGCGCCGATGTCCGTGGAGGCGCGGCAACGCCAGAGCCTGGCGTCCGCTCAAGCCGCGGGTAGCGCGCTGGCGAGCTCACCCAACGCGGCGCCCGTTTCCGTGGCGCAGCACTCGCGGCCCACCCAACCTCGCCCGCAAGGTCAGAACACAGGGCTGCTGATCGGGGTCGCCGCGGGTTGCCTGGTGCTGGGCGTGGTGATCGCGGTGGTTGTCATGTATTTCGTTGGGAGGTAGGTCTCGGTCGTGAGCCGACCTCCGTCATCCAAGCCGCCCGTAGGCTGTGAGCCGCCGCGGGCACCCGAGGGGCCGGCGGCTCCCACGCTGCCCTCGATCCGCGACTCAGCCCCCGACACCGAGCCGTCGCAGCAGGTCAACGTCAACGCGCCGACTGAGCTCGACCTCAAGCTGCCGCTGTCGAGCCGCGCCGCGGACACCCGCGCGGAACCTGGGCCGAGGCTCGAGGCGTCGTCATGGGCGGACGCTTCGCGAGCTGCGGCGTCGCGGCAGGCAGCAGCGCCTCCGCGAGCAGCGGACCCCACGCCGCGCCAACACAGCAGCGCCTCCCCCCCACCCACTACCCAAGAGAGTCCACGGCGAGTGTTCAAGTGGTTCAAGCGCGGGCTGTTGTCTCTGCTGATCTGCGCTGTGCTAGGGATTTTGGGGGTGGTCGGGACCGTCGAGTACTACTCGCGCGATCTGCCGAGCGTGGCCGACCTGCGTAGAGGCTACGACCCGCCACAAGTCACCAAGGTCTTGGCGCGCGATGGCAGCGAGCTGGCCAGCTTGTTCACCGAGCGGCGTACGGTGATCCCTATCGCCCAGGTGCCTGACCACGTGAAGCTGGCTTTCCTCGCGGCAGAAGACGCTCATTTTTATGAGCACGAGGGGCTGAACTACCTGGGGATGCTGCGGGCGCTGGCGGCCAACCTGCGCGCCGGTCGCACGGTGCAAGGCGGCAGCACCATCACCCAACAGGTGGTCAAGAACCTGCTGTTAGATTCCACGCGGTCGTATCGACGGAAGATCCGCGAGACGATCTTGGCGCGGCGCTTAGAGCAGTACCTGAGTAAAGATGAGATCTTCGGGCTGTACCTGAACCACATCTACCTTGGCCACGGCCGCTACGGGGTGGAGGAGGCGGCGCGCTTCTACTTTGGCAAGTCGACCAAGGAGCTCACGCTGACTGAGGCCGCGTCGCTGGCGGGGCTGGTCGCGGCGCCAGAGCACTACTCGCCGCGCAAGAGCCCAGAGCTGAACGCGGACCGGCGCCGCTACGTGCTGGGGCAGATGCTTCAGAAGCAGTTCATTCGCCAAGACTTACACGACACCGCGCTGAAGGCCGCGCTGCACACCGCGCCCAGCTCGGACAGCGACAGCGAGCTCGCCCCCGAGGTGGTGGCGCAGGTCAAGCAGGTGCTGGCCCAGGTGGCGGGCGCCCGGGCGCGCCGCGGCGGCTACACCGTCAAGACCAGCATCGACCCACGCCTTCAAGCTGCCGCACGGAAAGCCGTGCGGGAGAACTTGGACGCCTACATGAAGCGGCAGAAGCTCGGGCCGCCGTACACGCTGAGCAAGCGTAACCTGTGGGGCGCGCCCTTCGCGGGCCAGCCCAAGCCGCACCGCATCTACACTGGCGTGGTCTCAGCCTTAGACGACAAGGCGCGCACGATTGACGTGCAAGTCGGTGACGTGCTGGGTGAGGTGCAGCTCGATCGCGAGCTACGCTTTAACGAAAAGCGCCTGCCGCCGAGCGGCTTCACCAAGGTCGGCGCGCTGCTGCGCGTCGTCATGCAGTCTGCGCCGGAGGCTGGCGGCAAGGCCGCCTTGCGCCTGGAGCTTGGGCCGCAGTCGGCGCTGGTGGCGATTGATCCTGCGAACCGCAATGTGCTGGCGCTGGTTGGCGGCTACGACGCGGTGGCTGGCGGCCTGGATCGCGCGACCCGTGCCATGCGGCAACCCGCCTCTGCGTTCAAGCCGTTCGTCTACAGCTACGCGCTGCACTCGCGGCGCCTGACGCCGGCCAGCTTGCTCGAACTACCTGGCGACAAGGCGCAGCCCGAGGGCCGCCAGATCCTGCTGCGCACGGCGCTGGCGAAGAGCGACAACGACGGTGCCCGCGCGGTCTTTAAGCAAGCCGGGCCGGCCAACGTGGTGGAGTGGGCCAAGGCCCTGGGCATCCAGTCAGAGCTCAAGCCGGACATGTCGGCGGCGCTGGGCGCGTATGAGGTCACGCCGATGGAGCTGTGCAACGCCTACGCGACGTTCGCCAGCGGCGGTGAGTACGCAGCTTGGACGCTCGTGACCGAGATTAGAGATCCACACGGAAAAGTTATGAAGCTGCCCGAGGCGCCGCCCAAGCGTCGGGTCATGGAGCCGGCGGAGGCTTACCTGATCACCAGCCTGATGACCAGCGTGGTCGCGGAGGGCACGGGCCGCCGCGCGCAGGCTCTGGGGCGCCCAGTCGCTGGCAAGACCGGCACCTCGAACCAGGCGCGGGACACCTGGTTTGCTGGTTTCTCTACGGAACTAGTCGCGGTGGTGTGGACTGGGTACGACGACAACTCGCCGCTCGGCTGGGGTGAGCAGGGCGCGGTGAGCGCGCTGCCAGCTTGGGTGAGCTTTATGCAGGTCGCCCACGCCGGCCACCCAAAGACCGGGTTCACGCGGCCGCCTGGGGTGATCGTCGTCCAGATCGATCCGGCTAGCGGGAAGCTGGCCTACCTCGATCAGACCGACGCCATCGACGAAGAGTTCTTAGAGGGCACGGCGCCAGAAGAGACGGCCGACGCTGGCGCCCCCGACGCTGGCGCGGACGCGGGCAGCGATGGCGGCCGCGCCGATGGTGGCAGCGCCGATGGTGGCAGCGCGGCAGGTGGCAGCGCGGCAGGTGGCTTCGCCGCGGACGCTTCAGCGCCGAAGCAGCAGCCCAGCGCGCCGGTTGACGAAGCCACGCCCCCCACCGGCCGCGACGCCGGCGGTGTCTTGCCAGAGCCTGACGCGGCGAGCTTGCTAGATCCGCCGGTCGTCGACCAACCGCCGCCGTTCTAGCTGGCTGTTCGGCGCTTGCTCCAGTTGGCAAGAGAATGCATTGGACTCCACCCGTCACGCAGGTAAACCAGCGCCGATGTCTCGCATGCGCAGCGCTTCAGGGTTGTTGGTTGGGCTCTGGTTAGGGTCCTTGGGCCTCACTGGGTGTGACGACAAACCTAAGTCGCAGCCCAAGGCTGAGGTGGACGCGGGGCCGGCGGCGCGCCCCGTCGATCCCAGCCTAGCCAAGGCCGTGGCCGCCGCGTCTGCCAAATTGCCCGTGGCGGCGGCGAGCGACGGTCCGCCCCCGACCGGTGTGTTTCCGCCGGGAGAAGCTGAGAAGCGGCTGGCCAAGGACGCCGTGCCGGGCGTGGAGTTAGGCAGCGAGGGGAGCGGCACCAAGATCAACTTGGCGGCGGCCATGTTGCCCAAGCCCGGCGCCAAGCAGACGCTGCAAGTGCAGCTGTCGTTTCAGCCAGGGCCCCGCGTGCCGCCGGTGGTCACCGGCTTTGAGCTGGCGTTTGAGGTGCTGAAGCCCAAGGCCCCCGCCGCGGCGCCCAAGCCGGACGAGGCCGCGCCAGCGCCTGCGGAGGCTGAGGCCCTCGACGTGGTGGTCAAGTTCACCAAGGTCAGCCCTGGCCCTGGCGTGGTCGGTGAGCTGGCCAAGCGCCTGGGCGAGCTCAAGGGCACGAAGGTCAGCTACAAGCTCGCGCCGAACGGCGGCGCGATGGGCATGGTCCTTGAGCTGCCCAAGGGCGCGTCGCTTGACGTCGAGGATCTCGCGCGCGGCGTGGCCGAGAACCTGATGGTCGGCTTGATCGCCTATCCGACGAAGCCGGTCGGGGTGGGCGCGGTGTGGATGGCGAGCTCTCGGGAGCCTCACCAGGGCGTCGAGGGCATCGTCTACCGCATGGTCAAGCTCAGCAGCATCGAGGGTGACGGGGGCCCCGGCACCAAGCTAGAGCTTGAGATCAACTCCAAGTTCTACGCGGCGGACAGCTCCATCCATCGCCCGGGGATCCCTGCGGGCGTGAACCCAGTCGTGCAGCAGTTCCGCTCGGAAGGGCAGGGCGTGATCGGCATCGAGATCGGAAAGCTGGCGCCCACCGGCTTCAGCACCATCTCCACCGCCATCATGATGATCGACAGCGCGGATCCGACCAAGCAAATGAGCATGCAGGGCGCGACCCAGCTGGCGCTGGGCGACAAGGGCATGCTGATGGCCAAGGCGCTAGAGCAAGCGCGGGCGCAGCAGGCGGCGGCGGCGGCGGCCCAGCAGCAGATGGGTGGCGGGATGCCGCCGGGCGCGGGGATGCCGCCCGACATGGACGACGAGGTCCCGGAGTAGGTCTGGAGGGAGTAGGCCCGGCTCAGCTGAACGGCGCCACGTCGCCCAGCCCCGCGCGCAAGATCACCGGCTCGGAGCCGGTCAGATCGATCACCGTGGTGGGGGTCAAGCCGCCGGGGCCGGCGTCTAGCACCAGCTCAGCTTGCGGAAACGCCAGATCCACGTCCCGGGGATCGGGCGAAGGGTCTTCGCCAGCGTGGGCCGCGGTGGTGGAGATGATGGGCCGGCCAAGCTCGCGGGTCAGGGCCAGCGCCACCTCGTGGTCGGGGATGCGCACGCCCACCGTCTTGCGGTTGGTCTGCACGATCTTTGGCACCTCTCGCGTTGCCTCGAGGATAAAGCAGTAGGGGCCTGGCAGGTACTTTTTCAGGATGCGGTAGGCGTAGTCGTCTAGCACCACGTACTTGGCGGCTTCGCTCAGATCGGGGCACACGAACGCCAGCCGCTTGTCCTTTGCCATGGGCTTGATTTGCCCGAGGCGGTCGATGGCCTTTTTGTTGAACAGATCGCAGCCTAGGCCGTACACCGTGTCGGTCGGGTAGCCGATCACCTTTCCGGCTTCGAGGGCGTCCACCGCGCGGCGGATTTTGCGTGGCTCAGGGTGATTGGGATTGATCTCGACCAACATCGCCGCGGCCGCTTACTACTTTTTGCTCGATAGCTCCAGCATACGCACCGAGCGCGCCGCCACGTCTAGCTCTAGCCCGCCGCTTTCTACGCAGAACTGCTGCTCGGTGAGGCAATCTTGCGCGCCCTGGATGCCGTCGAGCTGACACAGCGCGCGCGCGGGCTGTGACGTGGGGTTGATCACGAACGCGACCTTGGGCGCGCCGTGTTGATCGTGGTGCAGCGTGAGCTTGAGCGGCTCGTTGACCAACGCTTGGGGTAGCGGGAGCTCGCGCAGCGCGCGCTCAACGCACGCCCCCACCCCCCCCAGCCCGAGCTGCCACGGCAGCACAGCCTGAGTTGGGGGCTCAGGGATGGGGTGGGACGCTGGGCGCATGCTGGCGTCACGCGTGGGCAAGAACGGGCCGAGGCTCACGGCGCGGCCGGCAGCGTAGTGCTGCTGCGCGGCGCTGGCGAGCTCTGGTTCGAGGGCGCCACAGCTGGCGATCACCACCCACTTGGAGCGCTTGACGGCCTGCTCTAGCAGATCGCCACCAGTAATCCCTACGGAAATGCCATTGGCTTCTAGCTGGTCCCACAGCTGATCGAGCAGCTGCTGAGTCGCGATCAGCGCTCCCCCCACCCGATCTACCCCAGCTTCGGCGATGCTCTGAGTCAGCCCACGGCCCATGAGCTCGAACGCCGTCTGACTGACGGGCCCAAACGCGTGGAGCACGCGGGCTAGCCGACGGAAGCTGCGCGGCACCACCAAGCTCACCGAGACGTGGCGCCGTAGCTCTGCGAAGCCGACGCGCTGCATGGCGTCGATCAACTTGCGCCAGAAGGTCGCTTCAGGGCGTACGTCGCCGGTCGGGCTGATGGGGGCGCCCAGCCAGCGGTCGCGATCGACGGCCATGTAGATGTTGAAGGCGCGCAAGCCGTAGGCCAGGGCGGACAGCGCCGTGAACTGGTTGTCCGCCGGGCGAAGGGGCGGGAAAAACGGCGGGAAGCCCGCGCCGAGCTCGGCCGCGAAGCACGGGAAGCCGCCGGCCTCTGCCCGCGCCGCTAGATCTGTCGTGCGCTGCGCGATGGCGTACAGCTGGGTACTGCTTGCCGTGTGGTAATAGTCAGCGCCGACCAGATCGAGCCTCTGGCACAGCAGCTGTGGGCAGAGCGGGGTCGCCTGATCGCCTGGTGGCAGGTTGTGGGCCACCGGGAGCCCTGAGAGCCCGCAGGCTCGCATTGCCTCGGAGATACGCCCCAGCGAGTCGGCCAGCAGGTGCTCTTGAAAGCTCGCCCAGTCCAGGTGCCGCGCTAAATCGCTGGCGTGCTCTGCGTCCAGGGCGCGTGGTGGTTCGACTTTAGTAAACGTGGCTTCTGGATCGCCGTGGGCGTCCCTCAGGCGCTTGACGTCGTGGTACCTGCTGAGCAAGAACTTGCGATAATCGGCGACGGCGTCCGGGTGGTAGTCTTGGTCGTAGACACCGTCGCGGAAATAGAAGGCGCCTTCGTTGTCGGCTTGTAGCATCGCGATGGGGCCTCGTGGCCAACACAGCGGCGCCAGGGTTGGCAGCACGGCCTCGAACCACTGACGTGTCTCCGCAAAGAAAGAGGAGCTGGCGTAGCTGGGGACGGGGAAGCTGAGCGGTAGCATGGGCAGGATCACCGGCTGACCGCTGGCTGAGCGCGCCTGGCAGTCGGCGTCCCAAATCACGCGCTCCGGGATCCCGAACCAAGTCAGCTCGGCGTTGATGTGGGGGCCGGGCCGCACGATGGCGAACAGCCCGCAGGCTTCTGCGATGCGCAAGAAGCGCACGACGTCGAGCCGCGGGTCGAAGCGCCCAAGATCGACCTCGCCGGGTCCTGTCTCGTGGACGTTCCACGGCACGTACACGTCGACCAAGTTGCAGCCGAGCGCGCGCACTTGCTCGAGGGCTGGACGCCAAGCCCCTGGGTCGAGGCGCCAGTAATGCACCGCGCCTGCGATCAGCGGCAGCACGCCGCTCGGCGGGCGCTTGAGGAAGCGGTTCTCGCCTTCGCGCAACCAGAGCCCGCCGGGCGCGATGGTCACCCGCGCTTCCGCTGCGGCAACGTCGCTGGTCTGAGCGCTGGGCGGCGCGGCGTCCCGGGGGTCGAGGGAAGTCATGGCGCCGCGCACCCTACGGCCGCTCGGGATCTTGGGCAAGACTTGCAGGCCTGACGCTGCGCCCTGCGCAGCCCTGCTCGGCGGCGAGGCTCAGGCTGCGTGGTGGATGTCAAAACCAGCTGGGCTGCACCTTGGCGTAGCTGTCCTCGCCGCTCCGGCACAGCGCCGCGAGGTAGCCGATGCGCGGCAGCTCGCTGAGCAGCCAGTACTGCGCGGCGCTCAGCTTGCCCTGGTAAAAATCAGCGCGTGGGTCGTCTGGAGCGAGCGCGGTCAGGCGCTCTTGGGCGGCGGCGGCCTGGGCCAGCCACTGCCAGCCGATCACGAAGGTGGAGAACAGGTCGAGGTAGTCGACGCTGTGCAGCAGCATGCCCTCCACGTCGCCAGCCAGCCCAAGCCCCGCCAAGTGCTCGGTCACGCTGAGCACGCCGCGCAGCGCGCCTTGGAGCTTGGCGCACCACTCATCGGCGACGCCCGCCGCCTTGGCTCGCGCTAGGGTGAGGTCCACCTCACGCACTAACAGCCGCACCGCGCTGCCGCCGCCAGCGACCACCTTGCGCCCTAGCAGATCGAGGCTCTGTATCCCTGTGGTACCTTCGTGCAGCGTGTTTAGCTTTTGGTCGCGCAGCCACGACTCGGGCAGGTACTCGCTGGTGTAGCCGTAGCCGCCGTGGATCTGCACGGCCAGCGCGTTAGACTCAAAGCCTTTTTCTGCGGGGAAAGTTTTGGCGACGGGCGTCAGTAGATCAAGCAAGAGCCCCGCTTCGCTGCGGGCCGCCGCGTCTGGCGCGTGCTCGTGCAAATCCGCGTACAGGCTGGCGCTGGCCAGCAGCGCGAAGGAGCCTTCGACGATGGCCTTCTGGCGCAGCAGCATGCGCCGCACGTCGGCGTGCTCGATGATGTCGACCTGGGGCGCGCTCGGGTCCTTCGCGCCCAGCGGCCGACCCTGAGGGCGGCTCAGGGCGTACTCGAGCGACTCCAGGTAAGCCGCAGACGCGGTGGCCGCCGCGTTCATGCCCACCATGATGCGCGCGTCGTTCATCATCTGGAACATGTAGCGGATGCCCTGGTGTGGCTCGCCTACCAGGTAGCCGTGGCAGTCAGCGTTCTCGCCCAGCGTGAGCGCGATGCTGGGCAGCGCCTTCCAGCCGATCTTGTGGAACACCCCGCTGGCGATGGCGTCGTTGCCGACTAGCGTATCCCCTTGGAGACGATACTTGGGGACAGCGAACAAGCTCACGCCCTTGATGCCCTGGGGCGCGCCCTCGATGCGCGCGAGGGTCAAGTGGACGATGTTCTCGGTTAAATCGTGATCGCCCGCGGAGATGAAGATCTTAGACCCCGACACCAGGTAGTGTCCTTCGGGGGTGGGGGTGGCCCGCGTCTGCACGTCGCTCAGGCTGCTGCCCGCCTGGGGCTCGGTGAGCGCCATGGTGCCCGTCCACTCGCCCGCGTACATGCGCTGCATAAAGCTCTGCTTCAGCGCTGCGCTGCCGAAGGACTCGAGGAGCCGCGCGGCACCCGTGGTCAGCCCGGCGTAGCCGTACACGCTGAGGTTGCCGGCCATCAGGTAGGCGGTGGCCAAGCCCGCGACCAACCCGGGCAGGTTTTGGCCTCCGACCGCTGGCGGCCGGGTGGCGTTGATCACGCCCAGCTCGACCAGCTGCGGAAACAGCTCGCGCAGCTTGGGGTGCACCGCGACGCCCTGCGCCGTGAGCTCTGGCGGCTCCAGATCGAGCTGGCGATAGCTCGGGAACAGCTGCTCTCGCGCGAACTTGCGCACCGACCCGAGGTACAGATCGAAGGTCTCACGGGAGTGGTCGCTGAACGCTGGCAGCTTTGCCAGGCGCTCGGCGTCGAGCAGTTCGTACAGCAAGAACTCGACGTTCTTATCGCTGATCAGGGGGTTGGGCATGGGTGGTCGTCCTTGAGCGGGAGGCGGCTGCGTTCGCGCTGGCCTAGCGGCCGCTGCGCTTCAGCTTTTGTTGTTGGTGCTGGCCGATCTTGGCGGCGATTGGACCAAGCGTGCGCACCAGCGCCGGGAAGGCGCCTAGCAGCTTGGCCAGCGAGCCTTGGGCGGAGAACGGCGAGTCGAGGACCAGCTCGAGCGGCTTGTCGTGCAGCGCGCCGATGATGGCCAAAGAGATCTCGTCGACCCGCAGCGCGCGGGTGCCGCTGAACGCCAGTGACGCTTCCGCGTGGTTTAGCTGGGCGTCGAGCATCGGCGTGTCGACCAGGCCCGGGCAGACCACGCTGACGTTGATGCCGTGGGGTGCTAGCTCTTGAGCGACGGCTAGGCTAAAGCCGCGCACGCCGTGCTTGGACGCGCTGTAAGCTGCGATGCCGGGCGCCGCGGCGATGCCAGCCAAGGACGCGATGTTGACGATGTGCCCGCGACCTGCCGGCAGCATCACCCGGGCGGCGGCGTTGGTGCCGTGTATCACGCCCTTCAGGTTGACGTCGATGGTGGTGTCGATGACATCCAGCGTGTCTTCGTGGCTGAGGCCAGCGCGCAAGAAACCCGCCACGTTGAACACGGCGTCGGGCACGCCGATCTCAGTCACCACGCTGTCCAAGAGCGCTGCCCAGGCTGCAGCGTCGCGCACGTCGAGTTGGCGCAGCCAAACCCCGCGGTCTGAGCCCTTGACGTAGGGCTGCAGCGCGAAGCGCTCTGCCTGGGCTTCTAACGCCTGCAAATTGAGGTCAGCCGCCACCACCAGCGCCCCGCGCGCCAGCAGATCCCGGGTCAGCCTGAGACCGATCCCGCTGGCAGCGCCGGTGACCAAATACAGCTTGGACATGGCGCGGATGCTAGCAGCAACGCGCGCGCCTGCGCGTCAGTTGCAGTGCATTCCGGTGATGCAGGCGACGCTGCACACGCCGGCTCGCTCGATGCAGGCGACCGGGCAGCCAACGAAGCGATTGGAGCAGGCCTGGCCGCACTCCCAGCTGTCCGGCGCGCAGCCTTTGGCACACTTCAGGCAGGCTGCGTTGCACTTGCTCGCGCACGTGTGGCAGGTCTCCTCGCACTTCTCGGCGCACGCGCAGCCTTCGTCTGCCGTGAGGCAGACATCGATGACCGCCGAGTCACACATCTCAAGCGCGGTCGGCTCTGCCTCTGGCTTCGCCGGTGCTGTCGCCGTCGCGCTGGACGCAGCGCTGCCGGTGCCCGCTGCGGGCACGCTGCTCGGGGCAGGGCTCGCGCTGCTGCTTGGCGGGCTGCGGCGTGAGCTCGCGCTGCTGCTTGCAGCTGGGAGCGCTGCGCTGCCGGTGCCCGCGTCGCCTGAACCAGCGTTGCTCGTCGCCGCGCTACCCGCCAGCGCCCCGCTGGAAACCGAAGCCGGTTCCGCGGGGGAACCTGAAGGTCCACAGCTCACGGCAGGAGCCACGGCGCCGAGAGCCACCCAAAGCGCGCCTCGCGCGCGCAGTCCACCCCGTCGCATGGCGCGCATGCTAGCAGCGTGGGCGTCTGAAGGACTAGTGAATTGGCTGTCCCGTAGACCTGGGTAACGCCCGATTGTCTCGATCAGTCCATGCCCTTGATGTTGGCGACGGGGTACAGGCGCTTGGCTACCTTGGCGATGCCTTCGGCCTCCAACACCGCCAGCACCTCGTCTAGGTCCTTGTACACGTGGGCGCACTCATCTAGCGGGGTGCGCCGCGTGTTGGCCAAGATGCCTTTGATCTGGACGCCCCCGAGCACGCGCTCCACGTCGCGCATCTCGCCGTCGATCTCGGCTTGACGCGGCTCGAGCTCACGCTTGGCGCGCCCGCGGGCTAGCAGGCGACCTGAGCCGTGGTTCACCGAGCAGGCCGACTTCGTGGCCCCCGGCGCAGCGAACAAGATCGCGGCGCCGTGGTACATCGAGCCCGGGATCAGACACGGGTGGCCGGTCTCTTCCCAAGCGCTGCCCTTGAGGTCGGGGTGGCCTCCCGGAAATGCGCGGGTCGCGCCCTTGCGGTGCACGAAGCCCTTCTGCCTGCTGCCGTCGGGCAACAAGAGCGTCTCTTCTTGCACCAAGTTGTGGCTGATCTCGTAGTAGACCTCGCCGCGTTGCTGGAACACCGCCCCGAGGGCTTCGTCGATGCCACGCACGATCAAGTGGCGGTTCGCCACCGCGTAGTTGGCCGCGGCGTTGTGATGCGCCCAGTACTGCTTGCCCAAGGGCTCTTCCATGCCGAGCCACGACTGATCGCGCTTGGCCGCGGGCAAGCCGCGTAGCTTGGCGCCCTCGTAGAAGAAGTGGTTGGCGGTCTGCCAGCCGAAGCCGCGCGAGCCGCAGTGCACCATCACCCAGACCTCGCCCGACTGTTCGTCGACCTGCATCTCGATGAAATGGTTGCCACCCCCGACCGAGGCGAGCTGTGGCTGCGCCTTGGCGTAGGCCTTCGGGATCAGCCCGAGATCTGTTGCCTCAGGGATGTCGATGTACTGGCGCTCGCACTTGTCTGCGCTGACCCCGATGGCCTGGGCGCCGAAGCGCAGGATGTCGTCCAGCTTGGTGCGCTTGAGCGCCGGAGCGAGCTTCGGCTGCCCAGCGCCCACGCCCGTGGCGATGCGCAGCTCGACCTCATCGATCCACTGACGACGCAGCGCTGGATCGGCGACGTCGCTGGCGTGGAGGCCCGGCACCCGCATGTACAGCACGCCGCAGCTGATGTCATAGCCGCTCCCGCCTTGAATCAGCGTGTCACTCGTCACCACCACGCAGCCGACCGGGACGCCATATCCTACATGGCAATCTGGCATCAGGTAGGCGCCGATCACGCCGGGGTAAGAGGCGGCCTTGGCGACTTGAGCCCAGAGCGCTTCGTCGCTGGCGGCGTACAGGGCTTCGGACAGAAACGCCTGAGCGTCCACCAGCATGCCGCTGGTCTTGGGCAAGACGTAGTGGTTCGCGCCGATGTGTCGCGCTGCGTATTTCAGGCTCATGGCTGGGCGCTTTGCGGGCTGCGTAGCTCGGCGGTCAAGCCAGCGGCGCAGCAAAGTTCACTGGGCTCGCGCCCCCAAGGCGCGCGTCGTTGAGTGTCTTCTTGGGGGTGGTCGAGGCGTACGTCGGCCAGCTCACGCGTAACGGGCGATGGGCTGCTCGACGCTGGGCTGCTCGGCGCTGGGCGCCTGGACGCTGGGTTGCTCGGCGCTGGGCTGCTCGGCGCTGGGCGCCTGGACGCTGGGTTGCGCGACGCTGGGCTGCTCGGCGCTGGGCGCCGCCACATAGCGGCGGATCACGCGGATGCTGCCCACGATCGCGGCGTTGAGCGCGTCAATGCATTCCGCAGGGATCCAATACTCGCGATGCTGGGAGGCGTTGGCGCGCTGGACGGTGTAGTCAGCCAAGAAGGCTTGTTCGACGTCAAACTGGGTGACGAAGCCGACGCCCTCGGCCTGAGCGTCGCGGTCGCGCGCCATTTGCTCGGCGTACTCTAGGCTACACACGGGGTAGAAGAACGGTTGGTCGGGGGGGCGCGGCGGAAAGGCTCGGTTTTGCCGCTCGCGGATGCCAGCGAGCTCAGCGGGTCCAACGGCGCGGTACAAAGTGATGGTGTTCATGCTGCTGTGTCGTTTCTGCGCGCCTCTAGCGGCGCGCGTTGTTTGCGCTCACTGAGCTAGTTAGCTGCTGAGCTGTATAGATGCCGGGTGGAAAAGTATAGCGGTGCGGAAGCAGGAGGTCTCGATCCCCACACCTGACGGTGCGCGTTCGTTAGCAACGAAGCCCGTAGCCAACTACGGTTCAACTCCCGTCTCACCGAGGTGAGTGGTCCGGGTAGCAGGATTCGAACCTGCGATCTTCGGCACCCAAAGCCGACGCTTTAGCCAAGCTAAGCTACACCCGGTAAGCCCAGTTAACGTGCCGCGCTGACTGGCTCGCGGCTCGCGTCAAGGACGTGGGGGGCCACCTAGGGTTTAGGTTTGTGTTTCATGTTTTTATTCCACGCGGACGCCAAACCAGGCCGGTGCGCAGGGTTCCGCGAGGGAAAGCCGGCGTTGACATCGATCAAGAGCGCCTGGATTGGTGGTGCATTCCATGTCTCTCCGGGTTTGGGGGTGGGGGTGCTGGCGCAAACTCGCCGTGGTCATGCCCAATTTAGGCAGGATCCGAGCGAGCCGGTGACGCCAGCTTCGTGAAATCTTAGGACCTAGAGTACAAAAGCAGCGAGGCCGCTTAGTCTCCTAAGCAGCCTCGTGTTTCTTCTACACGGAGATACGCTAGGAGCGATGTTGTCGAGGAACCCGGTCCATGAGCGCGCGACAGGCGCTGACATGAACGAAGTCTCCGCCGATCGGAGCCTTGGGCGTCTCCAGGAGGGAGAGGCTGTTGTTAAATTTCGACAGCATGAGCTTGGGAGAGCATATTGGGCGGCCCTCACTCTGTCAAGCAGGTAGTTGTCATGCGCATCATTTTTTTTGCCGAAGGGAAGCGAGGCTCGACTGACGTCGCCGACGCGACGCAGCATTCCGGGCGTGCGCGTGCCGCGGAGCCCGCCGAAGCGCAGGACCTCATGGACGACTCCGCGGAGGAGCGGAGCGCCCGCTCGGAGTTGGACGCGCGGGTGGATGACTTGGCGATCAGGCTGCGCGGAGCTTGGGGTGACCTGGTAGGCCTGCCTATTGATGATTACCGCGAGGAATTTATCCTGCTGCGCCCACTCAGCGCAGCGCTCAAGCAGCTGCACGCCGAGCTCGACCTGGCTTGGCTAGGTGAGTCTGAGCAGCTGGTGATCCGCGCGGGTGGCGCGCGGGAGCTGTATCCATTGATCGAGCTGTTGTGCGGGCGGTTGAACGCGGCGCTCGGCGAGCCGCCCGTGGGCAGCAAAGGTGCGCGGCAGCCCGTGGTCGCGCTGTCGCCGCCGCGGGACCACTTTACAGCGCTGCAGCGCGCGACGCACAGGCTGGGGCGAGACTTCTCCAGCGCCCGGGTCCGGGTAGGTTTTGTGCGCGGACACTTGCTGGAGCTGGGCTTCGCCGTGCCGGGGTGCTCAGGTCACGAAGACGTCGACGCGCTGGAGGCGGCGACCAGCTACGCCGAGGCGGCGCTCGGTGAGCGAGTGCTGGATGAGTGGGTGGGCAGCATCGGGGTCTCACCCGGTCCGCGGGGCGGGCCGCTGCGGGTGGTGAATAAACCGCTGGCGACGGAGGGTGAGACGGCTCCAGTGAGCCAGCTGAGCGCGCTGGTCGGTCGCGGCGTGGAAGCGTTGACCTTGGGGTTGCCCAGCGATGTCCTAGGTCAGGCGCCGTCGGAGGACTGGACCCTGCTAGACTCTACTCCGATCGTGTTACCGGACGGTAGCGTCAGCAGGGCGCACATGGACGACGTGTTGATGGCGGCCACGCGCTGCCCAGAGCTGCTGAAGTGCTACTTGGAGGGGCTGCCGGTCAGCTCGCGGCGCTTCTCCCGGGTGGGCGAGACCTTCGTCTATTTGAAGCTGCCCTGCAGCGCGCCGCTGCCAGAGCGCCCGGCGCTGCGCGAGGCAGTGGAGCGCGAGCTCGAGATCGCCCTCGGCGATTCGGGGGTCTTAGTGGGCAACGCGGTGGGCACAGCGCACGTCTACATCGTGCTCGCGCTGCGCGACGTGTCCGTGGCGCTGAAGCGGCTGCTGCCGCTCGCGCCGAGCCTGGCTGACGTGATGCCGCGCGGCAGTACGTTGCGCTTCCTTGACGCTGAGTGGCAGCTGGAGTGGCTGACGCTGCGCTGAGCGGCGGAGACCTACGGTCGGCTCAGCGGTTGGCTGCCGCCGGAGCGGGGGGAGGCAACCCCTAAGCCAGCACGCGCCGCAGCATTTTATGTAGCGCTGCGATCTCAGGATCTGAGCTGCAGCGCTCCATGCTGGCGAACGCTTTGTCGATGGTGGGCAGCACGAAGTCGAGGTAGTCGGGGTTGTTCCGCACGCGATCGATGAACACGAAGCGGCCGGCGTCTTTTAGCTTGCGCTGCACGGTGACGAAGTCAAACTCCCAGACCACGCGCTGCCGCTCCTCCACCCCCAAACCTAGGGCTCGGCCGAACTCCTCAAGGCGCGCTTCGACGAACTCGCGGCTGAAGCTCTGGTAGCTGTCGTTGAGCAGCGCCACCAGATCGTAGACCCGAGGGCCTAACAGGGCGTCTTGGAAGTCGATCCACACCAGCTCGGGCGCGCCCTGGGTCGCCTTCACCATCAGGTTCCGGCTCTGGTAGTCGCGGTGCACGAAGCTCTGCGGCCAAGCGGCGATGGTGGTCGCTAAATGTGCTGCCGCACGGTTAAATAGTGCGTGATCCGCCGGGGCTAAGCTGATGCCGCGCGCCTCCAGGCCCCACTCTAAGAAGTGATCGACCTCCCACTTGAGCAGATCGAAATCGAAGGCGCGGGCGCGCACGATGCTCTCGCTCGGTAGGCGCAGCGAGGGACACGCTGGATCCAGCGCCCGCTGGGCGCGAGCCAAGTCGAGCACGGCTTGCTGGTAGATGCTGGCTTTCGCTCCTGGATCGCGCTCTAAGAAGCGGGCCAAGGTCTCGTCGCCCAAGTCTTCGACCAAGATCAGGCCGTCGTCGCAGGCCTCGGCCACCAGCTCGGGGACCCGCACGCCCCGCGCCGCCAACAGATCGCGGACCTCGAGGAAAGGCCAGCGCCGGCCCGACTCATCGGTCTTGGCGATCTCGTCGGGCTTGGTCGCGTCGGGGACGAACATCGCGATGGCGGACTGGCTCCCGCTCTGCACGCGAAAGAAGCGGCGCGTCGAGGCGCCGCCAGGCATCTCTGCGACCTGCGCGCTCGCCGACGGCCAGGCGCGCCGCGCGAGATCTTGAATTCGGAGATCTAGAGTTTCCACGCGAACGAGTTTCCTTAGCAGGGCGTCATGCTTTAGCCGTAGTTTTGTGCCATGTCTCAGGCTGCAACATGGCGGTGAAGCTTCACACGTTGGGGTCCGGGTGGGATGCGCTGATCGCTCAAGTATTCGAGAGCGCAGCCCTCGACGCAGCGGCGCTCGACGGAGCAGCGCTCGATGTGGCAGCGCGGGCGCCGTTTTGTGAGCTGCTAGACCAAGTCGTGGTCTGGAATCGCCGCCACAACCTGACGGCGGCGCGCAGCGAGCGCGAGCTGGTGGATTTGTACCTGGCTGATGCGGCCTGGTTGGCGAAGCTTGGAGCGCCGCTGCTCGGCGAAGGCGAGTCCGCCAATACGTGGCTGGATGTTGGGAGCGGCGGGGGCGCGCCAGGCTTGCCGCTGGCGCTGCTGTTGCCACGCGCGGTCCTCAAGCTGGTTGAGCCGCGGGACAAGCGGGTGGCCTTTCTGCGCAGCATGCAGGGGCGGCTGAAGTTGAACAACGTGGAGGTGCTGCGGAAGCGCTCCGATGCGCTGAGCGATCAGTCGGCCGCGGTCGCCCTGGCGCGGGCGACGCTGCCGCCAGCTGAGTGGCTCGCAGAGGGCGCGCGGCTGGCGCGGCGCGCGGTGTGGGTGCTGCTCGCCAAAGAGCCAGCGCCGGAGCTGAGCGGCTGGCGCGTGGAGATCGAGCAGCGCTATGTGTGGCCGCTGACCGGGTTTGAGCGTCGGCTGGTGCTGTATCGGCGCGCGGCGTGACGCGGAGCGATGATCGAGGCTAGCTCATGGCCGCGCAGCTGATCGCTGCGCGCGCGCCGTAAGAAACATCAGCGAACGCTGCTCATAGCAGCCGCCCTTGGCGCTGCCGTGAGGAAAGGCTTGCGTCGCCGCTGTGCAGCTAGGACGGTCGGCTATTCAGCCGCCCCCACCTGTTCCTGCGGTTCCGCCGGCGCCGCCGCCGCCGGTTGCTCCGGCGCTACCGCCAGCGCCGCCGATCGCGCCGCCGCTGCCACCAGTCGCTCCGCCGCTGCCGCCGGTCGCCCCGCCCGAGCCACCAGTCGCTCCGCCGCTGCCGCCAGTCGCTCCGCCGCTGCCGCCGGTCGCCCCGCCGCTGCCGC
>CAZKDY010000053.1:0-28427 GCA_964551615.1 uncultured Polyangiaceae bacterium
CGACGGTAGAGGCAGCAACATAGTCATGCTGTCCACGGAACCGGGGGAGGTTCACCGTGAGGCTACTTCCCAAGACCCCTAACTAAAGCGTGTCTTGATGTTGCAGCTTTGGCCGCGGCCCAACGCGGTGCGGCCAGACGTTTGGCGGCAAATATGCTACGGCGCGCTATGGACCGCTGGGAGCCGGGGCAATGAGGGAGCGCGCGCTGATTCACGTCGCGGGCCCGGTCGGCGCGGGCAAGACGACGTTCATCGAGCAGCTGCTCGGCGCCGAGGTGGCGTTCGCCATCTGCGTCCGGGCGCAGCACGACCCGGAGCTAAGCCGGCAGCAGGAGTCGGCGCCGAAGGGCGACGCTGAGCTGGGTCGTTACCGCAAGGCAGGCGCGAGCGCCGTGGCGCGCTACTGTTTTGTTTCGCCGAGCAGAGCATGGACGCGTTCTTCACGACCGCGTTCATGGGCAATTACTCGGAGGCTGTGTTCATCGAGGGAGACTGCCCCATTGATTTCGTCGACTTGTCCGTGTTCGTCGCGCCGGCGCCCGCCAAGGGCCGCTCGCTGCTGCGGCGGGTCGCGGGTTCTGCTCCGCGCCCCGACTTCCACGGATTCCACGCGGTCCCTTGTGAACTGGACGCCCTCGTGCGGCTCCTCGGCGGGGGTGGGCCTCCCAAGCAGCAGCGGTGGCGCGCGCGGCGCAGCGAAATCGAAGGGGAGCGGGGTGCTAGCATTTCCGGGGCCTGCGCCCGCGGAGCACTGGGCCGTTGAGGAGCGCTACGCCGGGATTGAGCGTGCCCAGCTCGTCGTGTTGCAGCTTTATGAGAAGAGCTTCGGCCGCACGCGCCCTGAAGTAGTCGTTTCCATCGAAGATCGTGCGCGGCAGCAGACGGCGGCCAAGGCAAAGAAGAAGGCGCAAAAGGCCAAGCGGCGAGCCGCGGCGCTGGATGCCGCGGCGCTGGATGCCGCGGCGCTGGATGCCGCGGCGCTGGATGCCGCGGCGCTGGAGGCCCCCGCGCTGGATGCCGCCGCGCAAGGCGCGACTACGAATGAGTCGGAGTGACGCGCAAGATTACGGCAAACGTAGAGCGCTCGGAATAGACCGTGAGGTCGCGTTGGTCGGTCCCACAGCTCTGAGCATATGCGGCGTCTGATAGGTGTCGTCGGCGAGCGATACATGTCCCTCAGCTGCGCGGGAATGCGGCGTCTATCGCCTGAAGCTGCGTGATGAGCGCCCTCGCGCGGGCGTAGGCGAAACCCGGGTCAGCCGGCACTCCAGCTTTGTCGATGAAGTAGCGGCCATGCGCCAGCCAGTGACGGTGTGCCACGAGCTGCTTGAACTCCCCGATGACACCGCTAGGAACACCGGGCTCGTCACACCACGCGTCAAGGATCTCCTCCAACTCGACGCGGCGTCCTTTCATTTTCTCGCGCTTTAGGAGCGCCTTTGCGCTACTGCGCAATTTTGCCTTCGCTTTCGCCCGCTTCCGCGCTCTAAAGTCGGTCTGCAAGACGCCCTCCGTTGCGGCAACTATCGCGAGGTAAGCTCGCTCCTCGACCTCGTCACGAACCGATCGGAGCGCTCTGACGTAGTCGTCGTGCGGGCGACCGTAGAACAGACTGTTAACATCCCGGGTCGCGCTCCCAGTCTGGCCTTCCGCTTCAAGAACCGCGAGCTCCTGGCGGTAAAGGTCGTGCGCTTGGTCTGGGCTCATGCTTCCGGATGGATGTTCGTCACCCTGCTCAACAGATCGAAGAAGGTCTCCTCGCCCACTTCAACCTTCGTACCGCCACCGAACGAACACCAATTCGTCACTCCGCCATCGCGAAAACGCAACACGATCTCACGCCGCAGAGCACACTCCAGATCGACTCGACCGCTCGCGCCGACAACCCGAGCACCACCGGTTTCCACCACGCCGACCACGCGGGCGCCCCGCGGACGCACATCGACTTGCCTTGGCAGTTCGCCCAGTACCTCAATGGTGAGCCCTGGCGCCATGTAGTTTCCAAGGTCCGGCTCGCTGATGGGGAAGTCGACATCGGTGACCTTCACCGCGTTGCCATCGATGAGCGGTTGTAACCACCCCCGAATTGCGCTCCGAAGTTCTCGAAGATCGGTCACCCACATATCTAGCTGGTGAGCCCAGTACGCTGCTACTGACTCGTCCCCAGCGGGCGAGCCTTGCCGCACTGCCTCTAAGAACTTGAGCGCGTTCGTCATGTTCAAAGCCTAGCACGGAGCTCCGACACTCTGCAGGCGGGGATGCCCGTCGATGGTTGGTTTAGACCAGTACCGTCCGATTGCCGAGAACCACGAGGTCTCGGCCTGATGGGTTCGGGCCCCTCGGCATTCTCCGGGCCAACGCGGCGCTCAACAAGTCATTCCAGGACGCGGAGGCCCTGCTGCTTTCGCGCCGCGTGACGTGGCGCTGGCGCGTAGCACCGTCGCGCAGCGCTGCCACGACGCAGGGCCCGCCCACCCCCGCGCGCGTTGGCATCACTTTCCGGTGCTCACCAAGTCGAGTCCAGCTCAGCGACCGTGGCGCAGGAGCAGTCGCTCGTCGCGCTCCTTGTCCATGGGCCCAAGTCGCAAAAATACAGTTGCTACGACAACCATTCTGGGGGCGCCCTCATCCCCCCTCATCCCCGGCGCGGGCGAGTGGACCCTAGCGGAGGACTTGGCGACGGGGTGCTGTCCGCGACCCACAGCTCGCGATTCGACCGCGAGCGCTGATTCACGTCGCGGGTCGCGCAGCGCCGCCACGACGCAGTGCCCTCCCACCCCCAACCAATTAACATACGAGATTCCATGTGGAATTGTACGTAGCGGCCAGGGCAGCGGCCAGCGTCGCGGCGCCAGCGCTTCAAGACCGGGGGAGTGGCGCCGCGCGACGTCAGCCCTCGCGCTGTTTGCCTGATCGCTTCAACTGGCGGACGCTGATCGGCTCGTCGGGGCCGGCGCGGCCCAGGCGATGCAGCGAGTACAGCACGACCAACAGCGCGCCCACGGTGAGCCAAGACCCGATCTGCGCGCTGCCCGTGGCGGAGAGCGCGATGCCTGCCAGGCTGAGGCTCGCGCCCACGGCCAGCACCCGGCGATCTGCGCGCGCGGCGTCGGCCACTACGGCCACTTCTCTGCTCGGGCGCGCACCAAAAAGTCGCGCACGTCGCGCTTTAGCTGGTTCTCTGCGGTAATGGCCGTGCTCTCGTGATCGGTCCCCACGTGATCGTCGAACAGGTAGCTGGTGTCCTCGAGCACCAAGATGCGCGCGTCGGCCTCGTCCCCAGTGCCACGCGCCAAGAGCAGCGCGTCGCCCATGCTGGCGTCGCGGGTCGGCAGCGCCTCGCCGAGCTTGGCGCGCTCCGCCGGCGTCGTATACGCGATGCCGTACTTGCGCCCGGCCGCCCCCACGTCGACCTCCAGCGGTTTGCCCTCGGCGATCTCGACCATCCGCTTGCCCGCCGGGCGCTCGCCCTGCTCGCGCACCACGCCGGCGATCAACTGCAAGGCGCGGCGCTCATCCAGCGCGCGCAAATTTTGTGCGCTGCGGGGCGGCTCACCCCCGCAAGCGGTGGCAGCCAGCGGGACCACGGTCAAGGCTGCGACCGCCGCCAGGGCGTGGATCAGCTGGCGCAGCGCGCGGCCGAGACGCTGGGTTTCGCCACGCCGAGCGCGGCCTGAGGGCGCCTCGTCCCAGCGCCCGGCTCCGGCACGGGCAGCGCCCGGAGCCATTGGGGTTGACCGCTTACCAGCTTGGTGAGTCTGCATGCGCCCCAACGCTAGCGGAGCCGTGTTCGCTTGGCCAGACTCCAGGAGGTGATGCATTTTTGCAGGATCCTCCGCGCGACGCGCAGGGCCGCGGGAAAGGATCCGCTCACTCGCCATCAGACAGTACTCGCGTCGCTCAAACCGCGCTATCAAGCCCAAGCGTGATGCGGGCCGAGACTTCGAGAGTGGGTGAGAGCCGAGGGGTGCATCAACCCTGGCCGCGGGCGCCAGCCTGGTTGCTGCTGCTCGGGCTGCAGGCGCTGAACACCGCGTGCGCCGCTGAAGCGCTGCCAGATCCACGTGACGCCGCAGCGGCTTACGCCGACGCGGCCAAGCGCGGCGACAGCGCCGCGATCTACGGCATGCTGACCTCAGACGCGCAGCGCACCCACGGCGCAGCGGGGACGCGCGAGCTGGTCGCTGACGCCAAGCAAGAGCTAGCGCGCAGCGGTCAGGCGCTGGCCTCGCCGGCGACCCAAATCGAAGCCCGCGCCAGCGTCCGCTACATTGACGGTGAAGACGCGGTGCTGGCCATCGAAGACGGTCGATTCAAGATCACGGCCGCGCTGGCGTTCCCTGCGGGCGCGAGGACCCCCGCGCAGGCGCTGGGCGAGCTGCGCGCGGCGCTGGCGCGCAGGAGCTACGCGGCGCTGATGCAGGTGCTGAGCGCAGACACCCGCGCCGCGATGGAGCGCGATCTAGCCTCGCTGGTCGACGGCTTAGAGCAACCGGACACCCTCGATATCCAGGTTGATGGCGACAAGGCGACTGTGGTGCTTCCGGGCGGACACACAGTGAGCCTCGAGCGCGAGGGCGGCGTGTGGCGCGTCGAAGATCTAAAGTGACGTCGACCCCGTTCTCTCGACGCCGCGCGTTGGCCGGCTTGGCCGCGTTGTTCACCGCCTCACGCGCTTCGGCCCTGGGCCAGGCCGGCGCCTTTCAGCCTCGGTTGCTCAAGACCGGCGGGGTGGAGCTGACGGGGCCAAGGCTCAGCGGACCCGAGCGTTGGGGGTGGGAGCTGGTGCGCCGTACGAGCGCGCCCGCGCGGCTGGTGACCAAGCTGGTCGGCGCTGACGACCCGGCGCTGTTCGACGAGCCGTTCGTGATGTGGTGCGGTGAAGGCGCGCCCCCCGCGCTGTCGGGTCCAGAGCGCCGAGGCTTAGCCCAGTTTATTCAGCTGGGCGGCGTGCTGTTGATCGATGACTGGGACCCAGTGGGCGGTGCGTTTAGTAAGGCTGTCCGTACGGAACTTGAGTCACTGCTGCCTGAGTCGCCGATCGTCAGCCTCGAGCCTGAGCACGTCTTGTTTAAGACTTATTACATCGTAGATCGTCCATATGGTCGGCTGGAGGGGCCGACGCAAGTCGACGCGATCGTGCGCGGCGGCTACGCGCAGGTGCTCTTACTGCGCCATGATCTACTGGGCGCCTTGGCGCGGACGCGCGCGGGCGGCTGGGCGCTCGGCGTTGAACCCGGCGGGTTCATGCAGCGCGAGTACGCTACGCGCTTGGCGGTGAACATCGCGATGTACGTGCTGTGCTCCGACTACAAGGACGATCAGGTGCACGTCGCGTGGCTCATCCGGCGCGGTGTCCCCGTTCGGCCATGAACTCCTCCTGGGCATTCTCTGAGGATCTACCGCGCGCCGCCACCTGGGTGGCGCTCGGCCTTGGGGTGATCGCGCTGTTGCTGCTGGGGGTCGAGCTACGACGTCGCGAGCGTTGGGGGATCGGCATCTTCCTGAGCGGGCTGCTCGCGGTCTCGTTGTTGCTGGCCGCGGCGCTGCGCCCAGTGCGCGTCGTCAGCAGCGGCAGCGTGGTGGGGCCTCGGGTGATCGTGCTGCTCGACGACTCGAGGCGCCTGGAGTTGATGGACGGTGATCAGAGTCGCCGCGCCGCGGCCCTTCAGGCCCTGGGGCCGCTGCGGCAGCGCTACGCCGACGCTCGCATCAGCCTGCTGGCGTTCGGTGAGGGGGCGCCCCGCTCGCTAGATCCCGAGAGCCCGAGCGAGGGGCTCGGCCACACCACCTCCAGCGACTTGGTCGAGGCGCTCTCGAGCCTGGGCGCGGAGACCGGCGAGCGACCCCGCGCGGTCGTGCTGTTGAGCGATGGTCGGCTGACGCGGCCAGACTCTGGCGCCGAGGGCGAAGCGCTGGAGCAGGCGTGGAAGGGCCTGCGCGTCCCAGTGCACACGGTGCGCACTACAGATCGCGCCCCGCGCGACGCAAGTATCCGTGCGGTAAAGGCAGCGGGCGCCGCGGTCGCCCACCAGCCCATCGCCCTGACTATCGAGATCGGCTGCGACGGGGGCCTCGCCTGCGGCGACATCCCGATCTCGGTCCGGGAGCTGCGTCAGGGCATTGAGCCCGCGCTGCTCGCCAGCGGCGTGGCTCAGATCAAGGATGGTAAGGCCACCGTTGAGCTCAAGGTCACGCTCGATCGCGCGGGTGATCGCATCCTTGAGGTAGCCATCACGCCGCCCGGGGCGGACGCGATCGCCGCCAATAACCGCCGCTTGCTCAGCTTTAACGTGGCGCGCGAGCGGATCCGCCTGCTGCACGTCGCGGGGCGCCCGACCTACGACGTGCGCGCGCTGCGCATGTGGCTGAAGAGCGACGAGTCGGTCGACGTGGTGGCGTTCTTCATCTTGCGCACCGACGAGGACGACACGCAGACGCGCAGCGATGACGAGCTGGCGTTGATCCCGTTCCCTGTGGACGAGTTGTTCAACTCGCTGCCGACCTTCGACGCCATCGTGTTGCAAGACATCGACGCCGTGCGCTACGGCATCAACCCCCACCTCGGTCGCCTAGCGTCTTACGTCGAGTCGGGTGGCGGCTTGATCATGGTCGGCGGCGTCGCCTCGTTCGCGGCCGGTGGCTACGCGTCGACGGCCATCGGGCGGGTCCTGCCGGTGGAGCTGAACGACGTCGCCCAGCCGCTAAACGCCGAGAATTTCACGCCGCGCTACACCCGCGCCGGCAAGGCCGCGCCGATCGTCTCTGCGGTGCGAGATCTGTTCGGAGATGAGCTGCCGAGCATGCCGGGCGCGAACCTGGTCGGAGCTGCGCGCAAGGGCTCGGTCGTGATCTGGGAGCATCCAAGTCTCCGTACGGAAAACAGCCCGATGCCGGTGCTGGCCCTAGGCGAGTACGGTGATGGGCGCACCATCGCGCTGACCGTCGACGGCACCCACCGCCTCGGCTTCAGCGAGCTCGCGGTGCGAGCCGCTGGCCGCGGCTATGGCGCGCTGTGGGATGGCCTGCTCGGCTGGTTGATGCGTGAGCCCCGCTACGAGTCCGCGCGGCTAGAGGTGGTGGGGACCTGCGTCGCTGGGCGCCCCGCCAAGCTGCGCCTGACCACCCTGCCAGGGAACGCCGGCACGCTGAAGCTGGAGCTGAGCCCGCTGGGTCCGACCACGGCGCCCCCGCTGGTCAAGCAAGCCAGCGTGGGTGAAGACGGCGTGGCGGAGATCGACGTCGGCAGTCTCCCCGCGGCAGGCTACGTGGCCCGCGCTCGGGTGGGCGACGCGCCCGCGACTCGCCAAGACTTCGCCTGTGAGGAGGGCGGCGACGCCTGGGCCGACTCGCGGCCCGATCCGGCGCGCATGCGCGCCATCGCGTCGGTCACGGGCGGCAGCTCAGTCAGCCTGGACCAAATCGCCCAGCTGCCTCGCGCCGACGCGACGCGCCTGGCCACCGAGCGCCACGTCTCGGCGCTGCTCCCCGCGTGGATCTGGTCGCTGCTCGCGGCGCTGGGCCTCGGCGCGCACTGGCTGATCCGCAGGCGCGGCGGCTTGATCTGACGCGGTGAGCGTCGGGCGGGCGCTCATCAGCGCTGCCCAGCGCTCGCTTCGCCCGTCGGCTCCGCCCAGCGGGCTCCGCCCAGCGGGCTCCGCCCAGCGGGCTCCGCCCAGCGGGCGCCGCCCAGCGTAGGCGCCGCCCAGCGTGGGCGACGCCTTAGGAGCTGAGGGCTAGTAGTACTCGTTGCCGAGGTGAGTGATCAGCTCTTCGCCCATCATCCAGCGCAGCGTGTTCTTCAACTTCATCGACTGAATGAACAGGTCGTGCTCCGGGTACAGGCCCTCGGCGGTGAGCGGGCTCTTGAAGTAGAAGCTGAGCCACTCCTGCACCCCCTTGAACTTGGCGCGCTTTGCTAGATCCATGAACAGCGCTAGGTCGAGCACCAGCGGTGCCGCGAGGATCGAGTCGCGGCACAAGAAGTCGACCTTGATCTGCATGGGGTAGCCGAGCCAACCGTTGATGTCCAGGTTGTCCCAGCCCTCTTTGGCGTCGCCGCGCGGCGGGTAGTAGTTGATGCGGACCTTGTGGTAGACGTTTCCGTACAGCTCCGGGTAGAGCTCCGGCTGCAAAATGTGCTCTAGCACGCCCAACTTGGAGACCTCTTTGGTCTTGAAGTTGTCCGGGTCGTCCAACACCTCGCCGTCGCGGTTGCCCAGGATGTTGGTGGAGAACCAGCCGGCCAGGCCCAGCATGCGGGCCTTGAGGCCAGGCGCCAGGATGGTCTTCATCAGCGTCTGACCGGTCTTGAAGTCCTTGCCGCTGATCGGCGTGTTGGTCTCCTTGGCCAGTTGGTACGCGGCTGGGAACTCATTGCTCAGGTTGGGCGCGCCGTTGGCGTAGGGCACGCCTTCTTTCAGGCAGGCCCAGGCGTAGAGCATCGAAGAGGAGATCGCGGGGTGGTTGTCCTTCAGGCCTTGCTCAAAGTTCGCGATGCTGGCGTGGACCTCGCCGGCCTCGATGTAGATCTCGGTTGAGCCGCACCACACCGCGACGGCGCGATCGCAGCCGTGGGCTTTAATTGCCTCGCGGATATCTTTACGCAGGAGCTCGACCATGTCGGCCTTGGTCGCCGCTTCTTTGGTGTGGGTGCCGTGGAGGCGCTTGACGTACTCCGGGTAAAAGGCGGCCTTCATCGGCTTGATCGCCTCTAGCTCCTCGCGGATGGGGTCGAGGTGCTTGGCCTCCAGCACCGCGGCGTTCACCGCTGACTCGTAGGCGTTGTCGGGGAACAGATCCCAACCCGCGAACTCGAGTTGCTCGAGGGCGGCGAGGGGCGCGAAATCTTTGATCCGCGGCGTGCGGTTGTCGGTGCGCTTGCCGAGGCGGATGGTGCCGAGCTGGGTGAGCGAGCCAAGCGGCTGAGCCAGGCCTCTGCGAGCTAACAAGCAACCAGCGACGAAGGTGGTCGCGACCGCGCCCAAACCAGGCAGGAGGACCAGGAGCTTGCCGCTGGGCGTGGGGATTTTTTCGGGCTGTTTCATGGGATGAACTCTCTACAATTCAGTGGCTTGGTGCCGGAAAGGAGCGGCGCGCCACGTGGGTGCCCGCTACATAGGCTCCGCCGTGGAGTCTGGGTAGTGGTTCGCTGCGCGCGCGCAATAAGCGGAGCCGGCCGCCTACCACGAAGCAGCAGCGTCGTCCTTAGGCCGGGAGCATTTCTGGTCAGGGGGAGTTTGAGGGTTGGGTTTTGGGACTAGCAACAAGCGTTCCCAGCTACGCAACAAGACGTTGGGCCCAGCGCAGCTGGCTGTACGTGGGCAGTCGAGGTGCGGTATCGAAGCGGCGTATGCAAGATCAGCAGACTCAACAATCGGCGGAGCCTACGCGCTGCGCGGTGCTCTTGGTGGCCGGGGTCGGGTCGCGGCTCAGGCCGCTGACCGACGATCGACCTAAGGCGCTGGTCGACGTCGGGGGCGAGACCATCGTGGGCCGCGCTGTGCGTCTTTTGATACACTACGGAATCACCCGTATCGTCCTTGCCACAGGCTATCGCCAGGAGGCGGTGATGGCGGCGTTGGCTGATGCCGACGCGGAAGTGGTGTACTGCCCCAACCCCGACTTCGATTCCACGCAGAACTCAGTGTCCCTGGCGCTGTGCGCTGAAGCCGTAGGAAATCGCGGCTTTTTTAAGCTAGATGGCGACGTGGTGTTTCAGCCTGAGCTGCTCCGCAGACTAGACGCGGAGCCGAGCGAGCTCGCCGTGGGGGTAGACAGCAGCCGCATGCTGGACGAAGAGGCGATGAAGGTCGTGGTCGAGGCGACGAGTCGTCGCATCCTGAGCTTCGGTAAAGGCGTGCCGGTCGCGCGCTCGGCGGGTGAGAGCATCGGCGTCGAGCGTGTTTCCGGACGGCTAGCTCAGCGGCTGTTTCAGGCGCTCGCCGCGGCTCCCAGGGACGTCTACTATGAGGACGTCTACTCCGCGCTGATTGACCAGGGGTCGCTGGACGCCCGCGCCGTCGAGGTAAAAGACCTGCCCTGGACCGAGATCGACACGTTCGAAGATCTTGAGCACGCGCGCGCTTTGCTACGGGCGACGCGCTGAGCGACGCCCGCGCGGGGACCCCAGGTGGCTAGGGCGTGATGAGCGCGACCACTGGGTCAGGGGGTGTGATTTCCCCGCACTCCTGCCGCGCAGCTGCGTAGCGCTCCGCCCGCACCACGACAGCCCGTGCGGCGCTCATTGGCGGGGGCCATTGCTGCCGGGAAACGCAGCCCCCCGCCACGCCTCGATCCACCCCAGCCCGGCCATCCCGCGGCCAGTGCGTAGCAGGTGACGCACTCGGAGCGTTGGCACTCCGCTTGCTCTATGCCTTGCAGCGCACCTCGAATCTTCCACCCCACGCCCCGGTGAACGACGCAAGTCATGGACACCAGGGATGTTTTTCCTGGGTCGCAGGACGCCTCAGCGGCAGCACGCGGGGTGTGCCGTGCTTGCAACACTGTGCCTGCGAACCACACCTCCAAAGCGGCTAACTGTGCGAAGTGAAAAGGATTTGGCCACGTGACGCGCTGCGTGTTACTTCCCCGCCGCCAGACTGTTGCCAGATTTTCGTCGGCCCCCAAAGCGGGGCATTTAGCGACCTTAAGCCAGCCCGATTAGCGCCTCGCGAGGCGGCGACCCGTTCAGCTCCTCAAAGCTCCCACCGCAGCCCAGCCCCTTCAACACGCGCAGTCTGTCTTGCTCTCTCCATTGTTTGCTTGGACTTGAAAGCCACCCCATGAACGAACTTCGCCCGACTCGTGCCATCATTCTGGCTGCCGGAACCGGCTCCCGCCTAGGTGAAGACGGGGACGCGACGCCCAAGCCGATCCGCAAGGTAGCAGGTGTTCCATTGCTGGTGCGGGTGCTGCGCACCTTACAGGGCGAGGGGATCCGTGAGGCAGTGATCGTGCTCGGGCACGAGGGCGACGCGATCCGTCAGCTCTTGGTCAGCGAACCCAGCCTGGCGTTGACCCTGCGCTTCGTCGAGAACCCGGACTACCTGAAGAAGAACGGGGTCTCGCTGTTGGCGGCCCGCGAGTGGGTGGATCAGCCGTGTGTGCTCTCGATGTCGGATCACCTGTACTCTCCGGAGTTGGTGCGGCGCCTGCTGTCCGCTGAGCTCCCCGCGGGCGCGTGTGGCTTGGGCGTGGACTACGACATTGAGCGCTGCTTCGATCTCGACGACGCGACCAAAGTGCGGCGCTCCAACGGGCGCATCGTCAACATCGGCAAAGAGCTTGAAGGCTATGATTGCCTGGACACCGGGGTGTTTCGCATCGGCCCTGAGCTGATGGATGAGCTAGAGCGCGTGTATGAGGCGTGCGGCGACGCGTCGCTCAGCGACGGCGTGTTGGCGCTGGCCCACCGGGGTGATTTCTTCGCCTGCGACGTGGGCGACGCGCGCTGGATCGACGTGGACACGCCGGAGGCGCTGGCCAAGGCAGAGACCATGATCCACGTGTTCGGCGATCACCTAGGCGATGAGCCAGGGACTGGCAGGCTGCCAGCGGTCGACCCCGAGGCGATGGAGCTGTTCGCGCCGAGCTGGGTCCGCGCGGCCAAGCCCTACAACGAAGACCACTTCGCCATCGCCGATCAGGGCGACGTGCAGCGCATGATGAGCAACGAGAGCCCGTTCGCGCCCAGCCCGCGCGTCTTGCAGGCCATCGTCGAGGCCGCGACCCGGGGTAACTTGTACCCGGCGGGCGCCACCCAGCTGCGCGCGAAGCTCGGCGCTAAGAACGGCTTCAGCGGTGAGAACGTGATCCTCGGCGCTGGCTCGACCGAGCTGATCGACGTGGTGATCCGCACCTTCGTCGCGCCAGGCGAGGAGGTCCTGCTCAGCGTGCCGACCTTCAGCATGTATGAAGCGCGTTGTCGCGCGGTTGGGGGGATCCCAATCCTGGTGCCGATGAGCGAGGAGCGCGAGCACGACGTCGGCTCACTCATCCGCGCGGTTACAGAGCGCACCAAGGTGATCTTTTTGTGCACCCCCAATAACCCCACGGGCAACCGCATCCCCGAGGCAGATTTGCGGCGTATGTTGCGCCTCGGGCTGCCGACGGTGATCGACGAGGCCTACGTCGAGTGCGGCGACGGTAGCTCCTACGTGTCGCTGCTCCACGAGTTCCCCAACGCCATCGTGCTGCGCACCTTCTCCAAGGCCTACGGGCTGGCGGGCATGCGCCTCGGCTACGCCATCGGCCACCAAGCGCTGGTGCGGCTGCTCAACCGAGTCAAGGTGCCGTGGAACATCCCGGTGCTCACCCTGGCGGCTGCGCACGCGGTGCTGGAAGATGAGGCCGAGCAGACGGCGCGCGTGGCTGAGCTCCAGGCCGGTCGGGACGTGTTGGTGCGTGAGATTTCGCGCATCCCTGGCCTCACTGGCATCCCGAGCGACGGCAACTTCGTGCTGGTCGATATTTCCGCGACCGCGTGGAGCGCTGATGATCTGGTGGCGGCCGTGCTGACCCACGGCATCCTGATCCGCTCGCTGTCATCGCACCACGAGACGCGGCGCTACGTGCGCATCAGCGTGGGCACGGCTGAGCAGAATACGCGCTGTATCGCGGCCTTCGAGCGAGTGCTGATGGGGCACCTCTCGGTGATCAATCGGGCGCCGGCGTTTCAGTCCGCCCATGTCGGCGACGCGGAGTGAGCCTGAACTTCAGCTGAAGCGGGGGCCGGCAGGCCCCTCAGCAGGGCGCCAACGCGATGGGATTCTGGGCTGGCTACTGGGGCACTCTCAAGTCCCGCGACATTGAGGAGCCCATCGACGTCTGGCTCCACAGACCGCTCGCCTACCTCCTGGCGCGCGCGGCCTATCCCACCCCGATCAGCGCCAACCAGATCACCCTGGGCAGCATCGTGTTCGGCGTGGCGGCTGGCGCGTGTTTCCTGGCAGAATTTCCGTATCACGTGCAGGTGGGCGGCGTGTGCCTGTTCTGGTCTGCGGTGTGGGACTGCGCCGACGGACAGCTGGCCAGGATGCGCGGCACCGGCTCGGCCTTCGGGCGCGCTCTGGACGGCGTCGCCGACATGATCGTCAGCATCTGCGCCATGGGTGGCGCCATCTACCTGGTCTGGAAGCAATTCCATGACCCCTGGTGGGTCGGCGCCCTGGCGGTGCTGCTCGGCGTGATCACCGTCAACACCGGGGCGAGCCACACCGGCGCGTACGACATGTACAAGAACGTGTACCTGCGCATGACCAAGCCCGGGTACAGCGAGGCCGAAGACATCGCCGACGCCGAGGCCCGCTACGCCGCCAACCCTCCGCGCAGCTGGGTCGAGAAGGTCGCCCGCTTCTTCTACTACGTCCACGTCAAGGCTCAGCGCGCGCGCATGCGCGAGTTTGATCCGGGGCTGGCCGACTATGGCGACTTCCCGGAGTACTCCGAAGAACTTGCCGCGCGGTACCGGGAGATGGCGCTGCCCACCATGAAGCTGTGGCGCGGCTGGTTCGGCTTCGGCTCGCTGGTGTTTGGCGTGAGCTTGTTCTGCGTCTTGGATCAGATCGCGCTCTACTTGGTGCTGCGGCTGGTCCTGCTGAACGCGTTCTACTACCTGTACATGCGACCGCGGCAGCGACGCCTCACGCTCAGCCTGGTCGAGCAGGGGATCTTGCCCAAGCGGCGTATGCCAGACCCCAGCTAAGCCGCAGCAGCGAGGCGGGTGAGCGCCGCGTTCGTCTCCAGCCGCGCCAGCCGCCGCTGCCTGGCTTTCAGGCGCCGCGCGCCAGCGGGCTGCGTTTCACGCGGCATCTGTTAGGCTCAGCGGAGCATGCCCACCAGCCAGCACGCAGAGCAGCAGCGCCAAGCGCGCGAGCGTCAAGGCGCCCGGGCGGCCCTCGTGGGTCAACAAGCCACGGGTCGGCTGAGCGCGCGGCGATCGCTGCGCCATTTCCTAGGTTTGGGGGTGGTGGGGCTAGCGCTGCTCGGTCAACCGACTCCAGCTGCAGCCTTCGTGTGGCCGAACACCGCGGAGCGCGTGGAGCAAGACCTCGGCAAGTCGCAGGTCGCTTTGCGTCGCCGCGCGGCAAAGCGCTTGCTGGACCTGCCGGCGGCAGTTGGCCGGCGCTTGACGCTGAAGGCGTTGCTAGACGCTGATCTAGAGGTGCGGGTGCTCGCGGCTCAGGCGGCCCTAGAGCTGGCGCCTGAAGGTGCTGGTGAGCTGGTGGTGAGCTGGCTGAACGACGGCGACCGGCAGATCCGCGCGGTGGCCTGTGAGCTGCTCGCGGCGTCGCCATCTCGCAACGCGATCGTACCGCTGGGCCGTGTGCTCGGGGACCCTGACCCCGGTGTGCGCGTGCAGGCAGCGCGTGCTTTAGGCGCTTCCGCACAGAAAGACGCGGTGATGCCCTTGATGGGCCACCTAGACGACAAGCACCCCGACGTGCGTGAGGCCGTGATCGAAGCGCTCGCGGTCCTAGGCGATCCACGAGCGGTCGCGCCGGTGATCGGCAAAGTGCAGGACGCACGCGGCCCGGTGCGCGTCGCCGCAGCGCGCGCGCTGGGCCAGCTAGGGGACAAGCGCGCGGTGAGCGCGTTGATCCTGGCCCTGCGTGATCCAGAGAAAGAGGTGCGGGTCGCCGCGCTGCGCTCCCTGGGTGAGCTAAAGGCCGAGGACGCCACGCTGGCTGTGGTCGACGCGCTGGGCGACCAACCCGAAGTGCGCGAGGCGGCCATTACTGCCCTGGGAAAGATTGGCGGGTCCCGCGCGCTCGAGGCGCTGATGGGCCAGCTGGGCGGTCCATCTCAAGCGTCCGTGGCTAGCGCGCTCGGCGAGATGGGGGCCGGCGCCGCCGCGAAGTTGAAGCAATGCCTAGCGGGTCAACCCGCTCGCTCCCAGGCGGCTGGCTGCGCGCGGGCGTTGGTCGCATGGGGTGGCCAAGGGGCTGACGCCGCGCTGATTTCGGCCATCCGCCGGGGGGTGCTGGAGCCCAGCGTCGGGATGGCGGGGCTCGGCGATCTGCAGAGCGCGCGCGGCCTGCCCCTGGTGCTGAGCTATTTGGTCGACGAGGATCCGTCGCGGCGTCGCGCAGCGGTGGACGCCGCGGGGGCGCTGCTCGATCCCGGTAAGCCGGATGGTCGAGCCGTGGGGCCGATCCGTCAGGCATTTGAATCCGCACGAGAACGAAAGCACGAGCGGCGCGCGCTCGTCGTTTTGCTCGGGCTGACGGGGTCGCCGCGCGCAGCCGCGGTCTTGCTCCCCATCGCCAAAGACTCCGATGATCTCGGGCTAAAGGTCGCGGCCATCGAGAGCCTCGGCATGTTGGGCCCTTCGGTCCAGGACGCGGTCTTGATTGAGGCCCTGCAAGATGAGCACAGCTCTGTTCGCCTGGCGGCCGCCGTCGCGCTCAGCCGAGTGGCTGGCGCCGCCTCCGCGCCGCTGCTGCTAGAGCGGTTCGAACACGCCGCCGCGCAAGATCGCCGGGCGCTGGCCATGGCGCTGGGCGGCGCGCTCGCCCGCACAGCCAGCCCCGAGCTGGTCGACCGGGCGTTTGGCGCGCTGGATCGCACGCGGGGAGGGGAGCGTGACGCGCTGCTAGAGGCCCTGGCTAGAAACCCCGCGGCTTCGACCGGGGCCCGGCTCGTCCGCCTCGCCCGCGCCGCCGCGCTGCCAGATCGCCTCAAGCTCGCCGAGTTGCTGGCTCAACACGCGACCTCGCGGTCTGCATTGCTGCGCCTCGCGAAAGACGCCGACGCAGGCGTGCGCGCGAACGCGGTGTGGTCGCTCGGCGCCGTCGCCACCGCCCCCGACGCGCCAGCGTTGTCGGCGGCGGTGAACGATACCGACGTGTCGGTGGCCGGCAACGCCGCGGCGGCGCTCGCGCTCCTCGGCCAGCGCACCGGCGTCGAGGTGCGGGCCGAGCTGTGCCGCGCCCTGGCCGACACGCGAGCCTACGTGCGCGCCAACGCGCTGGCGGGGCTCCGCATCGTCGGCAGGCGGTGCCCTGACGGGCAGGCGCTCAAGCTGTTGCAGGGCGACGGCTCAGACGTCGTACGAGCGAGCGCCGCGCGCCTGGTGTTGGACGTGAAGCAAACGGCCGAAGACCGCCGCGCGATCGAGCGTTGCCGCGCCACCGACCTGAGCAGTCAGGTCGCGGTGGCGTGTGAGCGCGGAGCACGGCCAGCAAAGAGCGCCGCCCAAACCCAGGCGGTTACGGTGTTCGTGGTAGATGCCGCAGCTACCCAACCTCGGGCCGGTGCTGCCTTCGCGCTGATCCGTGCGGACGGCTTGATGCGGCTCGGGGTCACGGACCGACGCGGCGCCGTCTACGAGCACGCGGCGCCGCGCGGCGCGTTGGAGCTTGGAGTGCCAGCCGCGCTGGCGGACCCCTAGCGCGACCAACGGTTTGCCTGCGGCGAACCCTGTTTCGCGATGCGGAGGCGCGAGCCAGCGGTGCGCTAGCTGGGGCCGGCGGTGCTGCCCCGCGCTCGTCACTGGAGACGGCCGTGAGCGTGAGCCCCCAAATGGGGCGCGCCCCGCGAGGCAAGTCCTCGCAGGGCGCGGCTCCGTTTGTGAGGCACGACGTACGACGCTAGACGTACGGCAGACCGCAGCGCGAGCTAAGAGTCAACCCGCACGGCAACGCATGGCGCACATCAGGTCGCCAGGTGGGCACTTACAAGGCTTGGCTGCCGGCTTAGCTGCCGGCTTGGCGGCAGGCTTGTCGGCGGTTGGCTTGGCTGCCGGTGTGCTGGTGGTCGCCGGCTTGGCAGCGGCTGGCTTTGGAATGGGCTTGCCATAGTTTGCCGGCCTCTGCGTGGCTGTGGCCACTGGCTCTGCGCTCGGCGCGGGCTCTTCTGCCGTCGCCGTCCCGGTGGCAGGCGCCTGGGCTGTCACCGTCGGAGCCGGCTCGGCAGTGGCGGTAGCCGTGGCCGTAGCCGTGGCAGCCGCCGCGGTGGTCGTCCCTTCGGGCTGGGCGGCCGCTCCGGTATCCTTGCTGCCGGCTGAAGCAAACACGATGGCGCCAGCGATGACGACGGCTGCGAGCGCGATGCCACCGCCGATGTAGAGACCGCTGCGGCTCTTGGGTTGTGGCGCCATGGACGCGCTGGTGGCGAGGCTGGAATCCATGCCACCGGTCAGGGGGGCGCCGAGGCCGAGGGGTGCTCCAAACCCGAGCGGCGAGGTGCCGAGCAGCGGGTTGTCTGCTGGCTGATCCGAGGACGCTTGGGAGGTCAGCGCCTTGAGGTCGATCAGGCCTGAGTCTTCTTTTTGGCTGCTGGAGCTACCCATCCCACCAAAGGGCTCGGGCTGCTTTTCCGCAGCGGAAGTCAAGGCGCTGAGTGAGAACAGCACGCTCGACTCGTTGCGCGCGCCGGTCGCGGCGGCCGGCGCAGGGCCGCGGGCCTCTTCGGGGGCGCTGGTCGTGACGTCCTCTTCGCTCCCCGCGGAGGCGAAGCCACCGAACAGATCGGCGGTGCCAGCCGACGTCGCTGCCTTGGGCGCGTTGTCGTTGGCCCACGGGCTTGCGCTGGCCCCGGTGTCGAACGGGCTGCTGGGCGCGCTCATCGCCGGCGCTGAACCAGCGCTCTCGCTGGAGGCGGCGTGCAGCGCGTTGACCACTTCATCGACCTCGCCGAGCGGCCGCCAGTCATCCATGCCTTCGGTCCAGATGTACGTCTCGGCCGTTACGTCTCCGGTGTTGTAGGAGGCGACCAGCTGATCCAGCGTCATGTTGCGCTGATCGTTGTCGCCAAAGTCGACCGAGTATTCACCAGAGGCTGCCGCTCCCGCAGCGGCGGGGCTGGAGCTGGCTTCGGGGGCCGCGTCCGCTGCGTAGACGCTCGCCGGGTCGACCTTGCCGTCGATCACGATGGTCGTCCCGCACTTGCGGCAGCGGATCTTGGCGAGCCGGTCGGCGACCTTCTCGTCGGCGATTGAGTACTTCGCGCTACAGGAGGGACAGGTGATCTTCACGATGATCCTTCTGGGGTTCTGAGGCTCGAAGACTGAACAACGAGACCAGGTGTAACAGACTCCGCGCGGGCGGAGCGGGTGATTGAAGCAATGCTGCAGCGGGGAATGGCTGCAAACGTGGCGTTGTGTGCGTTGGCACACGCGGAGTGAATCTTACCAGGCGAACTCAAGACTTTGCAGGTTACGTACGAGGTTTTGTGAAGGTCTGAAGAGCTAGTTTGAAGGCTCTGCCCGATTGGGGCGAATTGTTGCTGGTTCCCGCCGCTAGGGGCGGGCACTGCTAGTTGGCCTGAGCGTGGATGGTGCCGAGGGGCACGGTCTTCTATCATTCTTCGGTCCGCGTTCCATCTTGCGCGGAACCAGAAAGCGACCTGGGACCAGAGAATTATGGCCTGCCCCTGCCTCCACCGGCTTCGGATCTGCGAGCCGTGTGTGGTCGGGTCGTACAACCTGGCGCGGCGGTCGGAAATTTCCCGGGACAGCGGCAGAGCGGGAGAGGGTGGGGCCGGAGCACGCACTCTTTGACCACTGGGCTGCGGCTTGCTTGGGGTGAGCGGCGATTTTTCTAACTTGGCATGTTTTAGCCGTGCAGGCTCGGGTCGCGTAGCGGACTGGTCGACGCGCTGAGCGGCAGCCTTGGGTTCTCAGCTAGCCTTCGGCTCGCTGCACGCACTACAACGGGCCACCAGCCTGTGAACGCTCTAACACGGGCGGGCCCAACCCGCACTCAGCGAGCCGCGCCGCTTTCGGCGGGCGCGCCTGGAGATCGAACCGCACATGTCTCAAGGGATCCAAAATGAACAAGGCGCGCGCGGTCGGGTTCCGCCGCTCCCGCCATCGCCTTCCGTCGATCGGGTGTCCATCGACGACCGAGCCGCGGCGCTAGCAAAGCGTAGCATCAAGCAGCAGGCAAAGCGGGTGGGTCTTGAGCTCGCTATTTCCATGATGGATCTCACGACGCTGGAGGGATCGGACACCCCTGGCAAAGTCCGGGCGCTGTGTCGTAAGGCCCGCGTCCCAGACGCAACCCGTCCGCAGCTTGGGCCGGTCGCCGCGGTGTGCGTGTATCCGCAGCTGGTTTCCGTCGCGCGCGACGCGCTCCGTGGCAGCCCAGTGAAGGTCGCGAGCGTAGCCACCGCGTTCCCTAGCGGCTTGTCCGCGATCGAGGTGCGGCTGGAGGATACGCGCCGCGCGATCGGCGACGGCGCAGACGAGATCGATATGGTGATCGACCGAGGCGCGTTTCTGCGGGGAGACTACGCCAAGGTCGCGGATGAGATCGCCGCGGTGAAGCAGGTGTGTGGTCCAACGCACCTGAAGGTGATCTTGGAGACGGGCGAGCTCGGCTCCTACGATAACGTGCGGCGCGCGAGCGATTTGGCGCTGGGAGCCGGGACGGACTTCATCAAGACGTCCACCGGCAAGATTGAGCCTGCGGCGACCCCTAGCGTCACGCTGGTCATGCTCGAGGCCATCCGCGACTTCTACTTCCTTACGGGGCAGCGCGCCGGCATGAAGCCCGCCGGTGGCATCCGTACGGCAAAACAGGCGCTCCACTACCTGGTGTTGGTGAAGGAGACCTTGGGTGACGATTGGCTGACCCCAGACTTGTTCCGTTTGGGAGCGAGCTCGCTGCTGAACGATGTCCTGATGCAGCTGTCCAAGCTGGAGACCGGCGCCTACGAAGCGGCCGAATATTTTTCGAAGGATTGAGTAATGACTATCAAATTGGTCGAACCTGGGTCAGCCGCTGAGGAGCTCAATCGCCGACGCGGCGAGCGGCGCCTCAATTTCGGGACCGCGTGGGCCTATGCGCCAGCGCCGGAGGGCAGCGATCACGTCAAGCTCAAGCCCCGCTACGAGCTGTTCATTGATGGCAAGTGGCAGGAGCCGCTCAGCGGCAAATACTACGCGAGCGTCAACCCCGCCACGGAGCTGCCGCTGGCTGAGGTCGCTCACGCAGGCGAAGCCGACATCGATCGCGCGGTGACCGCGGCCCGGGCCGCGTTTGAAGGCGAGTGGGGGAGGCTGAAGCCGATTGAGCGCGGCAAGTACATCTACCGCATCGCGCGCGTGCTGCAGGAGCGCGCCCGTGAGCTAGCCATCGTCGAGACGATGGACGGTGGCAAGCCGATCAAGGAGAGCCGCGACTTTGACGTGCCGCAAGCCAGCAATTTCTTCTTTTATTGCGCCGGCTGGGCCGACAAGCTGCAGTACGCGTTCAATGGTAGGGGCGTCTCCCCCCTCGGCGTCGCCGGCCAGGTCATCCCTTGGAATTTCCCGCTGCTGATGGCGGCGTGGAAGATCGCGCCAGCGCTTGCGTGCGGCAACACGGTGGTGCTCAAGCCGGCGGAGACGACGCCGCTCACGGCGCTGCTGCTGGCTCAGATCATCGAGGAGGCGGATCTGCCCCCTGGGGTGGTCAACATCGTCACTGGCTTCGGTGACACGGGCGCTGCGTTAGTGCGGCACCCGGACGTCAACAAGGTGGCCTTCACGGGCTCGACCGCCGTCGGCAAGCAGATCCAAAAAGTGCTGGCGGGCAGCGGCAAGCGCATGACGATGGAGCTCGGCGGTAAGGGGGCGAACATCGTGTTCGCCGACGCTTCGCTGGATCAGGCGGTAGAAGGCGTGATCAACGGGATCTATTTCAACCAGGGCCACGTGTGCTGCGCGGGCTCACGCTTGCTGGTGGAGGAGTCCATACACGACCGGCTGCTCGACAAGCTGAAAGATCGCATGCGCTCACTGCGCGTGGGCGATCCGCTGGACAAGAACACCGACGTCGGCGCGATCAACTCCAAGGCTCAGCTCGAGCGCATCCAGCGCCTGGTCGAGGCGGGCGAAGCGGAGGGCGCTGCGCGCTTTAGCCCGCCATGCAGCCTCCCCGACAAGGGCTACTTCTTCGCGCCGACGTTGTTCACCGGGGTGTCCCAGTCGAGCCGCATCGCGCAGGAAGAGATCTTCGGGCCGGTGTTGAGCGTCTTGACTTTCCGTACGGAGGCGGAGGCTGTCGAGAAGGCGAACAACACCTTCTACGGCCTCAGCGCTGGGATTTGGTCCGACAAGGCAGCGCGGCTGTTCGACATCGCGTCGAAGCTTGAGGCTGGAGTCGTGTGGGGCAACACGTACAACCAGTTCGACGCCACCAGCCCCTTCGGAGGCTACAAAGAGAGCGGCTTCGGACGTGAAGGGGGGCGCCAGGGCTTGGCGGCGTACCTGCATGTCGACTGAGTCCGTGGGGCTGAGTCCAGCGTTCGAGCCCCGAGACCCCCACGGGCGGCTTGGGCAGCGGCTCGGCGACGTCATCGGGCGTCGCGCAGCGCGTGCCGTGCTAGCTCGCCGCCGTGGCGCGGTCGTCAGCAACCACATGCATTTCCATACGGAGCAAGTATGACAGAGCGAAGAGATCTCAGCGCAGAGCGCCGTCGACCTGGGTCGACCGCGTCGCGCATCGGCGTAAACAAGACGTGGAAAATGTACATCGGCGGCGCGTTTGTGCGCAGTGAATCGGGGCGGTACCTGGTGACCGAAGACGGAGCAGAGAACTATTGTCGGGCGTCGCGTAAGGACGTGCGAGACGCGGTCAAGGCAGCCGTCGGGGCACAGCCGGGCTGGCGGAAGCGCACCGCGCTGAACCGGGGGCAGATCCTGTACCGCTTGGCCGAGGTGCTCGAGTCGCGCCGCGGTGAGCTTGAAGCCAGCCTCTCGCGTGGGGCCTCAGCGCAGGCGGACGCGGAGCAGCCTGGCAGAGCTGACTGCGCGCGGGAAGTTGATGCTACGATCGACCGCGTGGTTTGCTATGCGGGCTGGAGCGACAAGTACCAGGCGCTGGTCAGCTCGAGCAACCCGGTGGCTGGGCCGCACTTCGGCTTCTCGGTGAGCGAACCGGTCGGCGTGGTGGGCATTTTGGCTCCGGCGCGGCCGAGTCTGCTCGGGTTACTGGGCGCCGTGTGTCCGGTGGTGGTGAGCGGCAACACCAGCGTCGTGGTGACCAGTGATCGAGATCCGCGCACCGCGATCTTGGTCGCTGAGTGTCTGGCCACCAGCGATCTACCTGCCGGCGTGGTGAACCTGCTGACGGGCACGCGCGCCGAGTTGGCCGAGCCGCTGGTGCGGCACAAGGGCGTGCGCGCAGTTGACCTGTGGAACGTCGACGGTGAGCAGGCGGTCCGCCTGGAGGACTTCGCCGCAGACAGCGTCAAGCGAGTCAGCCGGCGCGTCTACGAGGAGCTAGATTGGTACGACGCGCGCACCGAGGGACCAGGCTTTATCGAGGCGTTCCTGGAGCAGAAGACGATCTGGCACCCGATGGGGGCCTGAGCACGCGGCTAATAGCCCATGGCGGCTAGTCAGCCATGGCGGCTAGTCACCCATAGCGAACATGGCCAGATCGATGGCGTCGATGCGCTCTTCCAGCTCTGCGTTTTTGTTTCCGTCGTGATACAGCGCGAGCTTGAGCTCGCGCTTGGCGGCGCTGAGATCACCCGCGCTCAAATACTCGTCTGCGCGGCGGGCTGACAGGCGCGCGGCGGCGCTGCTGCACAGGTCTTCCAGCGTCTTCACGAAGCCTTCGCCGACGGGAGCGGTGCGTGGCACTTCGCCGGCCTCCAGCCGCAGATGGCCTTGGGCCAGCGCCATGTCGTACTTCGCCCGCAGCCCGGGATCCATCAGCACCCGGTAGGCCTCGGCGCCGCGCTTGAACACGCGCCGCGCCGCCGCGGCGACATCTGGTGCGGCGTCCAGGTGGCTGTCGGGGTGGAAGCTCAGCGCGAAGCCGTGGAACGCGGCCTTGATGGCTTGAAGATCAGCGATGTCCAGCAGCCCCAGCACCTCGTAGTAGCTTGCGTCATCCAGGACATCCGCCCATTGCATTATCCTTACGGAAATATCGTCGGCTTCTGAGTCGATCATCGCGTTGTCAGGGTTTGAGTCGGGGGCGCTGGGGGCTGTGTGCGTAGCCGTGCTGTGGGCGATAGCGCTGCGCTCAGTGGCGCGCGGTGCTGGCGGCGCTGGACGCTACATGACCTGCGCTTGGTGCCTGGCCTGCATGGCTGGGACGTCGCCCAGGTCCAAGCCCACCAGGCGCACGACGGCGCTGGTCGCCTGTCCGGTGTGGGTGTCGCGGGCGCTGACGTTGAGGATGCCGTCGGTGTCTAGGGAGAAGGTGACCGCGATGGCGATCTGACCGCGGGCGACGGGACGCAGCCCTGCCAGCTCAAGCTCTCCGAGCAGCGTGTTGTCCTCAAACCGACCTGACTCGCCCTGACCGATGCGCAGCCGCACCACGGTTTGGTTGTCCCGTGCGGTAACGAACTGCCGCGTCTCCTCGCAGGGCACCGGCGTGTTGCGGTTGATGATCTTATCGCAGTAGCCGCTCACCGTCTCTACGCTCAGGCTGAGCGGCGTGACGTCCACGAGCAGCGGCGCGCTCGGCATCGCCGGTCGCGCTGCGGCTGACGGCGCAGCGGGTCGTGGATGTCCGGGCATCTCGTGGATCACGGGTTGTCCAGGAGAGCCCAGGCCCATGGCGGTTGGCATCGCCGGGCGCTGGGGAGGCAAGCCGTGGAGCGGGCTCTGGATCGCCTTGGCGGTCTCGGCGAAGTTGACGGGCTGATTCGGCGGTTGGTTCATCAGGGCCGTCCCGGTTGGGCCCTGACCCATCATCGCCAGCGTCGCTCCGAGGCCGGCTGGCGCCTGTCGCTTGACGGTCTCGCCGAGGGGATCGCGGCCGATTTGTCCTTGCTCTGCGGAGGGCGGCAGATCGGGGACGGGGAGGTCGTCTTCGAATTCGAACTCGCCGCTGGGAGAGCCGGACAGGGCGTGGCGAACCAGCGTGACCTCGTCGGTTGAGGTGGGGGCCGCGTACTGCCGCAGCTCCGCCGTAGCGCGGCTCTCAGCGCTGGCGAACTGCGCTCGGGACTCCGTATCCAGGCGCATGGTCGCGCCCGGGCTGCGCTGCGCCGGCTGCAGATCTGCGGGTGCGGTCGGCAGCTCCAAGTCGTCGTCTTCTGCGGCGGCGCCCGTGAGATCCAACGCGTCGTCGCCGAGCCCTCCGAGGTCAGGCATCTGCGAACTGGGCAAGGTCGCCTTGTCCAGCCCGGGCTTTACGGCGTCGCCTGGCATGATCAACGGCAAGTCGCCGTACTTGGCTCGCAGCTGATCGGTCGCGGAGGGCGCGTGCACCAGGGCTGGGATGACCGCGGTGGCGCCCAGTCCAGCTGCGGCCTTGGGCAACGGGGGCGGGCCCCCTGGCGCGAGGCGGGCGGCGGTGGAGTCAGCGGCGGGGAGCGTGAGGTCATCTTGGTTGTGGTCGGCGACGCCTACCAACGGCAACGGCGGCGCGTCGTCTGCCCAAGCGTCGTCGGTGCTGTCTCGCGCGGCGTCTCGTGCCGACTGCGCGGCTTCGCCAGCAGACATCAGCGTGCCGACCTCGTCGCCGAGGCCTTGGCCCGTTGGGCGCGCGCGCGCCGCGGGGCCGGGCGTCCCGTAGTCACCGGTCGGCATGCGCTTGCGCGGCTCGGGTGGCGGCCCCAGGCCTGCGCCCGTGGGGATACGTCGGGGCTCGGAGCCGCGCTGCGCTTGGGGGCCGCGCGGCTCAGGGCCACGCTGCGGCTCAGGGCCACGCTGCGGCTCAGGGCCACGCTGCGGCTCAGGGCCACCCAGCCCCGAGCCGGTCGGCATGCGTCCACGAGGTCCTAGTCCACCCACAGTGCGCGGTGGTAGCGCTTGGGGTGGAGCCCCGAGGCCCATGCCGGTGATCTGCCGGCGGCGGGTCGCCCCCGGCCCGTCGGCGGTGTGCGGCACAGGCTCCTTTCCGGGGCCTCCAGGAGGCTGGATCACCATCGGCGGCTGGGAGCCGCGGCGTTGTCCGGGCGGTAAGGTCTTGGGGCGACCATGGGCCGGGCCACCGCTATAGACGCCAGGCGAAGTCTGGGCCCCCGGGCGGATCCCCGGGCTGGTGCGCCGCTTGGGCAGCGGCGGTGGCTCGCTCCCGCGCGTCACGCTTGAAGGGGGAATTTGCATGGTCTGGCCGAGCGCCAGGTTTTGGCTGGTGCGCGCCGCGGGCAGCGGTGGCCGAGGTATCTCCGCGCGGCGCCGCTCTGCGCCGGTGAGCGCGCTGGCCTGGATGGCCGCGCCGATCGCGACCACCTCATCGGGGCTGATGTGTTCCATCACGGGGCGCCCGAAGAAGCGCTCGACCTGCTCCTTGACTAGTGGAATCCGCGTGGAACCACCAACGAGCAGAATTTGATCGAAGTCCTTGGGCTCTAGCCTGGCGATGCTGAGCGCCTCGCGGCACACCTCGAAGGTCTTGCTCACGAAAGGTGAGGTCAGCTCGTCGAACTCTCGCCGGGTCATCGAGAAGTCCAGGTTCAGGCTGCTCCCGCCAGGGCCATGGGCGACCTCTTCTACGCTGACCGCGGCCTGCGCCTGCCCCGAGAGGCCGACCTTCAGCTGCTCGGCTGCGGCCCTCAGGCGCTCAAAGCCCTGAGGGTTATCCCGTGGATCAGCGCGGTGCTTGGCCAGGAACGCGTCGGCCATGCGCTCAGCGATGACCAGGTCGATGTCGTCACCACCTAGGAAGGTGTCGCCGGCGGTCGCCAGCACCTCGAACACGTTGCCGGACAGGTCGAGCAGGGTGACGTCGAAGGTGCCACCACCAAAGTCGTAGATGGCGATGCGCTCAGTGCTGCCTTTACCGTATCCGTACGCTAATGCCGCAGCGGTGGGCTCGTTGAGGATGCGCAGCACCTCGAGGCCCGCGACGCGCCCAGCGACCTTGGTGGCGGCGCGCTGCAGGTCGTTGAAGTTGGCCGGCACCGTGATCACGGCGCGCTCGACTGTCGCGCCCAGCGCCTGTTCGGCGATGGCTTTGGCCTTGCGCAGCACGAACGCGCTGATCTCTGGCAGGGTGTAGGTCTCGCCACGCGCCACCACCAGCGCCGCCTGGCCCGGACCTTCCCGCATCTCGAACGGGAACCGGGAGCGGGCTCGCTTGACCTCGTCGCTCTCCCACGAGCGCCCGATCAGGCGCTTGATGGAATAGATGGTGTTGGCGGCGTCAATCAGCCGCCGCTCTTTGGCTTGGCTGCCAACGAGAACGTTTCCGCCCGGATGAAATGACACCACCGACGGGATCAGGGAGTCGCCGGCTGCGTCGGTGACGGCCCTGGCTTGGCCGTCCTGGACGATGCCCACCACGGTGTTGGTGGTTCCGAGATCGATGCCTACGACAGGTCCACTCACGAGCGATACTCCTTCGCGGGCCTAGCCTTATCGGCGCAGATCGGCCCCTCCAACTCCGACAAAACTTGGTCGTACCACTGTCCAACGCTGCGCGGAAATGGCCACATCCACCCGTATGCTGGACCGGTGAAGCGGCCAACTATTTTGCGCCTGAGCGCTGGGTCTTGGGCGGCTTCGAGGCCGTAGATCTCATGGGTCGCGCGCAGGGTCTCGCGGTACGCCTCCCACTCAATCCGGGCGCGCCCCAGCGCGAGCCCGATGGGCAGCAGCGGAAACAGATATAGAAACGCCATGCCCAGGCTGGTGTAGCGGCGCCGCTGACGCAGGTGCACGCGCTCGTGGCGCAGCAAGATCACCTGATCAGCAGGGCTCATCTGCTCCCAGCCGGGGGGCGTGTAGAGGGTGTCGCCGAGGACCGTGAAATACTCAGTCATGTAGCTGCTTTGACCGCCCAAAGTGAGGCAGCGTAGGGCGCGATCGATGGCCAAGTTCAGGCGGCTGCCCGCCTTGGGGACGATGCGAAACGCGGGAAACTCCCGGCTCATCTCGTCGATCAGCTGGAGCGCTGGGTTGGTCGCCTGAGTCGTTTCGGTCATCGATCCTGCCGCTCGCCTCGCGGCCCCCGCCAGCTTAGCGCACCCCTTGCGATTGGCCGCGTTTGCTAGTCGCTTCGCCGTTAGCTGCCGAGCCGATCACCTAAGCTGAGCAACCGACCGTTGACTAGATCGGCGGCGCTGAGCGCCTTGCGGCCCTCAGCCTGGGCGCGGCTGATCTCTAGGTGGCCGACTCCGCAGCTCACGATCAAGCCGGAGCGATCGGCTAACACGACCTCGCCCGGCGCACCGCTCGGGCAGCGCGCTTGGCTCGGCTGGGCCTGCAGCAGCTTGAGCGATTTGCCCGCGCGGGTGGTGCGAGCGCCCGGCGCTGGGGCGAGCCCGCGTACCCAGTCGCTGATTTGTTTGGCTGACCAGCTCCAGTCGACGGCCAGGGTGGCTGCGTCCAGCAGCGGCGCGTGAGAGGCGCGCGCGTGATCTTGAGCGGTCGCGATGAGCTCTCCCGCGATCACCCGCGGCAGCTCTCGCTCCACCATCTGGGCGGCGGCCAGGGCCATGCGCTCTGCTAACTCACCGGCGGTCTCGGTGGCCGCGATGCTGAGCTCGCTGGTCGTGAACACCGGGCCCGTGTCGAGGCCTGCGTCCATCTGCATCAGCGAGATCCCAGTCTTGGTCGCGCCGCGCATGATGGCCCAGTTGATGGGCGCCGCGCCGCGCAGCTCGGGCAGCAAGCTGGCGTGCAAGTTCACGCAGCCGAGGCGCGGAGCGTCCAGCACCCGCTGCGGCAAGATGCGCCCGTACGCCAGCACCACGCCCAGCTCGATCTCGCGCTCACGCAGCCACTGATCGAGATCGCCGGTGCGCACTTTGACGGGCTGGTGCACCTCCACCCCCAGCTCCAGCGCCGCCGATTTCACCGCGGGCGCCGTGAGCTTCATGCCGCGACCCGCGCGCCGATCGGGTTGACACACCACGGCAATTAGATCGGTTGTGGCGTGGAGCGCGCGCAGGGCGGGCACGGCGATGCCCGGAGTGCCAAAAAACACCGTTCGAGTCACGCCGCATGTTTAGCCCCTAGGTGCGTGATTGTGTGGCTTTTTTGGGGGTGGAGGGGGCTCAGCCAGCGCGCGAGCTCCGGAGCGCGACGTGGCGGGCTGTCGCTTGCCTAGGCTAAGCCCCAAACAAGCACCGCGCGTGGCGCTACAGCGCGCGCTTGATTTGATCTCTCGAACGCGTGAAAACGCCGGCGGGGGTAGTCGTCATGGCCCAGCACGAAATCGATTCTTCCTGCGCTTGAAGTTGCGCGAGCCCGCTAGAGTCTGACCGCTACCCAGGAGCATCTATGAGCGACGAGAAAACGCCAGCACCTCCCAGCGAGGAAGAAATTCAGTTTGGGGACGAGCTCGCGGTGTTGCCCATCCGCAACGCCGTATTGTTTCCCGGCGCGGTGGCGCCGTTTGACGTGGGGCGCGAGAAGTCCGTGGCGCTGGTGGAGGACGTGCACAACCTGCCGTCGCCAGTCATCGCGATCTTCGCGCAGCGCGATCCCTCGACGGACGATCCGTCAGCCGAAGATCTGTACCCCGTCGGCTGCGCCGCGCGCGTGCTCAAGGCGCTCAAGCACAGCTCGGGGAACTACTCGCTCA
>CAZKDY010000054.1:0-3935 GCA_964551615.1 uncultured Polyangiaceae bacterium
GATAATGCGGCGGGCGGTGTGTTTGGGCCTTTCACGCAGGGCGGTGCTTGGCGCTAGACGCTAGGCGGCGCTAGGCGCTAGGCGCTAGGCGCCCCGCGGGGTAACCCGCTGCCCCGTGGATTATGCACTGGTGGATAATGCGGCGGGCGCCGTGTTTGGTCGTTGCGGGCGCCCGTCAGGATTATGCACTGGTGGATAATGCGGCGGGCGGTGTGTTTGGGCCTTTCACGCAGGGCGGTGCTTGGCGCTAGACGCTAGGCGGCGCTAGGCGCTAGGCGCTAGGCGCCCCGCGGGGTAACCCGCTGCCCCGTGGATTATGCACTGGTGGATAATGCGGCGGGCGCCGTGTTTGGTCGTTGCGGGCGCCCGTCAGGATTATGCACTGGTGGATAACCCTGCGCCGCGGCGATCACAGGTTGGCGAAGGACACGCCTAGCACCACATCGAAGGGCGTGTAGCGAGCCTGGTGTGCCACTAGGCGAAGCCACAGCGGGCACGCGAAGCAGCACTAGCATCTCCGTGCCGAGCAGCACTTCAAGCTCAGGGCGTCGAGAAGCCTACCGACAGCTCACCGCCCCACACCACGTCGCTCTTCAAGCCGATTTCGCCGGCCAGCTGCGCGAAGAACCAGCGCCGCACCTGTAGTCGCACACCTGTCCGTGCGGAAAAACCGAAGCTCGTGGCCTCAAAATCGTAGGCGGCGTTGTCGACCACCAGGGTGGTGTCCAGGAAGTTGACGGTGCCCATCACGTCGACGAACGGCGTGAGGGGGGTGCCGGTGGGCACTTCGCCGCCGATCCCAAAGCGAAAGCCGCGCATGCTGAGGGAGCGCGACGTGACCTGGCGAGCCTGCCCGTCGATCTGATACGCCTGCGTAGTGTCGCCCGTGTTGTAGGTGGCGAAGGGCATATCAAAGCCCGCCGTCATCCGGATGTAGCTGACCACCAAGCGCAGGTCGTAGCGCAACCCGAGGGTCGTCACGCCGTCGTAGGGGGCGCTGGACATCGGCGCGTCTAGGTTCAAGCGCTCGCCGTCACCGACCTGGCTGAAGTTCGTTTCCGTGAAGTTGCGCTGCCCACCCATGAAGCCCATGGTGAACTCCCCATGGTCCCATGGGCTGGTGTCCTCGTCGTCGAGGGAGGCGCCGGCCAAGGCCTGGCTCGGGAACAACAACAGGCCGAGGGGAAGTAACCAGCGAGCGATGCGTTTCATGTTCAGAAGCTACAGCAAGCCGTGTGCCGCGGGCCAAACCCGCTATTTTTTAGGGGTTTGACCCAGCCAGCGCGGGACGAGGGCGCAGCGCCGCAACACGCAGGCTGACGGACCTGTCAGCGGTGTGCGCGAGCGGCACGCCAGCTTGACGCCATGTCACGCTTCGGTTTGGCGAGGAGGCGGAGGGCTTGGCCTGCTATTTCAAGCACTTGGGGCGCCGAGAGCGGGCTGAGCTGGCGATTTAGTGGGTGAGGCGTAGGGGATGTGGGTCGGGGTGCGTCAACCCGAGCACTTGAGTCTTCGGCCGCCTGAGCAGCCGCTTTGCCTAGCCTGCCACGGCGCTCATCAGGGTTAACACACACGCGTCCGCGGCATCCTCACTGATCCCTCAGCCACCAGGTACCGTCTCATGTTCGCGCCGCGACGGCGCAAGACCCGGTGGATCCACCCAAGCACGACTGACCGTCTCTCAAGACGAGCACCTACCAAGGAAAACCTAGAGGCCATCTATGCGACAAATTCAATCCAGCAGTTTGCTCTTAGCCCTAGCCGTGGCGCTGGTGCCCCTCGCCTGTTCACAAGAGACGCCCACCGACACGGGTACGCAGAAGGCTGAGGCCAGCGCCGTGCCCGAGACCCCAGAGGTCGACCAACGCAAGCTCTCGAAAGCCAAATTTGCCAAGGGCAAGTTCTCCAAGGGCCGTCACGGCAAATTCGGGCGGGATCGCGGCCCCGCCGGCATGTTGCTGAGCGCCGCGCTCAGTGACCTTGAGCTGACTGCTGAGCAGAGAGAGAAAATTTCCGCGTTGAAACCAGAGAGGCCCGAGGGTGACAAGCGCGAGGGTCGCGAGGCGATGCAGAAGGCGCTCAGCGAAGCGGTGAAGACCGGCAAGGTCGACGCGAAGCTGTTCGAGACCCAGATGGCCTCGATGCAGGCGCGCCACCAGGCTAAGCAAGCGGCGCAAGCCAAGCTGCTGAATGAGCTGCACGCCGCGCTAGAGCCGGCGCAGCGCACGGCGCTAGTCGACAAGGTCAAAGCCAAGCAGGCCGAGCGCAGCAAGCAGATGGAGGCCATGCGCGCCAAGATGGAAGAGCGAGCCAAGGCTGGCGCTGACGATGACGCCAACGCCGACGACGCCAAGGGCGCCGACGACGCCAAGGGCGGCGACGACCACGCAGGCATGAAAGGCATGCCCGGTCACACGGGCATGAAGGGCATGCACGACATGAAGGGCATGCGCGGCGGCATGAAGGGCATGCACGGCGGCAAAGGCATGGGCGGCGGCAAGATGGGGATGGGCTTCGCGCGCTTCGCCCGCGGCCTGGAGCTGACCGACGATCAGCAGAAGCAGGTCGACGCGCTGATCGAGAAGAGCAAAGCCAGCCAGCCCGACCGCCCGGATATGAAGAAAATGCATGCGGAAATGCAGGCGCGCACGACCGCCCTGCTCGACGCCTTCGCCAAGGACGGCTTCGACGCCACCAAGCTTGAGCTAGGCCACGCCAAGAAGCAGCAGCCGAAGCTCGCAGATCACGTCGCGCGCATGAACGAGTTCCTCGCCATCCTCACCGCGGACCAGCGCGGCAAGCTGGCCGAGCGCATCGCGAACCCCCCTAAGCGTGGCCTGCGCGGCGACATGATGAAGAAGGGCATGCGCGGCGCGGATCGAACCGAGCTGGACGATGGCGATGACTTCGGCCTGCCAGATCTAGACAACGAGCTCGACGACATGGAAGCCGACGTCCTCGGCGCCGATGAAGCGGGCGAGTGATCCCGGCTGAGCGCGGAGGCGCCAGGAGTCGAGCGTAACTGAACCTAAGGCGCGCTGAACGCCAACAAGCGATCCGTGGGGCAACGTTGTACTGACAACGCCTCGCGGGTCGCGCGCGCTCGTCGCCAGCAGCCGTCCATGGGTGTCGCGTAACTCCTCCCAGGGCAGGGGGTTTAGGGGAGTCAACTGCTAGCCAGCGCTGTACGGCGACGCGAACTCCTCGACGAAGATGCCTGTCGCGCGCGCCGTCAGCACCACGTTACGGCTAGGTTGTAGGCCGGTCACGTACAGGTAGTAGTCGTACCCAAAGTGTACCTCGCAGCTGGCGTCTGTGGCGACCAGGCGGCACCATAGCTCTTCTCGCAAGCACGCGCGAGCCACCAGGCTGACTAGGTCACCGCGCGCTGGGGCATGGGCGAGGGCCGCGAGCTCAGCAGGCGTAGGGATCGTGGGTAGTCCAGGGATCGCATGACGTGCGTAGACTTCGACGTCGAGCAGCCGAAACTGAGTGGCGTTTCCTTCGGCGAGGATCGCGGTGAGGGTTTCGATGTAGTTGGTCTCCACACGGATATACTCAGCCGCAGACAGCCGTTGGTCACCCACCAGCGCCCCGACCTGGCTCACCGAGGTCCAATCTGGGCCCATGAAGCGGCCGAGGTGGTCTCGCCGCGACGGGTCGTACTTGGATACCCTGACTGACATACGCTGAGCCAGACTACACGGAGACTTGTCGGAGACGGAGGCGCTAGTTTGGCGGGGCCGCCCGGCTCGTGGGGTTATGCGCGAAGCAGCGTCAAGCGCTGGGGTGCGCGCAGCGGTGCTGGGGGGTTATGCATGAATGCATCAAGCGGCAGCGTGCGCGAAGCAGCGTCAAGCGCTGGGGTGCGCGCAGCGGTGCTGGGGGGTTATGCATGAATGCATCGAGCGCGGGGGTGCGCGCAGCGGCGCAGG
>CAZKDY010000054.1:4035-7612 GCA_964551615.1 uncultured Polyangiaceae bacterium
GAGCGCTGGGGTGCGCGCAGCGGCGCTGGGGGGTTATGCATGAATGCATCGAGCGCGGGGGTGCGCGCAGCGGCGCAGGGAGGGGGTTATGCATGAATGCATCGAGCGGCAGCGTGCGCGAAGCAGCGTCAAGCGCTGGGGTGCGCGCAGCGGTGCTGGGGGGTTATGCATGAATGCATCGAGCGCTGGGGTGCGCGCAGCGGCGCTGGGGGGTTATGCATGAATGCATCGAGCGGCAGCGTGCGCGAAGCAGCGTCAAGCGCGGGGGTGCGCGCAGCGGCGCAGGGAGGGGGTTATGCATGAATGCATCAAGCGGCAGCGTGCGCGAGCAACGCCGCCGCGAGCTGGGCGCCGCCGCGACGTTGGCGCCGCCGCGACGTTGGCGCCGCCGCGACGTTGGCGCCGCCGCGACCTTGGTGCCGCCGCGCGCTTGGCGCCGCCGCGACGTTGGCGCCGCCCCGCGGCTTTTCTCAGCGTCTAGCGTCCATGCTTTACAGCGCGCCCTGGATGCAACACGTCAACCGCGTGCCCACCTACTACCTGACGCCCGAAGGCGCCAAGCGCCTGGCCGCTGAGCTCAATCACCTGCTCAGCGTGGAGCGCCCGAAGATCGTGCGAGAGGTGAGCGACGCGGCGGCCCAGGGCGATCGCTCGGAGAACGCCGAATACATTTATGGAAAAAAGCGCATGCGGGAGATCGATCGCCGGGTGCGCTTCATCCAAAAGCGCCTGGACAGCTGCGAGGTGGTGCGGCCTTCGAGCGGCGGTGATTCGCCGCTCAGCAGCGTGCGCTTCGGCGCCACGGTGCGCGTGCAAGCTGAGGACGCGCAGCAGCGCGAGTACACGCTGGTAGGCCCTGATGAGTCCGAGCCAAGCTCCGGGCGCATCAGCTTTCAGTCGCCGATTGGCCGCGCGCTGCTCAAGAAGCGCGTGGGCGACGTGGTGCAGGTGCAGCGTCCAGCGGGGGAGATCGAGCTCGAGATCTTAGAGATCCGCTACGACTGACCGCCCTCCACCCCCAAACCCTGGGACTTTGAAGGCTCGGTCGGCGGGTTCGGTGGCGGATCGCGCGGCGTTCTGTGGCTGCGGGCCGCGCCCGGCTCTCGCGGCGCAATGAAACGACGCTCCAGTTGAGCCGCGGGCTGTCTGCAATTACCCTCCGCCCCCCGACCTCGCCTTGGCTGCGAGGGGCTGACAGCTCGACGGCGCAGCCTGACTGCGCGTGAACAGGAGACAACATGGCTGAGATTCGATTCGACAACCGCGTGGCAATTGTTACTGGCGCTGGAGGCGGCCTGGGCCGCAGTCACGCGCTGCTGCTGGCGAGCAAGGGCGCCAAGGTCGTGGTCAACGATTTGGGTGGCTCGTTTGACGGCACCGGCGCCGGCACCAACATGGCCGACAAGGTCGTCGATGAGATCAAGGCAGCCGGCGGCGAGGCCGTGGCCAGCTACGACGGCGTGGACAACTTTTCCGGTGCGGAAAAGATCGTGGCCAAGGCCATCGAGGCGTTCGGCAAGCTGGACATCGTGATCAACAACGCCGGCATCCTGCGTGACGTGTCCTTCGTGAAGATGTCGCTAGAAGACTGGGACAAGGTGTTGCAGGTGCACCTGACCGGCACCATGAACGTGACCAAGGCGGCGTGGGGCGCGCTGCGCGACAACAAGTTTGGCCGCGTGGTCAACACCACCAGCGCCGCGGGACTGTACGGAAACTTCGGCCAGGCCAACTACGCCGCCGCCAAGCTCGGCATCGTGGGCCTCGGCAACACCTTGGCCATCGAGGGCGCCAAGTACGACATCAAGGTCAACACCATCGCGCCCATCGCCAAGAGCCGCATGACCGAGACCGTGATGCCGCCCAACGTGCTGGAGAAGCTGCTGCCTGAGTACGTGTCGCCCCTGGTCGCGTTCCTGTCGTCTGAAGCCTGCCCGAGCACCGGCGCGGTCTACGCCGTGGGCGGCGGCTACATCAGCCGCGTGGCCATCGTGGAGGCTGGAGGCGTCAGCCTCAAGCAGCACTCCATCGAGGACGTGGCCAGCGCCTGGGATAAGATCAACGATCTGTCTGAGGCCAAGCCCTTCGAGAACGCGATGGTCGCCGCCGGTCAGGCCATGCAGCACGTGATGAGCTGAGCTACAGCACCAGAGATGTCCGAGGCTCCTGCGACCCGCCCCGCTCCAGCGCCCGCTGAGGCCGGGCTAAGCGCAGGAGCGAAGGCGCACCCCGAGGCGCCGGCCAGCGCACCCAGTCAGCTGCGTCAAACGCGCCGGGTGCTGCTGTGGGCGGCGCTGCTCGCGGGGGTGCCGGGCCTGCTGCTGGTGCTGATGACGGCGCTCAGCATGCGCGCGACGGATCTGCAGCGCGTGGGCGCGGCGTACCCGGCGTTCGAGCGCGCGGCTGGGCGCAAATCGCCGCCTGCTCAGCGCTGCGGCTTGAATCAGCTGCCCACGCCGCAGGGCTGCAAAGCCGCCGTCCCGAGCAGCGTGCTGACCGAGGACGTGACGTTCGAGTCGTCCATCCCGCAGAAGGGCCTGGCGCAGCTCGCCGGCACGATCTCACTACCGCAGGGAATTGAAGGCAAGCGGCCAGCGCTGGTGTTGGTCCACGGCAGCGGCCCGCTGGATCGACACTTGACGGTCCCCGGCGACTTGGTGCGCAAGCTGTCTGACAACTTCGCCGTGTTCGACGCCTTGGCGGCGTGGCTGGCGAACCAAGGCTTTATCGTGCTCAGCTACGATAAGCGCAGCTGTGGGCGCTGCTACGGCGCCAGCAGCTTCAAGCCTGAGCTGTTCAGCTTTCAAGACTTTGAGACCGACGCCGTAGACGCGCTCAAGTACCTGGCCAGCCGCAGCGACGTGGCGGCGCAGCGCTTGGTGGTGGTGGGGGTGAGCCAAGGTGGCGGCTTCGCGCCGTTCATCGCCAACCAGCTGCCGCAGGTGGCCGCCATGGTCAGCCTCTCGGGCTTGTTCGAGGGCTTTGACGTGGCGCTGCTGGCTCAGCTCGATCGCATCTCTGCCATACGGAAAGACCAGTGGGACTACTTTGGCCCGCTGAATATCTTTCTGCAAAGGTCGAAATTCAGCAACTGCTTTAGCAAGCTAACGGGCCCAAAGTACGTGGCAGACGAGGTGTGTATTGGGGGTGGGGTGACCCAGCGCGCGCTGAAGGCCTACGCAGCGCGCAGCGCGACCGCACCGAGCGAGCTCAAAGCCGTCAAGGTGCCGATGTTTCTGTCTCAAGGCACGCTGGATCGCAACGTGAGCCCACAGCTGTTCGACGATCTGAGCCACCAACTGGCGGGCCACGACGCGGAGTTTCACTTCATCGCGGGCATGGACCACGCGCAGACTGACGTCAGTAACCCGAAGCCCGTGCTGCACCCAGCGCTCTTAGCGGCGCTCAAGGCGTTCTTCGCCAGCGTGCCGCTCTCAGCTGCTCAGTGAGCGCCACGTCGTCGTTTCGCGCGGCAGCGTCGTTTCGCGCGGCAGCGTCGTTTCGCGCGGCAGCGTCGTTTCACGCGGCAGCGTCGTTTCACGCGGCAGCGTCGTTTCACGCGGCAGCGTCGTTTCAC
>CAZKDY010000054.1:7712-27994 GCA_964551615.1 uncultured Polyangiaceae bacterium
CGCGGCAGCGTCGTTTCACGCGGCAGCGTCGTTTCACGCGGCAGCGTCGTTTCACGCGGCAGCGTCGTTTCGCGCGGCAGCGTCGTTTCGCGCGGCAGCGTCGTTTCGCGCGGCACGTCGTTTCACGCGGCAGCGCTGTACCGTACGGCATCGATGAAGCGGCTCATTCGCGGTGCAGCTGAGGCGCTGGGAGCTGCGCTAAGATCGCCCCTGGCTTGAGCCAAGCTGCGAGGCTGAGCAGCGCCGCGCGAGGCATGGCGGTGCAGCCCACCGTAGGCCGCGGGGTCGCGCCTTGCGAGCGCCAGGTGTGCAGGAAGATGCAGCTGCCGGCCCCAGCCACCGGCGGCGCGGGGTTGTGGTCGGCTAAAATCACGATCTCGTACAGCGGGTCGCTGCGCTGCATGCGCTCGGCGCTCTGCCAGTCGAGCGCTTCCCCGCGGCGAGCGAGCTCGGCGACGTCGACGATCTGCGTGTAGCGCGCTGAGCGCGGATCGTCGACGCAGCGAAAGCTCGGGCTCACGGGGGTGTGGGGCAGGCCCGTGTCGAGCTTAGCGCCTGGACCATGACCAAAGCTGTGGCTGAGGCGAAACAACCCGGCGGGGGCGCGCCCGTCGCCCTCGGCCTTCTGCGGACCGTCGGGCTCAGCGCGGTGCAGGCCGCGGCCCCAGCCGAGGCCCGCCTTGCCGATCACCACGCCCTCGGCTTCACCCACGCGCCGCCAGCCGCCGTCCTCTAGGGCGTAGCGCTCGAGGCTCGCGTCGGAGGCTCCCCAGCTCGGGCTCGCGACGCGGACCAGCTGCGTGGTGCCTTGCGGCAACTGCTGCAGCCAGTGTTGGCCCAGAGGCCGCGGCGCTATCTGGGCATCGCCGCCGGTGCCGGCGTCGGGCGCCAACGCTCGAGCGCTGTTACGGCTCGGCGGCGCGCTGGCTGCTGCGGCTGCTGTGGCGCTGCCTTTGGGGCGCTCCGTCGCGGCTGGCTCAGAGCTGCGCGCGCACGCGCCGACGGCGGACACGGCGCTGAGCGCTAAAATTGCTGTACGGAAACAGCGGCTCACGCTGAGCCCGGCAGCCCCGAGCTTACTCATCGCAGCCCGGCCAACTCGCACTCGTACAGCGCGACCGCGTGCTCGCCTTGGGCGCTGAAATACTCTTGAAATTTACCGCGGATCTTTACGTGGGTGTTCAGTGGGACCGCCGCCACGGCGTCTAGCTCGTCGATGGTGAAGTAACACACCACGACGCCGCTCTGAGGTACCGCGAGGTCGCGCAGCACCATGTACGGGACGTGCGTGCTCTCCATCCCGCGCTTGCTGGTGCGACCATCCCAAGCACCTGCTCGCGAGTCGAGCGGGCGCATGCCGCGGTACACCAGCAGACCCTCCACGCTGAGCACTCCGCCCCGGTAGCGGCTGAAGGCGTGCATCGGATCGGCGCGCCCGTCGTCGAGCAGCGTGCGTGGCGTGACCTCCAGGGCTCGGTGACAGCCAGCGGTCGCGAACAAGGCGACGCAGGCCGCGAGGCACAGCGCGCGCTGGAGGGCTGCGGCAGATCGGCGCATTGGCCTTGGGTAACCGGCCAGCGCGCCTGCGACAAGTCCGGGCTGCAGCGGGGCCCGCGTGCTACCAGGCGGGCTGTGGATTTTGCGCAATGGACCGGCTCCCAGCGCTGGCGCTACGCGCTGAAGCCCGCGAGCTGGCCCAAGCTGCTGGTGCCTTGCGCGCTAGGGCAGGTGCTGGGCGCGGTGTCTGCTGGTCGCTTGGAGTGGCGCGCCCTGCTGCTGGGGCTGGGGTTCGTGGTGTGTGACCTGGTGTTCATCGTCTGCTTGAACGACTGGGGCGATCAGGCGGTGGATCGGCTGAAGCGCCAAATGTTTCCGAACGGATGCAGCCCCAAGACCATCCCCGACGGCATCTTGCCCGCGTCTGCCCTGCTGAAGGTGGGGCTCGGCGCTGGTCTGGCCGCGGCCGCGCTGTGTGTCGGGGGGCAGCTGTGGTTCGCCGCCCGCCCCGATGCGCTTGGCGACGCACGCCCTGGGTTGGCGGGCTTTGGCGTGGCTAGCCTGCTAATCTTTGTCGCCTACAGCCTGCCGCCGCTCAAGCTCAACTACCGTGGAGGCGGCGAGCTGCTCGAGATGCTGGGGGTGGGGGTCGCGCTGCCTTGGCTCAATTTCTACATGCAACGCGGCGCGCTCTGCGATCGCTGGCTGTGGCCGCTGGCAGGCTTTGCGCTGCTTAGCTTGGCGAGCGCCGTGGCCAGTGGCTTGTCCGATGAAGTCAGCGACCGTGAGGGCGGCAAGCGCACGTTGGCTAGCCTGGCTGGCAACCGCGTCACGCGCCGCGCGGCTGAGGGCGCGCTGCTGCTCGGCGCTGCCGCGTGGTTTGTTAGTGATCTGGTCGCGCTGAAGGCTGGCTACGTAGGTGGCGCTGGCGCGCTGGTCGCCTTGGTCTATGCGGCGCGCGCGCTGCGCGTCAGCCCGGGCGCCACGACTAGCGAGTTCGCGGCGCAAGGCGAGTACAAGCGCCTGTTGCACGCTGGGGTTTGGCTTGGGGCCCTGGCGCTGTGCGCAGCGGCTCTGGTGTGGGCCGGGCTGCGCTCGGGTTGATTGAAGTCCTGCAACGCCGTGGCGTCTGCGCTGCTGACCACTGCGCGCCTCGCCCCTCAGCATGGCAAAGCCTGCGGGTCGGCCAACCCGCGCACCGCGAGGATGGCTGCCGTCGCCACCTCATAGCCCGGGGGCGAGCGGCGGTGAGCGAGGCAGGAGAGCACGCCTAGTTCGGGTACGGCTGTGACCAGCGTGGCGGCGGTGATGACCGGGATGTCGTGGGGCGCTGGCGGCTGGCTGGCGCGTCGCCGCCTGGTGCTCTAGATCAGCTGGATGGCGACTGGGAGTAGCCTTGACGCAGCGCGGGCAGCGGATCGCCAGCTAGATCTGATGCTGGACGCGGTGGCAGCCGGGCTGGTGCATCTGGGCCGCCCCAATCGCCAGGCCTTGGACCTGGCGAGCGCCTTCTTCGCGCGCTGGCAGATCTCAGATCTATACCTGATTTTTCACGATGATCCGTGGGGTTGGGCGGGCTTGATTCATTTCCGTGAGGCGGGCGATGACGCCGGCTACCAGCGCTGGCTGGCTGAGCAGCGCCAGCCCGTGCCAGCGCAGATGGAAGTGCTCCGGCTGCGCGTGATGAACCCAATTGAGGTATGAACACCCCCATGAACCAAGTCGGTGTGTGCTTCGTCTGCCTCGGTAACATCTGCCGCTCGCCTACAGCCGAGGCTGTGTTGCGCAAGCTGGTGGCCGACGCACGGCTAGAGCACCAGGTCGTGATCGACAGCGCGGGCACGGCCGCCTACCACACAGGTCACTCGCCAGACGGCCGCTCGACGAAGCACGCGGCAGCGCGCGGTGTCCGACTGACGGGTCAGGCCAGGCAGTTCCGCGCTGAGGACTTCAGGCGCTTTGACTACGTGCTGGCGATGGATGACGCCAACTACCGGGCGCTGCTGGAGCTAGCTCCGGATGCTGCCGCAAGGAACCGACTAAGGCATTGCCGCGACTTCGATCCAGCGTCTCCGCGCAGCGCCAGCGTGCCCGATCCGTACTACGGCGGTGACGCCGGCTTTGAAGAGGTGCTCGACCTGTGCGAGGCAGCGTGCCGGGGCCTACTGGCTGAGATCGTGGCGCGCCTCGACGGGGCAGCGGCTACGGGCGAGCCGCTGCTTGATGAGCCTGTGAGCGTAGTCAAGCCATGAGCTTTGGTGGAGGCGAGCTGTCGACGGCCCTCGGGCGCGCCGTGGCTGAGCAGCTTGGCTCGGAGGTCGTCGGCAGCCACTACCTGATCGGCGGCGACATCAACATCGCGCTGCGCTGCCGCCTGGCAGACGGTCGCACCGTGTTCGTGAAGACCAACCCAAACCCGCCACGGGGCATGTTCCAGGCTGAGGCGCGTGGCCTCGAGTGGCTGCGGGCGGCAGGCGCTTTGCGTATCCCCGAGGTACTAGCGGTGCCTGAGGCGGACGCGGCTGAGCAGTTCTTAGTGCTGGAGCACCTGGCCGCTGGTCGTCGCGTGCCAGAGTTCGATCAGCGCTGCGGGGAGGGGCTAGCCGCGCTGCATCGCTCGCTGCCCAGCGACGCGAGCTTTGGGTTGGAGCACGACAACTTCATCGGCCGCCTGGGCCAGCGCAACCAAGCCCGCGGCGCCGCGGCGTCGGACTGGGCCGAGTTCTACGTGGCGCAGCGCCTCGAGCCTCAACTCGCGCTGGCTCAGCAGAGCGGGCTCGCGCCGACGTCCCTGCGCCAACGGCTGAGCAAGCTGTTCTCACGGGTCGCGGCCCTGGTCGGGGCGCCTGAGCCGCCGGCGCGTTTGCACGGCGATCTGTGGGGCGGCAACCTCCACACCGACGAAGCAGGTCAACCGGTGCTGATCGATCCGGCCGCTTACGCCGGGCACCGCGAGGTCGATCTGGCGATGATGAAGCTGTTCGGGGGCTTCTCTCCAGCGGTGTTCGAGAGCTACCAGGCTGCCTACCCCCTGCAGCCGGGTCACGAGCAGCGGGTCGGGCTGTATCAACTCTATCCGCTGCTGGTCCACCTGAACTTGTTCGGCGCGAGCTACGTCGGCGCCATCGAGCGCAGCCTGGATGAGCTCGTCTGAGCAGCCTCACGGGCTCGGGGGTGGGGCGTCGTGACAACACGCGCCTTGACGCCCTAAGGGCCTTGCTTCACAGCGCTTGGAGCGCTCGGCGCTCAAACCAGCGACGATACGCTTGGACATGCCTGGCTCAACCGCACCTCCAGATCCCGCAGCAGCGCCCGCAGCCGCTCCCGCAGCCGTAGCTGAGGCGCTCGGTCACCTAGCGCGGGCTGATGACCAGCTCGCTCGAGCGGGGATCGTACGCCGCTCTCTCGGCCCCGGACGTGAGTCGGCGACCAGCCTGCTCGGCCTCGGCCAGGCGCTGCGACCATTGGTGCCGCACGGATGTGAGATCGCGTTCGGTTCAGGGCTCGCGGCCGTCGCGCTCGCCGAGCTGCGCAATTTTCCGAGCAACATCTTCTGGGACTTTGACTACACGGCGGCCAGCCTGCTGCGCGACGCCGCCCGCGCAGCCGATCCGGCCCAGCACCTGACCCGCGCCTGTGAGAGCATCGTCGCGCTACAAGATTTGTTCGGCGGCGGCACCGAGATCCGTTTCTGCTACGGGCATGACTTTATCTATGGCTTTGACTGGGCCAAGTGGGTGCGTAAGGCACCTTCGCAGCGCGCTCAGGTCGGGCCCTTCGATCTGGTGTTCTTGGAGTACCTGCTCGGGCGCGGTGAGGAGCTGCTGGCGCTGATCGACGCAGACGACGTGAAGTATCCGCGCCTGCTGGACGAGCGGCCACGCAACCCGTTCACGTTTTCTCGAGAGCCCGAGGCCGAGGCTGCCCTCCACCTGCGCTTGGCGGCGGAGCACAAGCTGCCCGTCGAGAGCTGGCTAATCGACGCTGCTCCGGTTTGGGATCGGCCGTTTCAGCGTCTCCGTACGGAATGTGCCGAGACGCTGGGGCTCACGCGAGCCAGCGCTTAGGCCACTGGCGCAGCGCCTCAGCCACCCAGCCACATCAGCCCACTCCAGCCCGCGAACAGCAGGCTGATCGCCGCGCCGTTGAGCGTGACAAACCAGCGGCACGCGCCTCGATCAGCCGCCACCGCCGTGTCCAAGTTACGCAGGTTGATCAGCAGCAGCCCAAGGCACACCACCACCAACCCAGCGCTGGCGGTGTAGCTAGCGTGAGGTGCGATGAGCGGCGTGCCCAGCGCGGCGGCGCCGATCAAGATCAGGCTGTCGCGCCGCGAGCGGCGGCCACCGGCGCGCACCACGTACGTGTGCTTTCCCGCGGAAGCGTCTGCGGGTTCATCTGGCAGCGCGGTGCTGATGTTGCCGGCGTAGCCGAGCAAGAACGCCGGGAGCAGGCTCGCCCAGCTCATGTCTCCGAGCGCGGTCGATTGCGCGCTGTAGCCGACTAAGGGCAAGACCACCCCCAACCCTAGGGCTTGGAGCCACTCGCCGCCCCCACGGTAAGACAGGCGCAGCGGCCGATAGCTGTAAGCCCAGAGCAGCAGCAGCGCCGCCGGGGTTAGAAAAAACCATGCGGTAATTTGAAGCAGGAGGCCTGCGCTGGCCCCCAGCACCAGCAGTAACGCGGCCATCAGCAGCGCCGCGCGGCCGACGCTGTGGCGGCTCAGCTTGCCGTCGGGGATCACCCGCGAGCCGCCCGAGTACAGGTTGAAGCTGTGGTTCTGGCGGTCGGCGTCGGCGTCTGCGTAGTCGTTGGCGAACACGATGAACAGCTGATCGAGCAGCCCAAACCCCAGCGCCAGGGCCAGGCGCCCCGCGGCAAACGCGCGCTGATCGGCGTAGGCCAGCGCCGCGCCAAACACGATAGGCAGCGCGATGTTGGCCAGCGCCAGCGGACGTGCGGCCTGGAGCCAAGCCAGGGCGCTCGAGCGTGGGCTGTTCATCACCGGCGGATCTCGAGCGTTGCCACGGCCAGTGATTTACCACTCTGCCCCGCCTGGCGGCTACGCAGTTGGTCAGCCGGGGCGCGCCGGACTTGGCGCTAGCCGCGCTGTGGGATAACCCCACACCACCGTGATCACACCGCTCTCACCTGCTGGGGATCCATTCGCGCACCGGCTGCAGCTGTTCACCGGAAAGGGCGGCGTCGGCAAGTCGACCTTGGTGGCGGCCCTCGCCCTAGAGGCGGCGCGCCGGGGCATGCGCCCGTTAGTCGTGGAGCTTGGCCACCGCGCGAGCATGGAGGCCGTGTTTGGCCAGGGGCCGATCGGCTACTCGCCGCACGACGTGGGCCGCGGCGTGAGCGCCATGAATTTGGGGGTGGAGGGGGCGCTCGGCGACTACGTCGCAGACAACTTACGCCTGGGAGGCTTCGCGAAGGTGGTGCTGGACAACAGCGCGCTCAAGCGCTTTTTGTACGCTGCGCCCGGCGTCGCGGAGGTGGTGACCCTGGGCAAGCTAAAAAGCCTTGTGGAAATGTCTGGCGCAGACGGCGCGCCAGCGTGGCACCCGATCTACGTCGACTTGGACGCCACGGGGCACGCGCTGATGCTGCTCGAGCTGCCGCGGGTGCTGGACGGCCTAGTCGGCGCTGGGCCGCTGCGGCGGCTGCTGAGCAGCGTGAGCGATCTGCTCGCCGACCCAAACCGCGTGGTCCTGAACCTGGTCACGCTGCCGACCGAGCTGCCAGTGCAAGAGACCCTAGAGCTGTATCACAGCCTGGATCAGCAGCACCGCGTGCAGCTCGGCCGCTTGTACGTCAACCAGGTGCCGCCTGAGCCGCTGAGCTATCAGGCGCTGAGCGCCGTCGAGGACTTGGCCGCCGCGGCGAGCCGCGCTGGAGACCGCGAGCTGTCCGACGACATCGCCCTGGGGCGCGCTGCGCTCAGGCGCTTTGGCCGCGTCAGTGAGCAGCTGAAGCGCCTGGCGGCGGCTGTGCGTATCCCGCTGGTGGCGTTGCCCAGGCTCACCACGGGTGAGGTCAGCCTTCAAGATCTAGAGCGCCTAGGTCAGCTGGCGGCAGGGGAGGCGCGCTGATGGTCACGCCCAGCCTTACGAGTATCCATGCGGATAACTTGATCGAAGACCACAAGCTCGTGGTGTGCGTCGGGCCAGGCGGCGTCGGTAAGACCAGCGTGGCGGCGACGCTGGCGCTCGAGGCGGCGCGCCGCGGTAAGCGCGCCCTGGTGCTGACCATCGATCCCGCCAAGCGCCTCGCGACCGCCCTCGGGCTCGACGGCCTGGATGACCGCGTGAAGGCGGTGCCCACCGAGGGCCTGGCGCGCTGGGGCGCGCGGGTAGAGGGCGAGCTGTTCGCCGCCATGCTCGACACCCGCGCCAGCTACGACTCGCTGATCATCCGGCTGAGCGGGGAGGGCGAGGCCACCCGCAAGATCCTCGCGAACCGCGTGTATCAGGCGTTCTCGCGCACGCTGGCGCGCAGCCACGCCTACGTCGCGATGGAGCGCTTGTACGACGTGATGCAGTCCGGCGGCTACGATTTGGTGGTGCTGGACACGCCGCCTACGCGCAGCGCCCTCGACATCTTGGACGCGCCGGGGCGGCTGGCTCGCTTCTTGGACGACGACGCCGTGCGCTGGTTTCTGAAGCCGAGGTTCGGTGGCGCGCTGTCGCGCCTGATCCCTTCTGGGAGCGCCGCTGCCACGCGGATCTTGGGGATGCTCGCCAGCCGGCAGCTGGTAGACGAGCTGATCGGCTTCTTCAACGTGCTCCTGCACCTAAAGGACGGCTTTCGGCAGCGCGCCCAGACGGTCCAGGAGCTGCTGCGGGCCGAGAGCACCGCGTTTTGCTTGGTCTGCTCACCATCGCGCACCAGCCTGTGGGACGCCGCCTACCTGCGCGACGGGCTGATCGAGCGCGGGGTCCCGCTCAGCGCGCTGATCTTTAACCGCGCCTACGTGCCGCGCGCCAGCGACGCCGCGGAGCCGGTGCGCTGGGCGCAGCCTCAAGAGCCGGGGCAGCGCCTCAGCGCGATCGGGCTCGAGGGCCGCCAGGTCACCGAGGCCATGCTGGTGCTCTTGCATGAGCTCGCCAAGCTGCGCCAGGATACTGCCGCGTGGAACCATGTCGCGCGCGCGGCCTGCGACCGCTTCAGTGAGCGGCTGCCTGCGGGCTGCACCAGCGTCCGCCTGCCGGAGCTCAGCGAAGATCCTCGGGATTTGATCGATCTGCTCCAGCTCTCTCGCGCCCTGTTTCGCGCCAGGTGATGCGCGTGACCGCGACCAAGCGCGCTGCCTGTTTGCTGTCGGTCGTGGCCCTGGGCGCGCCCAGCGCGGCCGCTGCGCAGCCAAGCCCCGCTAGTGAGCCGGCCGCCGCGACGGCCCCAGCGCCGCGGGAGTCGGAGCGGGAGTCGGAGCGGGAGTCGGAGCAGGACGCGGAGTTGAAGCCCGATCTCGTCGCGACCGCCCTCAGCGTCGTGCCGGGCGCGCTGCTCCACGGCGCGGGGCACTACGCCGCGGGCGAGCGGCGGACCGCCTACGACTTATTCCTCGCGGAAGGAATTGGGCTCGGCATGCTGCTGGTGGGGGGCGGAGCGCTAGCGCTGACCGGCGCGGCGCGTGACTTGGTGGGCCCCGCCGCGGCGCTGAGCATCGCGGGCGCTGGCCTATTCGGATTTTCATTCCTCGCGGATATTTATGGGATCGCCGTCCCTGGTGACTGGCGGGGCCAGCCGCCCACCCGGGCTTACGCGACCAGCCGCGTCGGGGTCGCTCACGTAGACGACCCGCAGTTTGACTACGGCTGGTTTCTGACCGCCGGCTTTGAGCAGTGGCTCGGGCCGTTGCGCGTGTCACCTAGCGCCTGGTTTGGCCTCGACTCGCAGAACGAGCGGCTGAGCCTGAGCCTCAAGCCACGTTTCTTGGGCGCCGTCCCGGGGCGCGCCGGGGCGAACGGCAGCTTCCTGGACGCGGACTTCGGCGTCACGCGCCACGATTTCGCCGCTGACGGCTTCGTCAACGTCACCTTAGAGACCTCGCTGTTGGGCCGCCTAGATCTCGCGCGGATCGCGCCAAGCCTGCGCGGGAGCTTCATTGAAGCGGGCACCGGCTGGGGCGTGACGCGCACCAGCTACGAGGTGCGCGGGCTGGACGGAGCCGTGATCGACCCAGACTACGCCGAGCTGTTGCTGTTTCAGTTGGCGTTCGGTGGATACTTCCGTGCGGGAACAGGCCAGTGGCGCGCCTACTACGACCACCGCCACGACGATTTCGCCGCGGGGCTGCTGATGCCTGGCATAGTCAGCGGCGTAGCTGGCCACTTTGGCTTAGATATTGACTACTTCTTCAAGAGTCGGCTGCTAGGAGACCAGGTGGGGGTGGGCGCTGACGCGCAGGTTGGCGCAGCCTACGTGCTGGGCCTGTGTGTTTTGTATCGGGAGGCCATGTGAGATGAGCAGGCGCGCAGGACGGGTGATGACTGGGCTGATGTTGGCTACAGCGCTGGCTGCGCTGCCGCTGACCCAAGGCGCGTGCAGCACGCGGCCCGCAGAAGAGCGCGCCGAGCGCGACACCGAGGTCGGTCACGCCAGCGCCCTTGGCCTGCAGATCGACGTCGAAGGCGGCCTGGCCGTGGTGCGTAGCATTTCCGTGGAGAACGGAGTGGGGCACGCCGCGCTGTGGTCGAGCGCGCCGACTCAGCGCTTGCGCTTGAGCCTGGCGGCGGACGCGCCGCGCCGCTGGCAGCTCACGCTGTCTAACGTCATGCGTGACTCGGAGCTGCGCGCGCCTAAGGGGGCCGCCCGCGTGACCCGCGCTGTCGGGCAGTGGCTCACGCAGCAGGTGTACGAGCTCGAGCTGCCAGCGGGCGTCACCGAGCTCGAGCTCACGCCGCCCCAAGCGCGAGTCAGCGGCCCGTTCGCCTTCGCGCTGCTCAGCGATGTGCAAGAGGCCATCGATGACGTGCAGGACATCTTCACGCGCGTCAATCAACAGCCCGTTGACTTCTTGCTGGGCGCTGGAGATCTAACTCAGCGGGGCACAGCTGACCAGCTGTCGCGCTACCAGCGCGAGCTGCAAGCGCTTGAGGTGCCCTACTACACCAGCCTCGGCAACCACGAGCTGGGTCAATCGCCGACGCTGTGGCACGACTACTTTGGCCGAGCCAGCCTGCACTTTGATTACCGTGGGGCAGCGTTTAGCCTGGTCGACAGCAGCAGCGCCACCGTCGACCCTGTCGTCTATGGTTGGCTCGATGGCTGGCTCGATGAGCACTCCGCTGACGTCCACGTGGTGGCGATGCATATCCCACCCCTAGACCCAACCGGGGTGCGCAACGGCGCGTTTGCTAGCCGCAACGAGGCCGCGAAGCTGCTGCTCAAGCTCGCGCGGGGCCACGTGGATCTGACCCTCTACGGCCACATCCATTCGTATTACAAGTTCGAGAACGGCGGCGTCCCCGCCTACATTTCCGGGGGTGGAGGGGCCATCCCTGAGCGCTTTGACCAGATCGGCCGGCACTTTTTGGTGGTCGAGGTCGACCCAGCGCGCGGCGTGCGCGGCGTGCGCACCGTGCGCGTGGACTGAGCGCAGCCCTGCCAGCGGCGACAGCAGCAGCAGCGGTGCGTGGGACGCTGGGCGCTTTTGTCTGACGGAAGTAGCGAAGCACTCTGGACTTGACGGGCCGCATGCGCCCGCCTCCAAACGCGCCGTCGCACATCAGGCTGAGGAGCGCGTTGCCATGGTCAGCCTCCGGCGCCGACGCCAGCCAGGGCGCGCAGCGCCGGGAGGACCGACGGGACGTTGACCGTTGCCGTAATCCACAAGACCTCCGGATCGATTGCCCTATACCCGTGAATCAGCCGGTTGCGCATGGCTACGATCGTCTTCCACGGAATGTCCTGCGCCTCTGCGCGCGTCTCGTTTGATACCTTGTTCGCGGCCTCTCCCCTGACCTCGATCGCGCGCACGAGGGCGTGGGCCAACATCCGGTTCCCGTCGAGATCCGCGCGGGCACGTCCGGCTATGAAGCTCGCCACGTTCTCGGCCTCGTCGATCATGTCCAGAATCAGGGCCCGATCCTCAAGCCGCATATTGCACCTCTGCTGTGCGTAACACCTCGTCCCGGAAGTGGCGGCTGAGGTCACCGGGCGTACGCAGGTCCACCTTGCGTTCGAGCATGCCGGAGAGTTCATCTTCCATCGACACGACTTCGAACAGCCCCGGTGTGCGTCCTGGTTCGAACTCGACCAGCAGGTCGATGTCGCTGTCGGGATCGTCCGTACCTTTGAGCATCGAGCCAAACAGGGACAGCTTGCGCACATGGTGCTTGTGGCAGAACTCGACAAGCTGCTCTTGCGGGATCGCTAGACGAGGCATCGGTCACTACTCCTCTTCAAACATGTTCAAACATGGTTGTCTGTTCGAGTATGCCGGAGATCACCAGCGCCCGCCTTACATCGTTCGCGGGCGAGAAATTCTCTCCGGGTGTCGAATGACGGATCACGCGCTCGAAGAAGTCATCAAAGACGCTCACTCGTCCCCCAGCGTTCCCGCGACAAAATCCATATCCGCGATACTTCCCCGCCCCCAGCACGATCGGCCCGCGCACTGGCTCGTCAACGACGACAATCGCGTGCGTGTGAGGTCGCTGGCTGCCGTCTTCGCGCTGCAAGCGCGGGAACGCGTGCGACGGCGCACTCCGAAGTGCGCGGATACTGGCGTCACGATGACGTCGCGCGGCTGGGGCAGGCCGATGCGCGTACACGATGTCGCCACGTGGATCTGACCCTCTACGGACACATCCATTCGTATTACAAATTCGAGAACGGCGGCGTCCCCGCCTACATTTTCGGGGGTGGAGGGGCCATCCCTGAGCGCTTTGACCAGATCGGCCGGCACTTTTTGGTGGTCGAGGTCGACCCAGCGCGCGGCGTGCGCGGCGTGCGCACCGTGCGCGTGGACTGAGCGCAGGGACTGTGAGCGCAGGGACTGTGAGCGCGTGGACGGTGAGCGCAGGGACTGAGCGCGTGGACTGAGCGCGTGGACTGAGCGCAGGGACTGTGAGCGCAGGGACTGAGCGCGTGGACTGTGAGCGCAGCCCTGGCAGCGGCGACAGCAAGCGGTGCGTGGGACGCTGGGCGTTTTTGTGGCCGTTTAGGGCGCTAGGCTGCGCCTGAGACACCAGTTGACTTCAACTACTACGCAGCGTAGTAGTTGGTTGATGTTGAGGTCACGGTGAGCTTCAAGGTGCGATCAGGCAAGCAGGGGCTGGAGCTGCGCCTGCACGATCTAGAAGCCGCGATCATGGACATCGTGTGGGCTCACGGGCTCAGCAGCTTCGCGGTGAGCGACGTCTTAGGCCACCTCGAGAAGCAGCGCGAGATCGCCTACACCACGGTGATGACCACCGTGGGGCGGCTGTACGACAAAGGGCTGCTCGATCGCGTCCGGGAGGGCAAGCGCTACGTGTACTCCCCCAGGCTCAGCCGTGAACAATTCCTCGAGGCGACCGCGCGTGAGGTGCTCGACCAGGCCATCGGGGGGAGCCAGGCGATGGCGCTTTTGTCGGAGCGGGTCTCCGCTGCCTCGGAGAATCAACTAGACGAGCTCGAGGCGCTGATCCGCCGCCGCCGCCAGGAGCTGGGGCAGTGAGCGAAGCCATTTTTCCCTTGCTCGGCACGGCGCTGGTGGTGCTCGTCGTGCTGCCAGGCTCCGCCCTCGTCACCAAGCTGCTGTTGCTGCTCTCGGAGCGCCACACCAGCGGCGGGCCGCTGCATGGCCTGACGCCGCGCTATGTGCTGCTGCTGGCGTCGAGCGCGCTGCCGCTGTTGTGGTTTTTATCCGCGGGGTTGCACCAGCTCGAGTCACCGAGCATCGCGCTGGCGTGCCTGCTCGATCACCAAACCGCCGCGCTGTGCTTTGAGCCTGGCTTGTTCGCTGTGGCCCTTGGCCTCACCGCGCTGGTCTTAGCGCTGCCTGCGCTGAGCCTCGGGCGGCGCTACCCGGAGGATGACTCGGCCGCGGCGGCGAGCTTGCGCGCGCGCCTCCACCGCCTGCTGAACACCCACGCTGAAGTCGCCGAGCTGCGTGGGCGCTTGCGGGTGACCTCAGCGCCGGGCTTTGCGCTGGGGACGTGCGGGCTCTGGCGGCCCCAGGTGGTGGTGGCCGTAGCCTTTGCCGCGAGGCTTCGCGACACCGAGCTCGCGAGCGCGCTGGGCCACGAGCTGCAGCATGTGCGCGCCCTCGATCCGTTGCGCTACCTGTTGCTGCGCGTGGCGCTGGCCGTGAACCCGATAGGGCGCCGCCTGCTGGAGCCCCACGCTGACGCCTGGCGCGCTGCCCGCGAGGCCCACTGTGATCGCGAGGCGGTGTTGGCTGGCGCGCGGCCGCTATGCCTCGCGGAAGCGCTGGTCACCGCCGCGCGCCCGCTGCCTGTCGATGTCGTGGCGCTGGGCGCCCGCGACACGGCGCTCTTGCGCCTGCGCGTTCAGATGCTGGTCGCCTTCTCAGAGGCCCCCCCTCGTCGCTGCTGTCAACGCGGACCGTCGAGCATCCCCTTGGCGCTGGTCTTGCTGCTCGCCGCCCTGCTGCTCCCGCACCAGGCCGGCACCGCAGCCCTGGATGCCTTGCACCAGGGTGCCGAGTACCCGTTCATTTACTTTTATCCGTGAGGCATTGATGACCCCCGATCGGCGCGACGTCGCGACGCTAACTACTATTGCTCGTAGTAGTTTTTTGATGGCTGCCTTAGCCGCGGCGGCGTGCGCGGGTCAGGCCGGGCCGGCGAGTGACCCGACGGCGTACGGCGCGGGGACTGATGGCGCGCCCGCGCCGCACCTGCGCGACCCGGCAGAGCACGGCCCGCGCTTCGCCCACGCTGAGCCAGCGGTGGCGCTCCCTGACCCGGCCACCAGCGACGCGGCGACGCTGGCCGGGATCTTGGCCTACGCCGATGTCCACTCACCGGTGTTAGCCGTCGCGCGCAGCACTCGTTCACGTGCGGAAGCAGAGAAGGTGGCGGCGGACACCAGCCTGTCAAGCAACCCCGAGCTCACGTTGGCCGCCGGCCCGCGCTTCGCCCGGGCGGGGGCTGGGGTCGACGTGGACGTCACCCTGATGCAGCAGATCAGGCTGGGCGGCGAGCGCGCGGGGCGTGTGGCGGCCGCGAAGCGCGTGGCTGAGCTCACCGACGCCGAGATAGAAGCGCTGCGCTGGTCCGTCCACTGCGAGGTACACGCTGAGTTTCACCGCGCGCTGATTGAACGGCAGCGCGTGAACCTCGCGGAGAAGGTCGTTAAGTTTCAGCGCGAGGTGCTGAGCGCGGTGGAGCGCCAGATCGCCGCGGGGGAGGTCGCGCCGCTCACGCTGCGGCTGGCTCAGGCCGAGGTGGCGCAGGCTAGCCAGGCGCTGGTCGCCACACAGCAAGAGCTCGAGGCGTCGCAGCTCAGGCTCGTCCAGCTGGCGGGGTGGCCCATGTCGCGCGCGCTCAAGATCAGCGGCAAGATCGAAGCTCCGCGGGAGCCGCCGCCGCTCGGCGAGCTGACTCAGCTGGCGCGCGCCCGCCTGCCAGCCCTGAGGGTGGGGGCTGCGCGGGTGCGCGCGGCCGGCGCCCGCAGCCAAGCGGCAGAGAACGAGAAGTGGACCCAGCCCTCGATCGGCCTGCAGTACCGCCATGAGGGAAACCCTGGGGAAACGAGCAACGTCGTGCTCGGCGTGGTCTCGGTGCCCATCCCGGGCGTCCAGGCCAATCAAGGCGAGCGCGCCCGGGCGCGCGCTGAGGTCGCGGTGGCCAGCGCTGAGCTGGGAGCAGCCGAGCGCACGCTCGAAGCACGCATCGCGCAGGCGCGCGGCGCGGTCGTCGCGGCGGCCAAGCGAAACCAGGCCTACGGCGTCGAGATATTGCCACAGCTCGAAGAGAACCTGGCGCTGCTGCGCCGGGCGTTTGAGCTGGGAGAGATCGATATCCTAGGGCTCTCTGTGGGCCGTGAGCGCTTCCTGCGTATTCAGAGCGACGCGGTGGCGGCTCGCCTCGACTATTTCGTCGCTCTCGCCGGCCTTGAGCGGGTCGTGGGCGTCGACCTATGGCACTCAGAATACCACGGGGAATCAAACGAATGAGGTACGTCAGGCAAATCTGCTGGGCTGCCGCGGTGGCGCTGGCGGGCTGCGGACACCAGCCCAGCGACGCGCCGCCCGACGGGCCCGCCGATGGCCACGACCAACACCAGGCGGGGCACTCAGCCGGCGACGACGCTGAAGTCCACGTCTCGCTGGAAGCTCAGCGTTTGGCAGGCATCAAGCTGGGCAAGGTCGAGCGGCGCGCCCTCACCGGCGGCGTGGCCATCCCGGCGGAGGTGCAGTTCGAGCCCAGCAGCACGGCTCACGTCTCGCCCTTGGTGTCTGGGCGCATCACCCACGTCGGTGTCTCCTTGGGTGATTCCGTGAAGAAAGGCCAGCTGCTGGGCCGCGTGGCCTCTACGGACGCCTCCGCCGCGCGGGCGCGCCTGGGTCAGGTCAGCGCGCAGCTGTCAGCGGCCAAGTCGACTGAGCGCCGCCAGCAGGCGCTGTCCAGCGAGGGGATCGGCGCTGGGCGCGCGCTGGTCGAGGCTAAAGCGCGGGTCGCGGAGCTAAAGGCTGAGGTCTCAGGCTTGCGGCGGCAGCTCAGCGTGCTCGGCGCAGGTCACTCAGGAGAGCTGGTCCTGAGCTCGCCCCTCGACGGCGTGGTGGTCGCGCTGCACGGCACCCTCGGGGAGACGGCGACGCCGGAGCAACCCGTATTTATCGTGACGGATCCCACCAAGGTGTGGGTGCGCGGCAACGTGCCAGAGCTGGAGATTGAGCACTTGAAGGCTGGCTCCGCCGCGCTGGTCAGGATGCACGCCTTCCCCGATCTCAGGATGGTCGGCCGCGTCACCTACATCGCGCCGGCGCTGGACGAGCACACGCGCTCACTTCCGATCCGCGTTAGCCTGACCACCCCGGACCCACGGCTGAAGAGCGGCCTGTTCGGCAGCGTTGAGCTGGTGGGCGGCGCGACAGATGAGCGCGCTCTCGTGATCCCAGCGGAATCAGTCGCGACGCTCAACGGCCAGACCGTGGTCTTCGCCCCTGCCGATGAGGCGGACACCTTTCGAGCGCGCCCCGTGGCCCTAGGGCGCCGCGCGGGAGCCTTCTTTGAGGTGCGTGAGGGGCTGAAGGAGGGCGCTCTTGTCGCGATGACCGGTGCCTTCACGCTCAAGAGCGCCCTGCAGAGCGGGGAGTTGTCTGAAGGTCACGAGCACTAGGTCAGCATGAAGCAACTCCTTGAGCTGTGCCTGAAGTGGCGCGTATTGGTGTTCGCCTTCGTGCTGCTGGTGGCGGCGTTGGGGCTGCGCAGCGCGCTGCACCTGCCCATCGACGCTGTGCCTGACATCACCAATGTTCAGGTCCAGGTGCTCACAGACGCTCCGGCGCTGGGGCCGGTCGACGTCGAGCGCACCATCACGTTCCCCGTGGAAGCGTCCATGAGCGGCCTGCCTGGGGTGGAGCAAATCCGCAGCGTCTCGCGCTTTGGGATCTCAGCGGTGACGGTGGTGTTCGAAGAGGGCACCGATCTGTTGCGTGCGCGCCAGCTGATCTCTGAGCGCTTGACCCAGGCGCGGGACAAGCTGCCCAAAGGCGCCTCACCAGAGCTCGGGCCCCTGAGCTCGGGGCTCGGTGAAATCTACCAGTTTGAGGTGCGCGCCGACACGCCATGCGCGCCGGGTGAGCCCGACACCGACGCCTGCTACACCCAGATGGAGCTGCGCAGCGTCCTGGATTGGTTCATCGCGTTTGAGCTGCGCTCAGTGGCGGGGGTGGTGGAGGTGAACTCGTTCGGCGGCGAGCTGAAGACCTACGAGGTCGAGGTGTTGCCCGATCGGCTGCGCGCGCTGAGCCTCTCCTTGAACCAGCTGTTCGACGCCCTGGAGCAGAACAATGAGACCGCTGGCGGCGGCTATCTGGTGCGCTCCGGCGAGCAGCTGTTGGTGCGAGGCGAGGGGCGTATCCAGAGCCTGGACGAGATCGGGGACATGCTGATCGAGACACGGGACGATGGCGTCCCCGTGCGGGTACGCGACGTCGCGCGCGTCCACTTGGCCCCCAAGATCCGTCAGGGCGCGGTGACCCGCGATGGTCGTGGGGAGGTGGTGATCGGCATCGTGATGATGTTGGTGAACGCGAACGGGCGCGAGGTGGTCCAGGACGTGAAGGCCAAGCTCGAGCAGATCGGCCCGTCGCTGCCGCCGGGGGTGCACATTGACGCGTTCTATGACCGTTCGGAGTTGGTGAATCATACGATCCGCACGGTCGGAACTAACCTGGCCGAAGGCGCCTTGTTCGTGGTGGCCGTGCTGTTCCTGCTGCTCGGCAGCGTGCGCGGCGGGCTGATCGTCGCGCTGGCGATCCCGTTCGCGATGTTGGTGGCGTTCACCGCCATGAAGGCGCTGGGCCTCAGCGGCAACCTGATGAGCCTGGGAGCCATCGACTTTGGGATCGTGGTCGACGGGTCGATCATCGTCGTAGAGAGCGCGGTGGTGCACCTGGCGGCGGCCGCGCGCGGCAACCCGCGGCCAATGACCTACTCCGAAGCCGCTCAGGTCGTCTTGACCTCGACCCTCGGGGTGCGCCGCGCCGCGCTGTTCGGCGAGGCCATCATCGTGATCGTCTACGTCCCGATCCTCAGCTTGGGCGGCATCGAAGGCAAGATGTTCAAGCCCATGGCGATCACGGTGTTGTTCGCGTTGTTGGGGGCCTTCGTCGCGTCTCTGACCTTCGTGCCGGTGCTGGTCGCGATGTTCCTGCGCCAGAAGCCAGAGCAGCGCGAGCCCTTCATCGTGCGCCTGCTGCACCGGGTGTACCCCAAGCTCCTCGGCCGCACGTTGCAGGCGCCAAAGCGCTTGATGGCGGCCGCGCTCGTCTGCCTGGTAGGCGCCGGGGTCGTTGCCTCACGGATGGGCGCGGAGTTCGTGCCGCGCCTAGATGAGGGCGCGCTGGCGATTCAGATCTTGCGCCTAGCCAGCGTGTCGCTGGAAGAGAGCGTGAAGGGGGCGACGCGCTTTGAGCAGGTGATGCGCGAGTTCCCTGAGGTGATCACCGTCGTCTCCAAGACAGGCCGCGCCGAGATCGCGACGGACCCCATGGGGGTCGAGCTGTCTGATTCCATCGTGATGCTGAAGCCCCGCGCGGAGTGGACCACCGCCACCACCCGAGACGCGTTGGTCGAGCGCATTTCGGCGCGCTTGAAGGCCGCGCTGCCTGGGCTCGGCTTCTCCATCTCGCAGCCCATCGAGCTGCGCATGGCAGAGCTGATCAGCGGGACACGCTCGGACGTCGCCATCACCATCTACGGTGACGACCTCGCGACCCTAGAGCGCCTGAGCCTACAGATCCAAGGCGTGGTGCGCGAAGTCCCAGGAGCGAACGACGTGCGGGGAGAACAGCTCGCGGGGCTCCCGACCCTAGAGGTCACCGTAGATCGCGCGGCGGCGTCACGCTACGGGATTTCCGTGCGGGATGCGCTGGACGCGATCGAGGTGCTCGGTGGGCGCAGCGTGGGTGAGGTCTACGAGGGTGAGCGGCGCTTTGGGCTGCAGGTGCGGGTGCCAGCGCGCTTGCGCGAGGACATCGACCAGGTGCGGACGCTGCCAGTCAGCGGCCAGAGCGGGCCGCTGGTGCCGCTCGGGCAGATCGCCAGCATCCAGGTGGTGGACTCACCGGCCAGCGTGAGCCGCGAGAACGTGCGGCGCCGCACCAGCGTGGAGGTCAACGTGCGAGGCCGGGATCTGGCGTCCTTCGTCAGCGAAGCACAGGAGCGAGTGTCCAGGCAAGCGCCGTCTCCGCCGGGATATATTGTACGCTGGGGTGGGCAGTTCGAGCACTTGAGCGCGGCCTCAGAGCGCTTGGCCATCGCGCTGCCTGTCGCCCTAGGCTTGATCTTCGTGCTGCTGTACATGGCCTTTGGGGAGGTCAAGCCCGCGCTCTTGATCTACCTGAATGTCCCGTTCGCCGCCGTGGGTGGTGTGTTCTTGCTCGCGCTGCGCGGCATGCCGTTCTCGATCAGCGCGGCCATCGGCTTCATCGCGCTGTTCGGCATCGCCGTGCTGAACGGCGTGGTGCTGCTCAGCACCGTCAAAGGCCTCCGCGCGGAAGGAAAGAGCGCGCTCGACGCCGCGCGTGGCGGCGCCGAGCTGCGCTTGAGGGCCGTGGTGATGACCGCCAGCGTGGCCGCGCTCGGCTTCTTGCCCATGGCGCTGTCCTCGAGCGCGGGCGCCGAGGTGCAGCGGCCGCTCGCCACCGTCGTGATCGGCGGCTTGCTCAGCGCGACGTTCTTGACGCTGTTTGTCCTGCCGACGCTGTACGCCTTCGTGTACCGCGACGATCCACCGCCGGGTGGGGGAGCGCTAGCCGAGGCTGAGCCTTGAGCCACGACAGCCTCAGCCTGAGCCCGCGGTCGTTGCCTAGAGCTTCGCGAAAACCGGGCCAGGGACAGCTAGCGCTTGCGCCGCCTGCTGAGCGCGCCGATCAACAGCCCCAGCGCGAGCGCGCCGGCGCCGCCGTTGTTATTGCCTCCGGGAACTGAACATCCGCAGCCTGAGTCGTCACCCGAGCCGTCACCAGAGCCGCCTGTGGTGCCCCCTGTAGCGGCAGCGCCCGCGCCGCCCGCGCCGCCGTTGCTCACGCCGCCGCTGTGCGTCCCGGCGCTGCCGCCGCCTGCGCCGCTGCCGCCCGCGCCGCTGCCGCCCGCGCC
>CAZKDY010000055.1:0-25585 GCA_964551615.1 uncultured Polyangiaceae bacterium
AAGATCGACATCATCAAGAGCCGGCTCATGCGCTACTTCGGCTACAACGAGGTGAGCGCCACCGACGTGCTGAACTACGTGGCCTCGATCTTCGCGCGTGGGGACGCGAAGGCGTAGGTCAGCGTGAACCCAGGTTCTCGCTCGGCGCGTGGCGGAGTGACCGAATTCCAGGCAGCTTTTGCGCGTGCAAAGGCGCCTGCAAGGTAGCGCTTGGGCGCTTTGCGTCCACAGGGTTCACGTGCGCCTCACTTGGCCGCTTGGCATGACCAGTGCAAGCACCGCGCGACTGGCCGACCGCTTGGAGGGAAAATGATGAACGCTCGCTATCTGACCGCTGCCCTGTTGCTCTCGCTCACCACGCTACCCAACTGCAAGCAAGACGACGAAGCGATGACCTTCGGTGAAGCCAAGCAGGCTCTCGAGGAGTCTCAGCTCACGACGCAGGTCTCCAACCTGACCTCGACGTCCGTAGACATTTCCACGCATTTCACCATGGGAAAGGCAGTAGAAGCGGCCGCCGCTGAGCTCCGCACCTTCATCGAGACCCAGCTGCCTTGCGCAGAAGTCGTGCTCGCCAAGGGAACGCTCGACGTCACCTACGGCGCCAAGGCCGGTAACTGTACGTACAAGGGCCACTCCTACTCCGGCTCACACAGCATGACCGTCGCCCGCAACGCCGAGGGTGACGTCGAGGTTGATCACGCGTGGACTGACCTGTCGAACGGGGTCGTCTCGGTCTCTGGGAGCGCCGAAGTGACCTGGAGCCTGGCCCAGGGCGAGCGTCACGTTCACCACGCGCTCACTTGGACGCGGCTGTCCGACGGCAAACAGGGGGCTGGCTCCGGAGATCGCACCCAGAGCGTGCTGGGCGGCGGCTCGTTTGAGGGCATTCAGATCGACGGCAGCCGTGAGTGGAAATCTGACGGAGAGCAGTGGGACCTGGCCATCGATGGCGTTCAGGTGCGCTGGGTGGACGCGGTGCCCCAGGCGGGCAGCTACCTGCTGCGCAGCCCCCGGGGCAAGAGCCTCAATTTGACGTTTGCGCGGGCGGACTCGACCACCATTCAAGTCAAGGTCAGCAGCGGCAAGCGCAGCTTTGATTTCAACGTCACGACGCTGCCAGACGAGTAGTGGCGTCCCCCGCGCAACGCGAGCTTCGACAGCCGACGCGCTTCGGCTAGCCTGCCCAGTGCATGAGAGCGCCACCACCGAGAGCGCGGCAGTGCATTCAGGTGCAGCTCTTCGCGCTGCTTGGAGTGCTGGCGCTCGGCTGCGCACAGCACGCAGCGAGACCTGGCGCTGCTGGTGGTCAGCAGCCAGGCTCGGTGCAGCCAGGCTCGGTGCAGCCAGGCTCGGTGCAGCCAGGCTCGGTGCAGCCAGGCTCCGCGCCGCACCCCGCCGAACAATATCCCCGGTCGCAGTATCCAGCGACGACAGGGTCCAGTCCTAGCGCTGAAACGGTGCCATACGGAAGCGAGCAAGCTGCATACGTCGCACCTTACCAGCAAGAGCTCGGCCGCTTTCGCCGCCGCGTGGTGGATCAAGCGCCAGAAGATCGCCCTGCGTTCGTCGCGGTCGAGCGCGGCGCTGGCCGCCACGTGCATGATGGCCTTTACCTGCGCTTTTCTGCGGGTCTCGGCTACGCGAACCTCGCGGGTTCAACCCAGCCTTTTGGCTACGCCGTGCAGGGAGAGGAGCTGTCCGAACCAGCCTTCGACGGAGCGGCGGGGGGCTTTGCGTACTCGACTCAGCTCGCCCTGGGCGGCGCGGTGGCTCGCGGGGCCATGCTGGCGCTGGGGGTCTCGTCCGTCACCCTGCCCCAGGCGACGGCCACGGAGCCGGTCGTGGGCCTTGGCGATTACACCTACGCGATCAGCCAGAGCGTACAAGTTGGGCCGCTGATTGACGTCTACCCCGACCCGGGCGCTGGCTTTCATTTTGGCGGAGGCGTGGGAGTCGCGGGGATCATCGTCGGTCAGGCGGATCCAGCGCTGGGGCCCCGAGCGCGGAGCCACACCACCCTAGGCTGGGGCGCTGCCGCTATGGTTGGCTATGAGTGGTGGGTGGCGGACGACTGGAGCACTGGCATCTTGCTGCGCCTTGAGTATGTTCGGGGCAGCGGTGATGATCCACGTGGCAACGCATGGGTACACCATGTCTGGGCGCCGAGCGTCGGCTTTGGGCTGACGTACAACTAGCCTGCGCCTCGGCGGGCATCGGTCGTCCTCGGGTCGCGCTAGAAGCTGCCCAGCAGCCCCGCGCCCCGCGCGCTCAAATACGGCGTCAGGCGAGGCTCAAGCCGCGCCGAGTTGGCGGCGCCCTGACGCACCAACTGCTCGCCGCTGCCGAGCAAGCCGCCGAACAGCACCAAGCCGCCCGCGGCCTGCAGCACACCGTCGATCACCAACAAGATCTTGCCGCTCTCGACTTGCCCTAGGCTGATCCAGGGCCCGACCAGCGGCACGAACAGCCAGCTCAAGCGGCTCGGATCAGCGAGCGCACCCACGTAGGCCGCGCCATACCCCAGACCAAAAAAGCCAACCCCAAAGTAACGAGCAGTAGCGGCGCCGTCGTGGTTCGATGTCTCTACATCGTATCCAGGAGGAATTGGGTCGCCGGCGGTGTACGGGCGCTCTTCGCAGGCGTTGCTCGCGCAGCGCCCGCTCCAACAGTCACGCCATTCGCGGCACGCGTCGCCGACCTCGCAGGGGCTGCAGTCCCCACCGCAGTCGACGTCCGACTCCTGACCGTTCTGCTGGCCATCGAAGCAGGTGCCCGCGCCTGGCCGAGCAGCAGCTCGCTGCCCAGCGTAACCCTGCGAAATAGTAATCCCGTGGGGGGCCGGAGCGGCTGAGTAGCCAGCTTGCCCGTAGGGCGCCGCTGGCGGAGAGGTCGCCTGCTGCGCCGATGACGCCGAGGTGAAGGTCAGGGCCGGGGCGACGATGAGGACCACCAATGGCCAACCCCGCCCGCGCGCCCTGATGCGGGGGCGAGCGGCGCGCGGGGCTTGATGCGCGGAGTAGGGTCGCATGCAGACGCAGAGGCTAGCTCAGCCGAGCTGCCGGGGAGGTCTCGCGTTTAGGCAGGAGTAAGCCGAGGCGAGGATCTCCGCGACTATGCTGTCGTTTGCGTCCGCTGAGTTCGCTGCGTCAGCTGGGCTCAGCGCGTCCGCCGAGTTTACTGCGGCATCAAGCTACGCTGCGCTGGCGGAGGGGGGCTCGGATAATACGGTGTGACTTGGGGATCGACTGGCGGGCCAGGCGGTCCTGGGTTCGAACTTGGGTGGAGGGCCATCGCAGCGGGCGGCGCGGCCGTGGCAGGCGCCGCCGGTCCAGGCGGCAGCGCTCCGCGCGACTGCAAATCACCCCAGCCGTGGTCGAGCAACGCGCGGCGGTTTCCGCGCAGCACGCCCGGGTGCGTCTGCTCGATCTGGTAAGCGTAAGACAGCCAGTGACGAGCGCCTAGGGTGTCTCCTAGAACCAGCAGCGTGAGGCCGCGGTACAATCCGTACTCCGCCTGTTGCCTGGGACCAGACTCCGCCAGGCGCACCTCCGTGCGCTCGAAGACCTCTGCCGCCTCAATGTAGCGTCCGTCGGCATACAGCGCGCTGCCGCGCTTCACATAGCCGCTGCAGCCGCTCAGCGCAGCGACCAACAGCACAAGCCCCAGCGCTACCCACGCGGGGCGACCTATCTGTCGGCCCCGGTCGAGTGAGCCAGTCGTCACATCCCCGCGCCCGGCGGCAGACGTCATCGGCTGATCGGACACAAGCACCGGCCAAGCATACCAACGAACACTAGGCGGAGCACGCGAGCCCAGCGGTGTCGCCACGTAGAGGCGACCTTGAACAAACGTGCACCGCGGGTGATCGGGCTCTTCGGGGCCTTTGATGGCTGGCGTTGTGGGCCATCGAACGCTAATAAGGCCCGGCTATGGGCATCAAAGACACCGTCCGCAAGAAGAGCATGGCACTGATGGGTGACCCTCGGGTGCTCAAGCTGATGCAAAACGAGCAGTTCATGAAGGCCATGATGTCCGTGGTTCAAGTGCCAGGGAAAGTCAACACCTTCACCGAAGAGCAGACCGAGCGCTTCGCGAAGATGATGAACCTGGCCCGCGCGCAAGACTTTAAGGATCTCAAGCGGCAAACCAAGAAGCTCGAGGGCGAGGTCGAGCGGCTCAAGGCCAAGCTCGACGAGCTGCGCCGCTGAGTCAGCGCAGGCGCGCGCGTTGCGGGCCGCGCAGCGTGGACTGCCCGTGGGTCAAAGCGCACAGCGCGCGCGACGCGCGGCTGCTCAAGCAGCGCTGGTGATTTGTGTTTCCGTGCGGCGTTCTAGCCAGCGCTCTAGCAGTGGCCAGGTGAGGCGCGGCGCGTCTCGCCCGACCAGCAGGTCGATGTGACCAAACGGCAGCTCGCGGTAGGTCTTGTCCGTGGACCGTGAGCGCTCGTAGCCCGGACGCACACTGGCGGGTGGCGCGAGGTCGTCGTGGCTCCCAGCGATCACCAGCAGCGGGATGTCCAGCGCTTCAAACTGCTCCTCTAACCCGAACAGCGTGGTCTTGCGCTGAGCTTTCGTCTCCGCGGCCCAGGTGAAGAGCGTCCGCATGGTCGCGATACTGCCCTGATCCATGGCCCGCACCATGTGCTGCCTCAGCACCTCGGGTTCCATCGAGCCGCGCCGAAAGCCGCGCAGCGGGACCGGATAGAAGCGGCTGTTGACCACCCGCTGGCTCAGGTTGACGAAGCGCCCGTAGAGCCTGGCTGGCACGGCGATGTTGGGCATGCCCAGCGTGCGATCGAGCAGCAGGAACGCCTCGCTGAGCCCCGAGAGCAGCCGCGTCCCCGCGGTGAAATGATAGGGCGAGCCGATGCTCACCACCCCCGCCACTTGGTCGGGGCGCTCCGCGGCGACGGCGTAGGCGCACAACCCACCGAGCGAGTGCCCGATGATGAACACCTTCGGTTGCCCCGTTAGCTCGCGGATCTCTTCAAGCGCCGCGGGCAAGTCGCCGCGCACGAACTCGTCGACCTGCTGGGGCAGATCAGCTCCTAGGTGCTGGCTGCGCCCATGCCCTCGCAGATCGACGTTGAACACGTCGTAGCCCGAGCTGGCGAGCTGGTTGACCAAGCTGCGCGAGGGCAAATGCCACGCGTAGCGGTTCTGGCTGTAGCCGTGGACCAGCAGCACCGGGGCGCGGGTCGGCGCGGCGAGGGCGTCTAAGTGGGCGTCAGCTTGCTCTGCGCCAGCAGCCGCCAAGCGTTTCCTCACCATGGCCAGGGGCGAGCCGCCGCCAGCCATTACCAGCTCCTTCACGAACCAAGCGGGCGGGAGCCCGATGTTGATGGCCTGTGAAACCAAAGTGCCGTGTAAAATCACTGAGCAACAGTCTAGTGCGGGTTCGGGGGTGGGCAGCACCTGAAACCCGCCTGATGTCCCCATTTCCTGCCGCCGAAGCACAGCCCCGGCGAGTGGGCGGCACCGGTTGGCATCTGGGACCGACCAGATTGTGCCAAACCTGAGGCGTCTGGACGCCGCTCACGAGCCAGCCTCGAGCAAATTTTTTGTGGTTCCTGCGCCTGGGGGGAAATTCTAGTTTCCGTTCACGGGCTGTGCCATGGCACAATCCCAGCCGCTTGCTGGCACATCGGGCCAGTCGGTTCTAGGTACCGCTCGGCTCTACATGCTGGGCAGTCAGCGGGGAGATTCAGATGGCGAAATCCAAGATTGCTTTTCGAATGCGCGCTTCGGCTGGCTTGATCAGCGGCGCGTTGTTTGCTGCACCGCTCGCGTTTGCTCAGGGGGCCCCTCCCACTAACCCCGCGGTGGATCCGACGCCTCCGCCGAGCGCCGCCGACGTGCCGGCTGCCGCGGATGCCGACGCGCCCGCTGCCGCAGCCCCCGGGGATCCGGCAGCTGCACCGCCAGCTGACGCGGCAGCCGCGCCGCCAGCGGCTCCGTCCGGAACCGCCGATGATGACGCCGTCCGCGACGCCCAGCACGGCGACTCTGCCTTGGAGCTGCCGGGCAAGACGTACTATTTCCTCGGCGCGCGTTACCGCGCGATCATCGTGCCGAAGTTCATGATCAACCTGTTCGGCGACGGGGGCCGCACGGTCGTTGCTCACGGCGTCGGGCCGGAGTTCGCCATCCGCAAAGATGGCTTCGAGTACAACCTCTCGGTGTGGTTCGCCAGCTACGCGATGGACGACACCCCGTTCAAGTCGACCAGCGACGGCGAGAAGGCTTGGGAGATCGTCAACAGTGAGATCAAGGCGATCTACGTCACCTCTGATTTTCTGTGGTCCCAGGAGTTCTCTCCCGCGTTCTCGCTGAACTACGGCGTGGGTGTGGGCCTCGGCTTCATGTTCGGTAATTTGAACCGCGTGCAGGCTTATCCACCCGACGGCATCGGCGCTAGCCCCGACGACTACCAGCGCTGCCCGGGCCCGAACCCCGGTGGCGGCCTAGATCCGAACGGCTTCTGCGGCGACGACAACGATCACTACGGCGACTACTCAGAGCCATCCTGGGCAGATGGTGGCTCAAAGCCCATCGTGTTCCCCTGGCTCGCCCTGCAAACCGGGCTGCGCTTCAAGCCAGCCAAGAGCTTCGTCGCCCGCCTTGATCTTGGCTTCGGCACCAGCGGTTTCTTCGTCGGCCTTGGCGCTGACTACGGGCTGTAGTGTCCACCCGCGTCACCCCGCCAGGCTAACGGGGCCACGCGTCAAGCGGGTGGCCCCAGCACCTGACGCTGGCGTGGTGACCGGGCGCGGAGGCGCCTAGGAGTATCGATTCGTTGTTGACATAAAGATCCGCATGGAAAAGTCGTCACTTGAGTGAGCCTGAGCTGCCCAGCCGCTATCAGGCGATACAGCGCCTCGGCGAGGGTGGCGGCGGCGAAGTGTGGGCGGTTTGTGACCGGCACACCGGAGAGAAGCTCGCGCTCAAGATGCTGTCGCCCACCGCCAGCGAGCGCGAGATGGCGGCGCTGGTGCGCGAGGCGGTGGCGCTGAGCGGCCTTGAAGGGCTGGGGGTGCCGCGGGTGGTGCGCTTTGGCAGGCTCCCCAAGACCGGCCGCCCCTTCATGCTCCGCGAGCTCGTTGAAGGCCAAAGCCTGAACGCCCTGATCGAGTCCGGCGATGTGAGTAAGGCGACCGGCGCGCTGGTGCGCGCGGCGGACCAGGTCACGTTACTGCACCGCGCGGGCATGCTGCATGGGGACATCAAGCCGCACAACATCATCGTAGAAGAGTCAGGTCGCGCGACGTTGGTCGACCTAGGCTTGGCGGCGCCGTGGCGTGAGACAGGGACGCGACCGGAGGGTCTGACTCCGCGCTACGCGGCGCCGGAGCTGCTCGACGGCAAGCCGCTGACGGTGCGCGCCGAGGTGTACGCGCTGGGGGTCGCCATCGCGGACATTTTGGCGGCCAGCAGCAAGACGACCCTGAGCCCGCGCGCGCGCCGCGAGCTGATGGAAGTCTCCGCGCGGGCGACCGCGGCTGATCCACAGCAGCGCCACCCGTCCGCCGATGAGCTGGCCACAGCGCTGCGGCGCGCGGCTGGCTCCAAGACAAAAGAAGCCCGCTACGTCGCTCATGAGCTGTGGCCGGTGCTCGGCATCGACTCGACCGCGAGCCAGCTACATCAGCAAGTCAGCAAGCTGAGCCGGGGCAAGTGCTTGCTGCTCGACGGCCCGCTCGGCGCCGGGCGCAGCGTGCTCCTGCGGCGACTCGCCTGGTCCTTGGGCGTCGAAGGCCGCCCGGTGGTCTGGTTAGACGACCGCGTGGTCTCTGATGCAGACGCCGTCGAGGCTGAGCTGAGCGAGTACGACGGTCGGGCAGGGGTCACTGTCTTGGTGGACGACAGTGAACAACTCCCGCCGCGCGGAGTCGAACTTGTACAGGGGCTCCAGGCTGCCGGCGCGCGCCTGGTGTTGGTCGGTGAGTCGAAGCTGAGCGAGGGAGCCAAGCGCTTCGCGGTGCCGAGGCTCGATCAGCACTCGGCAGAGGAGCTCGTGCGCCGCGCTATGCCGTCACTCACCGGGCGCCTGTTGGCCCACGTCGTCGCAGCCTCCGATGGGCGGCCGGGCGCCCTGCGCGGCTTGGTGGAGACGCTGGCCTCTCAGCCGGTGGCCTCTGAGGCCGACATTGATCGGGCGCTGTCCGGTGAGTCCTCCACGCCGGCGCCGGATTTACCTGAGGGCTCATTCGAGCGCGCGGTCTACTTTTTAGATCGGGGCCGCTTCAATGACGCTGCGCTGGCGCTCGATGAGGTCGACAAGGCGCGCACCCCCGACGACACCAAGACAGCGCCCAACACCCCCGCCTCGCGCGACGAGCGCCTCGCGCTAGAGACGCTCAGGGCGAGGCTTGAGCTAGGCTTAGGGGACTCTGGCTCAGCGCTTTCCCGCTTGGAAAAAGTGGCGGACCTCGCTAAGGAACGCCGTGGCAGCCACCAGGCCAAGCTGTGGATGTTGTACGTCGGTCGCGCTTACGTGGCCACGGGCGACTACGCCCGCGCCCTCGAGGTGCTTGGGCAGTTGGTGTCAGAGCCCGGAGCCCTCGGCGCCGAAGCGCTAGCCTTTCGGGGTCTTGGGGCGGCGTACCTGGGGCGCACCGATGACGCGCTGGTTGATTTGCAGCGCGCCGTAGAGCTCGCTCAGGCAGAACAAGCTCCGCGCGTTGAAGCGGTGGCGCTGGTCAGCCGCGGCCTGGTGCTGCAGCGCGATGATCGCATCGATGAAGCCCGTGACGCGTACGAACAGTGCATCATCGCCGGCGAACGCGCGGGCGACGCTGGGCTACTCAGCACAGCCCAGCTCAACCTCGCGGGCTTGCTGAAGGTCAGCGGCGACGTCGCTGGGGCGATAGAGCACTTTGAGGCCGCGGTGGACATGGGTCGGCGCTCTGGGCGTCGCTCGACCACGCGCAACGCGCTCCTCAACCTCGCCAACACCGATCTCTACCTGGGGCGCTTGGCCCGCGCGAGGGAGAGCATCGAGTTGCTTGAAGAGCAACGCGGAGGCCTCCCCCCCGTGCTCAACGCGCAGCTGTCGGGCTTGCAGGCGGAGCTAGCCAGCCGGGTGGGAGATATAGACCGCGCGGTGCGCTTGTACGAGGCATGCGCCGCGGCGTATGAGGCGGTAGGCCGCGGCATTGACTCGGCGGAGGCGCGGCTGGAAGGTGTGCTGACCGCCTCCCGCGTCGAAGCGCCTGATCTGGCCGAGCTGGAGCGACAGCTCGAGCAGGCGCGCTGCGCCCTGGCTGAAGCGCCGGCTCACAAGCCATTGTATCAGCTGGCCCGAGGTCGAAGCGCGCTGGTCGCGGGCGATGAACAGCGCGCGCGGACGCTAGTTGAAGAGGCGCTCGAATCCGCGCGGGCCGCCGGTCAGAAAGAGTGGGTTTGGCGCGCGCTTGAGGTGCTCGGCGACATCGCCGAGGCAGCGGGTCAGCCGACCCTGGCGAGACGAAACCGTGAGGAAGCGTTAGAGGTGTTGGAAGACATCGGGGCGCGCCTGCCCCGCGACCTGCGCGAGGTGTACTGGAATGACTCTCGGCGGCAGGCGTTGCGCTCCCGCGTGCAGCGCGAGTCGGTCGCCTCCGCGGCGACGGAGCTAGCCGGGTTCTCGCCGTCGCGCGCGTTCCCGTCGCGCGGGGAGCGCGCGTTGATCTCCTCGCTCAGCGTCACCCCGCTTGAGCAGCGCCTCGCGCACATCCTAGAGATCAACTCAGCGCTGGCCCGTGAGCGCGACTTGGAGCGCTTGATCCGTCTGGTCACGGGCTTCGCGGTCGAGTTGACCCACGCCGAGCGGGGCTACCTCATCTTGGTGGAGCAAGATGGATCGCTCAGCGTACACACCTCGCGCACGCGTTCGGGCGACGAAACCCACGCCGAGTTCTCGCGCTCAATCGCCAAACAGGTGATCGAGAGCGCCGCGCCCGTGGTGACGCGCAGCGCGCAGTCTGACGCCCGCATGAGTGGCTTTGCGTCTGTACATCAGCTGTCGCTCCAAGCGGTGGCTTGCGTGCCGATCGTGGCCCCTGAGGGTGAGCCGATCGGGGCGCTGTACGTTGAGACGCGGAACCGCCCAGGGGACCATTTCGAGCGCGAGCTGCCGACTCTCCAGACGTTCGGCGACCAAGCTGCGGTGGCGATCGAATCCGCGCGGCTACTTGCGGAGAACAAGCGCCGCACGGATGAGCTGGAGCTCTCGAATGAGCGCTTGCGCGAGGCTCAGGGGCGCCTGCAAGAGATCCTCGACCAGCGCACCCAGCGCCTGAAGATCGCGCGCCGCCGGCTCAAGGACGCGCGCGAGACGCTGTACGGCCACTTCGGCTACATGGGCTTGGTGGGGACGAGCAAGCCCATGCGCCGGGTGTATTCCCTGATTGATCGCATCAAGGACACCGACGTCGCAGTGCTGATCACTGGTGAGAGCGGTACCGGCAAAGAAGTGGTCGCTCAGGCGATTCACCGCGCAGGAAACCGAGCCAAGCAGTCGTTTCTCGGCGTGAACTGCGGCGCCATCCCTGAGCACCTGCTCGAGAGCGAGCTGTTTGGTCACGTGCGGGGCGCGTTCACCGGCGCGGAGCGCGACCGCAAAGGGTTGTTCCGCGAGGCGGAGGGCGGCACCTTGCTGCTGGACGAGATCGGCGATTTGCCCCACCGCATGCAGGCCGGGTTGCTGCGCGTGCTGCAGGAGCACAAGGTACGCTCGGTGGGCGGGGCGGCCGAAGAAGACGTCAACGCGCGGGTGATCTGCGCCACCAATCGTGACCTCTCCAGTATGGTTGAGGAAGGTACATTCCGTGAGGATTTATACTATCGAATTCATGTGGTGGAGCTCCGCATCCCGCCGCTACGCGAGCGCACCGAAGATATCCCGCAGCTCGTAGATCATTTTCTCGGCATCTTCGCCGCGCGCTATAAGCGCGAGAAGAAGGGCATCACGAGCGACGGCCTAAAGCGCCTGAAGGGCTATCACTGGCCGGGCAATGTTCGGCAGCTGGAGCATGTGCTGCTCAACGCCTGGGTCTTGGGCGAGAAGTCCGAGCTTGACGCTGACGACTTCGATGTCCCCGACGGTCGCGCCGGGAGCGCGCTGTTCAGTAGCCTGACTGGCACCGGCACCACCAGCAACACAGGCCGCAAGACCAGCGCGCCCGCGTCGTCTCACACCAGCGTCAAGAGCAGCCTGAGCCAGCATAAACTCGACGAGCGCGAGCGCATCCTGCAGGCGCTCAAGGCGAGCAACTGGAACCGAGTCAAGGCCGCAGAGCTGATGGGGATCCCTCGTCGCACGTTCTATCGTCGGCTGAAGCTGTACGGCATCCAATAGCCAGCAGCGCTAACCGCGCTAACGCAGGGAAACGAACAACACGGTCAAGGCGAGCCCGAGCAGCGCCCACAACAGCAGCTGAGGTTGCCACATCTTGGCGGTGTCCCCTGGAGCCCCCGCGCGCCGTGCCAGGGCAGCTGCGACCTGCACTTGGGCAGGTCCGTCGAAGGCGCGCTTGGGCACGATCACGAACGCCGTGGGGCTGGTGTAAATCAAGAAGATCCTCCGCGTCTCCCGCGTAGAAATAACATTGCTCCAGGGCAGGTGGGTGCTCGCGCCTTGGCTGCTGAGCAGGACGCCCTGCTTCGAGACCTCGAGGCTCACCTTGCGTTGCGCTGGCGGCATGCCCTTCAGCATGCGCGCCGCGACCAAGCGCTTGCCGAAGCGAGCGAGGAGCGGCGCCGCGAATAAGATCGCGATCACCAGCCATGGTGGGTCCGCGTTGTCGGACGTGGACTGGAGGACAACCACCACCGCGGCCGACGAGATCGCGAGCCCAACCGCCGTCTTGAAGCGTGAGCCGGGCTGAGCGTCGAGCGCGTCGACTACATCCGCGTGGTCTAATTCAGCCTCCCCGCTGACCACGCTAAGCTTGGACGCGGTGTCGTCGGGGCTCTCTGTGTCCTCAATTGCGTTCGGACCTCCGGGCGCTGGCGGCGGTGCGGCTGGGGGCTTGGCGCGGGACATGATCAGGCTAACCGGCGGAGCAGCGCTGGGCGGCGAGGTGGCTTAGAGCGCCTGAAGCGCCGCCACCAGCTCTTTCGCATGACCGTCCGGATTCACGTGGGCGAACACCTTGGCGACCTTGCCCTGCTTGTCGATCACGAAGGTCACACGCGCGGTGTGACCGTCGCGGATTGGAACGCCGAATGCGTTAGCGAAGACGTGATCTGGGTCCGGGAGTAGCTTGAAGGGGAGTGAGTGTTTCTTCGCGAACTCCGAGTGCGAGTCATTGCTATCTGAGGAGACGCCTAGGACGACCGCGCCGGTCTTGCTCAGGTCGTCGAAGTTGTCGCGGATCTGCTGCGCCTCGACGGTGCAGCCAGGGGTGTCGTCTTTCGGATAGAAGTAGATCACCACGGGCTTGCCCTTTAATTTCTCCAGGGAAACTTCTGTGCCGTCGTGGGCGGTGGTGACCAGCTTCGGTATGGTGACCCCCACGTCGAGCAGGCGGATATCGCTCGCCGGATCTCTACGAGCCGACGCCTCGGCGCTCGCGGCGGCTTCAGCGCTCGCAGCAGCTTTGGGATCCGGCTTGTCTTTGGAGCAGCCCAGGGTGAGGCTCGCGGCGATCACGCATGCGCTGCAGGTGATGAAGGGCTTCATGGCCAAGGCCTGCCACAGCTTTGGCGCGGTGAGTAGCCGCCGGGTGGTTTCGGCCGGTGAGCTGCGTGCCTCCACCCCCGCGCCTGATCGAAGGGTTAGCCCAATTTAAGCTGCTTTAGCTTCTTGTGCAGACCTTCTCGGGTGATGCCCAGGGTCTTGGCGGCTGCCGTCTTGTTGTTGTCGTGCTCGCGCAGGCACTCGACCAGGAAATACTTCTCCACCTGCTCAAGCATCTCCTTGAGGGTGCCTTTGGTCACGCCGGCGCGCTCAATGGACCCCTCAACCTTGCGCACGCGGGGGCTCAGTAGCTCTGGCCCGCCGAGCTCTTCCTCGCCGGCTTGGATCACGCAGCGCTGGATCTCGTTCTCCAGTTCACGAACGTTGCCCGGCCAGTCGTAGGCCATCAACAGCTCCATGCTGGTCTGGCTGAGCATCTTGAGCTGGCGGCCGAACTCGCGTGAGTAGCGCTGCAGGAAGTGGTCGGCCAGCAGCGGGATGTCCTCGCGGCGCTCTGACAGGGGCGGGACGCGGATCGGGAAGACCTTGAGTCGATAGTAAAGATCTTCACGGAAACGGCCCTCTTGCACCTCCGTCTCGAGCGTTCGGTTGGTCGCCGCGACGATCCGCACATCGACGACGCGGGTCTGGGTCGCGCCGATCGGTCGAATTTCACCCTCTTGCAGGACGCGCAGCAGCTTGGCTTGTAGCGCCATCGGCATCTCCGTGACCTCGTCAAGGAACAAGGTGCCGCCGTCAGCGATCTCAAACAGCCCCTTCTTCTCGTCCGTCGCGCCGGTAAACGCGCCCCGCTTGTGACCGAACAACTCGCTCTCGAGCAGGCTCTCGGGGAGGGCCGCGCAGTTCTGGGCGACGAACAGCTTGTCCCGGCGCTTCGATCGGGCGTGGAGCGCAGCGGCGACCAGCTCTTTGCCGGTGCCTGTCTTGCCTTCGATCAACACCGTGACGCGCGTGTTCACCACCTTTTCGAGGGTGGTGAACAAGGCGTTCATCGCCTTGCTGTCACCGATGATCTGCACCTCGCCCCCGCGCAGCTTTTCCTCGCGGAGGCGCAGGTAAGTGTTCTCCTTCTTGAGCTGGTCCTCGGCGTCGCGCAGCCGGTGAATCAGCCGCGCGTTGGCGACAGCTAACGAGGCGTTGGCGGCCAGCACCCCGAGCACGTCGACGTCAGCCTCGACGAACATCGCTGGTCGGTCGCGGTTGTCAACCTGGAGCACGCCGATGATGTCGTCGCCTTGCCACAGCGGGACGCCGATGGTGCTGCGGATGCCCGCGCCGAGCAGCGACTCTGAGCTGAACGTCTCACTCGGTGCGTCAGCGGCTAGCACCGCGCAGCGCTCGCGCACCACCTTGCGATACACGCTGCGCGTGATGGGCACGTGGCCCTCGGTAGAGGTCTTTCCACCTTGTTCCGAACGGATACGGGTCAGCACCGGGACATAGCTCGCGCCGTCGCGATCGTCGGCGTCTCTCAGCACCATGGTGACGTGGGTAGCGCCGGAGACCAGCTCAAGGGCTGAGTCAGCGACCGCGGTGAGCACGCCGTCCAGTGAGTCAGCGTTGGCGATGGCCGCGTTGGTGGCGCACAGCGTCTTCAGCGCGTCTGCGTTGCGCTCGCTGCTCTGCGCGGAGCGACCGAGCTCTGCCAGCGGCCGCACCGACATGACGTGGGGCGCTGTCTCTTCGCCCAGGCTGATCTGCAGCATGATGGCTTCGCCCCCTCCACCCCCCCCGAGAGCCAGCTGATCACCGTGGAGCAGCTCCGTGCGCTGCGAGAGCGATGAGCGCCGCTCGCCGCGCACCAACTCAGTGCCGTTGGTGGTCTGGAGGTCCTCGACCATCACCTGATCGTCGAGGAGCGAGATGCGCAGGTGCTCGGCGGAGACGTGGGTCTCGGCGAGGCACAGGTCGTTGCTTGGTGCGCGACCGATGCGGATCACATCGCTGGCCGGATCGAGCTGTTTGCCGGCCGCGTTGCCGTTCAGCACGTCGATGCGGAGTGTAGCCATGCGCTGTGTCTTAGCACCCGGCTCGGAATCTAGGGCAAGGCCACCGATTAACCGTCCGCTGCTCACAAAACGCGACGGGCCGAGCGCGTTGCTCAGCCCGTCTTCGTTCAGGCCCAACGCGTTGGGCTCTCCCCGGAGCGTCGCCTAGGTCTGACGCCTCGACGTTCGGCTGCTGTCAGCCGGCGGTGCGGGCGCGGATACGGTAGTTCACGGTCTGCAGCGGCGCGTCTGCTTGGGCCTTCGCGCGATCAGGGCTCTCGGCGTTGCGATCGATGATCTTCTGGATCTTGTCGGCCACTTCGACTGAGCCCTTGGGGGTCAGACGGTCGATGCAGGTTGAGACGACGAAGCGGATGGCGGCGTTCTCGATGGTGTCGAGGCGGTCTACCAAGCCGTCGCGCGCCTTCTCGTCACCTAGGATGCCGATCATGTAGGCCGCCTTGATACCGATGAACTGGTTCTTTTGATCCTGGTTCTCGCTCTTCTCGACCTTTTCCAGGTAGCAATCTACGCGGTCACCACACTGCTTGAGCAGCTCTTCAGCTTGCGCGAATGAGTCCTTCTCGATCTTGGTGCCGTACTTCTCTACGGCTGCCTTTACTGCCGCCGCTTGGTCAGCCTTCATCAGCTTCATGGCGGTCACGCTGACATTGGCTTGGAAGGTCTTCAGATCTTCTCCGCTGCCCTTCTGCTTGTCTGCGCGCTCGAGCAACCAAGGCACCATGGAGGCGTCGAAGAACAGCGAGGCGGCCTCGGTGAGCGCCAGGAGCGAGTTCGCGCCACCTGGCGGCATGCGCGAGTCGAGGCTCTGGGCCTCGAAGACCTCCTTGAAGGCTGCCTTGCTCTCATCGGTGGCGGGGATCTTGGCCAGCTCCTGAGCGATCAGCGCCTGGTTGCCGCCCTTCTGGGCCTTCATCACCTCGATCATGGGGGCGATGGTGTCCGTTCGACCCATGGAGCCTAGGATGATGGCGGCCATCTGGACGTACGGCTCGTCCTTCGGCGGCTCTTTCGCGTCCGTAAACTTTTGCATCTTGGCGAGGGAGTGGGCCTTCAGCTTCTCATCTTCGCCCTTGAGGAGCTTGACGGCGCGCTCGGCGGCGGGCTTGCCGAGCTTCACCAGCGCCATCACAGCGGTGGTGGCGACAGAGCCCTTGGTTGGGTCTAGGATCAACATGAACAAGGGCTCGATCGCGCTCGCTTCACCAAGTTCCCCGAGGATACGTGCGGAGGTGGTCTGCCAAAAGATCTGATCGTTGATCGTCTTTTGCAGCGCGACCTCACCCTGCTTCGGCTTTGGGATCTCGGTGCCAATCGCGGCGGTGAGCGGCCCGGCCCAGCTCTTTTCAGGCTTGACCAACATCGCGGCGGTCAGGTCTTTGTAGGTGATGCCACCGACCTGGCTGGTGAATTTCAGCTTCAGGAAGGCGTTGAGCATGGGCTCGGCCAACTCCGCGCCCTTGCCTTCTTTGCGCAGGTCTGCCGTGGCGCGGGATGCCCACTTCATGTCCTCGTAGTCTTTGTCCTTGGGCTTGGCCGCGAACTCGTCGAAGGCTTTTTTAAGCGCGGGCACCGTGCGCTCGTCGCGGAAAGAGGCGATCAACTTGATCAAGCTGACGCGGGTCTTGGTGTCCAGGGTGTCGAAGTCGTCGACGTAGGTCTTGGTGAGCGGGTCAACGATCAGCTTGAGCAGGTTCTGGACTTCATCCTTGCTGAGGTCTTTGTCCGCCTTGGTCAGCGCGTCCTCGAAGAACTGTTCGAGCCGCTTGATAGAGCGAGGCTTCCACGCTCTGTCGTTCAGCTTTTCCACCCAGTATTCTGGTTGGCTTTCGTCCTTACAGCCGACAACCGTGGTGGCCATGGCAGTGGTTCCGATCACCAGTGCGGTCCCGATGTTTAGCGAGCGAATGAGCGACGCAAGGATGCGCGTAGAGCGGAGCATTCAGTATCCTCCCAGAAACGGCTGCTATAGCTTGGCTTGAACGGAATCCCCGCGACACGCGGAGTTCAGTCTTGAGTGCTAGGTCCCCCACCCAGAAGGCGGGGCTGAAGAAACATCTCCCGCCTGTGGCGGCGGGAACAAGAGGCAATGCGGGATGGCTGGTGGACCGGGAGCTGGTGAAGCCAGCGCGTAGGTCGAAATGCTGCGGGATTCCCCAGCATTCCCGAAGTGTTGGCGCACGGTAAGCTGGCAGCCTCCGGCGTGTCAAACTCGCTCTAGCGCTGTTACACCTGCTGCGCGGCTCAGCTGTAACGATCCCTCCAGGCTGCAGCTACAACGCGCCGCACAACGCCTCAGGGCGAGCTCAGCCCGCTTAGCCGATGATCATCCCTTCGCGTACCAGCGGTCGCCCGTCGAATCGGCGCAGGTTCCAGCCGTCGAATAGGGGTTGGGGCGTGCCCCCCACGAGGTATTCAGCCATCAGCTTGCCGATCACTGGGGCCATCATGAAGCCGTGCCCCATGAAGCCGGACAGCTGAAAGAAGCCAGCCAGTTGGTCCACTGGCCCGACGATGGGGTTGGCGTCGGGGGTGAGATCGTACAGCCCTGCCCACTGTCGTAGCAGCTTGACCCGCGACAAGTTGGGGCAAGCTCGCAGCAGGGCTTGGGAGTACAGCGCCAGGAAGCGCGCGCTCGAGCTCTGGTCCGGCCCGTCTGGGACCCTGGCGTTGCCAACGCCACCCACGATTTCACCGCGCGTGGATTGCGAGAAGTACAGGCCATCGTCCAAATCCGCCACCAGTGGAGTGAGCCAAGGCTTCAGCGGTTCACTCGCGCAGATTTCGTGGCGGTGGGGCTTGTTGGGCAGCCTGATGCCGACCAGCTCCGCGACCTCGGGGCTGTGCGCGCCTGCCGCGTTGACCACTAGGTCGGTCTCGATGCTGCCGCGGTTAGTTATTACCTTGCGGATATTTTTGCCGTCGGTTTCGATGCCCGTGACCGTCGTGAAGGTGTGCACCTCACAGCCCAGCGCGCGGGCACCTTCAGCGTAACCCCACACGAACGGCCACGGAAATACTACGGCGTCTTTTGGGTTGTAGCTGGCGAGGCAGAGCTGAGAGGTGTCCAGCTCGGGTACGACCCGCCGAACTTCGCTCGGCTGAAGTAAGCGTGTCGGGAGGCCACAGGCTTGTTGGAGCAAGGCGCTCTGCTCGAGCATCTGGCTCTTCTCTGCGCTCCGCGCCACGAACAGGTACCCGCCTTGACGAAACCAAGTGTTGATGTGGTGCTCTCGGGCGAAGCTCTTGCAGAGCTCCAGGCTCTCGAGCATTAGGCGTACGTTCGTTTCCGTGGACCATTGCGCCCGCACTCCGCCGCCGTTGCGACCGCTCGCGCCGCCGCACAGGTAGCCACGCTCGAGCACCACGATGCGGCGGCTAGCAGCCTTGGCCTTCAGCTGTTTGGCCATGTTGTAGGCCAGGGAGAGCCCCATGATGCCAGCGCCGATGATCACGACATCAGCGCGCGGAGACAGCGGTTGCCCGCGGAGTCCTAAGGACTGCACCCCCGCCGCCATTGGCTTAGCCTGAAGCGCGGGCGGAGCTGCGCGCGTTCGCCAGGCGCACAAGCAACTCGTCGTGGAGCCGTCCGTTGGTCGCGACGATGCCGCGAGAGTTGAGCAAGCTTTCCCCTCGGTAATCAATGGGGTCACCGTAGGCGTCGCTTACTCTGCCGCCGGCCGCGCTAACCAGAGCGTCCACCGCGCAAGCATCCCAGCGCTTGCCCGTGGTGCCGGGAGCTACATAGCCATCTGCGCGGCCGCGCGCGACCTCAGCCCCCTTTAATCCAGCGCTACCCAAGGCGTCGATGCGGCTAACGCCCAGGATCTTCAGCGCTCGCTCGCTCTCTTCCGTGCGGTGAGAGCGGCTGGCTACGACGCGAGCTCGCGCTCGCTCGTGCTGCGGCGACACCCGAATCGGGGTGCGCACACCCGACGACGAGACCTCCCAGGCGCCGAGCCCAACCTGACCTGCCCATGCGGTGTCAGATGTTGGGCTGTGGATCACGGAGGCGACCGCCCGGTCATGATGAAGCAGGCCGAGCATGACCACGAACTCACCGTTCTTAGCCACGAACTCCTTAGTGCCGTCTAGTGGGTCGACGAAGAACACACGCTCGGCGGTGCGGAAATCTTTGTAGGTCGCTGGGCTGGACTCTTCGGCGACGATCACAGCTCCTGGGAATGCCTTGGCCAGGCCGGAACAAATTAGGCTGTTTGCACGGCGATCTGCGTCGGTGACTGGATCTTTCGGTCCCTTGTAGTCGACCTTGAAATCGGTGTCGTATACCTCGCGGATCAACACGGCCGCGGCTTTGGCCAACTCAAGCATGACCCTGAGCACATCTTCGCTCACGTCGTGACCCCCACGTCTGCCAATCGGGCTTCGAGCTTATTCATCTTCTCATCGCTTAGGTACGGCTGCTCGCGCCCGGCTTCGCGCACCAACTGGTCTAGCTGTACGGTGTTGCGCGGCCCAAGGATCGCAGCGGTGATGCCGGGGGTCGCTAGCGCGAAGCGCAGCGCGGCCGAGCGCATGGTCAGCACTTCCGCGCCGATCACCGAACGCAACGCGGACAGCTGGTTGATGCGGCGCTTCAGATCGTCAGCGGTCCAACGCTCCCCGCGATGGTCACCGTCGCTAAAATCCTTGTGGATTGACCAATGCCCACACAACAGCCCATGAGCGAGCACGCTGCGCGCCAGCACAGCCGCTTCTTTGGCGTCGATTTCTGCCTTTAGCTCGCTGAGATCACGCCGGGCGAAGGCGTTGAAAGCCAGCTGCAGGACTTGCGCGCCCTGGTTGAGCGCTGCGCGTCCGACGTCCACGTCGCCGGCGCTCACCCCCCAACCCGCGATGGACTTGTCGGCGACTAGCTGCGTGAGCAGATCTGCCGGTTCACCGGTTTCTAGCGCCTTGACCGAAGGGTTGTGCAGCAGCACGACCACGCGCGAGAGCTTGAGCCGCTCCAGGCTCCGGTCGACCGCCTGCTTGAGGTAGTCTTTGGAGAAGCACTTTCGAGTGGGTGATGTCGTGCGGTCTGTCCCTACCTTGGTCACCACGACGGCTCGCGGGTCGCTGAACAGCAACCTGCCGAGGCGGCGCTCCATCTCGCCGTGAGCGTAGGCGTCAGCGGTCTCGAACAGCGAGATGCCGAGAGCCCGCGCTCGCTCAATCACGCGTTCCTGATCAGCCTCTGAGACGGACCCGTAGCCGTCGCCGCACAGCCCCCAGGTCCCTAGACCCAGTGAGCTGACGCGGAGCTCTGTCTTTCCGAGCACCCTGCGCTGCATAGCGCTGGCGGTATAGCAGAACCTCGCGGGAAGGCGCCCCGTGAGTCGGCTGCGCTGGCCCTAAGTCCTGCTCACACCTGGTCTCCCTTACTTGGTGCCCTTGCGGCGCACCGGCTTGCGTGTTCGAGCCTTGCTCTCGGAGCCTGCGCTGCTGGCCTGCGGCTTGCTCGCCGTCGTCTTGGTCGTCTTGGTCGTCGTGGCTCGTGCCAGCTTGGGCGCCACGGGTTTGGCTGCAGCCGCGCTCGGCGCTGCTCGCCTGCGCACGGCGCGGGGTGCGGGTGCGGGCGCGGCTTTGACTCCGCGCGCGCTCTCGGCTGCTCGCGCGGCGTCGGCTGGCGCGCGGCGGCGCGTGCTGGCTTGGGGACCGGCCTCCGGTGCAACGCTCTCGGCTTTGGGTCGAGCCGCGTCCGGCGTGGGCGCCGCGGGTGTCGTCGCGCGTGGTTGCCTTGCGGATATGATGGTGCCAAGGCTGGACGAGCTGCCGGCTTGGTCGTCGCTTGACTCGGCGCGCCGCGCAGCCCGCGCGAGGACCTCGGGGCTGTCGCGGCGGTTCAGGAAATAGCGCAACAACGGCTTGAAGTAGTGGTCGCTCCAGCCCGAGTGGTAGCGCTCCCCTTGGCCTTCCGGAATTCCGCCATGATTGATCACGACGCGGGTGCCGGTCTCCGACTGGATGAAGGTGATTTCCAGCTGTGAGTCCTCAGCGTCCTCTGGGAAATCCGAGGTGCGCCATGCCTGAACGATGCGAGTCCCACGCTCTAATTCCAAATTGCTGCCGCTGATGTAGCCGTCGTGTGCTGTGAACTGCTGGCCTTTGCGCGGCGAAATTTGCGCGGCTGCGCCGGTGAAAGCCGCGTGCTCATCTGCGCTAAGCCACGCGTCGTAGATACGCCGCGGCGTGACCGGTATCACTGCTGACACCTTGCGAATCCGCTCGAGTCCCATCGATTGCTGGCTTCCTCTCGTGCAGTCAACGGCGCTCGCGCCGTTCACAATTCCGTACCCGCAGCCGTAGCGGTCTGCGAAGCCCGCTCACATGCACCAGATGTCGCCGACGCCGACGAAGTCGGTCGCGGGAGCTGTTGGAAATAGCCGAAACACGCGCGGCTTGCCAGCGGGCGGCCCAGTCTAGGGCCGACCCACGACAAAAGTCACTGCTTTCAAACTCGCCGTCGCTGGCGTGGAGTTCAGCTGCCCATGGCGTCGTACGCGGGATGTGGTAATCGCGCCGCCGATTGGCGTGGCGGATCCGCGTTGAGCTGGACCGCCGTCGCCGATACCGGCTCTCATGCAAGACTATCCTTACGCGCACGCTCCGCGCTTACCCGAGGGTGAGCTGGTGGATCTGATGGCTCTGGTTGGCGCCCAATCGCCCATCGAATTGGAGATCGGCTCTGGGCGCGGCTGGTTCATGGTGGAGCGGGTTGAGGCAGATCCTACTGCGCGGATCGTCGGCCTAGAGGTCAAGCGCAAGTGGGCTACGCTGGTTGATGAGCGGCTGCGCACCCGCGGTTTTGGCGAACGCGCGCGCGTGTTCGCGGAGGATGCGCGGCTCGCGCTGCCGCGGTTCAAAGCGGGCTGTCTCGGCACCGCCTACATTCACTTCCCCGACCCCTGGTGGAAAAAACGTCATCACAAGCGCATGGTGGTCGCCGACCCGGTGATCAGCCAGCTGGTACGGCTGCTGGTGCCTGGTGGCCTGCTGTTTGTCCAAACGGACGTAGAAGAGCGCGCTGACGCGTATGAGCAGTTGCTCTGCGCTGTCCCGCAGCTGGCAGGGGCGGGGCCTGGTAAGGCACCCCGTGTGGCAGACAATCCGTTCGGTGCTCGGAGCCCTCGAGAGCGCAAAGCGATCGAGGATGAGCTGCCGGTTTTTCGCCTGCTCTATCGGCGGCTTCCGACAACCGCACCGGAGGCGCTCGGTCAGCCTTGACCCAAGCACGGTTTCCCCTGCTACGCTCCGCCTGCCCATGCTGCGTTCTTGGATTGCTTGTGCTGTCGCGGTCGCCCTGAGCGGATGCGCGACTTACCGCGAAGATTTGAATCGGGGCGAGCGCCTCTACGCCCAAGACAAGGACTACGAGCGCGCCTTGGCGATCTGGCGCAGCCTGGAGCCTGATCGAGACTCGTTGTCGCTCCAAGATCAGGCACGCTACGCGTACCTGCGAGGCATGACGGACTTCCGGCTTGGTTTCCGCGCAGATGCGCGGCACTGGTTGGCGGTGGCTAAGGCCATCGAGCAGCAGCATCCGGGCGGACTCAAAGCACCAGAAAAGACCAGGCTGGAGGAGTCGCTCAGCGTTCTGAACAAAGAGGTGTATGGCGGGGCAGAGAGCTTTCACGACTCCAGCTCCACCGTTAAGGAGACCACCGTTCCGGTCGAGGATGACTCGGGTTGCAGCCCCGCGTGTGCAGAAGGCGAGAGCTGCCAAGCGGGCGAGTGCGTGGTGCTCTGAGCCGGAGGCTGGATAAACGGGCCTGTTCAAGGCCCGCGCGGCTGAGTTGGTGCCGCACAAAGTGAAACGAGACGCTCCAAGGCGCCTCGTTTCGCATTTGGCGCTCACGGCGTGAGCCCTGGGTGCTCTACCCACGCAGCGCGCTGATCGCGTCTTTGCTCAGCAGTTTTTTCTTCTTCAAGTTGGTCGCCTCAAGCTGCTCGCTCGGCGTGAGGATCGCTCGCCGCTCAAGCCGCTGGAGCTGTTTGTCCAGTTCGCGATGCTCTTGCTCCAGCGCTTCTAGCCCCATCTTCTTGCCTCGATGTTCCATTCGTCGCTCTCCTCGCTGACGTTCGCGGGCCTCGCCAATTCAACGCGCAAAGGCAGGTCCCAGTTAAGTGAACGCGCCAATGAGCAGCCGAGTCGCTCCGGCCCATCACCTGCCAGTCACGGTACGGGAGCTGCCGTTTGGAGATCAAGCGAGCCCACGCGTCCCAGAAATGAGCTATCTTTCCCGCTACTTGCCCAGAACTCTTGCTGCTCCTCGACTCACCACGTGACGCCTGTGCAGGTACGTCGCCGCCCAGGCTCGCCCTGTTGCACCCGAACTCGGCCCCCGAGCAGGGGGTGGGGGAGCGCAGAAAATGACGCCCGCGAGTCTCCCCCTAGGCCCTAGCCGCGTACACTTCGCAGCGATGTCGCGCGTGGCCCTGACTTTGCTGGTTTTGATCGCCTCGTCCGCGGGCTGCGCTGGGGCCGCCCCGACGCCACACAACCAAAGCCACGCGGAACCGCATAAGGCGAAGCAGGTGGGCGTCGAGCGTCAGGTCATCACGGCGACGGATGAGTCGTCCCTGAGCGAGCTGTTCGAAAAGGCCAAGCGGGACTTCGACGCCAAACGCTTCGAAGCGGCCGCCCGTGGCTTTCAGCGCGTCTACGAGCTGGAGCCGAAGGGCAAGCTCGCGCCCCACGCGCTGCTCAATAGCGCACACGCGCTGGATGAAGCTGGCCAGCTCGAGGCTGCCTATTCCGGCTACCGTCGAACGCTGGCTGAATTTCCGCAGTCTGAAGTGGCTCGGGACGCGCTGGTGCGCGCGGTGCGCCTGGCGAGCTTCTTAGAGCGCTGGAGCGACGCGGGACAGCTCGCCGACCAGGGCATCACGCGCTACCCCAACCTGAGCCCCTTTGAGGAGGTCAGTCTGCGCAGCGGCAAAGCCCTTGAGCTGCTGCAGGCGGGTGACGTTGAGCGCGCCATGTACCACATCGAGCGCGCGCGCGGCGTCGTCGAGAGCTCCCAGCTCGACCGCGCGGGAAGGCTACCAACGGAGTTGGCCCAGCTCTACTTCGCCCTGGGTGAAGCGAGGCGGATTCGGGGCGAAGCGATCGTGTTCACCCCCACCCCCCCAAACTTCGGTGAAGTACTAGAGCGGCGCGCCCAGCTGCTGCTGGATGCCCAGAGCGCGTACTCGGACACCATGCGAGCGTACGATGCTCACTGGTCGGCGATGGCGGGGTTTCGCGTCGGGGAGCTGTACAAGCGGCTGCACGATGACTTGATGCACGTCAGCCCACCGCCGTCTGCTGACACTGAGCGCAAGCGTCAGCTGTTCGAGGGCGCCATGCGGCTCCGCTACTCGGTCCTGCTAAAGAAGGGGCTTCAGCTGATCAAGCACACCCTCAGCATGGCGGCCCGCACGGCTGAAGAGAGCACGTGGGTCAGCAAGGCGCGCTCCGCGAAGCAGGAGCTCGAAGCAGCCATCCAGCGCGAGAACGCTGCCATCGACGCGCTGCCCTACACCCGCGCTCAGCTCCAGGCGGCGCTAGATGACTTGTCGCAGCGCGCCACGGCAAAGACCACGCCGCCTCCCCCCTGAGCATTGCTTCAGTGTACCCCTGTCATACCGCGCGCGCGGCTCCGGTCCAGCTCCAGTTGGGCCCAAACCTTGGCAAACGAGCTTTTATACGCATACGCAAGTGATGGGAATTGCGAAACTTTTTGAGGTTGCCCTGGCGGGTACGCATTGTGCTTGACAGGTAAAAGTCTCGGCGCTACCTAGCCCCGGTTCGTTGGGCCCTCGTCAATAGAACCTCTCTCGGATCCACCTGCTCGTGTGGCTCGGGCGGGGGCTAGGGTGAGGTGTCCGCTTTTGGCGTCTCTGTCGTTTTATCGGTTGCCCATCCCATCGTCGGAGCCTCAGGGTCACCCCTCAAGCTTCAGGCCTCAGACGCACAACTCTTATCTCACACCCAGGCTTTTGGTATCTCGGAGGTTCAGCAGAGCGGCAAACAGGTGATTCCGTTGCGGGCTTCTTACGGAGCTGCGAGTCAGGATCGCGCTTCCTCCGAGCCACCGCACTCAGCGCGCTCAGGAGGGGCCAACCAGCGCCGCGCCCAGTCGGCCAACTCCTTCGCTGGAGTAGCTCAATTGGTAGAGCACCTGTTTTGTAAACAGAAGGTTAGGGGTTCGAGTCCCCTCCCCAGCTCCAGGCGGTCATCGCAATAGTCTTCAGAGCTCACAAGCACCGAGCTCCCACACAGGGGAGCAAACGTCCCGGAGGGTTGCCCGAGCGGTCAATGGGAGCAGGCTGTAAACCTGCCGGCTTATGCCTACGTTGGTTCAAATCCATCACCCTCCACGGGTGCAGAGCTCAAATATCGCTCACTGAACATCAGTCAGCTACGGACCGCTCAGCGGTGCGTCGGAGGTCAAGCGCTTATCTCTTTTTAATCTGTTTGTGCCGCACGGTTCTTACCGGGCGGTAGCAAACTCAAGTGGCTTCGGCTCTGCTCGAGGTCCCCCATCGCGCCAGCTTTGGGTCGCGGGAGTAGCTCAGTTGGTAGAGCGTCAGCCTTCCAAGCTGAACGTCGTGAGTTCGAGTCTCATCTCCCGCTCTGGTGACAATTCCTTGCTCTTGCCACGCGGCACGAACGGGAAGTCACTTGGAAGTCGGGACACCTTGCCCACCTAGCTCAGTCGGCAGAGCGCGTCCTTGGTAAGGACGAGGTCACCAGTTCGATTCTGGTGGTGGGCTCCAGAGGTCGTCACAGACGGACCAAACCTAACCCCAACGAAGATCTGAACCAGCACCACCCAATTAGGAAGCAGTTATGGCGAAGGAGAAATTCGTACGTAAGAAGCCCCACGTGAACGTCGGCACGATTG
>CAZKDY010000056.1:0-20422 GCA_964551615.1 uncultured Polyangiaceae bacterium
TCTTGCCGTTGCCGCGCACCGGGCCGTCGAGCCGCTGCAGGTTGCAGTTGATCACGAAGGTGAGGTTGTCTAAGCCTTCCCGCGCGGCAATGCTCAAGCTGCCCAGCGACTCTGGCTCGTCGGTCTCGCCGTCGCCCAGGAACGCCCAGATCCGCGACTGAGAGGTGTCGGCGATGCCCCGCGCATGCAGGTAGCGGGCGAAGCGGGCTTGGTAGATCGCGCTGAGCGGGCCGATGCCCATGCTCACCGTCGGGAACTCCCAGTAGCCCGGCATGAGCCGCGGGTGCGGGTAGCTGCTCAGGCCGACGCCGCGCTCGACCTCACGGCGAAAGTGCTCCATCTGCTCCAGGCTGATGCGGCCTTCGAGGAACGAGCGCGCGTACATACCCGGCGCGGCGTGCCCCTGGTAGTAGACCAGGTCTCCCGGGCCATTATCTTTTCCACGGAAGAAATGGTTAAAGCCGACCTCGTATAAGCTCGCGCTGGAGGCGTAGGTGCTCAGGTGACCCCCGATGCCGGGGAACCGCACGTTCGCGCGATGCACCATGGCCACGGCGTTCCAGCGCGTGAACTGGCGGATGCGGCGCTCGATCTTCACGTCGCCGGGGAACTCCGGCTGATCTTCTAGCGGGATGGTGTTGACGAAGTCGGTCACCAGCGGCCCGTCGGGGACCACCCCAGAGAAGCGGGCAGCCTCCAGGATGCGGCTGACCAAGTAGCGGCCGCGTTGGCGGCCCAGGCTGGCGACCACGGAGTTCAGGGACTCGACCCACTCTTTGGTCTCTACGGGGTCTGTGTCAGGTCCGTCGGGGAAGTAGTTGTACACACTCGCTCCTTGAAGCCTCGCGCGACGCGGCGGGTAGCTCCGCCGCGCGGCTGCCGCAGTCGTACGAGTTACTGGAGCAAGCTTCAAGCGCTGTAGTGTCGCCCCTGGCTACTGGCTGCAGGGGGCTGGCGGTAGCGCTTCGATCCAGGTTCGGATCAGCTGGGCCGCTTCGGCGTGTGGCAGCTTCGAGCCCAGGGGGGGCATGCGCACCTGCGACTCTTTGGCTTCGACGCGGCACAGCAAAATCGACTCATCGGGCTTGCCGGGGACCACGTCCCAGGTGAGCCCGCAGGTCGCCCCGCCAGCTGACGTGGGCTGCTTGCACACGCCCCAGACCGCAGGGTCAGATCCCGCAGGGTCTGTCGAGGCGTAGTCGAGGTACAGGCCGCTCGACTCAGCGAACGCCCCGTCGCGGTGACAGCTCGCGCAGTTCGAGTCGAAGTACGAGCGCACGCGATCGCTGGCCGAGGCGCCGCCAAACGGATCCACCAGGCGCTGCCGAGGCTCAGCGGCGGCGCTGTCTAGCCAGCCCAGGGACGCGAAGTGATCGACCTGGTTCTCGTTGCCTCCTGGATACTCATAGTCCCAGTCGAGCTGCCGCGTAAACAAGCCGAGGGCGTTCAAATCGGCGTTCGAGCCGTGACACGTCTGGCACGCGTTGAGGTTCGGGACGCCGTAGGCGTTGGTGCGCTCCTGACCCGCAGCGTCCGTCCACGTAGCGTCGATGACCGCCCCCGCGACCTCGCGCGTGGCTCGCTCACCCTTGGCGTCCCACACGTAGGTCTCGACCCGCCATTTGGCCTCGCCCTCGCGATATAAGAGGCGCGTCTCCAAGAGCCGCTCGGTGTCCGGGCCGATCTGCGCCGGGGCCGGCTCACGTTGATCGAGCCGATAGGAGAAGGTCTTGATCAGGATCCCCCCCACGGGGAGCTGCCACACGCCGTCCGCGCTGTAGCCGATTTTGGTTCCGCTCGGAATGTAGATAAAGCGCCGCTTGTTGGCGTAGTCGCTGTACAGCGGCGCGATGGGCTGGAACGGCTCGACGCCGCTCGCCGGCACCTGCTGGGCGGCGTCAGCGAACAACCCCCAGGCCGCCAGCTCGGCGTGGTTGGCGCCGGCGCTCGGCGGCGTCACGCCGCTGCTGTCCGGGGAGCCTTCGTCGCTAGCGCCACAGCTGAGCTGCGTCACCAAGAGCGCGGCGCAGGCCGCGCCGCCCCACGCTAGGCGCCACGTTGGGCCCGCTAAGGCGAGCAGGCTAGGGCTCGATCGTGTGTACCCTACGGCAACGAATGGACCTGGCATAGCGTTCGATTCCTGGCTCTAGCGTGGGACGCGGAACCCGTCGAGTGGTACGGGGAGGCCGCTTGGGACGTGGGCTGGGCGCGGCTGATCGCGGGTGCGATCGATCAGCGCCTTGTTGAGAAAATACGCGATGTCGTCGACGATGTCCTGGGGCACGCTCGACGGCTCTACCCCGCGATCGCGGGCGATCTCCGCGCGCACCGCGCCTGCGATGCTGGGCACCGTCCCCGCGTGGAAATAAGGCTCTGTCTCGCGCAGGTTGCGCAGGCTGGGCACGCGGAACGCCCCCACGTCAGCCGCGTCGCCCGTCACCTCGCCGCGCCCGAGGTCATCCGGCCCCGAATGACCCCGGTCGACGTAGCGGTCCAGCTCAAAGCGAGGTGGCACGTGGCAGTCAGCGCAGCCCTCCCTGCCGAACGCGCGCATGCCGCGGAGCGAGCGCTCGTTCAGGGCACCTAGATCTCCTGCCACGTAGCGATCGTACGGCGCATAATCGCTGACCAAGAGCCGCTGATACGCCGCTAAGGCGCGCTGCACCAGCGTGAACTCAAATGGTTCCCCAGGGAAAGCTACGTCGAACAGCCGCAGGTACTCCGGGACGCCCCGGATGGCCTCCTCGACGGCAGCGGCCGAGCTGCCGAGCTCCACCGCCTCGGTGAGGGGCGAGAGCACTTGTTCTTCCAGGCTGGGTGAGCGGCCGTCCCAGAACAGGCGCTGGCGAAATGCCACGTTCCACAGCGATTGTGAGTTGCGACGCGTCCGGTTTACGCCATCGCGCCCAGGGCCCACGGCGCCCACGCCGTCTAATCCGACGCTGACCGGCAGCCCGTCGCCCATACCCCAGTGCTCGCTGTGACACGTAGCGCAGGCGGTGGTGCCGTCGGCGCCCAGCACCGGATCGTAGAACAACAGCTTGCCGAGCTGGGCCTGCGCCGCGTCCGGTGGGCTGTAGCTCGGCCACTCGCCGACGGCCCACGGAAGCTCTGCAGCGTTCGTCTCCGCGGCGCCATCGCCGCACCCAGCGAGCAGTGGCCCGACGAACAGCGCCGCGCCCAGGCAGACGCGCCGAGCGCGGCGAGCGACCGACCGCTGCTCAGCCGCCCGCCCTGGGGGGCTCAAGCCTGGCACTGGCTAAGCCCCTCGAACGCGCAGACCGCGCGGCTGTGTAGCGGTAGACCCATCAGCGCTGAGACCCGCTCAGGGCAATACGATAGGGGCGAGCGCGTCCGCCGTACACTTGAACGGCGAGGCGTCGGTGGAGTGCTTGCTCGGATCCCCCACCCCCGCCAGCCCGTTGAAGTTACGGAAGCTCGGCGGGTTCTCGCCGAGGCACAGCTTGGCTGAACCCGCGCTGCGCTCGGAGCCGTCCCAGACGATGGCTTCTAGCGGGGTCACCGCCAGCGTCGCCAAGATCCCCGCGGGCTTAGCGCCGAAGTCCTCGATCAGGTTATCGTGGATGTAAATATCCTCCGGGAAGCCATCGGTCTTAGGGTCGTCGGCGGGAGACCCAGTGACCTCGTCCATGGTGCTCTGCCCGACGACGCCGATGCCCGAGGAGTCGTGGTGTTTGATCTCGTTGTCAAAGACCCGCACCTTGTCCGAGTTGAGCAGGATGATGCCCACGCCTGGCGGCAGGAAAGACACCACCGTGTTCACGTCGCCGAAGTTCTCACGGTTGTTCTCGTACAGCTTGTTGTCGCGCACGATGGTGTGCTCGCTCAGCGTCCGCTGCAGGTTCGGCAGCAGCGGGATGAAGATGCCTACGGTGTTGTCGTAGGCTTCGTTCTCGTAGATCTCGGCGCCGACGGTGTTCTCTACCTCGATGCCGATCACGTTTCCCCAAGCCTTGTTGCGGCGCACGATCGAGTTCTTGGACTGGCCCAGGTAGATGCCCGCGTCGCTCGCGCCGTACACCTCGCAGCCCTCGATCAGCACGTCTTCGGAGCTGGTGGGGTAGATGGCGTAGGCGCCGTTGTCAGTGCTGGGCCCGCGATCCCAGCTGACGTGGATGTCTCGGAACACGACGCCAGTGGCGCCGCGCACCACGATGCCGTTCTTGCGAGTATTCTTCACGGAAAAGTTCTCGATGGTGATGTCGTCGCCTGTGGCGAGCATGCCGTCATCGCCTTGGACCTGACCTATGAAGTCGAGCATGACCTCCGCCGGCGTCGCGCCGGTGCCCCGAATGGTCAACCCGGGGGTCGCGCCCACGGTGATCAAGTCGTTGATGGCGTAGGTGCCCGGTGACAGGCAGATGGTGTTGCCGCTCTGGGCCTCAACGAACGCGGTCTGCAGCGCCTTGGTGTCATCAGCGCCTGGGCTGACGGTGATGTCGCAGGTCGCCGTACCAGGCTCGGCTTCAGCCGCGTCATCGCTGCAGCCGCACGCGGATGTGGCAATCAAGAAAACGACGAATGACCGCGAAAATAGGCTAAATTTCATGTTCAGATCTCCAGTGGGCCGAGCGCGAGACCCAGCAAACCTGCAACATATACCAGATCCACCGCGAACAGGATGACCAACTTCTGACAAAGCGCTGGCCCGTTGCCCAGCCAGCGCGGCGCGGGTTTGTTGCCCTTGGGGGGAGGGCGTTGGTCCGCCAGGCGCTATACGCCTGGGATCTTGCCGCGTGCCATCAACTGGATCGTCTTCCTCACCATCGCCTTGTCCCTGATCGGCGGGGTTCACTTCTGGATCTGGGGTCGCCTAGTCCGCGACCTGGAGCTGCCGTTGGTCTGGCAGCGGCTGCTCGGTGTCCTGATCGGTCTGCTCGCGGTGAGCGTCCCGCTGACGCTGTATCTGTCGCGCGTCGTCGATCCAGCGCGCGGACGAGGGCCGCTGCTCGCGCTGTACTCTTGGCTCGGCATCACGTTCTGGCTCGTGGTCTTGCTTGGCGGAGGCGAGCTCATCCGAATTGCCGCATGGCTTTGGGAGCGCGGCGTAAGCGAAGCCGCGCCTGTCTTCATGGCGGAGCGCCGGACCCACCTGGCGCGCGTGCTGGCTGGTGCCGTGCTGCTGCTCACCGCTGGCTTCACCCTGAGCGGGCTGCGCTCGGGGCTCGGGCGAGTCCAGGTAAAGCGCGTGGAGATTAAGCTCCCAAAGCTCCCCAAAGCGCTGGATGGCTTCCGCATCGTCCAGCTCACCGACGTCCACGTGGGCCCGACGATTGGCCTGGATTTCATGCAAGAAGTCGTGGCGACCTGCAATCAGCTGAGGGCCGACGCGGTGGTGATCACCGGTGATCTAGTGGATGGTTCCGTGGAGCGCCTAGCCACGGCGGTCGCGCCCCTCGCCGACCTTCGGTCGCGCCACGGCACGTTCTTCGTGACCGGGAACCACGAGTACTACTCAGGCGCTTCCGCGTGGTGTCGCAAGCTGACTGAGCTGGGGATCCGCGTGCTGCGCAACGAACACGTGAGCCTCACGGGCAGCGCAGGTGGCACCCTCGATCTGGCGGGCGTGGATGATCTGCATGGCGCGCGCACGCCTGGCCACGGGCCGGATCTGAGCGCCGCGCTCCAGGGTCGCGATCCACGGCACCCGCTCGTGCTCCTCGCCCACCAGCCGCGGATGATCCACCAGGCCGTCAAGGCGGGGGTGGACCTGCAGCTCTCGGGGCACACCCACGGTGGCCAGCTGTGGCCCTGGCATTTCTTCGTCAAGCTGCAGCAACCGGTGGTGGCCGGCCTCGCCTGGTTCGAGCAGACCGCGGTCTACGTCAGCTCTGGCACTGGCTACTGGGGCCCGCCGCTCAGGCTGGGTGCTCCCGCCGAGATCACCGAGGTGGTGCTACGCGCCGGCTGACGCGGCAGGCTCGAGGCGGCCGGCGCAGGGGCCGGGGACACGCCTGGCGAGCGAACCCGCCGCCAGCTCAATTGTTGGTGCCGAGCGCGCATTCTACCGCTATGGTCCGTCGCCGTGAAAGTCAGCTTGGTCCTCCACTCAGCCATCGACGCGCGAGACTTCGCCGCACAAGCGCAGGCGCAGCTTGAAGCAGCCGAGCTTCAAGTGGAGCTCGAGCTGATCACCCCAGATCCCGAACAACAGCCCACTATCGCGCTGTTCCACGCCTTGTCCAGCTGCTCGGGGGAATGGATCGCGGCGCTGGGCCCTGTGGCTGAGCCTGGCAGCGTGCTCGCGCTGCTCCAGGCCCAACGCTCGCTGCGCGACCGCGAGCTGACCGCGGTCATGCTGGAGGCTAAGCTCAGCGGTGCCGCACGGTATTCGCACACGCTGCATCGGGTGCTGTGTCGGCTCGGCGGCAAGCGCTCGGCGCCGCGAGGCGACTCGAGCGTGCTGTTTCAGCGCCGCTGGCTGCCGGCGCTGCGCGCGCTGCCCGTGACCCCCGAGTGGGACTTGCCGCTAGCGCTGGCGGTGCTCGGGGTCCAGTGGGAGCGCGTCTGGACGCCGCGTGCGCCAGCCGGCGCGAGCCCAGTCGTCGCCGGCGCTCAGTTGAGCGGCTGGCGACGCCTGCTGCTGCTCGGCGCGCTGTTTGAGCTCGGGCTCGTCGGGGCCGTGGCGCTGTACGCCCTGGCCAGCGCGCTGATCATCATGGGCTCGCGCAGCACCTGGGCCGTCAAGGGCTCGGTCGGGATCGCGCTTGGTGCGCTGCTAGTGCTCGCGTTCGGGACGGTGCAGCTGCTCGCGCGACGCAAGCTGCGCCCGGCGCTGGCGCTCAGCGCCGACGCCCAAGCCGCGTTGGTGAGCCCCGACACGGACTTACCAACGGTCTAGCCCCGCGCGCGCCGCCTAGGCGCGCGCGCCCACCCGCGCGGCGAGGGCCTGCGCCACGCGGATTCCATCCACGGCCGCGCTGACGATCCCGCCGGCATAGCCAGCACCTTCTCCGCATGGATATACGCCCGGCAGCCCCGTCAGCTCGAAGGTCTGGGGGTGTCGCGGCATGCGCACCGGGCTGCTGGTGCGTGACTCCATCCCGATCAAGAGCGCCTGATCGGTGACGTAGCCCGGCAGCTCCCGCCCGAAGTGAGCCAGCGCTTGGCGCAGGCGCCGCGCCAGATCGAGGCCCGAGGCGTCCAGGACCGCGGCCACATCCGCCGCGCGCAGCCCGGGGATATAGCTCGAATCGCCGACCCGGCTCGAGCCGCGCCCCGCCACGAAGTCGCTCACCCGGGTGGCTGGAGCGACGAACCCACCCCCACCCGCTGAGTAGGCGGCGGCTTCGAGTAGCCGCTGCAGCTCGAGCCCGGCCAGCGCTGGAGACAGGCTTGAGAGCCCGCGATGTTGGAGCGCCCGCAGCACGTCCTCGACCTCGACCTGGACCACCAAGCCCGAGTTGGCGAACGGAGAGTCACGGCGCTTGAGGCTCATGCCGTTGACGACCAGGCGCTCGGGCTGCGTGCTGGCGGGCACGATGAATCCGCCGGGACACATGCAAAATGAGAACACGCCACGCTGCTCAACGTCGCAGGCGATGCGGTAGGCGGCGTTAGGGAGGCGCGGATGCCCGGCCCCCGCGCCGTACTGGATTTGATTGATCAGCGCCTGGGGGTGCTCGACGCGCACGCCCACCGCGAATGACTTGGCCTCGAGCGGGACCCCGTGCTGCGCGAGCAGCTCATACACCGCCGACGCCGAGTGCCCGGTCGCCAGCACGACCTGATCTGCGGCTAGGCTCTCGCCACTCAACAGCCGGACGCCGGCGCAGCGACCGTCGGCGGTGCGCAGCAGGTCAGTGACTCGCGCGCCGAACCGAAAGCGCACGCCCACTTGCTCTAGGTGTTCGCGCAGGCGGGTCACCACCTGAGGCAGGCGGTTTGAGCCGATGTGCGGACGCGCTTCCGTGAGGATGTCAGCTGGCGCGCCGTGCGCCGCCAGCAGCTCGATCACGTCGCGCACGTCTCCGCGTTTGTGGCTGCGCGTGTAGAGCTTGCCGTCGCTGTACGTGCCCGCGCCGCCTTCGCCGAAGCAATAGTTGCTGTCCACGTCGACGGCGCCCTGCTGATTGAGCGCCTTGAGGTCGTGGCGCCGAGGCTGCACCAGCTTGCCGCGCTCAAGCACCGTGCAGCCGATGCCGTAGCGCGCCAGCTGATAAGCGCAGAACAAGCCCGCTGGACCGTCACCGACCACCAACACTCGGTCAGCCTCAGTCACCTGACGCGGCTCGGGCATGCCGAGCGGCTCTGCTTTTATTTCCCCATGGCTAAACTCAAACAGCCAGTGATGTCGAATGCGTCGGCGGCGCGCGTCGAGGGAGCGCTTGAGGAGCCGGAACGGAGCGAGCTCTTCCACCGCCTGCCCGAGCGCTCGGGCGAGCAAGCCGCGCAGCGCCTCCGGGTCGTCGGGCTCGTCTAGGCGGATCTCAAGCTCGACCTGAGTCCCACCCGCGTGCTGGCTCACCCGCGCGCTGGTAGGCGCCGCGCCCCCCCGCGCCCCCTTGGGCCTGGGTCGGTTAGTCCTTCCCCGCCCACGCGGGCGGGAGCTCCCGCGCTTGGCTGCCACGCCGCAGCTGCTACCACAGCGAGGCCAAAGCGCGAGGCCAAGCGGCCAAACGCTCAGCGATCCGGCGAGCTTTGCGTCAGCGCCTGCCCTCGCGCTGCGCGCGGGCGGCTGAGCGCGCTGACCCCGGCGGCGCTGGGCTAGGCACACGCGGCGCTGCCTGGGTTACACTCCGGGCCGTGAAACGTCTCGAGTTCTTCTACGATTTTGTCTGCCCCTATGCCTACCTGGCCAGCACCCAGGTGCGCGCGCTCGCCCGCGCTCACGGCGCTGAGCTGGTTTATCGTCCCGTGCTGCTCGGGGGGATCTTCAACCAGCTGGCCAGCGGCGGCGCGCCCTACGCGCCGAATCAGATGCACGCCGCCAAGGCGCGCATCAACGAGCTCGATTTGCAGCGCTACGCGGAGCTGTATGGGGCGCCGCTCACGCGCCCTGCGGCGCACCCGCGGCGCACGGTGCTGGCGCTGCGGGCGGCCCTGGCTTGTGCGGCGCAGGCGCCAGCGCCGCACTCGCCGGCGACTCCAGCGCTAGAGCTGGCAACGGACCACGGCCTCGCCCGGGCGACCCACGCCCTGTTCGAAGCCTACTGGAGGCGCGGCCTTGACCTGGAAGACCCCGCGGTAGTGTCGGCGGCCCTGAGCGGAGCGGGCCTAGATGGCCCGCGCGCGGTGGCCGAGGCGGCGTCTCACAAGCAGGCGTTGATCGACTGCACCCAAGCGGCGGCGGACGCTGGGGTGTTCGGCGTACCGACCTTTCGCGTCGATGGTCAGCTGTATTGGGGACAGGACCGCATGGACTTTGTAGCCCGCGCGCTGACTGATCAGCCTGCCAGCGCCGCCGACGCCGCCGCGCCGGCTCACGGCGATGAGTACGCGGGGTGGCCTGACCCTCCACCCCCGAGCCCGCGGGCGCCCGCCGGCGGCCAGCGCGTGATCGAGTTCTGGTATGACGTCTCGAGCCCGTATGCTTACCTCGCCAACGCACGCTTGGCGCGCCTCGAGGGCGCGAGCGGCGCCCGGATTGAGCTCAAGCCGTTCTTGCTCGGCGCGCTGTTCAAGCAGCTCGGCACCGTCGATATCCCGCTGCTCTCCTTCCCTGCCCCCAAGGTGCGCTACCTGCAGCAAGATTTGCAGCGCCACGCGGATCACTTGGGGCTGCCGTTTCGCTTCCCCAGCGGCTTCCCGCTGCGCAGCATCGCGCCGCTGCGGCTGGCCATCGCCAGCGGCGACCGCCAGCGACAAGTGGCCGCGCGCCTGTTTCAGGCCTTTTGGGAGGAGGATCGCGATATTTCGGACCTGCAGGTGCTCACGGCCCTTGCGCTCGAGCTGGACCTGCCCAAGGCAACGCTGCAGGCGATTGAGTCACCCGAGGTCAAGCAGACGTTGCGCGAAAACACCGAACACGCGGCCAAGCGGGGCCTGTGCGGAGCACCTAGCTTCGTAGTAGGCCAGGAGCTGTTCTGGGGACAGGACCGTATGGGCCTGGTCGCGCGCGCCGCGCGGGGTGACACTTAGCCTGCCCGCGTCAGTTCAACAACGTTCAGGCGGCGCTGCTGCTGAGGCTTGTTGCCTCTCGGAAGCGCACCGCACAACATAGGAGTCAAGCATGACCGTAGCGCGCAAAGCTGCAATCACCTTCAAAGGCAACCCCCTCGACCTGCTCGGCCCTGAGCTCAAGGTCGGCGACAAGGCGCCCGCAGACTTCACGTTGGTCGGCACCGACATGGCGGCGGTCACCGGCAAAGATCTGGCTGGCAAGGCGCGTATTTTGTGCGCTGTGCCGTCGCTCGACACGCCGGTGTGCGACGTTGAGATGAGGCGCTTCAACGAGGAAGCGGCGTCCCTCGGCGCTGTTCAAGTGTACGCCGTGAGCCTCGACTTGCCCTTCGCACAAAAGCGCTGGTGCGGCGCGACGGGCAGCGAGCGCATCCACGCGCTGAGCGACTGGAAGCACCGCGACTTTGGCCGCGCCTACGGGGTCGAGGCCCCAGGCTTTGGGCTGCTGGCGCGCGCGGTGTTCGTGATCGGCCCCGACGACGTGCTGCGCCACGTCGAGTACGTCCCAGAGATCGGCCAAGAGCCAAACTACGCCGCGGCGCTGGCAGCCGCTAAGGCGCTCTAGAGCTGGCGCGAGAGGCGGGGCGCTCGAGCCGCGGGCGCCCTGGCGTTGCCAACGACCAGCCTACACACCGCGGCAGCGGCTCACCTCCTGCTCGAGGTTTGAGCCCGGGGGTTTGGGGTTTTGGGCAGGCGAACGCCGGTGGCGTATGCTCGCGCCATGTTGGGATCCAAATCAGGCAAGTCAGGCAAGGCAAGTAAGGCAGGCGCCGCGAAGCACTGGAGGTCTGAGCAACTGCAAGGTTCAAGCTTTGAGCGCTGTGATCTCGGGCAGGCGCAGCTGGTGAGCTGCAACCTGACCGAGGCGAAGCTCGAGCGCTGCGTCGCCCAGCGGCTGCAGCTGCGCGACACGGATCTGAACCACCTGGACGGGAACGACGTCTGCCTAGACGACGCCAAGCTGGTCAACATCAGCGCCCAGCGCATGGAGCTGACTGACGCCAACCTGAGCGGCTCGAAGCTCAGCGACGTCGACCTTAGCTCTATCCGCCTGGAAAATGCAGCGCTCAAGCAGCTCGACCTCAAAGATCTTGATTTAGCTGAGCTCAAGCTGGACGACGCCGCCCTGCGCGGCGCCAAGCTGAGCAACCTCGACGCGACGGGCGCGGCGCTCAACGACGCCGATCTCAGCGGCGCACAGCTGACCGACGTGAAGCTGAGCCAAGCCAAGTTGAGCGACATCGAGGCTCAAGGGCTGGAGCTGAGCGACGCGAACCTACGCGCCGCGCGCTTCGAAGACGTCGATCTCGCAGGCGCGCAGCTCAAGAACATCAAGCTCAGTGAGGCGCGCTTCGAAGACGTCGATTTTGAGCGCGCGCAGCTCAAAGACGTGAGCCTCAAGGGCGTGGTGATCGAAGACGCAGACATCACCGGGCTGACCATCAACGGAGTGCGGATTGACAGCTTGCTGGCCAAGCAGTGAGCTGTTGGGCTGCGCGCGCGGTAGGCTCGCGGCTAGCGCGTGGACCCGATAGACTCCGTGCGGTCTGCGTCGCGCGCCCGCAGCGCTTCACAGCAGCTGGTGAAATTTTACCTGGCCCGGGCCCAGCGCCTCACGCGCCAGCTCCACGTGGCGCTGATGATGGGTGAAGAACAAGACCTGGGTCTTTTGCCCTAGCTCAGCCAGCGCGACCAACGCCGCGCGCGCGCGCTGCTCGTCGAAATGCACCAAGATGTCGTCCAGCACCACGGGCAAGCGGGCGCCCGTCTCGATGTAGCGCTCGATGCTCGCGATGCGCAGCGCGAGGTACAGCTGATCCCGCGCGCCGTCGCTCAGATCGTCAGCGCGCACGCGCTCGATGTCCCCCAGCGGGGCGCTGGGGAGCGCCTCCAAGATGGCTTGATCTTCAGCGTTGTAGCCCACCCCTAGCCCCAGGTAGCGACCCAACGTCAGCGCGGGGAACAGCTGATTCGCCCGGGACAGGATCGGCCCTTGATTTTCCCTACGGTAACGCTCGATCTCGCGCGCCAAGATCAGCTCCGCGAGCTTGACGCGGCGGTACGCGAGCAGCTCGCGGGCCAGCTCTGCCACGATCTCTTGCAGCTCTTCACCGCGGGTGGCGGCGCTGCCCGTGGACAGGCGCTCCAGCCCTTGACGACTGCCCTCTAAGCCGGAGATCGCGTCGCGGTAGGCCTCGTCTAGCTCGGGCAGCTCTGCCTCGATCTCTCGCAGACGAAGCTCGATCTCCGCTGGTGACGCCGCGCGCGCAGCCTCCAAGATCGCGTCGAGGGACTCAGCCACCCCCGGCCCTAGGCCCTGCCCTGCTTCAAGCAACTCGCGGCCGTGCTCCGCCAGCGCTTGGCTGAGCCGCGCGTAGTCTGCGCTGCGCTTCTCTGCCTGAGCCAGCTGGCTGGGCAGCTCCACATTTGCCACCCGGCAAAGCTGTACCAGCTCGCTCTGGGCCTCGCGCTGGGCGCGCTCTGCGCCTGCTAGCTCACCCTCAAGCTGCGCCACGCGCCGCAGCAAGTGCCCCCGGCGCTCTGCTAGCTCGCGCTGGGCCAGGTAGCGCCGACGGAACTCCGCGCCGGCCTGCGCCGTGTCTTGGTCCGCCAGATCCGGCGCGTAGCGCTGCAGCAGCTGCGCCAGATCGCGCGCTAAGGCTGCGGCGTCGCGCTGCATGCCTTGGACGCGGCTCTCAAGCTGGCGTTGCGTGGCGAGGCGCGTCTCCAGCTGCGCCAAGCCCTCTAACGTCGCGACCACCGCGCTGGTTGGCGTGTCCAGCGGGAGGCCGATGCGGCCCAGCGCTCGCTCCCAAGCGCCTCGCCACTCGGCGTAGCGCGCCTCAGTCTGACTCAAGCTCGCGCGCTGCACGGCGAGCTGCTCGGTTAGTTCCGCGCGGCGCCGCGCTTGTTCGCTGTGGCGCTGCTCCGCTGCGGCGAGCTGGTTCACGCGGCGCTGGGCGATCAGCAGCAGCTCTTGCAGCGCCACGCCTTCAGCCAGCGCCGGCGAGCCTGCGGGCTGCCCTGGGCCAGGCGGCTCAGGCCCGCGCAGCGCCGATCCGAGCCGCGCGCGCAGCGCGCTCACCCGCTCGGCGAGCGCCGCGTGCTCGCTCACCACCCGCTCCTGCTCGCCCTCGGCCTGACCCAGCGCCTCAAGCTCCGCGTGCCAGGTCAGCAACGCCTGGGGCCGCACGCCACGCGCAGCGGCAAACTCCGCCTCCCAGGCGCGTTGCTCAGCCGCGGCGCGGCGGTCAAGCTCCACAGCCAGCTCCTCGGCTCGCTCGAGCTCTACGCCCAAGCGCCGCGCGCGGCGCCCCAACTGATCGAGCTGCGCCACCCGCTCGGCGTCGCCCAGCAGCTGATCTGCGAGGCTATCGGCCGCGCGCAGGCTGAGCTGAAAGTCACGGACGGCTTGGCCCGCAGGCAGCTGTTGGCGCCGCAGGCTGTCGTCCAGATCTGCCCAGAGCAGATCCCGATGCTGCCGTGCGGCAATCAATGCCGCTGGCTCTGGGAGACCAGCGCTCTCGGCGATGTGCAGCGTCTCCTGGCGGATCCCCTCAAGCTGCTCGCGCAGCGCCTCGACCCGGCGGTGCTGATCGAGCAGCTCACCCTGGCGCTGCTCAGCGCTAGCCTGAAACCCACGTACGCGCTCGCGGCTCGGCAGCACCAAGCTCCGCGCGGACACCCCAAGCAGGCCCAAGGCGCCTCGCAGGTGGGCGATCCGCCCGCTCAGCTCACGCTCGTCGGCGGCGAGTTGTTGCAGGCGCTGCTCGGGTTCACCGAGGCGCTGCGCGAGCTCGAGCGCCGCTGCCAGCTCCTCGCTGTTACCGTGCGGCACATCATCTGCCACGTCTTCAGACAACACAGCCAGCCGCGCTTCACACGCTGCCACGCTCGTGAGCTGCCCGCTCAGCATCGCCTCAAGCCGCGAGTGATCAGCGCTCAGCGACAGCAACTCGGTGCGCAAGGCGGGGCCTGGCAGCTCCGCGCCGTCGCCCGGGAGCAAGCGCAGCGCTTGGAGCGCCTGGCGAATTTCCTCCTCCACCAGGCGCAGCTCAGCGCTGCGCTTCGGCAGGTCGCGCACCGCCTTGTCGTGGCTGCCCAGGCGATCGCGCAGGACCTCGAGCTCTGCGCTGTCCAGCTCGGCGATGGGCTGCGGCTCACCCAAGCCACCTAGCTCGCGCTTGAGATCTTCGACCTCGCTCTGGCGGCGACCGACCTCACGCCGCGCGTCGCCCTCTTGCTGCATCCAGCGCTCACGCTCCTCCGCGAAGCCTGGAGGCAGGGCGGCTACGGCGCCGAGCTGGCTGAGCTCCCCGCGCGCGCTGTGGTAGCGCGCGGCGACCCGCGCCACGCGGCTCAGGCCGCGCAGCCGGCTCTGCTCACGCAGCAGCTCTTGCCGACCGCCAGCCAGCCGCTCGACCTCGAGCTCGCGGCGCGTCACCTCAGCGCGCTGCAACTTCCAGCTCTCGGGTGGGGTGGTGGCGAGGTTTAGCGCGTCCTGCGCTTGCTTGCGCCGGCTCTCTAGCACGTTGATTCGTCGTTTTCCCCGTGGCAAATAGAGCGCGTCTGCCTGTTCACGCAGCTTGGACAGCACGCTCCGCACCGCGCTGCCGCCGAGGCCCGCGGCGTACAGCGCCTCGCCTAGCTGTCCTTCGCCGCGGGCGATGGCAGCCCCGCCGGCGCGCAGCGACATGTGGTCGAGCCCGAACAGCGCGCTGTATATCTGCTGATCGACGCCCATCAGCGGGCCGCTCAGCAGCGTCTCAGGCACGGGCTGGTCGTCCGCGTCGAGCAGCGTCGCTTTCCTGCCTTTGCGCCGCGTGAGGCTGAGCGGGCCGTCGCTCGTGTCAATTTCCGCGGAGATGCGCAGCTGCTTTGCGTGCAAATAGGTGTCGCGAGAGCGCTCCGGGATCCCAAACAAAAAGCCCGTGATGGCGCGCAAGGTGGTGCTCTTACCGGCCTCGTTGGCGCCGAACACCAGGTGAAAGTCCGGGCGTGTCTCGCCCAGCTCGAGCTCGCCTCGGGTTGAGCTAAAATCGAGCTCGGTCGCGGTGAAGCCGCCGAACGCGCGTAACCCCAGGCGGCGAAACCTCATGTCGACCCTTCCGCCTCGAACAACAGCGGGAGCAGCAGCTGCTCTACGGCGTCGAGCTCCTGCTGCGTGCGCGCGACGTCCGTCAGCCCCAGGGCCAGGGGCCCTTCGCGCAGCACCCGCGGCAAGCGCCGCTCTAGCTCACTGAACTCGGCGCTGAACGCCTCAAGCTCTTCCGGTTCCGCACGCATACGCGCGAGGCTCTGGGCCAGCTGTCCGATCGGCCCCGAAGCCAGGCGTAGCTCGGCCAGCTCCACCCGGGCGCGGCTGTTCACCACCAAGCTCTCAAGCCAGACTTGGCCGACCTCATTGGCCAGGCGCCGCAGCTCCGCCAACCAGTGCTCGGGGCTCGCGGCGAGGCTGCCATGCAGCGCGCTGCTGCCCCAGAGCTCAATCCGCAAGGCGACCAGCCGACCAGCCAGCTCAGCCTGCTCGAGCATCACGTCTTGGCAGGCCGCGAGCAGCTCATCGGGGTGCGTAAACGCCTGGGTGTCGACGCGCACGTGCTGCCAGCGCACGACGTCTAGCACGCGCTCCTCGACTGAGCTGATGCGCCCGCCTATCGCCTCGATCAGCGTGGCGCCCTTTGGGCCCCGCTCGCGCATGTGGCGGCCTTGCAGGTTGCCCGGGTACACGATCCACGGATCGCGGTGCACAATTTCCCGTGTGTGAATATGACCCAGCGCCCAGTAGTCGTAGCCGTGCTGGACCAGCACCTGGGTGCTGGACGGCGCGTAGTTTTCGTGGCCCGCGCGGTCGTCGAGGCAGCTGTGGAGCATGCCGACGTTCAGCAGGCCCGGCAGCGGCGCCGGGTAGTTTACGGTGAGGTCATCGAGCACCGCGCGCTCAGCGAAGCCCTGACCGTGGATCGCCAGCCCGATATCTTCGAACACAATGCTGCCCGGGCGCCTCACCGGCAGCTCAAACACGTGCTCGGGCAGGCTAAGCTGCTTGGTCAGCTGACTCTGGGCGTCGTGATTGCCACGCAGCAGCACCACGCGCGTGCCGGCCGGCTTGAGCTGCGACAGCGCCGCACAAAAGAACAGCCCCGTGCCGTAGTCCCGCCAGTCGCCATCGAACAGATCCCCAGCCAACAGCAGCACGTCGACGCGCTCTTCAAGGCACAGCTGCACCAGGTTCTCAAACGCGCGCCGCGTCGCGCGGCGCAGGGTATCGACCGGCGCGCCCTCGTAGCGCTCAAGGCCGATCATCGGACTATCCAGGTGTAAATCCGCGGCGTGAACGAGCTTGAGGGTCATATCTGGAGCCACATCGGCCTACCCAGCGGGGGGGGATTTGTCGAGCGGCCTTGACGAGTATCCTTGGGTCGAGGACCCTTGCAGTCTCTAGCTCTTCCGTCCCGATAACTCTCGGGTGCCGACGCGCTCGCGGGCGGGCGTCGAAGCGGAGCGACTTTGGTTTACTTTCGTGGAGGGATTTCGATGAGGCGTCGCAGTAACACAAACCGGCTCTGGGGTCAGAGCAGTGCGATCTTGGTAGGCCTGTGCTCAATCGGATTAGTCGCGCTGCCGGCGTGTTCTGACGACGATGATGGCGGTGGCGGCTCCGGCGGGAGCGCGGGCAGCGCGGGAGCTGGCGCTACCGGTGGCAGCGCGGGGGCCTCTGGTGGCAGCGCAGGGACTGGCGCTTCTGGCGGCACCGCGGGTGCTTCGGGTGGCTCTGGTGGGAGCGCGGGCAGCACGGCTGGCAGCGCCGGCACCGGTGGCACGAGCAACTGCGCCGCACCGGCTGTTGCGACGAAGGCCCGGGCGTGCCTCACCCTCACCCCCCAAGCGTTGACTCCGGGCACCGACGCGGACGTCGACGGCAGCGGCGTCGCGGTGATCCAAATCTACGACACGGCGACTCCTGAGGCAGATCCGCAGAACCCCGTGGCGCCCATCGCGACCCTGACCACCCCAAGCGACGGCACCGAGACCACCCTGGCCGCGCTGCCCACTCAGGCGTTCGACTTCGACGGGCTCCCGGCGACGGTCTACGTGCGGACGTGGTTCTTCGACAACCCGCTCGCGCTGCAGTTGGTCGCGGCCCAGCGGCCGCCGCTGGTCTGGGGCGTGTTCCTAGGTGGAGCCGACATGAGCAGCGGCGTCTCCGCGCGGGATGCGATGAAGCTCAGGCCGGTCACCCTGACCGTTGGCGCTGGCACCGACGTCAGCATCCCGATGGTCGGCTTCCGCAAGTTGGTCGTGACCATGGGTAAGGGAGCCAGCTACACCTTCCCCGACGACGGCCAAGGGCTGGGCAGCTGGGGCGCCTTCCAGCAGCGCGGCGTATCAGCGGCCGCTCGCTACTACGGCGTCGGTCAAGCGCCTGCCTGCCTGGACTACACCACCGACCAGCAGATCCCAGGCTTCGTCGTGGCAGCCTGCATTGGCGGGACCTGTGAGGACACGTACATCGCTGGGCGCATGGACGACTTTGGTCTGTCGCTGAAGCCAGGGGCGGGACTGCTCATCGACCAGTTGGCCCTCACTGCGGTCGTCGAGGGTGGAAACTTGGTGATCCCCGAGGCATACAAGGTCGATCTGAGTGATCCGGCCAAGTACGACCTGGGCGCCCTCGACGTCGATCTCACGTTCACTTACACCGACGGTCTAGGTGTGGTGCACCCGCCCTTCACCTGCGGTGGCGGCTCTGGTGGCGCTGGCGGCAGCGGTGGCGCAGCAGGCAGCGGTGGCGCAGCAGGCAGCGGTGGCGCGTCAGGCGGCAGCGGTGGCGCAGCAGGCAGCGGTGGCGCTGGCGGCGGCGGTGGAACCGGAGGCTGAGATCCGGGTTCAAGCGCCTCGTCGGCGCAGCCTGTAGACAAAGCGAGCGGGCGCTGTTGCGAGACAGCGCCCGTCGCGCATTTTGTGGCGCTCAGGCTGCCCAGGCTAGCTACGGATCACGCGCACCGCGCCAGACACCAGCTTGCCCTCCACCTCCGCCCCTGAAGCTTTCAGGTGCTTCATGGCGACGCCGGTGGCCTGACCGTCGCTCTGAGCCGCGCGGATTTGCTCCGCCACGGCTGCCAGCGCTTCGATCACCTGGGCCTCGCTCAGCGACTTGGGCAACAGCTCACGCAAGATCTGGCTCTCGGTAGTGAGCTTGCTGCGCTCTTCGTCGCTGACCTGATGGGACAGCGTCTCTTCGACGGACTTGAGCAGCTTACGCAGCACAGCCTGCACCTGTTCATCGCTCTGGGCGTCGTCACCGCGAGCCGTGATGTCGCCGATGGCGACGCGCAGGATCTCCCGCTCTACTTCGTTTCGCGCCTTCATGGCTGCTTTGAACCGGCCCTTGATGTCGTCGATCAGCATGCCGCGCAGTCTACTCGCGCCCAGCCTGGCTGCGGCAACAACAATCCCTGAAGCTCGGGTTTGCGCGGAGCTTCGCCTCGCGTTAGAGACGCGCCGTGGTTCACCCCTGGCACGACCTCCCCACCCATCCAGACCCCGACAGCATGGACTTTTATGCGGTCATCGAGATCCCCAAGGGCTCGAAGGTCAAGTATGAGCTCGATAAGTCTTCAGGCCTGCTGCGCGTGGATCGGGTGCTGCACAGCTCGGTGATTTACCCGGCCAACTACGGCTTCATCCCCCGCACCTACTGCAACGACGGCGACCCCCTCGACGTGCTGGTGCTGTGCTCTGAGCCGGTGGTCCCGTTCGCGATGTTGGTGGCGCGGCCCGTCGGCCTGATGCGCATGGACGACGAAGGCAAAGAGGACGACAAGATCGTGGCGGTCCACGTCCACGATCCCGCGTTCGCGGATTACTTCTCTGCGGAAGAGCTCCCGCGCCACACCGGCAGCGAAATTCAACGGTTTTTCCAGGACTACAAAGCGCTAGAGCTGAAGCGGGTGGTGGTCGAGGACTTGGAGGGCCCCGAGGCCGCGAAGCAGGTGCTCACCAACGCCATCGAGCTGTACCGACGACAGGAGTCCCGGCTGCGCGGCTTCGCGAGCTGAGGCGATGCAGCCCTTCCCAGAAGATTTCCGCACGGTTTTGGCAGACGCGGCGGAGTCGACGCTGATCGCGCTGCTCAGCCCGGGCCAGGCGCCGCCCAGCGCCGAAGACATCCACGAGGCGCTGGCGACCGCGGGCTTGTCGGTGAGCGAGGTGCTCGAGCCTGACGACGCCGATGACCCGAACCCAAGCGGCCTGCGCTGGCTGATCGACCTGCATTTCGAGCCCAGCGCCGCGCTCCAAGGCTGGGCTCGGGTGTGGCTCGAGGCAGCGCCTGCGGGCGGCTACGGCGACCTTGAGCAGCACATGGAGGCCCAGGACTTGCCGGCCATCGCAGACGCAGAGTGGCAGCTCGGCATGACCTTCGCCCTGGGCAGCGACGCCCTGCACGGGTTTCACCGCCAGCTCAAGCTGCTCGACGCCGCGGCGCCGGATGCCGTGTTGCTGCTCGACGCCGACTCGTGCAGGCCGCGCCCGGCTGGCTGGCTAAAGGACGCCGCCGAGAGCAGCCTCCCGCCGCCGGCGGCTAGCCTCTACTCAATCCACGCGGTAACAGATGATGAGCAGCAGCTCTGGCTACACACCCACGGGCTGCACCGCGCTGGCTGCCCCGATCTGGATCTGATCTGCGTGCCCGAACAGGCTGCGGAGCAAGGCGCAGCGCTGATCAACCACGTCGCGGCCCTGTTCTTGGAGGGGCCCGTGCCCGCGCCCGGCGAACCCTTCAGCATCGGGCGGGATCTCGAGCTGGTGTGGCTGCCCTGGGACGCGGCCCTCGAGCACCTGGCGCCCAGCAGCCTGGGCGCCGCGACCGATCGCGAAGACGAGAGCCACACCGGGATCCGCGGGGTGCTCTTCGCGCCTACCAAGAGCGGGCTGAGCAGCACCCAGCAGCACCTGCTGACCCTCGCGAGTAGGCCCCAGCTGTACCTCTCGGAACAAGCCGCCGAGCGCCAGGTGCTGCTGGCCTCAGAGCGGCTCACGCGCTTTCTCAGCCTGCTGGAGGCGCACCACGCCGACGCCGCCTGGGAGTTCTTGGTGCAGCTTCGCAGCGACGGCGAGCGCGACGCACCACCCGAGCTGCTGTGGTATCGGGCGCACGGTATGCTGAGCGGCCAAGTCGACGCGAGCCTCAGCCAGGGAGCTGAAACGCACGCTAGGACGCTGGATGCGGCGCACGCTAGGACGCTGGATGAGGCGCACGCTAGGACGCTGGATG
>CAZKDY010000056.1:20522-24926 GCA_964551615.1 uncultured Polyangiaceae bacterium
GCGGCGCCACCATGATGCACTCATGCATAACCCCCCAGCCGCTTCAGAGCAGCGCTGCGCTCAGCGGCGCCACCATGATGCACTCATGCATAACCCCCCAGCCGCTTCAGAGCAGCGCACAGATCACGACCGCAGCCATCGCGAGCCGAGCTACCCTGGGACATGGCCTTCACCGTAGAGCCCATCGGCGTCGCCCGCACCGCCTTCACCAGCAAGGCCAGTGCCCCACGGCAAGCGCCACTGGCTGACGCGCCGGCCCGCATCGAGTTGTTCCGCCACAGCGGCATGGAGCACGCCGTCGAAGACTTGAGCTCGTGGAGCCACCTCTGGGTCCTGTTCTGGTTTGACCGCGCGGAGCACTGGCGGCCCAAGGTGCTCCCACCACGCAGCTCAAAGCGCCGGGGGGTCTTCGCCACCCGCGCGCCGCATCGCCCTAACCCGATCGGGCTGAGCGCCGTGCGCTTGTTGGGGGTGGAGGGGCTGGTGCTCCACGTCTCAGGCTTAGATTTGCTCGACGGCACGCCGGTGCTCGATATCAAGCCCTACGTGCCGTACTGTGATCAGATCCCTGCGGCAAACAGCGGCTGGCTCGACAGCGAGCTGCCGGGCAGCGCCTTGGCTCCAGGCCAGTTGGCTCCAGGCCAGTTGGCTCCAGGCATAGCCCTGGGCGGCGCTGTGCGCGCGACGAACGCCGCGACGGGCGCAGCGGCCCAGCACGGCGCGGGCTGGCGAGTCGAGTTCAGCGCGCGGGCTGAGGCTCAGTTGGCCTTGCTCGAGAGCCTGGGCGTCAGGCTGCGTGAACGGCTCACCACGCTGCTGAACACCGGTCCCACCCCCAGGCCCTACCGCAGAATCCGCGTGGAAGCTGGATACTCTAGCGTCGCGTTTGGCCCCTGGCGCGCGCGCTTCAAGGTGCTGGACTCAGCGGCGCTGCGGCTGCGCGTCGACAGCCTGGCCACTGGCTTCCGCGAGGCACAGCTCAGCCAGGTAGAGCCCGAGCACGCGGCGCACCTCGCGCTGGTCGCCGCGTTCGGCTACCCTGGACACTAGCCGCGCTTTGACGCGCGTCGCAGCCCGCGCCTGCTCGCCCCCTCAACGAGCCTGCGTGGGGCGGCCGGCCTTACGACGGCTTACGGCGGCCCGCTGGCTACCCCCGCTTGCGCCGCGAGATCACCGCCTTGATGTTGGCCAAGTCCGCCCCGCCCAGCTCGCGCATCAGCAGCAGCAGCGCCACGTACACCACCGCTACGAGCCCGGCGTAGAGCAGGGTCATCAGCTTGCCGGCGTAGGGCAACTGGCGCGCGAACGTCACGCTGGCGGCCACCGCCAAGCCGACGCGCAGCACGCTCTTCCAGTCCACCACCCCGCCCGCCGCGCGCTTGACCAGCAACCCCGCGAGCAGCGTGGCCAACAAGATCCCCATGGAAGTGCTGGTCGCGGTCTTCCACAGCAGCTCTTCGCCAAACGGCGTGCCTGGTACGCGCAGAAAGCAGGCGGCGGCCACCAGCGCCACGGCGACCACGGTGACCAGCATGCTCGCCAGCTCGCGCTTTAGGCTGTTGAGCACCGCGCTGAAGATCCCGAAGATCGCGAACACCCCAAAGCCCAGCGTCAGCACCTGCATGGAGCGCGCCGCCAGCCAGTATTCCTTCTGGAACAGCAGCTTGAGCAGCGCCTCGCTGAGCCCGCTGGTGATCGAGACCATGGCGCCCGCCAAGATCAGCGCTAGGCGCACCCCGGTGCGAACGTAGCGCGCCATTGCCGCACGGTCATTATCTCGATAGGCGGTGGCCAGCATCGGGAACAGCACGAAGGTGATGCTCAGCAGGAGCTGGTAAGGTAAGAAGCAGTACAGCTGCGTCGCCGCGTAGGCGCCGACCAGCGGGCTCGCGGCCTCGACGCTCAGGCCCGCGTGCTCAGCTGCTCCACCCGCGAAGCGCCGCAGCAAGTTCACGTCGGCTTGCAGCAAAAAATTGAGCGCGATCTGCCCGAACCAGACCGGCAGCATGAACGCTAGGTGCGATTTTACCGAGACGCCGCCGCTGCCCGAGCGGCCGAGACCGACCATGCTGATCGACAGCGCGAGGATCACCAACGAGCTGACCACGAAGCCGCTCAAGGCGCCTTGCGCGCGCTGAGCAAAGTCTGCGACCAGCAGGCCGCCCACGACCAAGCCGACGGTGCGCAGCAGCGCCATCACGATGTCGAGCAGCGCCTGGCGCCCGAAGCGCCGCTGGCCGTTGAGCACGCCGACCAGCGGGCTGTACAGCGTGTAGGCGAAGATCACCGCCGACAAAATGCGGAGCAGCGGCGAGATCTGCGGCGCCTTGATCAGCTCTGCCACCCATGGCGCGCCGAAGAAGAACGCAGAGGCGAAGAACACCGCCAGCGCGCTGTGTACCTTGACCAAGCGCCGCACCACCTGGGGCGTCGCCGCGTCCTCAGACTGCGCGACCGCGCGGCTACCGCCCTGGATCGAGCTGGTCACGATGGGGTTGTAGAAGATGCTGGCCAACGACTGCGCGTTGCGAAAGTCGCCGAAGCCGCCGGCGCCCAAGATGCGCGGCAGGATGATGTTCTGCACCAGCCCCATCACCAGAAACCACAGCTTGGCCACCACGATGGCCAAGCCACCGCGGCCGCTCTGGCGCGCTACCTCGTCGTGCTTGGCCTGCTGCGCGCTGACTTCAGCCGCGGCGTCCGGCGGCGCGCCCGGCGCCGCTGCGGGCTCAGTTGCTTCAGGATCTTGGGGACTACTCACCGAGGCCGCGTGCCCCGAAGCGCCGCGGAGGTCAACTAGAGGCGGCAGGCAAAGCGCTCGCGGCTCTAGCGACCGCGCTTGGCGCCTTGGCTGTTCGCGTAGCGCTCTAGCGACCGCGCTTGGCGCCTTGGCTGTTCGCGTAGCGCTCGCGGCTCTAGCGACCGCGCTTGGCGGCTTGGCTGTTCGCGTAACGCTCTTGCCCCGCCGCCAGCGTGAACGCGCGCTTGCACTTGCGACAGCGCAGGCTGCCAGCCTTCGCCGCGGCGCGGGCGCGCAGCTGCACCTCATAGCAATGGGGGCACTCAACCGTCACGGTCACCGCCCCCGTCGCTCCACCGAAGATCGCCACCCGCCAAGCCTAGAGCCAGCGCGGGCGTTTGACACGCGCGGTGTCGCGGTGCGGCGGCGCTGCGCATAAACGGCGAAGCTTGCTCGATCTGGCCGGCGAGGCTCGCTCAATCTTGAGGACGAGGCTTGCCCCGCGCGCGCCCAGCAGGCGGACGCGGGCTGCCGGCGCGGCGGCCCCGCCCGCCCTTAGGCTCCGCGCGCGCCTTGGTCTTACCCTCACCTCGCGGCACCGCAGCGCGCGCCCGGCCCAGGTTGCGCCGGTCATTCACGCCTTGGGCCTCGAGGCTCAGGCTGAGGAAGCTGCGCAGGCGCTGGGCGCTGACTTGCCCGGCCTTGACCGCGGCCCGCAGCGCACAGCCCGGCTCCTGCCCGTGTCCGCAGTTGCTAAAGCGGCACGCGCGCGCCAGCGCTGCGACGTCGTCAAAGCTCTGGGCGAGGCCCTCACCGGTGAGCCACAGCCCCAGCTCGCGCACGCCCGGCGTATCCATGACCAGCACACCATTTTCCGCCAGGAATAACTCACGGCGGGTGGTGGTGTGGCGCCCTTTATCATCGTCGGCGCGCACCGCCTGAGTCAGCTGGTGCTGATGACCCAGCACGTTGTTGACCAGGGTCGACTTACCGACCCCGGACGAGCCGACGAAGGCGATGGTTGAGCCTGGCTCGGCCAGCGACGAGAGCTGAGGCATGCCTGCCCCCGTCAGTCCGCTGAGCCACAGCACCCGCGCTGAGCCGAGGCGCGCCAGCTCACGCTCAAGATCTGTGCGGTCGCTCAGGGTGTCGATCTTGTTGATCACCACCACCGGCTCCGCGCCGCCGTCGTGCACCAGGCTCACGAAGCGCTCCAGGCGCTGCACGCTGAAGTCATGCCCCGCGGCGGTGACCACGAACACGCGGTCGAGGTTCGCGCCCACCAGCTGCGGGCGCTCGGCGCGACCCGGGCTGCGGCGCACGAGCTGGCTCTTGCGGGGTACGATCCCCAGCGCCCAGGCCTGCGCCGCGTCCAGCGCCACCCAGTCCCCCACCCCCAGCCCGAGCTCGACGTCCTTGACGTCGCCCTTTAGGTGCTGCTTTACGGAAACAAAGCGCGCCTCACCGTGTTCTGTCACCACGCTGACGCGGCCGCGATCGATGCACACCACCCGCGCCGCGACCGCGTTATCCAGCAGCTTGCGCACGCTGTCGCAGATCTCGGGGCTCAGCCCCCAGGCGCTGCCGCCCGCACGCGGGCTGCCGGGCCGCTCAGGCTGGGGCGGGGCGCTGGCTGGCGGCTTCGCCTGGAGCGCGGGCGGGCT
>CAZKDY010000057.1:0-24825 GCA_964551615.1 uncultured Polyangiaceae bacterium
CTCGCGTCAAGAAGCAGATGGAGAAGACGCAGAAGGAGTACTACCTCAACGAGCAAATGCAGGCCATCCAGAAGGAGCTGGGTGGCGGCGAGCGAGATGAGTTCAAGAGCGAGCTGGCGGAGATTGAAGAGAAGCTCAAGAAGAAGAAGCTGTCTGAAGAGGCCAAGGGCAAGGTGCAAAAAGAGCTGAAGAAGCTCAAGATGATGCACCCGACCAGCGCTGAAGCCACTGTCGTGCGGAACTACATCGACTGGGTGCTAGCCCTCCCGTGGGACGACAAGACGGAAGAGCGCTACGACGTCGAAGAGGCCGAGCACATCCTGGACGAGGACCACTACGGCCTGAAAAAGTGCAAAGAGCGCATCATCGAGTACTTGGCGGTCCAGGCGCTGACCCGCAAGCTCAAAGGACCAATCCTGTGCTTCGTGGGCCCGCCTGGCGTCGGCAAGACCAGCCTGGCGCGCAGCATCGCCCGCGCCACGGGGCGCAAGTTCGTCAGGCTGTCGCTCGGCGGGGTGCGCGACGAGGCTGAGATCCGTGGTCATCGACGCACCTACATCGGGGCGCTGCCGGGCAAGATCATCCAGAACCTGAAGAAGGTCGCGTCCAACAACCCGGTCTTCTTGCTGGACGAGATCGATAAGATGAGCACGGATTTCCGTGGGGATCCTGCTGCGGCGCTGCTCGAGGTGCTCGATCCCGAGCAGAACGCGGCGTTCAACGATCACTACATGGATCTGGACTACGACCTCTCGGACGTGATGTTCATCACCACCGCGAACACCTTGAGCGGCATCCCCATCCCACTACGAGACCGCATGGAGATCATCGAGCTCAGCGGCTACACCGAATACGAGAAGCTCAACATCGCCAAGAAGTACCTGATGCCCCGGCAGCAGAAGGAGTGCGGCCTGGAGGACACGGATTTCACCGTCGGGGAGGCCGCGATCCGCACGGTGATCCATCACTACACCAAAGAGGCTGGCGTCCGCAGCCTTGAGCGCGAGCTAGGCGGGATTTGTCGCAAGGTGGCGCTGCGCGTGGTGAAGGAGGGGAGTGATCAGGCGTACCGCGTGGAAGCCGCGGACGTGCCCAAGTACCTCGGCGTGCCCAAGTACCGCCTGGGGAAGAAAGAGGATCAGGACGAGGTGGGGCTGACCCACGGCTTGTCGGTGTCGTCCTACGGCGGGGACATCCTCGACTGCGAGGTGTCGGCCGTCTCGGGCAAGGGCAAGCTGGTGATCACTGGCCTGCTAGAGAAGGGCATGGAAGAGAGCGCGCAAGCCGCGATGAGCTACATCCGCAGCCGCGCGAACACCTTGGGCCTAGAGACTGATTTTTACCAAAAGGTCGATATCCACGTGCACTTCCCCGAGTTCGTGCCGAAGGACGGGCCGAGCGCCGGCGTCACCATGGCGACCAGCATCGCCAGCGCGCTGACCCGTATCCCGGTGCGCTCAAACGTCGCCATGACGGGCGAGATCACGCTGCGCGGCCGCGTGATGCCGATCGGCGGCCTCCGTGAGAAGTTGCTGGCGGCCCACCGCAACGGCATCGACACGGTGCTGCTGCCCAAAGACAACCGTAAAGATCTGCGCGAAGTGCCCCGGCGGGTGCTCAAGCAAATGCGCCTCGTGCTGGTGGACCACATGGACGATGTCTTGCGTGAAGCGCTGGTCATCGACGACGCGCAGCGCATGTTCGGGCCGCGCAAGCTGGTCATGGAGTACCGCCAAGGCGAGTACTTCTCTGAGGAAGCGGCAGCCGTCCGCCGCGCGCCGGGTGAGACCACCCCAGGCGAACAGCCCGGCGCGGTTTAAGGCGAGAGGCAGCGCGATCGTTTTGCGTCCGACCGCGTAGCTTGGCCCGAGTAGGGTCGGGTAGGATCGGCGTGCCATGCACGAAGATGTCTACGCGCCGCCAAGCGCCGCACAGCCAGCCGCGTCCCGTGGGATGTCGGGGCGTTGGGAGAGTTCCGACCCGTGGGTGCGCCTCGCGGTGAGCTTGGGTTGCGTGGCTATCGCGCGAGCCACGCTGCACGTCGTGCTACCCATCGACGAGTTGCAGCGACTGACTGAGCTTCGGGGTAGCCAGAACCTAAGCGTGGGGGCGCTTGGCATCACGCCCTTCATCAGCGCGGCCATCCTGGTGGAGCTGTATAGCTTGCTGCGCCGGAGCTCGCGCAAGAGCCGAGTGTCTGGACTCGAGTCACGTGTCTGGGACCGTGCGGGCTTCAGGCTTGGCTGCTTCTTTACAGTCATTCACGCCGTTGGCGTGGCTTACCTGCTAGACGGCTACGTCGCGTGGCGAAGCCCCATCTTGTATGAGTTCGAGGTCTCTTTCCCGTTGGTGATAGGTGCGTTGGTCGCCGGTTCCGCTGTCCACCTAGTCGCCGCGCGCTGCATTGAGCGTTGGGGTGTCGGTAACGGCTTCGCGTGGCTATTGCTGTGCGGCTTCGTGTCTGAGTTGCTCCAGCGGGGAGAGGGACTCTACGCGGCTGCTCATCCTCTCTGGCCGCAGCTCTGCGTTGCCGCGGGTCTAGTGATGGTCCTGACCATCGTGCTAGCCCGCGTGCCGCTCTGGGAGCGCGGCCAGCCGAGTTCGGAACCCGCGCGGCACACCAGGGCAGGAGCAGCGGATAGCCTCCCGATGCTTCGGATGTTTCCGTGCGGAGATATAATGGGCATGGGTCTGGCTCTCGGGGCGGCACTGAACCTGGGGCCCCGGCACACCGGAGTCCTCGACCTGTTGCTGGTCTGGCCAGTCGGCCTGTTGATGGCGGCCGCATATCACCCGGCGCGCCGTGTCGCGGGGTTGCGACGGGCTCTCCGGCTAGATGGCGCGGAAGCATCCCAGATCAAGCGCTTACGCCTCGGTTACGCGCTGCTCAGTATCGCGTTGGTCTGCGTCCTGGTCTTGGCGACCCAGAGCTACCCCGAGGTCGGTTGGTGGCTGCTGTTATTGCCCATGACCTGCGTGACCATCGATCTAGTGCTGGAGTTCCGTGCGGTGCAAGCAGGGCTTCGCACCCGGATATGGTGGTTTCAACGCGTCTATGCCGCTGACGCGGCGGTGGAGGTGCTAGCCAAGCAGCAGATCCCAGCCTTCATTCGGGGGGTCCACTTTCGCTGCTTGAGTCACACGTTCGGTTCGTTCCTTCCGATGGCGCTGTTCGTTTCCGCGTCGCACGCGGAGCGCGCGTTCAAGATCCTGACTGCTGCGGCAGACGCGGAAGAGGTGATGTAGCCTGAACAGGTTTGGCGCGTTGAGCGGCCAGCCGATGGAGCCCGGGTGCTAGCGGACCAAGAGTAGCGCACCCCCGCGCCAGCCGGGCGACGTAGGTCCTCTGTGCTTTTGGGGGGTGGGCTTGGACCATGAAGCGTGCTACTAGCGCCGCAGTCCGGGCGGATAGCTCAGTTGGTAGAGCGCTAGCCTTACAAGCTGGATGTCGTCGGTTCGAGCCCGGCTCCGCCTACAAAGGTCCCCTTCCACAGCGTGCCTGCCCGCTAGACAGCCCGTTTTGCGCGTTTTTTTGGGGATTGGGAAGCGATAGGGTGCGGCGCGGCTGAGCTTGCTAAGCTCCTGGAATGCCGTTCACCGCGCGCCTCCACCCCCGAACCTGGATCACTCCTGCGCTGGCCGGTGTGATCTCGCTGTTTAGTCTTCAGGCTAGTGCGCTTCAGCAGCCGGACGGCACGGTGATCCCCGTCGGCGGCGCCCTGGCTGGCTACTTGAACGCCGAGGGCGAGAGCATCAACCCGCTCACCGACGCGGCCACCACTCCGCAGACGTTCACGCCGCAGTGCTCGCTGACCTTCACGGTGCTGGCGCGGGGTGGCGGTCAAAAGAACTCCTTCGGTTGGTACAACGTCACCGGGAGCAAACCCGCGCCTCAGGACCTGTATGAGTTCATCGGCTGCAACGACGGCGTCGGGACGGTGAAGACGCTTGACGTCCGTGCGGATTCGCGTTGGGCCAACGGAGACATCGGCTTTTTTCAGGCCACCACCGAGGGCAAGAGCGGCAACTGCGCGGACTGGGGGAACATCGCGGGCACCATCGGCTACTTCTTTTACTCGGAAGATCGCTACAACGACGACAACGTCCCCGGCAACCCGTCCAACTGGATCCACCTGTTGATCATGAACACGACTCAGCCCGCGCTTGAGCCTTCGTTCTACTTTGGGTGGGAGGACCTGTTCGCGGGAGGAGACAACGACTTCGAAGACCTGCTGATGCGCGTGGATGGGATCCGCTGCGCAGGCGGCGGGCGGCCGTGTGAGACAGGGGCGCTGGGGAAGTGCGCGTTCGGCACCACGCAGTGCGTGAACGGCAGCGTGGAGTGTCTCGCGAACGAGCAGGCCAGCGCAGAGACCTGCAACGCGGTCGACGACGACTGCAACGGCGAGATCGACGAGGGCGATCTGTGCGACCCAGGCTTGGTCTGCGATCGCGGTGTCTGCCGACCCTCGTGTAGCGGCGGCGAGTTCAAGTGTCGGACCGGGTTTGCATGTGAAAATGGCCTGTGTATCGACACGGCGTGCGTCGGAAAGACCTGCGACAGCGGGCAGGTGTGCGTCGGCGGCGAGTGCAAGGCCGCCTGCGACGGCGTTGTATGTCCGCACGGACAGCTGTGTCGTCAGGACGTCTGCGTGGATCCGTGCGCTGGGGTGCAGTGCGACAACGACTACTACTGCGAGCCGCGCGTGGGCGTGTGCGTCCTCAAGTGTGGCTGCACAGGCTGCGGCACCGGAGAGGCGTGCAGCACCATCACCGCAGCCTGCGTTCAGGACGGCTGCCAGAGCGTCACGTGTGACGTCGCCACGCACTGCGAAGGAGGCGTGTGCGTGGACAACTGCCAGGGCGCGACGTGCCCTGCCGGTCAGCTCTGCCAAGCAGGCGCGTGCGTGCCTGACGAGAGCGCCAGCGGCGGCGCCGGCGGCGCGTCGGGCAGCGGCGGTAGCCTCAGCTTTGGTGGGCAGTCCTTCGGCGGCTACGGCGGCAGCGCCGGGGGAATCGCTGGAGCCGCTGGGTCGGGTGGCGGAAGCCTGCCTCTGGGCGGGCGTAGCGGCACCAGCGCCGCTGAAGGCTCTGGGTGTGGCTGCAGCACGCCCGGCACGGGCCGCGGTCAGCTGAGCGCGGTCGCGCTGCTCGCGCTGCTGGGGTGGGCGACACGGCGCCGCAGAGCACCTGCGCCACGTGGCGCAGGTTGAAACTGCGACCGGATGCGTTGTGGAACCAGGAGTCGCTGAGTAGGCTCCGCGCAGCATGGCACTAGCAAGCGTTGAGGCGGGCATCGAGGCGATCGCTCGGGGTGAGATGATCATCCTGGTCGACGACGAAGATCGGGAAAATGAAGGCGATTTGGTCATCGCCGCGGAGAAGTGCAGCCCTGAGGCGATCAACTTCATGGCCAAGCATGGCCGTGGCCTGATCTGTCTCTCGCTGACCGACGAGCAGCTCAAGCGGCTGGAGCTGCCGATGATGGTCGAGAACAACTCGTCGCCCTTCGAGACCGCGTTTACGGTGAGCATCGAAGCCCGCGTGGGCGTTACCACGGGGATCTCAGCTCAGGATCGGGCCCGCACCATCCAAGCCGCGATCGCCGATCAGGCGACCGCTGAGGACATCGTGGTGCCTGGCCATGTGTTCCCGCTGCGCGCGCGGCCCGGCGGGGTGCTGGTGCGCACCGGACAAACCGAAGGTTCGGTGGATTTCGCCAGGCTCGCGGGCCTGAAGCCGGCCGCGGTGATCTGTGAGATCTTGAACGAAGACGGCACCATGGCGCGCCTGCCAGATCTGACAAAATTCGCTGAGCAGCACGCGCTGTTGGTGTGCAGCATCGCCGACTTGATCGACTATCGCTTCAAGCGCGACAAGCTAGTCGAGCTCCTCACGGAAGCGCCATTCCCGTGCGCTCACGGTGACAACTTCAGGCTGCGGGTGTACCGCGGCGTGGTCGACGGCGCTGAGCACCTGGTGCTGATCAACGGTGATCCTGCTAGCGCGACGGAGCCAGTGCCGGTGCGCGTCCAGCACGAGTGCCTGATCGGCGACGTGTTCCGCGGCCGCGACTGCGCGTGTGGCTGGCAGCTGCACGGCGCCCTGGACGCCATCGCGGCGGCGGGGGTCGGGGTGGTGGTGTACCTGGGCGGCTCAGAGCTAGGCCGCTATGACTCGGTGCAGCGCTATGTGCTCAAGGATAAGAGCGCGCGCCCGCGGCGCAGCAGCACCAGCGAGGTCAAGCCAGAGTTTAGAGATCTGGGCATCGGTTGCCAGATCCTCGCGGATTGCGGAGTGACCAAGCTGAGCGTGCTCTCCAACTCGATCCAGCGCCTAGTGGGCCTGGACGCATACGGTCTCGAGCTGACCAGCATTCAACCCATCCCGCGGCCAAGTTGGGCCGCGCCCTCCAAACCCTAGCGGCTACGCCTTAGCGCAGATCGCGGTACAGCTGCTTCAGGCGCTCCGGGGAGACGCCGGCTCGGTACAGCGCCGGGAACGCGTTGACCAGCAGCGTGTCCAGCCACGGGCTGTTCAGAAAGCGCCGGCCCGAGACCTCAATCCGCGCCGGGGCCATGCAGATTTTACCTAAGCGCCGCAGCCTTATCGAGAGCTCCAGATCTTCCATCAGCGGCTGCTCTGGAAAGCCGCCGACGCGCTGGAACACGCTGCGCGTGAGGAACAGCCCCTGGTCGCCGTAGGGCAGGCTGGTGTAGCGGCTCCTGATGTCGGCGAGGTGTAGCCAGGGCGCCCTAGGGCGTGAGCGCCGACCGGCGCGGCCAGGCGGGGCCGGGCGATCGTCGACGTGCCAGGTGCGGAACGCGCCAGCGACCACCCTGGGCGAGCGCAGGCAGCGCCGCACCCAGTAGGCGGTGTCTCGCGGTACTTTAGTATCCGCGTGGATAAATAACAGCACGTCGCCGGTGGCCTGGGCGGCGCCCAGGTTCTGCTGCCGGGCGCGGCTCGCCGGGCTAGACAGCAGCCGCACCCTGGGAGCCGCGACGTCTGCTCGCCACGCTGCGGTCACTCGACGGGCGATGTCCAGGGTCTGATCGTGGCTGCCGCCGTCCACGAGCAGCAGCTCGTGGACGCCGTTGAGCTGGCTCAAGTGGTGCAGCACACCCGCGACGCGCTCGGCTTCATTCAGGGTGGGGATGACGACGCTGATCCGCATCAGGTGGGTTAGCAGCCGGCTGTCAGAAAATTTCCACTGCTGCCTTCAAGTCATTAGAATGGCTTAGAAAATCGGTGCTGTTCGAGCCCCAGCGCTGCCAGGCGAGCAGTCTGCTGTAGCTGCAGTGTAGGTAATTGAGCGACACTTCGGGGTCGCTGTGCTTGAAGATCACCCAATGAACCGCCGCCGAGCCAGCCTCTGTCCAGAGTCCTCGCGGACGCCAGCCAGCCGAATTGGCTGCGCGGCTGGTGGCCGCTGGGCGCGCAGGGGCTCCGCGCTGGTACGTCGCGGGGTGGTCGCCGCGAGCAGCCGGCGCGCGGCGCTCGGCGTAGTGCGTCTCACCTGGCTGTGTCTCGCCGGCTGGTTTGGCGCGCAAGAGGCTCAGGCGGCGGCGCTGCCAGGGCGTTTACACGCGGCAATGCGCCCAGGCCTCATCCAGCCATCGCGGAGCGTCGAGCGCTGGGCCGACGGCGCGGTGCTGGTGCGGGTCGACGGGCTGTTGGGCGTTCGGGCTTGGGCCAGCCACCCCGGATCGTGCATGGGACCCGCGGGGCCAGCGGCCGGCCAAGCCGCGCGGGCCGCCGCCGAAGCGCTGATCAGCCTAGCGTCGGTCAAGCGCTCAGCTGAGCTCGAGGTCGAAGGCGTGGTGGAGCTCGATCAGCGCACGCGGAGCGGCGTGGAGTGCTCTGTGGAGCTCACCGTCTCAGGGCTCGAGCGCAGGTCAGCAGCGGGCAGCGTGCCCAAACGCGCGGCCCCGCGCGGAAGCACAAGAGGCCAGGCAGCTCGCTCAGCCGCGCTCCCACGCTCTAAGTAGCGCGCGGGTAGCTGGGGCTTCAAAGCCTGGGTGCTGCGCGACGCTCAGCAGGTGCCGGAGGTCGTCCGCGTCATCGACGTCGAAGTAAGGCTCGGTCTCGCTGACCGCGAAGCCTCGCGCGAGCAGCCGCGCGCGGGTGGCGCTCAGGGTCGTCGCCTGGCTCCAGGGCAAGTCGTCGAGCAAGGTCTTTTGCCATGCGGATAAACCAAGCAGGTAGTAGCCGCCGTCACGGCTGGGCCCGAGCACCGCGCGCGGCGCGCTCCCTCCACCCCCTAACCAGGCCATGGCTGCGTGTAGCGCAGCCTGCGGTAGCCCGGGTGAGTCAGTGCCCACCGCGATCACCCACGGCGCCTGCTCCAGCAGTTCGCGAAAGCACGCGCTGAGTCGCGCGCCCAAGTCGCCCGTGGATTGCCTCAAGATTTGGGGGTGGGGGGTGAGCGTCGGCAAGGTCGCAGCGTCACCATCGAGGAGCAGCCGAGCCTGACCGTTGCGGGTCGCGAGCGTCCACGTGTCACGTAGGCCCGCTTCGGCGAGGCGCGCTGCGCGCTCGGCGCCGATCGCTGGGATCAGCCGGGTCTTCACCATGCCAGGCAGCGGCGCCTTGGCGAACACGCACAGCAAGCCGCTTCGGCTCACGCGGTGTCCTGCGGGCGCTGGGCGACGTCGTCCTGCTCGAGCTTAGCCCGCGTCACGGAGGCGAGCCTAGCAGCCTGGCGGCTGACTTACTGCGCGGCTTGGGAGGACGCGGGGCGCCGCCTGCGGGTGCTGTGGGATCGCCTGGGATCGCCCGGGGTGGTTGAAGCTGGCGACTAACGTCAGCGGATCCCGGGCAAAAACTAGGCGCCGCGCACTATTTGAGTTGTCAGGGCTGGGACCTGTGATAGACATCCGCTCCCACCGCATGGGGCGGTAGTTAAGTTGGTTATAACGCCGGCCTGTCACGCCGGAGGCCGCGGGTTCGAGTCCCGTCCGCCCCGCTAAGTTTGGCGCCCTGAGCGCGAAACAAAATACGAGAGCTGCTCAGCTGCGCGCCCTGACCGGGCGTGAGCTGCAGACCAGCTACGTTTCCACGCGGTGATCGCCGCGTTTTTGCGTGTCCCACAGGCGACCGTTCGCGGCCACCTCCCTCAAGAAGACCCGGGGCGTCCCGCGGGTAGCCTCGGGGCCAGCACCTCCCGCGTCGTCGGTTGGTTATCACCTCGCGTTTCAGGCAGCCATGTTAAGCTGCGCCGCGGGTTGTTCCGTTCGGAGGATTTGATGTCGTCGTATTTGCCCCGCGAGTCGTTCCTAGCCATCGCCGCCGTGGTCGCCGCCGACGGGCTGCTCAAGAAGGATGAGTCGTTGGCGCTCAGCCGCGCCCTGGCCGACTACGGCCTGTCAGCCGAGGACGTGGCTACGGTGGAGGCCGCGGCCGCCAAGGGCATTGACCTCGCCGACGTGGATTTGAGCGCCCTGGACGGCTGGCAGCAAGCGCTGACCTACGCGGTCGCGACCTGGCTCGCCCAGGTGGACGGCGTGGTCAACTCCCAGGAGCTCGGTACCCTGCGGAAATTGGGCGAGGTGATGGGGCTGCCGCGCCCCAAGCTGGAGGCCGCGCGCTCGGCGGCCTTCGACATCGCGGCGTTGCCCAAAGACAAGCGGCCGGACAAGTACGACTTCACCGGCATCGAAGAGCGCCTAGCTGAGAAGCTCCCAGCGCTGCACCGCGCGTCGCTGCCGCCGAGCCAGTAGCCGCTCTCGCTGGCTTCTTCCGTCGGCCAGCTGGTCGCTCTCCAAGAGCCCTCAGCCTGGGGGTCAGCCGCTGATCAGCGGCAGCGCGCGATGGCCTGAAGCGCGGATGATCGGCGTCGGCGCCGAGTTCGCAGGCTGAGCTGCCAGCAGCGCCAAGAGCGAGGTGTCCAGGAGGTGGCTCGGGCTGACGTTGCGTAGCGCCGCGAGCATGACCGCGCGCACGTTAGGGTGTTGCGTCGCCAGCTGGTCGAGCAAGCGCTTCATCGCGGTGCGTTGCAGGCCGCTCTGAGAGCCGCACAGGTTGCACGGCAAGATCGGGAAGGCGCGGGCGCGCGCGTGCTGAATGATGCTCGGCTCGTCGCACTCGATCAGCGGACGGATCACCTCGAAGCGCCCGTCGTCGGTGCGGTATTTGGCGGGCATGGCCTGCAAGCGGCCGCTGAAGAACAGGTTCATCAGCAGCGTCTCCAGCGCATCATCACGGTGGTGTCCGAGCGCGATCTTGTTGCAGCGGAGGCGCTCGGCGGCGGTGTACAAGATCCCGCGCCGCAAGCGGGAGCACAGCGAGCAATAGGTTTTTTCCGCAGAGATTTGTTCGGTGACCAGCGAGTAGGTGTCTTCGCTGAGGATTTCGAACCGCACCCCGAAGGCTCTCAACCACGCCACCAATTGCTCTCCAGCGTAGCCCGGCTGCTGCTGGTCCAGGTGGACGGCGACCAGCTCCACCCCAGGCAGCGCGCCGCGCGCGGCGTGGAGCAGATCGAGCAGGGTGTAGCTGTCCTTGCCGCCGCTCAGCGCGACCAGGACGCGGTCACCAGGCATGAGCAACTCGTACTCACGGGACGTCTGGAGCAGCTGCCGGGTCAGCCTGCGGGCGGCGTTGTCAGGGTTCGACACCCAGGGGGTGTAGCCGCGAGGCTCGGCGCAAGCTAGGGCTACGTCCGCGGCCCCCGGCGCGGTCCCATCACGACTGCGCCGCTGTGGATTAGGCTGCCTACGCCGCGCCTTGCTTGAGCAAATCTGCGGCCTTCTCGCCGATCAGGATGCAGGGCGCGTTGGTGTTCCCCCCGGTGATCGACGGCATGATGGCGGCGTCAGCCACGCGCAGGCCTTCAACGCCGCGCACTCGCAGCGCTGGGTCCACCACCGCGCGCTCGTCGACGCCCATGCGGCAGGTGCCTACCGGGTGGTAGACCGTGCAGATCCGGTTGCGGATCTCGCTGCGCAGCTTGTCACCTGATCCGAAGGCGGCCCCTGGCTCCAGCTCGCCCCTCAGCTCGCCCGCGATCTTGGGGCTCGCCATGATCTCGCGGGTGAGCTCGATGCCGCGCATCAAGAAATCAAGATCTTCGGGTTCCGCAAGGTAATTGGGATCGATGTGTGGGGCCGCCAGCGGGTCCGCCGACAACAGCCGCATCTCGCCCCGGCTCTTGGGGTAGATCAGCGTCGGCATCACGGTCAGCGCCGCGCGCTTGTCTACCTTGGGGACGCCAGGGGCGTCTTGGTTTGGCGCGGGGTACGCCCAGGGCAGGCTGTGCAGCTGCAGATCGGGCAGTCGACTGGTCGTGGTGGCCTTGACGAAGGCGCCGGCCTCAAAGACTGAGTTGGCCATCCAGGTGTTGCCGGACAGGTACTCCTTCAGCATGCCGCGCAGAAAATAGAACGGTGTGCCTCGATGGCGCGCGCTCGGGGCTAGGTAGACCAGGGGAAAGAACAGGTGATCATGCAGGTTCTGGCCCACGGGCAAGTCCTCGATGGCTGTGATGCCGTGGGACTTGAGCTGCGCGGCGGGGCCGATCCCGCTCAGCATCAAGATCTGCGCGGAGCCGATCACCCCAGCGCTCAGCACGATCTCCTGGCCGGCGGTCGCGACCCGCTCTCTGCCTCCCACCGCGTACACCACGCGCCGGGCGCGGCGGCCGTCCAGCTCGACTCGCAGCACCGTCGCCCCACTCTCCACGTGGAAATTAGCTCTGGAGCGCGCGGGGTGCACGTAGCCCTCGGAGGTGCTGTAGCGCAGGCCGTCCTTGGCGGACATCTGGTAAATTAAGGCGCCTTCTTGCTGTTCGGCGTTGTAGTCGTCGAGCACCAGGACTTTACACACGTCGCTCACGGCTTCGACGAAGGCCTCGGACACCGGCCGCAGCTGATCGCGCTTCATGACCTTGATCGGGCCGCCGACGCCGCGGTACTCGCTGGCGCCACCGGCGTAGTCTTCGATGCGCTTGTAGAGCGGCAGGATGTCGGCGTAGCTCCAGCCAGCGCAGCCCTCAGCCGCCCAGTCGTCGTAGTTTTGCCGGTTGCCCCGCACGTAGAGCATGCCGTTGATGGCGCTCGAGCCACCAAGCACCTTTCCGCGCGTATATGGCATGCGGCGGCCCAGCGCGTGCTTCTGCGGCGCGGTGTAGTAGCCCCAGTCAAAGCGTTTTTTTACCTGGGGCACGGTGTGGACGATGGAGATCATCCCCGGCTTGGTGCAAAACTGGGTGCGATCGCTGCCGCCAGCCTCTAGCAGCAGCACGCGCACGTTGGGGTCTTCGGTCAGGCGGCTCGCGACAACCGCGCCAGCAGATCCAGCCCCCACCACGATGTAGTCGTACTCGGTCACAGCGCTTCCTCTTGCTTTACAGCGCAGGCCCTCGGGCCTGACTAGAACACGTTCTAGTGCAGCCTACACCGAGGCGCCGGCGATGTGTCCCAGCATTCGCCTGCTCGCAGGCGCCTCGCGGGTCCTGACCCTCAACAACCCGGGGTCTTGGGGCGCTTGGGTGGCGAGGGGAGGAACCGACCAAGCCAGCGTAAGACAGAGCTTCATGGCTTTGGTGGCGGGTTAACCCTCGCTGCTTGCCCTGGGCGGCATCTGGGGAGGCGTCGCTCAGGGCACTTTTTTATGCGCACCCGGCTGTGCGCGGCGTGGTCAGCCCACGCTGGCTGCTTGGCGCCCTGCGAGGCGCCCGAAGAACGTCGCGCCGCCGATGGACATGCCGCTCGAGTACCCAGCGGCGGACCGCGGCAGGCCGGCGGTGGTGCGACCGGCCGCGAACAAGCCAGGCACCACGCGCTTATCGGCGCTCAGCACCTCGCCGGTCGGCAGCGTGTCGAGCCCGCCCATGGTGAAGCCCGGGATCAGCGCCTTTCCGACGGACAGATCCAGCGCCGCGAAGGGCGGGGTGGACAGCGGCTTCAGGTAGTTAGGCGCCTTGTGAAACAACGGGTCGGCGCCGCCCTGGGCGTGGCGGTTGTAGTACTCTACGCTGTGCTGGAGCGCCCCGGTCGGCAGCTCAAGCGCTGCCTCGAGGGCTTCAATCGTCTCTTCGGCTGCCTTGAGTTGCATGCCGGCGATGGGCCGGCCAAAGCACTCGTTGTCTAGGATCAAATAGGCAACTCCGCCGCTCTGCTGCAGCACGTAGTCGCCCGTCCTGCCGTGGTACGAGTCTTCGTTGATGAAGCGCTGGCCTTGGGCGTTGACGATGATGCCCTGCACCAGCTTGCTTGGCGGATAAAACGGCACGGAAACAAAGCCCTCGCCCATGCAGATCGCCGCGCCGCCCGCCCCCAGGCCAAGCAGTATCCCAGCCCCGTCGTCGCCCGGGTTTCCGATCTGGATGTTGACGTTGAGCAACTTGGGGGCGTGTCGCGCCACCAACTCACGATTCATGATGAAGCCGCCCGCGCACAAAATCACGCCGCGCCGCGCGCGCGCGTAGCGCGCTTCACCCAGCTGCTTGTAGCACACCCCCACCACCCGCCCTGATGCATCGACGACCAGGGTCTGCGCTCGCGCGTTGTCTTCGACGTGCGCGCCGAGCTCGCGCACGCGGGCGATCAGCGTCTCCATCAGCTTGCGCCCGGCGCTGCCTTCGACCTGCGGCTTGTGACCACGCGGTGCTGGTCGTGCGCTGCGATCGAAGGGCCAGACGTTCTCGTTGCCAGAGTAGAGCAGGCAGTCGTCGGTGACGGGCTCCGTGGTCTTTTTAGCGTAGTATGAGCGCTTGAACTGCACGCCCTGCGCCTCAAACCACGCGAAGTGCTCCAGGCTCTGCTGGCAATACAGCTCGCATTTGGCGGCGTCTGGGTTCGGGCCGCTGGCCATCAGCAGGTACTTGAGCATCTCCGTGGGGTCGTCGTCAAAACCGCACGCCTGTTGCACCGGGGTGCCGCCGCCGAAGTAGATGATGCCGCCGCTCAGCGCGGTTGAGCCGCCCCCTTCGCTGGCGCGTTCGAGGACCAGCACGTCCGCGCCCAACTGCCTGGCTTCGATGGCCGCTGAAGCCCCAGCGCCTCCCAGGCCGACGATCACGACGTCGGACTCGTGATCCCAGCGCGGCACCTCAGCCAGGGCGAGGGGCTTGGTCGGGCGGATCGCCTCGGCTTGGGCCGCTTGATAGGTTGATTCGAATGGGGGGTCGGCCACTGGCGGTCTCCTGGCGGTGCGGGCTGGGCTCCTCGAACTGCTCTAGGAATAGAACGTGTTCTAGTTGGGGTCAACTCCGCATGGATCGCTGGAGTCGGGAGAGGCATTCGGCCTGCCGGACGCCTGGGGAGTGTGCTAAAGGCGGACCCGCAATGCGGCGCGTGGCGACTTGATGGATTGGGTCTTGGGGCTGTTCGCGCTGGTGCTCTGCGTGAGCTACGGCGTGCAGACCATCACGGGCTTCGGCAGCATGCTGCTGGCGGTCACCCTCGGGGCGCAGTTGATGCCCATCGATCGGGTGCTGACCCTGGCGCTGCCCCTCAGCCTGCTGCAGACGACGTACGTCGTGATCTGGCACTGGCGCAGCATTGAGTGGCGCTTGTTGCTCGCCCGCATCTTGCCCGCCATGGGGCTCGGGATGCTGGTTGGGTTTTGGGTCGCCGCTCAAGCGCCCGACGCGGGGCTCAAGCGCGCGCTAGGGGTCCTGGTGTTCGCCTTGGCTTCGCGTGAGCTGTGGCGCCTGGTGCCGCGGCCTGGCGGCGCAGGTCAGCCGCGTAAGCTGCCCGGGGCGGTCGTCTTGGTGGTGATGTGGATGGCGGGGATCGTCCATGGCGTGTTCGCCACCGGTGGGCCGCTGTTGGTCTACGTCACCAGCCGGCTCGGCCTCGACAAGCACGCGTTTCGAGCCACGTTGACCGCGGTGTGGCTGGTGCTGAACAGCGTGTTGATCGCGCGCTTCGCGGCGGAGGGGCGCTTTACCCGGGAGATCGGTCAGAGCGTGCTGTGGCTGGCGCCGGCCATCCTGATGGGTATTTTCCTTGGGGAAAAGCTGCACAAGCGCGTCAACGAACAGCGCTTTCGGGTCGCGGTGTACGCGCTGCTGCTCGCGGCGTCGCTGGTCTTGTTGGTGCGCGGGTAGCGCGCCGCTGATGCGCAGATGCCGCTGCTGCGCCAGGCTGGGCGGCGCGGCCTCGCGAGCCTGCGCCGGCGCCGGGCGGGGGACCCTACTTCTTGGTGGACTTCTTCGCCACTGGGCCCTTGCCGATGTACGAGTAGCGCGGCGGCTCGCCGGGGCCTGACTGATCGATCCAGTAGGTCTTGCTGCCTCGCACGTCAAAGTGCACGAAGCTCGAGTTGGGGTAGTAGCCGACGCCGACCTCGGTGTAGCGCAGCAGAAAGTCACGCAGCGCTGCGTTAGGCACGCCGGGGATTGAGAAATCGATGGCGTGACCCAGCGCGTGTCGCGAGGCGCGAGCGTAGCTCGCCGTGCGGTGCCCGCTGACCACGCGGATTGGGCGACCGCCGAACGTGTCGCTCACCTCGGCGAGCAGCTGAATCAGCCGAGGGTGGATGCCGCCGTCAAGGTCGTCGGCGTCTAGCACCCCTGCGATAGCGCTGCGCGCTGCGGGGTTCAGCCGGCCCTTGGCCGCGGTGACGTAGCCCTTCCATGAGCCGCCGGCGCCGATCAGCGTCACGTAGCCGCGGCGGCGTGGTGGCCGGCGATAGTCGGTCCACTTCTCGGTCTTGCTCGCCTTGGCGCTGGAGCTGGGCTCTGCTGAGCTGTCTTCGCTCTGCAGCCCGGGGATCCGCCCGCTGTCGAATGCTTTCCGCGCGGCTTCCCCGGACTCGTCGTCCCGCGAGGGGATCACCAGCAGCTGACCAGGCTTGATGACGCTGCTCGGTGTGATGTCGTTGGCGTGGCTGAGGGCGTCGATGCTCACCCGGTAGCGCTTGGCGATGGAGCCTAGGCGCTGCCCCTTGACGATGGTGTGGACGACCCACTTGTGGCTAGACTGCTTGCTAGCCTTCGCGCTTCCGCGGGGCTTCGTGTTGGAGGGCTTCGCGGCCTCCTTGTCGCTCCGCTTGTCGTCGCCGGCCTTGGCCTTTTGTGCGCTCTTGTCAGCGCTGTCGGCCCGCTTGGACTTAGCGGCGGCCTGGGTCTGCCCAGCCGCTTCACCGCGTTTACGCGCGTCTTCCACCGACTCACCGGCGGCGGGGATCAGCAACTTTTGTCCGGGCTGAATGGTCGAACGGCGCTCAAGGCCGTTGGCCGCACACAGCGCATCGACGCTCACTCGATAGCGCTTGGCGATCGAGCCGAGGCGTTGGCCCTTGTAGACCTCGTGATAGCGCTCTTTGGCGTCCACTTGGCCGGAACACACGACCAAGCTGAGACCCAGGAGCGCGGCGGACAACCAGCGGATCTGCACGGCGCTGAGCCTGACCCTGTGGGCCGGCTGAGTCCAGGCTTTAGCCCGAAAAATCTCAGAAAATCAGGGCATTTGCGCGGTAATGCTGAAATTTTTGGCGCTGCTGGCGCGTCGGGAGCTGGATCGGGTGGGTTCGGGCCCACCCCCGTAGCGGCTACTCTGCCTGTAGTTGCGCGGTGCGGGCCGCGCCTGAGCTGGCCTTCGTGCTCGGCTGTGCGCTGGCTGGCGGAGCTTCTGGGCCAAAGGCGGTGCGATCTTTGTCCGCCGCGTCGCAGCAGCGAAAGCCGACTTCATAGCCGATGTAGGTCTCGCCGTGGCTCTGAGCGATGGGACGGCAGCGGTTGCGCACGGGCCCCCACCACCCCCCCTTGATCGCCGAGCGCTTGCCAGGGCGCTTCCACGGCATGCTGACCCACTCGTTGACGTTGCCGTTGAGGTCGTAGGCGCCGAAGGGTGAGACGCACTCCTCGCGTGAGCCCGAAGGCTCCCGGCCGTCGAGGCGATCCATCTCGGCTTTGCACACCGCGTTGGCCTCGCACTGCACCCGCGGCAGCAAGTGCTTGCGGCGCTTGAGCCAGTCGCGGTCAATGTTGCACTTTTTGTCGTCGCGGACGAAGCCCGTCGCGTGGGGCTGCATCTGCTCGCCCTCGCAGGCAAAGCTGAACTCGCTCTCGGTGCACAGGCGCTTACCCGCGGCGTTGCAGCTGCGCGCGGCTTCTTCCCAGCTGACCAGGGTGTGCGGAATTTCGCCCTTTTTGTTGGGCCACTCGTAGCGATCCATGCAGAAGCGCATCTGGCGGCGCGGCTCTTTGTCGGTGCAGACGGACGGCTCAGCGAAGCGCTTGCAGCGGCTTTTGTCCGGCGAGCCTGCGATATCCATCACATACTCGAGGCAGCGCTCCTCGACGTTTCGGCAGTACCCTCCGGAAACGAGCACCATGTCCTCGGGGCAGCCCTCGCCCTGTGGCTGCGCGCTGGGGGCGGCGACGGTGCTCGCCAGTTCATCAGCTTGATCGCCCGCTGCGGTGTCGCCGGGCCCTGCGCTGTCGCCGGGCCCTGCGCTGTCGCCGGGCGCTGCGCTGTCGTCGGGCCCTGTGCGGTCAGCGGCGGCAGGCTCAGCCAGCGGGGCGTCTGCCGTGGCCTTCCGCTTGGTGGCGGCCTTGGCGGCGCGCTTGTGCTTGAGCGCGGGCTTGGCTGCCGCCTGAGGCTGGGGAGCAGGTGCTGGAGCAGCCTGGGACCAACTGGAGGCCAGATCACAGCCGAGCAGGCTCAGGGTCGCCCCAAACAGGCAGGCGGACACGGAAAAACGAAGCGCTCGGCGCATGGCTAGCGCTTAGCGAGAGTCGGGGCGGCTGGCCCAGTTTTGTGCGGCCAGCCGTGGTGCGTTCGTCAGCCGATGCCAGCGGGCGACGCCGTCGGGCGCCGCCACAGCCTGGCGAGGCTACAGCGCTGAACTGCCTACAGCGTTGAACTGCCTACAGCGCTGAACTGCCTACAGCGCTTTGGTGCCTAGATCTTCAAACTCGCGGCGGGTGGCGCCGGTGTAGATCTGCCGCGGGCGGTGGATGCGGTAGCCCTCTGGATCCGTGCGCTGCTCCATCCAGTGCGCGATCCAGCCGGGGAGTCGACCCAGCACGAACATCACCGTGAACATCTCCGTGGGGATCCCCATGGCGCGATAGATCAGCCCGCTGTAGAAATCGACGTTGGGGTACAGCTTGCGCTGGATGAAGTACTCGTCGCTCAGCGCGCGTTCTTCGATGCGCTTGGCTAGATCGAGCAGCGGGTCGTGGATCCCCATCTTCTCGAAGATGGCGTCGGCCTGCTCCTTGAGCAGCTTGGCGCGGGGGTCGAAATTCTTGTAGACGCGGTGGCCAAAGCCCATCAGGCGCACGCCGTCCTCACCCGCCTTGACCTTGTCGAGGAAGCTGTCGATGTCGCCGCCAGACTCTTGGATTTGATCCAGCATCTCGATCACGGCTTGGTTGGCGCCGCCGTGGCGTGGCCCCCACAGGCCGCAAATGGCCGCGGAGATCGACGCGAACAGGTTCGCCTCGCTGCTGCCCACCATGCGCATGGTCGAGGTGCTGCAGTTCTGCTCGTGATCGGCGTGCAGGATCAGCAGCATGTTCATGGCCTCTTCGTAGACCGCGGGGACTTCGTAGTCCTCCGCCGGCACCGCGAACATCATGCGCAGGAAGTTGGCCGGCCAGCTCAGGTTATTCCGTGGGTAAATGAAGGGCTGACCGACCGATTTCTTGAACGCGAAGGCGGCGAGGGTCTTGCTCTTGGCGAGCACGCGGATGATGTTGAGCTCCAGCTCTTCTTCGGTGTCGGGGTAGAAGGTAGACAGGCTGGCTACCATGGCGGCCATGATCGCCATCGGGTGCGCGCCCGGCACGTAGCCCTCGTAGAACTTCTTCATGTCCTCGTGGAGCAGGGTGTGCTTGTTCATGCGGTCGCGGAACGTCGCGAGCTCTTCCGTGTTTGGTCGCTCGCCGTAGATCAGCAGGTAGCAAACCTCGGTGTAGCGGGCTCGCGTCGCCACCTGGTCGATGGGGTAGCCTCGGTAGCTGAGGATCCCCTTCTCGCCGTCGATGAACGTCACGGCGCTCTTGCACGACGCGGTGTTTCCGTAGCCAGGATCCAGGGTCACCAGGCCGCTGACTTTGCGCAGGCTCTGGATGTCGATGCCCTTCTCACCCTCGGTCCCTTCGATGACAGGCAACTCGTACTCTTTACCGTCGTAGATCAGCTTTGCGTGGCTCATGGTCTCCTCGATGTCTCCCGAGTGATGCTTCTGGTTTGCGACGGCGACTTTGCGCGGGCGCCGCCGCGTTTGCTCGCCGGCTGGGGCGGGTGCCGCCCCCAGATCGGAGTGCAGCCTGTTCACCTCGCTCGTGACCTAACGCGAACGCGCTTCGGCTCAAGCAGGGGCGAGCGCTTCGTATACACGCAAGGCGAGAGGTAGGAAACCGCCCAGACGTGACGAAGAACCCGGCGATACTTCGGTGTTACGCGGCGCTGCGCGGCGTATTGGGCGGCCCGGCTCGGCACCTCCACACGAAAGTGGCACACAGTGCCATTTTATCTTGAGCGGGGCGATTGGTGAGATGTTTCCGCACTGAGTGGGCGACGAGCCCTAAGCGATTGCAGGCCGTCTCTGAAAGATCCACCCTCTCGGTTGGTCAATGGATGAGCCGAAACGCCGCTGGGGACGCTACGAGAGCGTGTGCGAGATCGCCAGCGGCGGGATGGCGACCGTGTACCTCGCGAGGGATCTAGACAGCAATCGTCTGGCGGCGGTCAAGGCGCTCCACCCCCACCTGATGTCTGACGACGAGGTGGTGCAGAATTTTCTCGACGAGAACCACATCGTCTCACGCATCTGTCACCCCAACGTCGTCCCGGTGCTGGAGGTGGCGCAGAGCGACGCCGGACACTACCAAGCGATGGAGTATGTCGACGGGGTCCCGCTAGGGCGGCTGCTCGTCTACTGTATCCGCGAGGGACGCTGGCTCTCCATCGCCGCCTGCGTGCGCTTGGTTTGGGATGTGCTCGAGGGCCTCGACGCGGCCCACGAGCTCAAGAACAACGCTGGGGAGTTGACGGGCGTCGTACACCGCGACGTGGGGCCCGCGAACATCCTGATCGACGTGTTCGGTATGGCGCGGGTGATCGATTTCGGCGTCGCCACCATGGCCGTCCGCTACACCGCGCCCGGGAGCGACAACATCAAAGGTCGCCTGGCTTACATGGCCCCCGAGCAAGCCAGCACGCCTAAAGACATCGATCGCCGCGCAGATTTGTTCTCCGTCGGCGTGGTGCTGTGGGAGCTGCTCGCCGCCCGGCGCCTGTTCAAGGCGAAGAGCGAGGGTGAGACGCTCAAGCAGCTCCTAACCATGACCATCCCGTCCCTCGGCGTCATCCGCGAGGATGTAGAGCCGGAGCTCGAGGCCATCGTCTCGATGGCGCTCAACCGCGACCCAAACCTGCGTTTTCAAACGGCGCGGGAGTTGATCGATGCGCTGCGCAGCGCGGTCGAAGTGGATGACACCGAGACCCGGCGCGAGCTGGCGGCGCTGGTGGGCGAGGCGTTCGGTGAGGAGCTGGCGAAGCTCCGGGCTCTGGCTCAGCACGCCGCGGGTGGTGAGCCTACGCTAGCGGCGGCGATCTTGAACGAGCCAAGCAGCATCGCGCCTCCAGGGGCCACGGTGTCGACCATCGCGCCGTCAGCCGAGCCCAGTTCTGCGCGGAAGCGATTGAGGTGGGCCGCTGCCGCGCTGCTACTGCTGGTGGCCCTTGGCGTCTGGGTATCAAGGAGCCCGCGCTATGAAGCCAGCAAGCCCGCGCAATCAACGGCCGTCGAGCAGGCGGTGCAGGTGCCCGCGGTGGCCGAGAACGCCAGCCTGCCGCCCCCTAAGGCTGCGGTCGCGGCTGCCGCTGAGATCGCGCCAGCGGCGCCGGCAGCGGTCGCGCCAGAGGTCGTCCCAGAGGTCGAGAGCGCTGCCGCAGAGCCAGCAAAGCCCGCGGGTCGGCCCGCTCAGGGGCACTATCGACCGCCTGGAAAGACTCCGGCTCCGCCATCCGACGTCGATCTGGCGAACCCCTACCGCTAGTGAAGACGGCCGCCGCAAACCCTGGCGCCGAGCGCGCCGTCCCCACGACCACGGCGCGCCCGACTACGACCCCGCGGCCGATGGGGGCGCTGCTGTTGACGGGCTTCTTGGGGGCAGGCAAGACCACGCTGCTCAATCGCATCCTCGCGGAAGGGCACGAGCAGCGCACGGCGGTGCTGGTCAACGACTTTGGGCAGGTGAGCATCGACAGCGAGCTGGTAGTCGATGTGCGAGGTGACACCATCGTCCTAGACAATGGGTGCATCTGCTGCTCGGTGCGCGGCGACCTGCTGGGAGCCATCGAGCGGCTGCTCAAGGCGCCGGCAGATGAGCGCGTCGAGCGCGTGGTGATCGAGGCCAGCGGCATCGCGGATCCGAGGGCGGTGCTCGCGACGTTCGTGGCCTTGGATAAAGCCTCGACGCTGGCTCTGGATGGCGTGATCGCCGTGGTCGACGCCAGCGAGCTTGAAGATCTGAGCCCGGCAGATCTGAGCCTGGCTCGAGATCAGCTGGATCAGGCTGATCTGGTGTTGATCAATAAGTCTGATCTGGCTACGCCGGCGCAGCTTGAATACTGCCGTGCGGAATCCAAGCGCTTCGCGCCGCGGGCCGCGGTGCTAGAGACCACCAACGCGGCCGTCCCGTTGAGTCTGTTGCTTGGCTTGCAGCATGACATGGGGACGCCAGGTAGTGGGAGCGCTGGACCGGTAACTGGAGCGGCTCCTGGACCGGCAACTGGACCGGCTAGCGGCGAGCTCGCGTCGCAGGGCGCGTCGTTTGAGTCAGCGCCAGACGAGCACGGCTTCAGCAGCCTGACGCTGCGCTTTGACCGCCCCTTAGATTTGCAGCGCTTGCGTGAGCTGTGCGTGGATTTGCCGCCGGGGATCTTCCGCGCGAAGGGCGTGCTCTGGCTACAGCAGATGCCCGATGAGCGCGTGGTGCTGCAGGTGGTGGGGCGCCGGGCCCGCGTGGATCGCGGGGGCGCTTGGCCGAGCGCCGAGCGGGCGAGTCAGATCGTGCTGATCGGGCGCAGCGGCGCCTTCGACGCGGAGCAGGTGCGGGCACGCTTTGAAGCCTGCGCTGCGCCGGTTGGGGCTGCTCGCCGAGCCGGGCTGCGCGGGCTGCTCGGCGCGTGGTGGCAGCGCCTGGCCAGATCGGAGCCAGGGTGATGCGCGAAGGCCAAGGGCGTCGCTCGTCGGCCGGCTTGGGTGCGTTTGGCGGCTCGGTGCAGGCGCTGGCGCCGCGCTCAGCGCTGGGTTTGGCGCTGTGCTCAGCGCCAATTTCGACCATCAGATCAGGGCTGACGTTAGTGCTGAGTTCGACGCTACGTTCAGCGCTGATTTTGACGCTGGGTTTGGGGGTGGGGTGCGCTCTACAGAACCCCACGGAACCGTCTCAGATCCGCGTGGCGTTCGAGGCGCCTAGCGGCGAGGCACCTGAGACCACTGAGCGCCGGCAGCTGCCCCCGAGCGGCGCCTGGTGGACGCGGGCGGCAGCTTGCCCAGACGGCGCCGCCGTGGTGCAGCTCGCTCCAAGCGCGGAGGTGGGTATGGCCGAGGGCTATGGCTGCCAGCTGCCGAGCGGCGTGGCGCATGGTGACTACACCGCCTGGCGGGCGGGCGGCGTGCTGCTCGAACACGGCAGCTACGAGCGCGGAGCCAAGGAGCGGCTCTGGCTCAGCTATGCTACAGGCGGCGAGATCAGCGCGCGGGAAAATTTCCACGCGGATGAGCTATCTGGGCGGGTGCAGCGCTACGCCGCGGGGGTGCTGATCTTGGACGCGACCTACGTGGCTGGTCGGCGCGAGGGGCCGCTGTTGGCGTATCACGGAAATGGCAAGCTAGCTGAGCGCGCCAGCTACGTAGCGGACGAGCCTCACGGCCTGTTCGAAAGCTGGGACGAGGCGGGTGAGGTGAGCGCCCACGGCAGCTACGTGGCTGGCGTCCAGCAGGGTGCGTGGACCATCTGCGAGGCTGATCAGTGCACCAGCGCCCATTTTGACGCCGGCGCTCAGAGCGGGCTCTGGGAGGTGCGCGACCGCGCGGGTGTGACGCAGCGCACCGAGGACTACACGGTGCCCGATCAGCTCACCCGGATTGACTACTGTCAGGGGCACCCCTGCAAGCGCACGGTGTTCGTGCGGCGGTAGGGTGCCCCCCCTTAGCCTGGCGCGACCACCGCGTGATAGACCCGGCCGCCGTGCGCGACGGCGCCAAACACCGCCCCCTGCGCGGTGCCGTGTAGCGTCTCCCCACAACCCGGCGCCGCCGTCCTAGTCGCGCTCGCCCCCGCCACGGCCGCCAGCGCGCGGGCGACCACCCCCGTCGCATCTCCGCTCGCCGCGGCTGAGCTCTCGTAGACCTCGGCCAGCATCCCCCGCGCGAGCTTCTTCCAGCCTCGCGCATACAGGTCCGGCGAGCCGAACACGTCGATGGCGACTAGCACGTCGCCGCGCACCGCCGCCAGCCCGACCTGACTCGCCGTCGGCGCGACCTGGGCGAGCTGGCTCTCCACGTCGACCGCGCGCGAACGATAGGCGTCGGCGAAAGCCGAGGTCGTTGATATGGTCCGCGTCCGATCGAGGTACCCGTCGACGTCCTTCCAGACCGCCTGCTGGTCCGCGTTGTAGCCGCGGTTCGACCCGATGGACAGGGTCACGCGCTTGAGCTTCTCGCCGCGTGCTGACGACGTGAGCGTGGTCCCGCCCGCCGCGAACTTTGGGGCGTCGTACCTCCAGCGCCCCTTCTCGACGCAGCTCACCGGGATGTCGACCGCGGCGCCCGGCGGAACCAGGAAGCTCGCGTTGACGATGCGGTTCTGCTTGGCGCCGATGATCTGCTCGCCATCGACGAGCAGCAGCATGCGCACGCCCGAGTGCGTCACGCGCACCGAGTTGACCGAGCCGCCCTCGCTGACCTCGGAGATGGAAGTGCGGCCTTTAGCCAGCCCCTCCTCGAGCAGATCCGCGTCGAGCCCCGGCTTTTCAAGCAGCAGCGGCACCAGCGTCACGTCGCCGACTGCGAGCGGGGAGCCGGTGTGGATCTGCGAGAACAGCGCGGTGAGCTCGGGTGATGGGACAGCGGCAGCGGTGTTCATCAACGCGATCCTCCGTTTCGGTCAAAGCACTCGGTGAGGCCATGGTAGGCCGCGTAGTCAAGGGACACAACCGGCTTGGTATCGAGTAGATCAGGCCCAGTTACCGCTGCGTCGTGGCTCCGCTGGCCACCACGCCAAGGCGTTCGTTGCCCTGACTCACCTGGGCTACAAGCAAACCGAGGCTCGCCCCGTGTGGGAGCGTCCTGGAAGCTGCGCTTCGGAGGGAGGTTTCATTCACGTGGGAGCGTCCGATGTGGGCGCGTCCGCCGATGTGGGCGCGTCCGCCGATGTGGGCGCGTCCGATGTGGGAGCGTCCGATGTGGGAGCGTCCGATGTGGGAGCGTCCGATGTGGGAGCGTCCCATGTGGGAGCGGGCGAGCCTGAACCCACGCTGGCTCCCTTTAGGGCGGATACTTTAAGCAGTTCGCGAGTCGATTTATCTTGACGGCGTTTCCAAGAGGCAACGTAAACAGGCCGATACTCTGCTGCAAATGTGCCATTGGCGCGGGCTGAGAGACGCGTGAGGTGGCTTTCGGGCGTCGGACGACGCAGCAACTGTCGCCCTCGGTGAAAGCGCTGCTCGGGGCATCCTCAGGGGCTGAAAACCCCCGTGATACACACGTATTTCACCAAGGGGGATGCGATGACACACAGCCACACGATCCACATGACACCTGTTCCTAGCTCTCACTCTGAGCTTGGCCCGAACTCCGAGCATTCCGAGCATTCCGAGCATTCCGAGCATTCCGAGCATTCCGAGCATT
>CAZKDY010000058.1:0-24262 GCA_964551615.1 uncultured Polyangiaceae bacterium
GCATCCGACGCTCTCCTTCTACACGGCCTTCTACACGGCCTTCTACACGGCCTTCTACACGGCCTTCCGCTCGGCCTTTGGCTACGCCCTGCGCCATCCATTGTTCTGCGAGTGTCATGATCGCTTCCTTCGCCTCGGGGGCTGCCTCGCCCAACGCCTCAAACAGATCCTGCTCCGTCAATGCTTCGTTGATCCGAGTCAGGTAATGTAGCACGAAGAACAGGCCATCGCGCGCGGACGGGATCTGCCACAGGATCGCGATCACCTGCGCCCAGTACTTGAGCGCTACCAGGATCGCGTCTCCTCGACGGCCATCGCGTAGCGCCCAAAGCGCCAGCGGCACGATCAAGGTCGCCGCGTCCTGGGCTCGGGCTCGCAGCGCGGCGTCGTCCGACTGGCTGACGTCATCCAATGCGATCCGGAAGTCCGGCACGTGCTCGCGCACACCCGGGATGGCCAGCACCGCCTCATCAAACAGCTCGTGGAAGCGCTGAGCCACCGTCCAGCCGTGCTCGCTGTGGTGGAGCACGACCGGGATCACCACTGGCGCCGGCAGCTTGCCCTGCTGCTCGAAGTAGCGCGACAGCACGTCCATCACGTAGCCCCCCACCTGCACCAACGTCTCGGGTTTTGCGTCGCTCTTGTGCTCGAACACCACGTAGATCCGAGCCTCGCGGCCCGCGATCTTCACTCGGAACAGCAGATCGGCCTGCGTCTTCGCGAACGCCGGTCGAATGAAGGTGTCCGGCAACACCTCTAGCGTGCTCCAGTCGATGGCCGACACCAACTCCGCCGGAAGCACCGCCTGCAGCTCCACCCGCGCGTTGTGCGGGTTGCCGAAGATCTTCTTCGCCAGGACGTCGTGAGGCTGAGCCGGCGATTCTGGCGTCGTCCGCCCCTTGGACTGCGTCGGAGCCTTCGTCTTGGCCATGCGCGATGGCTACCACGGGCTGTTGCGGGTGACGAGTGTAGCTGTGTCATTCTATGTCCCCACGGCAAAGCCGGCACCTCGCGCCGACGCTGCCGCGCTCGCTGGGCGCGCACGAATGTAGGTCGCTTCGCCCACCGCGAAGTAGTAGGTCGCGCCACCCGAGAAACCGCAGCCGTCTCGGGTGACTTCGCCTTGGCCATGTCCGATAGCTACCGTACTGCGTTGGGCAACGCCGAGCAGAGGGCTGTGCCCCGCCCTTCAATGGCAACCAGATGACCTGTGGCGTCTTCAATCAACGGCCAACGTCAAGCGTTAAGTCCATAACTTTCGCGGACTTCCCAATGCTTCCTCGCGGTCGGTGACCTGCGGAACCAGGAGCCGGTGTCGGAGAGCGCCACACCTCGGGGCGAGACCTCCACAACCCCGTAGCAGCGCGCTAAGAAATAGGAGTAGCCTTGGGCGATGCTGCGCACCCACCTCACTGCACTGACCCTCGCCGGCTTATTGAGTAGTGCCCTGCCCACCCCCTGCTCGGCCCAAACGGGCAACGCCGCAGCGGCGGAGGCCTTGTTCGACCAGGCGCGCTCCGCCATGGAGCACGAAGAGTACGAAGAGGCCTGCACCAAGTTCCGAGAGAGTAACCGCCTGGACCCAGCGGCGGGCACCCTGCTCAACCTCGCCAACTGTGAAGAGCTGCGCGGCAAGCTCGCGACCGCTTGGGAACTGTTCCGCGCGGTAGAAGACCAGCTGCCCGCTGGGGACGACCGCATCCCCGAAGCTCGGGGTCGCGCCGCCAAGCTCAAGGCGCGCTTGCCCCGCCTGACCATCGACGCCGGCAACCCGCCGCCCGACGGCATGGAGGTGAAGCGCGACGGCGTCGTGCTGGGTAGCGCGAGCTTAGGATCGCCGCTCCCAGTGGATCCTGGTGAGCACGAAGTGGTGGTCACCCTGCGCGGTCAATCCCCCAAGACGTTTCGAGTCTCCATCACCGAAGGCGAATCAAAGACCCTCGACATCACTGGCGCAGGCTCGGACGCCGGGAGTGGTAGTGGGGGTGGGGGGACGGCAGAGCTCGATAGCTCCTCGGGGAATCAAACGTTGGGCTACGTCTTTGGCGGTATCGGCGTCGCCGGCGTCGTCTTCGGCTCCATCACCGGCGTGATGGCGCTGGGCAAGAAGTCCACCGTCGATGAGCAGTGCGACGGAGCGCGCTTGTGTAGCGGCGCTGGCGCCGACGCTGCCTCATCGGGCAGCACCCTGGCGACCCTCAGCACCGTGGGCTGGGTGGTCGGCGCGCTCGGGATCGGCGCTGGCGCCTACTTCCTACTCACCGGCGAAAAAGAAGGCCCCAAGACTGGGATTCAGGCTGGGCTCACCCCGTCGGGCTCTGCGCTGAGCCTGTTCCATCAGTGGTGACCTCAGAATTCGAAGCGGGATGGACAGGATGCTAGGGTTGCGGCGCCATGAGTGACGCGGAAGATCCGCTAGTCCAGCGCGCCAAGGCGCGGGTGGGCAGCGTGCTCAACGACAAGTGGACGCTGAACGCGCTGCTTGGTGTCGGTGGCATGGCGGCGGTGTACGCGGGGACCCACCGCAACAAGAAGCGCGGCGCGGTGAAGCTGTTGCACGCGGAGCTGTCCCACGAGCCGAGTGTGCGAGAGCGTTTCCTTAGGGAAGGGTACGTCGCCAACACCGTGGACCACCCAGGTGCCGTGCGCGTGGATGATGACGACGTGACTGAAGATGGCGCAGCCTTCTTGGTCATGGAGCTGCTTGAAGGCGAGACCCTGGACGGCCGCGCCCAGCGCAAAGGTGGCAGGCTGCCTGTGGAAGAGGTGCTGCCCATCGCGGATCAGCTGCTGGACACGCTGACCGCAGCGCACGGCAAAGGGATCGTGCACCGCGATCTGAAGCCGGAGAACCTGTTCTTGACTCGCGAGGGCGTGCTCAAGGTGCTCGACTTTGGCATCGCGCGTTTGCGGGAGACCAACGATAGCTCCACGGCGACGCAAACGGGTTCCACCATGGGAACACCTGCGTTCATGGCGCCGGAGCAGGCGCGCGGCCGCTGGGATGAAGTCGACGCGCGCACAGATCTGTGGGCGGTGGGCGCGAGTTTGTTCAACCTGTTGACGGGACGCCTGGTGTTCGAAGCGCAGACCACCAACGAGATGCTCGGCATGGCGATGATGCATCAGGCGCCGCCACTCAGCAGCGTGCTGCCAGACGTGTCGCCCGGCGTGGCCGCGCTGGTGGATCGCTCACTGGTCTATGACAAGGCCGCCCGCTTTCAAGACGCGGCCGAGATGCAGGCAGCGGTGCGCGCGCTGATCAGCGGCGCGGATCTGAGTGGTCGCCTGCCTGCGCTGTCCTTCGCCGACGCGCAGCCCGCGAGCATCGCAGCGCCTGTCTCGCAGACGACGACCGCTTGGACGGAGCATGGGGGGAACCGACCGCCGCCGGCTGTGGCCAAGCCTAGCCGTGGTGCGCTGGTGGCTGCGGCAGCCGGGCTTGGCGTGGCACTGCTCATCGGCGTGGTCGTGGTCGCGACGCGCGGCGGCTCAACGCCAACAGCCGAAGCGCCGTCCAGCGCGAGCTTGGCGGGGGCAACGGACGTGGCCGGGGAGCATCCGACCTCAGGCTCCTCTGAAGGCCCTGAGATCACTCCAGTGCCTGAGCCTACGCCAGGGGTGGTCTCCCTCGATGACCTACCTGCTGCGCCCAGCGCGAGCGCAGGGCCTAAGACGGGCGCTCAGGCGCCTTCAACGGCCACCCCGGCGGGTAGGCCAACGGCCACCGCGCCTTCGGTGAGCACGGGCGCGCCCGCGAAGACGGCGGCGCCAGCCAAGACCGCCGCTCCAAAGCCAACGGGTAAGGCGCCTCCGGACCCCTACGCTCGTCGCCGCTGAGCCGCCAGGCGCGGGCTGCCTGCGTGTACCTCGGGGTGAGGATTGGGGCGAGGGTCTCGCACCTGGAGCGATACATCGGAGTTCAGCGAACGCGACTATGACCGCGCGGACGCACTGGAGCTTCTCAGGTGACACCCCCCAAGGTGATAGCCGCCGCGCGAAAAGCGAGCGATGCGTCTGGGAGTAATGACTGTAGGCTCGGCGTTGACACGCGGGGGACAGGATGACTGACGGACCGGAAGCGCTCGGGGCGGATGAGCAGTGGACAGCCAGCAAGTTAGATGAAGTCAACGGAGCGCTGCGGACCATTCAGCAGCGGACCGAGCTTGAGGCGTTCGCCGCGGCGGGTCAGTTGTTATTGGACACGTTCTTCGGCGGCTCGGTCGCTGCGTGGGAGAGCCACTCCCCGAGGAAGTGTATCTCGCTGCGCAAGCTCGCCGAACGCCCGGGGGCGCCCTACAAGAAGGACGCCCTCAGCAAGCGCCTGGGCGTGCGTGCTGCACTGGAACGCCACCCCTTCATCCTGAACTGCCCGGCGTTGACTGCCAGTCATGTGGTGCTGGTGCTGCGGCTGCCTCGCGATGAGCAAGCAGCGGAGCTACGTCGTGCGGAACAAGAGCGTTGGGGGGTGCGCGCGTTTCGGAAGCACCTGATCGCGGTGGCGCGCACCCGGGGTGAGCGCCGAGGGGCGCCGACAGCGACCAAGGTGCAGCGCTCACTGGTGGAGCTGCGAAAGTGTCGTGATGCACTGGTGCGCGCAGCGGAGCAGCTAGAGAACGCCCGTGTACCTCCAAAGCTGAGGGCCGCGGCGCGGAGTGACGTGTCAGCGATCCTCGCGCTGACGTCGCGGCTTGAGCGCTGCCTTATCGAGGGGGCCGACACGCCAGCGCTGGCCAACACGCGACGTGACACCGTCGCATGCAAGCTCGTCGGATGAAGCACGCCGCCTCAGATGTCTGGGTCGGCCACGCGCAGCTACGTGTACGCGCGTCGAACGCCGGTGCAGGGGTGGCGTCGCTTCGGGTCCTCGAACAAGCGCTCCCGGAGGCGCTCAGCGCGGTTGCCGGGCTGCCTGGAGATTCGGTGGTCGTGTTGCGCAAGGTGGATCTGCGCCTCGCCGCGCGGCTCTCGGGCGACGCCAGCAAGGGCGCGCTGCTCTCAGCGCTGCGCTCCCACCTGAAATCTAGGATCCGGGAGGCAATGAGCCAAAGCGCGGAGATCAGCGAAGACTCTGCTCACTTTCCTTCTAGGCCCGCCGCGCTCGCGGCGTACGTCGCCGCTCTGGCGGAGGGCTCGGCCCAGCGCTGGCCCTTCTCGAGCTTTGCTGGTTACGGCGCTACGCCCCTGGCGGTACTGCGCAGCTGCGCTGAAGAGAGTCTCGCCTTGGCGGGGGATGTGCTGGCGGGGTGGAGTTCCCGCGTAGGAGCGCACGTGGTGCTGCAGTCGCTCGGCGACGCCGAAGCGCTTGAGCTGTGTGGGTTTTGGATCTCGCCGCGCGGCGCAACTGAGCTGCCCAGCGTCGTGCTCGCTCGGCTGAAAGCTGCGCCCCAGAGTGAGCTGAGCGAAACGCGGAGGCTGCTGCTGGGTCTGCTGGTGGGCTTCGAGCTGTGGCCTCCACTCCGCGGGGAATTGGTGGAGCGCTCCGCGATACTGCGCCCTGCGGCGAGCGGCCTCAAGCAGGCCGCGCAGCCGTCCAGCGCTGGCGGGCTTGTGTTCTGGGCGCTACTGCTCCAGCAGACTGGGCTGATGGATGAGCTCGCGGCGGCCTACCCCCACCCCCGAAGAAGAAGCGCCGTGCTGTGGGCCCTTGGACGTTGCCTTGAGAGTCCGAGCATCGACGCCCGCGATCCGCTGCTCTTGTGGTGGTGCGGTGAGTCGCCAGATGCGCGCATGTCACCAACCCAGGTGTTGGCAGACAGCGATCCGGAGCCTGCCCATCGCATCGCGGTGCAAGTTTGTGTTGCGAGTGGCGGCGCCGCCGAAGGGGTTGTCATCGCACCGTGGGGCGACGGCTGGATCGCCATGAGCCGAGATGTCGCCATCGACTTCTGCCTGGACGGCGACGTAGAGCAAAGCCTTGAAGCAGTTGTCAGCCGCTTCAAGGCGCGAGCAGGCGAGTTCCCAGCGGGAGTTGCGCTGCGGTCACAAGCAACCGAAGGCGCTCGCCACGTACTCGGCACCCTAGACATGCCCAGTATCCCGGACACCTGGCGCCCCGCAGTGCTAGCGCTGGCCAGCGTGGTCGCTCAGAAGCTGCGGGAGACCTATGGAGCCAACGTCGCCGACCTGAGAAGCTGGCAAGCGAGCCTCACGGAAACAGGCATTGTAGTAAAACGCAGTGACGCGCAACGCGTGAAGAGCGGCTTGTGGATGCCAGAGCGCGTTGAGTGGTGGGATCGGGGGTGGGGGGTTGAGCAATAGGAGCCTGCTTCGCAAAGATCCGCACTGGCTCCTGCAACAAGGGCTTGCTGCGGGCTGAGCCGCGCGGTTACGTTATACGGTCATGGGATGGTCTTTCCGCCGGTCGGTGAAGATGGGGCCGTTGCGCTTCAACCTCTCTCGGAGTGGCCTCAGTGTGTCCGGGGGTGTGCGAGGCGCGAGAGTCAATGTTGGGCCGCGTGGGACCTACATCACCCTTGGCGCGCAGGGGTTTCGTTATCGAAAGAAGCTCACGTCGACTCCCAGCAGCACTAGCCAACCACCGCAGGTGCAGCCGAGCCAGCTTCAGCCTCATCCAGCGGTCCCAACGAACTACGACGGTCTCAACCCAGATGGCTTCATCGCAACCGCTTCGGTGTCCCAGCTCATTGAGAGCTCTGCGGACGAACTGTTCAACGAGGTCTACCAGCGCGCCAACCGCTCCAACTGGTTTCAGATCTACTGCGTGGTCGCGCTGATTGGCGGCACGCTTCTGCTGTGTGGGATGTCCGGTTGGCTAATGATCACCTACGCGGTCTTCGCGATCGCGGCGGCCATCCCAATCTACAGGTGGGACCGTGACCGGCGAACCGCGCGGCTCATCTATGACGTGGACAGCCCGGACCTGCTTGAGCGCCTAGCGATGGCGAACGCGGTAGGACAGTGGTTCAGCCAGAACCAGGCGCTCTGGCACATCTACTATTCGCAGGCGACCGACGACTGGAAGCGGAGTGGTGGCGCGAACACGTTGATCAGCCGCACCCGTATCCACGCGGGCGCTGGTTCGCTGCCAGGAATCGAACTCAACATCGAGCCTTGGTGCGTCCCAGTCGGGCCACAGCAGCTGCTGTTCCTGCCGGATAGACTCGTGGTGAAACAAGGCGGCAAGGTCGCGGCAATCCCGTACGATGTGCTGACGGCCACCAGCTCGACCACCCGATTCATCGAAGAGGAGTTCGTGCCGGGCGATTCTCGGCAGGTGGACACCACGTGGCAGTACGTGAACCGCAGCGGGGGACCAGACCGGCGGTTCAACGACAACCGTCAGCTGCCGGTGATGGAGTACGGCCGCTGCGAGCTGAGCGATCCTTGGGGGTTGCGCATTGTGCTGCAGTCCTCGAACGTGGCGAGCTGTCAGGCAGCGGCCTCTAACCTCACGGAGCTGGCACGACGCGCGAAGGAGGACGCTCAATCCGTAGGGCAACAGGCGGGATCGGGACAGCAGCTTGCGCCGCAGCCGGCGCAGCTCGTTCCTGCGCCACACCACCGCACTCCGTCAGCAACGGAACAAGAGCTACACCCAACGCTAGAGCCACGAGTGGACCCGGGGCCTATTCCCACTGCTTCTGCGCTTGAGCAAACCGCACAGGCCCTGGCGGTGGTGCTGCGATACCTCGCGGTGGCGGATCGCAAGATCGACGACAGCGAGGTGGCCTATGCCGTCAGCGCATTGGAGCAGTACTGTGCGTCAGACGCCGACCTGGGCAAGCGCTTGGCGACCGGTTTCCGCTCGCTGTCGAGCGACCAAAACACAGTGGACGATGCCATCGAGGTGCTGCGAGGCGCACCCCTCGAGTTTCAGGCTTGGGTGTTGGAATTGAGCCGTGGGCTGGTGAACGCTGACGGGCGAGTGACGCCGAAAGAGCGAGAGCGGCTGGCCGAGCTGGAGACGGCACTTGGTGTGCAATAGGGCGACGACCTGAGGCGTTCGAAATCCATGCTGTCATTCACGGAGAACCCCGAGGCGTACTGCAGCTACATACGCGCGCACCAGAACCGCGCCGCGGCAATGCGCATGTTGGGCGAAGTGTTTGCGGATGGCAGCTGGAGCCACGCGCCCGAGAAATGGGTCGATGCGCTGCATGGCGAGTTTTGGTCGGGTTCAGACCAGGTAGCTGCCGCGCGCGAGCTTCGAGACCAATTGGTCCTCGAGCTGGTCGCCGGGGCACTGGATGCACGGGCGAGCGTGTGCCTGCCGACAATCTTCAAAGCCCTTCGTCCCCAGCCACTTGCTGCCCTCCCGGATCTCGTTGCCTGGTTGATTACCCGCGCGGAACCGAACGACGCAACCTTGATCGCTGACTTGGTCGAGCTCGTGGTCTACAAGCCTGAGCGGCCCGAGTGCGACCAGACCTATCCGTTGGTTCGCTGGTTGCTCAAGCGAGGACCGCGAGAGCTCAAATCACCGCGTCGAAAGCGCCTCGTAGCAAGCCTGCTCGCGCCCGCAGCCATGTACGGGGACCCAAGGGGGGATGAACTACTCGCGACGCTCCGGTTTCTCCTTTTCGGCGACGGTGAGCTTGCCAGCGACCAGATGAAATTTTGGGAGATCGATCGTCTCGCTCCCGCGCTTGAGCAGCTACTCTTGCGCCCTGATGCCAGCTCAATAGCCAACGATTTATTCACGGTGCTCAGCGACCGGGGGTGCGATGTGCTGAGCGACAAGGTGCTCAGATCCTGGGGGGAGTTTCCTCGGCTGCGAGCCGCGTTGCTGCGTCACCTCAGCACCCGGGAGCACATCGATCGCGACGTGTGGCGGGTAGCGCTGTGCGGTCCACCGGTGGAACTCGACTGGGTTCACGCTTCGGCGATCAGTGAGCTCGTAGCGAACCACCATGCGAGCCATCATCCAGAGGCGCCAATCCACGAGAAGCGTGGAGCCTGGGGTAGCATCCTGATTCGTGAATTCTTGCGGCTAACGCGAGCCATCGAGTCACCGACGGAGGCACTTCGGCAAGTCTGGTGGTGGTTGAATGATGCAGCGTTCTCGACGGGCGCGGCTCGCGCGTTCCGCGACGCCGTCGACTCCAGCCCGAGAGACGACCTGCGTGAGATCCGAGACATCCTCGAGGAACAGCCTGACAACGATCAGATAGTGCGTCCCTGCATCGAGCTGCTGCTGAAGAAGCGCTCTGTTGACGAAGCCCCGTCCGAAGGCCTGGTCCAGTTGAGTCAGCTTGAGCAGTCGCTCAACGACTTCTTCGCGCAGCCGGTCCCGAGCTTCGGTTCCGTTGACCTAGCCCGACTCCTTGCGAATGTCCGCCACGTCGCCATCAGGGATCTGGAGGGCGAGCGAGCGTTTACCATTGATGGTGGAACGCTCTCGGTTGCCAAGGGGCCACTGGCGCCCATCTGTACGCTGTTCTCCGACCCCCGCGACCAACGGCTGGTGGCGGCGCTGTATGCGGTGCATGAACTAGTCCACGCGGTCCAAGGCATCGATGAGAAGGCGGACGTGTCGAGGGTGCGGTTCGCCGGCGCGGAGAGCGCGCTGATGCACATCGACTTGGGTGCGGATCACTACGCGGCCCATATCGTCCATCGCGGCATGCCCGGCTCAAACCTCGAGCACCTCAAGGACCTACAGGGGCGCTCCGTTCAGGCGTTCCCCGCGAAACCAAGTCATCCGCAATTTGCGCGCGTGCGCAAGACCTTGCGCCTCGTCGGGCTTCGCACAGATTTCCTCGTGCGGCGCATGCGACTGCTTCCCGAACAAGTCCCCGACACCGCGTATGCATTCGCCGACTTCAGCCCAGGCGGCGGCCCATTCATCGTGATGTTGAACGACCCGCTGTTTCAAGTCATCAGAATCGCGGAAGCCTCGTCAACCCAGGTGTCGACACTGTTTTCGAGTATCGACGGGGGGTCTGTTGAGGCGCTGGACGATGTGCTTGGAGAGTTGCTTGGTGGGGTGGGGCGGGGGGTGCAACAATGGCCATAAAAATATCCACAGGGAAATGATAGCGGGCGCTTGCTCATGGGGGGCCTCGTTTCGGCCTGTGGCGCATCGAGTTCACTACTAGGGGATCCCATTGGCGTCACAAGCCGGAGGTCAGGTGCCCGTTAGACCGATTGGTCAGCAACTGATGGGTACCCTCGTTGGTATCCGCGTGGCAGTGTGGAAGCAGGCTTGTCTGAATGAAGAAGAGACGGCTCGCGTCGATGCCTACCGGCAATCCGCCTCCGGGTCGGGATCTCCCGCACCGCGATCGAAAGCGAGCCTCGGGCCCGCGCATCACGTCCGAACGACTACCGGAACTGGCACCCGAGCCGGAGGCATCGCGAGTCGGATCATGGTTGCCGCTGCCGGAAGCTGCTGGATCGCCGTCTGCGGGCTTACCGGCGTATCCCCATCGTCGAAGAGCTCGGCGGCGAAAGCGACTCGTTGCTGAGGCGTGAACGCTATGCCCGGATAGTACTCTGCGATTTGGTCATAAGAGATTTCGAGGGTCAATTGCTCCTGCGGAATCGCGATACCCGCGAGCTTCGCTGCGGACAGGTCGTACGTACGATCGATGAGGGGGTAGCTAGAGTGATCACCTCGCGAACCGTGTAGGGCCTTTTCGCCAGGGGCCGGCCGCAGTTTGGCAGCTACCTTACGGCACGCCCAGGCCTCGCTCACCGCTTCATGTACCGGTGGGTCCCACGAACAGACGAGTCGAAGCTTCGGTTGCCCGGCGGAATCGCGCCACGACTGCGGAACGGGAATCTGAACCCGCGCGACGTCGTCGGTCCCGTCGATGATTCCCTGCCATAAGAACACAGCCGAGTTTGGGTGTGGTTCAGAGAGCCGCGCCGCGCTGGCCGTTCCGCGGCCGACCGTACGGTTCGCTAGTGCGCGAATGGCAAGCGGGTGATCCCTTCGGACTGTGGTGACCGCGGTGAGCGCGAGGAACGCTTTGACGGTCACCGCGAACGGTCGAGCCCCTGGCGGACAGTATGCCTGCAGCGCCTGGAACGCGAAGGCCGCTTCTCGCGCAAGCAAGGGAGCTGCGAACGACGTCCCCGGATGGTCTTCCCAAGCACCGCTGGCGGTGCAGCCCCAGACCCCCATACCTCCGCGCCACGACCAATCGTCTGCCAGGTTACCTCCGGTGGCACCGTACTCGGGAACAGGAGCGCCAGCGAGTCCGGGGCCGATGCGCGAGAACGGGCTCGGCCAGCCAGCAGTACTCACGAGCCCGTCAGGATGCACGGCCCCGACGAGCGCCCCGCACGTCGCGGTGTTGAAGCCGCTCGGCCATGCACCGAGCTGCCATGGCGGCTCGTCCAGGTGTTGCGGGTACGCCATTGACGGCACGGTTCCGCGCGGTACGTTCCCGGCCGCCACGACGACGAAGACATCACGCGCGAAGACGAAGTTATCCAAGTCCTGGACGAGCAGAAGCCGTTCTCGTCGCTCGACCTCGGAGTATGAGGCGAGAGGCAAGACCTCCCCGAAGCTCAGATTGAAGACGCGCACATCGGGATAGGTCGCGACGATCGCTTCAAGCGCTGGCGCGACGGCCTTGTCTTCGATTCGGGCCGCATCCCGCGCGACCATGACGTCGAGGAACCGACAAGCGCCGGGTGGTCTACTCTGCTCACCAGTGCTGAAGTCGAGGTCGCCGAAGACGACGCGTGACGCGACTAGAGACCCATGATCGCCGGCATAGTCCGAATCGGCGTCGGGATGCTTGTACGTTCCCCGGCGATACCGGTCTAGCTCCTCATGTCCAGCCGGGACGCCAGTATCGAGGATCGCCACCGTCGGGAGGGGTTGCGAGTGCTGCGTGCTGACGATCGGCGCTGTCGCTCCACGCTTGCCGTGACCCTTCAGTGCACCCACCGCGGTAACGTGCGGAGGGTGCAGCGACTGGACCGAGAAGAAGTGCTCGGCGATATCGACGAGTGCGGCTTTCCGCATCTTTCCTCGAAACCAACGTCGGCCGGAGAAGTCAGTTCCTGTTCCGGTGAGTTCACCAAGATCGCGCTTCAAGACTTGCGAGATCGACGCCAGGATCTCCTCCACCTCCAATCGAGAAAGCAGCGGCTGCAGCTCCACAATCACGTCGACGGACGACGTGTGCTGTAGGGCGTCGACCCAGGCACGATCGACTCGGGAGTCCGCCGGAATCGGATCGAAGCTGGCAATCGTCGCCCAACGAGCGCGTTCTTGAACGCCTTCGCGATGGAGCGCAGAAGCCGTCGCCAAGAGACGATCGAAGCGCTCGGTGGTCGCGTGGACCATCGCAACGCCATCCTTGCTGACGCCGAGCAGGTCCATGCCTAGGCGCCGGAACACGCGTGAGTGATCGCCAGCGTACCGCGTTTCCTCATGGTAGACGCCGGTCGGTGACTTCTTCGCGCTTTTCGTGATCTTAGGCACCTTGGGTACGGGCAAGGCGGCGAGGAAATAGTGCCGGTCGCGTAGAGGGTCCTTGGACTCGGCAATGACCTTCCGTGACGCCGCGAGCGCTGCGCTGATCTGTACTCCTTTGGTCGCCCAGTCGATGGTGCCGTACTGTGCTGGCCGCCCGCCGCCCCCCTTTTGTGCATGAGCGAGTTCGTGCCGCTCGTTCAGATAGAACGTTCGCGGAGTGGTTTGTGGCGTAGCGCGGCCGACGGTCATTTCAACGCTCCCCGAAGTACGATGGATCGCTCCTCGGCAGTGATGCGGCGCGCGGCTTCCGCGTAGCTCGTTGCCCCGGCGAGCAGTTGCTTCAGTCGGCGAGCCGGAACGACCTTTCCATCCTGCGCCCTCTTTGAGCCGAATCGAGCGATCTCCGCGTGCGATGGTCGAGGGAACTCGATGACGTCGTCGAAGCGTCTGAAGAGCGCCTCGTCCAGATGCTCGGGCACGTTCGACGTGGCGACCAGGATGCCCTTGGGCAGCGCGTGCTCAAGCTCTTGCATCAGCGATATGACCACGCGGTCTAGTTCGCCCACATCGCGAAGGCTGCCCCGCTTCTTGGCCAGCGCATCGATCTCGTCGAGGAGAAGGACACAGGCGGTGGTCTCGGCGAAGCGAAACAGCTCCCGAATTCGCAGTGCTGTCTGTCCCAGAAACGCCCCAACGACTGCGTCGATACGAACGACGTACGTCGGCAACCGGAGCGCGGCACCAAGCGCGGAGGCTGTGAGGCTCTTTCCGCATCCGGGTGGTCCGTAGAAAAGTAGCTTGCGGCGTCGCGCGATCTGCCGGGCGGCCAACAACTCGCGATGCTCCCACTCTGAGATCATGGTCATCAGCTGGTCCCGGCGTGCGGGTCGAAGCGCGACGTCCTGCAGGCGAGTCTCACTGCGGACCTGGGTCAGGGCCGCCGAGAGGAAGCCGGGATCTCCCATCGCGGTGCCGTTCGGAGGAGTGGGCGTTCGCGCGTGCCCGTTGGGATGCATCGCGCCCCGAAGCTGTTGCGCAGCGCCGTGATGTCCCTTTCTCTCCTCGCCTGCGACGATCTTGGACCCCGCCGCCTGCGCCGCATCCCAGTCGTGGGCGGCAACCGCTTTCAGCAAACTCGCGATATCGTCCGTTTTCGCCATGCAAGACGAGCTTACACCCAAGGGAAAGCAGTCTCTTTGAATCTCTTGGTCCGAAAACCCGACCGCTGGCCCGACCTGGGCATGCCGAGCTTGAGCCTCTTTCTGCCAACGCCCGAGAAGACTTTGGAGTAGAACAGCCTACGTCCTGCACGAGGTCGACCAATCCGGACCCACCTCGTGAAGAAAGCCGAGGAGCACTCCAGCCGCCTGTCGGTTCACAAGCGAACCTGCACGTGGCGCCTGGGGCGTCCCTAGCCCAGTTCTTCCAGTGCTGGTTCGGGGTGGAGGGACGGCTAAGCCACGCCCGGCGCGGCTTCACCAGCCGTAGGGCGACGCGCGTACCACGTGGTCAACGCGAAGCCACGAAGGTCGATCCCAAGCAGGGGTCAGGCCGCTGCTCCGATACATGGTGTGCAATATTTCACTGTCCCAACAGTCAGCCTTGCGGCTGATGCTGGGCCGCGCGCCGAGCTGCTTGAGGGCGTCGAGATAGTCGTCGCTGCCGCATCGGCAATCTCGGTCGGTGTGGATCCAGTTCGGTTCCAGAGCACGTGTGGAGGCGGCGCCGTGCAACGCAGCGAGCGCGAGTTCGGTGTCGATGCGGTCCGACATCGCCCAGCCTACTACGCGCTGCGAGAAGAGGTCCAGCAGGACCGCGAGGAAAAGCGAACCGTCAGTGGTGGTGATGTAGGTGATGTCACCCGCCAGCACCTGGTTTGGCTCCGCCACGTTGAAGTCGCGTGGAGACAGCGCTAAAGAAGTGATCCAGGGCAGCGTTTGAAAAGTGATCCACCCCAGGCAACCGGACCCGGTAAGCGAAGAGGTGTCGAAGCCAAACCCCCCAGTCTCAGGGGAGTTGTCGCATCAGCTGAGAGGCTGATCCACGCGCTGTGGGACGTTCCGCACGCGACGTGCTGGCGGTCATGGCCCGCCGCACGAAGCGCGAAGGTCAACCTGTTCGAGTTGCTGATGGCGCGCTGGCACCCGCATCCGACCCGTCCTATCCTGAGCACATACTATGACAAATCACGTGATCGAGAGCGTATCAGCAGTTGCTGGCGCCATAGATCGCCTGGACTGGCGCGTCCGGATCTCAACGGATTTCCACGGGACATGGCTGGACAAGGCCTTCGCGTTCGGCTGGTGTGGTGTCGTGGCATTCGATCGGAAGGCCCTGCAGGGTGGTTCGATCCCCGGACCGAATCATCCGCGCCTCGTCCTCAACGCGCGATGGCTGAACCAGATGCAGGCCGCGCGGATGAACATTCCGGGTACCGTGCGCTTCGAGTTCACCACCGAACTTCCTGCAGGCGTGCTGGATCGCATCGAGCGTTTCCGCGAAGCGGGGAGGCTCTTCGCTCGGGTTGAGGGGGACCTGTTGTTTACGTATCGGGATGGGCACAACCCACGGCCTGAGGGTAGCGCGCCGTGGCTATCGCAGGCAGTGGAAACGCTCTCCGCTAACAGCTCCATCGGAGATCGCGTGATTACGGATGCGTACGAGCTGACACGTGACTTCTGGTGTGAAGAGGTGCTGCACAAGCTCAAGCCGCCAGGGCACCACGTGATCGAGATCCAGATTCCAACGGTCGACCCCGCCAACAGCACGGCGACACGCGTGCTTCGCTACCTAGATGAAGCGCAACGATCGTTCAACGAGGGACGTTGGGCGGAGGTAGCTCGGGTCTGCTACCGCGCGCTCGAAGAGTTCCGCTCGGTAATGGACCCTGCAAAGCAGGCGTACGGGGAGTACGCGTGCGGGCAACTCTTGGCACAGGCCAAAGAGGTGCGTTCATTGTGCAACCCCGAAAGGCACGCCGAGCGCGGAGAGCATGACGGCTTAGAGTTCGATCGAAACCTTGCATTACACGTACTTGTGTCAACGCAGTCCCTGGCGGGCGTTGTGCTTCGCTAGCCAGGGGTCCATGCAAGTTCCGTTCAAGCTAGGCGCCCTTCTGTCGGACTCTGGCCGCGCGTCCGCTGTGTCTGCGGGCCGAGTCACTCGATGTTGGAAGAGTATCGGCAACATAGCGGCAACCAGAGCGAGTGAACCGACGTAACCGTTTGATGTTCTTAGGTTTGTTGCCTCGCGGACCAGAAGACTTCGAATCCGTAGGTCGAAGGTTCGAATCCTTCGGGGCGCGCCGCTCGCGGAGCCCCGCGTAAGCGGGGCGGAGCGAGCGGCCCACCCCTCAGGCTGTGATCCCCACGGGTCGACCGCGAGTGGACGGAGTCCAGCGAGCTGGACGGAGTCCGGGAGCGGCCACGGTCCCCGCCGGAGGCGGGGACGGGCCGCAGGCCCGAGTGAATCCTTCGGGGCGCGCCGCTCGTTTCCGTGAGGACTCTCAGGTGCCTGAGCTGCCCGACGACAATTACATCTCCCCACCGCATTGCCTCACCTTTTTTGTGACCTAGGAAGGGGACGTTGCCTCACCTAGAATGCTACCTGGGAAATGCCCTGGAGGATGTATGGGGAGTGGCATGAGCAAGGATGCACGCAGCGAGCTGATCACGGCCATCGCTCGCCGGTATGGCGATTCAGGGCGCGGAGAGAAGACGAGGATCCTGGACGAGTTCGTGGCTGTGACTGGCTACCATCGGAAGCACGCCCTGCGCGTCCTTCATCGAGCTGCGGCGGACATACCAGGCAACTCCGCAGGGATACGCGCTAGGATATACGACCAGGCGGTCTTTGACGCACTGGTGGTTGTCTGGGAGGCGGGCGATAGGATGTGTGGCAAGCGCCTGAAGGCGGCGCTGCCCGGGCTTCTTCAAAGCATGGAGCGTCACCGCCACCTGACGGTGGACGCGCAGGTGCGCGACAAACTCCTCGCGATGAGCGCAGCGACCATCGACCGCGTCCTGACCGGCGCTCGACGTGGAGCGAAGGGCGCGGCTTCGGGGCGCCGAGCAAAGAATCACGCTATCAAGCGCCAGATCCCAGTCCGCACGTTTGCGGGCTGGAGTGAAGACCAGCCCGGCTACTTCGAAGCTGACTTCGTGGTTCACGCTGGCGGCTCGTTGCGAGGCTCGCCGATCCACTCCTTTGTGCTGACCGATGTCTGTTCCGGTTGGACGGAGATGGTGCCGCTAATCGTCAGAGAACAGTCGCTGGTGGTCGAAGCGCTGCGCATTCTGCGCGACCAATCGCCCGTGCCCATGCTCGGGTTCGACACCGACAACGATGGTGCCTTCATGAACGAAACGGTGTTCTCCTACTGCCAGGACGAAGGCATTGCGCAGACGCGCTCGCGCGCCTACCACAAGAACGACCAGGCGTGGATCGAGCAAAAGAACGGCGCCGTGGTTCGACGCCTGGTTGGATATGATCGCTTTGAGGGCGCGGTCGCGACCAGAGTTCTGGCACGCCTGTACGGCGTGGCGCGCCTGTACGTGAACTTCTTCCAGCCGTCTTTCAAGCTCAAGGAGAAGATCCGGACGGGCGCCAAGGTGAAGAAGACTTACCATCCTCCCGCCACGCCCTGTGACCGGCTTCTAGCCCATCCAGCGGTCCTTGAGGAAACGAAGACACTCCTCCGCGATGAGCAAGCTCGGCTCGATCCGGTGGCTCTGCTACACACGCTGCGGGAGTGCCAAACCTCGCTCGCGCAGATGGCTGGTCGCAGCGTTCCCGAAGACATCCACCGAGCCGACGTGGATGAGTTCATGCGTGCCCTGCCCCTGCTGTGGAAGCAGGGCGAGGCCCGGCCTACCCATCGACAGAAGCCAACCCTCGCTCGCGAGTGGCGCACGCGCGAGGACCCATTCGCATCCGTGTGGAAGGAAGCGCTCCGGTGGCTCGCCAGCCACCCGGAAGGCACCGCGCAGATGCTCTTCGAGGAGTTGCAGGCCAGGCATCCAGGTGAATTTGTCGCGGGACAGCTCCGAACACTGCAGCGTCGAGTACGAGATTGGCGCACTCAGCAGGCCCGGGCGTTAATCCTCCCAGGCAAGGTGGGTGGGGCCGTCGACGAGTGGCTGAACGGGCCGGTCGTTGAGTAACATTTCCTGATGAGGCAACACGATGGGAGTATCTAATTGACGCTGGGCACTGAGCCGAGCAGGCTGTGCCAGCTGTCGCTCCGCCTGCTCAAGGCCACTCGCACGGCGCTGCGTGCGGTTGGCGTCCTGACCAGGCTTGAGCTTGCGACGGATCGCCCGCTGCAACATGCCGTCGTCAAGCCCTGCAAGATCGGTCCACTCAGGTCCTAGCTCGGAGCCCCAGTGCACCAACTCGTCGCGCAGTAGGTCAGCGCTGCCCCCGCGCAGCGCGCTCCTGAGCGCCTTCAGGGCGCTGGAGCTCACGAGACAAGCGCGCTGGGCTGGTCGGCGTCGGGAGACGGCCTCGGCTCGCGTACGTCGGGGCTGAGCAGCGAGCGCAGAAACTGCTGGTCGTCGTTGTCGCCACGTGCCGCACGAGCCAGCCTGCGGGCGACGATGTAGGGGTTGTGGTTGCGCGGAATGCGCAGTGAGCGCACCCCCATCGACAGCATGAGTCGGCGCTCCGCCAAGTTGGACGGGCGCAAGGTACGGCCAGAAATCCGCATGGTATTTCTCCTGAGATTGAAGCGTGTCCGGAGCGCAGGCAGCGCACGGGCGGACACGCGAGTTGTGTTTTGTCTACGGACGCGGGCTGCTAGGTCGCTGCCAAAACGCATCGTCTAGGTCGAACCGCGGACCGGTGGGCGACCGATCGCGCAGTGACGCTCGGGGGGCGGGATGGCGCACGGCCAGCAACGCGACGGCGACGCTTCGCTCCACCAGCACCACGCCAGTGAACGTGCAGCCGTCCTCGCTCTCGAGGTGCAGGTTTGGGGGTGGGGTCGCCACCTCACGGAACCACTCGACGACCTCTTCAGAGGTCGTCGCTAAAGCTCTCCAGAGATCCTTGAACGCCGCGCGCAGGCTTTGCCCGAACAGCTCCTCTAGGAACTCGGCCACAGGGCCTCACACACCACGGCCAGCAGGAAGCCCGCCCCCGCCGCGGCGGCGCCCTTCTTCGTCGACTCATGGGCGATCACCCGACCCAAGTACTGCGCCGCGCGCTTCGGAAATTCAGACATGCTCGTCTCCTTCAGAAAAAGAACAGGCGTTGTGCCTGTCATTCTTTTTATGCCTGAAAGAGGTGGGAGATTGCGCTCGACCGGCGATGGCCTCGGCAGAGTGGCTTGGTGGGCGTCGGGGTCGTCGACCAACTCTCCAGAGCGCCCATCAAGCTCAAGGCTTCAAGCAGCATCCCTCGGGGCGAGACGCCCGCCGCTTCCTTGACTCCGCGATCCGAAGGGCTGGACGCGCACCCAAGCACCTCATCAGCGACCAAGGCGTCCAATTCCGCCAGGATTATCGACGCTGGTGCGCCCGAAGAGGCATCAAGCCGCGCTGGGGCGCCGTCGGTAACCACGGATCCATCGCCATCATTGAGCGCTTCTGGCGAAGTATGAAGGCCGAGTGCTGTAGATTGCTCTTGGTCCCGCTCAAGCCCCAAGCCTCCCAGGCAGCGCCCGACTGCTACGCCGCGTGGTTTCGGACCCACCGGCAAGGACGCCTCAGGAAACCCTCGCGGAAACTCCTCCAACGGTCCTGCGCCTTGAACCTAGACCGAGGATGCCCATCCGCGGGGCTCCTGATAGCGGGCGTAGCGTGAGCTCCGTCAAGCTGCGCGTGACTCCATTCGCAGGCAAGAGGCACTTGCCCATCGTCGACGGTCCAAGCTGCCTGAGCCGAAACTTGAGCGAACCGTCGGTTGGGAGCGCCAAGGCGAAGATGCGTTGAGCGCTTACTGCGGCCGCACGGGAATCCATTCCCCTTGGAACTGGCGGCGCGGGCGCCGCTCTCGGCAAGCGGGCAGGCGCCGCATGGTTGCCGTGCGGAATTTTAATTGGCGGCAGAAAGGTCCCTGGACGGATACACCATTCGCGGGCAGAGGCACTTGCCGAGCGTCGAAGTCCAAGCGGCCTGAGCCGAAACTTGAGCGAACCGTCGGTTGGGAGCGCCAAGGCGAAGGTGCGCTTGGCGCTCGCTGTGCTCGCTCGAGAAATCCATTCCCTTTGGAATCGGCGGCGCGGGCGCCGCTCTCGGCCAGTGAGCCGGCTTCGCATAATTGCCGTGCGGAATTTCAATCTGCGACAAAAAGGTCCCTGGACGGATACACCCGGCCTGTGACAATCACGCTACGCGGGAGGCGAACCACCCAATCCCATGCCAGCTCCGCGCCGTCAGCTGAAGCGAATCAAGTGATTGATTTCACACGGAAATGCTCTCGTCAGAGAAGAGCCGCACCCAAACGTTTAGATGAACCAGTTATCCAGGCATGTCGACGATTTCAAACATCTCTGGCGGATAGAGGTAGTCTTCATCTGTGTCATCTACTAGTCGGTACCAACCTTCCTCGATGTTCAGAACCTCATAGATCCCCCCCTCTGTCAGGCTAATGAGTCTCTGGTTCGGATCAGGAGCAGCCACGCCCTTCTCAAAAATGTAGGGCCGATTGTCTACGCAGCGTACCTTCATATATCCAGTCATGATCATGTTCTTCTATTGAAACTTTATCCACAGCAGTCGGCATTTTGCTGCCTCCGCAAAGGTACTAGTTAGTTCAGCCAAGTTTTCACTTTAAGCTCCACGCGGCCTACTCCGTGGCACTGGTACCAATGGATCTCTGCGGTACCAGTCGCGCCGCTCGGCTTGACCGCCTCGGCGAACCCCTTCATCTTTCGCCAGTTTGCCGCTTTACCCCCATGCTCTCTCACCAGACGACCGACCTCTCTAATACCATGTCCCTTCTTGAACGGGTGAGCGTTGCGAATGTTGCTTAGAAGCTCGCGGGCGCCACGCACGTTGTACTGCTTGGCAGCCGCGCCCAGCGATCGAGGAAGGCGAACCGTCTCGCCAGGACCGACCTCGCCGACGGCGGATTGTTTGCCAACCCCGCCTCTAGGCCTCAGGTTCCGCATGCCTTTCAGTGCGAACCCGGCACCCGCCACCGACAGGATCGCCATTACGCCCGCGAGCACCCATTCCCACGTCTCGGGCTTGGTCATGCCGAGCACGTTCTCGTGAGGGTTCGCTGAAGCGGTTGTGACGGTCGTACGACTGAACAGATCGGTCACTTGCTTGCTCGCGTAAGTCCCGCTTGCGACCGCCACGGCGGCGGGGCCAACGACAGGCATGCAAACCACCGCGGCCGTAACCCCCAAGATGATCATATCTGTCCAGAACTGGTCCATCTGGCGTCGCTCGCGGAGCCATCTCAATGCTGCCTGCACATCCGGGTTCACACTCCCCATGGTCGCCGATACAGCTCGGGGCATGTCGAATGCGTGGATGTCACCGCTTGCGATCAACGCAATCGCTTCCTTGTTCGCCTCGATGAGCTTGGCGTATGACTCCCGTCCCGCCTTTGCTAGCGCTTCGTCGCTCGCCAGGGCGGAATCCTTGCCGTCCGGAACAGACGCGCCTTTTGCGTCGGCGATTCGGCTCGTGACAATGGTCGACAACGGAGGGAACGCCTCGTAGAGCTTCTTCTCGGCAAGTATCACTCCAGCGATTTGGGCGACCCGGATGTTGATGAAGCTGTGCGCTAAGCCTTCCGCAAGTAGCCTCTTGTCGACGTTCGGGCCGGCATGGGCGGTGTGGGTCGCCAGGTTCTTCTGGACATGCGCGGGAAGTGTTCCAATTCCACCTCGAAATAGAAGTTCTAGCGCCACGTCAGGCGCGCCGATCGCGCGCGCCTTCGCGTTTTCGTAATCTGTTTTTGACAACTCAAGCCCAGCTCTGGCCTCCTTGAGTTGGCTTAGCGCCGTTGCGGCCATACGCAGATCGGCAAGGGGCGACTGGCTGGCTACGCCAGGTGCAGCCATCTCCACCTTGGCGTCCTCAACGAAAGCGTCTCGCTTGCGTATCAGTGTCGCTCGGTGCGCAGCCATCAGCCCCATGCCAGTCAGGCGGACCATGCTCTGCAGGTCTGGCTCCAACGCCTCGTAGTCTTCGGGCGTTTTTGGGTGCTTCTTGTCGAGGATGAGCTTGGTCTTCTTCTTCTGCTCGCTCTGCGTCCCGAGGTATTTCGTGAGCTTGCCTTCCGACTTTTGAGCCTCCTTGAGCCCATAGGTCTCCGGAGTTCCGCGTACTCCTTGCCGCGCCGTCCGTCCGTGCACTCGCTGCTGCGCAACGTGCGTCAGTTCGTGACCGAGCACGGAGCGACCGTGCTCGGTGCCGGTGCTTACTTCCCCTGCGGCAACGTGGACGGTGTCGCCTTCGGCGACTGCTATTGCGCCTTGCTGCTTGGCGACGCGCTGGCCATCGCCGCCTAGATTCATCTGCGGGGAGCCGAGCGATACGCCCACGTGGCGTTCGGCGACTTCTGAGACTGCCGAGGGGACCGCTCCGCTGCTCAGCTTCAAGCCACGCGGGAGGTCGGAGGCGATGGCTTCGCCGATTTCGTGGGCTTGAGCTTCTGCGCCCGTTGGGGCCTTGTCTTCGCTGAAGGATTGCGGGCCGGCGGGCGGCGATTCGAGCTTGGGACCAAACGGATCGACTTCTCGGTCGATGGGGCGGCGCAGGGCGGCGTCAGCGCTGGGGGCGCTGGCGCTTTTTAGTGCGCTGGCGGGGCGTTTGGCTTGCTCCAGCATTTCGGGCTACTTGGGTTTCGGGTCAGTCAGTCCAAGGAGGAAGTGATTCTCGAGTGGCGTGGCGGTGGCGCTCGGGTACTTGAGTCTAGGAAGGCCTTTCTCCGGCAAACATGGGCTGGATCGGATGAGCGTGTATTCACCGTGCAAGTCTGACGTCTGTCGCTTTCTAGAGACTTGGGGCAGTCTTGGGGCCGACTTCGAGCTTGCCGGTCTCGGCGGCGCGTTGAAGTGCGCCGCGCCAATCGCTCGGGGCCTCGCCCTCGAGGAGCTCGACGCGGATGCAGCAACATTGCGCGGGCAGGTCAGCGCTCCCGGCGGTCTGCGACTTCACTCTGACCGGCGCTGCTTCTTGTAGCGCCAAGTCCGCAAGCCAATGATATCGGTCGCGGATGTGCGCCAGCGAACGCACCGTGGCGGGCCAGTCGCTGCGCGGGTCGATCAAGATCGCGCTCTCCGGCGGCTGCCTCGGCACCTGATTGACGTACTTGGTGCGCTCTGCAGAAAGCGCTTCCGGCGACGCGGCTTTCCCGTCGATGGTAAGTCGTGCTCCCCGAACCTCGATTATGGGTCCCCCTCGATTGGGTCCGCACATCGAGCACGTCTCCTTGGAGGCCGAGTCAGCGCGGGCAAGCGCTATGGCGCAGCTAATCTGACCGACCCTTCGCGAGGGCAAAGGCGCGCTGGCGTCGCCGCTGAGACTTCGGGTGGCGCCCCAGGTCACGGTGCCCAGCGCAAACACGCCAGCGGCGGCGAGCAGACCGCCCTTGGTCGGCGGGCGCAGTCGCTTGGCAACGAGTAGCGCAGCAATGGTCGCTGCGACAGCCCCGATAAGGAGGACAGTCCGTATGGTGTTGGTGAGCACCACCGTTCCTGAGATGACCGGCGCCGCGCAGCGAAACGAGGCCCCGCACTCGAATTCGAAGTAGGTGAGGTCGATGCGACGAGCCAAACCATAGACGAGTGTACCCGTCAACAGCGCGAGCGTGCCAGGAAGCGCCACACGCAGGGTCGCGGTGCCGCGGAGAAACACGGACACCGAGCGACCCAACGCCAGAGCAACGCAGAACGCGCAGACACCCACCACCGCGAGGGCCAACAGAACGTGTCCTGCTTCCGCACGGGCCGTCGCCGCGCTCAGGGCACTGACGTCCGCCGTCGCGCGGTGCCAGAGCTGCAACGAAGCATCGTGGCCGTCCCGAACCATTGCCACGGCGACACTGACACTGCCGAGCCAGGCGCCCGCCGCAAGCGAAGCAGTTGAGACAGTGGCTGCCTTCGACACCCGCTGCAGCGACAGCAGCCCCAGCAGCGCGAGGGCGGCCACGGCACTCACCGCCAGCGCTGCCAAGGCCACGCTGCCACCCGGTTGTTCCGCTGCCAGCCTGAAGCTCTCGCGAAAGTGGTCGGTCATCGCGCCTTGATCCAAAACTCCAGCGAACTGATGAATGCTTGGTACCCGGCGAAATCGACCGCAGCCAGACACAGCAGGGTGACGCCCCAGATCAACAGAATGGGAAACACCGCTGCGCGGGCTGTCGAGCCGCGCCCTTCGGCGCTTACAGAGGAACTGTCGGAGGGTGAGGCGGCCATGGGCTGTCTAGGTGATGGAGAGCGTCACGTTGTATGTCGCGCCATCTCCAGACACCACGGGTGTGGACGAGGCGTAGGGATAGACAAGCGAAGCACTGCCGATGAAGTCATGCCCTTCGACGTCCCAATCGTAGAACGACGCGGTGATGGATCCGCCCGAGGAGAGCACACCGTCGAGAGAAGCGGTGAAGGTGCCACTTTCACCATCGTTCAAGCTTTGCGTCTCCGTTCTGGTAGTGAGTGCGCCTTGGAAGACGACGAAGACGTCATCATTGCCAATGATGTCTTCCGTCTCGATGACCTTGACCGTAGCTTCGATCCTTCGAGTTCCCAGCTCCCGCTTCAAATAGAACTTCTCACTGTCGTCCGTCGAGCCTTCATAACGGGAAAGCAGGTCTCTGGTGGGCAGGGACGGGTAAGTTGCTAAGTCCGATGGGTGTGGCTCCATTGGGACGGACAAAAGTCTTACAAATTCGCACACTTCC
>CAZKDY010000059.1:0-24077 GCA_964551615.1 uncultured Polyangiaceae bacterium
AGCGGCAACGGCGGCAGCGGCAACGGCGGCAGCGGCAACGGCGGCAGCGGCAACAGCGGCGCGACCGCGGGCAGTGGCGGCAGCGGTGGTAGCTTTGTCCAGACCGCCCTCGGCGCCACCTGCGAGTCCGACGCCGACTGCGGCTCCGATTTCACCTGCGTCACCACGGCTGACGGCATCGCCAACGGCATGTGCAGCAAGAACTGCATGGCAGACGCTGAGTGCGGTGCTTCTGGGCACTGCTCGAGCGACGGCACGACCGAAGGCGTGTGCTACGAGGCGTGCACGTTCGGTGACGATCCCGACGGCACCGAGATGAACCCGAACAAGTGTCACGGGCGCCTCGATCTGGGTTGCTTCCCGGACAGCGACGCCAACGGCGACCTCGACTTCACGCGCAGCAACTGCCTGCCCTTCTGTCGCAACGACGAGGAGTGCGTGGCCGGCTTCTGCAACCCCGCGTCGGGGTTGTGCGAGGACACGGCGCCGACTGGCCTCGATTTTGCCTCGGATTGCAGCTGCGCCAGCGATGACTGCAGCACCGACGACCCGTGCAAGGGCTTCTGCCTGGGCGGCATCAAGGGTGGCGCCGGCACCTGCACCGAGCTGTGCGTCAACGGCGACGTCGCGGTGCCAGGTGCCTGCCGCTCCTCGCTCAGCGGGCCGCAAACCGGCGCGTGTCTGTTCGGTCTCCAGTTCACTGGTGACAATGCAGTTCCGCCGGGAACCGGCGACGCGCTGGGCGCCTGCGGCCAACTGTGCGGCTGCGAGGGTGAGTGCCGCTCCGCTGGCGACAAGTGCTACACTCTCGACTCGATCTATGGCGATGGCGCTGCGGCGGTGTTCGGAGCAACGGGCCTCTGCGGCGAGGCCGGTCAGTTCCCGAACTCGCAACTGAAAGTAGCCGCTGCTTGTGGGACCGGCGGCACGGGTGGCACTGGCGGTACAGGTGGCAGCGGCGGCGCGACCGGTGGTAGCGGCGGCGCGACCGGTGGTAGCGGCGGCGCGACCGGCGGCAGCGGCGGCGCGACCGGCGGCAGCGGCGGCGCGGCCGGTGGTAGCGGCGGTACGGGCGGCTGATCCACTAGGCCTGGCGGCTCGCTCAACGCAGCCAGCCGCCAGCTAAACCAGCAAGCTCATTCGGCGAAAGCCGAGTGGGCTTGTTGCTTTTTGTGCAGCGACTGGTGCTGCGAGGGGCTGAGCAGGCTCAGCTGGGGCACTTGCGGCTCAACTGGGAGCTGAGCGGAAACGCCCCGACCCGCGGCGCCAACGAGCAGCCGGCGCCTCGCGATCTTCCCAGCAGGGCGGCTTCGCCCTGATGGCGTACTGCTTCGGGCTCCGCCTGGTGGAGGCTGCTCGCGGTGGCCGCTGCCGGCTTAATTGCTCACAGCAAAAGGCCGTGCTCACGGCGCTCAGTAGAGCCCCGTGAACTCATAGCTGCTAGTCTGCTGGCGCGAATGCGAGGTCCTATGATCCGAGTGCTCATCGTGGAAGACGAACCGACGGTGCGTCGCGCTATCGCGCGCGCCCTGGGATCTCATGGCTGGGCGGTCGAGCAAGCCGGGAGCGTAGGGCGGGCGGTCGAGCTGATAGCGCAGGGCGTGTTCGACTGCGCGATCCTGGACATCGATTTGCCCGATGGAACCGGGGTGGAGCTCGCGAAGCGCCTGCAGCAAGCTGGACGGACAGAGCGGGTGATCTTCTTCAGCGGTGCTTCTGACCCGGAGCTGTTGGCTGAGGCATCTCGACTGGCCACCAGTGTGCACAAGTCAGAAGGCGTTGACTGCCTGGTAGAAGTAGCCGTCAGAGAGCTGCGCGATCTTCCGCGAAGTCAGGCTTGTGTTCGGTCTGCTTTCACCGAGTCTGAGGCGCCAAGCGGCTCCGGCCGCCCGGGCCGACGCGGCTAGTCCGTTTATTGCCGCGTGGAAAATATCTGATAGGTGGTGAGGCAAGCGCTTGTTTGCTGCGTGAAAAGACTGCGGCCCGCTGGCTAACCGCGGCCCCGCCGTCTCCCAGCTCATGCGACCTCCGCCAACGCTGCGTTCGGCCACAGGCAAACTGGTCGGTGCTCTGGGCGCTGCCGCCGACTGGCGCTGGTACTGAGAGAGGCGGCTATGAGAGCGCGCTGCTGCTGCTCACAGGCGGCTCTGAGAGCGCGCTGCTGCCCACAGCCTGCGCCGTCACAGGTCGTGCGGTGCCCAGAGACGGAATCGAACCGCCGACACGAGGATTTTCAATCCTCTGCTCTACCAACTGAGCTATCTGGGCTCGCGCCAAAGGCGCGACAAGCGAAGGCTGATCCACAAGATCCAGCGAAGGGCGCGTACTTAGCTCACGGGGCCGCGGGGCTGCAACCCGATACCACCTGAGAGCTTCCCTTTTTGTTATATTTCGGATTCAACAAGCCGGCCCACCGGCCGAATCGTGCCGCTTGAGGTAGGGGGTTGCGTCGCGATATATCGCGTAGAAACAACCCGGCGGTGGCCTCACATCGCCGCCGAACTGGCGCAAAGTTCGGTTGCGCTGAGCGGAGCGGTCGGTTAGGCAGCGTCATGGCGTCGGCGCCAGGCTGTGTGCTTCTTTCGCGCCGCGCTTCGCGTGGCTGGGTCGTGCTATGGCTCGCCTCGATAGCGCTCAGTGCCTGCAAGTCGAGCGCCGAATCGCAGGCCTCGGTGCCCACCTCGGTGAGCCCGAGCCCGCCCTCAGCTGGACCGCCCAGCGTGAGCCCCGACGAGCTCACGCTGAGCGGACAGGCAGCGTGGGCCCAGGCGGCGCTCGGCGATCCTCTGGATCAGGCCCGGGTCGCGCGTCGCGAGGGCGCCCTGCGACTGCTGGCTGAGGTGCGAGCGGGCAGCCCGCGAGCCGCCTTTGCCCTTGAACTGCTGCCCCTGGCCCCGGACGCCGAGGCCGAGCTGGGGGTCGCGTGCGCCTTGCTGCCCAGGGCCTCTGGCGCCGACCGCAGCAGGTTGCTTGGCGCGGTGGCTGGCGTTCTAGCGCGTGGCCCTGCCAACTCTGAGCGGACGGGCGTGGCGGGGCTTCGTGACTGCGCGCGCACCCTCAGCGCGCTCCGCCACCAGGCGCAGGGGCAGGACGCCGACCACATCGAGAGCGCCCTCGAGCAACTCCGGCAGCGGAGCGTCAACACCAACTAACCGAGGAGCTGGTCCGCTCGCAGTGGGCGAGCTTTCCCTGCTATTGTGGCGGCGTGGTTGGTCTTGCCCCGAGCTCCTCTCAGAACTCGTACGCGTCGGAGGAGTTCTTCCAGCAGTTGCTGCGCAAGGCGGTGGCGGCGGGCGCCCGTGATGTTCACATCAAGGTCGGTCAACCTCCGGCCGCGCGCGTGCGTGACGAGCTGGTTTACTTCCGTGTGGATAAAATTACACCGACGGACACTGAAGCTGTCGCGCGCCATGTGATCGGCGATCCTCAGATCAGGGCGAACCTCGGGTCGTTGCTTGAGCACGATTGCTCCTACGCCGTCCAGGGCGTGGGTCGCTTCCGCGTGAATGTGTATCGCCAGCGCGGCACGATCGCGGTGGTGATGCGCGCCATCCCCCACGTGATCCCGACGCTCGAGGAGCTAGGTGCTCCGGTGGCCTGCGCCGAGTTGGCTCGGCGCGATCGAGGTCTCGTGCTGTGCGTGGGCGCCGCCGGTAACGGCAAGAGCAGCACGCTGGCCGCGATGATCGGGCTGATGAACCGCAACATGTCGCGGCACATCGTGACCATCGAAGACCCGATTGAGTACCTTCACCAGGATGACCGGTCTAGCGTGAGTCAACGTGAGATCGGCATGGACACCAAGAGCTTCGCCGACGCGTTGCGCGCGTCCCTGCGGCAAGATCCGGACGTGATTCAGGTGGGTGAGATCCGCGACGGCGAGACCATGGAAATCGCGCTGAAGGCGGCGGAGACCGGCCACCTCGTGCTGTCGACTTTGCACACTCCAGACGTGGCCCGGACCATGAACCGTGTGTTCGCCCTGGCGGAGGGCGACGCCGACGAACTCCGATTACGGCTCGCGGACTCGCTGCAGGGTATCATCGCGCAGCGCTTGCTGGCCCGCGCGGATGGTCAAGGCATGGTGCTGGCCGCCGAGGTGCTGGTGGCCACCGGGTCGGTGCGGGAGGCGATTCGTCGCCCGGTGGGCAACCCGCCCCTCAAAGAGCTGATGGAGGGCGGTGAGCACCCGTATGGGATGCAGACGTTCCCCGGAGCGATCAAGCGGTTGGTTCGAGCTGGGCTCGTCGACCGCGAGCTCGCCAAACAGCACATGGGCTTCTAGGACCGCCGTCGGCGCAGCGCCCGCCGTCGCCGCAGCGCCGCCATCGCCGCAGCGCCCGCCATCGCCGCAGCGCCGCCATCGCCGCAGCGCCCGCCATCGCCGCAGCGCCCGCCATCGCCGCAGCGCCGCCATCGCCGCAGCGCGTGTTTCGGTTTCGAATCGCGCCCGTGGAGGCTGCGACGATCGCGCCGCCCAGGAACACAGTTCTAGTGGAGGGCGCGCCTGCGTAGGACAGGTCCGCGGCGAGTGCTGAGAGTCGCGCGCTTGGGGCTCGACTCAGCCCAGCGCTCGGAGTAGACGAGCGGCATGGCTGAGTTGCGACACGATTGGACGCAGGCAGAAGTGCGCGCGATCCACGAACTCCCGCTTTTTGAGCTGATTGACCGCGCGCGGGCGATCCACCTCGCGGAGCAACCCAAGAGCGAAGTGCAGCTCTGCACGCTGCTCAGCGTGAAGACTGGCGGCTGCGCTGAGGACTGCGCTTACTGTCCGCAGTCGTCGCACTACCAGACCCCCGTGAAGGGCGAGGCCATGTTGCAGGTGGATGACGTGCTCGCTGCCGCACGGAGAGCAAAAGAGGCGGGCTCTACGCGCTTCTGCATGGGCGCTGCGTGGCGCTCCGTGAAAGACGGGCCCGCGTTCGATCGGGTCATTGATATGGTGCGAGGGGTCAAATCGCTGGGGCTTGAGGCCTGCGTCACCCTGGGCATGGTCGAAGAGCACCAGGCCGTGAAGCTCAAAGAGGCCGGCCTGGACGCGTATAACCACAACCTGGACACCAGCCCAGGCTTTTACAAGTCGATTGTTTCCACGCGGACATATGAGGAGCGCCTGGCCACCTTGGCCAACGTGCGCAGCGCGGGTATCACGGTGTGCTCCGGCGGCATCATCGGTATGGGGGAGAGCATCGATGATCGCTGCGCGATGCTGATCCAGCTGTCGAGCCTAGCGGTGCACCCAGAGAGCGTCCCGATCAACGCCTTGGTTCGTGTGCCGGGCACGCCGCTCGAGTCGCTGCCCCCGATTGAGCCGACCGAGCTTATCCGTATGATCGCTACCGCGCGGATTTTGATGCCGCGATCGAAGGTGCGCCTGAGCGCGGGCCGCACTGAGCTGAGCCGTGAGGCGCAGATGCTGTGTATGTACGCAGGCGCGAACAGCATCTTTTACGGGGATCAACTGCTGACCACGCCTAACCCAGCTGAGAACGCTGATCGCGACTTGATCCGCAGCGCGGGCTTGTCGGCGCAGGCGCCGAGCTAGTCGGCCCCGCGGCATATGTCGATCCGGCTGCTCATCGTCTGCGTCAACGTCGCGCTCTTCGGAGCGGGCTGCGCGCGGGTCGCGCCATACCAGCGCGCGAAGCTGGCTGATCCCAGCATGGCGACGGACTTCGCAGCGAGCCCAGCCAGCGACCACCTGCGCTCCGTGCAGGAGGGGGCCGTCGGTGGAAAGCTCGGCGTCGGGTCGGGCTGTGGCTGCAACTAGAGCACCGCGCCTCCCGTAAGCCACCAGCCGTGAGCTCCGACATGCCAATTTGCCACACGCCACCCTCGCTCGCGCGCCCGGCGCGAGCGTTGATCGGTCTGGGGGCTTGGTGTCTGCTGGTCGGCGCCGCGAGCGCGCAGCAGCCGGCGTCGCCGCAGCCGACGTCGCCGCAGCCTAGCGCGCAGGCGCCGAAGTCGCGGCAGCCGAGCGCGCCCACCTCAGCGAGTCCCCAGCCCGGCGCGGTCGACTACCAGTTGTCCAGCGAGGTCGCGGGCTACGGGGACACGGACTCTGTCTTCGTGCTGACTCCGAGCCTGGCCCTGGCGGCCCGCGCGCCCGCGTCGGGCTGGGGCGCGACGGCCAGCTACTTGGTGGACGTGGTGAGCGCAGCCTCCGTCGACATCGTGTCTACGGCGAGCGCGCGCTGGACTGAAGTCCGGCAGGCTGGGGCGCTCTCCGCGGACTACAAGCCGGGTGCGATGGGCGCGACCCTGGGCGGCTCGGTGTCTCGTGAGCCAGACTACGTCTCGTGGTATCTGGGCGGCGCATTCCGCATGGAAACAATGGATAAGCGCTTCACACCGCTCATCGGTTATTCGTATTCGCGGGACACCGCCGGGCGCACCGGCACGCCATTCGACGTCTACGCCCTGCGCTTGCAGCGCCACAGCTTACAGCTCGGCGCCGAGATCATCGTCAACCCGGCGACGCGCGTCAGCCTGGCGGCCGAGGCGGTGTTGGAGGCGGGCCGTCAAGAGAAACCATATCGCTACCTGCCGGTGTTCGCAGCCGACGTGGTTGGCAGCGTCCCGCGGGCTGCGGCGGTCGACGTGGTAAACAGCCTGAGGCTGCCTGGCCGCATGGCAGAGCGCACGCCGGACACGCGACAGCGCTACTCGGTCACCTCTGAAATTTCCTGGCGGCAATCTGGCGGTGACGAACTCAGCGCTACGTTGCGCGTCGCCGAGCGACTGTACACGGACAGCTGGGGTCTGCTCGCCAGCACCACCGACGCGCGCTTTATCATGGGTCTCGGGGGTGGGTTTCGTCTCTGGCCGCACCTGCGCGCACACGCTCAGTCGGGGGTGAGCTTTTGGGAGCGCGCGTACGTCGCTCAGCCTGGCAGCGGCGAGATCCGCTTTCCGAGTCTGCGCACTGGTGACCGTGAGCTAGGCCCGCTGTTCACCGGCAGCTTCGGTTTTGGAGCGCAGTACGCTACCCAACCGGGCATCAACTCAAGTTGGCTGTTCACTGCGCTGGCCGACGTCGGGCGCACGAGCTACCTGGACGCGCTGTTCACCGATCAGCGCACGAGCTTGTTCGTGTCGCTGATGGCGGGGCATTCGCTATGAGCCGTAGAGCGCCGCCCCTAAACCCGAGGCCTGAGCGCATGAAGGCGAGGCGCAGCGTCTCGACTCCCCGCGCCTGGCTGGTCGCGCTGCTCGCCGCCAGCTTGCTGACTGCGTGTACGGATCCCAGCATCCAAAATCAGGTCGACGCCCTGGGCGGAGAGGCTCCAGGCGTCGAGCCTGGTCCCACTCATCGGCCGGGTCAGCCCTGCGTCCACTGTCATCAAGCGGGTGGGCCAGGCAGCCCTGCGTTTCGAGTGGCAGGCACCGTCTTTCAAGATCCGGAGGCGCTGCGGCCATTGACCGGCGCCACGGTGGAGCTGACGGACGCGGATGGTCGAGGGTACGACGCGACGACTAACTGCGTAGGCAACTTCTACGTCGCTGAAGGCGAGTGGGACCCTGCTTTCCCGATCTGGGCCAGCGTTGTCTGGAATAAAATCCGCGTAGAAATGAAGTCTCCGATCTATCGCGAGGGCGCCTGCGCGGGCTGCCATGACCTGGACCCTGGCCCGAGCAGCCCAGGCCACGTGTACTTGTTCAAGCGCCCGATCAACGCCCCCATCGGGAGCTGCGAATGAGCGATCAGCGTCGCTCGCGGCGTGGGGCGTGGGCGCAGCGATCAATCGCGGCGTGGCGGCTCGCCGCGCCGTGCGCCGTGGTGGCGGCGTTGGTCGGCTGCGGCCCGCAGAGCAGCACCGAGCGCGCAGCGGTGCCGTCAGAGGATCAGTTCGCGGCGGTGTCTAGCGCGCTCAGCAACCGCTGCGGCTCCCTCGATTGCCATGGCTCTGAGACCCGTAACCTGCGGCTCTACGGGGAGTTTGGCTTGAGGCTCGGCGCTGACGTGCCGGGTGGCGAGCCAGCCACCGAGCTTGAGCATCACGCGAACTACCTCTCAGTGATCTCCCTCGAGCCTGAGCTGCTCGCTGAGCTGGCGGCGCTGAGCGCCGACCAAGTACCAGGCGCCGCCCAGCGGCTCACGTTGGTGCGCAAGGCGCGGGAGACGGAGCACCACAAGGGCGGTGCGGTGTTTCCGAAGGGTAGCGATGGCGACGTCTGCGTCGTCTCTTGGCTTGGCGGAGAGGTGGCCAGTGAGCGCTGTGACGCTGCAGCTGCGCTGCCGCTCCGACCGTAGCCGACCGCGCTGTCCAGCTCGAGCAGCGTGAACTCGATTCGGCGCACCACCTTGCCGCCGCGCAAGATGGTCGCGCGCCGCCGGCTCACCGCCCGTCGATTTGGGAACTCAGCCGCCAAATTCCGCATAGAAACATCAGTCTCAAAGCGATCGTCAGTCACGTATAGGATCCTGGGCGTCGCCCACCAGTCTTGCTCGGGCAACCAGCGGCCAAAGTCGTCACCGTGAGGGGTGCGGCAGCCAACGGCCGCAGCGCGCTGCAGGCCGGCGGCCAGCTGAGCACAAATCACCCAGTGAGGACCGACGACCACGGGCGCCGACGAGCTGCCGCGCTGCGTCGCCTCGGCCAGCGCTTCGCGGGTGACCTTGAGCCCGGTCTGCCAAGCGTGCATGTCGTTGGCTAGGTCGTAGCGGGCTTGGTAGCTGGCACCTAAGAGCTTTGGTGGGAGGTCGGTCCCGACCCACAGCGCGCCGAGCAAAAAGGCGAACGCGCCGAGCCCTACGGCGCTGCCGCGCAGCCGCTGACTGAGCGCTTCGGGCGCGAGGCTAGCGCCCAGCGCGAGGGTCAAGTAGACGGGACCAAGCCAGTGAGGTTCGGCGACCTTGGACCACAAGCACAGCAGGCACAGCGGCACCAGCGGCACCCAGGTGGCCCAGAAGATCAGCGCCCAGCCGGGGCCAGCGCTGCTCGGCCGGGCCCGCCGGATGACATAGTAGGCCCCAAGTAGGAACGGGGGAGTGACGTACAAGACTTGCCCACCAACCAGCGCTCCTAAATTCCGCAAAGAAAATCCCGAGGCGCCTTGGGTGGCGATCATGCGGTGCTCGAGCATGGGCCAACCTTGGCTCGACTCCCAGGCCAGCAGGGGCCACACCAAGATCAGGCTGGTGATCAGCGCCCCCCACGGCGCCAAGGTCTTCAGGTGCGCGCGCCCGGCAGGGCTCAGCCAGGCGCAGCCGAGCGCTATCGCGAGCAGCAGCATGCTCAGCTTGCTCAACACACCCAGCCCCAGGCAAGCGCCCACGAGCAGGCTGAAGACCAGGCTCCGCGTCGACCCCGGCGCGGCGCTCAAGGCTCGCGCGCTGGCTCCGATGGCGAGCAGCCAGAGCGGCGCCAGCAACAGATCCGGCGTGAAGCCGAACAGGCCGACGCTGATCTCGGGCATGAACATCAGCGCGCACACGCTGACCAGCGCGCCCTTGCGCTCACCGCCTAGCCCAAGCGCAGCCCAACCTCCGAGCCAGGGCAGCAGGCTGCTGATCAGCGAACTGAACACGTGGCTGGTCGCTGGTGTCGGTGCACCCCCAGCGCCGAGCAGCCGCGCGACGCTGCCGATCAGCCCTGGGTGGTCTAGGTAGGCTGGCTGGACGTGCAGCGCGTAGGCGGCGTACAGGGCTTCAGCGTCTCCGAACCCCACCCGCTGGCTGATCCAGAGCCGCAGCGCGAACATCGCCAGCGTGGCTGCCAGCGCGATCTTGATTCCGGGCGGCAAGTAACGACCCAGGCCGCGCTGCCCAAGAGCCGGTGCTTGAGGCGCTGAGGGGAGGCCCGCTGGGGCGTTGGTCACGGCCTTGGCCCGGGAGCGATCTTGGGACTTGGCCCCGGGTGCGCGTGAGGTCATCTGAGCCAGGGGTGTAACAGATCTGCTACGCGCTGACTTGGCGTAGTACCGTCCAGGCCAGCCCGCAGCGTGTCTAGCACGGCGGCGCAGTCGCGGGCTCCGGCGTCCGGGTGTTCGGCCAGCGCGATGGCCGCCTCGCTCAAGGCGCTGGGGCTCGCACGCGTGCCGACCAGCTCCGGGAACGCGCGGCGCTCTAAGAGCAGGTTTGGTAGGCCGACGTGGGGGACACGCAGCAGGCGGCGCAGCACGAGCTCCGAGTATTTATTCGTGTGGAAAAAAATCACGGGCGGGCAGCTGGCGATCGCGCACTCTAGGCTAGCCGTTCCGCTGCAGGTCAGCGCGAGGTCGTGCCGCGTCAAGACCGAGCCTGCGTCGCCGAGCGCGACGCTCACACCCACGGCCTGGGCTTCGCCGCGCAGTCGGGATTGGGTGGTGGGGCTGAGCGCCGCGGAGATGATCAGCGTGTAACGCCAGCGCGGTCGCCGCTGCCGGAGCAGGGCGACGCTGGCGCTGAGCAGCGGCCAATGCGCCCGCACCTCGGCCTCGCGGGAGCCCGGGAGCAGGGCCACCGCGCGGCGAGGGTGGGTGGCTGTGGTGGCGCGGAGAACACCCGGAGCGACGGACGTCGCGACACGCTCGAGCGCTGGGTGCCCCACGTACTCCGCCGTGGCGCCATAGCGCCGCCAGAGCGCGGGCTCGAAGGGCAGGGTGAGCGCGAGCTGGTCGGCGCTGCGCCGCAAGCGTCTGGCGCGGGCCGTCCGCCACGCCCAGATCTGCGGCGGCGCGTACCACAGCACGTGGACGCCTTGGCGCCGTAGCCAGCGGCCGAGGCGAGCGTTGAATTCGCTGAAACCCACCAGCAGCGCCGCGCTTGGGCGTCGCCGGCGCGTCTCCCGCTGCAGCAGGCGGTAGCAGCGGATGAGCGCCTTCCAGTTCCCGGCGGCAGCGAGACCCATACCGGTCAACTCGTGCAACGCGACCAGTGAGCGAAGGCCTGCTTCAGCCAGGGCAGGTCCGCCCACGCCATAGCTCAGCAGGGGCGTAGGGACGCGCTCGCGCAGGCGAGCGAGCACCGGCGCCGCCATCACGTCGCCGCTCGCTTCGCCACAGACTATCAGCAGCCGGTGCTGCTCAGCGCGCGGGCTATCCACGTCGCGTCGGCGGCCGCGCGGCAGCGCGCCTGCGCCACGCCGCGCCGAGTAGGCCGAGCAGCCCGAAGGCGGCCAGCGGCAAGCCTCCAGGCTGGCCGCCACCCACCAAGCCGCATGAGCAGCCATCATCGACGGTGCCAGAGCACTGGCTGGAGAAGCCGTGGCGAGGGTCGAAGCTGCATGAGTCGGCGGCCCGCCCCGGGGGGTAGACGCTGCAAATCCCCGCTGCGTCGTCTGGGCTCAAGCTGCGCAGCCCCGTGGAACCAGGCGCGTAGCTGGCGAACATCGTGCTGTCGGACTTGCTCGTGTGGCTGAGACCCAGGAAGTGACCCGCCTCGTGGGTGACGATGGACAACAGATCAGTGCGCACCTGCGTGTCGCCGATGGTCAACTGATTCGCTGCAGAGTTGATCTCAACGTCCGCGTCAAAGATCTCACCGTTGGTCGTGTTGAAGGTGATGGTGGTCAACGCGAGGGTGGTGTCTGCCCCGGCGTACGGCCACTCCACGTCGCGGTAGGTCCAGATGTTCGCGTTAGGCTGCTTTTGGTTGTACTCGGCGGCGGCGCACGCGACAGGGCTGCGCGAGGTCATGGCGATTGAAGGCCTGGCTCCACCCCCACAATCGACCGCCATCCAGGAGTTGAAGCCGTCGCTGACGACTTGCTGAGTCGTCTCCCAATTTATATTCCGCAGGGATGAGCCATCACGGTTGATCGAAAACGAGACGCACGCGCCCGGCCAGTACAGCGGCATGCCCGAGAGGACGCAGCGCTCGGCGTCGAGCTCGCAGGCTTGGGCGGGATCCTTGGGGTCGCAGGTTGTTGTGCGGCAGAAGGCGTGCGCAGAGGTCGCGCCAAACAGCAGGAGCAACCCGCAGGTGCCGGCGAGCAAGGCGCGCATCAGCGGGCAGCCTCGCTGATCAGGCTGCGCGCGCGTTCGAGCGACTGATTGCGCAGCCGCGTGGTCGCTGCCTGGGCGTGCTCGTCGGTCTCTAGCAAGCGCCGCGAGAGCTTGAGGTACTGCACGCCCTTCTGCTCCACTAGCGGGTATTCGCCTTGGCTCATCGCCTGCACGAACAGCAGCGGAGCCTCGGTCTGCCCGATGAACAGCAGCGCAGGTTGACGGATGGCGAGCTCTGCCTCGCCATGTACGATCTGCCCGACTTGCCCTACGCGTCCGCCGAGCGAGCGCAGCAACAGCTCGCCCTGCTTTGGGTCCGCGCCTGCCACCAGCTCGCTCACCACGACGCGGCTGTAGGTCACGATGCGCTCGCGGCCGCCTAAGACTTCCCAGCGCGACTCCGCATCAACGGGCGTGCCAACGATGATGTGCTGACTGCTGCGGGTCAGCGCTTTGAGGCTGACGGCGCGGGCCATCGACGCCCGCGCGCTGGCTGAGGCGATCAGCGTGGTGACGCCGCCCAGGCACGCCGCCATGAAGCGTCTCCGATCCCACTCAACACGCGCGACGTCAGGCGGGAGGCGCCGACCTTCCAGGGTCTTCAGCATGGCGCGGAAAATAGCACGCTCCGGCCAGGTGTCGCCTGATTGGGTGGGACGCGTGCGCGACTGAGGGCTCATGAGGCGTGCGTCAGGCGCTCGGCGTGCTAGCTGGAACCGGCAAAGTGTGCTTGAGGCGTAACTTCGCAGGCCTGGCGTCATCGAGCCCCGCCGTGGCAGCCAATCCGGCTGATTGACCCCCGCGTGGCTCCGGGGCTTTGCGCTATAAGCGAGGCGCCTGGGGAGCTCAGGCGCCGGTCGGATTCGACAACCAGCCCCTAAGTTCGTGTGAGATCCCACCGCCTATGCCTTCGGCTCAGCCCGCCATCCTTGAACAGCTCTCACCCCGGCTCGTGCCGGAGCTGCGGGTCTATTTGGATCGCCACCGCGGCGCGGTGATCGAAATGATCCAGTCTGGCGGCGAGTCAGCTGGGTTGCCCGCGTCCAAGGCCTACGCCAAAGCGTTCGACGGGCTGCTCTCGGCGTTATTCCATGCGGCAAAAGGCGTCATGGTCGCGAACCGCTGCTGGGCGGACGTCAGCCTTGCTGCCGTGGGGAGTTACGGTCGGGGCGCGCTAGCGCTGTACTCGGATCTTGACGTGCGCCTGCTGTGCGACGGCCCCAAAGAGGCCGCCGGCCCGATCGCCGAGGCGCTGCTCTACCCGCTGTGGGACTCCGGGCTGAGCGTTGGTCATCAGATCGTCTCACCTGATGAGATCGTCGAGCTCGCGCGTCGCGACATCCCCACCGCGACTAGTCTGCTCGATTGGCGGCATGTGGTCGGCGACGCAGGGCCAGCACAGCTGCAGCTGACGCGGGTGTTTGATGGGGTGTTCGGGCTCGCGAACCTCCACCAATTCATCGACACGCTGGCGGGGCAGGCCTCCGAGCGCGAAGAGCGCTACGGCGACTCCGTGTATTTGCTCGAGCCCGACGTAAAGAATGGGGCCGGCGGGCTGCGCGACCTTGACGTGGCGCTGTGGGCGGCTCGCGCGCGTTGGCGCATCGATGAGCTGCGTGATCTGCTGCGCCTTGGGGTCTTAGTCAGCCGTGAATTGGAGCCGCTGGTCGCTGCGCAAGACTTCTTGTGGCGCGTCCGGAACCTGCTGCATTGGTCAGCGAAGCGCCGCTCTGATCGCATGAGCTTCGACGCGCAGGAAATCCTCGCGGAAAAAATCGGGTATGGCACCGGCGGCCCAGCCGTTGAGCATTTCATGAGCGACTACTATCGCCACGCGCGCGTTGTCCAGCGCGCACGCGACATGATCGTTGGCCGCGCGCTGCCGCCGCCGACCCGCAAGCCTCGTACAGAGTCACTGGACAAGGGCGTGCGGCTCACCAACGACGAAGTGAGCTTTGAGCACCCAGCGCTGTTAGAGTCAGATCCAGCGCTGGCGCTCCGCGTCTATTGGGAGGCGGTCAAGCGCGATTTACCAGTGTACGAGTACGCTCGCGATCAGATCGCGCGCGCCGCGTCGAGCGAGCAGTTTGCTGAGCGCTTGCGCGCGACGCCCGAGGCGTCCGAGCTGTTCGTGCGCTTGGTGAAGAACATCAAGCGCACGAGCCTCAAGAAGCGCAGCGTGCTCAAAGAGCTGCACGACGTCGGGCTGCTGGTCGCGATGATCCCCGAGTTTGCGCCCGTCGTTGGCCGGGCCCATCACGACATCTATCACGTGTACACTGTGGACGTGCACTCGGTCGCGGCGGTGGACCGCCTGCGCCGGCTGTGGCGGGGTGACTTAGCGAGCGAGTTCCCGTTGGCGTCGCGCCTGGCCGCGGAGGTAGCGCGAAAGAACGTGGTGTTCTTCGCGACGCTGCTGCACGACGTCGGCAAAGACCTTGGCGGGCGCAATCACTCGGAGCGCGGCGCTGAACTGGCTGGCGTCATCCTGGCGCGCCTCGGCCTGCCCGAGGCCGATATCTTGGAGGTGCAGCACCTGATCGCCAAGCACCTGAGGATGTACCACGTGGCGACCCGGCGAGACGTCGACGATCCGCGCACGCTCCAGGAGTTCTGCGCCGAGGTGCACGGCCGCGAGGGCCTGAAAGAGCTGTACTTGCTCACCGTAGTGGATGTGTCGACCACCAGCCCTACCGCCATGACGAGCTGGAAGGCGCGCATGTTAGAGGAGCTGTATCTGGTCGCAGATCGTTTCCTCGTGGATGGCAAGCACTCGCGCGACGACAGCGCCGCGCGGCGCACGCTGGACGCTGTTCGGGAGCTCACCCGCGATCTCGACACCGAGCGGGTCGGCGCGCTGTTACGGGCGTTCCCAGAGCGCTATATCTTCGCCAACCAGCCTGAGTGGATCGCTCGTCATCTGCGCTTCATCATCGACGCCGCCGACGATCTGGTGCGCATGACGGTGCTGTCAGAAGAAGACCCGTACATCGAGGTGTGCGTCGTAGCCGACGATCGCCTCGGCTTGTTGTCGCTCATCGCGGCCTCGTTCGCGGCCAATCACCTCAAGGTGATCGGCGCACAAATCTACTCCTTCCGAGACACCCTCGGGCGCCATCGTATCCTCGACATGTTCTGGGTGCGAGGCGGGACCAGCGCCGAGACCGGGCGCAGGGCCATCCCCCGCGTCGAACGTGACCTGCGCCGCCTGCTCCAGGGCGAGCTCAGCCCGATGGAGCTCATCAAGCGGCCCACGTCGCCCCTCGGCGAGCGCCCGGCGCCAGACGTCCCGACCCGTGTCTCGGTAGACAACCGCGCGGCAACAGATCAAACTGTGGTCGAGGTGGTGACGCGCGACCGGCCGGCGCTGCTGTTTCGTCTCGCGCGGGCGATCAACCTCAACGGATTCACCATCGAGCTTGCGAAGATCAACACCGAAGGCGGCCGGGTCGCCGACGTCTTCTACGTGACGGACGAGGGCGGGACCAAGGTCACCGAGGGCGCACGCATCGAAGAGCTAAAAGAGCGAATTTTGGCAACCATTGAAGAACTGGAACGCGAGGTCAACGCATCATGATGAAGCGCAAATTAGGTTCAAACAGCTGGCTCGTTGCGGCTCTCCTGGGTCTGTCTATGGTGGCTTGCGGTGGGCCTTCACAGCCCGCCGCTGGTCCGCCAGACCCGCCTCCACTGGACGACTCGGGCGAGCCTGACGCGCCAGCGTCAAGCCCCGAGGTGGACGCCGCGCGCGCCGCCATCGAGGGCGGGGATTTTGCAGCGGCCAAGGCAGCCCTCGACAAGGCCCTAGAGAAGACACCCAAAGATCCCCAAGCGCACTACTACTACGGGGTCGTCTTGGAGCAGAGCGGTGACACCGCTGGGGCCTCGGAGCACTACAAGCAAGCGCTGGCCACCGATCCCAAGCTGCCAGAGCCCGCAGTTAACCTCTCCACCATCCTGCTGGAGGTCGACAAGGACGCAGAGGGCGCGCTCAAGGTGGTGCAGCCGGCGCTCAAATTCACGCCCCTGCACCCGGGGTTGCTGATGAACCACGCGCTGATCCTCGAGGCACTGGGTAAGGCCGATGAGGCCTTGGTCGCCTACGGCAAGGCCAGCGCCGCCGCGCCAAACAACGTCGAGCTACGCTTCGCCTACGCCGATCTGCTGGCCGGCGCGGGCAAGAAGGACGAGGCCAAAAAGGAGCTGCTCGCCATCACCACCGACGACGTCAAGTTGCTCGGGGCGATGGGCGCAGTGCTCGGAAAGGTGGACGCGTTCGCTGACTGCATCGCGGTGCTCGACAAGGCCATTTCGCAGAGCCCTTTGCCCCAGCTGTACGTGCGCCGCGCCACGTGTAAGAACGCCATGAAGGACGTCGATGGCGCCACCGCAGACTACCGTGCGGCAATTGAAAAAGAGCCGAACAGCCCCGCCGGACACTTCTACCTAGGCAAGCACCTGGCCGCCGCCGGCAAGAATAAAGAAGCCAAGGCCGCCCTGGCGCAGGCCATCAAGCTCGACGCAGAGGGCAAGGTCGCCGCGGCCGCGAAGGAGCTGCTCAAGACGCTCAAGTGACGTCACCAGCGCTGACTGGGTCGGGTGCCGCCAGGTGGACCACCCAGTCGCTCATCAAGTGGGGGTGGGGGGGCGCGCGGCGCGCGGCGCGCGGCAGCTCCGAACATGATTTGCCGCACGGCAGCTGCGAATACGATTTGCCGCGCGGCAATGATGCGGCTGCTACAGCAAGATCTCGAGCAGCCGGTCTAGCTCGTCGAGGCTCGAGTACTGGATCTTTACCTCGCCCTTGCCGTCACGGTCGTGCACCTCGCACTTGGTGCCGAGGTGGCGCGTGAGGCGTAGCTCTAGGTCGCGCACGCTGGTGCTCTTGCCCTGGCTTGTGCCGGGCTTTTTCTCTGAGGCCGTGGTCTTGGCCGCCCGCACTAGCTGCTCTGTCTGACGGACGCTGAGCCGCCCGCGCTGCGCTTTGTCTGCGAGGTGCGTCATGCTCAGCTCGTCTGGCGCCCCGAGCAAGGCGCGGCCGTGGCCTTCAGACAGCTCGCCGTTGATGATCATGCTGCGCACGTGGCCTGGCAGCTTCAGCAGGCGCAGCGCGTTGGCGATGGTAGAGCGATCTTTACCTACGCGCGTCGCGAGGCTGTCTTGGGTGTACGAGTGCTCCTTCAGCAGCCGAGCCAGCGCTTCCGCGAACTCGATGGGATCGAGATCTGCGCGCTGGATGTTCTCGATTAACGCCAGCTCAAACGCGTCAGCGGCCGAGACCTCGCGGACCACCACCAGGACTTCACGCAGGCCTGCCAGCTGGGAGGCGCGCCAGCGGCGCTCACCGGCGATCAGCTCGAGTTTGTCGCTCCCAGGTTGACGGCGCGCGACCAACGGCTCGATCAAGCCGTACTCACGGATCGACTGCGCCAGCTCTTCAAGCGCCTGCTGGTTGATGTGCTGGCGCGGCTGCCCCTTCTGGGGCACGAGCTTGTCGATGGGGCAGGTGAAGACGTTGTTTTCCCCGTAGCTCTGGCCCGCGCTGCTGGCGCTGGTAGGGGTCGGGGGCTTGGTCGGCAGCAGCGCATCCAGGCCGCGCCCCAGTCCTCGGGTGGGTCGTTTGGTGGTCACGGATGCGCCTCGATCACCTCACGCGCCAAGCTGAGGTAGCCCTGGGACCCCTTGCAGCTCGCGTCGTAGAGCAGCGCTGGCAGCCCGTGAGACGGCGCCTCGCTGAGGCGCACGTTGCGCGGGATGATCGATTCGAACACGCGGTAGTGCTTGCGCACTTCGCTGGCGACTTCGTGAGCCAGCTTGTTTCGAGGGTCCCACATCGTGATCACGATGCCCTCGACATCCAGCCCTGGGTTGAGCGTTTCCCTGATGCGATCGATGGTGGCCATCAGCGCCGTGATCCCCTCGAGGGCGTAGTACTCCGGCTGGAGCGGCACGATCACGCTGTTGGCGGCTGCGAGCACGTTCATCGTGAGCACGCCCAAGCTGGGGGGGGAATCGAGCACCACGAAATCAAACGCTTGCGCGGCGGGCTGCTCCAGCAGCCGCCGTAGGTGGGTGCCGCGTTGATCATCCAAGAGCTCGTACTCCACGCCGACCAGATCGCTGCTCGCAGGCGCCACCTTGAGTTGGGCGATGGGGGTGGAGCGCATGACCTGCTCAAGCGTCGCGTCGCCGATCAGCGCGTCGTAGATCGTCAGCTCCACATCCCCGCGGTGTACGCCGACCCCGCTGGAGGCGTTTGCCTGGGGATCCATGTCGACCAAGAGCGTCGGGCGCTCTGCGGCAGCCAAGCTCGCGGCGAGGTTGACCGCGGTCGTCGTCTTGCCGACTCCACCCTTCTGATTCGAGATGGCGATGATGTGAGGAGGGGACATGAGGGAGCTTAGTCGTCGCGTGGGGGACGGAGCGGGCGCGGCTGCGGATAGATCGCAGCGGGCGCCCGCCGAGGCGCACACCCTAGGTCAGGGTGCCGCTCTCTTATCGAAATTCATGGCCTGACTCTCGTTTTCTTGGTCACTCCAGGGTCCTGACCTACTGTGTGTGCCGATGTAGGTGCAAGTGCTGAAACTCATTACACAGCAGCCAGACGATTCCCAGCCAGCCCGCAAGGTCCTGGCCAGAGCCTTCTTTTCAGCGCCTGAGGCGCGCCTGAGGGCAGGGGACGAACGCGTCCTACAGCAGCATTTTTGGTGTCCGCAGGAGCTCACCCGCCCCGGCAGGTTGCTCCCGTTGGTCACCCGTCCTGCTCGCTCCCGCGACCAGAGCACGTCCACGTAGCTCCCACCCCACACCCGTACCAGTTCACGCCGGTGCTGGCTGAACTGACCCCCACCCCAACGCGCGCCAGCGAGCGCGATCCGTCAGGAGGACCCATGGCCCCCCGTTCGTCTTACCGCACCTTCGATGATTTCGCCCGCGAGGAGATCCACAGCGGTCTACGCCCGCACTGGTCCATCGACGACGTTGAAGATCCCAACCGCCAAGAGATCGACTTCGATCACGATCCCTTCGAAGCGATGCTCGACTCCGCGGAGTACGAGGACGACGACGACGACGAGTGATCGTCGGGATCGGGCGCAGCTGGCTTGAGTGGCGGTCCAACCGCCACGGTCCCTCCCGGGACCTTTGCCCTCCGCGGACTGCCTGCCGCGGGGGGCGCTTTTCTTTTGTGGGTGTTGGTGCTGGGCGCGGATCCGAGTTGGGGGGAGCGGCGCGCTCGACCAGCGCTGTCGGCCGGGCTGGTTTCGGTTGACCTTCTGGCACCCGCATGGCACAGCCGCCTTCCTTCCAATGCAGGTCAACGTACAAAAACTGAGTCCCGTCCTAGTCGAGTTCGATGTCGAGATCGATTCGGGGCGAGTGCAAGACGAACTCAACAAAGCTTACCTCGCGCTGGCCAAAACGGCGCGGATCAAAGGCTTCCGCAAAGGCAAAGCGCCGCGGCAGGTGCTCCAGCGAATGTTCGGGCCGCGAGTCGCCGCTGACGTCGCCCAGAAGTTGGTGGACGAGAGTTTCCCCAAGGTAGTGAGCGAGCAGCAAGTTCAGCCAGTGAACAGCCCGGCGATCGAGCAAGCCGATCTGAAGCAGGGCGCCGCCTTTTCATACAAGGCGCGCTTCGAGGTGGTGCCCGAGATCGAGAGCGTCGAGTACGAGGGCTTGGAGGCCAAGCGTCCTAGCAAGGCCGTGAGCGATGAGGCGCTGGTCGAGGAGCTCGAGTCGCTGCGCAAGGCGCACAGCACCCTCGAGCCGCCAGCGGAGGAGCGCCCCGCTCAGAGCGGAGACTTCGTCACGCTGGACTTCAAGGTCTCGGTCGATGGCGTCGAGGTGGAGGACGCAGGCGCGACGGATCTCCCCCTAGAGCTCGGCACCAACGCGGTGTTCCCTGAGATCGAAGCTGCGGTGACCGGCAAGCGAGTGGGCGAAGAAGCCGAAGCCAAAGTGGAGATGCCCGCGGGCCACCCCCACAAGAAGCTGGCAGGCAAGACCGTCGTCTTCACGCTCAGCGTGAAAGAACTCAAGGCTCGCGTCCTACCCACCTTGGACGATGAGTTCGCCAAAGACGTGGACGAAGCCTTCGAGAAGCTCGACGACCTAAAGGCTAGCGTGCGCGAGCAGCTGGAAAAGAAATTCGAAGACGAGTCAGACAACAAGCTCGCCGAGCGCTTGGTCGCCGAGTTGTGCAAGAAGAACCCGGTGCCGGTTCCGCCCTCTCTGGTGGAGCGCCAGTCGCAGCTGACAGAGCGCGAGATCATCACCCAGGCTCGCATGCGTGGCCAGCAGGGGCAGCTCGGCGACGAGCTGCGCGCCAACATCGCGGCGGACAGCGAGATCAAGGTGCGCGCTGGCCTGCTGATGGCTGCGATCGCCAAGAAAGAAGCGATCAAGATCGGCGACGCCGAGCTTGAAGAGGGTTTGAAGGAGCTCGCCGAGCAGACCGGCAAGAACGTCGCGAAGCTGCGGGCCGAGTACCGCGAGCCTCAGAAGCGCGAGATGCTGGTCGGCATGATCCTCGAGAATAAGGTGCTCGATATCCTCGAGGCGAAGGCCAAGATCGAAGACGAGTGAGCTAGAGCGTCGAGGCCCCCAGGCGGCCCGATGGCGATCTTGATGACGGCTTTGATGACGGCAAACGCGGGGCCGCAGCGGCAGCAAACAGTAGAACGGGGCAGCGTCGTGCTCGACGTTCGCCCCATCGGACACTAGAAGAGGCGGGATGATCAAGCGACCAGAGACTCGAGCCCAGGCTCTCGACGTACTTGAGCGATCAGGCGACTACCTGACCCAAGAGCGCAACCAGGCAGGCGTTATTTACCCTCACGTCGTGGAGACCACCCACCGCGGTGAGCGCACGTGGGACATCTTCAGTCGGCTGCTGAAAGATCGCATCGTGTTCATTGGTAGCGGCATCGATGATGACGTCGCCAACATCGTGATCGCGCAGTTCTTGTTCTTAGAGAGCGAAGATCCGGACAAGGACATCCAGCTCTACGTGAACTCGCCAGGCGGCGTGGTGACCGCGGGGCTCGCGATGTACGACACGATGCAGTACGTGCGCTGTCCAGTGAGCACGATCTGCATCGGTCAGGCTGCCAGTATGGGCGCGCTGCTGCTCTGCGCCGGCGAGAAGGGCCGCCGCTACGCGCTGCCCAACGCGCGCATCATGATCCATCAGCCGCTTGGCGGAGCCCGGGGGCAAGCCACAGACATCGAAATCCAAGCCCGCGAGATCCGTCACGCCAAGGACGTGGTGGTCAACATCCTGATCGAGGCGACGGGCAAGGACAAAGAGCAGATCACCAAAGATATCGATCGCGACTTCTACATGAGCCCGGCTCAGGCCAAGGAGTACGGGATCATCGACGAGATCTTCGACAAGAAGCAGAAGAAGCCCTGAGCCAGCGTCACCACGCGCTGCCAGGCAGGCGTCACGCGTTGAGCCATGGCTCACGCGCTCAAGCAAAAGCGGTGCGTTTCCGCGCTGTTGTGCCGTGGCTTTAAGCGTATCGCTTGAACAGCGGTCGCAGGCTCGCGGTCGCACCCGTGCGGTGGTTGAAGCGCGGCAGGGCTCTGAGCCTGGGTGGTCAGCCGAGCGCGCGACCAAGCCTAGGCGGCGCGTAACAAAGTCGGAACTCCGGCGCCAGTTAGGTCGCCAGGATCGCCGCCTGCACCTTGGGTGGGCCTTGGACCTTGGGTGGTGGGGGTGGTGGGGGACACGCGATACGGCTTGCGCGCGGGGGCGGCGCGATCGACCGACGCAGGGCTGTGAGCGAGCGCTTCGCTTGCCTCATGAAGCCGTGGGTTTTACGCTTTGTCGTCCGTCTCGCAACCAAACCGCGGGCGATCTGTTAAGCCAAGACCCACGAGAACGATCCGCGCCGAGGGGCGTGCACCGAGACAAGCGATTGCGCCAGCGTCGGCGCGAACAGCCAACCCAACTTTAGATCGCGTTTACGCGAGACGTGCCGTCTCCCTCGCACTGAGAGATCGCGGCGGAACCCAGCCACACACACCGACGAGAGTATCCAGTGGAGCGACGGCGAGACGACTCAAACGGTAACCTTTGTTGCTCTTTCTGCGGCAAGTCCCAGAAGGAAGTGAAGAAGCTCATCGCAGGGCCTACGGTGTACATCTGTGATGAGTGCATCGCGCTGTGCAACGACATCATCGCCGAGGAAGTGGAGAAGGAGGAGCCTGCTGACGGCTCTGATCCCATCCCGCGCCCCGACGAGATCAAGCTGATCCTCGACGAGTACGTGATCGGCCAGATGCGCGCGAAGAAGATCCTCGCGGTAGCGGTTTACAACCACTACAAGCGGATCGACTCGCAGATTTCCGCCGATGATATCGAGCTGTCGAAGAGCAACATCATGCTCCTCGGGCCGACGGGCAGCGGAAAGACGCTGCTGGCTCAGACGCTCGCGAAGATCCTCAAGGTCCCCTTCGCCATCGCAGACGCGACGACGCTCACCGAGGCCGGCTACGTCGGCGAAGACGTCGAGAACATCATCGTCCAGCTGCTACAGAACGCGGATCACGACGTCGAGCGCGCGCAGCGTGGCATCGTGTACATCGACGAAATCGATAAGATCAGCCGCAAGAGCGACAACCCGTCGATCACCCGCGACGTGTCAGGCGAGGGCGTGCAGCAAGCGCTGCTCAAGATCATCGAAGGGACCGTGGCCAACGTCCCGCCCAAGGGCGGGCGCAAGCACCCTCAGCAGGATTTCCTGCAGATCGACACCACCAACATCTTGTTCGTGTGTGGTGGCGCGTTCGTTGGCCTCGACCAGATCATCCAGCGTCGCCTCGGCCAGACCCGTCTAGGCTTTGGTGCCGACATCAAGAGCAAAGAGGATTTTCGCCTCGGCCAGCTGCTCGAGTCCGTTCAACCCGAAGATCTGCTCAAGTTTGGCCTGATCCCGGAGTTCATTGGGCGCTTGCCGGTGATCGCCACGCTCCACGAGCTCACCGAAGACGCGCTGGTCGACATCCTCACCAAACCAAAGAACAGCCTAGTCAAGCAGTACCAGAAGCTGTTCGAGATGGACGGCGTCAAGTGCACGTTCACCAACTCGGCGCTCACGGCGGTGGCCAAGCGCGCGATCGAGCGCGAGAGCGGCGCCCGTGGGCTGCGTGCGATCCTCGAGGAATCGATGCTGGAGATCATGTACGAGATCCCGTCAAAGCAGGGCGTGAAGGAAGTCGTGATCAGCGAAGAGGTGGTCATGAACAAGGAGACACCTCTGATCGTTTATGAGAAGGAGGCGGAGCTCGCCTAGCTTTGTGTCCCCGACGTCCCTGGCCGTGTGTCGCTCGCGACGCGCGCTGCCGTGGGCTTTAGGCGTCCGCAGGGCCCGTGCAGCGTCCGCTCGTCGCTCACCCCCCACCCCCGAACCCGTCTAGGGCTAGTGCATGTTTTTCAAGAATGACAAGGACCCATCTGGCGCGCGCCGGCCGCTGCCCGCGCTGCCGCTTCGAGACATCATTGTGTTTCCGCACATGGTGTCGCAGCTGTTCGTAGGTCGCGAGAAGAGCATCGCCGCCCTAGACGACGCGATGAGCCGCGAGAAAGAGATCTTTCTCGCCGCGCAAAAGAACGCCAAGACCAACGACCCAAGCCCTGACGACATTTACACCGTCGGTACCGTGGGGATTGTCGTGCAGCTGCTGCGCTTAGCAGACGGCACGGTCAAGGTGCTAGTCGAGGGGCGCCGCCGCGCGAAGATCAAGCGCTACGTTGAGACGCGCGACTACTTCATCGTCGACGTAGAAGAGCTGGTCGAGAACGTCGCGAGTGACGTCGAGGTCGAGGCGCTGATCCGCAGCGTGCAGAGCACGTTCGAGGTCTACGTGAAGCTGAACAAGAAGGTTCAGCCCGAAGTCCTGATGAGCGTCCAGAGCATCGACGATCCAGGGAAGTTGTCGGACACCATCGCCGCGAACTTGCCCACCATCAAGCTGGCGGACCGCCAGAGCCTGCTGGAGATGCTGGACGCCAAGAGCCGTCTAGAGCGGCTGTATGAGCTGATGCAGGCTGAGATCGAGATCCTGCAGGTTGAGAAGAAGATCCGCTCTCGCGTCAAGAAGCAGATGGAGAAGACGCAGAAGGAGTACTACCTCAACGAGCA
>CAZKDY010000060.1:0-21068 GCA_964551615.1 uncultured Polyangiaceae bacterium
TCCCTGCGCGCCAGCCGGGAAGAGGGCGTGGTGGAGGGGCACCAATCTGGCGTGGCGGAGGGGAGCGCCAACACGCTGCTGAAGCAGCTTCGACTCAAGTTCGGGGAGCTTCCTCCAGCGGTGGTGACCCGTGTACGCGAGGGCTCGATGGACGAGCTCGATGCATGGGCCGAGCGCGTGCTGTTCAAGAACAGCCTGACTGACGTGCTGGACGGCTGACACTCACGTTCGCCATGATGACGCCGTCGGTATGCCCGCATCTCCGAAGGTGCTCGAGTTCTTTGAACGCGATCGGCGACTCCCGTTCCTGTTTGCCGGTGAGCCACCCATCTACGTAGGCTTCGGAAGCATGATCGGCATGGCCACGACCGCGCTCGCCAGCCTGATGCGGAAAGCCCTGAGCCTGTCCGGGCGCCGCGCGGTGATCGCGATGGGCTGCGGAGGAATGCGCGCATTTCGAAGCCGATGCGTCGTCGTCCCCGATGCCATCGTCAAAGCGCCTGGCTTGCTGAAAACGTCACATCAGCGTGATAGGCTGCCTTGGTGAGCGCAGCCGAAGTCCTCCGTCTTGCCTACTCCGAATTTCTCGCGGGAGAAGACGGAGCTGGCGACAAGCGTGAGTACTGGGACGGATTCGTCCTCGCGATGCCGGGCGGCAGCGTGCGCCATAGCGCTCTCAGCACCCGCGTCCTCACCGAGCTCGCGACCGCGTTGTACGGCTCGTCCTGCGAGCCGTACAACTCCGATCTCCGGGTGCGGGTCGAGGCGCTCAATGCCAGCTTCTACCCTGACGTCACCGTGATCTGCGGCCCGATCCAGACGGCGAGCGATGACTCCAACGCGGCGATCAACCCAACGCTGCTCGTCGAGGTGCTCAGCGCCTCGACGCAGAGCTACGACCGTGTCGCGAAATGGAACGCGTACAGCCGCCTCGCATCGATGAAGGGCTACCTGCTCGTCGACGCCACGACTGGGGCCGTCGAGCTGTACGAGCGCGACGAAGACCCGGATCGCTGGAAGAGGACTGCTCTCGATGGCCCGAGCGGCGCCTCGCTGCAGCTCACCTCGCTCGGCGTGAGCCTCGACCTCGGAGCGGTATTCCGGGGCTGGGGAGAGCTGCCGGAGTAGGCGCGGCCGCGGCCATGTCGGCGACGTTGTGGCGGCGGCCAAGGACCACGTCGCGAGATCTGGTTAGGCAGATCGGCGCGCGCGTGTTCAGTGCGCGTCGAACAGCTCCGCCTGAACCAGCTCTCCGAGCTTGCGGCGGATGACCCGGCTCTTGAACCACGGCGGGCCGCGCGAGGGTGCGAGCGTGGGCGGCTCGGTCGGTTCGCCGAGCCACTTCACGTACCACCCCTTCGGGTATAGGGAGCGTAGCGAGGGACGCAGAGACCGTCGTGGGTGAGCACCCCCGAGCCAGGCCCTCCACCCCCCATGCTCCCTAGCCGTTGAAATCCTTGAGGTACGAACTCTGTTATTGAAATTGAATGTCAATTTCAGTATGGGGTGGGGGAATGTCGCTTCGTGGCTGGCGTCGATCTCGCTCAGCGCGGTGGCTATCCGCTGCCGTGGTCAGCGCCGCGTTCAGCTGGGCCGCACCGGCGCGCGCTGGCGGGTTTGATACCTTCCTCGGGCACTCTGCGCGGCACCTCGGCGTGGGCGGCGCCGCGGTCAGCTACGCCTCGGGTACGGCGGCCGTGTTGCATAACCCAGCTGGGGTTGGCCGAATTGAGCGCGCTGAGTTGCTGGTCGCGGCTGGCTTCCTGTTGCCGCGGATCCACGCAGCGCCTGCGAGGCGGGTCAACGTGGACGCACAGCCCATGGCCGCCCCCTTTGGACTGGCGGGCGGCGCGCTGCGCCTGACTGAGTGGCTCGCCGCGGGGTTCGCCGTGTACCCGATCGCCGCGGCGGGCGCTTCGTACCAATACCCGGGGGCGCTGGGCGAGACCACCGATGAGATGCGCGCGGTCATGCTGGAGGCGTCGCCGGCGCTGGGGCTGACGCTTCCGCACGGCTTTAGTCTAGGCGCGGGCTATCGCGTCACCGCGATGACCATGCGCCGATACGCGCGCGGCGCGCGAGCTGCTCAGCCGGGCATCGACGTCAGCATGTCGGGCGTCGACTGGCGCGGGCTTAGGCTAGGCGCCCAGTGGGAGCGCAAGTGGGGAGGCGCGCGAGCAAAGCGCCGGGCGTTGATGCTGGGGCTCAGCTATCGCCACACCGTCCGCGTCCCGGTAGATGGGGGTGGGGGGTACGCCTTGGCGGCGCCGATAGACCACGTGCAGACCACCTTCGTGCTCCCCGCGAGAGCCGCAGCAGGTATCCGTACGGATTATGGTCGGTTCAGCGCTACCCTGGACGTGGACTATGGCCTCAACAGCCAGAACGGGCGCACCGCCCTCGACGTCGAGTTCGATGACGGGCGCAGCGCCAGCCTGCCCAACGTGTTCGGTTGGCAGGACAGCTGGGGCGCGCGGGGCGGGCTGGAGTATCGCGCGCTAGCGGGCGAACGACTGCCGATCCGCGTGGGCTACGCCTTCGACGGCGCGACGGCGACCCCGGCGTACCCGACGGCCTTCGGCCCGCCGCCTACGTCCACCCAGATGCTGACTTGCGGAGCCGGCTACGTCGCCGAGCGATGGCGGGCCAACGCGGCCTACAGCTACCGCTTTGGCTCGACACAGGTGACCGAGGGCGACGTCGCGAGCTCGGAGCCGTGCGCCTTTTGTGGTTACCCCGGGGAATACCGGGTGCAGGTCCACGGCATCTACCTGGATCTGTCGTACGCGTTTGGAGGTTGAGATGCGGCGTTTGCGGCGATATTTTCTAGTGCTTTGTGTCCTCGGCGGCTGCGGCGAGCCAGCTTCAGAGGTCAGGGCGCCGGGTGATGCAGGGAGCGCCACTGACGACGCCGCGGCGCTCGGCTGCACCAGCCAACCGGACCTCGGCGTCTTCGCGGCGGATCCGGATCTCGATCTCGACGCGGTCACTCGGGGCTGCGTGATGCCGCTGGTGATGGCGGGTGGTGGGCCCGGCTCGAGCGGGTTCGTAGCAGGGGTCGCAGAGTGCCTGTCCCAAGAGACTGGGCTCAGCGTGAGCTGTACAGCCTGCTACGCACAGAGCGCTGAGTGCAGCTTCAAGGACTGCGGCGTCATCTGCCTGCCCGATCCTAAAGCCCAGGCGTGCCGAGACTGCCGCTGCGGCCGCGATGGCGGTACCAATTGCCTCGCGGAACTAGCTGAGTGCACCGGCGCACCGACCGACGCCTGTGACTGAGCCGAGGGGCCGCCGCGGGCCCTGAGCGTTGGTCAGTAGCGTGGGACGTCAGGATCCATGGTCGACCAGCCGTCGATCCCACCCACCACGTACCAAATGTTGGTGAAGCCGCGCTCAAAGAAGCGGAGCGCCGCGCTCTGACCGCCGCGGCTATGGTGAGCCATGAACACCAGCTTGCGCGTCTTGGGCATCGCCAGCAGCTCACGCTCGTACTCAGCGTCCAGCGCCCGCGAAGCTGCGACGCTCGCCCTCGCGCGCTCTGCTTCGCCGCGGGCGTCGATGAACTCGAGCGGCTCGCGCTTGGCCAGCAGCTCCACCAAATCTGCGGGGCAGATCCCCTTGGCTGGCGGCGATTGATTGGGGTTATCGAGCTTGAAGCCCGTCTCACCGTGAACGTCGTCCACGTAGTCGATCTTCAGGCCGTCGGCGCGGCGCGCGGTGGCCGCGGTCATCGCCACCGTGACGCCGCTGACCGTGACCAGAACGTCGTCGGGCTCCGTTGGACCTAGGACCAGGTCATTCTGAAACTGAGCATCGATGCTGAGTCGGAGCACGTCGGTCGCGTCCACCTCCTGCGCAGCCTCGCCTAGGACCCGGAGCGCGCTCTCGGTGATGGTGATGATCGGGCTCTGCATGTGATCTCTCTGTGGGCAGCGTTTAGCGCACCAGCGCCTCGCTTTGCGAGCTGCTTAGCGAGTGGTGTGCCAAGAGCTTGCGCGCCGCTCAACCGCTGGATCTGCGTGGGAGCCGCAGCGATGCCCCTCGGCCGGCAAGAACTGCTAAATTTGGCAGACGCAGGCTGGCGTAAACTGCCATTTCTGACATAGATGGCCCATGCTGTTGAAGCTCAGAAACAAGCCGCCCCCGATCACCAGCGCGCTGCTCGCGATGCTCAATAACGTGGCAGAGCCCGCGATCCTGCTGGCGATTGACCACCAGATCCTGGCGGCGAACGACGCCTACCAGGCCAAGTACGGCGACGTCGGGATGTCCTGCTACACGGCGTCCCACGACTTCGCGTCCCCTTGCGACGAGAACGGCGAGGCTTGTCCGCTACGGGCGACCGTCGAGTCGGGGCGCCGGCAACGGATTTTCCACATTCAGCACGGCGCGGCGGGGCCTCGGCACGTGGACGTCGAGGTGGAGCCGATCCTCGACGTAGACGGGCACGTCGCCTACTTCTTAGAGCGCATCCACGAGATCCAAGAGTCACGCGCCGACCGCCAGGGCGAGCTCGTCGGCCGCGCGCCGAGCTTCTTGCGCGCCCTCGGCTTGCTGCAGCGCGCGGCGCCCAGTGATGTCCCGGTGCTGTTCCTCGGGGAGTCAGGGACGGGTAAGGAGCTGGCCGCGCGAGCCATCCACCAAATGAGCGGGCGCAGGCAGCGACCGTTCATGCCGGTCGAGTGCAGCGGCTTGCCTGAAGCGCTGTTTGAGTCTGAGCTGTTCGGCTATGAGCAGGGTGCGTTCACAGGCGCCCAAAAGAGCAAGCGTGGGCTGATCGAGGCGACCGCTGGAGGCACGCTATTCCTCGACGAAATTGGCGATGTCCCGCTCACGTTTCAGGTCAAGCTGCTGCGTCTGATCGAGTCGGGGACGTTCCGAAAAGTCGGCGGGACGGAGCCGCGCCGCGCGGACTTCCGGCTGGTGTGCGCGACCCACCGCGATCTCGCTTCGATGGTGGAGGAGGGCGCCTTCCGGCGCGATCTCTACTACCGCATCAACGCGTTCCCAGTGGTCTTGCCGCCCCTGCGCGAGCGGCGCAGCGACATCCCGCTGCTGTGTCAGGAGCTGTTGGCCGCCAAGCACCCTGGCAAGCGGATCGAGGCTCGTGCGCTGGCGCGTCTCGTCGAATACGACTGGCCAGGCAACGTGCGCGAGCTGCGCAACGTCGTCGAGCGCATGGTGCTGTTGGCCGACGGGGATGAGCTGCGCGCCGAGCACCTGTCGCAGGAGATCTTGTCCGCAGGCGGGCGGCGACCAGAGGCCGCCGCTCGCACCAGCGTGGATGATTTCGTGGTGAGCGACGTGATGGCGCTCGATCAGGTCGAGGCTGAGTACCTGCGTTGGGCGGCGCTGCGGACCGGGGATCGCGCGGGGCTCGCGCGCTCCCTGGGGGTGTCCGAGCGGACCCTGTATCGCAAGCTCGAGAACGTCCGCCGCGCGACCTGAGCTCAAGCTGGCACGCAGCGTGCTACACGCGCAGTCGATGATCCCTTCCGTCATCAATGTACGGCGCGGCTCATCCGCGCTGCCGTCGGCGACGCCAGTGGCGCCGCAGCTCGCGCCGCCGCTGCTGGTGGGCGAGCACTTCGCTGCTGCGCTGCTCTATTTCGTCATCGGCGCGATCACGCTGGTCGTGGTCGCGCCAGATCTCGCCGCCGGGCACTTCTTTCTACCGCGCGTCGTCGCGTTGGTTCACCTGTTCACCCTCGGCTGGATCGTGCTGTCGATCTTCGGCGCGCTCTGCCAGTTCTTGCCTGTCGCGGTGGGGAGAGCCATGCGGTCTCACGGCGTGGCCCACGTGTCGTTCGCGGCTCAGGCGATCGGGGTCGGGCTGTTCGTGACCGGGCTGCTCACGGGCAGCCGCACGCTGCTGCTCACGGGCGCGTTTGCCCTCAGCCTCGCGTTCGTGTTGTTTGGTTTGAACCTCGCCGCCACGCTGCTCAGCGCACCTGAGCGTGGGCTGACGTTTTGGGCGCTGGTAGGCGCCGCGGTCTTCTTGCTGATCACGCCAGTGTATGGGGTCGTGCTGGCGTTCTACGTCCACGACGGCGGCCTCGCTGACCCGTTCAGCACCATCGGGCAGCACGCGCACGTCGCCATCGTGGGCTTCGTGCTGATGGTCATGCTCGGCGTCGCCAACCGCTTGCTGCCGATGTTTCTCCTCACCCACGGCGTGTCTGAGCGCCCAGCTTGGCTGGCGGCTGGGCTGCTGTTTAGCTCTGCGGCCCTGCTCGCGGTGCCGTATGGCGGGGCCGTGAGGATCTATATAGCCGCCGCGCTGGGCTGCTGCGGGGTGATCGCGCAAATCGTCCAGGCCGCGCTCTACTTTCGGAGCCGCAAGCGGCGCTCGATCGATCCGGGGATGCGCCTGGCGGCCGCCGGCGTGATTGGCCTGCTGGTCGCGGTGCTGTTGGCGCCGTTCGCGATGATCCGCGGCACCTCAGATTTGCATCTGCTCACGACCTACTACGTCGTGGTGCTGGGTGCGATCTCGCTGTTCGTGGCGGGCCACTACTACAAGATCGTGCCGTTCCTGGTCTGGAACCACCGCTACGGGCCGTTGCTCGGTAAGCGCAAGGTGCCGAAGGTCGCGGAGCTGTACTCCGAGAAGATCGCCCACGTGAACGCCGCGCTGCTGATCGCTGGCTTCGCCGGATTGGCCATCGCGACGTACATTGCCTCGCCGCTCCTCGCTCGGCTGGCAGCCGGCATCTGGGCTATAGGAGCGCTGCTTGAGGTCGTCGTTATCGCGCGCGTGGCGCAGAAGAAGGTCGCATGAGTGAAACCCAACTATCAACAACCCACGAGGTCTACATGGCCCTCGGAGAGGTGATCGATCCTGAAATCGGGCTCGACATCGTAACCCTCGGGCTGGTGTACGACGTGGAGATCCACCAGCAAGAGGTCGACGTGATCTTCACGCTGACCACCCAGGGGTGCCCGATGGAACGCGTGATCACCGACGGCATCGTGAGCGCCGTCGGCGCCGTGCCTGGGGTCAAGCAGGTGATTCCATGCCTAGTTTGGGAGCCGCGCTGGCACCCAGGGCTCGCTCGAAAGGGGTCGTTGTGATTCAAGCCACTGATCGCATCTCCGAGGTACTAGCCAAGGACGAACGCCTGCTGGACGTGCTCGTCGCGCTCACGCCTGCCCTCGAGAACCTGCGGGATCTCGCGATGCGCCGGACGATGGCGCACCGGGTCACCGTCGAGCAGGCCGCACAAATCGCGGGCGTCGACGCTGCGGCCTTGGTCGAGCAGTTGAACCGCGCGCTACAGGCGCAGCCGCCGCTCGCGCAGCTGCACAAGAAGGTCGCCGTGGTGGCGAGCACCCCGGTGCCACCTGAGCTGCTGGCGACGCCCGCGGAGCTGCTCGTCGACGTCGATGTCCGTGAGGATCTACGCGCGGGCCGCGAGCCATTCGGCAAGATCATGGGCGCAGCCCGTGATCTGTCGCCTGACAGCGTGCTCAGGGTCCGGGCCATCTTCGAGCCCGCGCCGCTCTACGGCGTCTTCGCTAAGAAGGGGCTCGCGCACTTCACCGAGCAAATCGCCGCCGACGATTGGCGCATCTGGTTCTACCGTGACGCCTCAGCGGGCGCCGCGCCGGCGGCGCCGAGCGCGCCAGCCGAGCCAGACGAAGAGGACGTGGTCATCATCGACGTGCGTGGCCTTGAGCCGCCCGAGCCCATGGTGCTGACTTTCGAAGCGCTAGAAAAGTTGCCGCGAGGAAAGACGCTCCTCCAGATCAACGTGCGCGTCCCCAAGTTCTTGCTGCCTAAGCTTGAAGAGCGCGGGTTCGTCTACGAGATCCGTGAGCAATCCGCAGATCTAGTGCGCCTGTTCATCCGCCATAAGTCACCCTGAAGCGCGCAGGCGCTTCAAGTTTATTCACAGTCACATCAAATCAAGGAGATCCCAATAATGTCCGGTAAAGAGCTTGATATCCGCGTTGTTCCTCCGCGCGAGAAGCACCCAGCGATCTTTCGCACGTTCGACGCGCTGGACGCTGGCGATGGGTTCACGCTGATCAATGATCACGACCCATTTCCGCTCCGCCATCAGTTCGAGGCGACGCGCTCTGGAGAGTTCAATTGGACCTACGTCGAGCAGGGCCCCGAGGTCTGGCGCGTGCTAATCGAGAAGAATAAGGCATGAAGCTGTCTCTCAGCACGGCGGCATCGCCTGGCGTCGAGATCGGCGCCTTCGATGTCGCGTGCCGAGCGCGCGGGCTCGACGGCCTCGAGCTCGTGGTCGACCCCACAGACGACATCGAGGCCGTGGTCGCACACGCTCAGGCGTGTGCGGCCCGTGTGGTCGCGATTCGCGCAGAGCAACCGCAGCCGATGGGCCGCCTCGCTCGTGCGTCCGCGGCGCTCGGGGTCCCGGTCTCGGTGCCTCCAGGCGCGCTGGACGCCGAGCTAGCCCGAGATTTGGCGCGGGAATTTAGCGCCGCGCAGGGCAGGCTGCTGTTTGGCTTCGGGACAGATCTTGACCTGGTGCTCGAGCTGGTCTCGATCTTGCGCGAGGTCGATAACCCGCGGTCGCTCGGGCTCTCGTGGGAGCTCCGCCCCGGGGTGGAGGATCTCACGCCATCGGGCGCGGTGAGGTTGGCGGCCGGCGATCAGCTACAGCTGGTGCGTCTGCACGGCGGAGGCCCAGAGCAACACAGCCAGGACGGGCTCGGTGTCGGGCCGATCTTTGTCGATCTCGCGATGGCCAGCTACGCCGGAGCCATCGTGCTGACACCCAGCAGCAGCGCCGAGCTGCCGCGCTGGAGCAGCTGGCTGTCTTCACGCAAGATCGCAGGCTGCGGCTCAGGCCACCCGTCAGGTGCCAACGAGGTCGACGTGCGTGACGTCGAACCAAGAGATCGCCTGGGCACCATCTTGGGTGCGTTCGAAGCGTTACCGCAAGGATCAACCTTACACATTACGCTGGACCACGACCCAAGCTGCATGCGCTACGCGCTGGAGGCGAGCCAGCCGGCTGGTAGCTTTGATTTCCGAAAGATCGGCGACGGCCCGGTGGTGTTCAAAGCCGAGGTCACCAAGACCTGAGCACCCTGAGTGCCCATGGCGCGGATGGCGCGGGTCAGGGGGCCCGCGTCAGTCCACGCCGAGCGTCGACGCACCGGGTCCCGGGCGGGTCTTGGCCGGGGGTCTTGGGGTGTCCACGGGTGGACGGCGCGCCTCAGTCGCACCCCGGAAACGCCGTCACGTACTGGACCTTGTAGTCAGGGAAGGCGTCCACGAACTGGATCTTGTAGTCGGGGAAGGCGGTCACCTTCTGCCATTTGCCGGCTTTGTCCGGGAAGGCGTCCACCCACTGCACCTTGATGTCGGCGAAGGCGTTGACCACCTGGATCTTCACGTCGGGGAAGGCGTCGACCACCTGGATCTTGCCGTAGAGCGCGCACTTGCTGGGTTTGTCTGCGGCCTGGGCCTCCTGGCAGAGCCGCAGCTCCAGGGCGAAGCGATCGGCTGGGCGCAGCGCTCCGCCATCGAGCAGCGCTCCGCCATCGAGCAGCGCTCTGGGATCCACGTGGACCGATGGCTGCACAAACAGCGCGCTCGCGAAGGCTAAGGGAGCAAGAACATATCGGCTCATTGGATCTCCTCCAGACACGCTCGTCGCGGCCCAGCAGGCCTGGCGCTAACCGTGGTCATTTCGCGTCACCAAAATACTCATCGAGCCGGCCCGTCCAATCAGGCGAATTGATACGTTTCAGGATCGAGGTGTCGAGGGACTCGCGCAGCGGGCTCGCGGTGGGTAGGGCGAAGGCGTAGTCTTGGCGTTCTAGGGTAAACGGCAACACGCGCAGCCGGCCCTGGTAGCGTTGCCGGATACTCCAGGCCAAGAGCGGCACGTCATACACCACGGCGTCGCAGCGGCCGGCGGCCAGATCGGTGAGCGCGCCATCTAGCGAATCGGCTTTCACGTACGAAGTATGATTGCGTTCTAACCAATTGCCACTCGTCGAGCCCGAGATGCTAGCCACGCGGATTTTATGCAGGTCGCTCGGGCTGGTGATCTGATTTTGCAGCTTACCCACCGTCAGCGCGCTGGTGATCGAAGCCGTGAAGAACGACACGACGATCAGCGCGGTGAGCATCCACAGCATGCCCAAGACCCGGCCCGGCACGCTGCGCGGCGCAGCGTCGCCATAGCCCACCGTGGTCATGGTCACCATGGCCCACCAAAAGCCCGTAAAAATGCCCTGCGCTTTGCTGCCGCCGAACTGGTCCGGGTTGCGGCGGTGCTCAAACGCCCACACCAACACGCCCACGGTGAACAGCACGAGTACGAGCAGGCCGATGACGCTCAGGAACGCCGGAGACACTAGGGCCTGCACCACCGCGAGCCAGCCCGAGGCACTCTCGGCGCGCACCGCCACGCTCAGCCCGGTGCTGATGATCGGGTGCGCAAAGTCCATGCTCTGCTCGCGCTCCGCGGTCGCGGTGATCGCGCCGAGGCCAACGTCGACCTCCCTCCCGCGCACGGCGTTTAGCAGCCCGTCGAGATCGTACTCGCGATACGTGTAGGTCCAGCCGTGTTCCGCGGCGACCTCCTGCCACAAGTCGATGGCGAGCCCCTTGTAGCCATCGTCATCGGCGATCACGAACGGCGGCGCCACCTTGACCCCGACCGTGAGCGCCTTGCCTGCCGCTGGCGCGGGCTGCGCCGTGGGGGGCTGTTGTGCGCCGACTTGGCTGCTCGCCAGCAGCACGCAAAGCCAGAGCAGGATGCTCGTCAGAAACCGCATTGCAAATCTCGCGCGCAGCCTAGCACGCGTCGGTGGTCGGTGGCCAGCTACGACCGCACGGATTCTTTACAGCACGCCCCAGCCGCGGCTCACCGCTGCCCGGCCACCCGATCTGTGATGACCACTGCCCGCTCTTGCGCGACTCGCCCCGCCGGGATCCCCGAGTCGCCGCGTAGCAGTTGGTCGAGGGCGTTGCCCTTCTCGGCGCCGGTCACCACCCACAGCAGCTGCCGCGCGCCAGCCAGCACAGGATAGGTGAGCGTCATGCGACGATGTCCCTGGTAGGGCAGCGCGGTCAGCGCCACATCGTCCGTCGCCTCGAGGGCTGAACCTCCCGGAACCAGCGACGCCGTGTGCCCATCGGCTCCCAACCCCAGGTGGACCAGGTCGAGCGCTGGTGGGCGTCCCGCCACGCGGTGCAAGCGCTCGGCGTACAGCGCCGCTGCGTCGACCTGCTCGACGGCCTCGACGGGCATCGCGTGCAGCTGGTCGGCTGGGAGCTCGATCCGGGAGATCAGGTGGTTCGTGAGCCCGGTGAGGTTGCGTGAAGCGTCACCCAGGGGCGCCACCCGCTCGTCGACCTGGAAGAGCTGCACCCGCGCCCAGGGCAGCTCCTGCTCCGCCAGGGCATCGAACATCGCCAGCGGCGTCGACCCGCCGCTCACGGCCAGCAAGAACTGGCCGCGCTGGTGCACTGCGTCCCGCGCCGCCGCGGCGATCAGCTGTGCCGCGTGCGCGGCCACGGCCTGTGCATCCGCGAGGATGGTGATCCGCTCCTTCGGGATCACAGGCGGGTCAGCCTTGCTTCTCGTGGTGGCCGCCGAAGGCGTGGCGCATCGCCGAGAGCAGCTTGTCGGCGTAGTCCGCCTCACCGCGCGAGGAGAAGCGCTGGTAGAGCGCCGCGCTCAGCACGGGCGTCGGCACCGCCTCGTCGATCGCGGCCTTGATCGTCCAGCGCCCCTCACCTGAGTCTGAGACGCGGCCCGCGTAGCTCGCCAAGTCAGGCTGTTCGAGCAGCGCTCCAGCCGTCAAGTCGAGGAGCCAGGACGCGATCACGCTACCCCGGCGCCACACCTCGGCGATCTCACCCACGTCCAGATCGTACTGGTACAGCTCAGGTTCCCGCATCGGCGTCGTCTCCGCGTCGTGCCCCACGGAAGTGGCGCCGACGTTCGCGTGGCGCAGGACGTTGAAGCCTTCGGCATAGGCGGCCATCACGCCGTACTCGATGCCGTTGTGGACCATCTTGACGAAGTGGCCGGCGCCGGCCGGCCCGCAGTGCAGGTACCCGTGCTCTGCCGTGCCCTGCTTGTCGCCGCGCCCCGGGGTCCGTTCAGCTGACGTAGCCGGCGGCGCGAGGGCGGCGAACACTGGATTGAGGCGCTGGACCGGCTCTGGTTCGCCACCGATCATCTGGCAGTAGCCCCGCTCTAGCCCCCACACGCCGCCGCTGGTGCCGACGTCGACGTAGTGAAGTCCGCGCGTCGCGAGCTGCTTCGCGCGCCGGATGTCGTCGACATAATACGAGTTGCCACCGTCGATGATCGTGTCGCCGTCGGCCAGCAGCGGCGCCAACTCCTCGATGGCGGCGTCGACCACGCCAGCTGGGACCATCAGCCAGATCGCGCGAGGTGCCGGCAGCTGATCGACCAACGCTCGCAGGCTGTGCGCGCCGATGGCGCCCTCGCTGACCAGCGCGTCGACGGCGGCGGCCATCTGGTCATGCACCACGCAGGTGATGTCAGCGCGCGCGAGTCGTCGCACCATGTTGGCGCCCATTCTGCCGAGTCCGATCATGCCGAGTTTCATGGAGTAGCTCCTGATGAGATGTGATGAGGCGGCTGCCAGAGGCGGAACCCGCCCGTGAACGCGTTGTCGTTGTCGCCGCGCAGGACGTGCGGCGGGAGCTCGTCGAGCCGATCGGCGTTGCCCCCGCCGATCACGACGTACTCCGGCTGGAGGGCTGCTCGCAGCAGCTCAACCACCCGCCAGACGTGTTTGGTCCATTTCTTCTTGCCGAGCCGATCATGGCCCTCTTCCCCGAGGTACTGCTCGTAGGTCCGCTGCTTGCGGTACGGCAGATGCGCGAGCTCCATAGGTTGAATGATGTCGTCGAGGATCATCGCCGACCCAAGCCCAGTCCCGAGTCCAAGAAAGAGCATGGTCCCACCGTTGTAGCTACCCAGCGCCTGCATGGCGGCGTCGTTGATGATCGTGACCGGGCAGTTGAACGCACCAGGGTAGTCGAAGCTCGTCCAGCCTGGCCCGAGGTTCCGGGGCTCCTTGATGATGCGGCCGCGTTGGACCACACCAGGATAGCCGATCGTCACGGCGTCAAAATGCCAATCCGCGGTCATCTCACGGACGGCAGCGATCATGGCGTAGGGGGTCATGCTGTCGCCTGAGTCTGCCCTGCGCGACTCCTCGCGGTCCGATGTCAGCACCTTCACGTGGCTGCCACCGATGTCGATGCTGAGCACGATCATGGCGTGGCCTCTGGGTTCGCCCAGCCACCGACATCGCTCGCCAGCAGCCCCGCGGCATGCGGGCCCCAGCTGCCTGCCTTGTACTGGTGCACTGGCGTGGCGTCACCGAGGATGGGGTCCACGATAGCCCACGCCGCCTCGACCGCGTCTTGACGCGCGAACAGGGTCTGATCGCCTTCCATGGCTTCGATCAAGAGCCGCTCGTAGGCGCTCATCTCATCGCTGGGTGCGCGGTCGACCAGAGAAAGTTCCGTGGGGATCCCTCTCATGCTGTCGCCAGGCTCCTTGATCAGCGCACCGAGGGCGATCCGCAGATCGGGGTTGACGCGCAGGCGCAGGTGGTTGCCCATCCCTGGGGCGAGGGTGGTGAGGGGTGGGCGCTTGAACTCGACCATCACCTCAGTGGCGGTCACGGGCAGCTCCTTACCGGCGCGAATCAGGAAGGGGACGCCGTCCCAGCGCCACGAATCGACGGTCAGCCGGAGCGCCGCGAACGTCTCGACGGTCGAGCTGGTCGCCACGCCAGCCTCGTCGCGATAGCCGGCGAATTGGCCGCGGATCACGGCCTCGGGATCCAGCGGTCGGATTTGGCGAAACACCTTCACTTGTTCGTCGCGGATCGCCTCATTGTACGAGGTGGCGGGCGGCTCCATCGCGACGAACCCGATGATCTGCATCAGGTGATTTTGGATCACGTCACGGATCGCGCCGGCCTCCTCGTAGAAGTTGCCGCGGCCGTCCACCCCGAACGACTCCGCCATCGTGATTTGCACGCTCTCGATGTAGTTGCGATTCCAGATCGGCTCGAGGAACGTGTTCGCGAAGCGGAACACCAGCAGGTTCTGCACCGCCTCCTTGCCGAGGTAGTGATCGATACGAAAGACCGTATCCTCGTGGAATACGGTGTGGATGGTGGCGCTCAGGGCCTTGGCCGACGCGAGATCGCGACCGAACGGCTTCTCGACGATCACCCGCGCGTTGTCCGCGGCGCCGGAGCTGCCGAGGAGCTCAATCACCACCGGGAACAGGCTGGGCGGGATGGCCAGATAGTGGATCGGGTGCTTGGCGCCAGCCAGCACCGCTTTCAGGCGATCGAAGGTGCCGCGCTCGTTGTAGTCGCCGCCGACATAGCGCAGCAGCCCGCACAGCTTCGTGAAGGCATCGGCGTCCACGCCGCCGCTGCTGGCCTCCAGCGACTCGCGGGCCCGCTCACGCAGCTTATCGAGGGACCAGTCTTGGCGCGCCACGCCGATGATCGGCGCGTCGAGGTGGCCGCTGCGGATCATCGCCTGGAGCGCGGGGAAGACCTTCTTGAACGCGAGGTCGCCGGTGGCGCCAAAGAAGACGAAGGCATCGGAGTGTGGTGGTGCGGTCATGCTGTACCTGGGCTGGCGTTGGTGATGGAGGTGCGAAAATCACGTCCTTCCCAGCGATCGGCGTCGCGCCAACGCATGGTGAAATCGACGTGTGAATCCGCGGGGAGCGCCGCGGTCGGGAGATCGGCCAGGTGCACGCCCAGCCCGGTGTCGCGGGTGGGGGTGTCGTGGGTGGTTACCCAATCGTCACTCGACCAGTGCAGCGTGGCGGCCGCCAGCAGTTCGATGCGCAGCAGCTGCCCCGCTGAAATACTACGCGCCATCCGGTCAAACCGCCAGCAGCCGAACGGCGTGCCCTGACGGCCCTGCTGATAGCGCGTGACGGGTTGCGGTGGCATGTCGAACACCACGCCGTCGGCCAGCGAGTGTCGCAGTTTAACGTACTCCGCGTGCGCCCAGACCAGGGGCATCGCGGAACCCGACGGCTTACCGCGGGAGAGCTCGCGCTGGGGGACCTCCGCGCCGTCCCAGACCTGCTCGGGGAGCAGGCCTCCGTCGTTGGCAAAGCGGCCGTACGCTTCCACGAGGTCGGCAGCGACGTCGAGCCGCCCCGCGGCGATCTCATAGTGCGCGCGCTCACCGATCAGCAAGGGCCACGGACGGCCGACCCCGACGCCATCGAACGCCGAGCCGTCTTCGTGCTCACCGTAGCCGTCACCGTTGTAGCGATACCAGATCGGGCCCTGCGGGAGCGCGGCCTTGAGCTTGGCGTCGATCACCTTGACCGTGTTCACGATCCGGGGGTCAGCGGCCGCGCGGAGGCCGAAACGCACCAGCGCCAGCGCATCTGCGCTGACCAAGTCGGCCGTCGCCAGCATGCCCTCACCAGGTCGACGATTATTGAGCTGGACGCTCCCGTCGAGTGGTGACTCGGCGCCGGGCGGCGTGATACGGACATAGTACCCGTCGACGCCGACCTCGCGCGCGAGCGCTGTGCCCTCGACATAGGTCCACTGCTCGATCGACGCGTTCCACGCGTCCGCCGTCTCACGCAGGTACTCCCCAAGTGCCGGCTCGTGGTGTTCCGCGAACTCGGCGGCAGCCAGCAGCGCAGCCACCTCGACCGCGAGGGTATAGACCGAGTACCCGGCCTCTTCCTCCCAGCGGTCCTGTTCGGTGAGCGGACCCTGCTGCACGAGGAACGCGGCGGCGCGGCGCACCATCGGCCACAGCTGGGCGTGGTCGTCGTCAGTGATCGCACCCTGGCGATGCGCCAGATCGACCAGTAAAATCGGCAACCCGGCCTCATCCATCTGGATCCCGGGCCAGTAGGGCGTGCCATCGAGCCACATGTTCTGCGGCCAGCGGCCGCTCAGCTCCTGCGTCACCGCGAGGTAACGGAGCACCCGGTGTACGTCCTCATACGCCCCGGCCGCGAGCAGGCCGCCGGCGCTCGCGACCAGGTCACGTGGCCAGGTCAGGTGATACCCGCCGATGTCGTGATCGCCTTTAGAGTAGCCCCACGGAATCGATAACGAGGCGATCATGCCGCCTGGAAAATGTGCAGACTCATGCGTCAACAGCACCGCGGTCGAGACGCGGTAGAGGTCCCGTGTTCCGGCGCGCGCTGGCTCTGGTGCGGCGAGGCTGGCCTGCCAGGCCTGCCATTCGGCGGTGTACTCCGCGAACGACTCATCAAACCCATCCCACAGCGACGCAACCACGCGGTGACCGGCCTCGGCGGCGGAGCGACCGAAGCCGACCGCGAGGGTGAACACGCCGCCTGTGGCGCCCAGATCGATCTGACCGGTGAGCGCGATGTTGCCGCCCGTCGCGCGGGCGTAGTGGTGCGCGAGCCGGTGCTCCGCGTGCAGCTGTTGCCAGCCATCTGAGCGACCGACAAACCCCACGCTCCGGGCGAGCCAATCGCTGGAGCACGCGACGGCGAGGGCCGTGCCTGCGCGCTCGGCGAAGAGCATCGGGATCCCCTTGTAGGTGCCGACCCAGCCCGTATTGCCCGCGCCAGCGTTCGCCAAGTGCGGCGCGAGCAGCGCATACAGCTGATAGTCGTCTAGGGAGCCTGTGAGCGCCCGGAACTGCACGCGCTGCAACACCACGTCGCGCTTCGGATCGGCGATGATGGTCTTCTCGATGGCGTAGCGGTTGTCGGGGCAGCGGCTCTTGAGGTGGAAGGCAGGGACGCCGTCGGCCGACGTCGTCAGCTCGTGTACGGCGTGCCGCTTTTCTTCCGCAAGGAACCCGTTGGGGCCGGCGATGATCAGCCCAAAATCGCGGGTGCAGGCCTGGTCAGCGCGCGGGTAGTAGATCTCGTTCAAGATGCCGTGACTGATGGTGAACCAGACCTTGCCATGATCTCCGAGGGCGGTGCCGACCCCGCTCTTGGCGCTGGAGGTCCAGCGGGCGGGGATCCCGGGCCCGCCTGGCGCTTCCTCTGGATCGTTCATTTCAATGACCTTCCCACCCCCGCAACCGTTCGACGAGAGCCAAACCGTCTGCCAGTGCGTTTGCTTCCCCAGCGCTGGCTTTGTGCACCGGACGCGGCATTTCGTAGGCGTCGCGTGAGGGCCCAGTGTCGCGCCTCGCAAGACACGTTCAAGCCTGGACGGAAAGCCGCAGAGCGTGGCGACCTTGAACCCGGCGAGTTCGGGGGTGGGGGCTGGCGTGCTGTGCGCTCTAGGCGTGCGCCATGTGAGTGACCAGGACGTCCTCGTATCGGAGAATATTTCCCGATGGAGCAGCCACTGCGTCGCAGCGCGCTGCCGTGAGGTCACAGAACGTGCGAGGCGAGGCGCAGAGGCGCGCGGAGGGCTAAACCTCCCACTTGTGGCATTTGTCTGGCACGTAAACCACAAGGCGAACGCTAAGTTCGGGGTTGCCCGGGTGCAGCAGCTGCATCTCCAGCACACTCAGAAAGTCTATCGAGACCTCGGGGTGCTTCGATGGGAGCGCCGCGAGATCCGCGGGGAGCGACCGAACCCCTACCACGGCAACTTCGTCTTCCCAGACGGCGTTCCCAAGCACGTGCACATTGCGATGGTTGGTCTGATCGCGCACCACGCGCGGGTGGTTGCCCCCGACGCTCCTTCCGACAACACGAGTCAGGCGCCCGAGAGTGGTGGCGTGAAGGACTAGGCAGTCTGGCTGGCGACGCCCCGTCGCCAATCCCGTCGCCCTGGTCCCCGATCCTTCCACCTAAGTGCCCGGAATCATTTGCGCGCCACGAAGGATTCGAACCTTCGACCCTCGGCTCCGGAGCGGGGCGTGACCCACCTTGGAACGCCAAGAAACACTTAAAAACAAGCGAATTTGCGATCGTTAAACTACCACGGGGAACCGCTGGGCATGGCTGGTAGCCACGCCCTGTAGCCAGATTGCGACCCCCTGGATTTGGAGCCAGCGGATGTGGCCGTGCTGACGGAAGGCAGAGCTTGTGAGCCTGGCACCCATTGAACGGACCACCCGAATCGGGCTGGCAGCGCCCCTGTTCAGCTGGACCAGCTACAATGAAACTGCGTAATTCGCGTCGCTTCGGCGAGGTGAACATGACGTGCTGGCGCACACTGCGCGGCACGCCTACCGTTACGAGATGGGCAGAGCTGGGCAGCGGGGCGCAGTGTCGACACGAGCGGCGGTTTATGGTGCGCTCGGCGTAGTGCTTTTGGGCGTGTTCGCTCTCCTGGGGTTTTGGGTCGCGGGTGAGAGTTCCAGACAAGCCGAAATGGAGCGCGGACGGGCGGCGTCTGATGCGCGGCGGGCGTCCGCAATGGCGTCGATCCAGCCTGCCCCCACGCCGCCGCCAGAGCCCAAGCTAACGGCTGAGTTGGCCCGGTCCTGGACGCCGCAGCAGCGGGCAGATCGCTTGCGCCGAGATTGCTCAGCCGGTCAAGCGTGCTCGCTCTTGACGCTCGACATCGTGCTTGAGTCAGCGTCAGCGCCAACGGAGAAGCGGGAACTGCAGCGGGTCCAGGCGACGCACGAAGTGCCGCTCTATGCGCGGCTGCGGGTCATTGCCAGCGACGCTCTAAAGCTGGAGCAGGAAACCCGAGGCGTCGAGCGTGGTACGGTGGCATGCATGGCTCGCGCTCAAGCCGCATGGAAGCGCGTGCGCGCCTGGAAGCAAGAGCAAGAGAGCGCGACCATGCTTCAAAATGTGTCCGCTCTCGGCGTGGGTATCAGCGAGATGCTCTCCTGCGTCAGTTGTTCAAGCAATGCCGACGAATCATGCAAGGAGGCCGCGAAAGACCTCCAAGAAGCCGCGACTGTCCTCAAAAAGCAGGAGCAGAACGAGCGCAAGAAGCTGTAGTCAGTGAAGCCAGCGGATGGCATCCCCGACGTGCCTAGTGCGACGAAAGCTAGAGTCGGAGCTAGCGCCGGGCGCCGACGTCCGAGTCATGATTCGGCGTGACGGGCGCGATGAGCTGTGGTGCGGCGCGGTCGTGTCCTTCACTAACATCGACGGTCTCAGTCTGCGCGTCTGGGGCTCCGGTGAATTGCTATCGGTACCGCGCTGGAACATCCGAGGCGCCTGCGTCATCGGAATGCACAGCTATCGACAACTAGTCGAGGTTTGGCAGCGACAACGGGCAGGCGATCCAGCGTTCCTTATCGTACCCAAAGGTCCAAAGCGCGAGCCGATCGTTGAGCTGAGCGATGAGTCGGCGCGGATGGCTCAGAACTACGCGACGCCGCGAGGGCTCACGCTGGAGCAAGCGGTGTGCGAGATGATCGACCGTGGGGCTCGGCGTTTGGCAGCGCTCGTCAAAGACCAGCGGAAGCAGGAAGAGCGTCGACGCTTGAGGCGCTAGGGCAGGCGCCTGAGACGCGCAGGCTTCGTCCTTGTTGCCGTTCGGCCGGATGGGTGGATAGGACCGGGCGGTCTCAGTGGAGTTGCTATAACCGCTTTACTTCATCACGCCGGACGTGGTGTTGGGGGTTTTTCGAGGGCTTGTGGCCCCCCGCGCGGTGGCTGGCCGATCTGAAGCGGGGCGGGCAGCAAAGCATACTCAAGTGTTCAGGCTGTGGCTCTAGACAGCCCTTCCGACGGGACGAACCATGGGCGCTTGCTCAGTCTTGGAATAATGGCAATGCCGGCCTGGTTGCGGGGTATGCTCCCTGGCCTCAGGATCCTCGCAGCCCTGGTGGCGCCAAACCATGAAGCTCGACTTTGTCACCCAGTACATGCTCCGTGCCTTTCACGCGAAGCCGACCCCGCCCGGCGCGCTAATGAAGGCCGCAGGCGCCTTTGCCGAGAGGGAGAGCGAAGGCAAGTGGGTGCCGATCACTCAGGTTGAGGTTGAGCCGTCAGGAGTGGCGTCGAACATCATGGCGCTAACCGACGAGTCCAAGGGGCGAAGCGTCAGGTTTGGGCCTCGGTTCGTGGATGCGACCTTTCAGCAGATCATTCGGCTGTCGGGTGCTGAGATGGTCCCCGTCGAGGCTCCGCTGTTTGAAGCGTTTCTCGACCAAGCGCGAAAGCATCTAGCGACCGCCATCGCTGTGTTTCCGATCGAGGCGACTCGCTTGGCTTGCGTGCGTTCTGGGCTCGTGTTCGAGGGGGTCGATTTCGAGGCGGCGCGTAAGGGGTTGTGCTCCTCACCAGCGGATATGCCTGAGCCCTTCGAATGGGATTGGCGATGCGCGTGGACGGTCCGTAGGACCTTCGGGCGATGGGACGAACCGACAAACACTATTGCGGGCGTTCGTCGTGTTACTGGGAACTTGGGCTTGGAGTCCAGGCAGGCATTGCTAGTTACGACGGACGTGAACACAGCTCCTGAGGTGGATCTGGCCAGGTTCGATGTGACCGCGCTGGCCGATTTCGTGCACGAGAGTCCTGGGTGGCATCAACAGATTGATGCAATGATCGATGCTGCAGTCAGCGGAGGGAAAGATGAACTTTGAGGTCCAACATTCGGCAGGCGCTACATCGTACCTACCTTTCGCGACCTTTCATTTTCACGCAGCAGGGTCCACTGGGGGCGATGAAATTGTCCGCGAGCGCCCTTGGATCGTGGACGCCGTGCCGACCCGCGGCGTGGCTGAGCGCGTCCCGATGCCAGGTCCTCTTGCCGGGTTCCTAGCAGCCGTGAGGAGCATAAACTCGAGTGAGGCTGCGTCCTTGCTTCAGCGGGGGCTTGGGTTCGTGGAGCCCCTCCTGAGTCGCAGCGTGCCCGGCTTGGCAGTGCACATGGCCTACGATGAGGAACAGGAGACACTCAATCTCGAGTTGATGACCGCCGATCGCCGGCTAGGGTTTGTGGTGGACCGTGAAGACGTCTGTTGGTTCTACGTGGAGTCCACGGGTCAGCGGCGCGTGGACTCAGGCGACGTGGCGACCGCTACTGACTTTGCAGACCTAGCTAGGCGCATGCGATAGTCTCAGCCACGCTGTGAAGGTTCGGAGCATCATTGAAGCGTTGCGGCGGTAGTTGGTCGCCCGAGGACAAGGGCTCCAGCTAGACCCCCTGGGCTTCCACCAGTG
>CAZKDY010000061.1:0-19739 GCA_964551615.1 uncultured Polyangiaceae bacterium
TCCGTGCGGTTACAGCTGTGCGATCAAACTACCGTCAGATCGAGATCCACACCCCCGGTATCTTAGCCGTCACGACGCCTGCCGATCCCGGCCGCTGGCTTCGTGTGGTCTGCGCAATCGGCGCTCAAATACCCGCGTATGTTCCGCTCCGGCTCTCGACCAAGCCTCGCTAGCGACCGGGCTTGACAGGCGGGCGAGCCTAAAGGTTCTGACCATACCCATCAGCGACGCAGGGCGGACCGTTAGGCAAGTCTGCGCCAAGGTCTGGCGGCGATGTGTGACGCTCGCCACAGCCGCGGCGCTCGAGAGGTTGAACAGGGCAGAGCGCTCGGGTCGCTTCAGCTGGAGCTCTTCTCTTCGTCGATCGCGTCGCCGGCCTCAGACGACTTGCCAGGCTTGCGCAACAGCGAGGCCACGACGCTGAGGGTTAGCACGCCTAAGATCACGCCTAGGGATACCCAGTTACCGATCTTGACCCAGCTGTGGATCACCATCTTCACGCCGATGAACGACAGCACCGCGGCCAACCCATAGTGAAGGTAATGGAAGCGGCCCATCATGCCCGAGAGCATGAAGTACAGCGAGCGCAGCCCCATGATGGCGAAGATGTTCGACGCGTAGACGATGAACAGATCATCGGAGATGGCGAGCACTGCTGGCACGGAGTCCACCGCGAACAGCACGTCGGTGAACTCGATCACGATGAGCACCAGCAGCAGCGGCGTCGCGTAGCGAACGCCGTCTTTGACGGTCGTGAACTTTTCGCCGTCTAAGTCGGGGGTGGTGCGTAGAAATCGCTTGGCGAAGCGCAGCGCGGGGCTGTTGGACGGATCGATCTCATCGTCTCCACTTCCAAAGCCTAGCTTGACGCCGGTGTAGATCAGGAAACCGCCGAACACGTACATGGTCCAGCTGAACTTGGCGAGCAGCGCGGCGCCGAGCAGGATGAAGATGGCGCGCATGACGACCGCGCCGAACACCCCCCAGAACAGCACGCGCTGTTGGTGCTGGTCCGGGATCTTGAAGTAGCCAAATACCGCAAGGAAAACAAACAGGTTGTCTACAGAGAGCGACTTCTCGACGACGTACGCGAGGAAGAACGGTACGGCGGTGTCGCTGCCATGACGCACGTACAGATATACGTTGAACGCCAAGGATACGCCGATCCACACTAGGCTGCGAATCGTCGACTCACGAAACGAGACGTGGTGCGAGTGGCGCCCAAATACCAATAGGTCGAGCCCCATCACGCCGAGGACAGTGACGACGAAAACGACCCAATCGATAGTGTGGACGACGCTCACGAGCCGCCGGCTCTAACACGTTGTCACGGCGGTTGCACGCCCAGGCCGGCTGGTTTCAAGCTCTCCAGTCGCCCCTCGCGCGATTTCTCCTTCCGCGCGCTGGGCAGCGACCTGCCCGCCAGGCGCTTAGCCGAGGGGTGGGTTGACTGGCGGTCCGCTAAACCCGAAACCCGTGGTTTGGCTGCCGGGGTTGAACACTGACCGTGGGTCGCTTGGATCAGGCCATGCACGTCGAAGTTTGACGGCTACCAGGGCGAAGTTGCCAGCCCAAGCGCGCCGACGCACGTCGACAGACCGCTGCACCGCGGCGGTCGCCTGCGTCGCCCTGCGCCGCCCGCTGTCGGACGGCTCAGTCCCTGAGCGTCAAGTTCGTGTGCGCCAGTTTGCCGCGTCCTCGGACACGCCTGGCTCCTCGCCAACGTCGACTCGGCGCGGCTGCTAGCTCGGCTCGGTAGCGAGCGCGCTGCAACCGTCGCGGTCTCTGGGGCAGGGGGGGGTATCGGGTGATGGGGTGCTGCGGCCTACGGTGCGGGCGCCGCTAGACCATTTGCTCGGGGTGCCCGGTGGGCTTGCGCTGGGAGACGCGCAGGACGCGGACGCCAAAATCCATACGGATAAACGCCAACATGCTGAGCAGGATCGCGAGCGCGCCCGCGCCAGCGAGCCACCGGTTGGGCTCAGCTCGCTGGTAGACCTCGCCCTGACCGACCGGCACCTCGACCCGCTGTTCTACCGGGAGCCCGAACTTCTCGGCGAGGAGCTTGATCCGCGACAGGTGGATCACGGGGATGTCGCGGCGCGCGAAGCGCAGCATGACAGAGTCCTCCAGCTCTTCGCCGCGGGGAAGCGTCATATTCAGGCCAGGCTTGAACTGCTTCTTTCCGACGTGCGTACCGACTGAGGCGGAGCCGCCGCCGACGTTGACATAGGCGCGGATCGGCCGGTCGCCAGCCAAGCGATCATAGAGCGCCATGCGGGTGTCGATGGCGTCCGCTAACGTGCTCGAGTCGAGGTGCTGGACGCGATTGCGCAGCATCGATTCTTCGAGCAGCGTGCGCCCGGTGTCGCTCATCCCCACGCCGCGATCGTCGATGCCGCCCAGGCTCGCGGCCTGGGAGCGGAAACCGATGAGCTTTTTGTCGACCAGCGTCGCTTCCATGTCGAGCCAGACGTAGCCCACTTGGTTGGCGCCGAACTCACTCGAGGCGGCGCTCGCGATGATCACCGGCGCCGCGCCCAGGGTGGCCAGCGCGGCGTACGTCGAGGTGTTGAGCGCCGGGAACGAACCTGACACGCCCACGGCGACGGCGTCACCTCGCTCGACGCCGGCCTTCTTGAGCAGGTGCACCATCACCGCGGCGAAGTTTGGGTTGGTGCTGGTCAGCTTGGCGTCGATGTAGCCGGTGTTTGAGGTCACGGGCGTGATGCTCGCGCCGATCATTCCGGTTTCCGCGGGGTCTAAACGCTTGTCGATCACGATGGCGCGCCGGATCTTCTCCTGCTTGATCGCCGCCATGCAGTCTCGGGCGAGGCGCGCCGCAGCGAGCTTTTCGGTGTGCCACGGCTGGCGCTTCACCTGCGGGAAGATGTGCACCGCGAGCAGCGCCAGCACCGCCACCACGCAGATCAGCAGCAGCGCTGCTCGAGAGACACCCTGCGGACGCCAGTATAGTTTTTTCATGTTGGGAGCTCTGCGCCGACGACGGCCACCAGCACTAGGCGCACCACGATAGACGCTGTGGTCAGCGCCGTGAGCGTCTCCACCACCCCCTGCCGATCCAACCAGATGGCGATCAAGCCTGGGATGATGTAGCCCACGATCTGCGCCTCTGGGCCGCCTAGCTCGGCTCCAGGGACCGCGCGGATTAACATGCCAGTCAGATAGCCGACCAGGATCATCAGCACCGTCCGCCGCCGCCCGTAGACGACGACGAACGCGCTGATGGCGTGGACGACCACGAAGGTGATCAAGGCGGCGCCGACCGTGAACACCACGTCCAGCGGCCGGGACAGCGCCAGCGCCAGATAGCCTGGGACGATCATCCCGCCTGCGGCGATGCCGAAGGCCTCTGTAAACAGCAGGCTGACCGCGAGGCCGATCCCGACGGAGAGAGGCAAAAGCTCAAGGTTCAACTCAAAACACTCCTTCGGTCGACGCGCGGCGCCGAACCCAGTTCGTCCCAGCTGGCGTGGGATCGCGGCCCGCCCGCGTGGTCGTCGTGGGCGGAGGACCGGTTGTGGAAGTAGCGGACGAGCCCGAGCCCTTGGCCACCGACGTTGCCCATGCCCATCACCAGGGCTGAGCCAGGGATCAAATCAATGATGCGTTCGAACAGGTCGTCGATGGCGAGGCCTTCGGCGAAGATGAGCTGTGTGCTGTCGAAGCCGGCTCGTGAGGCCTCGCGCGCGAACGAGTAGGTGCCGGTGCCCATCAGCACCACAAAGTCAGCGCTGGGCCAGTTGACGAAGCTCCGGGCTAGCTCTTTCGAACGATCTGGGCGATCCTCGCGGCAATTAAACACCGCGACGCGCAGGGCGCGGTCGCTGTACTTGTTGACCGACGCGCGCCAAATTTGCTCGGTGCTGACTGGATCGTTCGCGGCGAAGCCGTTCACGAAGGCGATGCGGCGCCCGAAGAAATCCAGCTCGTGCTCGGTCATCGCGCCGGGGTCTGGCTGGGCTGCCCACATCCCGAGCAGCGCCGTCTGACGATCCACGCCTAGGTCTTCACACACCGCCAGCGCGAGCGCGAGGTTTGACGGGTGCTCGGTGTACTTGAAGCCGGCCAGCTCCGCCGCCGTGACGGCCTCGATCGCGTCGTCTTCGATTCGAACCAACTTGGAGCCGCGATCTTTAGCGGCGGTCGCCAGCACTTCGATGTTGTCTGTTTCCGCAGTGAACAGCTTGCCGCCGCGCGGCGTCATGCCCGCCAGCGCGAGGGCCACGTCGCGGTCCGTCGGGCCCATGACGTCTAGGTGATCGGGCCGCGCGTTGGTGATCACGGCGTGGGTCGCCCGCACCAGCTTGACCTCACACAGGCTCTGCAGCTCGGGCTGCAGCGCCATGCACTCAATCACCAACACCTCTGCCCCCGCATAAGCGGCGGTGGCCACGATGCGCTTTTGCTCAATCACGTTGGCGCCGGCGGGTCGGTAGATCGGCACCTCGCGACCATCGGGCAGGATCATCCTGGCCAACGTGCCGGTGGTCTTGGCGCAGGTCCTGAGCCCTCCCGCCCGCAACCCAGCAGCGATCAGGCGCACCACGCTGGACTTGCCGCGCGTGCCATTGACGTGAATGCGCACTGGGATGCGCTTCAGGTTACGCCGGTGCAGCCAGAGCTCGATGACCCCGAGGCTGACTAAGAGCAGCGTGATGATGAGGAGGAGAGCGCCGCCGCCCATGGTGGCGCACCATACACCTTCGCGCGGCGACCAGGTACAGCTGCGACGCGCGATTGATGAGGGCGCTCGATGGTTTCTTGAGCGGGTGGAGGGGGCGGCTTCTAAAGGCTGAGCTCAAGTAAACGCTACCAAGGGAACCACTCACCGGGGATCTTCTGCCACGACGTGGGGCGCAGCGGATCGCCCTGGGGAATAACTAGTGATCCAACGAAATCTGCGTGCTCGTAGACGCCGCCTATCGACTTGGCGATGCCATCCAGGTCGCGTTCGCTGACCACGCCGTTGCTGGTCGCCTTGTAGAACTGCACCGTGATGCGGATCGGGAACTGGGGGTCGCGCTCGAGGCGTAGCCCGTTGCCCTCGATGAACGGGCCGCGCGCCTTGCCGTGTCCGAGCACCGCCTGCTCCACATCGCTCTCCTCGTCCGCTGCGCTCTTGGCCGGCATCTCAGACGGCGGAGCCATCTGCATGGGTGGTGCGGGTGCTGCGCCCTCCGCTGCGAACGAGCCGCCGAGGCGCCCGCGCTGGCGGTGCTTCAGCGGCACTTGGATCAAGAACAGGACATCCGCGCCCTTCTGAAGGGCCGAGCGGTCATCTGCCGTCTTGGGCCCGCCTTGTTTCGCGATGCGCCGCTCCACGTCGCTGCGGCGCTCCGCGGTGAAGGCCGCCTTTTGTCCCTCGTCGTTGAAGTACAGCTCCTGGCCCCAGCCGCGGATCGTGCTGTCTTCTGGTCTATTTTCCACAACGGAAATGCTAGTGCCTTGCCGAGTAGCCAAGATGGTCAGCACGGCGGGCGAGCCCGGCGCTGACTGGTAGTTGAACACCACCGGGTTGAACTCCGCCTTGCCCTGCTTGGGGATGGGCAAGAACACGGCCTGCGCGCTCATCAGGTAGTGGGAGTCCCGCGGCGCGCTTAGGTTTCCGCTGCCGAGCACGCTGCGCGGTGCCGAGAGGAACCGGTTGACGTTCTTCAGCACCGCGCTGAGCGGGACGCTGGTGAGCTTGTCCGCGTCCTGATGGTTGCCAACGCGGAGCAAGAACTTGTCGGCCTTCACGTCGCCGGTGCGGTCGCTGAAGTTCGGGAAGCGAATCACCGGCATCAGCGCCGTCGTCTCGCGTTGCTGACCTGTGGGGACGTAGCGCACCTGCAGCGTGACGTCGCTGATGTTTGGCCCGAGCGCCGAGCCCTGCGCGCGCCCCGTGTCCTCCCAGGTCACGTCCAGCACGTTGAGCCCGCGGCGCTGGGTCATGCGTTGTACGCCCGGGTCGCGGACCATGTTCACGACCTTGTCGACCACCGCCGGGTAGTCCGGATCATTCGGGTCGCCGACGATGCCCCACTCTCCTGGTTCGTCTCCAGGGTCGCCAGGATCCTCGGCGACGAGCAGGGTGTTGCCCGCGCCGCCGCTCGCCGCCGCGACTTGCTCACTGCCGCGCGGGGGGGGGTTGGAGCTGCAGCCAGCGGCGGCGATCCCCAAGGTCAGGGTGGAGACCAACAGAGATGGGTGAAAGAGCGAGATCCTCATAGTGACCTTGGAACGTCTACGTGGAGATTGACTTACACTCGATGGGAGCGCGCCGCCGCACTACCTCCAGCCGCACTACCTCCAGCCGCCCTGGCCGCCCCTCACAGGCACGAGGCGTGAAGTCATGGAGATCTTGACCACGCCGAGGGTGCGCCTCTGGCCGTCCAGAGTAAACGGGATCTCCGTCTTCTTGCCAGCCACGTTCAGGGTGACCCGCCCGCTGACTGGCCCAAAGCCACTAGCGCGCACGATTTCTACCACGTATTCGCCGGTCTTTGCCCCGCGCAGCGCCAGGCCCTCGCGGCTGGTGCTGGTGACGTCGGTGGCCGTGATCACCGACCGAGTCGGCGCGCCGAGCCAGGACACGCGGTGCCCGTCGGGGTGCAGCAGCGCCAGATCGAGATCGCTGTTGTCTCCGCTCCAAGTCGCTTCCACTCGGAAATCTCCCGAGAGCGCGTCCTTTGGGGTGGGGTTGGCCGCGAGCCGCTCGGCGGCCGCGCGAGTCGGGGTATCAGCGGCGTCCAGCATGCGCTCCGCCATCCAGCTCACGCCGGTCTCGCGTGCGCAACGGACCGACTCCGCGAGGAGCTTTGAGTCGTCGCTCTTGATCTGGGCGATCGCGAGGCTAAAGCGGCAGCCCTGCTCCGGGCGCCCTGCCCAGCGATGGAGCCGCGCGAGGCGCTGCTGGCCGGCGACGTCCCCCGGGCGCGCGTCGATCACGCTGCCTAAGAGCCGGATAGCTCGCTCGCGCTGGCCGCTCTGCGCCAGTAGATCCGCGCGGGCAGTGAGCGCCTCGGGGTCGAGCGGGTCTTTCTCGGACCAGCGCTCAGCCACGGTCTGAGCGCGCTCTAGGTCGCCGCTCAGCGCGAGCAGATCGAACAGACGCTTGACCGCGTTGCGGCGGTTGCCGTCGATCTGCATCTCGCGCTCCGCTTCCGCGATTTTGTCCGGGGTCGCGCTGCTGGGTACTAGGTTGGTGGTTGACACCACCCCCGTGCGCTCGAACACGCGGCGCATCGGGATCATCCGCCGGGGCTGCGGCTGGGGCCGAGGGGGGCGGGGGCGATCCCACGAGTTCCACGGGTCGGCCAAGTCAGCCATGGGCTTTGAAGGCGCCGGGCGTGAAGCCGGGGGTGACGCGGCTTCTTCAGGCGCCGCGATGGTGGCGGCGGGGCTCGGTGATGCCTTTGAGCGCGGCCGCTCAGCGCCAGCGCTGCTCCCAAAGCCACTAGCGCCAAGCTCAGAATGGTCGGTACCTGGCAGGCCGCCCGCCATCTGTTGCCCTTCGGAGCGCTCGTCATCGAAGTCGACTTCGCCGTCGGCGCCAGTCGCGGTGGCGGCTTCTTCGCCGCTCCACTCGGGCAGGGCCCGGCTGTTGTCCAAGCCAAACGCCTTGAACATGGCGGGGCTCTCGAGCACTAGCAGCGAGGTGAAGCGGCTCGCGACGTCGAAGCGCTTTGACAGCTCAATGGCTTCTTTCTTCGCGGCAGCGCCGGTCTCCTGCTCAAGATCGGCGATCTTGGCGGCGGCGAACATGCGCGGCACGAAGGTGTTCCCGCGATCACTGGTCGCGCTGAGGTTGAGCGGGTAGCGCTGCTCAAAGTCTTTGCCGCCGAGCTTACCGCGGAGCACCACGCTGCCGCTGCTCTGGTCGCCGCTCATGCGCGCGACGACTAGCTGCTCGCCGCCAGCGATGATGCTGTCTAGGCGCTTAGGGGCGATCTCTGTCAGCCCAGCCGGCAGCTCAACCCGCACATCAGACAGGCTGCTGCCGTAGGTCGCGCCGAGCACCGCGAAGGCAGCCTCAGACAGCCGTTGACCGGGCACATAGGGCAAGACCACGCCGCCGCCGCCGCGGGTCATGGCGCTCAGCGTGTCGAGATCCGAGTCGGTGCCGATGGCCACGGCGGTCACCGTTCCATCGCCGCGAGGAAGCGAACGTTGCACCCAGCGCTCGACGTAAGCGGGCAAAATGGCGCCCACCGTGGGCGTGCCGTCGCCGATGTACACCACGCGCAGGCTGCGCCCCGCGTCGCGTGGCACCGCGAGCCTGGCTGCGTCGACCGCCGCGCCGACGTCTGAGCCGCCCTCTGGGGGCTCCGCGGCGAGGAAATTTCGCGCGAGCGCCGCTGTCTCGGCGCCGGGTGGCAGCATGCCACCGCTCATGGTGCGGCAGCTGGAGTCACAAGCCAGCACGGTGACCCGATCGTCGCCGTCAAGCTCGCGGATCACCCGCGCTGCCAGCGCGCTGGCGCGCTCATAGCGCTCACCGAACATCGAGCGGCTGGCGTCGACCACGAAGGCGAAGTCACGCTGAGCTCCCTCACTCGCGCGCGGCAGCTTGGGGCGCAGCGCGATGGCGACGTAGCTCGCCTCTTTCTCGCCGACGGAGCCGGGCGTGGACTTGGCGGCCGCGGCGTCGCGGCTGACGTCTTCGGAGGTGGGCTTGTAGGCCCAGGCGGTGAGCTCTTGATCGCGGTTCGGCAGGGCATACTCGACCACTAGGTCGCCGGCGGGGGTGAACTGCTGCGTCTCCAGCGTTTTCCGGGAGGTATCAGGCTTTGAGGTGTCGTCGGACAGATCGTAGCCGACGGTGCGCACGCCGAACTGCGCGTCGTGGCCCTTGACCTGAAGGTCGATGGAGAAGCGATCCACCTCGGTGGTCCCGCTGGGATCATGAGCGAGCGGGTAAATGTAGCGCCGTACGCCGCCGGTGGGCTTGATCAGCTGGGTGTACGCCAAGATCACGCGGCGTGAGCCGCGCTTCGGGATGGGGAAGATGCGCAGCTCAAAGCGCCCGCCGCGCTGCCACTCGAGCAGCGCTGGATCTCTCCACGGCCCTGGGACCCAAATAATCTCCTCACGGATTAATTTCCTCGCCTGAGGCGCGGCGTTGACGATGGAGCCTCGCCAAATCGCGGCGGCTCGCTCACGGTCCACGAACGCGCCCTCCTCCAGCTTGCCATCCACCTCCAGCGCGAGGCGCTCGATGTTCGCGTCTGGTGGGATCGGAAAGCGGAAGATCCCCTCAAGGGTCTCGTCGGTCTGGTTGCTGAAGACCTCCTCCACCTCAGTGCGCGCGACCTGGCCCACGACGCGCACCTTGATGCGGTGGGTGGTCAGGCGGACGGCGCCCTTGCGCTCCGCGGTCTCACCGGGCTTCTTCGCGCGCAGCTCGCCGAGGCCGCGGATGTCGTGCTCTTCTTTCTCATCCGGCGTGGCGAGATCAGTCCAAGCCATCGACTCACCCAACGTAGGCGCGTTGGCGGCGTAGGGTGGGACGCCTCGGTCTAGGCGCCCCTCTTCACCTGCGCGTACCACGACCTCGCGGCCGCGCTCGTCCATCAACTTCACCGCGCCGCGGCTGACGTCGACGCTGGTTGAGTCGCCGATGGTCGTCACCACGAACTTGGTGCCCAGCACCTCAATCTTGCCGTGCGGCAAAATGATATGCGCGCGCTTGCCTTCAAGCTTCGCGACGTCTGCGCCCAGGCGCCCGCTGAGCAGCCGCGCGTGGCGCACTTCGCCGGCCACCAGCGCGACCTCTGTCGAGCGATCCAGCGTGATTTCGCTGCCGTCAGACAGCGCGAGTCTAGCTTGGGTGCGCGAGTCAGTGCGCAGCACGCGACCAGACGGAACCTCTGCGTCCTCGGCGGCGGCGCTGCACTCTTGGCCCTGTGCGTCGCAGACTTGTAGACCACTGCCGATAGCCTGGGACACGCTGCCATGCCAGCCGCTGCTAGCGACGAAGGCATCCTCCATCGCGCCCTTGGAGTTGACCCCGATGATCAGCGCCGCGGCAGCGGCAGCCGCCAGGCCAGCGCCGACACCCAGGTACAAACGACGCCGCGATTTGCCTGGCTTAGGAGCAGCCGCGAGGACGCTGAGCTCGCCCTCAGTGGTCGCCGTAGCGGAGGTCTCGCCATCAGCCTTTGGTTGAGCAGGCCGGGAGTGGGCGCCTGTTTCCGCGCTGGGTAGCGCTGACATGTCTTCGGTGACGCGCTGCTGGCGCCGCTCCGCCAGCGCGGGGATGTCGATCTCGGTGCTCCCCGAGCGCACTGCGGTGAACGGCGCCTCTGCCTCGGCTCGCGCAGCCTCGGCCTGTGCGTCCGCGGCCTGGGCCGACTCAGCGCCCGGCTCTAAGATGGGCAAGGTTTGTGGGGGTGGAGGGACGGCGCCTTCGGACCCGCGCGCGGCGAGCTCCGAGGTTGGGACCCCATGGAAACCCGCGTCGTGGGCGGCCATCACCCGCGCCTCAAAGTCTCCAGGCAGCTGAAAGTCAGCACCGGACGCCGCCGCTAGCGCGGCGGCTTGTTCCGCTTCGAAGCGCGCGTCGCGGTGCTGATCCGAGCCGGCGACTAGATCGAGCACCGCGTCGCTCGCGCTGCCCTCGATCAGGTCGACCAAGTGGTCATCGATCTTCAGGAGGCCTGTGCTGCCGATGCGGCCGCCGGATCGGGTGTCGTCTTCTTGGCTCATGTCTGCCTCACTCGTTGCTTTCGATCACACTTCGCAGGCGCGCCAGGGCCCGCGAAACACGTTTTCTGGCTGCGGCTTCGTCGATCCCGCACGCATCTCCAACCTCACGGAAACTCAATTCGGCGGCGTAGCGCAGGGTCAGCGCCTCACGCTCGCTGGGTCGGATCTGCTCAATGGCTGAGCGGGCCCGCTCGGCGCGCTCGCGACGCAGCAGCCATTCCTCCGCGTGCTCAGTGCCTGGGGCCGACGGCACCAGGCGCAGGCGGTTCTCGCGCCGGCCCCGCTTCTCTAGCGTCCTGGCGCAGCGCCTGCGGGCGATGGTGAACAGCCAGGATTTCAGTCTGCCCTCAGCGCGCCAATTGGCGAAGCTGGCGTGGGCCTCAAGCAGGATCTCTTGGGTCGCGTCTTCGGCTTCGGCTTGCGAGCCAAGCAGCGCCATACACAAGCGACCGATGCTTCCTGCGTAGTGCCGAGTACACAGCAGCAGCGCCTGGCGGTGCTCGCCGCGCATCACGTGCTGCTCGATCTGTGAATCAGAACCCAGAGGATCTGGAGATCCGGGGATGGCTGGTGCCTCTGCGCTCATCGTTTGATCCTCATCGTGGCCATCTAGGTAGTGGTCCCGAGTTATGCATTCGTGACCAAACAAATCGCGCCCGCGGCGGCGCACCCAACAACCAATGCGCGCCGGCCCTAGGCTGCGCAGCACGTAACGAGCGGCGTCGGTTTTGCTTTCACCTGCTGCGGCGGCAGCGCATTTGCCCAAATCCCCTGGACAAAATTCACGCTCAAAGCTCACGCTCCGGGAGCGCGTTGACTGCGAATTAGCCTCGCCAAACAAAGTTCGTGCCATTGGCTACAGGCTCGCGATCCGCCGGCAGTCGGTCTACACACTGGCCGGAGCATGAAGAGCATCTTGCTGGTGGCTGTCGGGGGCGCTTTCGGAGCGACGGCCCGTTGGGGGCTGGGGAGCTTGGTCACCCACTGGTTCGGAGCGCGGCTGCCCTGGGCTACCGTCGCGGTGAATGTGCTCGGCTCCATGCTGTTCGGCGTGCTGTGGGCGCTGACTGAGAACCGCATGCCGATCTCCGCGACCCTGCGCCTAGCGCTGCTGACTGGGTTTCTGGGCGCGTTCACCACCTTCTCCACCTTCGCCTTCGAAACCGTGCAGCTCGCGCAAAACGGGCGCCCCGGCGCGGCAGTGCTCCAGGTGCTGCTGCAAACCGGCGCTTCGTTCGGCGCGATCCTGATCGGGTTAGCCCTCGGTCAGGCGCTGATCCGCCCGGTATAGCTTCGCCAGCCCTGAGCTAGCTCCTCAACAAAACCCAGCGTGTGGGGGTGGGGGATCTGCGATGCTCGGCGCCCGTGAAAACCATGACACAAGTCCCCTGGCTCAAGCCGGTAATCCCCACCCACGCGGTCTCTCGCCACACGCTGCGGGTTCGCTTTTGCGAGACGGACTTGATGGGCATCGTGCACCACGCAAACTACCTGACCTACTTTGAGGCCGCGCGGGTGGAGTACCTGCGCAAGCGGGGCGTCAGCTACGCGCGCTGGGCCGCGGAGCAGGCCGTGCAGCTCCCGGTTATTTCCGCGACGCTGGACTACAAGCGCACGGCGGCGTTCGACGATGAGCTGGTGGTGGAGGTGCGGCTGAGCCTGCTCACCCGGGTGAAGGTCGGCTTCGCATATCAGATCTTGCGCGGCAGCCCAGAGCACACGATCTGTCAGGGCACCACGCTGCTGGCCTGCGTCGGAGCGGACCATCGCCCTCGGCGCCTGCCGCCCCGCGTGGCGACGGTCTTGTGTGCGCCAGAGCTGTAAGCCACGAGCGCCGCTGCCCGCGGCAAGCTCGCTGGCTCAATTTACTAAAAATACCGCACGGAAATTAAGGTAGTCGTCGGGTCTAGCGAGGCCGGTCTAGCGACCTAGCCTAGCGAGGCTCCAGCTCGCCCCGTTGGATGCGTGAGTACACCTCCGCGTCGATGGGGATGTACTTGTCGACGTCCAGAAAATAGAGCTGATCTTGCTCAACCTGCGTTGGGTCGTAGCCTTCGTCCCGATAGGCGACCTTTTGGTGCTTGAAGGTCTGGGTGATACGCATGTCGTTCTGAACACGAATGAAGAACGGGCGCTGATAGTTAGGCAGCTTGCTCACCACGAACTCAGCCAGCTGAGCCACGTTGAAGTCGCCGGGCTCGATATTCAACGAGGCCATGCCGGCGCGGCCGTCCTTGCCTGGCACCGAGACACCGTACACGTTCGCTTCGAGCACCCCCGGGGCGGCGTTGAGGATCTCGGCTACTTCGTTGGTTGAGACGTTCTCGCCCTTCCAGCGGAAGGTATCGCCCACGCGATCCGCGAAGGAGACCCACTTGTCTGCGTGGAGCGTCAGCAGATCCCCGGAGTTGAAGTAGCTGTCGCCCCGCTTGAGGACCCCGCTGACCACCTTCTTTTGGGTCGCGGAGGCGTCGACGTAGCCGTCGAACTTGGTGAGCGCGTTGATCTTTCCAAGCAACAGCCCGGTCTCGCCGATCCCCACCCGATCGCAGAGGCCTCGCGCGTTACGCACAATTTCTCCAGTGGCGAGATCGCACTTGACCAGGATCTGCCCTGGCCGCAGGCGCCCGACCATGCCTGGTCGGCCTTCAAGGTTGAACATCGGCGCGTTGCCCTCGGTGGCGCCATAGAACTCACGCATCGCGGGGATGCCGAAGCGCCGGGTAAACGCCTCCCAAATGTCAGGGCGCAGGCCGTTACCTGTTCCCCCGCGGATATTATGATCGCGGTCGCTCGCGCTGGCTGGCTGGTTCAGCAGGTAGCGGCAGAGCTCGCCGATGTAGATGAAGTGCGTCGCGCCGTAGGTCCGCGCGTCGTTCCAGAACTGCGTCACGCTGAACTTGCGGCGCAGCGCCATGGCGGCGCCAGTGCTGCAGCTCGCCCCAAACCCAGCCCACTGCGCGTTGGAGTGGTAGAGGGGCAGGGTGACGTAGATCACGTCGTCTGACGCCGCGTTGTGCACCGAGTGCCCGAACAGGTGGGCCGCCAGCAAGAAGCGCTTGTGGGTGACCACCGCGGCCTTGGGCAGCCCCGTGGTGCCAGAGGTGTAGATGTAACACATCCCCTCGTTTAAATCCGTGGGGATGTGACGAGTGTACGGCGTCGCCGCGCCGACCAGCTCATTCAAGGAGCGGAACCTGGCAGGCGCTGGGTTGCTCTGGTCGGTGTCCTCAACGAGCCTGTCAGGGCCTAGCTCAAGCTCGCTGACCACGTCCGCGACTTGCTCCGCGTGCTCAGAGCCGACGATGACCAGCTTTGGCGCTCCGATATTGATCGCGTGGACCAAAGCCGGGCCGGCCAGGTTGGTGTTGATCAACGCGGAGATGCCGCCGACCCTGGTGATCGCGACCTCTGAGAAGACAAACTCAGCCCGGTTGTCCATCAGCAGGGCCACCACGTCACCGGCTTTGACGCCGAGCGCGCGCAGGGCGCCAGCGTAGCGCGCCACCTGCTCTTCGACGTCGGCCCAGGTGTAGCGAGCCTCGCCGATTAAGATCGCAGGTTGCTTCCCTAGGGTTTCTGCGTTGCGGGCGACCAAGCGCGAGACGTTCCACTCCGAGCGCGGCAAAAACCGCTTGGCGTTTCGTAGCAACCGGCCAACAGCCTCAACCTCGGTCCAAGTAGAGCGCGCGCTCTCGATCATTCCCATAGTCGTGTAATCCTCGCGCTGGAGGATAGGTCGAGGCGCCTGTGCTGGCAACCATGGCTGGCCGCCCGTGACCGAGGTCTCCCCAAAACCCCCGGGGCGCTGCCCGAGCCCGCTCAGACCTGATGATTCTGCCAGCAGAACGCCCGACGGTCATGTTCCACCGCGAGCGCGGCGCCTAGAAGGGCTGGACCCGCACGCGCCTTCGGACGGCGCGGGTCGATCTTGTTCACGCGGCGCCCTCGACGCTGCCCCGAACTCGGCTGTGCCAGTTCAGTCAACCCCCCACCCCCGATCCCACCACACTATGCGCAACGGCCGCCACAGGCCGCTCCTCACGCGGAGGGCGTCGCTGCGCTTGATTACAATGCCTGTTTCCGTGAGGCTTGCTCGCCAGCCTCGTGCGTCGGCGACGCTGGCTTGGTGGATCGCTCGCAGCCGCTGGGCGGCCACGCTGGCCAGCGCCAAGATCGCTGGGCGCCACCGGTCGGGCACGCTGGGCGTATCCAAGCTGCCGAGCAGCGCGCGGCCGGCTTCAGTTGGCTGTGTGAGCAGCTCCACACGCTCCACACCCGTGGGGAAGTGACCTGCGCGGGCGTTGCACTGGCTCGCTACTTGTTCAACGCACTGCTTCACGTCGCCGTCGAGGCAGAAGTCAACGGCGACGTCGCCGCTGAGCGCGACCCAGCCGTCTCCCCACGGTGCGATCACGACCCCTTCGGCGAAGCCGCTACTGGCTGCCCACGCTTGAACCGCGATGCGATGGACGGGCTCTGGATCTGACTCTACGAGCACCTGAGTTGGTGACGTGCGTGCGCCTGGCGCCTCGCCGCACCACCACAAGAGCAGCGGATCGCGGGCGTCTATGTCTGGTGCCTCGAGGCAGCGCCCAAGAGCCCACAGCAGCGCACTTCTTTTTTGGGGGTGGGGGTAAGCCGCCATAAGCTCAGCCAAAAGGCCACTCTGCTGGAGTAGCAGCGCCCACAGCACGAGCCCGCCCGCGCTGGACTGCTGCGCAGCCTGCTTAGTATCACCCGTAGCAGGGCGCAGTATCGCGGAGCGCGCTATTAGTTCCCCGCGGAGTGGAGGCCACAGCTCGAAGCCGAGCAGCAGGCCCAGCAGCAACCTCCGGGGTTCGCTCAGCTCACTCTGGAGCGCAGCTTTCAGCCGAGCGAGCACCACGCCCGGCAGCTCAGCTGCGCCGCTCGGCGAGATCCATAGATCACACAGCTCAAGCGCTTCGGCGTCGCCGAGGGACTGCAGCAGCGCTGGCGCTCCCACGCGAGAGCTCCAACCGACCAACACATCTCCCGCCAGGGCGAGGCTCTCTTCAGCGCAGCTGCGCAGTACCCCGAGCGGCGTGTCGCCGTAGGCAGCAAAGCTTGAAAAAGGCCAGCGCTGGGCCGAGCCCGCAGCCAGCGCCGCGACGTACGCGGCGAGCGCCGCGGGCCGATTGGGAAAGTGGGCGGAGTCTACGCCGATCTCCGCGCCTTGGTTCATTGCCGCCCGGATCCGAGTTCTCAGGTGGGAGCGTAGCGCTGAGAGCAGCGCGCCCTCGCTGGCGTCGCCCGAGAGCCGCGCGGCGAGGCGCAGATTTACCTTGCGCAACACGACCACCGCGGCTCCAGTCAGCGCGGCGACTTCGCTGAGCGCCTCTGGGAGCGCTCGCTCCAACACGCGGAGCGAAGCCACCCCTGCAGCGGCGTTCGACGCTCGGACGCGCAGCTGCGCCTGACCAACCCAGACGTCAGAGGCGCGGTGCTGCATTGAACCAACGCTTTTCATGTCTCAGCGCCTGCGTGCCTCAGCGCCTTGCGTGCCTCAGCGCCTGCGACCTTCGACGCCTGCGCACTCAACGCCTGCGCGCGTACGGATCCGGAGCAGGCTTCCCAGTCGCCTTAGGTGCTGCCGGTTTCGGCGGGGTGTACAGCGGCGCCGCGGGTTTGGGTGGCGGGCTGATCTTTGGGGAAACGCCGGCCGCGCGGGCGGTTGACGGCGGGTGAGCGCCCGCTTGGCCTGGCGCGCCCGGCTGAGGCGTCGCGCTGGCGCTCGGCGCGCTGGGTAGGTCATCCAAAGAAACCACGCCTGGCGTGGGCTCAGGCACTGGCGCGATCTCCGGGACTCCGGCGGACCCGGAGGAACTGGGATCTCGCGCGGTGTCTGTTGCCCCGGCCAAGCTCGCGCTGGGCGGCGACCCGGCTGTTGCAGTTGATCCGCCGCGGGTCGTGGCCACGATCACGCCAATCAGCAGCACCACGCCGAGCCCGGCTGCCGCTGCCAGCATCGCGCCCTTGCCTGCGGCTTTCGGGGTCGGCGCTGGCGCCTGCTGGTGCCCTTGCTCTGTCCAAGCGGTGGTGGTTTGGGAAACCGGCGCGGCGATGCTGGCGGGCTGCGCGTCGGCGAAGGACAGCGCAGGCAGCCGGCAACTCAGATCCGCGCCGCGGATCAGCGCGCGCACCGCCGCCTGCATTTCCGCGGCGTCTTGAAACCGGGCGGCCTTGTCATAGGCCAGCGAGCGATCCACCAGCGCGGCCACGCCGGGCGACACGTCTGGCAGCACGCTGCTCAGCGGCGGCGCTTGATGCATCATCGCCATGCCCAGCATCTCGTTGGTGGTCTGCGCTTCGAACACCAACCGACCCGTCAGCAGGTTGAACAGGCTCGCGCCCACCGCCCATAGATCCGTGCGGGCGTCGACTTCATCCCAGCGGCCGCGCGCCTGCTCTGGCGCCATGAAGGCTGGTGTGCCCATGGTGGAGCCCGTCTGCGTCGCCGTGGAGCTATCGTTCTGCTCGCGCAAGCGCGCGATGCCAAAGTCCAGCACCTTGAGCACGCCCTCGCGGGTCAAGAACAGGTTCTCGGGCTTCAGATCGCGGTGCACGATGCCTTTGCCGTGCGCTGCGGTCAGCGTGTCCAGCAGCTGATCGGCGATGGGCAGCACCTCCTCCAGCGGCAACCGACCGCCTTTGCGCTGGGCGCGGGCGTCGAGGGTCTCGCCTTCAAGCAGCTCCATGACCAAGAACGCTGCGCCGTCCTCGGTCACGTCGTCATCATCCACGCGCACCGCGCCTGGGTGGTCGACGGTGTTGGCGACGTATCCTTCCCTAAGGAAACGCTCCCGGACACTGGGCTCGTGGGACAGCTCTGCGTGCAAGAGCTTCACCGCGCCGCGCTTTTTATTTCGGTGCGTCCCCGCGTACACCGCTGCCATGCCGCCGACGCCAAGCAACGCGTTCAGCGTCCACTTGTCGTTGAGCACGCTGCCCACCCGCGCCTGCGCGCGCTGGACCAGTGGATCTTCCCCGTCACTCATCGCGCCGTAACCCTAGCATCCTGTCCATGCTGCTTCGAATTCTGACGTCACCACTGGTGAAACAGGCTGAGCGCCGAGCCCGACGGGGTGAGGCCAGCCTGAATCCCAGTCTTGGGGCCTTCTTTTTCGCCCGTGAGTAAGAAGTATGCGCCCGCGCCGATCCCCAGCGCGCCGACCACCCAGCCCACGGTGCTGAGGGTCGCCAAGGTGCTGCCAGATGACGCCGCGTCAGCGCCCGCGCCGCTACACAAGCGCGCGCCGTCGCACTCTTCGTCTACGGTCGACTTCTTGCCCAGGGCCATCACGCCAGTGATGGAGCCGAAGACGACGCCCGCGATGCCGATGCCGCCAAACACGTAGCCCAACGTCTGGTTCCCCGAGGAGCTATCGAGGTGTGCCGACCCTCCACCCCCGGCGTCTGAGCCTGCGCCGGTGATGTCAAGGGTCTTGCTCTCGCCTTCGGTGAGGGAGACCTGAAATGTCTTGGGAGGTTGACCGTTGAGGGTGACGACGACCTCATGGTCTCCAGGGTCAACGGGTAGCGGCGAACCTAAGCTCGCGCTGCCGAGGACCACGCCGTCGCGCTTGACTTGCATGCCGTCGGGCACGGGGTTACCGGCGTCAATGGTCAGGCGGGGTAAGCGCGGCTTGAGCGAGGCTGCCCGCGCCCGGGCTTCGTTGATGCGGTCGTCGCCCGGAGGCAGCTTATCTTCAACCGCACGGAACAGCTCCCAGGCCGTCGCCAGCTTGCCACGCAGCTCTTCACAGTTGGCGAGGTTGAGCAGCGTGCCCGCCGCCGGATCGAGGCGGTTGCTCTCCCGGAACTTGGTGCAGGCCTCCTCGTACTCTTCGTGCTCCATGGCGGAGCGCGCCTGGTCGAACAATGCCTCCGCCGCTGCGGCGTTGCCCGTTTGGGCCGAGCAGGGGGTGGGGAGGGCACTGCTGAGCAAGCCGACCAGGGTCAGTGCGGTGAGGTGGGTGCGCAACATGCGTAGAAGGCTACTCCTATTTGCTAGCGCTGGGCTATGGGCTTAGTGGAGTTGCCTGGGCTGGGGGGTGGGGCGCTCACTGAAGAGCGCCCTGCTCGACTAACCGCCGTGCTCAACTAGCCGCCCTGCTCGACTAGCCGCCGTGCTCAACTAGCCGCCCTGCTCGACTAACCGCCCTGCTCGACTAACCGCCCTGCTCGACTGGGACCGGGCAGCAGACCGTAAGGAAGCGCTAGAAAAAGTCGGGTGATGTTGCGGACTTAGAGCAGAGCGCTGGTCATTACTTTGAAGCTCGCCCATGCTTGGCCCATGGCCATCCTGCACATCCGCCGCAAGCCAGCCGCTGCACCCAGCGGGCAAGGGACAACATCTGGTGCGTCCGCGCAAACTAGCACTAGCCAGCCCGGCGGGCGGTTTTCAGTTGCGCTTCCTGTGCGCATCAACCAGCCGCTGGGCCTCGGTGACGCGGTGAAGCGCGCGACCAGCGCGCTGGGTATCAAGCCCTGCGCAGGTTGCCAGCGTCGGGCTGCCGCGTTGAACCGCCTGGTCAGCTTCAAGTCGCGCTGATATCGCAGCGCAGCACGGTGATGTGGAAACACTAAACGTGTCGCGCGCAGAAAAACTAACCGTGCGGATCACGTTGATTGTTAACGACATTTTCTGGGTCGATGCGACTTGTCCACAGCCGCGTTGAGAGCGACTGGCGTTTACGTGCTTGATTAGCCGTAGCCAGTCGCGCTATGAATGCCGCGCCGTCTGTACGGTCGAGTTGGGGAAGGAAGATCGAGCTGACTCTGGAGTAACTCCAGGGCGCAGCGTTGAAGTTGGTGCCTCTTCGGGGCACCGGCCGCAGGGAGCAGCCCGCGCTCGGGGAGCGCGATTCTAGGCAATGCCGCGCGGCATCAATTTGACGCGAACACTGGACATGCGTCCTGTGAGCCACGTGAGCCACCTATGAGTGAGACGGGTGTGGCTCTGAAACTGACATCAAGCAACGCGGCGGATGCGGGGTTTCGGG
>CAZKDY010000062.1:0-19391 GCA_964551615.1 uncultured Polyangiaceae bacterium
CTGGGGCGCTACTCGGTAGGCTCACAAAAATCGCAGGTCGAAATCCCTTTGCGCCGCTCGCGCGGCTGCGCGCGGGCGAGAAGTTCGACGTCATCTTGTGCGACATCATGATGCCTCAGATGACCGGCATGGAATTCCACGCTGAGCTTTGCAAGCTGGACCCAACCATCGCCGAGCGCGTCATCTTCCTGACCGGAGGGGCTTTTACCCCCGCGACCCGGGCGTTTCTGGATCAAGCAACCAATGAGCGCGTTGAGAAGCCGTTCGATGCGTCCCACCTCAAGGCGCTGATCAACGATCGAATCAGCTGAGCGCTACAGCGCTGCCACTCCGGTGTAGGGCACGCCGGTCAGCTAGACGGCGTGAGCCACATTGCCCTCAAGGTAAGCCAGGGGCACCCGTCGATTTCAAATAGGCACTCAGCGCTACGAGGTGCTCGGTCTCCGAGTCTTCCGCCGGGAAGCAAGCAGTCGGACCGGGCACCAGCTCCCCGTCCGTGGCTGCCAAGCTGGCTGTGCACCTGAAGTCTTCGCTGCAGTCGAGGTCGCTAGAGCAGGTCTTGTAGCAACCCGTCATGGGGTGCCCTCCGCTCTTCACCTCGTCTGGGCTGCACGCCTTGAAGTGGGACGGCTCAAGGGTCAGGCACTCGTTCATGTCTTGGCACGCGTCGGCACCTTGCATGTGACGCAAGCACACGGGGTCCCAGGCGTCGTAGGCGTCTGCGTCGATTGACTCGGACTCGCAGTCGTAGCCGCTGAGCAGCAAGCCTGGCCCACGCCTTGGCGGGCAGGCGCACACCGCGCGGATCAGCTCCTTCGCGGTCCCAGCCGGCGCGCTGACAAATTCACCGAGCGGCGTGGGGAGCTCACCCACCCCCGGCTGAGGGTCCGCGGAGCGACTCGCTCGAAAACGCAGCATGTAGGGGAACCAGGAGAAGGCGGCTTCGAGGTGGGTGCCCGGCGCGTGGCGCCAAACGATCGACACCTGCCCCATCTGCTGTTGACGGCTCACTTGGTTCCGCCCGGCAATTTTTTGAGCGTCAGTCGCGGCTCCGTCACCCGCGTAGGCGTACGCCGAGACGTGCCATGGGAAAGCGCCAAAGTAGCTGAGCCCAGCGCAGCTGAGCTTCACCCACTGGCCCACCGCCCGGGCCTCACAGCCGAGGGCCGGCCCCCCGCCGATCTGGAGCAGCTTGCCCCCGGCGAACGCGGCATGGCTCGGCTGGGCCTCGGCGCTGCCTGGGTCCGCCGCGGCGCTGACCACCACCGGCGCTGAATTGGGCGAGCTGGGCGGACCGCACGCCGCAAACCCCAGCGCGGTGATGAGCGCGAACGACACCCTAGGCTGCAGACAGCACCAAACAAGACGGCGAGCAGGCATAAATTATCGAGGTGGATGCTAGCATCGCGCTCAGCCGCGGCTGCGGCTGTTTCAGCAGTCCGCGCGGCCTCGCTTCACATGCTACACCTACTGCAAATATCCGCCTGGGACGAATCGCAGCCAGCCGCAAATCCTTTTGCGTCGCCGAGTGTCGGAGCCCGGCCATGCCCCTAGCCGACGCTCCCGAGCCAAACCTCCACGCCTCCCCAGCCGACCAGCAGGGCTCAGGCGCGGCGGTCCCCGATCTGCTGCAGTCGCGTCCAGCGAGTCGGCTACCGCTGGACGAGCTGAAGACGTCCATCGCGCTGGCCTTCGCGGGCGGCACCGGCGGCGGGCTGTTCAGCGACGCCCTAGGGCGGGCCCAGCACGCGCCGTCTTGCTGGGAGCCCAAGAGCTTCACCGGCGATCTGTTCTTGCAGCAGTTTGTCCAGCGCTGCTTTCAGATCCGCGTGGGCTCGCGCTCGCTGCTGCCCGTCGTTGACCACCTGACCCGAGCGCTGGCCGCTCCACCGAGCAACGCGGCTTGCGTGGAGTTTCGCCGCGGCTGCGTGGCAGAGCTGATAGCCAGGCCCGAGCTGCGCGGCCAACTTGAGCGCCTGTACTTGCTGTTGTGTCAGCTGCGCAGCCTGCTGGAGGGGACCTCTGGCGCGAACGACTGGGACGCGAACCGCCGGCGCTTGGACGTGCTGAAGCTGATCAAAGACGTCTTGGACAACATGGCTGTTGGATTCCCCACGGCAACGTCTGGGCTGACGCGGCTCAGCCAGTTTGGCCGGCGGGTCCAGCAGAGCGAGGGCTACACGGCGCTGGCTGATCTGTTGTCGTACGATGAGAACCTAGCGACCGTGAGCCTGAAGGTGGGGGTGGGGGCGGACGGGCGCATCCGCGGCTTTGCCCTAGAGTCCGTCGAGGAGAACCGCCAGAACCCGTTCGTCAACTCGCCGCTCAGGCGTTGGCTGGTGCGCCTCGAGCTCTTCGCGCGTGGCTATCGCTTCGGCGAGGGCGAGGTGATGGCCCACCTGATCGACGCGGTGTACGAGGGCATTGAAGATGAGCTAGTGCATTTCGTCCAGTTGTTCGGCGACGTCGAGTTCTACTTGGGGGCGCTCAGCTTCAAAGACCTAGCGGGCGCGGCGGGGCTCGACGTGTGCCTGCCAGAGTTAGTCCCCGCGGAACAGCCGCGCAGGCTGATCGCCTTGTTCAACCCGCTGCTGCTGGCCCTAGAGGCTGAGGTGGTCCCCTGCGATTTGGAGCTAGATCGCCACGACGTGACGGTGCTGATCACCGGCCCCAACTCAGGCGGCAAGACGCGCCTGCTGCAGTCGCTTGGGCTGAGCCAGCTGCTCGCCCAGGGCGGCCTGTTTATTCCCGCGCGGGAAGGCTCGCTGGCGCTGACGCGGGGGCTGGTGGTGTCACTGATCCAGGAGACCAAAGCAGACCAAGCCGAAGGGCGCCTGGGCATGGAGCTGCTGCGTATCCGCGAGTTGTTTCAGCAGCTGCCGCCCGGCGCCATGGTGATCTTGGATGAGCTGTGCTCAGGCACCAACCCGTCTGAGGGGGAAGAGATCTTTGAGCTGGTGGTCAGGATGTTGATCCGCTTGAAGCCTCAGGTGTTCATCACCACTCACTTTCTTTCATTTGCCGCGCGGCTAAACCAATCCAAGCGCATACCAGAGCTGCGTTTTTTGCAAGTGCAGCTGGGGCCCGACCAGCAGCCGACGTATCAGTTCACGCCGGGGGTGGCAGAGACGTCGCTGGCCGGCCAAGCCGCCGCGCGCCTCGGCGTCACCGCGACGCAGCTGACCGAGCTGATCGATCGCAGCATCGCGCGGACCCAGAGCTGAGCGATGCCGACGCTGCTCACCAACAAGAGGATGTCGCCAGAGCTGGCGGCGCGCATCGAGAAGAGCCTGCGCGACGGGCGCACGGCGCGCCTTGGGCATCGCTGGGTCGCGGTGCTGCGGGTGGCGGTGCTGCTGGTGATCGTCAGCTCCGTGATCTCGCTGATCCGTTTCCGCTTGGAACAAAAGTCTGAGTTTACGCGAGACAAGCAGGAGCTGCTGCGAGCCATCGCCGACGCGGGCCCGCTGTCAGAGGCTGACCAGCAGGTGGTGCCCGGCGTCGAGCGCTGGCTCAAGCGGCTAGCTGAAGGCGCAGGCGAAGACAAAATCGCCGCGGCGCTGAGCGGAGACGACGCCGCCCTGCGCAAGCTGCTCAAACAGCCCAGCGTCTACGTGCGCGGCGACGTCGACGCCTTCGCCGCCCGTGGCAGCTTGCGCGAGGCCGCGGCGAACTCTCAGAACGATGCCTTCGTGCTGTGCCTGCTCGACCCGCCCAGCGAGCGCACAGAGAAGGCCCTGCTGCGCAAGGTGCGGGCTGCCTACGCGGGCGGCGACACCCTGCGCGAGACCACGCAGCACGTCTCGCGGCTGCACGCGGCCCACGTGGGCCTGCAGTATTTGAGTCCAGAGTGGGCCGAGCGGGTGCGCGCCACCGAGAGCCCGGCCGCGCTCGCGCGGCTCAAGCAGCAGTACGCGGCGGCGCCGCTGGACGCCACCAGGCAAGTGCTGCGCTCCAGGCTGTTGCTGGCGCTGATGGACCAGCCGGGGGAGCCAGGCAAGCCGATTGAGCTGGACGGCGAGCGCCCGCACCCCGTGCGCTTCGCGCTGGTGGATCTCGCCGCAGGGAAACTGCTGCTACAGCTACGACGCTCCGTTGACCCCAGCTGGGTCAGCCCCAAGCAGCGCGCCCGCTACTCACGTGGCCTAGACGACTGCGCCCTCGCGATGGACATCCACAGCGCGCTAGCGCCGGCAACTGCTTCCGCAGAGTCTAGTAGCGCTGCGCCTGCGGGGAGCGCTGCGCCTAAGTAGCGCCGCGCGTATCAGTGACGCTGCGCGGTGAAATGAGCGCGGCGCCGGCGTCTTCGTTCCGGAGTAGTCGCTTGAGGTTCCGAACGTTCCAGCCTGCTGGGTCCTGCTGATCCTTGAGGCAGCAGGGTTCGATGTCGGCCGATTGCGACTTCTCAGCAAGTGCCCAAGCGGCACTCCGTTTCTACGCTTGCGCGCACGCGCTGAGCGGGCACCCAGCACCGCGTTCACGCTGCTCGCATGGACCCCGGGAGCAGCTGCTGTGATGCCCTGCAGATCAGGCTCTCCAGTCTGAGCTCAGGCTCGCCCGGTCCCACATGGGACCGCACTGCATCCAAAGCGCGACCCGCCTCGCCTTGCTTGTAGCCGAGGTTAGTCAGGGCGAAGAACGCCTTGGCGTGGGGGTCGGCGGCTATCGGATCCGCGACGCTGCCGTAGGGGCTCCCGTCCGCGTGCCTGAAGCGAAAGCCGACGGATGCGCTGCCGTCGATCAATAGACGGCCTGCGTGGACCGCTGTGTGGTGAGCTCCGCACAAGGGCAGCAAGGACTCCGGGTTGTGGTCTCCCCCCTCGGAGCGCAGCTGCACATGATGCACGTCCACGTAGTCCGCGTGCGTGCAGCCAGGCACCGCGCAGCGGCGGTGATGGCGGCTCATCACCAAGCGCCTGGTACCCGGCGGAATCGACTGAGTGGCTCGGCGGCGTTTGTTCGGGTCCCTGGCAACGCTCGGGGCGCTCGGGGCGCCAGCCACGCTCGGATCGCTAGCCGCGCTCGGGGCGCTCGCCACGCTTGGGTCGACCGAGCCGATGCACTGCGCGTCGCAGGCAACCTTCTCGCGCACTACGTCGTCTATCTCCACCAAGTCACCCCGCGCTTGCTGCCAGTTGCGCTGGCATGTCTCGCAGGTGAAGATGGCGAGCTGGTAGCTGGACCGGCCATCGTCTCCCGGACCGCCCAACAACTTGCGGGCGATCAGCAGCAGCAGCTCGTCGTCCTCGAAACGCGACTCCGACTCTCGCCGTAGCTGTCCGACTGCCTCGCGGAAGGTCGCGTAGGTCTCGGCCGAGACCGAGAAGCGCAGGACGTGCTGCTCAGCGCTCGGATCTGCGCGGTCTTCTGGCGAGTCGCCCAGCCGGTGGCCCTTGACCAGCCGCTCGACCTCGCGCACCGTCTTCTGGCGTGCACTCGCGAGCCACTTGCTTTCAGTCTCCGGGGTCGCGACTCGGGTCAACTCCCGAATCGCCGAGAAGCTGACTTCGCCGCTGCGCAGCGCCTGCGCCGTCTGCGGCAGATCCTCCAGGGCGCTAGCCACCCGCAGGCGCTCGGTGGTGGTGTGAGCTGCGTAGCCGAGCAGGCGGTCGGCGTATTCGAGCAGACTCCCAAAGCCCAGGCGAAGATGACAAGCTGCCCGCTGGGCTAGCAGCAGCTGCCTACCGATCTCCCAGTCAATCTGCGCGGCCTCCTGGGATAATTGAAGCAAGCGCGCGTGAATTGTCCGCCAGTCACGCTCGGAGTGCTCGGAGTGCTCGGAGTGCTCGGAGTGCTCGGAGTGAGAGCCAAGCTCAGGTATCATGTCGATCGTGTGGTCGTGAGTCATCGCATCCCCCTTGGTAAAGCACATCAGTACCACGAGGTTTTTCAGCCTCTCAGGTTGCCCCGAGTGAGGCTTTCGACGGGGACGACGGTTGCCGCGTTGTCGGGCGCTCGAAAGCCGCCCCACATGTCTGCCACCCCACGCCACGGGCGCGCTGTAGCGGAGTATCGTTTAACGCGCGTTGCCACCAGGAAACGCTGTCAAGATAAATCGAAAGCGCCCTCAAGAATCCAGTGCGGCCAGACTGCCACCTGCGTGGGGACGCGCCACGCGCGCCACGCGCCGTGGCAGCGCCAGTCCGGGCAGGCGGTGCTTTACCAGCCCGTCGCCGGTGACTGGCCTGAGGTCCTGGAGCGCACCGAGGAGTTGGCCGGCCTGCGAGGTTGGTGACGAGGAAGTTCAGGCTCCCCCGCTCCCACATGGGGCCGTTCGCAGCTCCGAAGCACTGCATCCACGCGGAGCGAGCCTCGCCTTGCTTGTAGCCTAGGTGAGTCCAGGCAGCGGGCCCGCCGCGTGCCGCGCGCGCGCCGCCAGACGCTGCCGAGGAAAGCTCCGAAACGGATGGGCTCACGCGCGGCGCTTCAAACAAACCGCTTAGCGCCGCTCACCCCGGTCGGGCGCTTGTCGTCAGAGTACTGGTACTCTGGATCCAGCAGACCATTGATGCGATCCATCACCAGATCGACGCCGGCTTGAAACTTCACCCGGTGCTTGGCTTCTGCTTCCGCGCTGAAAGGCACGTAGTCTTCGTCGATGTGGTACTCTGCGAGGTCGGCGTAGGTCAGCGGCTGGCCCAAGCGGTAAGTGACCGTGCCGGCCTTGGCCAGGGGGCTGCTGCCTGGGTACAGGCGATCGCTGCCGTTGCAGCCCACGGGCACGATGGTCTTTTTGTACTTGAGCGCGATCTGCAGCAGGCCGATGTGCCCCTTTGACAGCTGCTTTGAACGGGTGCCCTGTGGAAACACTAGCAGATCGAGCCCCTTGTCAAACGTCTCTACGTTCAGCTCGGTGAAGCGCTTCATCATGCGCGTGAACAGCGTGTTGATGAACTGCGCGTATGACTGCTGCGCTGGGTCAAAGCGCAGCCCCAGGCTCTCGCGCGCTTTGCTCAGCAGCTCAGCGGGCAGCTTGCTGGTGTCGCACAGCCGGCTAGGGTCAGTCGCCAAGCTTGGGTCAGTCGCCGCGCCGTCCACCCACCCCCGCAAGATCCCGTACTCTTGGTCGCTGGGTTTGCGGCCCATGGCCAGGATGAAATCCTTAGTGATCAGGTAGCCGCGTGATACCGTGGGGATATTGTTCATCAGCTCCATGAAGCGGCCGACGAAGGCGTTCTCGTAGTACTTGCCCTTGACCCAGGTAGCGGTAAAGCGGTTGAGCTGCCGGTAGAGCTGGTACTGAAATGGCCAGTAGTTGTAGCGATCGGTGTGGTTCATGGCGAAGATCACCGGCTCAGCGGGCAACCGATCGACGTGCTCTAGGCGCACGTTGACCTGACCGGGTAGGCTGTAGTTCGGAAACAGCACCGCCCACGCGACGAGGCGCTGTCCGCGCGGGCGCGCTGAAAGGCGAATGCTGTTGAGGCGAGGCAGATCCAACATGGCGCGGGTAGTCTACCTAGTTTAGCTTCCGCGCTCCAACCTCTATCGGCGCACGCTAAGCCTCGGGTCGAAGTCTTGGTGCTGAGTCCTGGGGCTGGGTCTTGGGCCTGAGCCTTGCGCCTGAGTCTTGGCCCTGAGGGAGCCTAGCCTCCGTGCCCTGGACCCACGATGTGCGTCCAGGCTTCGTTCACGTCCCAGTCTTCGCCCACGTGGGGCGGGTGGTGACAGCCAGCGCACACGCTCTTCAGCGGCGTCCGGGTGATCAAGCCGGCCTTGCCCGGTTGCTTGGCGTGGAGCTCCCCAGGGCCGTGGCACACCTCACACTGCACGTCGGTCAGGCCTTGCACGTGGGTGACCGTGGTGCCGCCCGGCTTCTCATAGCCGGTCACGTGGCAGCTCACGCAGTCGAGGTTGAACTCCTTGTGATCGTTGCTGAGGGTCGCGTAGGCGCGGGCGTGCTGGGTGCCCTTCCAGAACTTGTGCTCGTCGGCGTGGCAGGTCGCGCACTTTTCCACGCCGATATAGCCCCCCTCACCCGCTGGCACCGGCGGCGGCGAGCGATCTTTGAACGCCACCCGGTTGTGATCGTTGACGCGCTTGTAATAGGTCTTCAGCTGGCCCGCGACGGCTTTGCTCTCGCCCGCTGCCTCCTTCACTTGCAGCAGCTGATAGCGGAAAAAGCTGCCCTGGTCGGGCGCTTTGGGCGAAGCCAGCTGCGCGAGCTTTGACTGCAGCGTGGCGCGCTCTTGCTTCTTTTGCGCTAGCTCTTCAGGCTTGATGCTCTTCGTTTTTTCCCATACGGCAATGCGCTTGTCTAGCTCCGCGACGCGCCCTGTCAGGCTCTCGCGCTCGCTCTCAGCGGCGATGCCTGAGCCGTCTTGTAGCTCGAACGAGCCGTCGCGCAAGAACACGTCGACCACCGCCACCGACTGGGCGTGGTTTTGAGCCTGCACCACCAAGGTCTGCCCGACCAGCGTCGGCGGGATGGGCTTGTCGTTGCCCTCACCTTGGTCAAACGGCTTACCCACCACCAGCAGCTGAAAGCCCTCAGCCAGCTCCGCCAGGCGCAAGCTCTCGCCGCGCGGCGCGGTGACCAGGGCGACCAGCAGCTTCGCGCCTTCAGCCTTTAACGCGTCGCGGGCGGCCTTCAGCGCCGGGGCCAGCTGCTTAGTATCGATTCCGTCGGGCAGCGCCGCTTGGTACTTGGGCAAGCTCACCCCAGCGATGCCCACCTTGACGCCACCCACGTCGACGACGCGCGTCTGTTTCAGCGTAGATAAACCGCTCAGGTTGCCACCTAAGATCGCAGCGCCGCTCTGCTTGCCCAGCAGCCCAAGCTGCTCGCCCCCAGCTGCCCAGTCATTGAAGCCCGGGGCCCAAGCGCTGACGCCGATCTCTCTTAGGCTGTGGGCCAGCGCCTCTGCCTTCCAGGTGTCTTGCGTCTCGCGGGTGCTCTCCAGCACCGGGTTCATGAAGAACAGCGGCCCCGCGCCGACCACCAGGCTCGGCGTCTCACGGCGCCCCGCCTCAACCAGCGCCGCCAGGTGATCCACGCCGCCGAGCATGTCGTTTTGGCAACCACACGGCTCAAGGGCTCCAGCCAAATTAGAGAGCGCGTAGATGCGCAAGCTGGCCGTGGCCGGAGCGGGTTTGGGGGTGGACTGCACCTGGTTGCGATCGCACGCGCCGCCTAGCCCAAGGAGGAGCGCGCCCAAGATCAGCCCGAGCAACACGGTCAGGCTGGTGGCTTTCGACTGCATAGCGGTCGCAAAGCTACTTCTCGTGGGGGTGTAGGGCCAGTCAGCAAACCGCGGCGCACGGCGAAACCCACGCAGAAACGCCGGCGCACGTCTGCCTCAAACCAGCGCGCGCGGGCGCCACGTGTCGCCAAGCCGCGGCAAAGCCTTCATACTGCGCGCGTGGCAGAGGACGATCCACGTCCGTCGGACGCAGCTGGGCCGGGCGACGCGGGGGCTCCGGACGACGCAGGCAGCGCCGCTGCGATGCGCGAAGTCCCGTTTGGCCCCTTCGTGCTGGAGCGCCGCATCGCGGTCGGTGGCTCCGCTGAAGTGTTCGTCGCCCGCCCCAAGACCGGCAGCACCCCCGCGCCGCGCCTAGTGATCAAGCGCTTGCTCCCGACAGCGCTGGGGGCCGGAGAGTTTGAGACCCTAGAGCGCGAGGCGGATCTGCACCGTCGCATCCGGCACCCGGGGGTGGTGGTGGTGTTTGGCGCTGGCATGGTGCGCGACGAGCCCTACCTGGCCATGGAGTACGTGGACGGCGTCGACGCCTTCCGCTTGATGCGCTTCAGCCAGAGCGAGCAACGACCGTTTCCTCCGGGATTAGCGGTATACATCGCCAGGCGCGTGGCCCTGGCGCTGGAGGCCGTACACAGCGCGACCGACTCGGGCGGCGTCGCGCTGAACATCGTGCACCGCGACGTCACGCCGTCGAACATCTACCTGTCGTGCGCCGGTGACGTAAAGCTCGGGGACTTCGGCATCGCGCGCTTCGACGAGCAGGTCGACCCGATGAGCAGCCCACCCCCCAGCGTACCAGGGCCCGGGGACGCGGGAGGCCTGATGGGCAAGCTCGGCTATCTGGCGCCAGAGCAGGTCGCCGGCGAGCCGGTCGATCGCCGGGCAGATCTGTTCGGGTTGGCGGTGACGCTGGGCGAGATGCTGATCGGCGAGCGTATCTTCCCGGGCAGCGGTCAGCTGGCCATTTTGCTGGCCATCCGCGACGGAAACATCGAGCCGCTGCGCAGACAGCAGCACAAGCTGCCGCCGGGGCTGTTCGCCATTTTGGAGCGCGCCCTCGCCCCCGATCCAAATTTTCGATTTCCAAGCGGCAACGATCTGGCCGACGCCCTCGGGCCGTTCGAGCAGCCGTCCGAACCAGAGCTGCGCAGCCAGCTGGCTGAGTGGGTCAACTGGTCTAGGGACTCGAGCCGCCTGGCCAAGAACCTGAAGAAAAAGGTCCGCGACTCAGTTCAGCGCATGCAGGCCGCGCAAGCCGTCGAGCGCGAGCCGGCGCCGAGCTTCTCTGGGGAAGAGCTCCACCCGCTGAGCGCGCGGAGGTTATCCGACTCGCCCCCAGGGCAGACCGCGCGGCGCATCGGCGCCGCGCCGGGTGAAGCGCCAGCTGAACACGCCTTCTTTGAGCACCCTCCGAGCCAACGCACGGGGACCACCGAGCTCAGTCAAGTGCGCAAGCTCGACACCGGCGACACCAGCCAGGTCAGCTTCGCGAAGCTGATCGAGATGATCGCGACGGGCGATCTGGGGCCCAACGATCAAGTCGCGCTGATGGGCGACGGCTTTCGACGCATCGGCGACATCCACGAGCTAGAGCGACACCTGCTACCGTCAACCACGGCAGCGACCGGGCGTTTGTACGAGCCGGGGGTCCCAGACTTCGTGTGCGAGCTGGGGACGATGCCGATGCTGGCGGTGCTAGCCCGCATGCGCCAGCACCGCGAGTCAGGCGGGTTGTTCATCGTCCGCGAGCAGGGCGCCGACGCGCTAGCGAGAGCGTCAGTGACGGCGCCAACCGAGCCGGCGCCGCGCTCCCAACGCAAAGAGATCTATCTCCGCGCCGGCCGCCTGCTGCACGTTTCTTCTTCCGCACGGGAGGAGCTGCTGGGCGAGTATCTGGTGCGCCGCGGCGCGCTCAAGCGGGTTGATCTGGACGACGCGCTGCGCTTACTCCAGAACTTCGGCGGGCGGCTGGGCGACACGTTGCTGGCCATGCAGCTGGTCGGCGCCCACGACCTGTTCCGCGCGATCCGTGACCAAGGTCGAGACCGTGTGGCAAGCATGTGTAGCTGGACAGACGGCGACGTGACCTTCTACCGGGGCAGCGTCCCAGGCCACGTAGAGTTCAAGCTCGACCTCGATTTGGCGAGCCCGATCATGGCCGGCGCCATCATGGCGGGTGGGGGCGATCCGGCCAACCTCCTGCCCGCGCTCTCGACGCTAATTTCCCCCGGCCCCCGCCACGCGGCGACGGGCGATCGCCACGAGCGCGGCACAGCCCCCCGCTCGATGCAGCGGCTCCCCGACCTGTGTCGCGATAAACCCAGCATCGAGCAGGCGATCGCTGCCCTGACCACGCCCGATGTGGACGGCGCCCGCGTGATCAGCCAGCGTGAGGCCTGCGCGGCGCTGGTGGCCGCCAAGACGATCGGCTGGATCCAGTATTAGCAGTTGATTGGCAGGGTGTTTTTCAACACCCTGCTGGTTGGCGCTAGTTGGTACGCATGAGTCAGATTGAGGTCGAACGCAGCATTGATTGTTTGTCATCAGCCGAGCAGCTGTGGCCCGTGATCACCGACACCGAGCGCCTGAACCGCGCCATCGGCTTGGGGCGCCTGGAGGTGATCCCTAACAGCGACGACAGCGCAGCGCGCTACCTGATCAAGACGGTCGCGGCGGGCTTCCCCCTGGAATACGAAGAGCGCCCCTTCGAGTGGCAACACAACCGGCGCTTTGCCGTGCGGCGCGTAGTCCGCAAAGGGCTGACCAGCGAGATTGAGAACCGGTTCGCGCTGACGCCTCTGAAAGCTGGCGGGACGCGGCTGAGCATGAGCGTGCGGTTGGCGCCGAAGGTCGGGCTGCTGCGCCCGGTGATGGCGCTGCAGGTGCGGCGCACTGTGGCGCGGGTATTGAAGGAGTTCGCCGCCATCGACGCCGAGCTACACGCAGGGCATCAAGCCGAGTTCTCGAGCTTCGTCCCCAGCGTAGGCGCTGACGCCCTAGATCGCGCGGCAGACACGCTGCGCCAAGACCTGAGCAGCGGCGCCAACGCGGAGCGCTCACCGGGTCACCAGGGCGCTCAAGGCAGCCAGGGCAGCGCGCTCACCGAGCGGCTGATCCAGTGGGTCCGCACGGCAGCGGATAGTGAGGTCGACCGCATCCGGCCGTTTGAGCTCGCTGACCGCTGGGGTTGCGATCGGCGTGAGCTGCTGGAGCTGTGCCTGGCGGCGGTCAACGCCGGCGTGCTGCAGCTGAGCTGGGACTTGGTGTGCCCCAGCTGCCGCACCAGCGCTGAGCGCCTGGCGAGCTTGGTCGAGCTCAACACCTCTGGGCACTGCCAGTTCTGCGACATCGACTACGACTTAGACCTAGATCAGGCGGTAGAAGCCAGCTTTAGCCCAGCCAGCGCCGTGCGAAAAATAGACGTCGGGCCGTACTGCATCGGGGGCCCGGCGCGCACCCCACACGTGCTATCTCAAGCTATTCTATATCCACACGGCAACATACTAGTTGAGGCGCCCTCGACCGAGGGCCGCTATCGGTTATTCGTACGCGGCGGCGCTACCCGCTCGCTGCTGGTGAAGCCAGGGGCGCCCGACTCGGTGCAGCTGACGCTGCGAGATGAGCAGTTCGACTCAGAGGCTGAGCTAGAGATCGCCCTCGGCGGCAGCCTTGAGGTGAACTACGTGGCAGAGCATGAGTCGCACATCAAGCTCGAGACATTGGTCTACCGCGATCAGGCCGCGACCGCTCACTTCGTGAGCACCTTAGCGACGTTCCGCCGCCGCTTCGCTTCCCAGCTGCTGCGCCCTGGCTTGAGCCTCAAGGTGGGGCGGGTGTCGCTGCTGTTCACCGACCTGACAGACAGCACCGCGCTGTACTCGCTGTTGGGCGACGCACGAGCTTTCCGTGTGGTACTTGATCACTTTGATCTCCTGCGCGGCGTAGTCACCGAGCACGACGGCAGCATCGTCAAGACCATCGGCGACGCGGTGATGGCGGCGTTCGTCGACGAGCGCGACGCTGTCGCCTGCGCCGTCGCCATGCACCGCGCCATGGCGGCGTTCCGCGAGGCCCAGCCCGACGCCGCGCAGACCCGCCTCAAAATCGGCGTCTTCACCGGCCCCTGCTACTCAGTCAACGCCAACGACAACCTCGACTACTTCGGCCAGAGCGTCAACATTGCCGCGCGGCTTCAAGGCGCGGCAGCCAGCGGCGAGCTCGTGCTGACAGCGAAAACCGCAGCGCTCGCCGAGCACAGCGGGTGGCTGGGGGGCGCAAGCGTCGGCCAGCGCTTCAGCGCTGAGCTCAAGGGCGTTGACGGCGCCGTAGAGCTAGCGCGGGTGTTGGTGGACGGGTGATGCCATCCACCCGCAAGCGGCGCTCACCCGAGTGGGGTGGACGAATGAGAGCTGAGTGAGAGCGGCTGGAACCGCACCTTGGCGACCCGTGTGACAAACGGCACACTGCACCCGATGTGCGGTTCTTCGACTCGGTGGACCACGCGATCCTCATGCAGATGACACTCACCATCGAACTTGAGCAAGCAGCCGATGGCCGCTGGCTAGCGGAGATCCCTGAATTGCCCGGGGTGATGGTTTACGGCGAGTCGCAGGCCAAGGCGGCCCAGCGCGCGCGCTAGCATTCCGCGTGCTCGCTGACCGGATCGAGTCTGGCGAACTTGAAGCACCCTCCTTCAACAGCGTTTCGTTCGCTGCATAGCCGTGGCGGTCTGGGGGTCCCGCCGGGCGAACGCCGTTCTCGCAGCGCTCTCGCGGATCGGCTGGCGCGTTGCTCGACAGCGCGGTTCACACAAGATCCTCGTAACTAATCACTGTGCGGCGCTCCACCTACCCAGTGTGAGGTGTGCGCGGGCCCGCGGGCGCCCGCGCCCCCGCGTGCCTCGTGATGGCTCAGGTCGACCACGCGGCGCGAGCCCCCGCGTGCAAGAGGAATGATCTCAGGTCAACGGCGGATACTTCTGCAGCTTGCGCTGCAGCGAGCGGCGGTGGATCCCAAGGCGCCGCGCGGCCTCTGAGATGTTGCCGCCGCAGTCGCTGAGCACGCGGTTGATGTGCTCCCACTCCGCCCGCGCCAAGCTCGGCGCCTTGAGCGCGTCGGTTGGCTCACTGAGCGGCGCCTCTTCGTTGCGTTGAAGGGCCGCGAGGATTTCATCGGCGTCAGCTGGCTTCTGCAAGTAATGAGTCGCGCCAAGCTTCACCGCGTCGATGGCGGTCGCGATGCTGCCGTACCCCGTGAGCACCACGACGCGCATGCTCGGTTCCAGCTTCTTCAGCTCGCGCACCAGCTCAAGGCCTGAGTGCCCAGGCATGCGCATGTCCACCGTCGCGAGCTCAGGCGGGTCCTCATGGGCGAGGCGTATCGCGGCGTCGTAGCTGTCTGCGCCGCGCGCCGCGAAGCCGCGGTTTCGAAAGGCCATGACCAGGCGATCGCGCAAGATCTCTTCGTCATCCACCACCAGAATTGAAGTTTGGAGCAGGTTACCGTCCATCATCGCCTCCTATTGCGCGCCACGATGCCGCGCAGAAGTGTTGTTGGGGCGCGCAGGCGCGCAGGAGTATTGTTGGTTCGCTGACAGAAGCCAGGCACGTCGTGCATTGCTCAGACATCGGCGCTCCGGGGCAAGCTGAGGGTTGCCTGGGTCCCGCTGCCCACCTGAGAGCGGATATTCAGCTGGCCACCGAGGCGCTCGACCACTGTCCGCGTCAAGAACAGCCCAAGGCCCATGCCTCGGCCGGGCTCCTTGGTGGTGAAGAACGGCTCGATGGCGCGGCGCAGCACTTCGTCTGTCATGCCGCTGCCCGTGTCTCGCACCTCGAACACCCAGTGCTCTTTGGTCGCGTCAGCCGTCACCGCGACCCGCGCTTCCTCGGGGGAAGCGTCGAGGGCGTTCTTGACCAGGCCCCGCAGCGCACGCACCAACGCGCGCGCTGGCACGGGGATGGTCTGACCGCGCGCAGGCTCCAAAATGGTTACGTCGACGCGATCGGGCTCGTGCAGGTTCTCGAGCGCCTTCTGGATGATGACCGCCAGCTCAAGGCGCTGCTGGCCCTCGCCGTGGGTCGCTCCAGAGTCACTCGAGAGTTGAATCAGGATCTCTCGACAGCGCTCGACTTGCTCGCGGATCAGGCGCAGATCCGTGAGGAAGTGTTCCTCCACCCCCGCCCGGCCTAGCTCCCGATCGAGCTCTTTCACGATCACGGCGATGGTGGACAGGGGGGTGGACAGCTCGTGCGCAGCGCCCGCGGCCAAGGTCGCCAACGACGCGAGCTGCTCGTTGCGCCGCGTGCGCTCTTCGGCTTGCGCTAGCTCAGCTTCGCGCAGCCGCAGCGACGCGTTCACGCGCTGCATGAAGTAGACGATGAACGTCGCGCCCACGCCGAGGGAGATCCACAAGCCGTACAGGTGCGCGCTGAACGGGAGCCCGCTGCCGTTGTGTATGCGCAGCGGCACGTGCTCTAAGAACAGCGCGCCTGAACACACCAGCGCGACCAGCACCAGGGCCCAAGCGAATTTCGGGCGCAGCACGAGGGCCGCGGCCGCGATGTGGATCAGGTATAGCGAGAAGAAGGGGTTGTGGGGGCCGCCACAGAAGTAGAGCAGCAGCGTGAACAGCAGCAGGTCGAAGACGACCAGCACAAGTAGCATCCGCTCGGAAACGGTTGGCGACTGCCGCAGCCAGCCCAGGTAGCCGAGGTTGCCGATCAGCTCAAGCGCTAGGATCACCAGCACCGGCGCGTACGGCACCTCGACCCGCATGAAGAGGGTGACCGAGGTGATCACCACCAGCTGACCGAACATCGCGAACCAACGCAGGCGCACCAACCACGACAAGTTGATGCGGAAAATGTCGCTCGCCGCGTGCTGGGCCGACGCGCGCAGCAGCTTGGGGTCAGGCCAAGCGCTCACCTGCCCGCTCCCCGTGAGGACTGTCGCGTCGCATACACAGCGCCTGCGACATTACACCGCCATCCTGCGCTGCAGCAGCAGATGCCGCACGCGGACAGCAGCCCAGCGGCAAGGGTGGAAGGGAGCATAAGGGACGTTACGTAACAGCCGAAGCTGGAGTATCACAGATCGACCGGTCACCGCTAGCCCTACGCGGCGAATTGCCGCGATTTGCGCTGCGTGTTAGCAGAGTCGGAGATGGCTACTCAAGGCGACGGCGGTGCTTAGCGCCCGGAGCCGGCGAACGCCCCCAGCCACGCGCCGCCGCCGAGCCACGGCGCACCGGCTGCGCTGGGGCGCTTGCCTGGGCGCGGCATGCGCAGCTTTGGCATGTAGCGTGGTGCTCGATCTTGGAGAGCCGCGGGAGTTGGTGGCTGGTTCATCCGGAGCCGCGGCGGGCGCAGGAGGGACGGGCGCGAGCGGCGGCGCGGGCGCCGCGGGGGGCAGTGCTGGAACCCAGGCAGGCAGCGGCGGCGACGCCGGCGGGGGGCTAGGAGGCGCTGGCGCGACCGGAGGCGCTGGCGCGATCGGAGGCGCTGGCGCTGTCGGAGGTAGCGCGGGCTCCAGCGGCGACGCCGGGGTCGACGCTGGCTACTGCGAGCGCGACGCGGCGCCGCCCAGCGCTGACGCGGGCCCCGGGTTGGTTTATTTCTTTGACGCCGAGGACCCCGCTGACCCGACAGATCGCAGCGGCGACTGCGGCCTAGATGACCCCAAGCTGGTCCCGCTCTTGGGGCAGCCTGCTGCCGACTGCGACGACTCTGGCTCCTTGAGCCGCGAGTGGATTTATATTTTCCACGCGGCAACTGTTGCCTGTGTTGATTGCTTCGAGCCCGCTCCGCAGCTGTGGGCGGAGTTCTTGTTCTCGCTTGAGCAGGAGTTCAGCGCGCCTGGCGCTGTGGTGTTTCAGCCCCTGCGCGGCGGCGCCAGCCTCGACAACGCCGTCCACGCCGCGCTGGTGGTCGACGAGCAACGCCGGCTTGGCCTCAGGTGTGGCGGCGCCTCACAGTTTGCGACGCCTCCGGTCTCAAACTCCAGCGTCCTGATGCTGACTTACCAGTACGATTTCGCCAACCACACGGCTCGGCTGTGGCGCCGCTCAACCAGCGAGGGTTACGCGGTGGGTCAACTGGCTCAACCAGCGGTCACCATCCAGTGCCCGTGCAGCGAGCCGGCCAACGGCTGGTTCGTACAGGGAAATGACGACGGAGCGATGCGGCTCGACGACGTGCGGATCGCCCAGGACCACGCCGTGATTGATGCCAGCTACTAGTCCGGCTCAAACCACGATACACTTCAGGCATGCGAGAGATCTACACGCGACCTCAGGCTCAGGCGGCGAGCTGGTTGCTGGCTGCGGCTTGCGTGCTGGGGACATCCCAGGCCGCCGCGCAACCCGTAGCCGCCAAGCTGGTGGCTCAGGCAGGGCAGGTGCCAGCCGGCGGGGACGGCAGCGCGCTGGCCAGTATTTCGACGCCACGCACCAACGGGCTGGGTCAACCCGTAATGGTAGGCCGCCTGGCCAGTAACACCAGCTACGTGTGGGTCAACACGGGCATCGTGTTCTTGAGCACTCAGGACACCAGCCACAGCGTGAACATCGGCAGCTCTGCCAGTCTAAACGCTTGCGGCGCGAGCGTCGACGGGCGCTGGGTCAGCCTGCCCGAGGTCGACTTAATCTACACCGTGTACACCTCAGCGGGCTCGCTGATCTCCGAGTTCGACGCCGCACCAGGCTTCGCCGGCCCCGCCACCATTCTCCGCTTGGCGCGGCCGACCATGTCGGACTCAGGACAAATCCACTTCCGCGCAGAAATCGATCTCAACGGCTCAGGCTTCGCCGGCGCGACGGCGCTCTACTCAACGCCCGACGGTAGCCTCGGCAACCTAGCCCCGGTCCTGAAGTCTGGCGATGCCCTGGGCGGATTCGTCCTCAACACCTATGGCGTGTCCGAGTGGTACGAGGTCTCCCACAATGGCGCGCACCACATCGTCCGGGTGCGCTCGGCCGCTTTGAACGGCGTCGCGGTAGATGGCGCCATGGTCGCCACCCAAGGCGCGGCCAATGGGCTTGAAGGTAACTGGTCGAACTTCGATTTTGTGAGTGTCAATTCCTCGGGGCACTACGTGTTCTCGGGGGACACCGACGCCGCCACGATTCGAGACGAGTTCGTCGCCTACGACGGCGCAATTTCCGTCCGCGAAGGCGACGTGGTGGACGGCGTGACGCTGGCCAACCCAGCCGAGGTGTTCGCGCTTAGCCTGAACGACCAGGGCTCTGTCGCGCACCTGTGGCGCCACAACCCCGGCTCTACGCGCAGCCTATTTCACAGCTGCAGCCCGGCTGACCTGACCAACTCGCGCAAAATAGCCGCCGATCAGGACGAGCTCGACCTCGACGGGGACGGCACCGCCGACGCGCGCCTGAGCAAATTCGACGTCGCCACCAACCTCGGCCCCGGCGTCAACCTGGCCGCAGACGGCACCATCTACGCCCACGTTGAGCTCACCTACGGCGGTTCCGCGGTGGACGCAGTGGTTGGCTTCCCCACCACCTGCTGCGGCGACGGCGCCCTGCAGGCTGGAGAAGACTGCGACGATAGCGGCGCGTCCGCGACGTGCAACGCCGACTGCACGACCGCTGCCTGTGGCGACGGCAAGACCAACGCCCTAGCCAACGAAGCGTGTGACGACGGCGCGGCCGGCTCGGCGACGTGTGATGTCGACTGCACGCCCGCCGAGTGCGGTGACGGGCTGACCAACAGCTTGGCGGGAGAGGCCTGCGATGAGGGGGCCGAGACCGCGGGGTGCAACAGCGACTGCCAGCTCACCCGCTGCGGTGATGGCTACACCAATGTTTCCGCAGGGGAAGATTGCGACACCGGCGGGGTCGAGACGGGGGGCTGCGACGTCGACTGCAGCTTCCCTAGGTGTGGCGACGGCGTGCGTAACGCCGCCGCAGGCGAGGCGTGCGATGGCGGCGGTGAAGACGCGACCTGCAACCTCAACTGCACGCTCAGCGCGTGCGGAGACTCGATCGTAAACTTTAGCGCCCACGAGCAGTGTGACGACGGCAACCACATCGATGGCGACGGCTGCTCCTCGCTTTGCCAGCGCGAGAGCCAGGGCTCCGGTGGCGCGGCGGGCGCTGGCGGCGCGGCGGGCTCCGGCGGCGCAGCAGGCTCCGGCGGCGCGGCGGGCGCTGGCGGCGCGGCGGGCTCC
>CAZKDY010000063.1:0-19384 GCA_964551615.1 uncultured Polyangiaceae bacterium
CGGAGCCATTTACGGCGGTCCACCAACAGGTGGGCCGCCACCAGTTCACAGGAGCCCCGGTCGGAAACGCCCGGGGCTTTTTCTTGAATCCCCCCAGTCTTCGCAGGCTTCTACGCGACCCGTGACGCTCGCGATGGTCTCGGCCGCGAGCTAGCAGAGATCACGCGCGGTCACGTCGCAGGCGGTCTCGGGGCGTTCTCGGCTCTCTGTCTCTGAGATCGGGGAGAGAGCGCGGGGGCCTGGTTTACAGCGCGGCCCGTTTCGTCGTCGGGAGGCTCGAAGGCGGGTTTACTGCGGGATGGGGACATCGGTTGCCTACCATCGACGAACGGGCAGAGGCTCGGAGCACAAGCCTCGCATGGCCGGTCGCGCTGGCTCGTGCCGCACGGGTCCCCGCTCGCCAGGCGATTCGACTTGGAGCAGAACGCATACAGAGCCTCCTGCACGAGTCTCGGGGAGTACTTCGGTAGGTCAGGTCGGAGCTCACGCAGGTCCATGCGGGCCGCCTGCTCGCGAATCCATGCTGCTCGAGCATCGTAGGTCCTCGCAGCCCCCGGTCCCCGTAGGGCATCCATTGCTCTGGCGACGTTGGTGTCGATGACGACCAACTCGTTTCCGTCGACCTCGGGGAACCACGGCGTGAGCCCAGGCGCCAAGGCTGGAGTCGACAGCGCGCTGACGAACATCGTGGCGAGCTTTCGACCGACGCGGTGGACCTTCGCGAACCGGTCGACCAACAGCGCGGCGCGCCTCGTCGGCGATGACTCCTCGCGACAAACCTCGGCCAGCACCGCAATCACGCCGCCGTCCTTCCACAGCCGCAGCCACGTCGAGGTCGGTAGCTTGCCCATGTCCCCCATGCGGTTGAAGACCGCCGTCGCGTCCTTCACGTGGCAACTGACGCCTGGGCAGGTCCCGCAGTCGATCACGCCGTCGACCTTCGCGACGTCGCAGCCAGCCTCGAAGTCCTCGGTCGAGCGCAGCATGGGGCACTCATTCCGAGCAATCGACCGTTCCACGAGGGCAGAGTCGGCGACCACGCGCATTGACGCACGCGGTAGCGACTGCTGCTGGCGCATGATCACGACGTCGCGCAGCGCTTGGTACATCGAGAGCGTCACGAAGAGACGGAAGACCGCCGCCTCGTCGCCAGCTGCAAGTTCATCGGGCGCCACGGCGAAGGCGCCCACGCGGCCGGGGTCGCAGTAGAAGGGCATTCCACGACGGCCATTGCCGTCGCGAAGGAACCAGCGAGAGACGAGACCCAGCGCTGCGGCGGTAGACGAATGGCCCAGCACCATCGCTCTACGGCTCCTCGGGGAGCAAGCTGAGTTGTCGATCTCCCCCCTTCTTCTCCTTCTTCGCCTTCGAGGCAGTCTTCTTCGCCCCTTGTTTGGCCGGCTCCTTCGCCTTCGGTGTCTTCTTGAGGCTGGCTCGCGCCACAGCTTCCTGTTGAGACTGGGCGGCTGCGGAAGCCTTGCCGTTGGCGCGCGGCTTCGGCTTGGCCGAACGCGTGGGCGCCTTCTTGCTGGGAGTGGTCTTTGCGGGCGCTGGCGCCGGCGGGACCCCAGACTTCCGCCGCAGCTCCCTCTCGATAAAGTCTGTCTGGTCACCCTGACGGTGGACCCGTAGCCGGGCGTGCCGGCGCAGATCGTTGGCCGTCAGGCGAAGGTCGAACGGGAAGGCGGCTGCGTGGCCTACAAGCTGATCGAGCGGTGCGCCGCTCTCGGTTGCGATGATGAGCCCCTCGACAAGAAGCGCAGCAACGTCGGCCGGGAGCGGGATCCGCTGCTTTCGCGGCACGTAGACGCCTACTTGGCCTCCGTCCTCCAAGGCGCCCCACTGGACCATCGAGCGCACGATTCGCTGGGCCGCGGTACGAACCGTCGACCGATCGCCCCAGACGCCGACCAACCGCCGGTTGAGCTGGGCGAGCGAGCATTCCCCATTCAGCGCAAGTAGTTTGCCTACGTTCGTAGCGAGGTCGACGAAGAACGGATATGCGGCCGACATCATCGCCCAGTGCAGTCCGAGTCGTTCGTCAGCGCTCGCACCGTTGAGTAGCTGCAGAGCGTCCGCCCGAACCGCCTCGTTCCCACTGGGCACCGTCAGCCAGATACGGGCAAGTACGGTGAGAGTCTTGCCGCGGGCGCTCTGCGCCGTGCTGCCAGCTACGGCTCCCTCAAGGAACTTCCAGGTAAACGCCCGCGCCTCTTCCGGGGTCGCGCCTGAGGCGAGTTGACCGGCCACGGCATCGAGCCACTCGAGCTGCAGCGGCCTGTCCATGCCGAGGGTCTTTCGTTCGCTTGCCTTCATCCTGACCTCGTGATGCGGGCAAACGGGACCACCACCTCTTCAATGCACAATCCACCGTGGGAAACGGCCCGCTTGCCTTCGTGTATGAAGGCGCGGCGCGGAGGGGCAATCAAGGCCAAGTAGTCCTCGGGCAGACCGATCGAGGGCCAAGAGATGGTGCCCGGGTACTTCGCGGCCACGCCGCTTCGCGTGAGCTCGTCCCGAAAGACATGGACTCGCTCGCCGCGCTGCTCGGCGGTCGCGCCAACATTCGGCTTTCCGATTCCGGTCCCCTCTACGTTCCCGTGGTCGGCGGTCAGGTAGATGTCAAAGCCGTTCTCACCGAGCAAAGAAAGCAGTCGGTCGAGCGCCCCACGTTGTCCCCAGTGCCGCACACTGGCATGCAGACCATCGGTTCCAGTGACGATGCCGTGGAGCATCTGGTCGATGGTGCCGACTACGATGGCCAGGGCGCGGCACTTCGGATGCTCAGCCTCCTCGCGAATGCGGGAGAGATAGGTGTCATCGTCCTCCAGATCCTTCTGGCAGACGTAGGCGATTTCGGATTTTGCGAGCCCCCGGTCCTCCCAGAAGCGGGCCCAGTGCTTCGGCTCCTTGTGCGTGCTCTCGATCGTCGGAGCAAAATAGAACGGCGGGTCGCCGGCAAAGATCGACTGACGCGACACTGAGGTCAGCGTCGGAACCCAGGCGAAGACGGCTCCGTCCTCGATGGACCAGCGCGACGGAAGCTCGTCACGCACTGCCGCCCACTGATCAAGTGACAGACCATCCACCACCACGAGGGCTCTCTTGGCGGTGCCCATTCCATGCGATAGGAAGCGGGTGACGTGATGGAGCATCACTGGTCGAGGCAAGGCGGGCAGCGTCGCCAAGGACGCATAGTGCTGCGCCATCCAAGCCTGAAAGCCTGCCTCCACCCGGGAGTGCATGGTGTCGAAGGATGCGTGAGCCTCGCCGTCAAGTTCGGCAAGTGCCATACGTAGGGCGACGGCCTCCGACCACCTTTGGGCGAGCTGCAACCAGGCATGATGCTTCGCGTCCTCGCGCGGAAAGTCCTGATCTAGAACTCCCAAGAGTCGAGCGAGCCGCTCGTGGCGGTCGGCGACAGGACTGCCCGCCACGCCGACAGTCATCCAGGTGCCATCGACCCGGTCCCTGGCGACCTTCGCGGTTGGCGCCAACATGCCCTCGATGAAAAGGTTGTCGATGTACACCCGAACATCGTCGTGATCGAACGGCAGGTCGACGGGGCCAGGAACTTTGAGACCGTAAGGCTCCTTGGGTTCCGCGACGCGCATGCCGCCGCTGTCGAGCTTGCGCTCGACGAAGGGCACCCACCGCTCCTGAAGGAACTGCAGGAAGTCCGCGCGACTCGGCACGATACGCTCGAGAGGCCAGCCGTCCCAGCGCCCCGTCTTGCGGAGCTGGGTAATCAGGTGCTCGTCAAGACCTTGGGGAAGCACGCGGCCGCTGTAGTGACGGCGCAACAGCACTCGTAGCAGATCGGACGGCGCCTTGATGACCTCCGGGACAATCTCGAACACATGCCGAAGCAAGAAGTCGCGCGTGCTGTTGAGCCCAAGAGGCTGTTCCGGAGGGTGCGCTTCCTGTGCTGCGTAGAGCGAGTCGAGGTCACCGCGCTCCAGCTCAGACACCGCGTGGGGCTGTAGCTTCGGAAAAAGGTCGACAAGGGAGAACGAGAGCAAGCGATGCTCCCGGCGCGCCTGGCTGAGCAGGTCGTATGGCAGGTCATCGACCTCCGCCCGTGCGGCACGGAGGACGACGACAAGATTCGTAGCTCGTCCCTCGTCCCAAAGGCGGCGAAAGCGTCGCTCGTACGCGTAGCGAAATGCGGCGTGGTCGTCGAAGGTGATGAGCTCGAAGCCCTGTCCGCGAATCCCCTCGATGATGCCGGGCTCGGTCAGGAGCTCGTCCGGGTCGGCCACCACGGTCAAGCGAGACACCGCGGCTATGTCTGGCGTGAAGGCGGCCAGTATGGGGTCGCGCCAGGAGGTCATGACGGTGTCCCCCGTGGCTCGATCCTGGCCATGCTGATGCAGGTGAGCTCCGGGAGAATCGCCTCGCGGGCAGCCAGCTCGACCTGCCACGCACGTTCTTCCTCCGCGAGCTGTCGGAGACGCCAGGCGCGGACCTGCGGGAGGCCAATCCGCTCGCTTGCTCGGCGTCGCGCTGCGAAGGCGTAGGAGCCCTTCTTGCGCTCACGTTCCAGTGTCTCCCGGTGGTTCGAGACGAGCTCATCGAACAGCGGGGCCCCCTGTTCCTCCGCAGCAACCCGGGCTGCTCGATACTGTTCGGCTGCAGCTTCTCCGTCGAGCACGGTGGACGTGGCCTCGACGCCGTCACCCAGCTCGACCAGACGGTCCCAGATGGTGCGTGCTGTGGGAACCAGCACCCGGCTGTCGGAGGCGACGAACACAACCAGGAAGCGCTGGCGGTGCCCGTCGCCAACCTGCAGGCTGATCCGCCACAGTGACCATGTTCCCGCAACCTTCTCGGATACTCCGGGAACAACCACCGCTGGAACCGGCTGTCCCGGGGCGAAGACCGGCAGGGCCTTGATGAGCGCCCGGATACGCTCGTCCTCCAACGACAGACCGGACGCGCCCGGAAGTTCGCTCTCCGTTCGACCAAAGACCGCGGCCTTGACCTCGGTGCCGTCAGGCCACCGGAGGTCGTACCCGACCTCTGCCTTCGTCACCGAGGCTCCCTCGCTCTGGCGACTCGCAAGGTAGGCAAGCGTCAGGCGCTCGGTCCAAAACGGCATCTGGTGGTTCGCGACGTGTTGGGCAGCTGCCGGATCGAGTCGCTCGACCGGGCTGAGCACCTGCGCCCCGACCCGGCTGGCCTCGGCACGCTCGCGAATCTGCGCGGCGAGCTCCTCGGTACGCTTCTCCGCGTCTTCGGGAGCGAGCACTGCGTTTACGAAGAGCGCCTCGAAGGGTACGTCGCCCTCCTCGGAGTCGAGTACATCGGCGAGTTTGTCGACGCCGAACTCGTCGAGGATCTTCTGGAGCTTCGCCTCGAGAACCTCGCGTATCCGCCACTCCACCGTATCCTCGAGCACGAAGTTGAGTGCTCGAACGACGTGCTTCTGGCCGATGCGGTCGACGCGACCGATGCGCTGCTCGAGCTTCATCGGGTTCCACGGCAGGTCGTAGTTCACCACGACGTGACAGAACTGCAGGTTCAGGCCCTCGCCACCAGCGTCGGTACTGATGAGCACATGTGCGTCGGTCGAAAAGCGTCGCTGCACCTCGCGGCGCTCGTCGAGATCAAGCGAGCCGTTCAGGCACACGACGGTGAAGCCGCGCTGGCCGAGAAACTCCGCGAGCATCTGCTGCGACGGGATGAACTCCGTGAAGACGAGCACCTTGAGCAACGGGTTGTTCTCCTCCCGTTGCAGCTTCTGGATCCAATCCAGGAGCGCGGTGGCCTTGAGATCGGGGCCGAGCGCCTCACACCGACGAGCCGCTGAGAGCAGTAGCTCGACCTCCTTGCGTTCGTCCTTCAGCCCCTTGAGACGTGCCTTGAGCACAGTGTCGAGTTGTTCCTGACCATCAAGCGCTGACCACTCCTCAGCAATATCCTCGGGGAAGAGGGAGAGCTGGCCTGATGGGAGGTCGAGCACCTCGAGTCGCTTTTCGAGCGCAGCGCGAATCGCGGCCGTGCTGGAGGTGACGAGGCGCTGAAACAAGATCATCAAGAAGCCGACCGCGGTCTGCTTCTCGCGCATTGCTTTGTTGTAGCCGTCGCGGACGTACTCCGTCACGGCTTCATAGAGCGCCCGCTGCTCTTGGTGGCCGCTCGACCACTCGATCCCCACGAGCTGGGTGACCCGAGGTTTGAAGAGTGGGTTGCCCTCAGCATCGATTGCCCGGCGCTTCTCGGTGCGGATCACGAAGGGCGCCACGATCTCCCTCGAAATGTCGTCACCGGCCGGGAGCGCATCGGCGTCGAGGAAGCCTACGAGCCGCCGAAACGCGTCCGACTTGCCCTGATGCGGGGTTGCCGACAGGAGCAGCAGATAGGGAGCCGCTTGGGCCAGGGCCTCTCCGAGCTTGAAGCGGGCCACCTGCTCCGTACTGCCCCCGAGTCGATGCGCCTCATCGATGACGATGAGATCCCAACCCGCCGACACCAGGTCCTCAAAGCGCTCTCGGTTGTATCGGGCGAGCTGCTCGTTGGACCAACCACGCCGGGCCTCCAGGGGCTTGACCGAATCGAGCGGACACACGACCTGGTGATGCAGCCGCCAAAGGTTGTCCGCGTCCTCGAGCCCGCCAACGTTCCGAAGTGCGGAGAGCTGGCTCGGCAACAGGAGTCGGAAGTTCTCGTTGAAGTGGGTCTTCATCTCGCTGACCCACTGCGTGACGAGTCCGGCTGGTGCGACCACGAGGATACGGCGCACAAGACCGCGGATCTTCAGCTCGCGCAGAATGAGCCCGGCCTCGATGGTCTTGCCGAGGCCCACCTCATCGGCGAGCAGGTAGCGAATCCGCTCCCCGGCCATCGCGCGCTGTAGGGCATTGAGCTGGTGCGGGAGCGGAATCACCGTTCCCTCGAGCGGGGCTACCAGCGCGTCTCGCTCCAGGGCATCGGCGATCCGGGCAGCCGAACTCACATACGAGAGTCGATGCAAGAGGCCTGTGCCGTTCGTCGTGAGCGGGCTCAGGCGATCTTGCAGCACACGGACCGTGGCCCCTCGGCGGGGGAGCCACAGCACGCACGTGGATTGGCTCCAGAGCGAGTCGATTTCAACCACGCGCCCGGGCTCATCGTGATCGAGGCTATGGAACCAATCGCCGACCTTTGCTTGCGCGACCGGCTTCGCGGAGCCCTGCTCAGCCACGACGACCTCCGATGCGGCGATAGCGGGACTCGAACGCCTGTTCGCCGCCCTCCATGACATCACATATCGTTCTGCGGACCTCGTCCTCCTGGAGGCCACCGTCAGAGACGATCCGGGTTTGCCCCCCTCGGACATCGAGGCAGGCGACGTACTCGGCGTCGCCGTTCACCACAATGTTTGCGTTGTGCGTAACGACGATGACCTGGCGTTCGCGCTTTATCCGCTTGAGCTGCGTAACGATCAGCCCGTAGATGAGATGATTGTCCAGGTCATCTTCCGGCTGGTCGAGAACAATAGGCTCAGTTCCGTAGGAGAGCAGGAAGGCCAACAAGGCGGCGGTCTTCTGCCCCGGGGAACCCTCCTGAATCGAGCGAAAGTTGTTGCCGTCCGAGCTGGTGCTGTAGCGAACCTCGAGGGAGTCCTCCGGAAACCAGCAATCGAGGCGGTCCAAGTGCTCCGGGGCCAGCTTCCCGAGGTGCGCAGCAAAGCGCTTGTCTCGAACTGCCTGAGCTGCAGGACCTCCTGATGCGATCTCTCTGACCCGTGCTCTGACGCGCTCGACGCCCTCCTCGACAGTGTTCATCCCATAGAGATCAGCGGCCAGTCCGTCGCTCTCGTCTACGCTTCCGATGTCCTTCTCGAAGCCGCCTGTTTCGCGCGCGAGAAGCCTGCGTAGCTCACTTTCCACGGTTTCCTTCGCACCGTAGCGCTTGACCTCTATTCGAACGTAGGGGTTATCGCCCACAACCGCATTCAGGAAGTTCTCGCGACGAGTGCTCAGGTCTCGGCGCATCTCGGTCAGCTCCGCGAGCCTTGAGTCCGCGAGCTCGCGCTCCTCAGCGATCTTTCCTCGGCGGCGCTCAAGCTCCTTGAGGCGCCCCTCGAGACGCTGGCGCTCTTCAACGAGACGACCGTACTCGTTTGGATCACCGACGCCCTCAGCCTCGAGCTTCTCCTTGAGAGCCTCGTAGGCTCGGATTGCCGACTCCACCGCCGTGTTCCAATCAGAGGCCGAACGTGCGGAGCGCCAATCTTGAGCAATGCTGTCAGCGGCGCCGCCCTGGCTCGCGACGATCTCCTTGATTGCTTTGAAGCGTTCGCGAATCGTGACGGTCGCCGCCAGGAGCTTGAGGTCGACGTCGTCTTCGCCGACGAAGGGGTCGGTTTCGAGCGCCTCGGGCGTCAGGGCTTCAGAGAACTCGCGCAAGCGCCGGCCGACGTCAGCCCATGCGTTCTCCCAGACACCAACAGCGCGTCGCTGGCCAAGCCGCTTCTGATACTCCTTCAAAACGTCCGCGTGTCCTGCGGCCTCGAAGACCTCCAGCTTGCGCTTCACATCATCCAGCTCACCCCGAAGGCGGGGCTCGTCACCGAGGCCAGCCTCGAGTTCGCGCATCTTGGCGCGGTGTGACAGAAACGCCGCTTCCTTCTCACGCCATTCCTCGTTCCAGTTTCGGCGGTCGACGTTCGTGGAGTCATCGATGATTCTCAGGAGAGCCAACGGTTCACGCGCAAGCTCGAACACTTGCTTTTGACTGTAGATTCGAACCGGGAAGCGTTGCTTGACCTCGCCATCCACCTGATGCCAGTCGTCCGCTTGCCTCTCTTCGTAGATAGTGCGTGTGCCGTCGTTCAGCGACCAGTCGATGCGAAATCGCGCCCCCTCCTTCCGATAGTAGAGGGAGAGCCTTGCCTGGGAGGTGAGCAACCCAGAATCATCTCGCGCGACATAGGCAGTACCGTACTTGGTGAACTCATCTTGAAGGCGGTCAGGGATCTCGGCTTGGCGATCGGCGACGAGCCGGAGGAGCTCTACGATTGTCGATTTTCCCGTGCCTCGACCGCCAATGACCGCGTTCAACCATGGGTTGAATCGGATCGTGAACGGACTGCCTCGCCCGAGATAGCGCGCCTCATGCACCTCAATCGCCTCAACTGCGTTCGCGGCGTAGGTGTTGGGCTCGGCGTCAGTCGGTGCGCTCCGCCGTACGGAATGCTCCTCGCCGTCAAGTAAGGCGAGTCGAATCCCCTCGGCAGTGGGCGTCGTCATCTTCAGCCAGGTGAAGCGTCGGCCGATCTGCTCCAGGCTGTGCGCATCGGAGAAGGTAAGGACCGGAAGCGCCCCAAGGGGGCGGCGGTAGTCTGCCTTGGAGCTGTCAATGAACGACAGCAGATCGGGATCACCTTTGTTTGCTTCGACAGCGAGCAGGTGCTCGTTCTTGACCGCCTGCTGGAGAGTTTGAGAGCCGGCGAACTCTTTCACTCCAGCGGCGGTTTCTGTGACGGATACAAGTTCCTTCAGAAGCCCCTTGGCGTCATCGACGTGCGCAGCCACGCAGATGGCGCCGCGTTCATGAGACCAATCGACAGCCTGCTCGAACGTGCACTGCCCAAGCGCCTCGGGCTTCCCACGGTGGGCGTCGCCGATGTCGCACTTCCCCAGCAAGGCCGTGATCGCATCGCCATCACGTTCGGTCGGAAGGATGACAAGCAGATGGATCCCACCTGCGACTGTTAGTTCAACCCCCGGAAACACGACGAGCGGGCGTCCTCCGTCCGATGCGGCTGTCTTGATTTGCTCGATGTACGCCCCTGTGTTGTGATCCGTGATTGCCACAGCATCGAGTTCGGCCGCCCGTGCCGAAGCGACCCACTCACTCGGTGTCACGCTGTCACGCCGAACGAAGTCGTAGGATGCCGGCGTATGCAGATGGAAGTCGCACTTCCACCAGCGGGCCCCGGGCCATCGCCAGTCGGGGCTCACTCGTCATCCCCCAGACGCATGCTGGCGACGTCGTAGTACATGAGGAGCTTCTCGTCCTCTTGCAGAACGTTCTCGGGGATCTTCTTCGCGACGTCGACGATGCACCTGTAGTCGTGGGCGTCGTAAGCACTCTTGAAGCCGGCGCGGAGCGCCTCCGTGCGGAACTGCTTGAGCCTGCGCTGGGTGCTCGTCTTGTAGCCCTCGAACTCGCGAAGCAGCGCCTTCTCGCGCAGCTTCTCGAGATCCGCTTGCTTTCCGGGATCGGCTACGTACCAGCGGTCCTTCGCTTTGTCGCGAAGGTCACTGTCCTCTTTGTCGCGGTTGCGAAGGTCTTTGAAGTTGGTCGAGAGGTAGGCGTGGATCTGGCTCGGTACCGGCCCCTTGCCGTCGTAGTGGAGGAAGTTCTGTTCGAGCATTTCGCGGAGTTCGACCGTTTGCTCGTGCTTGGCCCAGGAATTCTGGGCTTGCTTCATGTAAGAGGGGTGCAGTTCCTGGAAGCTCTGGGGCTTCTTGTGTAGCTGCTGGCGAAGCCACTGAATCGCGCTGGCCTCATCGGTGACGAACAGCGTGAGCTGACGCAGCTCACCTACGGCCGTCCGCTTCCGGTCATACTCAGCTACCTGGTCGGCGAGAAAGTACATGCCGTCCCGCTCAGGGAAGCGCTGATCCAGGCCCGCGAGAAAATCGGGACCCGCTACCGGCACTTCGAGCCCGCGCTGCACATGGAACGCAATCATGCGGTCCATCAGCATTTGAGGTGTGCGTTCGAGCAGGATCTCGGCGGTGCCTGACCGACCGACGAACACAGGAACATTCCGGAGGTGCTCGCCGACAAACGCCCAGGCACTGTCGGCTCCGGCCCGACCGAGTGCGAAGCGCGCGGTCAAAGCCTCTGTCGGCTTGTATGCAGAGATCACGAGGTCTTGCTTCACCGCCGAGCTTGTGACCTGGCGATACGAGCCCTGCTTCTTGTCGAGGGTACGCACGTCGGCCACGACGAAGCCTGCAGTCCCCATGGCTTCCTGGATGGCGCGCCAGATCCCGTTCTTCGAGTTGCTGAAGACGACCGTCATCCAGCGTCCCGGCTTCAGCACGCGGTGGTATTCCGCGAAGCACGCACGCATCAGATCCTGATACTCGTTTACACCTTTCCTCTTTGCTTGGTCGACGATGGCCTCGGCGTCGGAGTGGGTGAACACGCCATGCCAAGCCTCAACCAGGAGGTTCAAATCGGCGTAGTAGATGTTCTCGCCGAAGGGAGGGTCAGTGAAGATGTAGTCAACGGAGTTCGCGGGAATCAGTAGACTTGAGCAATCACCCGTCGATATGACTCCGTGACCGCGCTTTGCGGGCATCGGGTTGAAGGCCTTCGCAAGCCGACCGAGTTTGGTGGTTCTCTTGGCAGCGTCGTGCAGGATGTACCATGGCGAGACGTCTACGATTTGCGACCCAACGTAGTAGACTCCGTTCAGGTACTGATTGACCTGGGAGTAGTGCGTTGGCGCGTACCTGGCGAGCACCGACATGCCCCAGATCGCCTGCTCGGCGAACCAAATGAGCATCCGCCGCGTGTTGGGGTCCACCTCGGAGCGGGCTCGACGCCAAAGAGCGGCCAAAGCCTGAGCAGCGCGTGGCAGAAAGAGATGGTGTGCACGGGAGAAGCCCTTCGGCCCGAGACGTGACCCGTGGTACATCTGGTCTAGTGGGAACTCATGACTCGGTACCTCTCGCGGGTACTCGAGTCCCTCGATGCGCCGTAACACCGCTTGGTCGTTATCGTCGACCTCCTTGTCGTAGGTCTTCGAGCCGACGTTGTAGTTGATGCGAGCCGGTCGGAGCGTAATGCGCTTCCACGGCTTCTTGGTAACCGGATCAACCAGCGTCTCGAAAACCCGATCGAGTCGGTCCTTGTTCAGCTCGGCTTGGCAATGCGGACAGGGAAACACGTCGCGGGTCTTGTTGGTGTCCGTGTCCAACGCTTCCTCGATGAAGTTGATCTCGCCGGTGCACTCCGGGCAGGAGAAGACCTCACTCCACACGGTGTAGTTGATGCGACCCTTGGTCTTGCCGTCGGTGTGGAGCGTCTCGTACATCCACCCGAGCTCATCATCGAGCGCATCGAGCATGGACTTCGCGGCGCGCTCGAAGGCGGCGAGGTCGAACGGGAGGTTATAGCCCGCAGCGATGAATGTGGCGGCCGTGCCAATGTCGTTCAGAACCACATGCCGTGCACCCCAGATGGGCGCGTCCAGTCCTTCGCTCTTCCACTCGCTCTCGAGCTGGGAGCGATACTTGGCCGGGGCAGTGCCGCAGTACTGGGCCGCCAAGCCAGTCATTCCCGAGCCGCAGAAGCCATCGAGGACCGTGTCACCGGGCTCCGTGTAATGGAGAATCGGCGGAACGATCGCGAGGTGGGGCACCTTGGTGTGGTAGCCGTGGGCCTTGTACAGCTGGTCCGTCTTTCCAGCGCTCACGTCGACGGCGAAAGGTTCACGAAGGTAGGGCTTGGTGGCGTCGTACGCCTTGCCGTTGCGGGCAATGAACTCCTCCAGGAAGGGATTCGGGCACGCCGTGTAGTACGGCGGATCAGACATCTCGAGGATGTCCTCCAGCTCGCCCTTGGGAAAACCGGGGGTCTTGCGGAACTCCGGGTCCTGGAGCTTCTCACGCAGCCGCTCGGTGAAGTGGGCGCGGCGCGCCTCTTCGCTCTCGAAGGTCTGGCCGAGGCACTCGACGGGGCCGGCCGCCTTCGTCTCGTTCTTGAGATCAAGAGGCTGCTGCTCATGCACGCCTGCAGAGGTCCGTTTGCTCATTCCTGTCCCCCTTTTCGCCCGCTGGTCAGCAGAGCCGGGGCGGCGTCCGTGACCACGTAGCCCTGCTGCGGATGCCGAGGCGAGTCCGGGTAGCGAAGTCGGAGTAGCCGAGCTTCGAGCAGCGGGTCCAGATGCTGCCGGCGGAAGTGCGTGCGGTGAGAAAGTCCAATGTGTTCCATGAGTTCCGCCATCGTCCGGGGCGATTCGCAGTGCTCGAGAATGCGCCGTTGGGTGTCGCTGAGCTCCAGCAGCAGGCGCGCTGGCGCGGCCGAAGCTTGGTCAGTGACCAAGTTCTCGCCAGGTCCGGCAGCTTGGTCAGTGACCAAGTCGCGAGGAGGCGTACGAGCTTGGTCAGTAGCCGTAGGCGGCGGACTGCCCCGCAGCTGCTCTTCGAGATGCGCGGCGAGCTTCCATGGCCCTGCGTCGCCGACCGGCTCCAGCAACACCTGCGTCACGAGGCGTCCCGTCAAGGCGCTGGCCTCGGCTGCGCTCCTGCCCGTGGCTGCACGGACATCGAGCATCGTCAGGCTCGGCCTCCGGCATGCGAGGGCGAACACGGCTGCCTCGTCCTCATCCAGCCGAACGCCGAGCTGGGCCTGCAACAAGGTCTGCTGCTCTCCGACTAGGGCCTCCCGAGGCAGCGCGAGCTCAAAGCTCTTGCTCGCCTTGTCGTTCCCGAGAATGGGGGGCACGCGGCCGAGACGACGCCAGCTGCGGAAGATCTCGCGGATACCCGTGCCGGCCTGCTCGCTCAAGCCGACCCGCCGAAGCGCGGCGATGATTCTCGGGTTACGCACCTCGCGCTCCCCTGCATCCAAGAGCTGCTCGGCCGAGGCGAAGGCATCGCCGGGATTCGAGAAGACCGTTCGGTCGCTGAAGATCCGTATCGACGCCTTCCGGGCATGGTCGCCGTAGTCTTGGTGGGCGAGGAGGTTGATGGCCGCCTCGCGAAAGGCGACGTAGTCCGGCGGCCGATCTTGCCGCTGCATGGTTCCCGGATCGACGGTGAACTTGGCTTCGGCGTGCGCGCGGAAGCGTTCGAGCAAGGTGCGCCACGCCTTGATGATGTTGTCCTCGACGACCGCTCGATCCGACCAGCGCTCGTCACCACGCTCCTCCTCAAAACCAGTCGGGACTACCTGGAAGTCGACGACCGGGCGAGGGAGGAGCCGGTTAACTGCACCCTGCGAGCCGAACAAGAGAATTGCGGCTCGGGTCGGACGGCGAGAACCGTCCCTCTCCGACAGCAAGCCCCAGTGGGAGAGGAAGTCCAGATCGCTGACACCGTCCAGCTCTCCAGGCCGCTGTCGAGAGAACTCTGCCCGATACCAGCGCAGCGACTCGGCGTCGAAACAGCTGGCGACGTCTTCCTCGGCCGGCGTGCTGTCGTAGCGTTCCTCTGCTGCGTCCCTGAGGAACCGTCGAAGCTCCTCGTCACTGCAGCGATGGTTGGCACCGCCACGCCTGACGAAGGAGCGGGACGGATTCCCGTCCAGGTAGATCGGCTTGTCTGAACGCTGTGACTCCGGGATGTAGAACACCAGGACGGGCTTGCCCTCGTGGTCGAAGACGCTCTCACGAGGAGCAATGATCCGGCTGAGCTTCTGACCGCTGCGCAGGGTGCTCAAGAAAGAGTTCTGAACCTTGTCGACCTCGACCACCCCGAGGATCTCGAAGGTCTCTGCGCTCTGGCGAACACCGAAGACCAGCCAGCCACCGGAGGTGTTCGAAAAGGCGGACACCGTCTCGTACACAGCCTTCGGAACGTCTCGCAGCGCTTCCTTGACCTCGAAGTCCTTCCACTCGAAGCCCTGCAGCCGTTGTATGAGCGCCTCGCGATCCATCCTTACTCCAACACCACCCGCACCTTGGAGACGTCCTTGCCCTTGGTGATGGCCGTCAGGTGGCGCTCGAAGCGTTCGCGAAGGTCGGTGACCGTGCAGGGAATGCCGCCATCGGCCAGCGCCGCCGCCAAGCTGTCCCGCGTGATGACAACCTTCTGCAGCCCGCTGAGGACGTCCTGCAGGGCCTTTACGAAGGCCGGGCTGACTGGATCAGGAATCGACCTGCCGCTGATGAAGCTCTGCAACGCCTCGCGACCAGCGGTGTCGCTAAGCAGGTCGACATTGCCTTGCACCGTCGGGTCCTCGAGGTTTGAGAGCAGCGTCTGCGTCCAACCTGCGACGAGCGCGTCGAGGTTCTCGTCGAGATCGCGCAGGACCTTGCTAGCTGAGCCTGCAGCAGGCGTCTCCTCTGCCGGCCGGAAGTTGCAATGCGGACACTGGGGATCGGACTCGAGCTCGGGCTTACCCAGCTGAAAGCAGGTCTTCAGATTGAGCAGGCGGTCTTCCAGCTCCTTAAGCTGCTGGGTCGGCATCATCTCGACGCTCCGCAGCTTCTGGAGTTGAACGAGGCGCGGGTCCTTCGTCAGGGCCCCCTTCTTCTTGTCGTCCGTCGCGCCCAGCCGCGCTCGCTCGTGAGCCTGCAGGTAGGCGTCCTGGTACTTGCCCTTCAGCTCGGCCAGCGTCTTGCCAAGGTGTCGCTGGAACTTCGCGTCCGCGCGGTGCTTGGGGCTCCCGATCTTGGTCAGCAGCTCGCTTCGCTTCTCCCGAACCTCCTCCTGCCAAGGATGTCCCGCGTCGAGCAAGGCCTCGGCCTTGCCGAGATAGGACGTGAGTGGGGTGACCTGCTGGACCAGGGTCAGCAGCTCCTCAACCTCACGGACAAGCTCCACCGCCTGCTTCTGGTCCTGGACGGCCTTGGCGTCGTGGCTGAAGTTCTTGAGCTTGCCGGCCGTGTTGTATGGCTGCAGCGACTCGAGGAAGGTCTTGAGGCCGGAGAGCCTCTTTCGCCACTCTTCCTGCTCGGCCTCAGAGAGTACCGGCTTGCCCCAGAACACCACCTCTTGCAGCCGGTTCTGCGCCGTCACGACTCGCTCGACGCGCTCCCCGACGCGCTGTTGCAGCTGGGCGACAGCCTCGTCTCGCGTCGCCGGGTTGACGATGAGGCCTTTCGGAACACCGAGGAGATCGCACAACTCCTGCAGCGGCCCGAGCGGCAGGTCCCGCGGACGCTCGAGGTGCTTGAACTCGCGCACGTCACCAATCGACACCTTGGCGAACTGGTCGATGCTGGCCGCGTCGAGCTTCTTGCCTGCCAGGCTCATCACGACATCGCCGCTGTGGATGAGCGCCGCGGCAACGACTGCGAGAAACTCGGGCTCCAAGCGGAAGCGCGTCCAGTAGTCGACGCCCGACTCGGCCTGGACAAGCTCACTGCGGTTCAGGACCTGGCCGTGTGCCTTCTGCGACAACAGCTCGAGCACGTGCTTGGCGTAGCGAGACTCGCGAGGCTTGAGCACGTCGCCGTCGAGCAGCTCCAGCGCGTCCAACACCGCGGCGCCCTGCTTGCTCTTGATGCTCCCTGCGATCCAGCGAAGCGCGTCCTGGGCGGCCTGATCACGGTTCTGGCGGGTGATGAGCACACTGAAGATGGGATAGTCGGGAGACTTGTCCTCGAAGTGCGCAGCGAGAAGCACCGAGCCTGCGGTGTTCACGTAATCGCGAACCGTAGCCCCCGAGGGCAGTTTGCCTCGGACCACGTCGAGCAGGGTCTTCGCCTTGCCCTGGTAGGTCACCTCGACCGCGGTCGCCATGTGCTCGCGAAGCCATGCGGTCAACGTGCGTAGGTGGTCGGTTGCCTTGTCCTCGTAGATCTTCTTGTTTCCACCGGAGGCAGTCGCGGCCTGTTCGCGAGCGCCCGCATAGAGCTTGAGGGCGCGCGAGAAGGCCTCGTCGCCGACCTGCTTCATCCGGAGAAAGACCTCGTCGGGCTTCTTCTCGTCCTTGAAGTAGGGAGCGTCGAAGGGCTGCACGAAGTACAGGTAGAAGTCCTTCGGGGGTTGGGCCGTGGAGCGCTCGTTGGGGGCGCCAAAGAAGAGATAGCCATCGCGCCCTGCCTTGCGGTCGCGCCACTCCACCTCGTGCTCCCAGATGCGGTAGCCGGTGATGTAGGGCGCTGCGTCCGGATCCTCGAGCACCACTCGTCGAAGGGCGTCGAAGTAGTAGCGGTCGAGCTGCGCATCATCGAGCGACTCGGCCTTCTTCTCGATCAGCGAATCGAAGTCGACGTCCTTTTTGAGATCGATGAAGTACTGGCCGTTTTCCTGGTTGTAGGAGATGAATTGGCCGCTCACCGTGCGCAGCGTCTCCTTGAGCACGGTCTCCACCACTGTCCGCAGGAATCCGGCCTCCTTCTCGGGCAGCGGCAGCATCAGGCAAAGGTCGTCACGCAGCTCCTCGGCTGTGGCGCCGAGAGGAGCGTAGATGTCGCTGGTTGTCAGGCGATGAACCGATAGCGCGTGGACGATCCGGACCGCGGCCGGGCGATACTGAGGACGTGTAAACGCCTGCTGGATCCGGGCCTCGAGCACGGCGCTCTTGTCGATCACCTCTTTGATCTCGGGCACCGAGCGGAACGACGGGTTGTCGCGGAGAAAGGTCCAGTACGAGTCGTACGCGATGACGCCCGTGTCGTCCTTGGGAACCTCCTGATCGATCACGCGGCGGATCGTGGCGCTCAGGGTCTTGAGCACCTCACGCTTCTCGGCGACATAGACTCGCTCGAAGGTGTCGAGATAGGCGGGGTGCACCGGAAACAGCCGGACGAACTCGTCCATCCGCTCGTTCATCGCTCCATAGAGGGGAGCGAACTGGCTTAGGTGCTCTCGGACGAGGGCCTGCTGCTTCGCGTCCTTGCGGAGGAGCCGCTCGGCGACCACGAAGGCCACGTCCTCGCGGGCGATTCGCACTTGCTCGAAGCGGTCCTTCACACGTCGCAGCGTATCGGCGACGAACTGAAAACGCGGGTTGTCGAACAGGCTCTCTTGCACGCCCGAGATGAAGCGGAAGCGAGTGCCTTTGCATACCTCGCCGAGCTCCCGCAGGAAGGACAGGTCGAGGCTGAGCTCCTGGTCCTTGCGTGACCGGAGATAGTCGAGCAGCTCGTCGACCACGAGCACGAGCCCGCGATCCGGGTGCTTGCCCTGAAAGGCCGCCATCATCTCTTCGAAGGCGGACTTGTTCTCGTGGCGATCGCCGGCCGCGGGGAACTCATACTTGACCCCAAGCCGGTCGAGAGCGTCCTCGAGAACCGTGCAGATGATCTCGCGCAGCGACATCGTGGTTGACCCGATCTCGGCTCGGATCACCTTGAAGCGGCCAGCAATCTGGGCGGCCCGGTCGGCCACCGCCGGGTTGGTCAGGCATTGGGCCAGGTCGGCGTGCTCGGCGATAGCGGAGATGACCGCCATAAGGTGCGACTTACCGGTGCCGTAGTTGCCAACGACCAGCAGGCCCTTGTTGTCGGCCGGCGTCGCGAACTGCAGCTGCGGAATGACAATCTCATTCAGCAGCTCGGCCATGCGTTCGGAGACCACGAAGGTCTCGACGAGGCGTCTCGCGTCGGTCTCGGAGTCCGCTTCCCGCAGCTGAACGACGGTCTCGATGGGCTCAAACTGGATCAGCTCTGCGTATTTCATGCGGTCTCCTCCCGGTGGGCGGCGGTGTCTTGCGCGGGGTCGGTGCTGGCGGGCACTACCACCGCCTGGGGGTTCGAATACTTGCGGAACTCTGGGTGGCCCGGCTCGGCGTAGGTCAGGGCTTGGCCGTCGTAGGTACCGGGCCAAGCCGCAACGACGGTTCTGTTTCGCGACAAGCCCTGCAGCAGCCGCAGCGGGTCCTGCGATAGCTCTTTCGAGAACAGCATCTCGACGTTGTCGAGGAGGACCACCTCGCTGTCGCTCTCCTTGACCACGTCATCGAGGAGGGCAGCCACGCGCACAGCACGCTGCTTTTGGGTAAGCTCGAGCAGTTTCTCGGCGAGCTTCAGGTTGACGTTGATCCTCGGCCAACCCTGCGACTCGGCGAGCTCTCGTAGGGCAATGGTCTTGCCGGTGCCGCCCTGACCGACAGCCAACACCAGGCGATGGTAGAGTCCGGCAGCCTCCGGGGTCCGGTGGAGGAGCTTGTCTGCGAGCGTCGACGCCATCTCAGCGATCCTCCTCCGAGCGGGTTGCTGCCTTCTGCGCCTCGATCCAGCCGTCGATGTCCGCACGCTTAAAGCGCCACTGGCCGCGGACCTTGAAGGCCGGGAGCTCCCCCTTCTGAGCCATCGTGTAGACGGTCTTCTCAGCAACCTTGAGGAGTTGCGCGACCTCGGGCAGTGTGAGGATCTCGTCCGGCATCGAAGCTGTCTCCACCTTCAGGTAGCGGATGGCAAAGGTTGCCAGCCGGTGCCACCTTATACTAGGATGAGGGGCAACAACAAGCTCGACAGGTGACGCGGCGAGGGGGGATCGGGCGCTACGAGTGCCGCAGGTCGTGCCAAGCGTCCCGCTGCGCCATCCAGTCGCCCGCAGCGACCACCGCCCGCAGATCCCGTTCGCTCAGCGGCTCCCGGCCGTCGATGGCCTCGAGGAAGAGCACCTGCTCCTGGATGTCGGGGGCTAGCAACGTGAGGTTCATGAGGCGCAAAGGGATTTCGACCTGCGATTTTTGTGAGCCTACCGAGCGCAAAGGGATTTCGACCTGCGATTTTTGTGAGCCTACCGAGTAGCGCCCC
>CAZKDY010000064.1:0-18972 GCA_964551615.1 uncultured Polyangiaceae bacterium
GGTCCTGCTCAAGATAGAAGTCAGCGGTAACCTTAAAACTGACGCTGCTGCCTAGGTCCTCAAACACCCACCGCGACGCATTGACCTTGAAATAGGCTGGTATCGGCTCGCCCGGGGCGCTATCCACCACGACGTCGCTCGCGCCAAGCAACGCCAGGCCGGTCAAGCGATCGACCAGCTCAAGGCCGTAGTTTGCGTGGCGAATGAGGGTCTCACTCATAGGTGGCTCACGTGGCTCACAGGACGCATGTCCAGTGTTCGCGTCAAATTGATGCCGTGCGGCATTGAACAGCATCGCGCTCCCCGAGCGCGTGCTGCTCCCTGCGGCCGATGCCCCGAAGAGGCACCAACTCCAACGCTGCGCCCTGGAGTTACTCCAGAGTCAGCTCGATCTTCCTTCCCCAATACGATACGCGCGTCACACAACCCATAGCGTATCTGACCGGGCGTCGTCAAGCGCGAGGAACGCGCCCCGGCCAAAACGGTTCTAGCGTGTCGTGCGCGTAGCGGAGGAGCGCGCCATATGCTTCCGTGCAGCTGTGGATAAGCATCGGGCCTGCGTGAACTGAGTCGCGAAGATCCTCTTAAGAATCCGCAGGTTCGGCGCGAGCAGGTTGTGCGCCCCCGACGGATGCGACCTGAGATAAATTCGGGCCGCGCGGTTGTCTCCGCGCCACTATCATCCGCGTGGGACAGAAACTGGGATTCTCACACTCGAGCCCGCGGCCCCTCGGTGTTCGCGTGGCCCGCGGGTGTATTGATAGCCAGCGCGCTGGTCGCGAATCGGCCGGACGCCCCGACGCACGCCCCTAATACCCGCTCAGCGTCGCGAAGCGCGCCTGGTGGTACGCCGCGTCGCCGAAGTACAGCTCACACACCCGCGCGCGCTTGTAAAACAAGCCGATATCGAGCTCATCGGTCACCCCCACGCCCCCGTGCATCTGAACCGCCTCCGCTGCCGCGAGGAGATATGTAGTGGAGAGCCTTGCTTTGGCCACGCTGGCCAACAGCTGAGTCTCGGCCGCGGCGGCAGCTCGGGCTTCAGCGGCAGATTGGGATTGCGCTGCGCCTTGAGACTGCGCTGCAGTTCGAGACTGCGCTGCAGTTCGAGACTGCGCTGCGGCTTGGGACTGCGCTGCGCCTTGACCGACCGCGTCCTCGGCGTCGATAGCGCGTAAGGCCTGCATCACCACCGACTTGCTGAGCTCCAGCTCGCAGAACAGCTGGGCCGCCCGGTGCTGCAGCGCTTGAAACGAGCCGATGGGCACCCCGAACTGACGGCGCTCTTTCAGGTATTGGACCGTGCGGTCAAAAACAGCTAGGGCAGCGCCAAGCATCTCCGCGCACAGCGCGATAGTGACTCGCGCAAGCGCTGCCTCAAGCACGCCTCCCGCCTCACCCGCCACGGTCAGCACCTGCTCGGGCGCCACCGCGACGTCTTCAAACTTCAGGCGCGCGTGGTTGCGGCTGTCTACCGTGCTGAGCCGGGTGCACGCCACCCCCTGTGCCTTAGCGTCGACCAACACCAGGCTGAGCCCGCTCGGCTCCTGGTCGGCACCCCAGCTGCGAGCGACCACCAGCAGCTGGTCAGCGACGTGTCCGTCCATCACCAAGCTCTTCTCACCGCTCAGCCGCAGCCCACCTGGCCCTACTTCAAGCCGCGTGCAAATGTGATGCGGCGCGAACCGCGGGCGCTCTTCATGGGCGACGGCGAACAGGCTGGTCCCGGCGCACAGCTCGCCCAGCGCCTTGTCGAGCAGCGCCACCCTAGCCGCGGTCTGGCTCGCCACGCCCTGGCTCGCCGCTCCCTGACTCCCCACGGCGTCTAGCGCCGCGCGCCGCGCGCCGCGGAGCAGCTCCGCGGCGAACACGTTAGAGGCCAAGATGGGCGTTGCCGCGAGGTTTGCGCCCAGCTCTTCGAGCACCAGCCCAAGCTCAGCGTAGCCGAGGCCACTGCCGCCACAGCTCTCAGGTAAGTGCACTGCGGCCAGCCCAAGCTCACACAGCGCAGACCACGCCTCACGATCGAAGCCACTAGCAGAGCGTTCGTCGCGCAGGCGGCGCAAGTTGGTCACGCTCAGGCGCTCGCGCGCGAAGTCGCGGGCCGTCTTCTTGATACTGGTCTGCTCTTCTGTGAGTACAAAGCTCATGAAGGTAACCCCAACACCCGCTTGGCGATGATGTTGAGCTGCACTTCGCTGCTGCCGCCCTCGATGGAGTTGGCGCGCGAGCGCAGCCACTCACGGGTGATCTGCAGCTCACGCGGCTCATACCCTGGCGCCTCCCAGCCGAGCCCTTGGTAGCCAAGCAGCAAGATCTTGAGCTCTTTACGGCGCTTGTTCAGCTCGGTGCCGTACAGCTTGAACATGCTGGTCTCAGGCCCTGGACCTATCCCCGCGGCGATGGCCTCTTGAGAGCGTTGCAGGGTCAGCTTGTTGCACAAAAAGTCCATCTCCACCTGGGCCAGCTGCGCCCGCAGGTGCGCGTCTTTGAGCGGCCCAGGCTCGCCCTCGTTCAGCAGCCGAAGCGCCATCTCAGGCAACGTCTCGTCTTCTTCTGGGGCGTCGTCTCGCAGCTTGCTGATCAGCGCGCGCTCATGCTGCAGCAGGCGCTTGGCCACCGCCCAGCCCCGGTTCAGCTCACCTACCAGGTTCTCTACCGGCACCCGCACGTCCTCAAAAAAGCTCTCACAAAACGGCGACGCGCCGCTGATCAGCCGGATCGGCCGCACCGACACGCCGGGGCTCTGCATGTCGATCAAGATGAAGCTGATGCCGTCGTGCTTGGTGCCGCTTGCATCCGTACGGACTAGGCAAAACATCCAGTCTGCCTTGTCAGCGTGACTGGTCCAGGTCTTTTGCCCATTGATGACGTAGTGGTCCCCACGTAGCTCAGCGCGGGTGCCGAGCGACGCCAGGTCACTGCCAGCACCGGGCTCGCTGTAGCCCTGACACCAACGTGTCTCCCCACGGATAATACCAGGCAGGAAGCGCTGGCGCTGCTCTTCACTGGCGTACTCCAGCAAGACTGGGCCCAGCATCCACAGCCCAAAGCTCTTGAGCGGCGCCCGCGCCTCAATGCGGCGCAGCTCTTGATCGAGCACGCTCGCCTCGGCGTCGCTCAGGCCCCCGCCGCCGTACCGCTTGGGCCAGGTCGGCGCCGTCCAGCCGCGCTCCGCCATCCGCTCAAGCCACAGCTTGGACTCTGGTAGCTTGAAGGTCGCGTCGCGGCCACCCCACACCTCCTCGCTGGGGTCGAGGAGCTTGCGGCGCATGGCCGGCGGGCAGTTCTGCTCCAGCCACGCGCGCGTCTCCGCACGAAATCTTTCGAGGGCGCTGGCCTGACGTTGCTCGCTCATTCGGCCGCGCCAGCGTCTCTCGCGCGAGCCATCTCGAGCGCTAAGTCCTCGATCATGTCCTCTTGACCGCCGATGGTCTTGCGGCGCCCCAGCTCAACCAGGATGTCTCGAGAAGGCACCCCATAGCGCTCGCCATAGTGCTTCGCGAACAGCAAGAACGAGGAGTACACCCCTGCGTAGCCGAGGACCAGCGAGTCGCGGTCGATGCGCACCGGCTTTGGCAGCATGGGCACCACCAGATCCTCGGCGACGTCCATCAGCGCGAACAAGTCGATGCCCGTATCGGCGCCCATGCGGTCCAAAATCGCGGCGAACACCTCAAGGGGCGTGTTCCCCGCCCCCGCGCCCAGGCCCGCCACCGAGCCGTCGATGCGGCTCGCCCCGGCGTCCACCGCCGCCAGTGAGTTCGCGCAGCCCATGGCCAGGTTGTGGTGCCCGTGGAAGCCGACCTCTGTCTCAGCAGCTAGCTCCGCACGGAGCAATGCAATCCGACCAGCCACGTCGTGGGGCAGCATGTAGCCGGCGGAGTCGGTCATGTAGATGCAGTTAGCCCCGTAGCTCTGCATCAGCTTGGCCTGCTCAAGTATTTTCTCAGCGGAGACCATGTGCGCCATCATCAAGAAGCCCACGGTGTCCAGGCCGAGCTTGCGGCTGAGCGCGATGTGCTGCTCGCTGACGTCGGCCTCAGTGCAGTGGGTCGCGACGCGCAGCGTGGTGACCCCTAGATCCTTGGCCATCCGCAGCTCATCGACGGTGCCTATCCCCGGCAACAGCAGCGCGGAAACCTTCGCCCGCTTCATGCGCGGGACCACCGCCTTCAGGTATTCTTCGTCGCTGTGCGCCGCGAAGCCGTAGTTGACCGACCCGCCACCCAGCCCGTCGCCGTGGGTGACCTCGATCAACGGCACACCAGCGGCGTCGAGGGCGCTGGAGACGGCGATCATTTGCTCCAGGGAAATCTGGTGCTGCAGGGTGTGCATGCCGTCACGCAGGCACATGTCATGGAGGATCACCTTTTTGCCTTGTAGATTCATGGCTGTTGCTCCGCTGTGGTGCTCGCCGCGCCGCCGCGCGGTGTTCTCATGCCCGCGCTCACGCGCTGAGCTCCGTTGGCCCGGGCTTGAACTTGCCGCCTTCGATCTCTTCGGCGAACATCTCCGCCGTGCGCAGGCCAGCGGCGGTCATAATGTCCAGATTACCCGCGTATTTTGGCAGGTAGTCGCCGAGGCCCTCGACCTCCATGAACACGCTGACGCGCTTGCCGTCGAACACCGGGCCGTTCTTTAAGGTGTAGCCGGGGACATAACGCTGGACCTCCTTGACCATCTCAAGCACTGAGCGCTCGATGGCCTCGCGGTCCGGCTCTGCTTCCGTGAGACAATGAATCGTGTCGCGCATGATCAGCGGTGGCTCCGCGGGGTTTAAGATGATGATCGCCTTGCCACGCTTGGCGCCGCCCACCTTCTCCACGCCAGCGGCGGTGGTGCGCGTGAACTCGTCGATGTTCTTGCGGGTGCCGGGCCCGGCGCTCTTCGACGACACGGTGGCCACGATCTCTGCGTAGCTGACCGCTTGCACGCGGCTCACCGCGTACACCATCGGGATAGTGGCCTGGCCGCCACAGGTCACCATGTTCACGTTCATCGCGCCCGAGCCCGCGTGCTGCTTCAGGTTGACCGGCGGCACGCAGAACGGGCCAACGGCAGCCGGCGTGAGATCGATCATCACCACGCCCGCTCGGCCGAGCTGCTGCGCGTTCTCCCGGTGCGCGTAGGCGCTGGTCGCGTCGAACGCGATCTGCACGCCGTCTGCCTTGATGTGTGGAAGCAGCCCCGCCACCCCCTGATGCGTGGTCTTGCAGCCCAGATCCCGAGCACGCCTGAGGCCCTCCGACTCCGGGTCGATGCCCACCACCCACACCGGATCAATCCACGCGCTGCGCTTGGCTTTGTAGAGCAGATCGGTGCCGATGTTGCCCGAACCGATGATTGCTGCCTTGATCATGATATTTTCCTCACGGATTCTAACCTCGCCCACGCTACTCGAAGAACACTTCCGCTCGCCCTAGCCCCGCGACGCTCACCCGCATCTGATCGCCCGCCACCACCGGCTCGAGCGGGACCAGCGAGCCGGATAAGATCACCTCGCCCGCCTTCAGGCCGATGCCGTACGCGCCTAGCGTGTTGGCCAGCCAGGCCACGCAGTTGAGCGGTGAATCAAGCGCCGCCGCGCCGGCGCCCGTGCTGATCACGGCGCCGTTCTTCTCCACCACCATGCCACAGCTGAAAAAATCGAAGCCGATGGGTGATCTCCCCTCGCCCATCACGAACAGGCCGCTGGAGGCGTTGTCGCTGATGGTGTCTTGGATCTTGATCTTCCAGTCGCGCACGCGGCTGTCGACGATCTCGAAGCACGGGTGAATGCTGGCGGTCGCGGCGATGACCTGCGCTGGAGTCACCGCGTCGCCTGCCTCTCCAGCCAGCGGACCTTGCAGGTCGCGCTTGAGGATGAAGGCGATCTCGCCCTCAGCCCGCGGCTGGATCAAGCGCTGACTGATCGGCATCGGCTCACCGCTCTCAAAGCGCATGGCGTCGGTCAGGTAGCCAAAGTCTGGCTGGTGCACGTTGAGCATGTTCTGCACCGCCTTAGAGGTGACTCCGATCTTCTTGCCGATCAGCTGCTCCCCCGCCGCCAAGCGCCGCTCAAAAAGCCGCCTGGAAATATGATAGGCGTCGTCGACGCTGATCTCGGGCTCGCGCTCGGTCAGCGGCGCGACGACTTGTCGGCTACACAGCGCGTCAAACAGCTCGTCGCCGTAGCGCTGGTGGCTGGCCGTATCCATCACTCCTAGCGCTCCCCAGCGGGGGTGGTCGGGCCTGGCGCTCCAAGGCGCTCTGCAGCTCGAGAGCCAGCGGCTTCAAGATCAGCGGCTTCAAAGCCCGGCGCGCCTTCAAAGAACTGCAGACACAGCGAGTTGAACAAGGCAGCTTGCTCGACCATCACCCAGTGGCCACAGCCGTTCAGCAGCAGCACCTTGGCGCCCCTCACCTCGCGGGCGATGGTGCTGGCGCCGCTGACGGGACAGAACTTGTCCTCCACCCCCCACAAACCGAACACCGGCTGCGTCAGCTCCTTCAGTCGTTCCGCGAGGAAAGCCACCTTCATCTTGGCGATCACGCTCTTCGGCTGCGTCACCGCGATCTGAAAGCGCTCCTCGATGATCTGGTCGGTGATCAGGCGCTCGTCGAACAGCTGCAGCTTGAAGGTGCTGCGCAGGCCCTCGCGGGTAATGCCGTCTTTGGCGAAGAAGGACTTCATCATGGCCTGAATGCCCTCCATTTGCAGGTACACCTCGCGCTGCTCGAGACCGCCCGGGGCCATCAGCACCAGGCGCTGTACGCTGCTCGGGTGGTCCAGCGCCAGCTGAATGCTGAGGTTTCCGCCTTGCGAGTTGCCGATCACCGACGCCTGGCTGACCCCCGCGGCCTCTAGCAGCCGCTGGTACTTCGCGGCCAAGTACGCCGAGCCGTAGTCGCCGTCTTCAGGTTTGCTGGAGTAGCCGTAACCCAGCGTATCGGGCACTAAGCAGCGGTAGCCGCGCTCGGCAAAGTACGGGTAGTTGCGCTTGAAATTGCTGTAGCCGCTGGCGCCAGGGCCGCTGCCGTGGATCCACAACAAGACCTGACTCGCGTCCGCGGGTCCCACGTCGTGGTAGTGCATCCTGAGCCCATCGCCCACGTCCGCGTATTTTCCCTCGGGAACTACTCTGAGTTGCTCTGCTGTCGGCATTGTTGGTTCCTTGCTCAATGGTGCGCGGAGTGAGCACATTGATCTCAGTGAGGCACGTGAGCTGCTTCGCGCAGCTGGAAATGCACGCCCGCCAGCGACGGATCAACCCGAGGCTGCTGGCTTAGGCAGAAACACCATGGGCGGGTGGTGCCCCCACTCGCTGATGCACTGATATTCGGTAGGCTGCCAGGTGGCGTCATCCACCTCGCGGCCGCCCCAGCCAAACTCAAATTGAAAGCCGCTCGGGGTCTTGGCGTAGAACGAGAACATGCGGTCGTTGGGGTGGCGGCCCAGGGTCTGCATGATGGGCACGCCGGCCTTCAGGCTGCGATCGAAGCACAGCCCGACCTCATCCATGTGCTTGGCCTCCAACATGAAGTGGTGGATGCGCTTGCGCTGCGGTCCACCAAAGGCCAGCGAGTGATGCCGGGTGTTGGCGTGGAAAAACGACAGATCGACGGCGTGCCCGTGGAACGTGCAACGGATGTGATCGCTCAACCGAAAGCCCAACAGCTCGCAGTAGAAATCTGTGGCTTCAGCCTTGTCCCGGGCGCTGACCACGCAGTGGCCGAGGCCTTGCGCCTCCGCCACGAAGCCGCCCTGGACCACCTGGGACACGAAGGGCTCCGGGTGGCGCTCAGCGCCGAAGTAGATCTCAAGGGGGTTTCCGCTTGGATCTTCAAGCTTCACTAGGCCTTGCACGTCGCGGAAGGCGGCCTCCTCCCGGCTCCCCGGCGTGACCCGGATCCCGCTCGCAGCCAGCCGCGCGCTGAGCTCGCCCAGCGCCGTCTCGTCCGCCACCTCCCAGCCAAACACGCTCACGTCATTCAGGGACCCTTCGCGAACAAACAGCCGCTGCTTGTAGCTGTCGAGGCGCAGCCTCAGGCTGCCGTCGGCGTCGCGACCCGACACCCCAAGCCCGAGCACCTGGGTGGTGAACTGCTCCCAAGCCTCCAGGTGCTTGACCTCGAAGCCCATGTATCCGAGCTGGGTGATGCCGTGAGCCATGCTGCGTTATCGTCTCCGCGCGGGTAATGCGCGCCCGTGGTGGCGCGCACAATCAACACTGCGCGCCCGTGGTGGCGCGTACAATCAACACTGCGCGCCCGTGGTGGCGCGCAAGAAATATCACGCCGCTAGATGAAAAAGTCCGTGGTCTTCTGTCCCAGCTGGATCCCGCCGTAGTTGCGCCCGGGCTTGTCTGGGTTGTTGGCGTAGTGCGCGCGGGCCGCGTGGGCGTCCAAGAAGTAGCGCTGGATCGGCGCGCCCTTGAAGATGGCCCGCCCACCGCTCGCGCTCATCAACTCATCCACCACGCTGACGCATTTGGTGGCGACCATGCCCGACTCATAGCGGAATTTCACGCGGCGCTCGATGCTGATGGGCTGGTCAGCCCGCACGCAGGCCATCATTTCGTCGAAGCTGCGCAGCAAGACCACCCGACACTCATCGATGACCGCTTCCGCACGGCTTGAGATCGCTTGGGTGGTTGGGTCAGCGGACACCTTCGACCCGTCGCTGGCTGCCACGCGGCCGCGCGCCACCTCCAAGAACGCGTCGAGGGCGCCCTGAGCGATGCCGATCGCGCTGGTGCTGACCGAGCGCACGAAGATCTGACCAAATGGCAGCTTGAAGAGCGGCGCCGGGTTCACCGCGTTGCCGGGGCTCTTCTGCTTGAAGCCGTCGCTAAAGCGGTGGGTGCGGTGCTCCGGCACGAAGGCGCCGCTGACCACGATGTCTTTGCTGCCCGTGCCGCGCAGACCCATGGTGTCCCAGTTGTCCTCGATCACATAGTCGCGCTTCGGGAGCAAGAAGGTGCGCATGTCGGGGTGGCCTTCGCTCGGCGCGAACCCGCCCAGAAACACCCAGTCGCAGTGATCGCAGCCACTAGAAAAGCTCCAGCGCCCGCTGATCCTGAAGCCCCCCTCCACCCGCTCAACCTGACCCGTGGGCGCGTAAGAAGAGGAGATCAAGACGCTCGGATCCTCGCCCCAGACCTCCGCCTGCGCTTCCAGTGGAAACAGCCCGAGCTGCCAGGCGTGCACGGCCACCACGCCGAGCACCCAAGCGGTCGAGGGACACACGCTGGCCAGGGTCCACTGACACTCAAAGAAGAACTGGGGATCGAGCTCCAACCCACCCCAACGCGCCGGCTGCAACATGCGAAAAAAGCCCAGCCGCTTCAGATCGGCGACGCTCTGGTCAGGCAGCCGCCGCAGCTCATCTGCCTGGCTCAAGCGCTCGCGCAGCTCAGGCAAGAGCGCTCGAGCGCGGCGCACCATGTCTTGTCCCGTGATCGCTTCGGTCATGCTGGACTCCTGTCGACGGAAAATAGAACATGTTTCAAATGCCCCCGCAAGGGCGCTTGCCCCACAAAGTGAAACGTGTTCTATGCCGATCGCCGACCATTCGTCGGGTCTCGGCGCGCAGCGGCGCGTGCCCAAGCCAGCCACGCAGGAGAGCAAACTTGAGTGAAGCCAAGACCGAGTGCTTGATCGTTGAGAAGCAGGGCCACGTCGTCACCGTCACCCTGAACCGGCCTGAGGCTCGCAACGCGTTCAACCTGGAGATGCTGGTGCGCATGGCCGACGCCTGGGACGCGATCGACCAAGACGACGACGTGCGCGTGGCGATCCTCACGGGCGCCGATGGCCATTTCTGCGCGGGGAGCGATCTCAAAGAGATGGCTGGGCCGCGCCAAGACAACCAGTGGACCCAGCGCTTGAAGCAGGAGCCAGAGCTGCACTGGAAGGCGCTGCTGCGCTCCTACCAACTAAAGAAGCCCTTGATCGCGGCGGTCGAAGGCACCGCCGTGGCGGGCGGCACCGAGATCTTACAGGCGACCGACATCCGCATCGTGGGAGCGGGCGCGACGCTCGGCGTAGCCGAGGCGCGCTGGGCGCTGTTTCCCCTCGGTGGCTCGACGGTGCGGCTGCGCCGGCAAATCCCGTTTTGCCACGCCATGGAGCTGCTGTTCACCGGCAAGCACTTGACCGCGGAGGAGGCTGAGCAGATCGGCCTGATCAACCGCGTCGTTCCACGCGGTACCGCGCTGACCGAGGCCACCAAGGTCGCCGAGCTGATCGCCAGCAACGGGCCGCTGGCGGTGCAGGCCATGAAGCGCTCAGTACAGGAGACCGAAGGGCTCTCCGAAGCTGAAGCGCTCAAGAAAGAGCTAGAAATTGGCTGGCCGATCCTCGCGACCGAGGACGCCAAAGAGGGCCCGCGGGCCTTCGTCGAGAAGCGCAAGCCACGCTTCCAAGGCAAATGAAGGTTCGGCCTTGCACCTAGGCCGCCTTCGCGCTCTGCTTGCGTCCGTGCAACCTAGGTTGGGGGTGAAGGGGCTCGCGCTGCTAGGCGCTCTACTTGTCAGCGCCTGCGCTCAACCAAAGAGCGCCCAGGATGCGGGGCGCGTTCGGGCCATCGTGGGCCCTGATGGCAGCCAGATGCTGCACGTGAGCTGCGGCGACGACGAGGGCCTGTGCTACCAAATCGCCGGGCAGAGCTGCCCTTCCGGCTACGACGTGGGGCGCACCCACACCCAGGAGCGCGGTCAGTTTTTCGTCCGCTGCCGGCCACCGAATCCGTACGGGGCCGCGTGGTCCCAGCGTGGCCCAAACGCCGGCCCAGCCTCCCCGCCGACGCCTCCTCCCAGCACGCCGCCTCCGGCGAGCGCCCCCACCCCCGCCACGGGCGGCGCAGCCCAGCCCACGCTTGGTTCTCCTGGAGCCAGCGACCAACCGGGACCGGACAAACTGTTCGATCGTCGCGACTAGCCGATCACCGAGCGCGCCGCGCGTTGTAGGCTGAGCGCATGCCCACCTCGCTTGATAAAGCTAGCGCGACGCCGAGGATTTCGATGCACCTGAGCGGCCTGAACGCCGCCGAGCTGGTACGGAGCGCGCAGCAGGCCGAAGCCGCAGGCATCGACTCGCTGTGGGCTTCTGAGCTGTACACCAACCCTTGGATCCAGCTGGCCGCGGTGGCGGCAGCCACCGAGCACATCACCTTAGGTACCGGCGTGGTGCTCGGGTTCGTGCGCAGCCCCATGAGCATCGCGACGGCGGCCCTCGATCTGGACCAACTCACCCGGCGGGCCGACGGCAGCGGGCGCTTCGTGCTCGGCTTGGGGACGGGGGTGAAGCAGCTAAACGAGCGCTGGCACGGCGTCACCCAGTTCGGCGGCCCCGTCCGGCACATGCGAGAGCTGCTCGAGTTCTTGCGGCTGTTCTTCGCTCATGCTCACACCAAGCAGCCCATCAGCTACCACGGCGCATTTATCCACGCGGATATTGATTCATACCGCCGCCCCGGCGCGGGGCCTGAGACGCCGATCCCGATCTTCCTTGGCGCCAATCGACCCCAGATGCTCAAGCTGGCCGGCGAGCTCGCCGACGGCGTGCTGGGGCACGTGTTTGTCTCGCCGCGGCAGCTCAAGGCGCAGGTGCTGCCCCAGATCGAGGCGGGGCTCAAGCTGAGCGGTCGACCGCGCACGGCGTTCACCTTAGGCGCCGGGATCACCACCGCTATCGACACGGATCGGGTCACCGCGCGGCGCCACGCCCGGGGCCCCCTAGCGTTCTACGCCACGGTGCGCACCTACCACCCGCTGTTCGAGGCCGACGGTTTTGGGGCTGAGGTGGCCGCGATCCGCGAGGCTTTCAAGGCCGGCGAGGGTGACGCGCTGCTCGATCTGGTCAGCGACGCGATGGTCGACACCTACTGCGCCGCTGGGACACCCGACGAGGTGCTGCAGCGCCTGGGTGAGTACGCCGGCCTGCTGGACGTGTTCGGCGTGAGCCCGCCGCGCCACTACTGCCCGCCGGACGCCCACGAGCACTACAAGCAGCGGATCCTCGAGGTATTCGCCCGCTGACCACTTAGTGGCGCCGCTGAGCCGTGAGGCTGTACGGCTGAGCCTAGCGCCCCTTGAAGACCGCTTCGCGGCGCTCGACGAAGGAGCGCATGCCTTCGCTCGCGTCCTCAGAGCCCATCAGCTCGCGGGCCTGCTTGAGCAGCAGATCCCGCGCGGCGTCGGGGCCCTGCACCTCCGCCGTCCACGCGGATTCAAGGGTGGCTTTGACGCCCAGCGGCGCGCGGCTCGCGATCTTGGTCGCGACCCTCAGCGCGGCTTCCAGCTCGGCGCCCGTGTCGGTCACTTGCTGCACCAGCCCGATGCGCAGCGCCTCCTCGGCGTCAAACTCGTCGCCGGTCAACAGCCAACGCATGGCGTTTCCCCAGCCTGCGACTTGAGGCAGGCGAATCGTCGCGCCACCAAACGGAAAAATGCCGCGGTTGATCTCGATTTGACCAAAGCGCGTGTCTTTGGCGGCGATGCGCACATCGGCGGCGAGCAGCAGCTCCACCCCTATCGTCAAGCACCAACCGCGCACCGCCATCACCAGCGGCTTGGTTCGACGCCGGCCGTGGAGCCCCAGCGGGTCGACCAATCCGTCCGGAAACAGCGCTTGCCCAGAGGCGACGGCTGGGCCGACCTCTCTCAGATCGAGCCCCGAGGTGAATGACTTGCCGTGCCCAAACAACACCGCAGCGCGCAGCTCAGCGTCTGCCTCGTAGTCTGTCATGGCTTGCGCCAGCTCGCGCAAGGTCTGAAGATCGAACGCGTTGAGCTTGTCTGGGCGGTTCAAGCCCAGCACGAGCACTTGGCCTCGCACCTCGCGGGTGATTCGTTGTTGTTGGGTCACGCCTAGCGCTATATCACGGGAGCAGGCGCTGCCGGGGGTCGCGACGCGCGGGCAAAGCTCGCGCAGCGCGGCCGGCGGCCGTGAACTGGCGAGCGTGGCGTAATCGGCACACCGTCGGCTCGGCTCTCGGGCGCGGACGGGCGGCGAGCGCGTGATCTGCTGGGGATTCGACGTTGAGCGGCGTGAGGCGAGTGGCTCATGCCTTGCAAACCTGCGAGCACCGCGGTCGACGAGCATCGCGTCCAACTCGAGCTTAAAGGTCCGCGTGAGCCCTGCGAACAAGCCTGCCCAACACCCCGCCCCCCTCGAGCTTCGAATCAAGCTGCGGCTTGGGCTCTTGCGCCCGCTGCTCCTGGCGCTGCTCCTGTTGCTGCTCAGCGGCTGCCCTGCGCCGCTGCCGCCAGTCCACGCACAAATCGCCGGTGGAGCGGCGACGCGGCCGCCTGGCCGTGAAAAGGACCCGAAAGAGCAGCTCTTGGCCTACAACGCGCGGCTCGGCGTGAACCCCTTGGGCTACACCAAGCAGTACGACTACGATCCGGTGTTTGACATCGGCGTTGGCTACGCGCTTGAGCAGATGCCCCTGGCTGAGGACATCCCGACCACCCACGGCCCGTACACGTTCCTCGAGTTTTGGCCCGATCTGAAGCCGCGCACCGAAGAGCGCTTTGGCTTGCGCCTGTACGCGGAGTTCTTGATCCTCGAGGCAACGGGTAGCGACGACGGCCCCGGGCCGCGTGAGCGCTCCTACGGCTACGGAGGCACCCTCGCGTTTGCCTGGGAAGAGACCGGCAGCACCAAGACCGGCCTGTGGAAGCGCGAGCGCTCTGCCCCGATCCTGGGCTACGGGCGCATCGCTGCGGGGCTGTTCATCGGGCCTAGCGTGCGCCACGTCGATGACCAAACCTACGTGCTGGTGATGCTCGGCGGCTCCCTGCGCATGCCGGTCTCGGTCTCGGATCTCGCGCCGAAGTGACGCCACGCATGGGCGGGATCAGCGGCGAGCACCCAGGGCGCGCGGCGCGGCCCACAAAGCCCAAGCGCGCCGCGGTAAGTGGTGTAGATCCGCTGGGTGGCTCGTCCCACCGACCCGCGCGTAGGGACCAGCATCGGCTCGCGCATCACCGCCCTGCTCGGGCCCACCAACACGGGTAAGACCTACCGGGCGGTGGAGCGCATGCTGGACCACGACAGCGGCATGCTGGGCTTTCCGCTGCGCCTGTTGGCGCGCGAAGTCTACGACAAGGTGGTGCAGCGCGTGCGCCCCGACGAGGTCGCGCTGATCACCGGGGAAGAGAAGCAAGTCCCCGCGCGAGCCCGCTACTTCATCTGCACCGTAGAGGCGATGCCCCTGGATTTGGAGGTGGATTTTTTGGGGGTGGATGAGATCCAACTCGCGGCGCATCCCCAACGTGGGCACACCTTCACCGATCGCCTGCTGTACCGCCGTGGCCGCATCGAGACCTGGTTTTTAGGCTCTACCAGCGTCGAACAGCTGGTCGCTGAGCTGGTCCCCACGGCGAGCATCCGGCGCCATCCGCGGCTGAGTGAGCTGCGCGGAAGCGGGCAAGCCAGCATCGGGCAGCTGAAACCCGGCAGTGCCGTCGTCGCCTTCACTGCCGCGCGGGTCTACGAGTTGGCGGAGCGCGTGCGCAGGCGACGCGGCGGCGCGGCGGTGGTGCTCGGCGCGCTGTCACCGCGGGCGCGCAACGCCCAGGTGGCGCTGTATCAGAGCGGCGACGTGAATTACCTCGTGGCAACGGACGCCATCGGCATGGGGCTCAACTTGTCCATCGGCCACGTGGCCTTCGCTGACTTGCGCAAATTCGATGGCCGGGAGAGCCGCCCGCTTGATCTGGGTGAGCTAGCGCAGATCGCCGGGCGCGCAGGGCGCCACCTGCAAGACGGCAGCTTCGGCACGCTAGCGCCTGAGCCTGAGCTACCTTACGAGGTAGTCCAGGCGCTGGAGCTGCACCGCTTGCCGCGGGCGCGGCAGCTGTGGTGGCGCAACCCAGAGCTTGACACGTCGGAGCTCGACCGGCTGCTGGAGTCGCTGCGCGTGCCCGCGCCGTCGCTCAGGCTGCGCCGCGCGGATCAAGCTGAGGACCACCAAGCGCTGACCCGCTTGGCGGCGTTGCCGAGCGTCCGCGAGCTGGCGGTCGGGCCAGACGCGGTGGAGCTGCTCTGGGCGGTCGCGCAGATCCCTGACTACCGAAAGGTGCTGTTTGAGCAGCATTTGGTGCTGCTGCAGGCGATCTACGAGCGGCTGCTCAGTCAGCGCGGGCGCCTCGACTCCGACTGGCTGGCGGCGCGCGTGGATCGGCTTGATGATCCCCGCGGAGACCTGGAGGCGCTGCTCACCCGCATCGCCTTCGTGCGCACCTGGACCTATGTCACCCACCACCGGGCCTGGGTTGAAGACGCCGCGCATTGGCAGCAGCGGACGCGGGAGATTGAGGACAACCTGAGCGACGCGCTGCACCAGGCGTTGGTCCTGCGCTTCGTCGACCGCAGTAAGGCGTACGACCACGCGGAGTACGTTGGCAAGGCTGAGCTGCGCGCGGCGGTGGAGCGCGGCGGGGTGGAGCGCGGTGGGGCGGTGGAGCGCGGTGGGGCGGTGGAGCGCGGTGGCACGGCTGAGCTCCGTAGTGGGACGGTGGAGCAGCGTGGCGGGACGGAGCGTGGTGGGACGGCTCAGCAGCGCGGGAGGGCTGAGCAGCGCGGCAAGGCGGCGGAGCGCGGTGGAATGGCTGGGCGCAGTGCGACGGCTGAGCAGCGCGGTGGGACGGTGGAGCAGCGTGGCGGCGCCAGGCACCTCTCGTTGATCCAAGGCACGAAGGCCCCTGGTGATTCAGCCGGTGACGATAGTACGATCCACACGGATCACCCCTTCGCTGCCCTCGCCGGCTTGCGTGATCAGCTGCGCGCAAGGGAGCCCAAGCGAAGCGTTAAGAGCCTCGAAGATTGCGTGGCGGACGCCACGGACGCGGAGCTCGAGCTGCTGTGTGACGGCAAGCTGCGCTTCGGCGCGCTGAGCATCGCGCAGCTCAGCCGCGGCCCCGATTTGCTGACTCCTGGGGTGCGAGCGCTCAGCGTCAGCGCCAGTGAAGCCCAAGCGCCAGCGCGAGACCCCCGGGTGCTCCAGCGCCTGGCCAAGTACGTGCGTGAGACGAGCGAGCAGCACTTTGGCCAGCTGCGCGCTGCCGCACGGAGTGAGCTGAGCGCCGCCGGCCGCGGCTTGGCTTACCAGCTTGAGCAGGGCCTAGGCAACGTTGAGGTGCGGCACGCAGGTGAGCAAATTGAGCTGATTGGCTGTGAAGAGCGCGCGCTGCTAGAGCAGGTAGGCGTCTACTTCGGCCAGCGCTACGTGTTCTTGAGACCGCTGTTCAGCGGGCGCGCGCTGGTGCACCGTCAGGCCTGGGTCAGCACGATCGCTGCCCTGCCTGAGATCCGCACGGGAGCGGTGCGCCTGGAGCCGGGGCCGCAAGTTTCAGCGCAAGTGTATAGCCAGCTCGGCTTCAGCCGTGTCGCGTCGTACTACCTGCGCATCGACTTGCTTGAGCGCGCGCTGGGGTGCTTGGCAGCGCAGCCAAGGCGCTTTCAGGCGCCGAGCGAAGTGTCCCAGTGGCTTGGTTTGCCCAAGCGCGAACTGCCGCCGGTGTTGCGCGCGCTGGGCTATGTTTGCGAAGACAGCTCGCCCGGGGCGTACTGGCGCCGTAGAGATCAGAATGTGCCTACGGCTCCGCGGGGTAAGAAGCGGCGGCGTAGGCGTCGGAGCGGGCAAGGCAGCCCAAGCGACGCGGCGCCAGAGCGCGGCGCAGAGGGCGTAAACGCGGCAGAAAGCGCGACAACTCCGATGGAAGAAAAGACCCCAGCGTAAGGGGTTTTCGCGGCGCGTCGGCGCCCCAGCTGTGGTGCCCATCGTGCCTCGCAGCCTATCTGCTCGGCTAGGGGCGGACAAGCCCCGAACGTCGCTGGGTACTGGCTTCAAAGCGCGCGCTGGGTAGGCTGCTCGCCTCAAACAGCTCCTACTCGCCCTGCTCCGCGTCAGTCACCAAGATGCCTTGAGTGGAGCTTGCTTTGGCGACCCTGCGAAAATGTCGCGAATCACCACCCGGCAATCCTATTCTGGGGACGCTCGGAGAGCCCCGCCGTACGGCGACGCTGCGCCCTACGCCGGCCCGCTTGGCCGGAGCGGGCGCCCAATACGTCCGCTCACGCCACTCGCATGGACTTGGGCAGCAGCTCTTGCAGTGCCATGCGGAACAGGCTGTCCAACGTCAGCTCGGGCGCGCCCGCTCCCACATGGGAGATCGAATCTTGGGACCGCCCGCAGCTCCGAAGCACTGCATCCAGAGCTCGCCGAGCCTCGCCTTGCTTGAAGCCTAGGGTTGTCAGGGCAAAGAACGCCTTGGCGTGGTGGTCGGCGGCCGTCGGATCCGCGACGCGACCGTAAGGGCTCTCGTCGGCGTGTCTGAAGCGAAAGCCGGCGGATGCGCTGCCGTCGATCAATAATCGGCCTGCGTGGGCCGCTGTGTGGTGAGCTCCGCACAAGACCGCCAAATTCTCCGGGTTGTGGTCTCCCCCTTCGGAGCGCAGCTGCACGTGGTGCACGTCCACGTAGTCCGCGTGTGTGCAGCCAGGCACCGCGCAGCGGCGGTGATGGCGGGTCATCACCAAGCGCCTGGTACCCGGCGGAATCGACTGGCTGACTCGGCGGCGCTTGGTCGGCTGGTTTGGGTGGGTGGCCGCGCTTGGGTCACTCGCCGCGCTTGGGTCGCTGGCCGCGCTTGGGTGGGTGGCCGCGCTTGGGTCGCTCGCAACGGTGGGGTCGACCGAGCCGATGCACTGCGCGTCGCAGGCGGCCTTGTCGCGCACCACGTCGTCTATCTCCACCAAGTCACCCTGCGCTTGCTGCCAGTTTCGCTGGCATTTCTCGCAGGTGAAGACGGCGAGCTGATAGCTGGAGCGGCCATCGTCGCTAGGGCCGCCGAGCAACTTGCGGGCGATCAGCAGCAGCAGCTCATCGTCGTCGAAGCGGATCTCCGACTCCTTGCGTAGCTGGCCCACCGCCTCGCGGAAGGTCGCGTAGGTTTCGGCCGAGACCAAGAAGCGCAGGACGTGCTGCTCAGCGCTCAGATCTGCGCGGTCTTCTGGCGAGTCACCCAGCCGATGGCCTTTGACTAGCCGCTCGACCTCGCGCACCGTCTTGTGGCGGGCGCCGGCGAGCCACTTGGCCTCGGTCTCCGGCGTCGCGACTCGGGTCAACTCCCGGGCCGCAGAGAAACTGACTTCGCCGCTGCGCAGCGCCTGCGCCGTCTGCGGCAGGTCCTCCAGGGCACTAGCCACCCGCAAGCGCTCGGTGGTGGTGTGAGGCGCGCAGCCCAGCAGGCGGTCGGCATATTCCAGGAGACTCCCAAAGCCGAGGCGAACATGACAACCCGCGCGCTGGGCTCGCAGGAGCTGCCTGCCGATCTCCCAATCAATCTGCGCGGCCTGCTGGGCTAACTCTAGCAAGCGCTCGTGGATCGCCTGCCAGTCGTACTCGGAGGTTGGGCCTGTCTCAGGTTGAGCATTTCCCTCGTCGTGATCAGGTGTCGTGTGGTCAGTCATCGCATCCCCCTTGGTGAAATGCGTGTGTATCACGAGGTTTTTCGGCTTCCGAGGATGCGCCGAGTGGTGCTTTCAGCGAGGGCGACAGTTGCCGCGTCGTCCGGCGCCCGAAAGCCGGCTCACGCGTCTCCCACCGCGCGCCAATGGCACATTTGCAGCAGAGTGTCGGCCCACAAACGTTGCCGCTGGGAAAATCTGTCAAGCGAAATCGACTCGCGAACTGCTTAAAGTATCCGCCCTAAACGCTCTCCAGCGGGCTCTCGCGAACAGCCTGGAAAAGAGCCAGCGGACTACGGTTCGCCTAGTTCCCGAATTGAGGCCAACCGGCGCTCCAGACCACGCGCGCTGGCCTCACGTGGATCTAGCCTACACCCGGCATCCGAGACGGATTCGATCCTGATCAAGCGGCGCGCTGCACCGTACCGCGATGCGTTTCCGCATAGGTCGCCCAGTGAGCACCGCCACGCAGCCTGATGGAGTTGGCAGCGGTTTTGCGCAAGTTGGGTG
>CAZKDY010000065.1:0-18408 GCA_964551615.1 uncultured Polyangiaceae bacterium
CAGGTCGCGGATGGTCTTGCCAAGTTCCTTCTTGGCCTCGGGGGTCATGGGCATGTGGCTATTCTCCTAGGGCGTCCTGAAGGCGCGACTGGAGGCTGGCCACGTCCTGTGGACAGAGCTGTCTTACGCGATCGAACGACCGCGCGGCCTCTTTAGCCAGCTGCTCACGGCCCGCATACGGCGCTTCGCTCAAGCCGCGCTTCTTGGCGTATGGGGCGTAGTAGACCTCTTTGGGATCGCACTCGGCTCGAATCGCTTGCCAGTTCCACTGCTTTGGCAAGTCTGCCATCCCGGCGAGCACCCAAACTTCCAGCTCTTGCCAAGCGTTCTCAGCAAGAAACATCGCGGTGTCGCCAAGCTGCTCACCAGCCAGACGCTCAATGCCTGTCAAGGCGGCGCGACGGCCACGCGTACCGTCGCGATCAACGAGCAGCAAGAACAGGTCTGTCATCGCGGCATAGCGGTCAACGACGGGCTCAAGACGCTCCCAGTTCATCGCTTGTGAAACTCCGCGGAAACGAGGATCCATGCAGACGCGCACGCGGTGCTTCTTTACATTCAACTCGTCGAGCATCGCTTCCACGATGGGCTTGACCATGTACTGGTCGACGACGAAATCCTCTGGGATGATCAGGACGTTGAAGCTCACAGATCCGCTCCCGTGTCGTCTTCGTCTTGGTCTCCGAACAGGGCAGCGTCTTCCAACCACCCGGAAGCGTGGAGCAGCCCCAGATCTTGGGTCTTGAGGACCCGCTTGGCGTTGGGGAGCTTTAGGATTCGAGTCAAGCGCGTGTCTGGGGCGCCTTCTGGCCGATAGGTGAGGTGGGCGTGCTTCAACGCGTCTTCCGCGAGGAAAGAAAGCAGCGCGGGGTTGTGGGTTGTCCCCACGACCTGGACCTTCTGCTCTTTGCAAGCCTGCTGCACTAAGTTGAGCAGTAGGTGCAGCCGCGTCGGGTGAATGCCATTGTCGAACTCCTCGAAGAAGTACAAGCGACCGGTGTCGGGGCTGAGCAAGGCTGAGACGAGCGCGAGGAAGCGCAGGGTGCCATCACTGGCGTTGACCGCGCTGGTCATGCGTCCGCTAGCTTCCTTGAGGAAAAGCAAGACTCGCCCTTGCAGGTCGTACTGGAAGTCGAAATCCACTGCGTCCATCGGGGTGAGGCTGCGCACCCAAGACAGCAGCTGCTGCTTGGTCTTGGGTCGCTCGCAGATGGCTTGAATGACGGACGACAGGTTCTCTCCTCTATCTCCCAGCACCGTCTGACCCGGAGGGGAGGACTCACGCATCGCGTTAGGTTCGAGATCCAGAAAGCGCATGTCGGCGAGCTCAGCTAGTACCGCCTCGCAGTGCGCTCGTAGCCGAGCGGTCTCTGCGCTCTGGTGCGGGATTTGGGAGAGGACCGGCGTGTGGGAGGAGTACTTGGAGACTTTGCCGACCCTGCGATGACTCCCACCACGGGGATGGCGGATCTGGATCTCGTGCTTGCTGCCGTGATCCAGTGGTGCGTCTTCAGGGTTTGAATCAAACAACATCGCGCCGCTGTAGAGCGACTCGGCGATGAGCAGCGGACCATGTCGCTCGTCCTCGACGTCGACAACGATGTTGTACTTGAGCGACGGTTTCGACAACCCAACGGTGAACCCGAAGGCCTGCCCGCCGTTAAACGCGGCGGCCCGCGCCCCCCCGCGGATACCTGCCCATTGCTGGATCCCCCCTGGACCGTACTTGCCTCCAAGAATTTCCGTGAGGCTGTAGCCAAGCCCTATGCCGTGAAGAAATCTTAGTGCGTCGCGCAGGTTGCTCTTGCCCGTCGCGTTCGAGCCGACGACCAACGTCAACTGCCCGAGGGTGAGCGTGGCTGATTCGAAGCTCTTGAAGTCGGTGATCGTGAGTTGGTCCAACATGGTTCACATTCCGCGCTGTAGCGCGCTGCGGTCAACTAGCAGCACCACAGTTCCGTATGGATAGAGCAGAGGCGTCGCCTGGGCTCCATTAGTGGTCGGCTGGGCATGTGGGGTAAGGATGCGCGCCGCGAGGCTAAGATAAAAGTTTTTTCATTAGTCGTGTCAGGTGTGTAACCTGTGTAAGTTGCTTAACTAATCGGCCACGGCTTAGAACAGGCGGAGCTTACTGCCGGCCTCGATTTCGCTGAGCAGCTTGCCGCGCAGGTCGTCCAAGAAGGCCTCGACGTCGGCCTTGCTGCTCAGCTCCCGGTTGCGCAGTTGCCCGAGATCAAAGCGGCGGATCACCGGCTTGTCGCCCTCGCTGAGCAGTTGGTCCAGGCGCAGGTTGGCCTCTTCTTCGGCCTTGCGCAGGGCGACATCAAAGGGGTCTTTGAGGGCGCTCAAGCTGGGGGAGATGGCCTCGGCGCTGGTGTTGGTGAGGCAGACGGAGATGGGGCGCAGCACTTGGTGAGATTGATCGCCGCTCAGGGTGCTGAAACCCTCCCGCGCCTTGATGCGCGCCCGCGCTTGGTCCGCGCGATCTTCTTGGCGGGCCAGCAAATCTTGCCGCACGGAGATATAGGTCGCGCGCACCTCGCTCAGGTCGTCGTCCAAGGAGCCGATCTCTCGCCAGGGCCGGGGCAGCTCGAGCTGCTGGCGGATGCGGGCTGTGGCTGCGTCGGCGTTGCTGGCGGCGACGCCCAACTCCTCCAGCTGGGTCGATTGATAGCGGCTCACGTCGTAGGCGGCGTTGACCGCGCTGATGGCGTCGGCTTTCAACTCCGCGTCGTGGAAGCCCAGCAGCTCGAAGCCGTCGCGCAGCGCGTCTAGGTGCTGCTTGACCAGGCGCACCGTGGGCTTGGTCTGGCGGCAGCTGCGCAGGCAGCTCTCCAAAGCCTCTTGCAGCTTGCTCAGGGCTGGTGGGTTGGTCTCGCCGCAGGGCAGGGCGTTGAGGCGCTGGTAGACGTCGCGCAAGCGGGTGGCCTGCTCGGGGAACGCATTGGCGACGGTGTCGGCGATGGCGTGATCCTCCCGATCGACCGGCAGGCCCAAGGCTTGTTCGAAGAACTTGCAGATCCGCGCTCGGGCCTGGACGCCGACGTCGTCGTCCCCAGCAGGTAAGATGCTGGCCCGCCGAAAGCCGCGGTCCTTCTCCAGTAGGTCGCGCACGCCAGCGTCCCGGGTGGAGGTGATCTCTGCGCCTGTTTCCGGGGTGATACGCAGCTTGCTGCCGCGTAGCAAGCCCGCCACGCAGGCCTTGACCACGTTAGCGGTGTAACCGAAGGGCGGGCCGCCGAAGTGCGAGAGCAAGGTCGAGCCGGTCACGCCGCCTTCGGCCTCGATGAACTCAAACACCCGGGAGGGCACCACCCCGCTGCAGGTGGGCACGTAGCGCCCTGAATCAAGCTCTAGGATCCCCAGCTCTCCTGGCAAGAACTTAGCGGCCGGGGCGTTGAGCTCTTGCTCCACGAAGATGAGCAGCTCAGACGGCTGCACTTGGGTCGCGATGCAGTGAGGGTACAGGTCCTGGATCAGCCGGTTGGCGGCGCCTTGGAGCGCGACGTTGAAGCTCGCGCCGCAGTCTGCGGGCTTGAGGCTGCGGCCGCGGAAGTAGATCAGCCCTTCAAACCAGCAGGCGGCGACCTCTTTGCGCAGCTTGGCCTGCAGGTCTTCCAGGCGGTTCTCTTCTTGTTGCAGCAGCAGTTTACGTGCGGAATTGAGGGACGAGCGCCGCGGCTTCATCTTGGTGACCATGACGTCCGAGCGGCGCAGCTCTTTGGCGACATCGAGCAGGGCGTCGGGGTCGCCGCACACCCACACGATGCGGTCGCGCAGGGTGCTCTCGTCGCTGCGCTTGAGCCAGCTGGTCTCAGCGGCCTCTTCGCCCTTCAATAGGCGAAAGTCCACCCGCACGCTGGCGTCGTCCCGGGGGTCGAGCAGGCTGACGTCTTGGGCCCGGCGCCCGTCAGAGAACACCGCCGCCCACGGAAACGGACGCCCGTGCAGCCGCGGCCGCTCGGGCTCGGCGATCATGAACTTCAGCGCGTCTTGCACCAGCTGGCTGCGCACTTCGCTGGGGGCGTGGATCTCTTTACGGTCCCGCTCCCACTCTTCGGCGACGGACGACTGGATCTTGTAGCCCTCCTTCTCGGAGTAGCCGAGGAGGTTACGCCGGCGCAGCTCTTCCAGGGCCTCGGTCACGGCGGGCTCTTGATTGGCCTGGCCGATGCGCTCATACAAACACTGGGCCACGAGCTTGGCGCTGGTGGGCTGATCGTCCTGGATCAGCTCGAGCAGCGCCACCGCCTTTGCCGCGCGGAGCAGCAGGGGGTTAGCGTCTTTGCTGCAGCGCTCTTGGATGCGCGCCATGGAGCCTTGGACGTCGGAGTCCAGGGCGGTGTGCTGCACCTCGTAGATCTGATCTAAGGTCACGACGCGGCCGACTTCCATCTCCGCCAGCTCGCGATCGCGGAACAGCTCGCCTAGCAGCTGCAACAGGCCGCGGATGGCCTGGTCGTCGCCCTGGGCGCGGCTTGAGCGGGAGCGCAGGGCGGTGGTCAGCTGCAGGATCAGATCGATCTGCCCAGGCAGCAGCGGGTACACATCGATGAACTCCTCCGCCGTGGTGTCCTGGCAGCCGTAGGCGAAGAGCTTGAGATCGGGCCGGTGGCTGTCGAACAGCTGGCGCAGCTGGGCCTCGGCCTCGGGCTTCTTTTGCAGCAGGCGCTTGTGGACCACGTCGCGGATGTTGGTGGCGGCCAGGTGCACCCGGAGCTTGGGCGGGAAGCGATCCCGAGCCCAGGTCAAGAACGAGTCGTCCGCCTCTTCGTCGAGCTTCTGTTGCCCCAAGGCAATGAACCAAGCCTGGCCGCGCAGGCCGCTGCCCAGGGCGGTGGCGAAGGCGCGCAGGCGATCGACCCGGTCGCGGTTGTTGACCACGTACTGCGACACCTCATCCACCACGAAGAACAAGCTGCGCTTGTTGGCGCGGAAGCGCAGCATGTCCTTGATGGCCCCCACCGCCTCTTCTGGAGACTCCGCCCGGCTGTGGGTGCCGCCGCGGCTGAGGATCCAGCTCATGGGGTCGGTGTACTTCTGCGGGTAGAGCTCGCTCAGCACCAGGGAGAAGTCTTCTTCGACCAGGGAGCGATCTTTCACCTCGCTCCAGGGCTTGCCCAGGGTGCGCTGAGCACAGGCGAGGAACTGGTCGTACTCGCCGTCGCGCTCCAGATCGAGCTCGTAGTCGGCCACCAAGTCTGCGCCCCTGGAGTAGCCCAGGCGCAGCTGCAGCTGGCGGATGGCCACGGCGTGGATGTGTTCGTTGTCTCGGGCCACGCTACCCACGTCGAACACCACCGCCAACGGCTGCTCCACCACCTGGATCAGGCGGCTCCAGGCGTCGCGCAGCGCTTGCCCCTTGGGTGAGGTGTCGCGCTTGAGCCAGGCGTCAGACAACACCCGTCCGTCGGGCAGCTCCACGCCGTCCAGGGACAAGCCGAGCAGTTTGGCGAAGCTCGACTTACCTGAGCCGTAGAAGCCAGAGATCCAGGCGCAGGGCAGCTCAGGGCCGCCCTTCTTGCTCAGCTCTTCGGTCATCCCCGTGAGCAGCCGCACGTACTCTTCGTGAATACCTCGCGGAACCCGCTTGTGGTTGGGGTGGGCCTCAGGCCAACCGCCGGTGATGATGTACTCATCCACCTCGCTCTTGAGCTTCTCCGGCGCCTGGTCATGGAAATAGACCACGGGCGGGATGTCGCGGGTGACGTCGGACAGGAAGAGATCTTTGATCAACATACGTTCCTCACGGATAGATCCGAGGGCGGTAGTCACTATCGGGCTCGAGCTTGCCCATGAACGAGAGCCCGGTTTGGCCATGGCGCGTGCCGGGGTAGAGCAGCACCACGGGGACGTTGCAGGTGCGGCCGTCCAAGTGGCGCAGCAGGGCAGATGAGCGCAAGAACGGGTAGAGCGAGCCGGCGCGGCCGATGAGCGCCAAGGTGCGGTCCACCTGGTCTGGGTGCTGCTCCGCGTACTCGGTGATCATCCGGCTGCAGTCCCTGGCGATGCCGTCAGGGCCCTCCAAGAGCCGCGTGATCTTCTCGCTCATGTAGTTGAGGCCGCGATCAGGATCCATGGCGGCCATGCGCCGCTCCATCTCGATCACCCGCGGCGCCCAGTCTTCGCCTTCGGCGCGCACCCGCTGCAGCATCAGTTGCTGCAAGCTGATGGTCAGCACCACCCACCCCCCCTGCTTGAGATCGTGGGTCAGGGTCTGCACCTTGGAGCGCAGCGCGAACTCGTCATCTGGCGGATACTGCAGCAGCGCGAAGCGATAGTTCCGCATGGTACTGATGCGGGGGCCGTCTTCGTGGAGCAGATCTCGGCGCAGGGCCGCGCAGGCTCGATCGATGTGACCCAAGTTTGCCAGGGATTGACTGCTCATAAGCTCGCGCTCTCCACCGCGTGGTGTCCTGCTTGCTCTGCCAGGGTGTGCTGTGCCCAGTCTCGCAGGCTGGGGTAGCGGAAGCCGTAGTCCACCAGATCTGCCTGGCGCGAGTAGCGCAGGCTGGGCAGCGCGTAGAGGCGGCTCTCGAGCTCTGCGCCTGAGAGGCCAAGCGAGCGCAGATACGGGTTGTCCTGGAGCGTCCCGGCGAACTCCACCCCCCGCAAGCAATACAAGAGATACTCCAGGGCTTCGTCGGGCACCCGGGGCAGGCTGAGGGGGCGCGGATCGCGGTTACTGCCTACCAGCCCCGCGCCCAGGGCGCTGGACAACAGCTTGCTGGCGAACTGGATCCGCGTGGCCATGGTCCAGCGCTCGAGGCCGTGCTCGCTGACCCAGCGGATCACCACGTCGCGGGTCACGCTGTCGCGCCCTTCCGCGCGGCGATGAGGCAGGAAGTCCCCGCTGAACTGGCGGTACAGCGGGTCGCTCAGCTGCAAGTGCCAGTGGCAGATCAGCTTGCGGGTGTCCGCGGCCATGGCGGGCCAGCCTGAGAGCACCCGCAGGCTGTCTGGGAATGCGTCGAAGCGGGCGCGTAGGTTGCTCAGCAACACCACCACCCGAGGCAAGCTGCGGGCGCCGAACCAGTAGTCCGCGAAGGCGACCTCGGCGCTGGGGGTTTGCCCAGGCTCCACGTGGCGCCAGTAGGCGCGGGCCTCTTCTACCTCTAGGGCGCACTTCAAGAGGCGGGTGTGTAGCTCCAGCGTCTCTCGCGGTTTGGTCGGGCTGGAACCATCTGTGTTGCCCGGAGGATTCATTTCCCGAGCACGAAGTGGGGCAGGGGGTAGTCGGCTGCCAGGGGGGCGAGGGCAGCCACCAGCTGCTGTGCCTGCGCTTGATAGGAGTCCGGTCGCCCCTTGAGCAGGCGGCCGGTGGGGGTGGTCTCAACTTTTGGCTTGTCGAAGCCTGACAGCCACTGCTCAAAGCTCGCGCGCTTCCAGGTCGGCTTGAAGGCAGCGGCGAGGGGGGGCAGCACCTCAGTCGGCTCGGCGCCGAGGCGCTTGAGATCTTGCAGCCGCTCTTCGATGCGTTCGTCCACCTCGAAGCCCAAGCTGAACAGCGACACGACGCGATCGGCGTCGTGGGCCTTGCTGCGCAGCTCAGCGTCCTTGCGCCGCGCTGCCTCTCGCGCGGCTTGAAATACCGCCCAGCGCCAGGTGTTGGGCAATAGACGCCGAAACAGATCTTCACCGCCAAACTCGGAGATCATATCCGTGCGCCACCAGCCCAGGCGCTTGTCTTCCTCACCGCCTTCTCCCGCCCAGGCGACGCTGAGTTGGAGCCCCAGCACGTGGTCGATCTCCGCCGCGCTGATGGAGGTACGTGGGGCGCGGAGGGGCGAAACTTGCAGCTCAAGATCAGTCATGGGGGTGGGGGAGCGGCTCGCTGGGTGTGATGTGGATGGCTCGGGTGCGATCGCCGGTTTGGTTGCCAGCGTGGCCGCCGATGTGGCTGCCGATGTGGCTGCCGATGTGGCTGCCAGTGTGCCTGCCGGTGCGGCTACTACCGCCGGGGCTGCCGGCGCGCTCGGCCCCCGAGTGCCTAAAGCCAGTCAGCCTATCAAAACCCGGATAGCCGCTCAATAGATGCGGGCGCAGAGCTGGAATGAGCCGGGCAGCGCCGTTTAGTGCAGGTGGCGTGGGTTAAACCGCGCGCTGAGCGCGGTGAGCGGCTTGCGTTTTGCGCGGCTTGCGTTTTGCGCGGCTCACAGTTTGCGCGGCTCACAGTTTGCGCGGCTCGCAGTTTGCGCGGCGCACAGAGCGGAGCGGGTGGGGTAGACGTTGCGTGGTATTGCCTACACCAGGCGGATGTGCGGTTGTTACCATGTGGAACCGCTCAGCGCGCCAGCCTCCACCCCCTGCTCCTGCTCAACGCCGTCGGCATGGCGGCGGTGTGTTGAGGACTTGGCGCTGCGTGGTCACGCCCGCGGCGATTGGCAGACCATCTCGTAGCGCATCACACCCGTGTGTTCACGCTGCTCGCATGGACTTGGGTAGCAGCTGCTGTAATGCCCTGAGGATCAGGCTCTCCGCCGTGAGCTCAGGTTCGTCCGGTCCCACGTGGGACATCGAATGCTGGGAGCGCACCGCATCCAGGGCTCGCCTAGCCTCGCCTTGCTTGTAGCCCAGGTTCGTCAAAGCAAAGAACGCCTTGGCGTGGTGGTCGGCGGCCACCGGATCCGCGACGCGACCGTAAGGGCTCCCGTCGGCGTGTTTGAAGCGAAAGCCAACTGACGCGCTGCCGTCGATCAATAATCGGCCTGCGTGGATCGCTGCGTGGTGAGCTCCGCATAAGACCGCCAAATACTCCGGGTTGTGGTCTCCCCCTTCGGAGCGCAGCTGCACGTGGTGCACGTCCACGTAGTCCGCGTGTGTGCAGCCAGGCACCCCACAGCGGCGGTGATGGCGGCTCATCACCAAGCGCCTGGTACCCGGCGGAATCGATTGAGTGGCTCGGCGGCGCTTGTTCGGGTCCCTGGCAGCGCTCGGGGCGCTGGCCGCGCTTGGGTCGCTTGGATCGCTGGCCGCGCTCGGGTCGCTGACAACGATGGAGTCGACCGAGCCGATGCACTGCGCGTCGCAGGCAGCCTTCTCGCGCACTGCATCGTCAATCTCCACCAAGTCACCCTGCGCTTGTTGCCAGTTGCGCTGGCATTTCTCGCAGGTGAAGATGGCGAGTTGGTAGCTGGAGCGACCATCGTCGCTAGGGCCGCCGAGCAACTTGCGGGCGATCAGCAGCAGTAGATCATCGTCCTCGAAGCGGATCTCCGACTCCTTGCGTAGCTGTCCGACCGCCTCGCGGAAGGTCGCGTAGGTCTCGGCCGAGACCGAGAAGCGCAGGACGTGCTGCTCAGCGCTCGGATCTGCGCGGTCTTCTGGTGAGTCACCCAGCCGATGGCCTTTCACGAGCCGCTCGACTTCTCGCACCGTCTTCTGGCGGGCGCCCGCAAGCCATTTGCTTTCAGTCTCTGGGGTGGCGACTCGGGTCAACTCCCGGGCCGCCGAGAAGCTGATTTCGCCGCTGCGCAGCGCCTGAGCCGTCTGCGGGAGATCCTCCAGGCAGCTAGCCACCCGCAAGCGCTCGGTGGTGGTGTGAGCTGCGTAGCCGAGCAGGCGGTCGGCGTACTCAAGCAAGCTCCCAAAGCCGAGGCGCAGATGACAACCCGCGCGCTGGGCTCGCAACAGCTGCTGACCGATCTCCCAGTCGATGTGCGCGGCCTCCCGGGATAGTTGTACTAAGCGTTCGTGGATTGTTCGCCAGTCGTGCTCGGAGCTCGTGTCAGGCTCAGAGTTCGTGCCAGGCTCAGAGTGAGAGCTAGGATCAGGTGTCTTGTGGATCGTGTGGTCGTGAATCATCGCATCCCCATTGGTAAAGCACCTCAGTACCACGAGGTTTTTCAGCCTCTCAGGTTGCCCCGAGTGCGGCTTTTGGCGATGCGGGCAGTTGCCGCGTCGTCGGGCGCTCGAAAGCCGGTTCACGTGTCTGCCACCGAGCGCCACGGCGGTCTTATCGCGGGAGTGTCGCTCGGCCCACGATACCGCCAGGAAACGCTGTCAAGTGAAATCGAAAGCGCTCTCAAGAATCTGCAGCGGCCGGCCGGTTACCAGCGCGGGGACGCGCCTCGCGCCTTGGCAGCGCCAGGCCGAGCAGGCGGCGCTTTACCTTCAGACGCTGGGAAAGAACCGAGCCTCGGATACAGCGCGGTCCCACGTGGGAGCGGGCGAGCCTGAGCTCACAACGGAGGACTTGATCATCAGCGTGATCTCGTCCTTGGCTACGATTCGAACGAGCTGGATCCCGATGGCCACAGCAAGACGTTGCGTCGCTACCACCAGCTGTTGTGGCGTAAGCGCCGGACTCGACGCCACTGAGCCATATCACTCGCGCCGGGAACTGCTGCGCGCCGGTTGCGGAGTTGCCGGTCGACTGGGTATGGGCGAATTTGTGGTGCCGTTTTGGGGCGGGTCTCGCCTTGGCACCTCAACGGAGACACGAGCTGCAGAGGCTCCTCGCCCGCGTCATCCTGATGTGCGGATCGCGCAGTATGCCAGCGCGGAGCTGAGCGCGCGGCTCGCGTGACATGGCGTGACATGGCCGAGCGAGCGTGCTTTAGCGCACCTGACTCGCGGTGACCTTAGGCGGAAGACAGCGCCGCCCTTGGACCCCCTGGGTGGCCCCCTCCGCCCGCGCGGTCTAGTAGCTGCCGAGCAGCTGGACGCCCGATGAGGCGGTCCCGGCGCCTGGGCACTTGTAGGCGGTGCCCGTGATGGTCACCGTGGTGGTCGTGCCGTCGCCGCTGCCCAGCTGAGGCGGATCGGTGCGCACGTGGGTGCCGCCGAGCTCAGCGGTCTTGTTGCGTATATCGTTCATGGCGTACTCGATCAGATCTTCGTTGCTGACCATGCCGCCACCGAAGGACCCGCCGCCCTTGCCAGTGACCAGCCCGACGTTTTGGCAGGTGTCAGGCAGCGGATCGCGCGTGGGGGCGACCTTGCTGCCGGCCGCGGTGAGGCTTGCGGTGGAACAACCCCCGAGGGCTGCGAGCGTGAGGATGAGTGCGAGTTGGATGCGCATAGTCATTTTGCAGTAACTTTGAGCTGCGATGTCGTCAATGCCAAAATGGTGCTTCCGCACGGGCTAACCTGGAGCACGGCCCCCAGCGCTGCGCCCGCTCGAGCTAAGTCGCCTAAAAACCGCGGAGCGACGCCAGCGCGTAAGCGCGCTCGCCGGTTCCGGAGCGACGCCGCGCGGCGTGCCTGGTACGCCAGGGTGCGATCTTCGTGGTCTGCGAACGCAATCAGGTGATCGAGGGGGTGCCGATCACGCTGAGGCGCAGCCACTCGAGCAGCCGCCGCGAGGCGAACATCGGTCGAGCTAACAGCGCGCGGAAGTAGGACGCCTAGTCATGCTTCGCTCCAGAGATCCCCGCGGAGGCGATGACAACCTCTGACGTCGCCACGACTTGTTCGGGGGTGGGGGGGCGGCCCTTCACCGCGCCTTGTCCTGCTTCAGGAGCTTGGCGCGCTCGGGCAGGCTCGCGCCTTCCAACGCGAGCAGCGCTTGTTTGGTCGCGGTGCCGCCGTACGCGGTGAAGCCGCCGAGCTTTCCGCTGGCCGCCGTCACGCGGTGGCAGGGCACGATCAGCGCGACGGGGTTGCGCGCCATGGCCTGGCCCACCGCGCGGCTCGCCCCCGGCGACCCCGCCAGCGCCGCCACCTCACCGTAGCTGAGGGTGCTGCCGCGAGGAATGCGTTGTACCACCTGGTACACGCGCTGATGAAAGCCTGGCGCCGACGCTAGGTCGAGCTTCACCTGAGACAAGTCGCTCGGCTTACCCGCGAGCAGCCGGGTGATCAGCGCCACCGATCGCGCGTTGGCGCCCGTAGCCTTCGCCGGCGTCGCCGCGGGAAAGCGCTCGGCCAGCTTGTCGAGCGTGGCCTGTTCGCTGTGCTCCGGCAGCTGAAACCCCACCACCCCCTGCTCGGACCACACCAGGCCACAGGGACCGAGCGCCGTCTCAAACAGCGTGAAATGCAAACTGGCCATGGGCCGAGTCTATCAGGCAGCGCGCGTTGAGCGCTAAGCCGGCGTGGTCAGCTGGGGCGCCGCGCGACGATGCAGCGCGCCCGCGGCTGATGGCTCAAGGCTCCCTGAGGCGCGCGCTCTAAGAAGGCGCGCTTGAGCTCAGGCAGAGCTGCCGCGTGGGGGCCCTGGCGCAGCCGTGACAGTGGCCCGGAGTTGAGCATGGCGTCCCAAAACGTCTGGGCGTCGGGGTGCAGGATGTTGAAGCTGAGGGGCGCGTCCAGCACTAGCTCAGCGCCGCACGCCTCGAGGTGCGGCGCGAGCTGCTCCTCCCAGGCTCCGTTCGCCTTGCCTTGCAGTGACGCCAGCAGCTCACGCACCCAGTTGAACGGCCCGTCGTCCTCTACCAGCGCCGGCCAAAAGCACAGCACCGCCGTGCTGCCGGGCTCCATGCGCGCGAGCCAGCTCGCGGTGGCAGCGAGGGGATCCGGCATTTGCTGCAAACCGAACACCGTGACCAAGGCCGTGACCGGTGTCGGCCAGCGCGTGGTCTCAGCTGCATCCCCATGGATAAAACGAGCGCGCTGGCTACGACACGCTTCGCTGGCGATCTTCAGCATGCCTTGGGAGAGATCGACCCCGACCACCGAGCGCTTGGGGTAACGGCTGAGCAGCCGCCGCACCTCCGGACCGGTGCCAGCGCAGGGCACTAGAATATTACCCGGAGGAATCAATTCTGGCAGCGCCGCCACCGCCGCCTCGGACCAAGGCGCGAAGCGCGGCACAAAATACTCATGATAGCCGCGCGCCGCCGCGTCCCAGGCCTCAGCCAGGAGCTGCTGGTTCGGCGCAGGGGGCAGCTCAGACATCGGCGCATACTAGCGGACTCGCAGCGGCGGGCACAGCCTCAAGTCGCGCGGCCTGGCGCGCTCTAGCGCGCGGAAAGACGCTCTGCGCCCTCACCAGCTTGACCTCTTGACCGTTCAGGGCGGCGATGATCTTGGACCGCCGGCGCTGGTTTCTGCGTGTGATCGCGGCGGGCCTTCCCCCGCAGCCGCGCCTTGGTTATTTTGAGGGATGCTCAAGCTTCGCACAGCCCGCGACCCCGGCGCTCGATCAGTGATTTTTTCGGCGGCTCAGTCGCGCTTGGGCGCCCGCAGCCACGGCCGGCTAGCTTGGCTGGCCTGCGTGGGCCTTGGCTTGTGCCTCGCGTGCGGCTCCGACGACGACGGCGCTGAGTCCTCACCAGGATCGGGGGGTGGAGGGGCTAGCGCCGGCACGGCAGGCGCCGCGGGAGCAGCAGGCGGCAGCGGCGCGAGTGGCGGCAGCGGCGCAAGTGGCGGCAGCGGCGCAAGTGGCGGCAGCGGCGCAAGTGGCGGCAGCGGCGCAAGTGGCGGCAGCGCGGGGACTGCTGCTACCGCGGGGCAAGGCGGTTCGGCCGGCGTGGCGCACGAAGACGCGCCAGGCGTGGAGCACACCTACGCGGCCAGCGACGCCGTGATCCTGAACCCGGAGCGCGGCTTCTTCCGCTTTGACAGCGTGGTGACCCAAGACGATTTCTCGTACGTGCGCGCCGGCGGTCAGACGCTGGTGTTCAGCTACGTGCGCCTGGACAGCTGGCGCAGCCAGGACTTACCGACCTCGCTGCTCGACTCCCTGAAGACCGGCTTTGGCCACGCGCGCGACGCAGGGGTCAAGGTGGTGTTGCGCTTCGCCTACAACAACGGCCCGTATCCCAACGCAGAGCCTGACGCGTCCAAGGCCTGGGTGCTGAAGCACATCAGCCAACTCAGGCCGATCTTGCGCAGCGAAGCCGACGTCATCGCCGTGGTGCAAGCCGGCTTCATCGGCGCTTGGGGTGAGTGGCACACCTCGACCAACCACCTGCTCGACGCGCCTCAAGACCGCAAAGACATCCTCCAGGCGCTGCTCGACGCCATGCCAAGCGACCGCATGGCTCAGCTGCGCCTGCCGGCCTACAAGCGCGAGATGTATGGTGAAGCGCTGACGCCCATCGAAGCCTTTAGCGGCAGCTACGCCGCGCGCGTCGGTCACCACAACGACTGCTTCTTAGCTAGCGACACCGACCAAGGCACCTACCCCTCAGACGACGTAGAGGGCTATAAAGACTACGTCGCGCTCGACACGCAGTACCTGCCCATGGGCGGCGAGACGTGCGACGTGTACCCCACGCGCACCGCCTGCGCGCCGGCCGTGGCAGAGATGGAGCGCCTGCACTTTTCGTACATCAACCAAGACTACAACACGGACGTGGTGGACGGCTGGACCACTGGTGGTTGCCGAGAGGAAATAGAGCGCTCTTTGGGCTATCGATTGCTGGTCGAGCGCGCGCTGTTCCCGGAGGCCGTGAAGCCTGGCGGCAGCTTCACGCTGCAGCTGACCCTAGACAATATTGGCTGGGCCGCCATGTTCAACGCTCGCCCAGTGTTCTTGGTCTTGGAAGGGCAGGGCGCGCGCTACGCCGTCCAGCTCAGCGCCGTCGACGCGCGTCGCTGGGCCGCGGGTCAGCGCAGCAGCGTACAGGCTCGCGTGCGGCTGCCGGCTACCGCCGCTGAAGGCAGCTATCGGCTGGCCATCTGGCTGCCCGACGCGGCTGAGGGGCTGCGCAGCCGGCCGGAGTACTCCGTGCAGTTCGCCCACGCGGGCATGTGGAGCGCCGTGGGCGGTGACAACGGCTTGGGTAGCGTCTTGGTGTCTGCGGCCGCCGCGGGTACGGCAGACGCGGCCGCGACGGAGCTGGCGCTGCTGCCGTGAGCCGCGCTGGGGTGAGCCACGCTGGGGTGAGCCAAGCTGGCGTGAGCCAAGCTGGCGTGAGCCGCGCTGCAAAACCCCACGGCAAGTCCGCGCCGCTCAGGGCCCGGCTTACGCCTTTCGGGATTGGGCCGACTCGTCTATCCTGCCCGCGCTGCGCGACGCCGCAGCAGCGCGCGCCAGTGGGCGGCGCTGGTTTTCCGCGCGCTACAGGCGTGGTGTCTTGGAGGTCTTGTGTTGAAGCATGTCGTAGCCTTGGCGCTGTTTGGTTCTCTGCTCGTCGCGTGTGAAGAGGAGAAGCCCGCGCCTACCAAAGCCGCCGCGTCGGCGGCGCGAGCGCCTGAGCTCGCCGAGGCTCCCAGCGCCGCGCCCTCCACCCCCAAACCTGAGGCTCCCAAGGGCGTGCGCATGGACGGCGACACCGTGTTGGGTCTCCCTACGGAAAAGTCCAAGGCCCCCAGCGAGGCCGAGTGGGCTGAGGCTAAGGATCTGGAGAGCGTCCCGGGCAACGCGGGACCCACGGCGTGCGAGGTGCGGGTGGTGCGTGAGTGGCTGCGGGTCGGGTGCAAGGCCTTTGGTGGCGACGACAACAAGAAGTTTAAGCCAGAGAAGTCAGAGATCGTCTCGGGCAAGACAGCGGAGATCACGGCTGAGGTGAAGAGCGGCGTGGGCAGCGTGGTGCTGCCGCTGCGCGAGGGCCTCAAGCTCGACGGGCTGATCTCGTACAGCGCCGGCGGGCCCAAGAAGGTGCTGAGCGTGGAGTGGGCCAAGGGTACAGACGGCCCGATCCTCAAGACGCGCACCGGCATGTGATCGCCGGTGCCTCGAGCTTCTTCTCTTCTAGCGGGGCGGCTGGTCGTGATCCGTAGGGATCAGTTGGTGGTCGGGTATCCGCCAAGCACCGCGCCGTCGCTGGGGCGCAGCATCACGATGTTGGTGTCGTGGTAGACCACGACGCGCTCGCCTTGGTTGGTGCGCGCGTAGTAGTGGCCAGCCCAGTGCCCCACGTCGCGGGTCCAGATCACCTGGCCGGTCGCGGTCTGCACCACCCGCAGCTCATACCGGTTGCCGTCGTCGTTCACCGGCACGCGGTAGGCGATGGTCTCAGCGCCGACGGCGATGTGCGGCGTGAACTCACCGTACGGAAGCGGACCGGAGTCATAGCGCAGCTGCAGGGTCTGCGGGTCGAGCACCACGACGCGGTGCTCACCGCCCGCCGCCGGGTGTCCGAGGCCAACCAAGGCGTCGCCGGTGGCCATGATTTTGCCTAGGTTGAGCGAGCCCGGGCAGGGCCTGGCCCACGACTTGCGGCCGCGCCCAAAGAAGCTGGCGAAGAAGCCGGGCTTGGTGTCGGGTGGTTGGAGCGCTTGGGGGTCGAAGATGTACAGCTCCGTCGCGCCGCTGTTCGCGCTAGCCTTGTACACGACGGCGCCACCAATGAAGGCGGTGTGCTCCGCCCATGAGTCGCTGTCGACGCCAGGCATCGAGAAGTATTTGAGCGGCTGCCCGGTGGTCCCATCAACGATCAGCAGGCCCACGTCGTCCTCGGCGCCCTGATAGTTCTCAACCTTCAGCACCACATAGGGCCCAGCCACCACGCCGCCGTCGCAGCCGTCGCCGCGCATGTTGAGCAGCGTCTGGCCGCTGGCCGCCAGCATCTCGACGCCGTCGGAGTAGCGCAATAGGATGCCAGCGCCTTGCGGAAGCGGGATGAGCCGCTCGTCGGACTCCCGCTGCCACAGCGCGCGCCCGTCGGCCAGGTTGAGGGCCAACACGCGGTCGTCTTCAGTGCGCAGCGCCAGCGCGCCCTGCATCAGGTGGAGATCGCAGCTGTCGCCTTGGGGTATCCCGGCTAGCGTACGGATAGCGCTGGGTAACACAGCCTGCCAGTGCTGTCTGCCGGTGTCTTGGTCCAAAGCCAGCAGTCGGTCTCGGACGCGCACCAAGAGCAGGCTACCGCGCGCGGCCACGTGGTCGAGCCCCGGGCAGCTGGAGAGCTCCAAGTTACGCGGCGTCTCCCACACGACGTGCCCGCTGCTGGCGTCTTGTGCGCGGAAGCACCAACGACCAGACTCATCCACGTGGGAGCCAAACACCAACGCCTTGCCGGCGGGCGTGTGGAACAGCACTTGGTTGGAGGTAGAAGAAAAGTTTGCGCGGTTTGGCGCTTGGGCCGGCGCCTGCGCGTCAGCCAGGGCCGCGGCGGTGTTTCCGTGCTCCATCGCCCAGGCCATGTAGGCGGCGGACTCAGCCGGGTCCATGCCAACGCCCTGAGGCACGGTGATCTGCGCGCTGCAGTAAGGACACGGCAGCGCCATGCCAGCAGGCATGGTGCCTGGCAGCTGATTGCCGCAGTGTGGGCAGGGGAACATCGGGACGCTGACTTGGGGTGCCTGTACCATGTGCCGCAGCGTCGCCGACCTGCGCGGGCCTTGCTTGAGCGGAGCTTGAGCGCTGCTTGAAATTGAAGGTCACGCACCCTCCCCGGTCTGAAGGAGCCAGCATACGCATTAGTATTGGCGAAGCCCGACAAGTTGCCGTCTTACGGCGGCCAATCGTTGCGGCGGCGCGGGTGAGGCAGCCCTCGCTTTGAAGGGACGCACTAGTTGCCGCACGGATTATAAATTTCTTGACCGGCACGAAACGAGCAAAGTGGTCTGCTTTTGGCTGCCTTTGGCTGTTTGGGCGCGCCCACTGCCGTGTCACGGCCCTCGGCTTCAACGATCATGCGGAAACAGGTGGACAGGCGAAGTGGCGCCGTGGTTTCGTCGTGGGTGGTGCGGGTCGTAGCAACCCGCGCAAGGGTCGGTGCCTGGCGGTGCTGGGTACCGGGCGTTGCCCTCTGGGGCATCGCGGGTGGGTGGGGGAGCACAGCGTCTGATGAGGCACAGCGCCTGATGAAGCAGGCCGATCTTATCTCGATGGTTGAGGCGTCGTACGACCTGGGCTGCTCTGAGGTCGAGTGGCTTCAGGAGCTCTCAGACCAGCTGTACGACTTCCTTCGCCCTGGCCACGGGATGCTCGCGTATCATGTGGAACCAGTCGGCGACGGCTTCGCGATCACGCAGCCGGTCCAGAGCGGGCCGAGCACGGATCTCGTGCAGCGCATCGAAGGCTTGGCGCAATTGCTTGAGCGGCGCCGTCGTGGCGAAGCAGGCATCATCGACCGCGTGAAGGCCAAGCTCTTTACGCACGTCATGCGCCAGCGCTTCAGAGAGCCGGTCAACAAAATCTTGCTGTCAGAGTTCGATCGCCGGGGGCCCGAGTGGGCGTACAACCTAGGGACCGGGGTGCACGATGTATTTTCGCTCGCGAACCATCATCTGGATGGGCACGGCGCGACGTGCTTCTTTGGCGGGCTCAGCCAGCGGCGGGTGCTGACTCGACGCAAGCGCACTGCGTTTCTGATGCTCGGTGCTCACATCAAGGCGGGGCTGCGGTTGCGTCGCCGACTGCCTATCCAGCAGGCGGGGGTCGACGTGCCACCCGATGGCGCGGTGCTCACGCCGTCGGGGCGGGTACTCCACGCGGAAGGGGCCGCGACTGAGGCGATTCGGTAGAGGATCGTGGGGGTGGGGGGGGCGCCCCGCGACGCTGCGGATCTTGTCATCCACCGCCGCACCCCGCGCCACATCAATTCACAAACGCGCGCACTGTCTCAGCCA
>CAZKDY010000066.1:0-15363 GCA_964551615.1 uncultured Polyangiaceae bacterium
CGCGGGCGGTGCAGATCGCCGCCGCCGCCCTGTGGCTCAAGGCCCAGCAGTTGGCCCCGGGCGCCAAGCCCACTGCGTTCAACTTGGTGGCCTCGAACCTACGCCTGGCCAGCCTGCCCGACACGGATCCCGCGCTGCTTGAGCTGAAGCGCGAAGTGCAGCGGGAGATTGGCCTGCCTGGGGAGCTGACCGACAGCATCATCAGCGCCCTGCGCGGCGCCGACCACCTGGGCAGCCTGCTGAAGGTGGACGCCGCAGTGGATGAAGCGCTGCAGCGCCACGAAGTGGTGCTGGGCAAAGCCAAAGCCAGCCAAGGGGATTTGTTTGATGGCTACGCGGAGCCCGAGGTCGATTTGATCGACCACATGCAAGCCAAGCAGAGCCTGCTCAGCCGCCTGGAGCGCTTCTTGGACGCCCACACGGGTAGCGATGACTTGGGCCTGCGCTTGGCCGGCGAGCAGCTGGCCTCCGGCGTGCGCTTCTTGCGGCTGGTACGGGAGGGCAGCTACGATTTGGTGGTGGCTAACCCGCCGTATCAGGGCACCTCTAAGCTGGCCGACGCCAAGTACGTGGAAGACACGTATCCGCTAGGCAAGGCTGACCTGTACGCGGCGTTTCTGCTGCGGGGGCTGGAGCTGGTGCGGGAAGGCGGCGTGTCCGCCATGCTCACCATGCGCAACTGGATGTTTATCAAGCAGTACTCCGAGCTGCGGGAGCATTTGCTCGCGAGCTACGACATCCGCGCTTTAGGCGACTTTGCCGTCGGAGCCTTCGACGAAGTGCCCAATGACGTGCTCAGCGTCACGGTCAGCACCTTCCACCGCGCGCCGCAGCGACCGGAGGCCAGCGTCGCCCTGCAACCAACGCCGCCCGACGACAAGTCCTATGACCGCGATCGCACCCGACGGAAACGCGCAGCCACCCTGTGCCACGTCGGGCGCCACGAGTTCGACCCGGCGGCGCTCCAGGTCGTGCCGGAGTGGCCGCTGGTTTATTGGTGGGATGAGGAGATGTTGCGGCTGTATCAGAGTGCGCCGCTGATTGGAGGCGTTGCTCCTGCCAAACAGGGGCTCGCAACGGCCGACAACCATCGCTTTTTGAGGCGACCGTGGGAGCTGTACCGACGAGCCGAAACCTGGTTTCCGTTTATCAAGGGAGCCGAGGGCAGAGTCTGGGTCGAACCACAGAGCGAACTCGTCAACTGGTACTGCCAGGGGCTTGAGGTGCAGACATTCGAGAGGAACGGAAAGCAAGCATCGCGCCCGCAGAATCAGCACTTCTACTTTAGACGGGGGGTGGCGTTCTCAATGATTGGTGCGAATTTCAGCGCTCGCGTGCATCGCGACCCCAGCATCTTTGACGTCATGGGTTCGTCGATCTTTCCAGTGAACCTCTCCGATGCTGTATGCAGCATGAATTCCAGTCGGGCTCGCGCGGTTCTCGAAGCGCTCAACCCCACGGTTCACTTCCAGGGAGGCGACGTAAACCGCCTCCCCCTGTTCCCAATCGCCAACGCCGACGAAATCTTCGCCCAAATCGAAGCCGCTTTCAGCATCCACGAGGCGCACCGCGAACCCTCCGTCGAGTTCAAACAACCTGGCCCCTCCCCTTGGCGCCACGCTCAAGACTGGGCGCAGCTGGCGGTCGACCGCCCCGCGGAAACGGCACTCCCCGCCTACATCGAAGAGCTGGACCCAGAGCCGCCCACGGACCACCTCAGCTTCGCCCTAGGCGTGGCCCTGGGCCGCTTCGCAGCGGACGGCAGCGGCATCCTCGATCCCGCCAGCGCCGATCTGTCCCACGCCTTACCCGGGGGCCTGCTGTTCCTGGATGACACCTTGGACCCTGAAGACCACCGGGACAGCCTGGGCCACCCCGCCGCCGCCCCGCTGCTGGCCGCGTGGAAAGCCCAAAGCGCCGCCATCGACACCAAGCGCAAGAGCCTGCGCGAGTGGCTGGCCCTGGACTTCTTCAGCCTGCACAAGAGCCTGTACGAGAACCGGCCCATCCACTGGCCACTGTCTTCTGCGGGCAAGACGTTCGTGGCCTGGGTCAACATCCACCGCATGACCGAGGGCACCCTGCGCCTGCTGTTGGCGGATCACTTGTACCCCACGGCAACCCGCATCGCTGGCGAGCTGAGCGATCTGGGGGAAGCCCGGGACGGCGCCGACAAGCAAGCCGCCCGCGCCGCCGAGAAGCGCTACGAGAGCCTGAAGCGAGCCAGCGACGAGCTGAGCCAGTTCATCGCCAGCGTGGAGCAGTGCGCCGATCGCGGCGCGCCCGTCACGGGCGCCAAATGTACTCCGCGGGCCCAAGACGCCCGCTACGCGCCGGACTTGGATGACGGCGTGATGATCAACTCCGCCGCCCTGTGGCCGCTGCTCGAGCCCCAGTGGAAGGACCCCAAGAAGTGGTGGAAGGAGCTCAGCGCCCCCAGCGGCCGCAAGGACTACGACTGGGCCCACCTGGCCCTGCGCTACTGGCCCCAGCGCGTGGACGAAAAGTGCCAAGCGGATCCGTCCCTGGGCGTCGCCCACGGCTGCTTCTGGCGTTACCACCCGGAAAGAGCCTGGAGCTGGGAGCTGCGCCTGCAAGATGAGATCGGCCCAGACTTCATACTGACGGAGCCGCCCTACGCCCCCCCAGGGCTAGAGCTGCCAGAGCCCGACGGCGGGGACGCCGCCCACCGCGCCGCCTATTTGCTGTCCCACCCCCAACAAGCGCTCGAGGCCGTTGAAAAAGAGGCCCAGCGGCGTATGGGGCGCAGCAAACAGCGCAAGCTAGTGCCTGAAATGAAGCTGCTCTTCCCCGGCCTGTGGAGCGCCCTGCCCGAAGCCTGCTGGCAACTAGAGCTCAACCTCGCGGAAAAGCAAGGCGCCGACTTCCTGCTCCTAGCCCCCGACGAACCCAAAGCCCGCGCCGCCTACCTCAAGGCCAACCCGCACAAGGCCAAAGAACGCGCCGCGCTGCTAGCCAGCCTGACGCCGCCCAAACAGATATTCGATAAGGATGTGGATGACCGTTCGGAGGAAGATGATACGATCGCCGAAGATGACTCGGACTAGCCCCAGGTCGCTGCAACCTGCAGATCACGCAATGCTGAGGAGGGCGCGCTGATGTTGAAATGGATGGAGTTCAAGGGCGTCGGTCCTGCCGCGGAGATGCGCATCGAGTACGGCCCGCGGCTCAACTTTCTCACCGGTGACAACGGCCTCGGCAAGAGCTTCTTTCTCGATGCCGCGTGGTGGGCCCTCACGCGAACCTGGGCTCGGGAACCACTTCTACCGCACGATCGCGCCAACGCCACCATCAGCTATTCCTACGACGCCAAGACCGTCCCTGACGCTCAGCACGAGAGCGTGTTCGAGAGCGCCTCGGAACAGTGGCCACTGCGCCGCGGGCGTCCACCCATTCCTGGGCTAGTGCTCTACGCTCAGGTCGATGGCGGGTTTTCGGTGTGGGATCCCGCGCGGAATTATTGGAAGGGGGACCAACCGGATCGTGCGGCGGCCTACCTCTTCAAACCTCAAGAGGTGTGGGACGGCCTTCCGCTGGACGAGCCAATCAAGTTCTGCAACGGCCTGCTCACGGACTGGGCCACCTGGCAACTGGAGAACGGCGAGGACTTCGCGCGACTCAAGCGGGTGCTCAAAGTCTTAAGTCCATCGGATGGTGAGCCACTGCAGCCTGGAAGACTCACAAAAATCTCAATACACGACGCCAGGCGTTATCCAACACTACTCACGCCCTACGGCCAAGAGGTTCCCCTGGTTCACGCTTCCGCTGGGATTCGCAGAGTTCTCGCCTTGGCGTACCTATTGGTGTGGGCATGGCAGGAGCACGTCGAGAATGCGAAGCTCCGCGTCGAGCCGCCTACCCATTCCATTGTGTTCTTGATCGATGAAGTGGAGGCACACCTACACCCTGCGTGGCAGCGCCGAATCGTCCCAGCACTCCTCGAGGTAATGAGCGCATTGACCGGTGAGAACGACATCCCGGTGCAGCTGATCACCGCCACCCACTCGCCGCTAGTCCTCGCGTCCGTAGAACCCTACTTCGACGAAGCACAGGACGCGTTGTGGAAACTCGACCTAGTAGACGGCGAAGTGAAGCTTGAGAAGGACGCCTGGGTGAAGCGAGGCGACGCCGACCGCTGGCTTCGCTCGGATGTGTTCGATCTCCCACGAAGCACGTCGCGAGAAGCAGAAGACGCAATTGGACGTGCCGCCGAGTTGCTCGCGCAGGAGAACCCGGCCCCAGAGGAGCTTGAAGAAGCCGATAAGGCCCTTAATCGTCTCCTTCCGGAGATGGATCCTCTCTTCGTGCGCTGGCGACACTACGTGGCGGAGAAACTGCCATGATGCGCGTGCGGGCGGCGGTCGAGCCGCCACACTTTAACGAGGTCGTCAGGAAGCCCGGAGTCCGAGCGTTGAAGGAGTTGGTGGGAGATCCCACCGCGGGGAAGCGCACTGGCCGCAAGCGCACCGTGAAAGCCAGCAAGGTCGAAGACCTGAAAAGCAAAGATTATCCAGACTACTGGACCCAAATATTGAAGGACCTACGCAGTGCGTACGGCCACACCTGCGCCTACCTTGGAGTCCGCATTGAGAACTACGAGCTAGCCACGGTTGACCACTTCAAGCCAAAGACCAAGCACCCGAACCTTGCCTACGAGTGGCACAACTATCGATTGGCCCTCCATCAGATCAACCGGATCAAAGATGTCCACGAAGACGTCCTCGACCCCTTCGACGTCGAGGATGGCTGGTTCGAGATGAACCGACTCACCGGCGAACTCGCACCAGCGGAGTCGCTCGACCCCGAGCTGAGAGCACGGGTCAAAAGCACCATCAAACGATTGAGACTCAACGACGTAGACTATTGCGCTACCCGCATGAAGTACCACGACGGATACCTCAACTTGAATCTGGACAACACGGAGCCTAGCTTCAACTTCGCCGCCGTCCGGCTCGAGTTCCCTTTCGTAGCGCTAGAGCTCAAACGTCAGCGACTGCTACGTAGCGAAGACCACGCACCTTGCCACAGCTGGCGCTCATGACCTTAGCCGAAATCCTGGGCGGCCCAGTCTCTGCGTATTTCGAGAGCGTGCTGCGGGAAGAGGTGCGCCAGCAAGGCGTGGTGGGCTGGCTCGACGCCGACAAGCACTTCGCCGCCTTCGCCGAGCGCCTAGAGCAAGCCCGAACCGCGGGCGCGTTGAACTACCCGGTGTATCGCTTCCGCGGCAGCCACTTGGAGCTGATGCTGGAGTTGGAGGACGCCGCCAAGGGCTCGGAGCCGGTGCCCACCTTGCTCTACTTGCCGGGCTTCAACCAGACCAGCATCGGCCTCACCCCGCTGTACGAGTTATATGCCGCCGGGAAACGCCGCTGGTGGACCCTCAGCGCCATCGTGAATGAGGCCGCGGCGGGCAAGGTGCGCCCCGATCAGATCACCACCTTCTTAGATCAACCGAACCTCAGCCTGGAGGCAGCGGACGCCTGGCTCAGCGAGCACCTGCAGCATGGGCAGGCGGGGCTCGGCAGCCAACTGAGCGGGATGCCGCTCAGCGCCCTGTTCGACGACTTGCTCGGCAAGGGCTACATCGCCGGGCGGATCCGCCAGGCTGCGGACGCCGACGCGCTGTGGAAGCACCTGACCCTCAAGCTCGGGATCCCCGACGCGCGGGCCCAGTACCTCCAGCGCAGCGACGCCGCCGACGTGGCCTTCCGGGCGGCGGCCTGGGCGCTGTGCGTGGAGTACGTCCACGATCTGAAGCGCCCCCCCAGCATGCCGGAGCTGGTGCCAGCCACCAGCTACGCCCGCAGCGTAGTGGACAGCTGTAGCCAGCTGGCGGCGCACCTCAGAAACCAGCAGCCTGGCTTCTATCGCCGCACGGCAACGGAGACAGAGCTTGAGCTGGCCGCCGAGGCCAAGCAAGCTGAAGCCCGCGACCTAGGGCGCATCGACACCTTCCGCTTTGAAGAAGACACGGTGCTGAAGGCAGCGGTGCAAGCGCTGCTCAGCGGAGACAAGGACCACGCCGCCTACGAGCACGCCGCGGCCTGGGCCAAGCTGCGGCTGCAGCCGAAAGCCGGCGCGGCGTCGTTCTGGCTGAAAGAAGATCCAACGCGGCACTCCGCGTGGCAATTGGTTGAAGCAGCCAGCCAGCTGGGGCTGGCCTTGAACAAGGCCGGGGCGGGCTTGGGCAAGCAGGTCGAGGTGGACGCAGCGGTGCGCGTGTATGCCGAGCGCGGCGCGCCGGCGGATCGCGCTCACCGGGTGCTGGAGCAACGCCGGGTAGCGCTGCTCTTCCCGCCGCTGCCGGAGTTTGACAGCCTACGCAACGCCTTAGACGCCCTGCGTGGCCGCTGGCGGGTGTGGGCGGACGCCTGGGCTGTGGGCTTCAACAATCTCTGCCGCCGCGACGGCTTCTTGCCCCACGGCGATCTGCAGCAGCGCAACCTGTTCAACCAGGTGGTCAAGCCGCTGACGGCGGAGCCGGGCACCACGGCGTTCTTCATGGTGGACGCCCTGCGCTTTGAGATGGGGCAACAATTGTATGAGCAGCTGCAGGGCACGCCCCAGAGTCAGGTCGAGCTGCGGCCGCGCCTGGCAGAGCTGCCCACGGTGACCGAGGTGGGCATGAACGTGCTGGCCCCGGTGGTCAGCCACGGCCAGCTCACCCCGGCTTTTTCCGGGGGCGGCAGCAAGCTGGAAGGATTTTCCACTGGGGAATATCGCGTCGGCGACATCGACAGCCGCAAGCGCGCCATGCACGCCGCCGTCGGCGGCAACACCTGCCCTTGGGAGCGGCTGGAGGACATCGTCAACTTGGAGCCCGCCAAGCTGAAGCAGAAGGTGTCCCAGGCGCGGCTCTTGGTGGTGCACAGCCGGGAGATCGACAACGCCGGGGAGAAGGGCGTGGGCCCCGCGGTGTTCGACATCGTGATGCAGCGGCTGCGCGCCGCCTGGCGCCTGCTGCGCGACGCCGGGGTCAAGCGCTTCGTGTTCACCAGCGATCACGGCTTTCTCCTCGTGGATCCAAGCGCTCGGGCCGCCCAGTCCCACGGCCGCGCTATCGACCCCAAGCGGCGCCACGTGTTCTCGGAGGTGGCGGCGGACCACACCGGCGAGGCGCGGGTCGCCTTGGCCGACCTGGGCTACCTGGGCGCCACGGGGCACTTGATGTTCCCCGAGACCACGGCGGTGTTCGACACCGGCAACCGCGGGCAGAACTTTGTTCACGGCGGAAACAGCCTACAAGAGCGGGTGATCCCGGTGTTGACCATCGTGCACAGAGCCGCGGCCGGCGGCAGCCTGCTCAGGTATCGCTTGGAGGGCAAGCGCAAGCCGGGGGTGCTGGGCATGCACTGCATCGAGTTCAGCGTCCACGTGGAAGCCCAGACGGCCCTGGATTTCGGCGCTAGCAAGTCCGTCGAGCTCGCCCTGCGCGCCATCGGCGACGACGACGTCCAGGTGGAGTTGGTGCAGGTGCGCACCGAGAGCGGCGGCCCGGTCGAGCCGCGGGGCGGCTCCCTCAAGTCGCCGGTGGACGTGAAGGTGGAGCTGTTCTTCCGCTTGCTGGGCAGCGACGACGCCCGGCTGCCCGTTGAGCTGTATCACCCCGGCGGCTCCGCCGACGTCACGCCGTATCTGTCAACGGAGCGCTTCGCGGTCAGCGTCAGCGCACAGACCGCCGCCGTCGCCAAAGCGCCGCGCGCCGACTCTGAAGCGCCGCGCGCCGACCCTGAAGCGCAGCCCCCCCACCCCCAACCCAAAAGCCAAGAGCGGCGCGCTGAGGCGCCACCTGGGGCAACACTTGAGGCGCCTCCAAGTGGCGACGACGCGGAGTGGCTTGCGGGGCTGCCCAGCCCGGAGGTGCATGCCTTCTTCGCTCACTTGGCGCGCCACGGTACGGTGACCGAGCAGGACGCCGTCGAGCTGCTGGGCGGCGCGCGGGCCCTGCGGCGCTTCTCTCGAGAGTTTGAGCGGCTGGCGCAGTACGCGCCGTTCAGCGTGAGCATCACCTCCATCGCAGGCGTAAAGCGCTACGTGCGAGAAGGAAAGAAATGAGCACCCTCACCCGTCGCGACGTCGACCACATCTTTCAAAAGCTGCGCGAGGGGGTGGTGCCGGAGCGCGGCATCGAAACCTTTGCCGTGGGGATTGAAGCCGCACGCGGAGAGATCCGCCGCCAACTGGAGCTGATCGCAGACGGCGAGGGCTGCATCAAGTTCTTGCGCGGCGGCTACGGCTGCGGCAAAACCTTCGTCTCGCGCTTGGCCGTGTTAGACGCGCAGAACAGCGGCTACGCCACCAGCTTCGTGGTGGTCAGCGACAACGATCTCAAGTTTCATCGCTTCGACGAGGTGTACGGCCGAGTGATGACCGAGCTCGGCACCGCGTCGTGCCCCAAGGGCGCTCTGGGGGACATCCTCGACCGCTGGGTGGGCCGGGTGGAGGACGCCCTGGTAGACGGCGGCCTGGCCGAAGACGCGCCAGACTTCGACGCCCAAGTGCGCCGGCGCCTGGACGAGGAGCTGAGCGCCCACACCCGCGGCAAGGCACCGCCGGACTTCGTGCGGGTGATCCAGGCCATCTTTGACCTCAAGCAAGCCGGTGAAGTGGGAGAAGCCGGGGCGTTGATCTCTTGGCTGTGCGGCAGCGGCAACGTCAGCGCCTCAGCCAAAAAATCCGCAGGGATTAAAGGTGAGATCACTAGCCGCGACGCCTTGGCCTACCTGCACGGCGTGCTGGCCATCATCCGCGCGGCGGGCTTCAAGGGCTGGCTGATCGTCATCGACGAGGCCGAGACCATCCTGCGCATGCGCTCGGACTCGCGTCACAAGAGCCTGAACGGGATCCGCCAAATCGTCGATGCCTCAGGGCAATACGGCGGGCTGCTCTGGTTGTTCACAGGCACCAAAGAGTTCTTCGACTCGCGCCAAGGCGTGCAGGGCCTGGCGCCGCTGCACGAGCGCATCGAGTTCAAGGAGCGCGGCGGCTTCGCCAGCCTGCGCCAGCCTCAGCTGCAGCTGACGCCGTTCGACACAGAGCGCTTGCGCTCCGTCGCCCTGAGGCTGCGGGAACTCTACCCCGCCGGCGATCGCGCGCGCCTTGAAGAGCGCATCAGCGACGCCTTCATCGATCACTTGGTGGCGGAGGTGACCCGTGGCTTCAAGGCCGACGTCGGCGTGGTGCCGCGGCAGTTCTTGCGCGAGTTCGTGGGCAACCTGGATCTGGTGGACGAGCAGCCCGAATACGACCCCCTCAAGCAGTATGGCTTCACGCCAGCCAACCTACGGCCTGAAGAGCAGCTCGCCATCAGCGGCGCGCCGCTGACCGCCGTGGACGAGGACGACGGGCCAGTCCCGACGCAGGAGGTCTGGTGAGCGTATTCAGCCGCTTCGCGCCGCGCCTGCAGGAGGCCATCGTGTCGCGAGTCGGCATCACCAGCCTGAGGCCGGTGCAAGAGGCGGCGGGCGCCGCGTTGCTCGACGGAAACAACGCGGTGATCCTCGCCCCCACCGCCGGCGGCAAGACCGAGGCGTCGATGTTCCCGACGCTGTCCTTGCTGATGAACGAGCCGCCCGCGGCGGTGGGCGCCATCTACATCGCCCCCATCAAGGCGCTGCTCAACAACCAAGCCGAGCGCCTCGGCACCTACACCGAGATGGTGGGGCTCGGCCGCTTCGTGTGGCACGGCGACACGCCGACCAACGCGCGGCGCAAGTTCTTGCGCGAGCCGTGCGAGCTCTTGATGACCACCCCCGAGTCCCTGGAGGTGATGCTGGTCTCGACGCGGGTGAACGAGCGCAAGCTGTTCGCTGATTTGCGCATCATCATCATCGATGAGATCCACGCCATGGCCGGCACGGATCGCGGCGCCCACCTGATGAGCGTCATCGAGCGCCTGGCCGCCCTGAGCCAGTACGACGTGCAGCGCGCGGGCCTTAGCGCTACCGTGGGGAACCCTGCCGACATCTTGACCTGGCTACAAGGCAGCTCAGCCCGCCCCGGCGTGGTCATCGACCCACCCAAAGAGCCAGGCCCCCGCGAGCTCTTGCTGATGCACCGCGAGAACCTGGCCGAGCTCTCCCGCGACGCGGCGCGGGTCGCAAAGGGGCAAAAGAGCCTATTTTTCTGCCAATCTCGCTCCACCACTGAAGCCGTGGCGGAGCACATGCGGCGCGCCGGCACCACGGTGTTCGTGCATCACAGCGCGGTCTCCCGTGAAGAGCGCGAGCTCGCCGAGGCCGAGTTCGCCCGCGGCTCCGATGCCTGCGTGGTCTGCACCTCGACCCTCGAGCTGGGGATCGACGTGGGGGATCTGGACAAGGTGCTGCAAGCTGAAGCGCCCACCAGCGTCAGCTCTTTCTTGCAGCGCATGGGGCGCACGGGGCGCCGCGACAACGCCGCCAACACCACCTTCTTCTGCGAGACCACCGAGGGCGTGCTCCAAGCCATCGCCTTGGTTTCCCTGGCGAAAGAGAACTGGGTCGAGTCGGTGCCCACCGACGACCGCTGCTGGCCGGTGCTGATCCACCAAATCTTGGCCATGGCCTTAGCCCACAGCGGGATCAGCCCCGAAGACGCCTGGGCCCACTTGTCCAAGGTGCCGGACTTTCGGGGGATCCGCCGCACGGAGTACGACCGGCTGCTCAACTGGATGCTGCGGGACAGCGCCCTGCGCCTGGCTTCAGGCCTGTTGGTGTTGGGGCCCAAGGCGGAGAAGCGCTTTGGGCGCAAGAACTTCATGGAGCTGTTCGCGGTGTTCAGCAGCGCCCAGTCCTACGCGGTGGAGACCGCGAACAAGCAGCCCCTAGGCAGCCTGAACCAAGAGTTCGTGGACCGCTTGGTCGACGGCATCAGCACCTTCTTGCTGGGCGGCCGCGGCTGGCTGGTGCTCCAGGTGCTGCACGCTGATCGGCGCGTGGTCGTCGCCCCCGCGCCGCGCGGCAAGCAACCTACCTGGGGCGGCTATTTGCCGCAATTCTTGGGTTTTGAGCTGTGTCAACGCATCCGCCAAGTGATCCTTGAGGATACACACTACGGCTGGCTCGACGAGCGCGCCGCGGTGATCTTGGCGGAGCACCGCGAACAGATGCGTGAGCTGGCCCGCGCCGAGCGCGGCGGCATCAGCATGGAAGACGGCGAGCTACACTGGTGGACCTTCGCTGGCGGTCGCATCAACGGCACCCTGCGCTACGCCCTGGAGGCGGTGACCGGTGACTGGAAGATCGTGCCGGACAACTTCGTGATCAAGGTGCGCGGCGAGAGCCTGACGGTGCAGCGTTTCCTTGAGGTGATTCGCCGCATCAGCGAGTACGAGTTCTGGGAAGACGCCCAGCTGTGGCGTGAAGTGGCGGCCTTCCTCCCCAACTACCGCCTGAGCAAATTTCAGCCCCTGATGCCGCCGTGGGTGGAGCGCGAAGTGGTCGCGGGCTACTTAATGGATGTGGCCGGTGCGTGGCGCTGGTTGTCGGGTGACGGATCAGCCAGCGGCTTGAGCCGTGTACCTGCCGGCCTAGGCAGCTTGACCTCAGAAGACGCCGCGACGGTCGCGCGCCTTGAAGCGCTAGCTCAGCTGCGGGCGGATCTGCCGCGCCTCGAGCGCGAGAGCGGCGCGCCGCTTGTCTGGGTCCGCACGGAACAAGAGCTGGCAGACGCCGTCGCCGCGCTGACCGCACACAGCGTGCTGGGCCTGGACGTGGAGACCACCCTGGCCAATCAAAGCCTGTGCTTGGTTCAGATCGCCAGCTCCGAGCGCACGTACCTGATCGACGCCCTGGAAGTGACGGAGCTGGGCGCCCTGGGCCCGCTGTTCGCGGATCCCAACATCACCAAGCTGATCCACCACGCGAGCTTCGAGCGCGCGGTGCTCGGCCGCTACGGCTTCGAGCTAGACGGCGTGACCGACACGCTGGAGGTGTCGCGCAGGCTGCGCGGCAAGCAGGACGACGGCCACAGCCTACGCGCCGTGTGCGAGCGCGAGCTGGGCCTGATCATGGACAAGACTGAGCAATCCGGCGACTGGACCAGGCGCCCGCTGAGCCCCGCGCAAGTTGAGTACGCCGCCCTAGACGCCGAGGTGCTCCTGCGCCTGCACGCGCGGTTTGAAGGCGAAGCTTCGTGAGGTCGCGGCCTGGCCGGGAGACGCTATGAGTGATGTAAGAGTACCCACCTCCCGCTAGGGAGCAGCTCTTGGCGCGCCACCTCCGCGGCGGGCGGGGCTGCGGCGCCACCGAGACCAGCAGCGGCGGCGCTGGCGTGCCAGAGCGCGTTGGGCTGTGCTGCGAGGCGCGCGCGGCGGCTACTTCCTCCGGGAATCGGCAGGCGTCGGTGATGGGAGCCGCCCAGACCTACATTGAGCTTGTCGAGCGCGCAGCCAAGTCGCGGTCCGCGAAGGAGACCTCGAAGCTCTTGGCGGATGAAGTGAAGTCTTACAAGACCGACATGACTCGGCAAGGAGCCGAGCAAGCCACCGACAACGACCTACCGATAATGCACCTGGATTTCCTTGAGGATTTTTGACACCTCTGCGCGGTTCTCCTCGAGGTGCCGGCGGTACCAAAAGGTGTGCAGCCACAGCGCTAGCTCGACGCTGGCCGCGCGGCACCGGAAGCTCCCCGCGGAGCAGCGCTGCTTGATGACGCGCTGCTCAGCCGCCTGATCATACAGGTCGCCAAAGTACGCCGCGCGGTGGGCGTTGGAGCGGCTAGGGAACGGGAACTCGCGCTCGCCTGGGTTTCCGCGCGCTAACCGCGTGTGGATCTCGCGCAGCACCTTGTCAGCGTTCTTCGACTTGAACAGGTGCGCCTCCACCCGCAGCAGCTCATTTACGTAGGTGTCCAGCCCAAGCAGGCGATAGCGCTCACGGCTCAGCGTCGCGTACAGCCACGCCTTGTGCGCCTCAAAGTTGCGGCGCAGCGCCTGTGGGCTGCGCGACACGCGCCAAATTTTGCTGGCCAGCTCTGCGTTGGCGGCGTCGCTGCGGTAGGCCTGCTCACGGTCGCCAGCGTAGGCTGGGTTGTAGCGCTGCGTCGGATCCGCGCTCCGCGGTCGCGGGACGAACACGCCCCACAGGTAGTTGTTGATCAACCGGTTGGGCGCCGGCGGCGTCGACGACGAAGGCTCCAGCAGCTGCTTGAACAGCGCCTCTGCCAGCGCCTGGGGCACGGCCGCGCTGCGCTTTGCGTCCGCTTCAGGGTCGAGCTCTAGGCTGTCGCTGATCAGGATCGGGGGTCCAGGGTCGGCTGAGCTCGGCGGCCTGCTCGCGCAGCCCGCGAGCTGCCACGCGAGGAACAAAGCGTAGGCACGACGCATGGCTCAGCATACGCAGGTTTGCTGCGCGGATCGACCCTGGCGCCTAGCCCAAAGTGGTCGCCAGCGCCTGAATCGGCCCCGGCCGCGCGAAGTAGTACCCCTGGCCAAAGTCTAAACCGAGGGCGGTGAGGCGCGCCGCGGTCTCCACATCTTCAATGCCTTCTGCCACCGTCTGGGCGCCGAGCAGGGCGCTGATGTGGTGGATTGACTCGACGATGGCTGCGTCAAGATCACTGGCGACCACGTCCGTGACGAAGCTGCGATCGATCTTGATGTAGTCGACGGGCAAGTCGCGCAGATACGCGTAAGAGGCCATCCCGCTGCCAAAGTCGTCTAGCGAGAAGCGACAGCCGACGTCCCGCAGCTCTTGCATCAGCCCGCGCACTTCCGCGAGGTTTTCTACGGCGGCGGTCTCGGTGATCTCAAAGCAGATCTTGCTCGGCGGCACGCCGGTCTGGCTGAAGCAGTCGTGGATGAAGCCCAAGATGGTCTCTGCCTTGAGCGAGGTCGCCGACAGGTTGATCGACCAATGATCGATGTCGCGTAGCAGCTGCGGCCAGCGCTGTAGGCTGCGCAGCGTGTGCTTGATCACGAACTTGTCCACGGCGTCCATCAACCCGTAGCGCTCTGCCGTGAGTAAGATGTCTTGGGGCCCGCGAGGCTTGCCCTCTGCGTCCAACATGCGAAACAACACCTCCATGCCGTGCGGGCGCTCTGGGTCCAGCAGCCTGACGATGGGCTGACAAAACAGCTCCACGTGGCCGCGCTGCAAATTGCTCTTGATGTGCGCCACCCAGCTCAGCGCCTGCTGCCGTGCGGCATGCTCGGCTTGCTGATCGGGCATCCACAGCGACAGTCGGTTGCCGCCCTGGTCGCTGGCGGCGGTGCTCGCCGACTCCGCGGCGCCCAAGAGCTGTGACGCGGTCTCAAAGCTCGGGCTGAGCTCGACCACCCCCAAGCTCGACCGCACGCTGAACGTGCTGTCTCGCCAAGCAAAGCGAAACTCGCGCAGCTTGCGCTGGAGCATGCGCCCTGAGTGCGCGCCGTCTCCCAGCCCCTGCTGATACAGCAGGATCGCGAACTCATTGCCACCTAGCCGCGCGGTAGGGTTACCCGCCCCAGCGCTCTCACGCAGCATGGCGGCGATCCAGTGCAACAGCGTGTCCCCCGCCTCCAGGCCCGACGCGTCGTTGACGAAGCGAAAGCGGTCGATGTCGACGTAGATCAGCGTCATGCGCCGCGCGCCGGGCCGCTGGCACTCGGCGATGGCGTCCTCCAGCGTGCGGATGAAGCGCTGGCGGGTCATCAGCCCGGTGAGGGGATCGTGCTTGGACAGGTGCAGCAGGCGCAGCGCGGTCAGCCTCGCCTCGGTGACGTCCTCGATCAGCACCGACAGCGCCGGGCCGCTGGCTGCCTCAGCCGTCTCGATGGCGTAGCGCACGGCGCGCCGCGTGCCGTCTCGCGCGGTCAGGTACACGTGGCTGTCCCCCGCGCGCGGCTGGGGCAACGGCAGCACGTCGCCAAGTTTCCTCGCGGCACTGGTCGGGCTCAACGACAGCGGCCAGCCGGAGTCCGCGGCCTCCTCCCCCACCTGAAACACCACGTCTAGCAGCTTGCCCCGCGCCTCGGCGTCAGAGAAGCCAGTCAGCCGCTCCGCGGTGGAGTTCATGCCCACCACGTAGCCCGCCAGATCGGCGGAGATCACCCCGATCCCCAGCGCGCCAAACGTCCCCAGCTGGACGTGCAGGCCGCCGCGCTGGCGGTCCGAGACCGGCGCCAGGCTCTCGCCCAGGCGCAGCTTAGCCAGCGAGTCACACTCCTCGGCGTCGTCCCTCACGACTGGCTATGGTGCCTGAGTCGACGCGGGAACCCAAGTCGGCGCGGCGCGCCCACGCGATGCCTGGAGCACCCCAGCTAGGCGCGTCGCTGCGCCGGTGGCTGACCGAGCGCTGCCCCGTCGCTGCCGCCGCTGCCTCGCTGCTGCCTCGCTGCTGCCTCGCTGCTGCCTCGCTGCTGCCTCGCTGCTGCCTCGCT
>CAZKDY010000066.1:15463-17247 GCA_964551615.1 uncultured Polyangiaceae bacterium
GCTGCCGCCGCCTTGCTTTGCTGGGAGATTCTGTCAACTTCCGCCGCCGTGTTACGTCTCGACTCGGTTTCTAAGCGCCACGGCAAGCAGATCCTGTTCCTTGAGGCGTCGATGGGCGTGTTCGCTGGGGAGCGCGTGGGGCTGGTGGGACCGAACGGCGCGGGCAAGTCCACCATCTTTCGCATGGTGGTGGGGGAAGACACCCCGGACAACGGCAACGTGGTCATCGATCGCGGGATCAGCGTCGGCTACTTCAGCCAAGACGTCGGCGAGATGCAGGGCCGCAGCGTGGTCGAAGAGACCCTGGCGGGCGCGGGCGAGGTGTCCGAGGTTGGGCGCGAGCTAGCCGAGCTGGAGCTGGGCATGGCAGATCCTGAGCGGGGCGATGAGCTGGAGGCGCTGATCGAGCGCTTTGGCACCGTGCAAGCGCGCTTTGACGAGCTCGGCGGCTACGCCCTAGACGCGCGCGCGAGAGAGATCCTAGCTGGCCTGAGTTTCCGCCCGGAGACACTAGACGACGACGTGGGCAAGCTGTCCGGTGGTTGGAAGATGCGCGTCGCCTTGGCGCGCATCCTGCTCATGCGCCCCGATTTGCTGCTGCTCGACGAGCCGACCAACCACCTGGACATCGAGTCGATCATTTGGCTGGAGCAATTTCTGCGCGGCTTTGAAGGTGGGCTGGTCGTCACCTCCCATGACCGCGAGTTCCTCAACCGCATGGCCACCAAGATCGTCGAGATCGACGGCGGCGAGCTCAACACCTTCAGCGGCAACTACGACTTTTACGAGGAGCAGCGGGCCATCCAGGCCGCCCAGGCGGAGGCCCAGTACGCGCGCCAGCAAGCCATGCTGGCCAAAGAGAAGGCGTTCATCGCGCGCTTCAAGGCGCGGGCCAGCCACGCGGCCCAGGTGCAGAGCCGGGTCAAGAAGCTAGACAAAATCGACGTGATGGAGCCGCCCAAGCGCCGCAGGGTCATCGAATTTGATTTCCGCGCGCCACCGCGCTCCGGCGACGACGTGATCAAGCTCAACGCCGTGAGCAAGGCCTACGGCGACCTGGTGATCTACTCAGACCTTGAGTGGCTGGTGCGCCGCCGCGAGCGCTGGTGCGTGATGGGCGTCAACGGCGCGGGCAAATCGACGCTGCTCAAGCTGGTGGCAGGGCACAGCGAGCCAGACAGCGGCGAGATCAGGCTGGGGGCGAGCGTCAAGCTCGGCTACTTTGCGCAGCACGCCATGGACCTGCTGTCCGCCGACGACAGCGTCATCGACGCCCTTCAGAGTGCTTTCCCCACGGCAAACCTCGGCTCACTCAAGGCGCTGGCCGCCGCCTTCGGCTTCAGCGGGGACGACGTAGAGAAGCGCTGCGGGGTGCTGTCTGGCGGGGAGAAGGCGCGCCTGGTGCTAGCCAAGATGCTGTATGACCCGCCGAATTTGTTGGTGCTGGACGAGCCCACTAACCACCTGGACATGGACACCAAAGACGTGCTGATCCGCGCCTTGAAGGACTTTGACGGCACCATGCTGTTCGTGTCCCATGACCGCAAGTTCTTGGCTGCGTTATCGAACCGCGTGCTTGAGTTATCCGCGGGGCAAGAGGGTGAGCCGGTGCAGATCCACTCGTACCTCGGCGGCTACACCGAGTACGTCGCCGAGAGCGGCCACGAAGCCCCCGGTCTGCACTGACGTGCTCTGGCGCTCCGCTGAGGGGGCGCTGCCGCGCAGAACCCGCTGCCGCGCTAGGCCACGCTGCCGCGCTAGGCCACGCTGCCGCGCTAGGCCAC
>CAZKDY010000067.1:0-15758 GCA_964551615.1 uncultured Polyangiaceae bacterium
CCCCGAAACCCCGCATCCGCCGCGTTGCTTGATGTCAGTTTCAGAGCCACACCCATCAACTGCCTCGTGTGCTCCAACTTTCTCCACGAGCTCAACGAACCGAAGGACCACCGCCATCCACGCCTGGGCGTCGTACAGCTCAGGACGAACCAACTCCGGGGGTCCTTCGAAGCTTAGTATCAGCTCGCGCCTGGCCATCTGCCAAGGCTACCACGCGCACCGGGGCGTGCGCACTCATCAGCGGTTCCCTGCTGGGTCTCTTCGTGCGCGCCTCAGTCGTCCCCGTTTTTATTGTCTTTGCGCGCCTCCACACCAAAGTACTTCTCGCTTCGGTAGCGCAGCCAGACGCGCAGGGCCTGGGGCACTTGCTGCCGCTGCTCTTGGCTGAGCCGCTCGTACAGCGCCAGGGCGCGCTCGCGTTCACGGCGGCAGGCTGCGTTGTTGTGGGCGTCCCAATGGCTGCGCGCCAGTCGGATACGGCGGTTCACCTCCTTGATCAGCGCGCTGCCGACCAGGCGGTCGTCACGCGGCGGCTGCTTCTTCTTGGCGGGCATGGACTTGCTGGGGGTGGCCGCGGCTAGAGCGGGAACATCCAAGGCACGATAGCCAGGGTGACGACGAGCAAGACGAGCTGCAAGGACCCGCCGACGCGCACATAGTCGAAGAACTTGTAGCCGCCGGGGTTGAGCACCAGGGTGTTTACGGGGGAGGCGATGGGCGTACCAAAGGCCGTCGACGCTGCGATGGCGACGGTCATCAAGAAGGCGTGGGGAGAGAGCCCCAAGTCGATCGCCACCTTGTAAGCGATGGGCGCCACCAAGACCGTCGTCGCGGTGTTGGAGATGACTTGGCTGAAGGCTGAGGTGAGCAGAAACAACGCCGCCAGCAGCACGTACGGTCCGTAGCCGCCGAGCCCGCTGACGAAACCATCGACGACTAGGCGCATGCCGCCGGTCTTCTCTAGGGCAGCCGCCATGGGCAAGATAGCGGCGATCAGCACCACGCTCTCCCAGTTGACACAGCGATAGGCCGCGTTGGCATCCAAGCAGCGAAAGAGCACCATGCACACCGCCGCCAACAGCACCGCGATCACGTTTGAGACTAGGCCGAACGCCATCAACAGCAGCATGGCGAGCGTGATCAGCAGCGCTGAGACCGCGTGGATTCCTTGGATCTTCACGTCTTCGGGCTGCCGAGGCTCGGTCACCATCACGAAGTCGCGGCGCTCTTGCACCAGGTTCTTGAGGTGCTTGATGCGCCCCTTGATCAGCAGGGTGTCGCCGCTCTTGAGCTTCAAATCCCGGGTGGCGAACAAATCACGGGGGCTCTCCGGCTGGCTCCCGACGCTGCGCACGGCGAGCACCGTCGCCCGATAGTGGTCCCGAAAGCGCATCTGTCGCAGGCTGCGCCCCACCAAGTGGGAGCGCCTCGGGATCACGATCTCCGCGATGGATTCATCACCGGGCAGCGCCAGATCTACGACCCCGGGGATCAGCGTAAAGCCGAGCTCGCGGGCGGCGTGGGCGACAGCGTCCGCGTCACCCTGGACCAACCACACGTCACCCGCTTGCACGCTGGCGATAGGCAGCGCCGGGATCGCCAGCTCCTCGCCTTCCACTCTGCGCGTGATCCCCACCACCGTGAACGCGAAGCGCGCCCGCAGATCAAGCTGCGCCAGGGTCTGACCAACCCACGGCGTCACGTCAGGCACCCGCAAGCGATACAGCTGACTAACCAGGCCGTATTCGCGCGCGATGTCGCGCATCTGGGCGCTGGGCGGGAGCGCGTCGGCCGCGGTCGCTGTGTTGCCGCCCGGCAGCAAATGCTTGCCGACCAACGCCATGAACCCCACGCCGACCATCAGCAAGATCAGCCCCGCGGGCGTGAAGCTGAAGAAGCGAAACGGCTCGAGGCCTTGGCTGCGCAGCTGATCCGAGACCACGATGTTCGGCGGCGTGCCGATCAGCGTCAGCAGACCGCCGAGCAGTGACGCGAACGCCATGGGCATCAGCACCCGCGCCGGCGCGATGCGCGCCCGCTGGGCCAGGGTCCCCACCACCGGCAGCAGCACCGCGACCGTCCCCGTCGAGCTCATGAAGGCAGACAGCAGCGCCGTCGCCAGCATCACGACCACGATCACGCGGGTCTCGTTAGTCCCCGCCAGCGCGCCCAACTTGCCGCCCAGCCAGTCTGCGACGCCGGTGGCGCTGAGGGCACCGCCGACCACGAACAGCCCCGCGATCATCAGCACGACAGGGTTTGAGAAGCCCTGCACGCCTTCGGTGGGCGTGAGCACCCCGCTCAGCACCAACACCAGCAGCGACATCAGCGCCACCACGTCGAGGCGCAGGCGGTCGCTCACGAACAGCGCGATGGTGCCAGCCAGCGTGGCAAAAACGATCAGGGCGTCGGGAGTCATGGCATGTGTGCGCCGGGGCCTTGCTGCTTACAACGTTTCGTCAGATCGCGCCGCAGTTCCGCATAGAAATTCTCCCACGCGCAGCGAATGCGTCGCCACGCGGGGCGACGTCACGAGCCAGCGAGTTGGTCGGGGGTGGAGGGAGCGCGAACGTCTGCCTCATCGCGGTCGCGCTCTGCGCCGGCCGAGCTACGCTTACACGCCCACCGACAGGCGCCAATATGTATCCGTACGGTTCAGCGCGGTTTACAACGGCTGAGCAACGCCCCCTCGATGGCGGCGGAACCCTGCGTAGTGCCGTCCATCTCGTGGGGAGCCCCCGCCACGAACTGCAGCTCGACGTTGGCGCCAGCCGCCGCGAGGCTGTCGCTCAGGGCGGTAGCGAGGGGCTGGTACGCGCCCGGGTCGTCCTTGCCGACAAGAAATAGGATCGGCAGATCCCCGAGCTCGCCGACCGACGGCCCGAAGATCGGGCTGTGTTGCTTAAGGACCGCGAGGTCGCCGGCAGCGGGCTGAGTGCAGCGCGTTACGCCACCAAATGAGGTGTCGATCAGCCGCGACGGTCCCGCTCCGAGTTGGCATGCCTGGCTCGCGCAGTCTGGGCACCTGGAGGCCTTGAGCGCGGCACACTCAGCAGGCCAGCTCGCGTCAGACTCGCCCTGACACGCCAAGTCGAGTCGATGGAACGGACCGGACGTCGGCATAGCGTAGGCGAGGGACGCGCCCGCGCCTTGCCAGGTGAGGGCGAACCCGAGCTCGGCGCTGCCGCCGGAGTTGCCAGTGGCACACAGCGGCAGTGACCCGGGCAGCGTCGAACGCAGGTGCGCGAGCACCGTCGCCAGGCGGCACGCGGCTTGCTGTGGGCCCTGGGTAGCTCCGGTGAACCAACCCGCCGGCCAGCGCCGCTCGACGACGCTGAAGCCGGCTTGAACCAGCTCAGCGGTGCGGGTGAAATTGTAGAACCCGGTGCCCGCGCTGCCGCTCCCGAACAGGATTTGCCCCTGGGTCGCGCCGCCAGCAGGCTCAAAAAAAGCAAGGTCGACCATGGCAGGATCGAGGCCGTCGCACGTCACCTCGTAGCGCTCGCACTTGGTCGCCTTGCCCGAGACCTTCTCACAAGGCTCAGTCGACAAGGTCATCGTCCCGGCGCTGGTCGCGCCGCCAACACCGCCAGCTCCAGCCGAGCCACCGCTTCCGCTGGAACCACCCGACCCCCCGCTTCCACTGGAACCACCCGATCCACCAACTGCGCCGGACCCGGACGCGCCCGCTCCGCTCGCGCCCCCCGCCTCGGCGCCGCCCGTCGCGCCTGACCCGCCGGCCGCTGCTGGCTGGCCTTGCTCGCTGCTGCACGCCAAGGCGAGACCGGCCAGCAATCCCAAGCGGATATATCGCACCATGCCGCGATTCTATCCCAGATCGCTAGACCTAGGAACCCGTCGCGCTCAGGTCGCCAAGCCTCAGAATCAGTCGCTTGACGCAGCGCGCTCACTAATGCCGACCCCATTTTCGGCCAAAGCTCGTACAGTGCGCCTCGTCCCACACCCCCGGAGCCCAGCATGAGTAAGTCCGACACCCCCAAGCCCAGCCACCTAACCACCGACTTCGGCGCGCCCGTACCGGACAACCAGAACAGCCTCACCGCAGGGGCTCGCGGGCCGCTGCTGGCGCAGGACGTGTGGCTCAACGAGAAGCTCGCCAACTTCGTGCGCGAGGTGATCCCCGAGCGCCGCATGCACGCCAAGGGCTCCGGCGCGTTTGGCACCTTCACCGTCACCCACGACGTGACCCGCTACACCCGCGCCAAGCTGTTCGAAAAGGTCGGCAAGCAGACCGAGATGTTCGCGCGTTTCACCACGGTCGCTGGAGAGCGCGGCGCCGCCGACGCTGAGCGCGACATCCGCGGCTTCGCCCTCAAGTTCTACACCGAAGAGGGCAACTGGGACATGGTCGGCAACAACACGCCGGTGTTCTTCATCCGCGACCCGCTCAAGTTCCCCGACCTCAACAAGGCGGTCAAGCGCGACCCGTGCACCAACCTGCGCAGCGCCACCAACAACTGGGACTACTGGACGCTGCTGCCCGAGGCGCTGCACCAGGTCACCATCGTGATGAGCGACCGCGGCATCCCAGCCAGCTACCGCCACATGCACGGCTTCGGTTCGCACACCTACAGCCTCTGGAACGCCAGCGGCGAGCGCTTTTGGGTCAAGTTTCATTTCCGCACGCAACAAGGCATCAAGAACCTCACCGACGCTGAGGCCGAGGCGCTGGTCGGAAAGGACCGCGAGAGCCACCAGCGTGACCTGTTTGACGCCATTCAGCGCGGCGACTTCCCCAAATGGACCCTGCAGATCCAGGTCATGCCTGAAGGTGACGCTGAGAAGGTCCCCTACCACCCCTTCGATCTAACCAAGGTGTGGCCACACAAGGACTACCCGCTGATCGACGTGGGTGAGTTCGAACTCAACCGCAACCCGGCCAACTTCTTCGCCGACGTCGAGCAGAGCGCGTTCGCCCCCAGCAACCTAGTGCCCGGCATCAGCGTCTCGCCCGACCGCATGCTGCAAGCGCGCCTGATCAACTACGCAGACGCGCAGCGCTACCGCCTGGGCACCAACTACCAGCAGATCCCGGTCAACGCGGCCCGCTGCCCGGTGCATAGCAACCACCGCGACGGCATCGGCCGCGTCGACGGCAACTACGGCGGGCTGCCGCACTACGAGCCCAACAGCTTCCATCAGTGGCAAGAGCAGCCGCAGTTCCGCGAGCCGCCGCTCAAGATCAGCGGCGACGCCGACCACTGGGATTACCGCGCGGATGACGCCGACTACTACAAGCAAGCCGGGGATCTGTTCCGGCTCATGCGACCCGAGCAGCAGCAGGTCTTGTTCGACAACACCGCCCGCAACATGGGCGACACGGCAGAGTTCATCAAGCGCCGCCACATCGACAACTGCACCAAGGCCGACCCAGCCTACGGGGCAGGCGTGCGCAAGGCGCTAGGGCTTTGAGCTGAGGGCTCGCGGACCATGAAGTACTGGCTCTTGACCCTGGCGATCGTGTTGAGCGTGGCGGGCTGCGGCTCCGACGAGGTCGCCGGACCGAACGGCGGCGCAGGCAGCGGGGGCAGCGCGGGTGCTGGAGGTAGCGGCGGCGCTGGGGCAGCGGCGGGCGTCGTCACGCTGGGCGCTGCGCCCTACACCGCCACCGTCGCCACCGCGCCCTTCGGCGTCGACATCCAGAACGCGGGCCAGACCGTGCTGCGCTTTGACTCCGCGAGCTTGGTGTTGGGCCAGGTCGAGCAAGTCGACGACAGCACCAACTACGATCCGTATCCGCTGCTCACCGACGGGCCGGCCCTGCTCATCCCCGTGGGGCTCGAGTGGCTGCCAGTCGAGTCGGCCGAAGTCACGGCTCAGTCTCCGAGCGGGGTGACGCTGCGCCTGACCCACAGCGCTGGCCAGCTGAGCACCTTCTCGCTCCAGGCCACCGCCAGCGGGCGCTTCGCGGCGCGGCTGGTCCCGGTAGACGGCTCGCGCATCGCCTACCTCCGGGTCTCACCGCAGGTCGACAGCAGCGAGGCCTTCTACGGCCTCGGTGAGTATTTCGACGTGGTAAATCATCGAGGCCAGGTGCGGGCCATGCAGATCATCGCCGACGGCAGCATCGAGAGCAGCTACAACGAAGCCCACGTGCCCATCCCGCTGCTCATCGGCACCCGCGGCTGGGGCCTGTTCGCGCAGAGCTCCTACCCGGCGGCGTTCGACGTCGCCGCCGCCGAGGCAGATCGCGTCGCCGCTGTGTACGGGACGGGGACCGAGACCGCCAGCGCCGGCCTCGACTTTTCGCTTTTCCTCGCGGATCACCCCCTGGACATCACCCGCCACTACTACGACGTGACGGGCTACCCCAAGCTGCCCGCCCCCTGGGCCCTGGGCCCTTGGATTTGGCGCAACGAGAACGTCGATCAGGCTCAAATCGAGGGCGATCTGAGCGCCATCCGGGATCTAGACCTGGCCACCAACGGCTACTGGATCGACAGGCCCTACGCCACGGCGGTCAACACCTTCGACTGGAGCGCGGCCATGTTCGACGACCCAGCGCGCATGTTCGACACCCTGAGCCAACTCGGCTTCCGCTGGGCCATCTGGCACACCCCCTACCTAGACGAGAAAGATGCGGCCACCGCGGCGCTGGTCAGCCAGGCCGAGAGCAGCGGCTACTACCCGCCCGAGACCGGCATCAACCTGAACCGCTGGGGTCGCCCGCTAGATTTCACCAACCCGGCGGCGGTCAGCTGGTGGCAAGATAATCTGCAGGGATATGTGGCTCAGGGCGTCGCGGGCTTCAAGCTCGACTACGCCGAAGACATCGTGCCCGGGCTGCTCGGCGCGCGCTCTAGGTGGTCGTTCGCTGACGGCAGCGACGAGCGCACCATGCATCAGGACTACCAGGCGCTGTACCACAGCACCTACGCCAAGCTGCTCGAGGACAAGCAGGGGGGCTTTCTGCTGTGTCGAGCCGGCACCGCCGGCGATCAGCGCAACGGCGTGATCATCTGGCCGGGTGACTTGGACGCGAGCTTTTACAAGCACCGCGAGCGGGTGCGAGAGGACGGCAAGTCGTATGTCTCGGTGGGCGGGCTCCCCGCGGCAGTGACCGCCAGCCTGACCCTGGGCCCGTCCGGCTTCCCGTTCTTTGGCTCGGACACTGGCGGCTACCGCCACCGCAAACCAGACAAGGAGCTGTTTATCCGCTGGGCGCAGCACACCGCGCTGTCGACGGTGATGCAGGTAGGTAACGGCCAGAGCAGCGTGCCGTGGGAGTTTGACGCGGCCACCGGCTACGACCAAGAGCTGCTCGACATCTACCGCGAGTACGCCCGGCTCCACCTGCGCCTGTGGCCCTACGAGTGGACCCACGCGACCCGCATCGCCGACACCGGGCGGCCTATCCAGCGACCGCTCGGTCTCGCGTATCCAGAGCTCGGTCAGCACCCGTCCGACGAGTACCTGTTCGGCGACGACTTGCTGGTGGCGCCAGTCATCGAGCGCGGCGCGCGGCAGCGGCAGCTGTATCTGCCCCCAGGGCGCTGGCTAAACTGGTGGACCGGCGAGGTCCTGGAGGGGCCAGGCCAGGTGACGGTGGCGGCGCCCCTCGATCGCTTGCCGCTGTTCCTGCGCGAGGGTGGGGTGGTGCCGCTCCTGCGCCCCACCATCGACTCGCTGGTGGCCACCACGGACACCGCGCGCGTCGACTCTTACGCGACCCGAGCAGGTGTGCTGCACGCCCGCGTCGCGCTCTCACCGACCAGCGGCGGCTTCGACGTCTTCGATTCCACACGGATTGGATTCGCCCGCCGCAGCCAAGGCTTCGACCTGACCTATACGCCGGGCTCGGCCTTCAACCAGGGCGCACAGTGGGAGGTCATCGCGCTGAACAAGCCCACGAGCGTGGGCACCCTGACCGAGCGCGCGAGCCTGCCGGAGCTAGAGGCCGCCGACGGCTGGTTCTACGACGGCGCGGGCCGCGTGCTGTACGTCCGGACCTTAGCCACGACCGCGCAGTCGCTGAGCGTGAGCTTGCCGGGCGGGCCGTAGCGGGGCCGGCGCTGCCTCGAAAGATCAGCCCATGTCACTCGACAACTCCCTGGACGTGTTCCGTCAGCCAATTCCAGGCTCAAGAGACAAGCCGGCCATCCGCGCCCTTGATTGGGTGCTGCGCGGAGTCGGCCAAGTGGTCTTTCAGAGCAACTGGCTAACCGGGATATTCATCCTGGTCGCGATCGGAGTGAACTCCATCCCCTACTTGGTGGCTGCGATCCTTGGCACGCTCGTGAGCACCGGCGCCGCGCTGTTGTTCAAGGTCGATCGGGGCCTGATCGACGGCGGCCTCCTAGGCTTCAACGGGTGCCTGGCCGGCATCGGGATCAACTTCTACTTGAGTAAAGATTTCATACACGGTGAGTGGCCTGATCTTCAGCTCTACGGCTTGATCGTATTGACCGCTGCGTTCTCGACTATCTTGCTGAGCGCGCTCTCGTCTCTCTTGGGTAGTCGCTCAGTGCCTACCTTGACCGCGCCGTTCGTGTTCGCCACTTGGCTCATGTTGTTTTCGGTCCATGCCTTCACCGGCTTCGACTCCGCGGGGACGCTGCTCGCGCCCAGCGTGCCGCGCCAGCTGACCGAGACCGCGCCCTACACCTTGTGGACGCTCTTCAACGGGACCCTCAAAGGAGTCGGTGAGATCTTCTTTCAAGACAACGCGATCACCGGCGGCATCATGGCGCTCGGCGTGCTGGTGAACACCCGCATCGGCGCCTTGATGTGTGTTGGTGGTTCAGCCGGCGCGGCGCTCATCGCGATGGCTGCCGGCGCCGATGAGGCCGCCATCAACGGCGGCTTGTACGGCTTCAACGCCGCGCTGACGGCCATGGCGCTAGGCGGCCTGTTCTTCGTCTGCAACACAATGGGCGCCGCCTACGCGGTGTTCGGCGTCGTCGTCACGACCTTCGCCTGGCCGGCGGTGGCGCTGGCCCTCGCGCCCACCGGCATGCCGACCTTGACTTTTCCGTTCGTGCTCACCACTTGGTGCTTCTTGTTGGCCAAGCCAGGCTTAGGGGCCATTCGCGCAGTGGCCCCGCCTGACGCGACCTACCCCGAGGATATACGTCGGCGCTGGAAGGCCGACCGGCTGGGTCCTGGTGCATCCCCGGTATCTCAACCGACACGACGGCTGTAGATCCTGGCCGCTGGCTTGACAGGCGGGTGGGCCTAGACGTCCTGGCGATGGGTCCTGGTGTCAGCGCGTGATGGCGATCTTCATCGCCTTCGTCTCGGCCGCGTTCGCGAACGTGTCGTAGGCCTCCATCATCTGGCCGAGCTTGAAGCGGTGGGTCACGAACTTCTCCGGCGCGAGCTTGCCCTGGGCGACGAGCTTGAGCAGCATCGGGGTCGTCGTCCCGCTGACCAGGCCGGTCTTAATCGTGGCGTCGTGGATCCACAGGTCCTGCAGCTTCAGCTCGACCGATTCGCCGTGCACGCCGACGTTGGCGACGGCGCCGCCCGCGCGGATCATCGAGACGCACATGTCGAACGTCGCCGGGATGCCGACCGCCTCGACCGCGACATCGACGCCGAGCCCGTCGGTCATGCTCATGACCTGCTCGCGCCAGTCGGCGTCCCCGCTGTTGACGCTGTCCGTCGCGCCGAAGGTCTTCGCGGACTCTAGGCGGTTCTCGTCGAGGTCGATGGCGATGATGCGCGACGGGCCGTACAGGCCGGCGGTCATGACCACCGACAGCCCGATGGGGCCTACGCCGACCACCGCGACCACGTCGCCCGGCTTGATGCCGCCGTTGCGCACGCCGATCTCGAAGCCGGTGGGCAGGATGTCGGACAAGCCAATCGCGGCCTCATCGCTGACGCCCTCGGGGAGCTTGTGCAGCGAGTTGTCAGCGAACGGCGTGCGCACGAACTCCGCCTGCGTGCCGTCGATCAGGTGACCCAAGATCCAGCCGATGCCGCTCGCGCCTTCGGGGTTGAGGCAGTGCGAGGGCAGCTGTTGGTGGCAGTACGAGCACGAACCACAGGCGCTGACGGCGGAGATGATCACCCGATCGCCGACCTTCATTCCTTTCACCGCGGAACCGACTTCGGTGATCGTGCCGACTCCTTCGTGACCCAAAATGCGCCCGGCGGTGACCGCGGGGACATGTCCTTGCAAGATATGCAGGTCGGTCCCACAGATCGTGGTGGTGTCGATGCGCACGATGGCGTCGGTGGCGTCCTTGATCTTCGGATTTGGAGCGTCTTGCCAAGTTCGTTTGCCGGGCCCGTGATAGACTAGTGCCTTCATTTCAAATCTCCTTTTGTGTTTAGCGAGCTACGTGGGTCCACTCGATGATGAGCTCTGGCGCACGTCCGCAGGCGCGAGGCACGATACACTGAAGCGCGACGCAGCGCACGGCAGGTGGGACCAACGAACCAACACCTCGCTTTAGTCACCACACTGCCAGTGTGGCGGTCATGTCGATTCCAGCCCACGCAGTGCAATTAAGCCACATGGATATTCTGGGCGGGGTGCGCTCGGTTCAGCGTCCGGCGCTACAGGCCATTTGCTGCAGGCGCGCTGGCCGTGCCTAAGCCGGACACAATATGCACGACGCCATCGCCAATAAACTGCACACCGACGCAGACCAGCAAGAACCCCATCACGCGGGTCAGCGCGGTCATCCCCGTCGAACCGAGGCGGGTGACCACCCTTCGGGCGCTGCGCAACACGAGCCACGACGCCCCGGCGACCAACACGATGCCCAGGGCGATGGCGCCGTAGTCCCACAGGGTCCCGGCCCCAGCCGCCATGCTGACCGTCACCGCGATGGAGCCCGGACCGCTCAGCATCGGCATCGCCAGAGGCGTGAAGGCCACGTCGGTCATGTGCAGGATCTCCTCGCGTTGGGTCTCACCCACGTCCGGGTCGGGCTCCAGGCTCAGCATGTCGAAGCCGATCCGCGCGACGATCAGCCCGCCCGCGACGCGCAGCGCGGGCAGCGAGATGCCGAAGAACCTCATGATCAAGGCCCCTGCGAACAGCGAGACCAGCAGCACGATGGCCATGTAGACGCAGGCGCGCCGGGCCTGGCTCCGGGCCTGGGACTCGGTAAAGCGCTGAGTGATCGCGACGAAGACAGCGGCGGTGCTAAAGGGATTGGCGATGGGCAGCAGGCCGATGAACGTGCCGAGCACTTCCCTCACGAGATCGAAGAGCATGGCGGGACACTAGCTGATTGGGCCGAGGAAATCAGATCCGGCGCCCCGGGACCTGCGGCAGCGAGCCCGCCGGACTGCTTTGCGGTCGCGTCGGCGCCGCCCGCGGCGAGCGCTTTGAACACTAGCCTGAAGCTTTACACCCGCAAGACGCTGGACCCTCAATATCTAAGGTAGATATAAAGCATGGTAACGCCCAAGTTAAAACGTGAAGTAGATGTCGTCGTGATTGGAGCGGGCACGGCCGGCCTCAACGCCGTCGCTGAGCTGCGCAAGTCTCAGCGTAGCTGGGTGCTGGTCGAGTCTGGTCCGTACGGCACGACCTGCGCCCGAGTGGGTTGTATGCCGTCCAAGTTGCTAGTCGCCGCAGCGGACCGCGCCCACCAGGTCGCGACCGCGGGGACCTTTGGCATCTCCGCCGGGCCGATGTCCGTGGACGCCCCGGCCCTGTTCGGCCGCGTGCGGGCTGAGCGCGATCGGTTCGTCGGCGGCGTGATCAAGAGCACTGAAAAGCTCCCTGCCGAGCAGCGCTTGCGAGGCAGGGCGCGGCTGATCGGCCCCACGAGGGTGTTGGTCGAGCGTGACGGTCACGACGCTGTTGAGCTTCAGACCAAAGCCGTGGTGGCTGCGGTGGGCTCACGCTCCAATATCCCGCGGCCCTTTCGCGACATCATGCAGCGAGTATGGCTCAGCGATGAGGTGTTCGAGCTCAATCAATTGCCAGAATCATTGGCGGTCATCGGCACCGGCGCCATCGGGCTAGAGTTGGGCCAGGCGCTCAGCCGACTGGGCGTAAAGGTCAGCTTCTTTTCCATCGACAGCGCCATCGGCCCGCTGCGCGATCCTGCGTTGCAGCACAGCGTGCGGCAGGTGTTCCAAGACAGCTCGGCTACCAATGCGCTGGCCTGGCACCTAGACGTAGACATCAAGAAGGCACAAATCAGCGACAGCGACGCCATCGAGCTAGAGTGGCAGGACGCCGCTGGCGCTGCGCATCAGCAGTCGTTTTCTAACGTCTTGCTGGCGGCAGGTCGCACGCCACAGCTGGCTGAGCTCGGCCTGGAAGAGGCCGGAGTGATCCTGAACGAGCGAGGGCTGCCGGCCAACTGGGACCCAAGCACCACGCGCTGTGGTGACACGGCGGTGTTCATCGCAGGTGATGCCAGCCACTACCGCCCCATACTCCACGAAGCAGCCGATGAAGGCCGCGTCGCCGGCCAGAACGCGGCCCAGTATCCGCAAGTCTCCACGCTGGTCAGGCGCACGCCGCTGGCCATTGTCTTCACTCAGCCACAAATGGCCACGGTTGGGGCGCGATATACGGATTTAGACGCCGATGAAATCGCCATCGGCACAGTGTCCTACGCCAATCAGGGGCGCGCCCGCGTACAAAACCAGCACGCTGGCCAGGTGAACTTGTACGCACAGCGCAGCAGCTGCGTGTTGGTGGGCGCAGAGCTCTTTTGCCCTGGGGCCGAGCACCTCGCCCACCTGTTGGCTTGGGCGGTGCAACAACAGCTCCGCGTGGAAGAGCTGCTGCGCATGCCCTTCTACCACCCGGTCCTGGAAGAAGGCCTGCGCACCGCGCTGTGGAGTCTCTCAAGGGCGCTGAAGATCGAGGGCAAGTGTCGCGGCGCGGACTTCGCAGAGTCCGCCGGCGTTTGAAGCCGATTGAGCGCGGTCATGCGGCGATTACGTCTCGGTCTTGGTTGGGGGTGGCCGCATCGCCGCCACGGCGAGTACCCGTCCGAGCGCCCGCCCCGAGCTACGACACCGCGCTCGAACTAGAAAGTTCAAGTGAACTACCGCGCCCACGTGGTCGCGCAGGGTGCGCGCAGATCACCTCGTGAACAGCAAGGCTCAATACCCGAGCGCTGCGATTGAATTCAGGACGAAAGGATTATCATGTTTCGATTAGATGGACGCACCGCGCTGATCACCGGCGGCACGCGTGGGATTGGCGCCGCGATCGCGGAGCTATTTGCAGAGGCAGGCGCTGACGTGGTGGTGGCCGGCCGGCGACCCGCCGCGGGCCCCCAGCGTCGCGTCGCGTTTGACGTGACCGACGACGACGCGGTAGCGACCGGGGTCGCTGAGGCTCGCGAGCTGCTGGGTGGGCGAATCGATATCTTGGTCAACAGCGCTGGGATCCTGAGCGAAGCCAGAGTCGCCGAGATGACGCCCAAGATGTGGAATCAAACATTGGCAGTGGACTTAACCGGCGTGTTCTACGTATGCCGCCATGTCGTGGCCGGCATGATCGAGCGGCGCTGGGGGCGCATCATCAACATCGCTTCGCAGTTGGGCATCAAAGGCGCGCCCTCGATGTCGCACTACGTGGCGGCAAAGGCCGGGGTGATCGGCTTCACCAAGTCCCTCGCGCTGGAGGTCGCCGAACACAACGTCCTGGTCAACGCGATCGCCCCTGGCCCCGTCGAGACCGCGATGGTGGCCGGCGTCACTGATGAGTGGAAGCAAGCCAAGATGCGCGAGCTCCCGCTGGGGCGGTTTGGCGTCGTGGCAGAGGTCGCGCCGAGCGCGCTCCTGCTGGCGAGCGAGCCCGGCGGAAACCTGTTCGTCGGCCAAGTCCTCGGCCCGAACAGCGGCGATGTCATGCCCTAAGGCGCCGGCCTGCGCGCACAAAGCGGCGAGGATCGCGCCGCGGGCAGTTTGCCGGTTCCTTTTTGGGTGCTTGGCCCCAGACTCCCTCTAACAAAGGAGAGCTCATGGGATTGCTGATCGAAGGTGAGTGGCACGACACCTGGTACGACACGAAACAGACCGGAGGGCGCTTCGTGCGCAAGGCGCCGGCCTTCCGTTCTTGGGTGAGCGCCGACTCGAAGGACCACGCGGCAGCGCCGGGGCGGTACCACCTGTACGTCAGCTACGCCTGCCCGTGGGCGCACCGCACGCTGATCGTCCGTAAGCTCAAGGCGCTGGACGATCAAATCTCGGTGTCGGTGGTGCAGCCGCTCATGCTGGCCGACGGCTGGGTGTTCGACGACGAGCACCCCGACCACCTGCACCAGCGCAAGTTCTTGCGTGACGTGTACACCGCCGCCAAGTCCGACTTCACCGGTCGGGTGACGGTGCCGGTGCTGTGGGACAAGCAAAAGAACACCATCGTCAACAACGAGTCGTCGGAGATCATCCGCATGCTCAACGCTGAGTTCGGCAGCAAGCCCGAGCTCGACCTGTACCCAAAGGCCCTGCGCGCCGAGATCGACGACGTGAACGACGCCGTCTACGACCGGGTCAACAACGGGGTGTACAAGGCGGGGTTCGCGACCAGCCAAGAGGCGTACGACGAGGCGGTGGCCGCGCTGTTCGCGCACTTAGACGTGCTGGAGCGACGGCTCGACGGGCAGGACTACCTAGTCGGAGGTCAGCTCAGCGAGGCTGATATTCGGCTCTTCACCACGTTGTTCCGCTTCGACCCGGTGTACGTGGGTCACTTCAAGTGCAACCTGCGCCAAATCCGCGACTACCCCAACCTGTGGCGACACACCCGGCGCATCTACCAGATCCCCGGGGTCGCAGAGACCTGCAACCTCGAGCACATCCGCCACCACTACTACGGCAGCCACGCCACCATCAACCCGACCGGCATCGTCCCCGCCGGCCCGCTGATCGACTTCAACGAGCCGCTGTGACGGGTTTTTGAGGGGGGGTTTGGGGGTGGCGCGTCAGCCGTTGGTGCGGCGCTCTAGCATTCGACCCGGTCGACGGTGTGGTCGCTCTTGACGACAGCATTCCGGACCCTCAGGAGGTAGGCCTCTCGTCCGATACGAACGCGCGCCAACTCCGTGCCTGGGTAGAAGTGGGTTGTAACAAGGAGGAGCCCACCGCGGAGATCGGTGGACCTGGGACTTGACAGTGGCCGTAGACCGCAAGGAACTGGCAATCGGATTTGACTTTGCGGCCGGCACGTTTGACGCAAGCTCGGTGTTGGGAACCGCCTCGCTGCACGTTGGCAGCCAGCCCCAGCTGTACTACTTCGCGGTCATGGCGCGCCGCAAGTCCAAGACCCAGGGCAAGGCTCAGGGCAGCGAGCCGGGCGATCTGACGCGCCCTCACGACACGCTGGTCAAGAAGATCTTCGGCGACCCGGAGAACGCCCGTCTTGAGCTCCTAGCCTCCCCGCCGAGCTGGTGAAGGCCATCGACTAGTCCACCCTCGAGGTGTTGCCTCCTAGCTTCATTGACGGCGCGTTTGTAGAGACGCAGGCTGACATTCTATTCCGCGTGGAGATAGCCGGCCGCGACGCGCGGCTCTACGTCGTGTTCGAGCACAAGAGCGACGCCAAGGCCCGCGCGCTGGTCCAGGTCGGCGGCTACGTGATGGACGTGCTCGATCAGTACTTTGAGCACGGCGGCAAGCTGCCGGCCCCGGTCGTCATCCCCGTCATCCTGCATCACAGCGAAGCCGGCTGGACCGTGGCTCAGAGCTTCCACGAGTTGTTCGACGAGGAGGTCCTGCAAATCCCTGGCGTGCGATACAAGGAGCGCGTCGGCGCGCTCCTGAAGAAGTACCCCGATGCCACCGCCCAACGAGTGTTCGAGATCCTA
>CAZKDY010000068.1:0-15251 GCA_964551615.1 uncultured Polyangiaceae bacterium
AAACACAGCGCCCGCCGCATTATCCACCAGTGCATAATCCACGGGGCAGCGGGTTACCCCGCGGGGCGCCTAGCGCCTCGCGCCAGAGCCGCCAAGCGCCTAGCGCCAGCGCCGCCAAGCGCCTCGCGCCAGAGCCGCCAAGCGCCTAGCGCCAGCGCCGCCTAGCGCCTAGCGCCTAGCGCCTAGCGCCCGCTGCCAGAGCCGCCAAGCGCCCAGCGCCCAGCGCCACGCATAACCACGCAACCGCCACGCGGAGCCACCGAAGGCCATCCAGATGACCTCCCAAGACCCCCGCACAAACCGGCGAGACACCACCCGACGCGCCCGCGCGCGTCAACCGTCCCCACGCCGCTGGGACGATATCCGGCTAGTGCTGGAGATCGCTCGCCTCGGCAGCTTCAATCAAGCGGCGCGCGAGCTCGGCGTCAGCCAGTCAACGGTTAGTCGCCGCCTCGCGGCGCTGGAGCAGGCCTTCGGAAGAGAGATCTTCGACCGAGAGCCAGCGATGATCGGCTACCCACCGCGCGAACTGACTGAGCTCGGAGAGCGGCTGTTTCGCCGCGCAGAGCAGGTAGAGGCCGCCATCTGGGCGTTCAACAACGAACCCAGGCGGAGGCCAGCAGACTTGCAACCCTGCGACAGCGCGCGGGGCGAGCGGCTGTGCAGCATGACGACCCTGTGGTACTAGGCGCCGCGCGGACCTACTTGGGGATCACCACGCTAGCGCAGCCAAACGCGATGTCCACCCGGCCTTGAGGCGCCGCCTCGACCATGTCGCAGCTGGCGGGGCACGCGATCACCCGCGTCGGCGACGCTGGGTTGTCGTAGTACCACCCGCCGAGCACTGGGTCACAGGCCCCAGCGTTATCTACATGGAAAATCGTGGTCTTGGTGCCGTGCCCTGGATCGGTAAAATCGACGTTGACCTTGCCTGCATCAAACGTCTGCCCCGCGGGCGCGGCGGGGATCCCCCACTCACACGCCAACGGCACGGCCCCTTGAGAGATCTTGATGGCTAGCTCATCAAAGATGGTCTGAAAGGTGGCTTGGCAGGCGGCGGGCTGCCCCGGCGGACAGCTACAAAGATCCCCGTGGATCCCACCGGTCGCGTTCACGACCTCTTTATACACGGTGCCGACGCGCGCGGCGTTGGTGCACTGGCTCTGGGCGTAGATGGCGTTCATCTTCCACGCGGGTGTGCCGTCGGGTTTACGCAAATAGGGCGCGAGGGCGGTGTAGTCCGACACGAACTGAGCAGAGTTACCGTCGTAGGCGCCCGGGTTGCCGGTGCTGCTGCCGTCTGGCGACGAGCGCGAGTCGTCGTCGGTGACCACCACTAGGTGCTTCAGCGAGTCGGGCCTGAACATGAACTTGTAGTCGTTGAAGCGCGCGACCAAGATCCGCAGGGCATCAACGCTGTCTACCAGCGAGTTCTGCACGTGGAGGAAATTGGGCGGCTTGGAGTCGCCGTTGGGGCACACGCCCAAGCCGAGGGGCGGCTGCACGCAGATCCCCGGCAAGACGAACCACGCGTAGCCGGCCAGCATTCCGCTTCTCGCAGCAGATCCCCAAGCACGAGTCCGCGTCATGGCGCAGAGTATAGGGCATCCGCTGCTCAGGGCGCGAGCCGGCCTGTTTTGACAAGCAGCGGCCACAGGATACCCTCCCGCCCCATGGGCCAAAATTACGGGTTTATTGGGCGTGTAGACATCCCTGAAGCGAAGCTAGAGGCGTATCGCGAGCAGGAGATCGACCCCTCGACCCTGCGTAGTTGGCTCGATGGCTGGGAGCCGGACGAGCCCGACGACGCCGACTATAGCCTCAGCCCAGAGGACGTGTTCAGCGAGTGTCCGGAGTTCGAGGTGGACTGGCGCGACGACGGCTTTGACCTGCAAGGCGTGGTCTCCGACGACTCCGACGCCTGGCTCACCTACCGCATCACCTTGGTGGCCATCTTTCGCTTGGCAGGCAAATTCGGCGGCAGCAGTGAGCTGATCATCGCCGACGCTGGCGGGGGCGATGACGAAGCCTGGCGCGCCGGCTCGTCAGCCGACGGCAAGAGCTACTTCAACGAGTTGTCCGGCGACGACGCAGACGCCGCGTTGGCCGAAGTGGGTGAGCTCGACGCCGACTGAGCGCGGGGGTGGAGGGACTGGCGCCGCGAGCTTCACCGCGACTCACGGCAGCGGAGCCAGCAGCTCGTCGATCAACGCGGCGTCGAGCTCGAGCGCTCGCGTGCCGCCGGCGAGCAGCGCGCGGGCGAGCTCAGCCTTGCGGACTTGCAAGGCGACGATCTTCTCTTCGACGGTGCCGCGGGCGATCAGGCGGTGCACGAACACCGGCTTGTCTTGCCCGATGCGGTGAGCCCGATCCGTCGCCTGCGCCTCCACCGCTGGGTTCCACCACGGGTCGTAGTGGACGACTGAGTCCGCGCGGGTGAGGTTGAGGCCGACGCCCCCCGCCTTGAGGCTGATCAAGAACACCGGCACGCTGCCAGACTGAAACAGCGCCACCTGGCCCGCGCGGTCCACAGTAGCGCCCGTGAGGCGCGCGAACTGGATGTTCGCCTTGACCAAGCCTTGGCCGAGCAAATCTAGCATCTCGACGAACTGCGAGAACACCAACACGCTGCGGCCCTCAGCGACCAGCGTGTCGATCAGCTCAAGAAATGCTTCGCGCTTCGCGCTGGGGGTGCGCTGGTTGACCGCTTGGAGCTTGAGCAGCTTTGGATCACAGCACACCTGTCGCAGCTTGAGCAGCGCGTCGAGCACCACGATCTTGGACATCGCGATCCCGCGCCGCGCGATCTCTTCGCGCACCCGTTGGTCTACGGCGTGTCTCACGGTCTCGTACAGATCACGCTGAGCATCTCCGAGCTCGATGGAGTGCGTCAGGATGGTCTTCGGCGGTAGGTCGTGGGCGACCTCTTGCTTGGTGCGCCTGAGCAGCAGCGGCGCGATGCGACGACGTAGGCTAGCCATCCGCTCCGCGTCTGCGTCACGCTCGATGGGCACCCGGTAGGCCGCACGGAATGAGCGCTCGCTGCCCAGGGCACCTGGCGCGACGAACGCGAACAAGCTCCACAGCTCACCCAGGTGGTTCTCCAGCGGCGTGCCCGTCACCGCCAAGCGCTGGTTCGCGCGCAGCGTGCGCGCCGCCTGACCAGCGAGGGATCTCGGGTTCTTGATGACCTGCGCCTCATCGAGCACCGCCACGTCCCACTCCACGGCGCCGAGGGTGTCGATGTCGCGGCTCAGCAGCGCGTAGGACGTCAGCACCAGCTCGGCGCCAGCGATCAGTGGCTGGCGGTCGAAGCGGTCACTGCCGTGCCACAGCACCACGCGCAGCGCTGGGACGAACTCCGCGAGTTGATCAATCCACGACAGCAGCACGCTGGTCGGCGCCACGATCAGCGACGGCTGGCTGCGCGCTGTCGCCGCGCGACGCACGCAAATCAGCCCCAGCACCTGCAGCGTCTTGCCGAGCCCCATGTCGTCTGCGAGCACCCCGCCGATGCCGTGCTCGCCGAGCAACGCGAGCCAGGCAACGCCCTGTGCTTGATAGCCCCTTAATTGCGCACGGAAACGCTCTGGGAGCGCCCGAGGCGGCAACGAACCGCTGCGGGTCAGCGCGCGCCGCAGCTCCCGCAGCGCGCCGCCGGTGCGGCTGGTCAAGCGCAGCGTCTCCGCCAGGTCCATGGCCTGCCAGCGCGAGATCCGCGGCTTGCCCCGGCGATCTGCCCGGACTAGCTGCAACAGCACCTCCAGCAGCGGCGCGAAGCGCGCGTAGGGCACGCGCGCGATGTGACCCGACGGAAGCTGCACGACCAGCGGCGCGCCGACCTGCGGCGCCGCCTCACCGCGCGACACGTCTAACAGCAGCGGCAACAGGCTGATGCGCTCTACTCCCTGCGCCGTGCGGATCTGAATGCCAAAATCGAGGCTGAACCACTCACGCTCAGCCGCTTCAAGCTCGGTGTAGTAGTCGTCTGGCTCGAGCGGCGGCTCGGCGTGCTGGCGCGCGAGCGCCAGCGGATCAACCCGCTGGGGTCCCTGTGGCGGCGGGCTGCCGAGCTCCACCAACACCGCCGCGATGTGCTGGCACGAGCCGAGCGCCAGGCAGCTGCACGTCATACGACCGTTCACCTGCCCAGAGACGACGTGGTACTCGCCAGCCTCGGCGCTGCGCACGCGAGCGGAGACGTGCCCCTGCACCATCAAATCGAGGCTCCCGACCAGCGCGCCTTGGGCCGCTAGCTCGCGGCCGGCGCGTTGAGTGTGCGCCGGGAGCGACGCGAGCGCCCGGAGCGCCGCTGCACCCCAGTCAGCGGAGTAATGCGTGCCAGACACCGCCCCTTCAACCACATTCGTCAGCCCGGCCGCAAGTCGAAAGCTCTCCGCATACCTAAAAAGCGATCGATAAACCCGCGGATTCCCCCAGGGATCCGCGGCTGGCGCCCGCGCGGCAACCTGCGACGGGGGTGGCCAAAGCAGCGCGGCTCAGCCTGAGACTGGGGAAGATCCTGGCCCCTCGTCGGTTAGAGCCGCCTGAGCGCCGGTGGGTGCTCCGCGAGCCCACCCCCAGGCAGAGCTCGGTGTCCGGCGCGGCGCGGCGCGCGGCGAACTTGCTGCCACATGGCTCCCACATGGCTCCCGGGCGTGCTCGCCTCGGCGCTTCCACTGAGTCGCTGGTTTTGCAGCCCGCGCGGACCGCGACCCTCGATTTTGCACCCGCGCGGACCGGGGATGGTCGATTTTTGCACCCGCGCGGGCGCCCATCAGCCGAGCGCGTGTAGGCAGCACGCCGGCGCTCAGCGTCCGCGCTGGTAGCGCGCGGTCCGCCAGCAAACCCCTATGTTTTGGCTAGTTCCTCGACCGTGCGATCTGAACGGGAGCCAGCGCGTGGCGGCGTCATCACGCGCTGAGCAGCCCGTGACCAGCGCCTCCGCGCATTCCACGCGCGAACTCGTATCTCTCAAGCTCTAGCGCTGCGCTGCGAATCCAGCTACCGTCCGGACGTGGCCAGCAAGCGACGTACTAATTCAAACCCATCAACTCAACCCAAACCCGCCAAGCGGGCCAAAGCTGCGAAGTCGGGGGGCGCCAAGCGCGCCGCCAAACCCGCAGCCAAGCCGAAGACCGGCGCGGCCAAGGCGGCTAAGAAAGCAAAGCCAACACAGCCCAAGCAGACCAAGCCCAAGAAGACAGCCGCAGCCAAGAAGGCGACAGCCAAGAAGGCGACCGCGAAGGCCGCCAAGCAAGACGGCGGCGAAAAGGGCGTGCGACACACCGCGCAGGGCGGCTTAATCCCGTCTCGCACGGAAGCGCGTGTCCTAGCCAAAGAGCTAGAGCGCACCCGCGGACCAGAGACCCTCGAGGGCTGCCTTGAGCTCGGCGAGGCGGTCCTCAAGCGCTTTTACAAGGGTTCGCTAGAGCAGTTCCGCAAGCAAGGCACCCGTGGCATCTCATTCCGCAGCATGTCGGCGGATCCTGAGACCCCGGTGAACGGCCTGGCGCTGTACCGCGCGTTGATGATCTACAACATCTATCATCAACACAACTGCGCGCGCTTCGAGCACAACGGCATGACGCACTTCCGTGCGGTATTCAACATGCCGGCAAAGGAGCAGGCTAAGCTGCTCGAGCGCTCAGAGCGAGAGAAGTGGACCGTCAACCGCATCACCCACGAGGCGAGCGTGCTGCGCGGCAAGGCCGAAGGCGGGCGCATGCCCAAGCCGCAGTTCATGAAGACACTTCATGGTCTGCGCCATCACGGCAAGCCTGGCTTCCCCGGCTTCGCCGATCTAGACCGCGTGGACGATCTCAAGCCTGAAGATCGCACACGCATGTACCAGCTGGCGACGGAGCTGTCCGGCCGCCTGCGTGACATCGCCAAGCTGCTCAAAGCAGCACCCAAGCAAAAGTAAGCAGGCGCCTCAAAGCGCAGAAACCAAGCCGCTGGCGCGTGAGTGCCAGCGGCTTCGTTTTGTGCGGCCCTCAGGGTGGCGGCGCGCTCCATGGGGCAGCGCGCTCTATGGGGCAGCGCGCTCTGTGTGGCAGCGCGCTCAGTGCGGCAGCGGCGCGAGCAGCTCGTCGATCAGCGCCTCATCCAGCGTAAACCCTTGGCCGCCACCGCCCAGCAGCGCCTCGGCCAGCTCAGCCTTGCGCGCCTGCAGGGCGACGATCTTCTCTTCGACCGTGCCGCGCGCGATCAGGCGGTGGACAAACACCGGGTTCAGCTGTCCGATGCGGTGGGCGCGATCGGTGGCTTGGGCCTCTACCGCGGGGTTCCACCACGGGTCGTAGTGGATCACGGCGTCGGCGCGCGTGAGGTTGAGGCCCACGCCGCCGGCCTTGAGGCTGATCAAGAACACCGGCACGCTGCCCGACTGGAAGATCTCCACTTGGTGAGTCCGGTTGGTGGTGGCGCCGGTGAGCCGCGCGTAGGCGATCTCGCGGGTTACCAGGCCCTGACCCAGCAGATCGAGCATCTTCACGAACTGCGAGAACACCAGCACGCGGCGCCCTTCAGCCACCAGCGTCTCGATCAGCTCGAAGAACGCCTGGCGTTTAGCGCTGGGCACGCGCTTGGTCTGGGCTGCGACGCTCTTGACCAACGACGGATCACAGCACACCTGACGCAGCTTGAGCAGCGCGTCGAGCACCGCGATCTTAGACAGCGCGACGCCGCGGCGCGCGATCTCTTCGCGCACTTGCCGATCAACAGACTTCCGCACGGTTTCATACAGGTCGCGCTGCGCGCTGCCCAGCTCAATCGACTGCGTGACGATGGTCTTGGGGGGCAGGTCAGCCGCCACCTGCTCCTTGGTGCGGCGCAGCATCAGCGGCGCGACGCGCCGGCGTAGGCTGTCCAGGCGGGCTTGGTCGCCGTCTTTTTCGATGGGCGCGCGGTACGCCCGCTGGAACGACTGCTGGCTGCCCAGCACGCCGGGGGCCACGAACGCGAACAGGCTCCACAGCTCGCCCAGGTGGTTCTCCAGCGGGGTGCCGGTCACGGCGATACGTTGCCGCGCGGTGAGCGAGCGCGCCGCCACGCCAGCGACGGCCTGGGGGTTCTTGATGGCCTGCGCTTCGTCGAGCACCAGCACGTCCCAGTTGATCGCCTTCAGCAGCTCCACGTCGCGGCGCAGCAGCGCGTAGGTGGTGAGCACCACGTGGGCGCCCTCGAGCTCGTCAGCCAGCTCACGGCGCGCGCCGCCGTGCCAGACCACCAGCTTGAGCTTTGGCGCGAACTCCGCCAGCTGCTGCGTCCACGACAACAGCACGCTGGTCGGCGCCACCACCAGCGACGGCCCGAGGCCCTTGGCGGCTTTGCGCCGCGCGCTGATCAGCGCCAAGATCTGCACGGTCTTGCCGAGCCCCATGTCGTCGGCCAGCACCCCGCCGATGCCGTGCTCCCCAAGGAAGCCGAGCCAGGCCAAGCCCTCGGCCTGATAGCCGCGCAGTGTCGCGCTGAAGCTCTTGGGCAGCGCTGGCACGCTGAGCTGGGTGCTGCGCGCGAGGGCGTCACGGAGCCCGCGCAGCCCGCGCCCCGTCTCGCTCTCCAGCTTCAACACGTGGGCGAGATCCATCGCCTGCCAGCGGTTGATGCGCGGTCGCCCTCGGCGCTCTGAGGTCACCAGCTGCAGCAACACCTCGAGCAGCGGCGCGAGGCGCTCGGCGGGCAACTTGGCGACGCCACCGGACGGCACGTCGACCAGCACGCCGTCGCCCAGGCTGGCTCCGTCGCGCAGCGCGCCTAGCAGCACCGGCAGCACGCTGATGCGTTCAACCCCTTGCTCGGTGTGCACCTCGACGCCAAAGTCGAGATCAAACCACTGGTTGTCCGAGCCATCAACGAGCGAGCCGTCGCTGCTCGAGCCACCAGCGGTGGCCTCGACTATTTCCGTAAAGTAATCTGCTGGCTCGAGCAGCTTGAAGCTGAAGCTCGGATCGGTCACCACCTCGATGCCTTCGAGGTGGAGCCTTTGGCTGCCTTCCAGGGTGAACCGCGCCCAGGCAGCGTCGTCGCGCAGCGCCCACCACTCCGGCTCGAAGGCGGCGCCTTCCCCCGCGAACAGCTTGCGAAAGCCCTCCTGGACCAGCAGCCGGTGATCGTGCTCCTCTGCCGCCCAGTGCCGCTCGACGCGGACTCGCACGGCCTCCCCTTCACCCTCGATCTTGAAGAGCTGATCGCTCTCGAGGCACGGCAACACGCGCACGTCTTCGTACACGAACCACAGCGCCGCGCGGTGGCGTTGCCCAGCTGGTGCGCCGGGCTCGTCGTACAGCACTAAATGTCCACGCGGAATTCCGCCGATCACGCGTTGGGGGACGTGCGTCGGCACCGGCAAGCTCAGGCCCGCGGCCTTGAACGCCGCGGCCACGTCAGCGACCGCGCAGGCTGGGACGACGGGCGCGTCAAACCAAGCTTGCAGCACCTCAGGGTCGATCTCAGGCGCGAACTCAGGGGCAGTGGGCTGTGCCTCGGGGCCCTCGCTCATTAGGGCTAGGGCTCGGTCGGGGGTGGAGGGCGCGGCTCTAATCTCGACGCGGCCGGCGATCAGTCGCTCACGGTCGATGTAATAAGCCGGGATCGTGGGCACCAAGAGCAAGCCCACCGCGTCCAATTCTACCTCCGTACGGTAATAATCACCGCGCTGTGACCAGGCCAGGCGGCCGGCGCGCGGCGGGCCGGGCGACAGGGTCTGGCGCGGCGAGCGCACGCCGGGATCTTCGAACACCAAGCGCCCCGTCTGCAGCGCGGCCTGCAGGCCCAGCGCCCCAAGTCGATCGTCGAGGACCGCCACGCCCTGGTTCTGCCAGAGCAAGCACTGCAGCGCGCCCTCGAGGCCGTCGGCGCTCAAGTCGCCCGCCGCGATAGCCAGCGTCTCGCTCGTGGACAGGCGACGCGGCGCCAGCCAAGCCTTGGCCTTGCCACGCCGCTGGCGACCCAGGCCCACCGACGCCCCCAGCTCAGTCACCCTGAGCAAGAACACCAGGCGCTCGCTGTCATCGACCTGTGCCTTACGGAAACCATCGAGCCACAGCTTGACCTCATGGGAGGCCATGGCGGCCTGCAGGTCCGGCATGTCTGGTAGAGCCAGGCCGCGCGGCGTGTACCGACTAGCCGCATCTTGCCCGTGCTCAGCCCTCACGCCAGCGCCGTCGTCGACGAGCCGCAACGCGCCAAACATCAGCAGGTGCATCAGCGCCGCCGCGACGTGCTCGCAGTTGCCGCGCTTGCGGCACGCGCAGTCGGGGTTGCTCAGCTGGCCAGCTACGACGCAGTAGCGACCGGGGCCCCAGACCTCCGCGTCAAGGTAGCCGTCGTCAAACGCCTCCACCCTGCGCACGCCCCCGAGGTCCAACAACTCACGCCCGGCAGAGCGCGCCTCGGGGCCGAGGCGCAGCAACGTCCTACTCGCTTCTGCTCGCCAGGGTGCGTCACCAACCATGGCGGTTTTAAGCATAACCCACGCCGTGGACGCAAGGCGAGACTACGCCACGCCCTGTGCGCTGCTGCCCGGCTACTTCAAGATGCGGTAGATGGTGGTTCCGCTGCTGTTGCTGCGTCGCAGATAGAGCGAGGTGGCGTCTTGCCCCAGGAATACGTCCCCGCCCACGTCGGCGATCTCAACCCCTGCCCCGCCGCTGAGCGGCGCGCGGAAGACCCCATCGCTAGCCGCGTAGTAGATCGCAGTATTATCCACCTGGCAATCTCGCACACCCTCCCTGCTGATCAGCTGTCCGGGGGGTGGCGGGGCGCCAGCCAGCGGCCGCGGTGGCCAGCTGCCGAGGCTGCAGCTGCCCGGCGTTTTCGCGCTGGTTTTTGCGTGCAAATGGTTGGCGCGAAGTGTGATCTGGGAGCAGCTGTGCCGAGCTTCCTGCACGAGATCCTACATCAGCTGTTTCGGAATCGATCCGAGCTGTTGCTCTTGGTGCTCAAAGACGTACTTGGTCTGAAGCTCGACCAGGTCGCCAGCGTTGAGTACGGCGACAGCGACTTGAGTCAAACGCTGCCAGCGCATCAGTACTCGGATGCCGTCTTCGTCATGCGTGACACCTCAGGGAAAGTGATCTGCGGGACGATCCTAGAGGTTCAGCTTAAGTGCGACGCCGACAAGCGCCTGCGCTGGCCGCACTACGTCACGTCCCTGCGTGTCGCGCTGAGAGCGCCCTGCTTTGTGCTGGTGATCGCGCCAAGTCGCCGCGTGGCTCGCTGGGCGGCACAGCCGATCCTGGTCGGCCCGGGTTTCAGCGCATGCCCGACGGTCTTGGGGCCGCACAACATCCCAGTCATCACCGACGCCACGCTGGTCACAACCGTACCCGAACTGGGCGTGCTCTCCTGCCTCGCTCACGGCCGCTCGCCGCAGGGCTATGAGGTGGCAACGGCCGCTATTCTTGCGGTGCGCGGGTTGGCCGACTCGCAGGCTTTGCTATACTGGGAGGCGATCCGCGCAGTAGTCAGCAGCGCAGTCGCCACAGCGTTGGAGAACTTTATGTTTCCGAATGGTGAGTTGTTCACGAGCGAGTTTGCCCGCAAGCACCGCGGCGAAGGCAGGGTCGAAGGCTGCGCCGCCTCCATCCTCTTGGTGCTGGACGCTCGCTGCCTACAAGTCAGCGATGCTGAGCACCAGCGGATTGCGTCGTGTACTGATCAGGCAACCCTGGAGGCCTGGGTCCGCCGCGCGGCGACAGTGCAGGCGACCAGCCAACTGTTTGAGACGCTCGACCCGTAAAGGCAGCTATGCATCGGCGCAGTGAGTTGTTCACGAGCGAGTTTGCCCGCAAGCACCGCGGCGAAGGCAGGGTCGAAGGCTGCGCCGCCTCCATCCTCTTGGTGCTGGACGCTCGCTGCCTACAAGTCAGCGATGCAGAGCGTGAGCGCATCACGTCGTGTACTGATCAGGCAACGCTTGAAGCGTGGATCCGGCGCGCGGTGACAGTGCAGGCGACGAGCCAGCTGTTTGAGACGCGCGACCCGTAAAGGCAGCTATGTGAGCCACGCAGCCTGACCAAGTTGGCAGCTTACCGGGGTCCGAGGCGACTCGGGGGTGGAGGCTAGGCGCTGGGTGGCTCAGCGGTTGGGGTCTAGACAGGCGTCAGTGCAAGCGCGCGCTGGGTGCTTCTACACGGTCTCGCTGACAGGCTAGGCAACCTTGCTGAGGGTAAACCTTGGGGCTAACGGAGAGTCGAACTTCAGTTCCGGCGCCCCTTCTGGGTCCGCGTATCTCCCGCCATACCGGCCCGCGCTTGCCCGCAGGCCAATGGCGCCAGTCTTCGTGACCCAGTCCTTGACGCTAACGCGGTAGCTGTTCAAGCCAGCCTGGCTATTAATTGTGGCGAATTCGCCATAATTGAACTTGGGGTTGTGGACGCGCTCCCAGACCCCGAGAAACTCCACCGTGTTCCGGTTGCGTAACCAGTCAGCGATGAAGAAGTCGCCCTCCTTCGCGTGCAGCATGTCAGTCAAGGGTCAAGGAGAGGTAGTCGCGCTCGCTAATCGCTGCGACAGTCACCACCGTGCCCTTCACCACACTGCTCCGGCTCTTGCTGGCTTCCGACAGCGTTGAGCAACTCTGCCCGCAGACAGCGCACAAAGAGGCGCGCATGAAGAGCGCGCTGCTTCGGCTGCAGCGCTCCGTCGTTGAGCTTGTCGCGGATCGCCTTCGCTCCCACGTGCTTCCAGCTCTTGCCGCCCGCCGTCGTCGGGTTGAGGCGCCTCGTGAGCGCGCTCTGGTCGTCGGCCTCCAACTCACCGACAAGGTCGAACCACTGCGAGAGGCTCGGTGGCCTCTGCCCGCTCTCATCCTTGTTGTCGGGCTTTGAAAGCGAGTCGTGCTGCCCGAACCACCTCCGGGTCGTCTTTGCGATGGCTTCCGCCGCGCCGTCAGCGACAGGCGTCAGCGGGCTGCTCGTGCCGACCTCGCGCGTCACACCGGGCAACGCCGCGTCGATGCGGAAACGCCCGAAGCCATCGTCTAGGTTGACCGAAACAGGCCCCCTACGCACAGTCTAGGTGGGCCGCTAACGCTAGCGAGAAGATGCGCTGGGTGCGCAGAGTGCTCAACGCCCGAAAGCATCGGCGCGGAAGTGACTCCGCTCGGAAACCAGAGACCGAACAGCTCCAGAGGTGCTCAACGCCCGAAGGCATCGGCGCGGAAGTGACCTCACGCTGACCTCCTAGCGGCCTGCTGTCCCAGGTGCTCAACGCCCGAAGGCATCGGCGCGGAAGTGCCGCCATCGGTCCGCTGGACAGCGCGCGCAACATCCGGTGCTCAACGCCCGAAGGCATCGGCGCGGAAGTGACTCCGCTCGGAAACCAGAGACCGAACAGCTCCAGAGGTGCTCAACGCCCGAAGGCATCGGCGCGGAAGTGACCCTGGAGGCACGTGGGTCACCGGACTGACTGACGCGTAGTGCCCAACGCCCGAAGGCATCGGCGCGGAAGTGACCAGACCGCATCAGTGCGCGCGGCGGGAGTGGCGGCAGTGCTCAACGCCCGAAGGCATCGGCGCGGAAGTGACCACCAGGACGACTGCCTCACCGCGGCGGCCGAGGCGTAGTGCTCAACGCCCGAAGGCATCGGCGCGGAAGTGACCTCGAGATCACGGTGGTGCGCCGCGTGCGCGTCCAGTCGGTGCTCAACGCCCGAAGGCATCGGCGCGGAAGTGACCAGGATCTTACCTTCGTCCTCTGGGCTCGGGTAGTCGTGCTCAACGCCCGAAGGCATCGGCGCGGAAGTGACCCGCAACGGGCGCAACATCCCGCCCGGCGCTCGAGTGTGCTCAACGCCCGAAGGCATCGGCGCGGAAGTGACTTTTCTAGGTCGCCCCGGAGAGTCTCTGCGGCCTCAAGTGCTCAACGCCCGAAGGCATCGGCGCGGAAGTGACCAGCGCCCCCGTGATTGATTCCGCGCGGGTTGCGACGTGCTCAACGCCCGAAGGCATCGGCGCGGAAGTGACTGCGTAGCTCGGGGCTTTCCAATGCCCTGGTGCTCAACGCCCGAAGGCATCGGCGCGGAAGTGACCGCCAGAAATTCTGCCGGCGGTCGACCATGCCCCGGTGCTCAACGCCCGAAGGCATCGGCGCGGAAGTGACCAGCCCCTCCCCAATCCCCGATCCCGTGGATCACAGGTGCTCAACGCCCGCAGGCATCGGCGCGGAAGTGACCCGAGGCAGCCTGTAGAGCCGCTGCCAGTCGCCGGTGCTCAACGCCCGAAGGCATCGGCGCGGAAGTGACATCCGACCGCTCGGGAGGCACTCACGGGCTGCCGGTGCTCAACGCCCGAAGGCATCGGCGCGGAAGTGACCTCCCTCTGGCGACTCCTCATCCGCGGAGCGCAGGGGGTGCTCAACGCCCGAAGGCATCGGCGCGGAAGTGACCGCGATGCCCGCGACCTACCCGAGTGAAGGAGAACTGAGTGCTCAACGCCCGAAGGCATCGGCGCGGAAGTGACCCCGTGGCGGAAACCGAGCTCGCGCGCCTCGAAAAGTGCTCAACGCCCGAAGGCATCGGCGCGGAAGTGACGCGCTCGCTCGGGCGGACCTCTACGCGCTCGGGCAGTGCTCAACGCCCGAAGGCATCGGCGCGGAAGTGACCAGCACCTCGATGCGGCACTGGTTCGCGATTTTCAGTGCTCAACGCCCGAAGGCATCGGCGCGGAAGTGACCAGTCGCGCGGTTGAAGACTGCGCCGCGGGGATGGTGTGCTCAACGCCCGAAGGCATCGGCGCGGAAGTGACATCGCCCGCGAACCTTCGTGGCGCACGGTGACATGTGCTCAACGCCCGAAGGCATCGGCGCGGAAGTGACTGGCACACGGGCGCCGCGGTGGCGACCTCTCGGCGGTGCTCAACGCCCGAAGGCATCGGCGCGGAAGTGACTGCAACTGACCCGCGGCGCGCGGCTGAAGGCGCGATCGTGCTCAACGCCCGAAGGCATCGGCGCGGAAGTGACCAGGTTCGCGTGCGGGGGCTGCTCCCCCGGGGAACGTGCTCAACGCCCGAAGGCATCGGCGCGGAAGTGACCCAAGGGCAAGACCACACGGAAAGGCCAGTTCGCTTTGTGCTCAACGCCCGAAGGCATCGGCGCGGAAGTGACATTGCGCCGCCGAATAGGAGGGTTTGCGGTTTGATGTGCTCAACGCCCGAAGGCATCGGCGCGGAAGTGACTCCGCGCAAACCTGCTTGGTGTCAAGCCAAGTATGATGTGCTCAACGCCCGAAGGCATCGGCGCGGAAGTGACCACCATGCCGCGCGCTGAGAACGCGGAATCCGGATGGTGCTCAACGCCCGAAGGCATCGGCGCGGAAGTGACGTGTTCGTCCATTGCGCCCACGCGGAAACAGAGTGCGTGCTCAACGCCCGAAGGCATCGGCGCGGAAGTGACCCGCAGGGCGTGATCGACGGACCGCACTTCGAGAGGTGCTCAACGCCCGAAGGCATCGGCGCGGAAGTGACCCCGCGCTCGCCGCGAGCAGGCGTACCCGGAGACGTGCTCAACGCCCGAAGGCATCGGCGCGGAAGTGACTGCCGTCACGAAGCTAGCGTACGGAACCGCCAACTAGTGCTCAACGCCCGAAGGCATCGGCGCGGAAGTGACCGCGGTTGCGGCGCTGAAGGCGATTCGGGGCACCGGTGCTCAACGCCCGAAGGCATCGGCGCGGAAGTGACGTGGTGGCGCCTGTGGAACTCGCGGCGCGCCTGGCGTGCTCAACGCCCGAAGGCATCGGCGCGGAAGTGACCACTTGCACCCATCTTGATTCGTCCCTGGACGAAGGTGCTCAACGCCCGAAGGCATCGGCGCGGAAGTGACCCTTTAGGCGATGAGTAGTTCACCAGAATAATCTTGTGCTCAACGCCCGAAGGCATCGGCGCGGAAGTGACCCAGCTCCGTGGCGCTCTGCCCCCCGCCCACCTTGTGCTCAACGCCCGAAGGCATCGGCGCGGAAGTGACCAGGGGGAGCCGCGCAGCCGTGGCAGCCGGCTGTTGTGCTCAACGCCCGAAGGCATCGGCGCGGAAGTGACCATGGGGGTGGGCGGCTTATGTGCCTGGATCGTCCACGTGCTCAACGCCCGAAGGCATCGGCGCGGAAGTGACTCTCCGCTAAAATCCAAAGCCGCTGCATACTACTCGTGCTCAACGCCCGAAGGCATCGGCGCGGAAGTGACCAGCGCGCGGGCGAAGGGTGGGATCCATAACTCCGTGTGCTCAACGCCCGAAGGCATCGGCGCGGAAGTGACG
>CAZKDY010000069.1:0-14368 GCA_964551615.1 uncultured Polyangiaceae bacterium
CTCCTGGCGCATTCTCGCGCTTGTTGGGGTGTCCACGAAAGCGGGGGAGGATCAGCTTCAGCGATGGGGCTCCCTTGGACAAGTCGGAGATCCGCTTCGAGGACGATGAGCTGCTGCTGCTGATCGCCCGGAAGTTGCTCGGCGGCCCTAGCGACGATGGTCGCTCCAGCTACCAGCTGGCCGTCTTCACCTGCGAGAGATGCCAGCGCAACTGGCAACAAGCGCAGGGTGACTTGGTGGAGATAGACGACGTAGTGCGCGAGAAGGCTGCCTGCGACGCGCAGTGCATCGGCTCGGTCGACCCAAGCGTGGCCAACGACGCAAGCCAGCCGACCAAGCGCCGCCGAGCCACTCAATCGATTCCGCCGGGTACCAGGCGCTTGGTGATGAGCCGCCATCACCGCCGCTGTGGGGTGCCTGGCTGCACACACGCGGACTACGTGGACGTGCACCACGTGCAGCTGCGCTCCGAAGGGGGAGACCACAACCCGGAGAATTTGGCGGTCTTGTGCGGCGCTCACCACGCCGCGGTCCACGAAGGCCGATTATTGATCGACGGCAGTGCATCTGTCGGCTTTCGCTTCAGACACGCCGACGGCAGCCCTTACGGTCGCGTCACGGATCCGGTAGCCGCCGACCACCACGCCAAGGCGTTCTTTGCCCTGACCACCCTAGGCTACAAGCAAGGTGAGGCGCGTCGCGCCTTGGATGCCGTGCGTCGGAGCTGCGTGCGGTCCCATGTGGGAGCGGACGTGTCCCATGTGGGAGCGGACGAGCCTGAGCTCACGGTGGAGAGCCTGATCCTCAGGGCATTACAGCAGCTGCTGCCGCCGTCCATGCGAGCAGCGTGAACGGAGGTGGTGCGATGGCGCCGGCCGCTTGAGGTAGCGCTTCTGGATGCTGCTGACGTAGTGCTGCATGGGCCACACCATCGTGGGATCCGGGCTGCTTTGATGCTCGATCAAGAGAAGGAACAGCAACTTGCGCGGCCGACCTTCCTCATCCAGCCGAGACGCGCGAGGGTCGCGTCTCGCGGCGCTCGCGCCCTGGTATGAAATGAGCCTCGACCTAACCTCACACCCCCCGCTGATCATCCCAGCGCTCGACATGCAGCCTGGTGCAGTAACCCAACCCCGCCGCCGCTGCCAGCCGCTGGACCACGGGGAGACGCCGCGCCAGCTCAACCCGCGTCTGCGCCTGAGGCATCAACAACACGCGCTCGCGTGGCCAGCTCAGCTGAGCGATCAGCTGCTCTGCCTCGGCGACGTCGGCTTCATCATCAACCACCAGCTTGAGCCAGGCGCGGTCAGTCTGCAGCAGCGCGGTCAGCGCCGCTGGCACGATGCGTCGCTTCAGCGGATCACCGCTGTGGCTCAGCTTGGGTGACACGTTCCATTGGTCCACGCGGTCTAGGAGCTGGCTCGGCGCTTGGAGTGTGCCGTTGGTCTCCACCTCAACGACCACGTCTGCCGGCAGCAGGCTGAGCAGCTCCACCAGGCGCGCGCCCTGGATCAACGGCTCGCCGCCGGTCAGCACCAAGCGCGGCCGCCCCGCGACCCCGGTCTCTACAGCTTGGTTCCGCAGGGCGATAAGCAGCCGCTCAGCGATCTCCGCGACGCTGTGCTCACGCACCTGCTCGGCGTAGCGATACTGCCGCCAGTCCCAGGTGTACTTGGTGTCGCACCAGCTGCAGCGCAGGTTGCACAGCGCCAAGCGCAAGAACACGCACGGCTCGCCAGCGCTCGCGCCCTCGCCCTGAATGCTGCTGAACAGCTCACTGATGCGCAGCACGCCCGCGCCCGGCGGCCGCGCGGAGCCGTCCAAGTTGGCGGCGCCGTCCGAGTTCGCGGCGCCGTCCAAGTTGGCGGCGCGCTCCAAGTTCGCGGCGCCGTCCAAGTTGGCGGCGCGCTCCAAGTTCGCGAGGTCATTCAGCGCGTCGAGATCAGCCGCTGCGTCGTCCACTAGCGTCCCTTGCCGCAGCTGCCTCTGCCGCGCATCTGCGTCACCCTCGTCCACGCTGGCTGCCTTAGCTCACGCCGTCTGCCCGTGCCAGGGTCAGCCTTGGGCTAGAGCAGCTGGCGCTGGGTCGTCAGGGTCGGCGACGAACACGCGCGCCATGGAGCGGTCATGCCCAGCCCCAAAAATTGGGAGCACGATCATCGCGCCCAGCTGCGCTAGGAACATGTCCCACTGCGCATCCCAGATGTCGCCCTGAGAGCCAAGAAAGGCGTCTCCGGTGTCTGCGGCGACCAGCAGCGTGATCCACCACTCGAGCAGCTCCCAGAAGGCGGCGATGGCCAACACGATACTGACCACGATGAAGTACAGCCAGCCACCGCGCCGCAGCGGGGTCTGGCGCAGCAGCACCTCGCGGATGATGAACGCCGGAAAGACGCCGAGCGCGATGTGCCCGATGCGATCGTAGTGGTTGCGCGCCAAGTGAAACGTGTCCTTGGCCCAGTTCCCCAGCGGTGTTTCCGCGTAGGTGTAGATGCCGCCGTAGTTCAGGACCAGCACGTGAACAAACACGCACACGTAGACCCAGTGGCTGAGCGGGAGCTTCTTGTACGTGCCCAGCATGACCAAGATCCCGGCGATCCCAGGGCCCACCTCCAACACCCAACTAAAGCGCCCGGCTGGCGGCGCGATCAGGCTCAGCCCCAGAATTACGCTCAGCGCGCCAAGTAGAATCAACGGCAAGCGCTGGTGCCCTGGGCGCGGCGTGCGATCTGGGCTCGACCCAGCGCCGACGGTGTCGCTGTTTGGTTCCGGGGTGATTGGGGGGTGGGAGGGCATGGCGCTGCATGGTAAGTCAGCCGCCATGGCAACGGACAAGCGAGGCGGGCGAGATTTACGAGAACCACGCCCGGTACAGGTGGTGGCGGGCTTTCATCAGTTGGCCGAGGGCTCTGCGCTCTACAGCTGCGGGGGGACCCGCGTGTTGGTCACCGCCTCGGTGGACGAGAGCGTGCCGCCGTTTTTGGAGGGGCGCGGCAAGGGCTGGGTCACCGCGGAGTACCAGATGCACCCGCGCGCGAACCCGCGTCGGCGCGAGCGTCGCGACGGCCGTGAGCGTCCCCTGGGCGGCCGGGCGCGGGAGATTGAGCGGTTGATCGGCCGCTCGCTGCGCGCGGCCATCGATCTCGATAAGCTCGGCGAGCGCTCGATCCACATCGACTGTGACGTGCTGGAGGCAGACGGCGGCACGCGCACCGCGGCCGTGACTGGCGGGTTCATCGCCCTGGCGCTAGCGGTCAACAAGCTGCGCGTGGATCGCGTGGTGGAGCACCCCGTGCTGCTCGATCAGATCGCTGCCATTTCCGTGGGGCATGTAGACGGCGCGTACGCCCTCGACCTGTGCTACGCAGAAGACAGCAGCGCGCGCGTCGATCTCAACCTGGTGGCCACGGCGTCACAGGGTATCGTCGAGATCCAGGGCACCGCCGAGGGCGAAGCCGTGCCGCGCTCGGACATCGACGCGATGATCGATCTGGGCCTCGAAGGCATCGCCAAGCTGTGTGAGATCCAGGACGCCGCCCTGACCGGCGCAGGCGTACCGCTAGATCGGCTGTACATTCGTCGCTGAGCCGTAGCGCCGCTCAGCCGCAGCGCCGCTCAGCCGCAGCGCCGCTCAGCAGTAGCGCTGCTCAGCCGCAGCGCTGCTCAGCTGGATCGCCGCTTGATGTTGGCGGGTGGGGGGCTACACTTCGTGCTCTTCGCCCACCGCCGATGCGCGGTCTCGGCGCGTCAGCGTCGCGTGGAGCCCAGTCCGGTCTAAGGAGCAGTCATGAGCGATAAGCCCCAGATCAACGTCGAGCACATCATGGCCGAGCTGGACGTCACGTTCACCTGGCAGTACGGGGAGACGCGCAAAGATCTCCGGGACCTTTACCGCAAGGCAAAAAAGCTGCAGTGGGACGGCGAGGTGCGCCTCGACTGGAGCCAGGACGTCGACGTCGAGCGGCAGTCGATCCCCGACTTCATGCACCCGCTCTTCGGGTCTGACATCTACGCTAAGCTCACCCAGAAGGAGCACGTGCAGATGCGGGCAGAGATGGCGTCGTGGACGCAATCTCAGTTCTTGCACGGGGAGCAAGGCGCGCTCTTGGCCGCCGCGCAGCTCGTCAACTCGGTGCCCGACCTCGACTCCAAGCTGTACGCGGGGACGCAGGTGGTCGACGAGGCGCGCCACGTCGAGGTCTTCGATCGTTACCTGCACGACAAGGTGGGCTTCTCTTACCCGATCAGCCCCTACCTGAAGCAGCTCCTCGATCTAATCCTCACGGATTCACGCTGGGACATGAAGCTGCTCGGCATGCAGATCATGGTCGAGGGCCTGGCGCTGGCGGCCTTTGGTGTCACCGCCAAGGTGGTCGAGGAGCCGCTGCTGCGCGCGCTGACCACCTACGTCATTCAAGATGAGGCGCGCCACGTCGCCTATGGCGTGCTGTCGCTGCGTGACTACTACGACGACGTCAGCGAAAAAGACCGCATGGAGCGCGAGGACTTCGTCTACGAGGCCGCTGTGTTGATGCGCGATCGCTTCTTGTTCCAGCAGCTGTGGGAGAAGATGGGCCTGCCGGTGGAGGAGTGCTGCAAGATCACCCTGAACAACGAGGGCCAGCGCCAGTTCAGGCAGATCTTGTTCTCTAAGATCGTCCCGGCGGTCAAGCGCATCGGCCTGCTGTCAGACCGCCAGCGCGAGCGCTTTCACAAGCTCGACATCTTGCAGTACGAGGACTGGGAAGATCCGTTCGAGTCGCTCAAGGCAGCCGAGGCAGAGCAAGAGGCGGAGCGGGCAGCGCAGGCCTCGAGCGCAGCACAGTAGTCAATTCGGCGCTTTCGCCAACCCCGCCGCCGCCCGCCGTTTGCTGCTTCGCGGCGGAGCGAGCGCGCGTGCTGTGGTTCCGCGCCGCAGCCAGTTGCGCTTCGCCGCGAACCCCAACACGCTATGGGTATGGTTGACGACGACGACCTGTTTGATCGCGAGGCGCCGCCCAAGAGCGGAGCCAAGACCTCTGGCGTGGCCTGCCCGTACTGTGGCGAGCCCGTCGACACCTCGCCTGACATCGGCGGCGGCGAGCACCAGCAGTACGTCGAGGACTGCAGCATGTGCTGTCGCCCGCTGCTGATCACCGCGACCTACCGCGACGCCCGCAACGACTTCGAGATTGAAGTGGTGGGCGATCTCTGAGCATCCGCTGCCTGAGCCTGTGCTTGAGCCGCTGGTCTCGCTGCCGGTCGCGCAGCGCTCCCTCGCGGCGCTAGCTGAGCTGTACACTGCCGCACGGCAATATGTTGAGGCGACGCGGCAGGCGCTCGCTGTCAGCTCGCTGGTGCATGGCGACGCCCTGCTGCTAGGGGCGCTGCAGCGCGAGGCGAGCGTCGCCCAGCGCTTTGGCCTACCTGACGTCCCACGGCTGCGGCGGCTCACCACGGGCGGCGCAGCACGCCTGAGCGGCAGCGCGCTGCACCATCTTTTGTTGTTGCCCCGGGTCGACCGATTGATCGCCGACGCCCAGCCGGGCAACTTCATCAACCGCTACGTGCGCGCGTTGCTGTCGGGGTACAACGCCTTAGGCGCGCGCGCGAACTACTTTGGGCGCGAGCACTTTACCCTAGGCAAGCGCCCAGCCGGGGTCTTGGGGGTGGATGTCACGAGGGGCGGCGTGTGGATTTTGGAGGCGTTGGTCGGCTTGCAGCAGCCCACGGTGCTTGAGGCATTCCGTGGGGCAGCGCCTGTCGCGCTGCTCGAGGCGCTGAGCGCCGCGGGCTCCGCCCGGCGTGACACCGAGCCGCTCGCCTTGGCGGCGCGGGTCCACGAGCGCGCGTGCCGCGCCTGGCTCAGCGCGCTGCCAGGCGCTAGCCCAGGGGCCAGCGCGAGGCTGATGGCAGACGTTGAGGTGTTGGGGGCCGCCTCAGCCGTAAGCGGGCTGCCCAAGACCCCCGATCCTGATCTGGACGGCGACGTGGAGGGCTGGCGGAGCGCTGAGGTGCCCATCGGGCTGCTGGAGGTGGGGGTCGCCGCGCGGGGTTACTACATCCGTGGGGATATATTAACGTCTCGCGCCGCGGTGGCGGCGGCTGAAGCCGCGCTGGCTGGGATGGGCAGCGTGGGCGCCGGTGAGGCGGAGCGAGCCTTATCGGCGTTTGACGAGGCACCGTTCGAAGGCGCGCGCCTGAGCGATCTGTTCGGGCTGTTGGTCGACGCTTGAGCCCCGCGCCTGAGGTCCGCGCATGGGCGACTGAATCGGCTAGTCCGGCTCGGACGCCGGCTGCGGGGGCGCGCCGCTGGTCGGGGCGCTGGGCAGCTCAACCCGCGTGCGCGGCAGGTAGCGGCCGCCCTCGAGTTGCTGCAAGAAAGTCATCAGTTGCTCGCGCAGGGCGCAGCTCAAATCGAACGCCTTGCCAGCGTCGTCGGCGCTCGCCGTCGCGCGCAGCACCATGCTTTGAGCGGTCGTATCGTAGACCAAGAGCCTGGCCACGTCGCCGTCCCACTCGGGGATCGTGCTCACCAAACGCACCAGCTCATCGCGCAGTTGCTGCACGGGCAGGCGGTGATCGGCGTGGATGAGCACCGTGGTCGTCTTTTGTTTGGCGATCTTGGTCCAGTTCTCAAACTGGTTGTCGAGAAAGTAGGTGATCGGCAAGATCCTGCGCCGGCCATCCCAGGTCTTCATGGTCACGTAGGTCAGGGTGATCTCTTCGATCCAGCCGACGTCGTCGCTGATGCGGACGCGGTCTCCGATGCGGATGGGCTGCGCGACCGAGATCTGGATCCCGGCGATCAGGTTCCCGACAGATTTCTGTGCGGCAAAGCCGATGACCACCGTCAGCACACCGGCTGAAGCCAAGAGGGACACCCCCAGCTTGCGCACCACCTCAAACTGGGTGAGGGCCAGGGCGGCGCCCACGAACAGCACGACGGCGTTCGTCGCCTGGCGCGCGACCTTGACCCGCATGTTCTGGCCGTGGCGCACCAGCTCCTCATCAGCCTCTTCGGCGATGGTCATCCCCGCCAACACGGAGTCGGCGATGGTGTGCACCACGCGCATCACCAGCCAGGTCGTGCCGGCTATCAACAAGGTGCCGATGGTGGCGGCGATCACACCTTCAGCCGAAATGCTCGGCCGCATCAGCTCGAGCATGATCGACATCAGCCAGGTGGCGGTCAGCAGCCGCAGCGGGCCGCGCAACCGCTGCACTAAGGCGTCGTCGAACTTGTTGGTGGTCCGCGCGGCCAGCCTGGCCGCGATGCGCAGGGCGATGCGGGTGGTGATCAGCGCGACCAGGGTGCTCAGCGCGCCGATGCCGAACAGGGCGATCCACTGCCACAGCGTCAGCTGCAAGAACGAGACGCGGTGCGACCAGTTGGGCAGGTACTCCCCCAGCTTGCCGGGGCCGTGCGCCTCGTACATGTCTGGGATGGCAGCGACGGTGCCGCGCGAAAACACCCACACCGCGGTGCCGCCTGGGGCTGGGACGTACTGCAGGCGGATGGTGACGTGGGAGCTGTTGAGCGCCACCGTACCCAGGGTCTCGGTCAGCGCGCCGTCGGACGGATTGCCCCGCTCCTCATCGCTCAGCGTGGCGATGTCGATCCACATGGCGCGGTCCACCACGTAGCGCAGCTCGCGGGCTAGCTCTGGGCCGCGTACCGCCTGCTTGGCGGGCGCGATGCCGCGCAGATCGAGGGCGTAGGCCGCCTGCTTGAAGTTACCCTCACGTGTCGCCGTGAGGAAAAAATCAACGCTGCGCTGCGGGGTGGAGAGATCCAGACCAGGCTGGGCCGCGGGCAGCCCGGGTTGGGGGTTCGCGGCGGCCGACCCGCTGAGCAGGGGCAGACACACCAGGCACAACAAGAGCCCACGAAGCAGCGCCCCGAGGCGCGTCCTGGCGGCGCGCCGCCTGGTGTGGGCGTCCGCGGCTGCGCGCTTGAGCCGAGCTTGGTTGATTGACAGCGGCATACTCACCTCGGCTCCGTTTAGCACGCTTTGAGCGTCAGAAGCCGGAGCGCTCGCGTGCCCCTCGCACACCGAACAGGGTGTCCTGGGCTGGCGGCAGCACGGGGCCAAGCGCCACACCGGCGAGCAGCGCGCAGAGCAGCAGCGTGAGCGGCCCATCGACCTGACCGGCAGGGGTTGACTCACCTGGCGCCGCCTGGAGCTGCCACAACCAGGGGCAGCGCGCGCTGAGCTGGGCCATGCCGTACGCCTTGCCGCTCAGCTCCGCGCGCTGTGCGGCCGCTTGGTCTTCAGGGGACGGCGCGCGCTGGCTGAGCAAGTACTCGCCGCGCTCCGGCCCGAACTCGGCCCGTAAGAGTAACCGCGCAGAAAAGCCCTGAGCGCCGCCGCTGAACCCGCCTACGTCGAGCTCCAGTTGGTGGGGGCGCAGGCTGGGGTTGAGGCGTTGTGCCGCACGGATTAAGCTGGAGGCGTCGAGCTCCACCTGAGAGAAGATCAGGTAGTGTTGAGGGGCGCGCCCTTCAGGCGCCAGCGGCTCGATTTCATCAACCATCGTCGGTCACGCCGTTCAGCTCATCTACGACCCGAAATAAGTCGCCGATTGAGTAGTGGTTTACCGCGATAAAGTTCGGGAACTTTCCGCTCTCGGCCTGGCATTCACGTGCGCGCCCGAGCAGCAGGTCGTACTGGTTCGCCTCGGCGCTCAGCTTGTCGTTGGCCAGTGGGTTCTCAAGCCAGTGGTTGAGCAAGAACAGATCGTTGCTGCGCGAGCCGCGGTTCTCTGCGCAGCTGAAGTCGCTCGCGGCCTTGAAGCTGTACGGCGTGTCCCAGGCTAGCGCCCACACGTTGTGATACCAGGCGGGGGGCGGCGCGCCGTCTTGGGCGGTGACCAGCAGGCGCTGGCCAGAGTCGATCATTTGGCCCAGCGTCGGCCAGGCGCTGCCTGGCTGGTGGGTGTACACGTAGGCGCTTAGGCCGCTCGCCTCAAACACCGCGACGCTATCGGTCACCGACAAATAGTCTTCGATGATCAAGCTCAAGACCTCAGCTGGGTTCGCGTCCATGAACGCCGCGATGGCGGTGAAGGCGTCCAGCAGCGGGCGTTTCCCGAAGGAACAGCGTGAGTGGCACAGCATCGGCGTGCCGTCGTCGTCGTAGGTGTCAATCAGCAGGCCGCGCACGCCGTCGGCGAGCTGCTGCTCGATGCCGTGGAGCTGGTTTGGAGCGAGCCAGCCGTCATCGGCGTTGGACATCGAGTTGTGGGTGGCAGCGAACGCCACCTGATCGAATGGCCGATCGCACAGCGCCGCGTGGCCGTTGCAGCGCCGTGGGCCGCCGCCCCCTCCACCCCCCACGCCTGCTGCGCCGCCGGTGCTCGCGCCGCCTGTCCCGTCAGCGCTCGCCCCGCCAGTGCTTGTGCCGCCAGTGTGTGTGCCGGCGGCTCCGGCGGAGCTGGTCCCGGCGGAACCTGCGCTGCCTGCGTTCGTGGAGTCGTCTGCTGCATCGGCTCCGCAGGCCGTGCAGAGTCCGAGGAGTAGCGCCGCCAGCCGCCTGTGCATCGGCGGATCGTAACACACTTGCCGCCCACGGCTGCCCCTCGACCGTGGACTGTGGCTGAACTAATGAAGGTCGATGGTCGACAAGACGCTGACAGATCCTGAGCAGCGGGGTCCCGAGCGGAACAGCCTCACGCGGATGGCGCACCGCATGGGGCTGGACCTCGGTACGTTGGCGGTGATGATCGGGCTGGCGCTGACCAGCGTGGCCTAGTTCTGGGCGCGGTTCTACGACCACCGGCGCGAAGCACACGCGTTTCGGCTCGAGGCGCGCGCCATGGCCGCGGCCGTGCAGAAGCGCCTAGACAGCTCGTTTGAGCTGATGCAGACCGTGCCGGCGCTGTTTAACGTGAAGCCCGACGCGACCCGCGCCGAGTTCAGTCGCTTCGTGAAGCTGGCGGGCTCGTCCTACGCGGCCATCCAGTGGGCCCCGCGGGTGACCGAGGCTACGCGCGCGGAGTTTGAGCAGGCCGCCCAGGCGGGCGTCGCCAAGAATTTTGAGATCCGCGAGGCAAAGGGCGAGAGCATGTTGGTGCGGGCGCAGGTCCGCGCGGTCTATGTGCCGCTGCTGTACATCGAGCCGCCGAACCCAGGCGTACTGGGCTTTGACCTGTGGAGTGAAGCCACGCGGCGCAGCTACGTCGAGCGCTGCCGCGACTCTGGCCGCGCGGTGATCTCGGAGCGCTTTGAGCTGATCGAAGAGGAGCTGCCCACCCCCGCGCTGGCCGCCTATTTGCCGGTGTACGCGCCAGGTCAGCCGATTTCGACGCAACAGCAGCGGCGCGCCGCGTTCGCCGGCGTGGCGGTTGGGGTGCTAGCGTTGAGGGATCTCGTGCCCAGCGCGCTGGCTGGATTTGACACCAGCAAGCTGGACATCGCGCTGGTCGACAGCGACGCCAAGACCGAAGAGGACGCGCTGCTCTTCGAGAGCTCCCTCGGCGCCAAGGTCGGCGTTGAAGCCTCACCCATGGCGGCGGCCTTCCCCCTCGCCTTGGGTGATCGCCGATCTCCGGCGGACATGTTGCTGCCGCAGTTGGTGCACGATCCAGCCTCACCGCTGCCGCACGCGGCTGAGCCGTTCTCCCCGCCGTTAGCGTCTTCGTCGCCGTCGGCGCCATCGGCGCCTTCGTCGCCGTTGCCGTTCTTGCCGCCCTTGCCGCCCTTGCCGCCGCCGTCACCACCGCCGCCAGCCACGAAGGCTCCGGGGTTCATTCCAGGGGGCGCGGGGATATTGGGAACTGGTGCTGTACGTGCCACGCCGGGACGTCACCATGCGCCTGATCGATGCACCGTCGGTTCCACCAAGTCGCGCCATCCTAGCGCCGCGCGCCCTGCGCGGGCATTCTCCGACTCGCGTTTCCGGCGCTGGCCGCGCCTTAGCTTCTGCGTTGGGTTATAAGACAAGCTGAAGGCTTGGCTGGCAGGCAAGTCCAAGGGGCCGCTCAAGGTCGACGCGCGTTTAGCAACAAGAGCCGCGAGTTCAACAAGCTCCCGAAGCGTGATCGGCAGCGCGACTGGCTCGAAGTCCGCCGGCTCGGCGGCGAAGCGATCACAGCATCGACGTCATGACGTCGAGACGGCCGTAATGACAACGTCATTGCAGTGCGCTAGGACGCGTGGTAAGTGAAACAGAATGACCGCGGCCACCAAGCGACAAGCCCAACCGCGCGAGGCGCTCAACATTCGCATCAGCGCGGAGGAGCGTGGGCTGATTGATCGGGCCGCCAAGGCGCGCGGTACGAACCGCACGACCTTCATCCTCGACGCCGCACGTCGTGCGGCAGAAGACACCCTCCTCGATCAGGCGCTGATCTCGGTGAGCCCCAAGGCGTACGCCGAATTTCTCGCCCGCCTCGACGCGCCCGCGAAGCCGAACGAACGGTTGCGCCGCACCATGCGGAAGTCGACTCCGTGGAACGATGCGTGATGCCGTCGGCGCCGGAGCCGCTGGCTCCGCACCACTTGCTTGACGCTTTCTCTTGCGGCGAGCCGCCCCTCGACGAGTGGCTCAAGCGGCGCGCGAGCGCGAACCAGGTCAGCGGTGCGTCACGCACCTTCGTGGCCTGCGAATCGGGCGTGGTCGTCGCTTACTACGCGCTGGCATCAAGCGCCGTCAGCGTGGCGACGACCCCTGGTCGCTTTCGGCGCAACATACCCGATCCCGTCCCGGTGGTCGTTCTCGCGCGGCTCGCGGTGGCGCAGTCACACCATCGGCGGGGGATCGGCCGCGCACTATTTCAGGATGCAGCCGGGCGTGTCATCCATGCCGCCGACGCGATCGGGATCCGTGGCCTGATCGTGCACGCACTCTCGAACGACGCCGCCGAGTTCTACCGTCGCCTCGGATTCGACCCATCGCCGCTCGACCCGCTGACCCTCATGGTCACGCTCGCGGATCTGCGCGCCAGTTTGTAGCGAGAGGTCCATGAAGGCCAAGGCTTAGGCATAGTTCTGCTGGCAGGTGACCGCCTTGGGCGGTGAGGAAGCTCGCGGACATCTAAACCGTGAGGAAATAATCAGCGCTCCCCCAAGTGCAAAGTCAGCGTCGCAAACACGGAGCGCGGTAGCGACGTTGAGCCCGAGGTGGTGGCGCGCGCTTGTAAATGATCCGCAAGGAAACTAATGATCCCCGTCGATTTGTCGGCGCGCGCATAGGAAAATCGAACTGCCAAAATCCACCAAGCCGAGAGTGCGCGCTCTGTCAGGTCGTGCACGTTGAGTCGGAGCGCGCTGTCCGTCCTCTGCACGGGCGAGCACGGATCCGGTGAACGCTTCGCCAACACTCGCCAGCCCAAGCTCGCGTTTTGCTCGCCAGCGCAGCGAGCGGTCCACCTCCGTCATGAACGCGCTCACCACCTCCGAGCACAGCTTGCGGTCGTACCCGAGCAGCGAGCGCAGACCCCAGGGCAGGGAGCAGATCCAATGACGGATCGGCACGCGCGGCAGCACCGCCTGCTCCAAGTGCACGGCCGTGTCGGCCATGCGTCGGCCCAAACAGGATGGACAGAACCCGCGCTTCTTGCAGCTGAACGCCACGAGCTGCGTCCACCGCGTCGAGATCTCGGAGGTGTGCTCGGGAGTACGCGCTCTGTCAGCTCGGGTCGAGATGCGCTCCTGAACCCTCACCGCCCGCACCGATCCGCCACGCCGCGGGCCAGACCTTCCTCGATGCCGTCCTCGCCGGAGAGCTCGATGCAACGTGGGACCCTGCCGAGGGCGAAGTCGCCGGTCGCCTCAGCCCTCCCCAAACCCCATCCCCAATTGCTCCGGCACACCGATGGGGACTCTCGGTGCGGGCGGTGCCCTCGAGCCGAGGCCGTCCTCGCGGTCCGCAATCAGCCGGGTGATGGCCGCGCGACTCGTGGCGACCTCTGCCCACCTCCTCGGCCCATAGCAACGCGGGCACGTGTCAACATCCGCCGCGAACACGTGCGCCAACAGCCACACCAACCGCTTCCGGACGGTTGTCACATCATCTTTCTCGCCGAGCAGCTCGAGCTGATCTCCGCGCGCGGGCGGAGGCTTGTCGGCGGACGCATCAACCGGCGGCTTGGGCGCGACGAGAGCCCGGCGCTTTGAAGCAGCCGCCTGAGCCGCCCTCCGCGACGACATCGACGCGCCGCGCTCCAGCGACCGCCGCACGATCAGCGTTGATTTTACCTCGCGCTAGGGGCAACGGGCAGCGCCCGGAGTGTCGCGCGTGTCACTTTGTGGGACACGTCCACGTAGAGGCTAGATTCATGGGCTACGGCTCGCTAGCTTTTCCGCATGCAGAAGAAGCTGGCGGCTGAGTTCTTGGGGACGTTTTGGTTGGTGTTCGGCGGTTGTGGCAGCGCGGTGCTGGCCGCGGCCTTTGGCGGTACCGACTCAAACTTGGGGATTGGACTGTTAGGGGTCGCGTTAGCGTTTGGCTTGACCGTGTTGACCATGGCGTTCGCCATCGGCCACATCTCGGGCTGTCACCTGAACCCTGCGGTAACGATTGGCTTGGTGGTAGGTGGGCGCCACCCGGCGAAAGAGGCGCCGCCGTACATCGTCGCGCAGCTGATCGGGGGCATCGCCGCGGCCGGCGCGCTGTACGTGATCGCGACCGGCAAGGCAGGGGCGGAGATTGGCGGCTTCGCCGCCAACGGCTTTGGTGAGCACAGCCCGGGCGGCTACAGCATGCTCGCGGCGCTGGTCGCGGAGGTCGTACTCACCGCGTTCTTCTTGCTGATCATCATGGGCAGCACCGACTCGCGGGCGTCAGCCGGCTTCGCGCCGATCGCCATCGGTCTCGGGCTCACGCTAATCCACCTGATCGGTATCCCGGTGACCAACCTGTCGGTGAACCCCGCCCGGAGCACCGGGCCTGCGCTGTTCGTCGGCGGCTGGGCGCTGGCGCAGCTGTGGCTGTTCTGGGTCGCGCCCATCGTCGGAGCGGTGATCGGCGGCGGCCTGTACAAGGCGCTGTTTGAGGCCAAGGCAGAGTAGCCCAGCATGGCAGGTGTGTCCTGCGTTTGAGGCTGGTGACCGTTATCCCACCACCGGCCACATCGAACCAAGCTCCAGCTCAATCGCGTCAAAAGGCTCAACGCGCGCGACGGTGTCCCCTCCGAAAGCAGCCACCAGGCTCCACAGTGGATCCGCGCGGCGATACACTTCTAGCGTCTGCGCGATCGGGTCGATAAGCCACATGTGACCCACCGCCTCCCTCGCATAGATCGGCATCTTGCGGACCCGGTCGATGCGCTGGGTGCGGGGCGAGAGCACCTCGCACACCCAGTCTGGCGCGCACGTGATGAAGGCGCCGTCTGAACCTCCCCCGGTTCCGTGGACAGCATGACTATGTTGCTGCCTCTACCGTCG
>CAZKDY010000070.1:0-9942 GCA_964551615.1 uncultured Polyangiaceae bacterium
TGGGGCGCTACTCGGTAGGCTCACAAAAATCGCAGGTCGAAATCCCTTTGCGCACTCGGTAGGCTCACAAAAATCGCAGGTCGAAATCCCTTTGCGCCTCCCAGCATCAGCCCGAGCAGAGTAAAAGCCGGGTTCATCGCCCACTTCTCCAGGCGGCCCGGCAGCGGCTCATCAATGATCGCGTAGCCTTCGTGCTTCATCTCCGCCTCACTTGCCGTGCTTTGAGATGAACGCAAGCACGTCATCGTATTGGCCAGCTTCGTTCGCGTAGCGCGCGTAGTTCCGTGCGGTGGTGAGCCACTCCAAGGTGGTGGGCTTGACGATCTTGAGCGCGGCCTCCAGGTGCTGCTGCACGATGGGCTGCTCCTCATTCATCTCGAGTGAGGCTTCGATCGCGAGGTCACTGGCGGTCTCTACAAGGTTCTCAAGATCCGCGCCTGAGAACCCCGAGGTGCGATCTGCTATCGGCGCAAGTTTGAGCTCCGCGACGGGGCGCTCCGCCAGCTGCAAGCGCAAGATCTGGAGGCGCGCTTCTCGATCGGGTGGGGGGACGAACAACACGCGGTCGAAGCGCCCGGGTCGCCTGAACGCGGCGTCAACCGCCCAAGGTGTGTTGGTCGCGCCGAGGATCAGGACGCCTTGGTTGTTCTTGGCGAAGCCGTCCATTTCACTAAGGAAGGAGCTGACCAGCTTCGCCGAGGATGACTCACGACTGAACTGACGTTTTCCCGCTAGGGCCTCCAGTTCGTCGAAGAAGAGGACGGCAGGGGTGCTTGCCCGAGCCTTCGAGAACACTGCAGCCAGCTTCCGCTCGGACTCCCCGATGTACATGTCCAGCACATCGCTGATCGCGACATTCAAGAACGACGCTCCGCACTCGCCTGCGGTCGCCCTTGCCAGCAGAGTCTTGCCGCAGCCCGGTGGTCCGTACATCAACACGCCGCCCCCGATGCGCTTCTTGAAGCGTTGGAACAGGCTTGGCTTGCGGAAGGGCGAGATGATGCGGCGCTCGACCTCGCGCTTCACCTCCGTCAGCCCTCCCACGTCATCGAACTTGACCGGCGGGGCCGCCGGCGCCAGCACGTGAGCTGCGTCGCTGTCCGAGGTGTCGTCGTTCGCGATCACTCGCAGCCTCGGTCCAGTGCCCCGAGGAAGCGCTTGGGTCGCGCCGAGGCGCGACTCGAGCGCTACGTCCTGGAGCGTCGGGTTCGCGGCGACGCCTCGCTGATAGCGCGCCTTCGCCTCGGCGCTGCGGTCCAGAGCGTCGAGCAGCCGCGCCTCGAGCACTAGCAGCTCCGGGCTGGGCGCGGAGCAACTCGCTACCTCGATGCCACGCTCGAACTGCCCACACTCCAGCAGTACACGGCCCAGCACCAAGCGATGCTCTTGGCGCTCAAGCGTTGCCAGGTCGGCGCGGTCGACGTGCGCCAGGGCGCCCCGAGCATCGCGCTGATCAAGCTTGGCTTCACACACCACCACCAGCAGATCCAGGTTGTTCGGGCTCGTGGTGAGTGCGGTCTCAAGACTCGCTAGGGTCGAGGCGTCCACGCCGGTGATCTGCCAGATCTGAGTACCGGCGCCAAGCTGTGAATTGGCGGTCGCGTACGTATTCTCCTCGTCCACACGGATCTTAACCGAGTGCAGGCGCTCGGACCGGGCGGAATATGCCTAGCTTGGTCGGTCACGCCGCGTCTTGGGCGTCAAGCTGCCTGAGGTTGCCAGCCCAGCGCCGGCGTGTAGGGGATGCCCTCCACCCCCCAAGAAGAAGGAAACAGACCAGAGGCTGATCCAGTTGGCGCCGGGTGCCGAGCGCTGCTCGCGCGCGACGGGCCAGAGAATAGAACCGCGCGGAAGCTCAAGCTGGACACAGAGTCCAACGCTGAGGTGGGGTGGGCACGCCACGCGCTGGTATCCGGCTCGCTGGTGATCGTTCAGCCTGTGGAGTACTAGGAGTACTCTCCAACGCCGGTTGCGGCGCCGCTGTTGCTCGAAGGCGCAGCGGGGCAGGCGGTGTTGGCTCACGTGCGCACACTGGGCGAGTAGACCCTAAGCGATCGGCACGCAGGCTGTCTGCGAGGTCACGAACGTGCCTAGGACGCCGGCGCCCGTGACCACGGACCAGCGTTAGCAGGAGGCGCGCCATGGTTCGGTGCGGCTCTCCAGTTACGCACTGCCGTGCGGCTATGCGCCTCAGTCGTCCTCGGCGTCCTGCGCGTTCGTGTCTGGTGCGTCCGCCGGCGTGGGTGGCTCCCACTGCTCGGCTTTGGTGTTGGGCGGGCCCAAAGTGACCACGCGCGCTGTCAAGTTTGCGACCAAGGCGAACACTGCACTCCAGCGCGCCTGGGGGTGTGCGGTGACCGCGACGGACTTGGCCCATTGATAACGCGAAGGTTCCTCGCTCAGCTGGCTGGCAGCGCGCGCGGGCCCCACCCCTGACGAGTCCACGTTGACGATGCATTGCCCCGAGGCATCGATGTGTGCGTAGTTTACGTCTAGGCGCTCCCAGCCGCGAGAGTCGACGAGGGCTCGCACCGCGACTGCGGGAAGCGAGACTTCGCCGAAGACTTCGGGCAGCGGCCGTTCGGCAACGGCCTCTCCCAGGAACAACGCTGACAGGTCTACAGCTTCGTTCGCTCGTACCCCTGCCGCCCACGCGGAGAGCATGCAATACGCTCTTTCGTAAGGCACGTCTTGGTCGATGGCCACCGCCGTGCGACCGAACGCACTACCTGGGAGCTCCTTGGCGATCGCAGCACAGTCCGCGGCGGACAGCGCGCGAGCGGATCGTGGTGGCGCCCCGGGTCTCGGGGCGACGGTATCGATACCCAGCGACCATGGGGATCCTACCGACGCCTGGGACCGGCTCCCGTGCGGCGCCTTGGGTAGCTTGACGTCGCTGGGAGTCGCTTCCTGGCTCGCCCGCGTGAGGCTCGTCACTGCCTTACCGAGCTGGAACCTGGCTCCGGCCCAGGGCATGACAAAGCACAGCACGCAGCCGAGCAGCAGCGAAACCGAGAGCTTCAGCGCGGCGAGCAGGACACTGCGCCGGACATAGACGGCGATCAGCGTCGCGACGAGGAAGCCCACGGCTGCGATCCACGCCGCGTTCTGCGCCCAGTTTGCCCGCTCAATGCTCTCTCCAAGCTGACGAACGCCATCGCTCGCGTCGCCCGCCGTGCCGGTTGCCCGGCTGAGCACCCGGTTGGCGTGGCATAGTCCCGCCAGGACGCAGGCGCCCGCAGTACATATCCCCGCGGTAAGTAAATCACGAACAGCGGTGGGATTTGTGCCGGCGCTCCGCCCCATGAGAAGCGCGACCGACCCGAAGACGCCGAGCACAAGTACGAGGGCGACATCTACGATAGGCCCGACCAGGGCGATCAACGCCGTTCCTACCAGGCTAGCCACCGCCGGCGCCAGTCGCGCGCTTGCTGCTGCGCCTGCGGTGTCCCGCCCAGCGGATACGGCGAGCACCCATCCACTCAATGACAAAGCACAAGCCGCAAATCCGTATCCAACGCTGGCGATCCCGGCCACCAAACTGATCGCCATGGCTGCGAGCGTGAACATGGACGCGCCGAGCTGCGAACCCGCGTCGCTAGCGACGGCGACCCAGTTGGTTCCGCGTGAGAACAACAGCATCTGCACCGAGACGAGCGTCAACGTCGGTAGCAGCAGCGGCCACCTCCAGCGCTCGACACTGCCCTCACGTACGATGCGCAGCCCGATAACCGCGGTTGCCACCATCGCGGTGATGCCGACCCAGTACAGGATCGAATGCAGGCCGAGAGTGAATAAGCTCTGCTCGGGGCTTGAGTCCCAACGCCTGGCGTCCGCCAACGAGTATAGCCACCACCCGACCAGCAGGCCGTGCGCAGCGAAGGGCAGCCACACCTCCGGTGGCCGCGCGTTCAGTTTGCGTTTAAACGCATCCCCTGACAGCGGCGCTTGCCCCGCATCGTCCCCCATTGGCTCAGCCTATCGCGCCAGTTGAATCGTTGCAACGAGCGCATCCGCTCGGAATGTCCCCCGCCCAGCCATCAGTCGTGCGGGAGCAGCTCACAGAGCCCGCCACACCGTCGCTAGCCACGGTTGCTCGGACAGAGGCTTTCCCTCAGGGCGGTAGTAGTGCTCTAGCTCCTGGAAGCCGGCATCGGTGATGAACTCGCGCCACGTGGGCAGCGTTAGGAAGCAACCGTAGCGCTCGCTGTCGCGGCCAGATGCGCCGTCTTCTATGTCAGGACCGCGCGGGTTTGAGCAGAACAGGACTCCCCCCGGCTTGAGGGTGCTGCGCAGGTCGCGCAGTACTCGCGATAGCTCCTGGCTCGGGACGTGAAATAGCACCGCGTTCGCGAACACCCCATCGAAGTGTTTGGCAGGAAGGTCGAGGGCTAGCAAGTCTTGGTGCCACACCTCACATGCTGCGTGGGCGCGCGCCATTGCGACGAAGGCTTCTGCGGCGTCGAGCCCCGTTGGCGTGTGGCCGAGCGCGCGAAAGGCCTTCAAGTCTCGGCCGGGTCCGCAGCCCACGTCCAAAATGCGCAGCGGCGCTGGCTGCTCGATGTGCCTCAGCAGCGCCTCGATGTTTTGGCTGACGTCGTGGTCCTTCGTGCCTTCCCAGAAGGCGGGGGCGCGGCGGTCGTAGTAGGCGACGGTGCGGCTCGTGACGTGGGCTAGCTCAGCTTGGCTAAGCTGCGTGAGGACTTTGGGCATGGGCTACTTGCTCAGAAGTCGCGCTGGTCGTCGAGGCAATCTGGCACGCTCGGCTGATCTTCGTGGGACGGAACCACGTGGGCTCGCGACGCCCACGAGGCCGACCGCTGGGTGTCGGGGATCGCCGTTTGAGACCAGCCAATCGGACCTAAGCTTGCATGTGTTCGCAGGGTGGCCATCTGGGGTCAGCGTCGCGCAGCCTCGTGGCTCTCCACCAGCCGGATCGCCGAGGTGACCAGCTCGCTGAGGGTGGCGATCTGGCCTGGCTGCCGGAAGCGCTGGATAGCATCGCTGCCTCTGCGAACCAGGACGCCGCCCTCGTTCTCGTTAGGGATGAAGCCGAGGGCGCGGAGCTGCTCGCTGCCGTAGCCGTTGAGCTTGGGCGGCAGCTGGGACGTCCACTCGGTCGCTACGTACAGTTGAACGGTTGCGCTGTGTTGCGCGTCCCACTGAATTGGGTCGACGACGCACAGCACCGGGTGACCTTGTACCTCCAGGGTGATGCGTGCCCCGAATCCGGAGACCGCGAGGTCTGCCATGAACTCGCCAGCCCAATAGCGATCGAGCCAAGCGCTCGCTTGCCCGTGAGTACACACGCGACCGCCGACCCTGGCAGCCCAGGCGCGATAGGCGCTCTGGAAGCTAGCGACTTTGGAGAGGCGAGATGCCCACCAGCCGGTCAAGGCCGCTCCGACCAGGAGCCCCAAGGCGCTGCCCGACGTCACTAGCAGCGCTCGCTGGGGGCGAGCTCTGGTACTGCTTCGATCGCGAGCCACGGCCCAACGAAGCCGGCGACTACAGCGAGCAGGATCCCAAGGGCGCCGGTGACGTATGCTAGGGGAACTCGCACCCGATCGATCCATGAGTGTTGGCCCCGGCGCTTCACGCCATAGCGATGCAGCCGAGCAGCGCGCGCCGTCTGCGCCGCTGCCGCCAGGGCCTGGTTCAGAACGCCGCTGGGTGCCACGAGAGGAGTTCGGCAATAGCCGCAGACCCCTTGAACTTGCTCCGCAGCGTCCGCGCTGGCCGAGCAGTACGGGGTGAGGGCGCCACAGCTAGGACACACGGCAGTGCCCCAGTCACTAATGGCCGCGTGGAAATTAGGCGCTCCGCGTCGTCGGCTGGCGCTGCGTTGGTACCACAAGTAGCCGCCCCAGCCGGCGGGGAGCAGCAACCCCGAGACGGCTTGAACCCCGCCGGCGATCAACCCGCCGGGTGCTACTAGATCGAGCAAGACCGCTGCGTAGTACAGCCCGTTCAGAGCTAGCATTGGGCCAAAGGCCCAGAACATGGCCAACGGAGACAACACACTGGCCTCGACGTTCTCAGCCTGCTGTACCGCTCCAGCCCGCTGCTGCGCGGCGGCTCGCTGCTGGTGGCTCGCTTGTTGAGCCGCGTAGTGTTGCAGCTCCGCCAACAGCGCGGGAGGTACGTGCGTTTGCGCGCGGCAATAAGCGCAGTCCAGCAGCGCCTGCCCGGGAGTCGCCACGATCAACTCGAGGCTGACAGCCAGCGGAGCCCCACACCCCCGGCACGGGACGCTCCTTGCTTCTCCCGCCGTTGTCATGGGTGGCCAGACGGCTCGGTGCGCACGAGCGGCGCGCCGACCAAGGTTGGGCTTGTAGTGCAGGACATGCTTTGAGTTTAGAGCAGTCCGACGGATGCACATGTAGCAGCTCCTGTGCTGAGGCAAGCCCTGCACTCTTGGCCGCTAGGTGGCACGCCAGGAGGGACTCGAACCCCCGACCAGTGGATTAGAAAACCCCTGGCAGCTACCAAATCAAACCAAACAATATCAACCAGTTACCTAGCTCTGCTCGCTGTGGATCCCGGAATGATCCCTCAACGGGGATCTGTGGGTGGGGAAACGGAGAGGTCTGTCGACGAACTGAAGAGGCAAGCCGTCTTCGCCATGAGCATCAACCCGAAGCCGGAGGGTTACCTCCACGACTCCACAAGCAACGTGAGGTACTGGCTCATCCAGTGCCAGCGGGTCGACTTCGAGAAGCTCCAAGAGCGCCGAGAAGCGCTCTGTGCATCTCTTCAGGGCTGGCGTGATCCCCGAGCCTCGAACCGAAGGCCTTGCTTCGGGAGGTCGTGGAAGAGCGAGAGGTGATCGATGTGTGGGAAGAGCCCCTGCAGATTTTCCTAGCAGATAAAACGCAGGTGACGACCAACGAGGTGTTCGAGGGGTTGAAGATCGACACGAAGCTGCGTGGACCCAAGAAGCCGCTTAACGCGAGAAGATCCTGGAGCGAGTTGGGTTCAAGCTCACCAGGGCTCGGGACTTGTCGGATCCAAGCGGCAACGACGACTACGGGTCTACGCCCGGGACGGGGCCAAGACGGAGGCTCTGCCTCTCACCCAAGCCGCTCACAACAGTCAGGGAGCTGGAGCTGGAAGGCTGGATGAGCATCGTAATGCCGTCAGGTCAGGCGGGTCCTCACACAACCTGCCCCGATAGAGGGCGAGCTGGATGCGGCTGAGGTTATCGACCTCTTCGCCAACGTGTGATCGGGATCACCTTGCCTGCGGGTTCAGGCGACGAGCACGCAGGCAACGGCCCCCCAACTACTTGCTCCAGAAGCTCGAAGGTCCACCCAAGCGAATGTGCTAGCGGTGTTGCATCGTCGGGAAACAGCGTTGAGATAGCCTCGCAAACGATCTCGGGGTCCTCGTGCTCGAACTCGCCGGGTTCACCCGTTCGCCAACCGCGAGCTGAGAGCTGCTTGTAGGCTCGTTGGTACTGGACTGCCGACAAGAGCTGAAGATCGTAGGCGCGTCGAATGATGGCTGCGAGGCTCACCTTCCAGCGTGCTTTCAGACGTAGGAGGGCAGCCCAGTCGATGTACCCAGATCGAGGAAACTCGCGGACGAAGCCAGCTCTCGGGAGGAGGAGTGCACTGGCGAAGGCGTCCGCCTGCATCTCGGTCTCCCGATCACCAGTCTCCATCCCGCCGTGCATGACCAGGTGACCACACTCGTGGGCCATGTCGAACCGGGCTCGGGACGAGCTTCCCTTGCAAGTGTTGAGAACGACCACGGGGTGATCGCCGGGCCTCGAGAAGGCGTCGACCTTGGGTGATGCCTCCAGCTTCACTACGACCGCACCAGCGCTCTCCAGCACTCTGGTCATGCTGTCGATGGGGGTGTCCAAACCAAGGCCCCACGTCATTCGACACTTCTCTGCAGCACGCTCTACGTCCGCACCGTCGTGGACTTCGGCCTCAGGGAAGTTCGTTTCGGGTAGCTCGAGGTGCTCTTCGAAGTATCTCAGCAGCTCCCCGAAGAGTGTGCCATGCGCCAGCACCTGGTTCCTCGCAGCTACTGGAGTCGTCTGCCTTCTTCGGAAGTGACACTCCTCGTCCCTAAACTCCTCGAGTCGCTGATTGCCCACGAAGAACCACGGCTCGAAGCCTGTCAGCTCGGCGATGGCGTTGAGGAGCACATCCGTTGGCTGCTTCCGGCCATTCTCTAGCGCAGCGATGTATTGATGGCTCACATCCAGGGAACGGGAGAGTTCTGCTTGGGTTTTGCCAACCAGAGTGCGGGCTAGCCGCAACCGTGAGCCGTCGAACGTCCCTTCAGCCCTCTCCATCGCTGTCACCATCGGCCTTCTTCGGCTTCACGATGAGCTTCAGCCCCACCTTGGGCTTGGGGAGTTTGACTGCTGGTCGTTCCAGCTTGGTGGTGCTGGTGACTGCGGGGGCCACGGCGGTGACAGGGGCCGCCCAATGGTTCCTCGTGTGTCCCAGGGAGTCCGACTGAAGCCAAACGATGCGGAGGGTGTGTCCACTTCCGTCTGTCTCCACGCAGACCAACCAAAACCATCCGTCGTTCGGTAGCTGGAATTCCTCGGGAAGCTCAAGCTTCTGCTGCAGGTCTGAGACGCCGCTGTTCACCCTGCTCTTGATTGGTCGGTTGGGGTCTCCCGTGTAGAACCGCACCGGTTCGGGCCCAACGTACATCCGAAAGCAGGTCCCCTTCTTCTCCGGCTTCAGCCACGACAACGAGGTCCCCGCCATCACCAAGCGATTGCAGCAACGGGCATAGATTTGACAGCCGGTCCCCCAACTGTCGTCCCCAGCTTCGAGGTCCTGCCCCGCATTCGTGGAGTCTCGAACCTCGGCGAGCAGACGGCTCACCTCCATCAGTCGCTCTTCGGTGAGGTTGGGATTCACTTCCCAGGGCTTCTTGTCCATCGACCGAACAGATGCCCGGCCCGAGACGGAAAGTCAATGGGATTTTGCAACCACCTCACGATCCCTCTACCACTGCATTGGGGTGCAACCACGTTGCCCTCGCTCAACCACGGTGGGGTTTGGGGTGGGCCCTTCGTCCGTCCCTGGAACCGCTTGGATCCGCTTAGATGGGTACATCACCACCGCCGACCTGATCCTTGGCGCTCGAGCTTCGGAGATGGAGGCGCTAGCCCCAACTCCGAGGCTGAGCACCGCGCCCATCGTCCACCTGCCAGGCATCGCAAAGGTGCGGGGCGCGGATCGGTATCAGGCCATCACTATCTAAGACCAAGTGCCCTGCCGTCTCAGATTCGTTGACACATTCCGCACGTCTACGCGTGCGACCACCGACTGGATCACGCGCGCGCAGCTGCGAGACTACCGCCCATCGTCGACGCGGAACGGTAGCAAGCGCGAGCTGCCGGGATCGGCCCCAGCAGCTCCGCGTATTCCCTAGTTGCAACCTTTTGCGTTGGCCGCAGCCTTGTGCTGATTAAGACAGGCCGATGCATCCGATGCGGCGCTTCCGGTCAAGTCCGCAACGGAGTCCTCCAGACGAGCGATCTTCCCGACGAGCTCGTCGCATCCGTCGGGGACGGGGCAAAGATCGGCAGGCAACTGGGCGTTAGGCAGGCACAATCCTCCAGAGAAGCAGTCTGCACTCACGGAGCACGAGCATGAACCACCTTCACTTGTGCAACCCTCGACTACGGAAGCAACACATACCGAGCTGAGCATGCTTTGAATGACGCAGGTTTCCCCAGAACTGCATTCATCGTCCGACACGCACGTTGGTCGAACACACCCAGACTGGTCAAATCGAGAGGTCGCATCCCCACAACTCTCCGACGCACACAGGAGGGAAAGCTCACACCCAACGGCGCCGTCGCACGCAAGGACCGTGCCCCCTCCGACGCCACCACTTCCGGAGGTGCCACCACTTCCGGAGGTGCCACCACTTCCGGAGGTGCCACCACTTCCGGAGGTG
>CAZKDY010000070.1:10042-13324 GCA_964551615.1 uncultured Polyangiaceae bacterium
CCTCCAGTCGATCCCAGATTGTCACCTCCATTGTCGGCGTCGTCACCATCGGAGCTACACGCGCCTAACAGCGCAAACGGAAGGAGAATTATTAACTGTAAGCTTAGCGAACGTACCATGCGATCCCTCGTTTCGTTGCGTAGGCTCCCGCCCAGTCCGCCATGTAAACCCGGAATGTGTAGGTTTGGGTTGATCCGGTGCTGTTGACAATCGTGGCAAACTGGTAGCCCTGTGAGGAGTTGCTGACCAGCTTCGAGAATCCGGGAGCTGTAATGTACAGCCAGTGTAGCGGAAGTGGAGAGGCGGGACACGTCGATCCACTGCTCGTGTTCCAGCAAAATGAAGATGCGAACATCACCGAAGCAATCTTGAGCGTCTTACCAGCTGGAACGGTCGCGTAGTAGGTCTCTGGGTGCCATGTCCCGGCGGGAAGGGTCGACGAGGTAAGGATGTCATAGTCGTGCCCATATTGCGCCGGGGTGTTACCACCGTCGCGCTTAGAGGAAGACTGGAGTGTGGTGATCGCGGCGCTCGCGTCTAGCAGGCCTGCACCGTCCCGGTCATCGACGCCGTCGGCGAGATCCAGTTCAGGGCCGTCGACGTTGAAGCCGGTAGCCATGATACCAGCCATCACTGCGACGTTCCAGTCAACCAATGTCGAGTTGGAGCCAATTGCTCGTGCCGCGGCTCCGGAGACCTGTGGTGCAGAGAAACTGGTTCCCGTCGAAAGACCGGTCGAACCTGGCGCGGTGTTTGCGATATCCACGTTCTGCGCCTGAGCAACGATGTGGGGTAGTTCCCAGCCATTCGCGCCGTTGACGTTGACAGATTGACTTCCACTCCATATCCCGACTGATGTGCGTGGTGTAGCGTCGTCAGTGCCGCCAACGACTAGGCCGTTGTGAAGACGGTGACCGATCGTGCTACCCACGCCGCTGTTACCCGCTGACGCCACTATCACCGGCGCATGTGATTTCCACATAGCAACGTAGTCCATGTAGCGCTCGTAAGCAGACTGAGTGGTCCCACCAGATGCAGCACTTCGGTTGATGACTCGGGCGTTTTGCGCCAGGGACCAGTCGACGGCGGCTTCTATTCCATTTTGGCTAGCCCCATTTACCAATGTCGCCCCAGGAGCCGCCTCGGCAACGCCACCTGCGCTCGTCCGGATAACCGATGCAACTTGGGCAACGTGGGTATTGGTGGGCGACAGCGACGGATCCGAGCACGCGAACGACGTTCCGTACGTGTCAACGCAGCTGCCGGACGGAACCCCATCCAGATTTGCAACAGACGTCCAGTAGCCACCTCCCTCAATGCATGAAACTGTGACGCCGGTCCCAACAACTCCGAAAAAGTTTAATATCGCAAAATTTTCGGTAGTCGGGAACTGACTAGATGCGGGAACCAGATCACGTTCGGAATCTTCGATAGAGGTTGACAACTGGCCTACCAGAGGCTCAGCGGCAAGCCGCACCATGTCTTCGCGAGTCGCTACAACGGTGACGAAAGGATCCGACCCGCCGCGATCCTCAATGCTGACGTCCGGATAGCTCCTAGCCGCAAGCGCCAAAAATTGCGCTCTCACGCGGCGGAACTCGGGAACCACCGCCTTCCACAGATCCTCGGAGACTGCGTCAACGGGTAGTTTTCCGAAGCGTGTTTCGTCTAGCACCAGCCAGACCGTAGCGGCGCTCTTCTCACCCTCGTCAGGTGAACAGACTCGCTGAAGAAGTCTTGACTCAAGCTTTTGGGCAGTGGCGTTCGGAATCGAATCACATGACCCTTGGAGTTCCGCCTTCTGCTCAGCGTCACCATCGTCCACGTTCACAGAACACGCAGGAAACGCGCCGACAATACCCGCAAGCGCGCAACCTGCACACAACACACTCCGTGTCCACCCACCCGCACCGAGATTTGACTTCATCATCATTGCAACTCCCCTTGGGCCTGCACATCAGCCATTTGTGCGGAGGTTATGACTCGGAGGTGTCAGGAGTCAACCACCCTGCAGGTTTCGGCAGGAATGCGAGCTTGTCCGTTCGACGTTCGACGTCGGACCGAATCTCTCCAGGTGTCTGGCAAGTGATGCGCCATTTGTTTGCATCAAAAACGGCGGTGTGGGTGATCTTGGCAACGCGTAGCGGATCGGTGAAAGCCGCGGCCTGACGATCAGCAGACTTCACCGTTCACCGGCCAAGATCTGGGCCGCGCTCGGCGGCCCAAGTCACGCTTCCGGTCGCCGAAATTAGCGAAGGCCCAGGAGCTAGCAACTCTGGGCCTTCTGGAGTCTCCGGCTAACAAGGGTTCGGAGGCGCACAACATGCACAAGGCCGGAGCTCCATGTCCAGAAATCGGCGACATGGAGTCCTTTGCCCATCGACGGGTGCCGTCTTTTCAGCTGCGATGCATGCGGTGCGCAGCAGCCGCTCTGTCAGCGATGTGATCGCGGGCAGCGCTACTGCGCGGGCTGCAAGGCGACGCAGCGCCGTGAGTCAGGCGGCAACTACGTGAGTGCTATTCATGCCAAGTGCACTGGTTGTGGCACGGAGTGCCGGAGGTGCCCTGTTCTGCTTAGTCAGTCACGCTCACCGGCGCTCGCGGCCCTGGTTAGTGCGACAGGTTTCGCTGCAGCTCCTGACCCCCACCCGCAGTCTCAGGGAAGTCGTCGCATCACCTGAGAGGTTGATCAGGAACACAAACCTCGGAGCGGTCCGGAAGAGACTGGCGATGGCATAACAGCGCAGTTCAAGGCTCTTATCTGCGAATGATGACCCGCGGCGGCGTACGCTGCTGATGATCGTCAGGAAACGCGGAGATTCGGTGAAGTTCACCCGTGAAGCCCGCGCCTGAGAGCGGTGAAGTCTTCGGGCTTCGGGTAGCTTCCAGAAAACCCGCTCCTCACCCGGGCGTTGCGTTGCCGAGCCAGCGATTCGAAAACGAGTGGCATCAATCGCGTGGCCACCGTCGGCCCTGGCCGCGTAGTCAAGGGCGCGCCGCACGCCTGGGTGACGCCTGCGCAGCGCCGGGCGCCAAACCGCGCCCGCGACAGACGACTGGTCCGCCAAGAACGTCACCAGCGGGATGTTGGTGGGCGCCCCGGACGAAAAGCTGAAGCAGGCGTTTCGTGCTGAGTTCGGTGCGTCCGAGTATCGTTTGGACGGCATTTTGGGACGACCGGCAGGAGAATGAAAACGACCAAGTCAAAGAATTTATAAAGGCCGCCCCTAGCCACTCAGTCTTGCGAGGGGAGATCGTGCCGCTGCCCCCCGACATCAAGCC
>CAZKDY010000071.1:0-12744 GCA_964551615.1 uncultured Polyangiaceae bacterium
CAATCGTGCCGACGTTCACGTGGGGCTTCTTACGTACGAATTTCTCCTTCGCCATTGCTTCCTCGCTATCAGTGGCCGCGGACCTTCGCGACAATTGCTTCTTGAACTTGACCGGGCACCGCCTCGTAATGCGAGAAGTGCATTGAGTAAGTGGCGCGGCCTTGGGTTTTGCTGCGCAGCTCCGTCGCGTAGCCAAACATGCTGGCTAGCGGAACTTGAGCCGCGATGATTTGCGTGTTGGCGCCGCGCTGGCTCATACCTTGAACCTGGCCGCGGCGCGAGTTCAGATCGCCGATAACATCACCCATGTGATCTTCGGGCGTGACGATCTCGACGGTCATTTGGGGTTCCAGCAGGTGGAGCCCGGCGCGCTTTGCGCCGTCTTGGAACGCCATGGAGCCAGCGATCTCGAAAGCTGGACCCGACGAGTCTACTTCGTGGAAGCTGCCATCGATCAAAGTTGCCTTGGCGTCAATCAGCTGAAAGCCGGCGAGCACGCCGCGACCCATGGCCTCACGAATCCCCTTCTCGATTGAGGGGATGTACTCCTTGGGGATGATGCCGCCCACGATGGCGTTCTCGAACACGAAGCCACCGCCCCGGGGCAGAGGCTCGAGCTTAATCTTCACGTGGCCGTACTGGCCGTGGCCGCCTGACTGCCGGATGAACTTGCCCTCGGACACCACGGCCTCGCTGATTGCCTCGCGGTAAGCCACCTCAGGCTTGCCCACGTTGGCCTCGACCTTGAACTCGCGCTTCAGGCGGTCAACCAAGATCTCGAGGTGGAGCTCGCCCATGCCAGCGATGATGGTTTGCCCGGTCTCTTCATTGGTGAAGGTACGGAACGATGGATCTTCCTGAGCGAGCTTCTGCAAGCTGATACCCAGCTTGTCCACGTCAGCTTGGCTGCGCGGCTCGATGGCGATGGAGATGACCGGCTCCGGGAACGTCATCTTCATCAGCACGATGGGGGCTTTGTCGTCACAGAGTGTGTCGCCCGTGCGCGTATCGCGCAGCCCCACCGCCGCGTAGATATTTCCAGCGTGGCAATGCTTCAGCTCTTCGCGCTTGTTGGCGTGCATGCGCAGGATGCGGCCAATGCGCTCGCGCTTGCCGCGCACCGAGTTGAGCACCGCGGTGCCGCTGCTGATGTTGCCGGAGTAGACCCGGAAGAACGTTAGGTTACCCACGAACGGATCGTTGGCGATCTTGAACGCCAGCGCCGCGAACGGTGCGTCGTCAGACGGGGGGCGCGTGAGCTTCTTGTCTTCGTCTGCCGGATCTGTGCCCTCCACGTCGGGCACATCCGCCGGAGACGGTAGGTAGTTCACGACAGCGTCTAGCAACAACTGGACGCCTTTGTTCTTGAACGACGAGCCGCACAGCACCGGCACGAACTTGAACTCGAGGGTGCCCTTGCGCAGCGCCGCGTGGATACGCTCATGGGAGACCGCGTCGGAGCGGCCATCCAAGAACTGCTCCATGATGCTGTCATCCATGTCAGCGCAGGCCTCGAGCATGACCTCACGCGCCGCGGCGCACTCCGCGCGGATATCCTCCGGGATGTCGGTCCACTCGAAATCGGCGCCCAAGCTCTCGTTATTGAAGATGGCCGCGCGCATGCGGACCAGATCGACCATGCCACGGAACTGATCGGCTTCACCGACGGGCCACTGGATCGGGACTGGTACGCAGCCCAAGCGGGTGCGCATGGAGTCCAAGTTCATCTGGAACTCCGCGCCGACCTTGTCCATCTTGTTGACGAACGCGATGCGCGGGACGCTGTAGCGATCCGCCTGGCGCCATACGGTCTCACTCTGTGGCTCGACGCCGTTGCCGCCATCGAACACCGCGACCGCGCCATCTAGTACGCGCAGCGAGCGCTCAACCTCGATGGTGAAGTCGACGTGGCCAGGCGTGTCGATGATGTTGATGCGATGCTGGCTGCCTGCCAGCGCGCCGCTGCCTTCAGTGGGCGTCCAGAAGCAGTTCGTCGCGGCGCTGCTGATCGTGATCCCTCGCTCCTGCTCCTGCTCCATCCAATCCATGGTCGCAGCGCCATCGTGCACCTCCCCGATCTTGTGGGTGATGCCCGTGTAGAACAGGATGCGCTCGGTGGTCGTCGTCTTGCCCGCGTCGATGTGGGCCATGATCCCGATGTTCCGGGTGCGCTCTATGGGAAACTCGCGAGCCATTTCTGATACAGGGTCGGATTGGGTTTAGGGACGTAGCCTAGTGTTTCCGAGAGGTATGAGCTCAGGACGAACGAAACCCCCTCTAAGCTCGGTGTCTCGCAATCTTGAGAAACCGTGGACCGAGGTCCGCGCCTAGAAGGGGTTCGGGGTACGCCAATCGCTTCAGCGTGGCTGAGTGTCGCAAGGCAGCGCCGCTGTCTTGAAGTCGGCCGCGCCGACAGATCTCGTAACCCGATCCTTATGTGAGCTGATGCATTACGCTAAGGAAACTCCAAAACTCGAGAGAGGAAGCGGACGAATCGACTACCAGCGATAGTGCGCGAACGCCTTGTTGGCGTCGGCCATCTTGTGGGTGTCGTCCTTCTTCTTGACGGCACCGCCACGCAACTGGCTCGCGTCGACGAACTCAGCCGCCAAGCGCTCGCGCATGGTCTTCTCGCCGCGACCGCGAGAGAAGCCCACCAGCCAACGCATGGCGAGCGCGACGCGGCGCTCGGGGCGAACCTCGACCGGGACCTGATAGGTAGCGCCACCCACGCGGCGGCTCTTGACCTCCAAGCGCGGCTTCACGTTGTCCAGCGCCTTGCGGAAGATCTCCAACGGATCTTGCTTGAAGCGAGCTTCGATGATGTCGAACGCGCCGTACATGATGCCTTCAGCCGTCGACTTCTTACCGTCGAGCATCAGGGCGTTCATGAACTTCGCGACGAGCTTGTCCTTGTACTTTGGATCGGGGGTGATTTTCCGCTTGGGAACTTCGCGCCTACGGGGCATGGCTTAGACCTCAGGACTTCGGGCGCTTGACGCCGTACTTGGAACGCTTGCGATTACGGTTTGCCTTGTTGGTGCTGCTTGGACCTGAAGCGCCAGAGGCGTCGAGGGTGCCGCGCACCACGTGGTAGCGCACACCGGGAAGATCCTTCACGCGGCCGCCACGAATGAGCACAACGCTGTGCTCTTGAAGGTTGTGGCCTTCACCGGGGATGTAGCTGGTGACCTCCATCCCGTTGGTGAGGCGCACGCGACACACCTTGCGGAGCGCGGAGTTCGGCTTCTTGGGGGTGGTCGTGTAGACGCGGGTGCAAACACCACGCTTCTGAGGGCACGACTTGAGCGCGGGAGAGCCGGTCTTGACTGCCGCCGCTTTTCGGCCGCGACGGATGAGCTGTTGAATCGTGGGCATTGGCCTGCTGCGTGATGGCGAATTGCCACCTAGTAAGAAACGAGTTCTGGAGTTCGCGCCGCGGGGTGCGAACGCTGCTGGTTTTGGGATCGTGCGCCGAGGCGCTCCCTCCCAGCCACGAACGGATCCCAGGCTGCGGGGGAGCGGAAGGGTACTTACGGCGGGGCTGCTGTCAAGCACAGCCAAGCAGCGGCCGAACTTCCATCAGAAGCGTAGGGAAAAGCTATCTGATTTCTGCGAGTTCTGCGTCAGATATCAAGCATCACAGGCAGCCTGAGCACTTGTTCACCGCTGGGGTCTGCGCGCTCTAGGCATGCCATCGCTGCCTGTCAGCGCAGGTGCTGTGTAGCCCTGGGTCGACTCCAAATCAACCGTTCACGGCGGCCGTCGGCAGACTGACCGACCCGTGCAGCCTCGTGCAGCTGGCCCACAGCTATGGAGCCGTGGATGGCGCCGAAACTAATGAGTCTCCCGGAGCACAGCCGCGCCCATTCTGACTAGAGTCCGGCGTCTCCAGTAAGACCATGAAGCAGCGAGCGGTACACAGGAAATCAGGCGCCTATCACCACGGGGCTCTGCGCCGCGCTTTACTGGACGCAACCCTCGACCTGATCGGTAAGAGCGGACCAGAGGCGTTCACCCTACGCGCCGCGACCAAGGCGGCAGGGGTGAGCGACGCCGCGCCCTATCACCATTTCGCCGATAAAGAGGCGCTGCTGGCCGCCGTAGCCGTCGAAGGCTTCGACCTGCTCGCACGACGTTTGCGCGAGGTAACGGCGACGGTAACGAACCCCACACAGATGGCGCGAGCGATGGGCGTCGAGTACGTGGTCTTCGCCGCGAAACACCCTTCCCATTTTCGCGTCATGGTCAGCCGCCGCGTGCTGCTCAACACCGACCACCCAGAGCTGGGTGCGGCAGCGGTCACGGCGTTCACGCTAGTACGCGACGCGCTAGTCGCCAGCGCGGCGCCCCTCGCTGCCCGCGTGAGTGAAGACACTCTGATCTTTGGCGCGTGGGCGCTGGTTCATGGGTTTGCGTTCTTAGCCGTCGATGGGCACCTGGGGCCCGTGGCCGGAGACGAAGCGCGCCTGCGCGAGCTGGTGCTCTCAAGCATCAGCTTAATGGACGCTCCCTAAACCCCCCTGGCCGCGAGCCGCCGCGTCGACGCAGGGAGGCGCACCTCGGCGCGATTATCCGCACAGAATTTTCTTGGGATAACGTGAGCTCGCTAGACTCGAGCATCCAAGACGTAGTCTAGGTGCTCGGCGTCACACTGCTCGGAGAGCGCGCGACGAAGCTCGCTCAGGGCGACTTCCGGAGGGATCTGGAGGACGGCGTCTAGCACGAAGGTGGGCGTGCCGGTCAGCGGCATGTGAGCGAGCCGCGTGTCGAGGGACTCCACGTTCACGTGCCTCGGCTCCAGCACCTCGGTCACGCATTCCACGATGCCGGGGCGATCCAAGCCGCTCACCCGCAAGCGATAGGATCTGAACGGGCGCGCGGCAGGGATCGCGGTGTCTTTGATCACGAACTGCAGCTCGAGCTTGCTCGCGAGGACGCTGGTCCCCAGCTGGACCTGCTCAAGCGCGCCTTGCGTGCCCGAGTACAGCAGCACCAAGGCGAACTCCCCGCCCAAGATGGCCATGCGGCTATCTTCCAGGTTTGCTCCAGAGCCATGGATCAGCGAAGAGATCTGCTTGACCAAGCCGGGCTGGTCAGCCCCCACAGCGGTCAGCACCTTGAGCTTACGATCAGACATACGGCTTGAACTAGCCTCACCCAACTGAGCTGACAATGCTCTAGCGCCGCGAACCGCGATCCAGGCGCAACTGGACCCGAACGCCTTGCCAAGCCGCTAGGCCGCCTTGGCGCGCGCCGCGGGCTGCGTGGGCAGGCGCGTGGGCGGCTTAAAATCAGCGTCACGTCCCCGTAGCTGGACGGCGATACCGTAGTGCATGGCGTAGTTACCCGCCCGAGCGAACAGCGCGGTTCCGAACGGGAGCGCGCGGCGCAAGCGTTCCAGCGGACGGATCACTGCCCGCGACACATGAATCACGTGCCGCCACGGGCGATGGCCGATTCTAAGGTCGCTCGCCAACTCTGGGCCGTTCAGCGCCCAGGTCATGCCATCGATGTAGCTCACCACCGCGCGACCGATGAAGCGCTCAACGACGTTCCGCCCGTGGGCGATGGGCGCCTGACTGAGCGCCCGAGCCAGCGCGCGTCCGTCTTCGTCTGCGCCAGGTTGAATCAGATACCCGAGCTCAAGCAGGTGAGCAGCCTTTGCTTCGTCATCACACAACAGCTCCTCGTCCACCCCCGACAGCCAGCCCGCGTAGCGCCACAGGTGCATCAGCGCGGCGCCTTCGCGGCGCGATACGTGAAAGCCAAGCTTCCTGAGACCAGCCAGCAGGGCGTACGAGAAGAGCAGCGTCGTGCCGGCCATATTGGCCTGGTTGATGGGAGCGCCCCACCGCGCAGAGTCCCAACGCGGCGAACGCAAGATCAGGCCGCGGACCTTGGCGTGCATGAGCCGCACGCGGATCGCGAGCTTAAAGCCCTCTGAGCCGCGTCGCAGCCCATCCGCCTGACATACCGCTACGACGAACCGCCCAGTCTCCGCGAGGCGTCGTGGCGCCATGCGCTCCAGCGCGCGGGTAAACACCAGCGGCTTGTTCGCCACCGAGGAGCGATAGGCGACCATCAGGCTGACGGCGCTGAGCACGACGTTGGCGTGGACCCCTGCGCGCTGAAAGGTCCGCGCTCCCAGCTCGACGCGGCGCCAGTCCACCCAATCCGGCACGCGCTCGACCACACGGAATAGCTCTCTCAGGCTGGCGGGAGCGTCAGCTACCGCGTCAACCCCGCGGTCCAGGGCGGTCGCCAGCATCTGAAAGCCCAGCTGCCAACCCAGCCGCTCAAAGTCCTCAACCACCGCGTCGGCGAGGGGGTCCGTCGCAAAAAAGAAGCCCGCGTAGCGATCGACCTCCTCACCATAGCGTGCACGCGCGTAGTCGAGCTGGACCAGCTCCAGGGGGATTTCGCGTTCACGCAGGCGCGACCCGGCAGGTGTTTGATTCACTGGCCCTCCGAACGGTGCATGACGTCGATCGACGTTGATCTGAGGCAGCTTCAGATAGCTGCGCAGCAGGGTCAAACGAACACCCCGGACCGCGGCTGCTCAGCCGTGAAAGGCCTGCAACTTCAGCTACCTCGGCGGAGCCTGAGGCTTGGCTAAGGCCGGCTCCCAGCGCACATCGTCGCCCAGCAGCGCTGGCAAGGCTTGGGCAATCGACTCTGCGACCCGACCGTCGTAGGTGTGCCCCACGTTGCCGAGGAAGCCCACGTCGGCGCTCAGGCCCGCGCGCTGCAAGCGCTTCACCACGGACTGCGATTTGGCGCGGCACGCGTGCTGACCGCAGGCGAAGAGCACGCCCTTACCACCATCCGCACGGAACTGTTTGACGCGGCCGGCGTACCAGCCTTGGTCCCCACCCTCGACCAGCACCGCGTGGCTAAATGGAGGCTCGTCCCCAGCGCCATAAGTAGCGCGCTTCCCCGCGTCGGCGCCTAAAATGTGCACTCCGTAGATGGCACCCAGTGAAAAGCCAGTGAACACCGCGGGGCCGGGATCTACATAGCCTGCGTACGCCAAGCGCGCGGCCCGGAGCGCGGCGAAGGTCTCCTTCAGCGTGTCCGGAATACCTGCGTAGGTCCAGCGGTCCTCGGACTTTGGCGCGTCACCACGCGGAACCCCCCGAGGGCACACCACGAACGCTTGATGCTTGACCAGCTCGGCCCAGACCATGCACTGCCACTCGGGTCGGTCGTAGTTGCCGTGGAGCGCGACGAGCAGGGGCCGAGTACCGGTAATTCCCAGCGGCAACGCAATCACGCCGGCGCGGTAGCCCGGCACCTCAAGCGGCTGCAGCTCCGCGTCAGCCGTCAAGGGCTTGGGCCCTGGGGGCTTGCCCACGACCGGAGTCGCCAGGCCACCACCCGCGTCCGCCGTCCGCATTTTCTGGGGGTGGGCGGGCAGCAACGGAGCCCCCCGGGCGCGATGTGTAGAGCCCTGCGAGGCCGCCTCTGCGCGCTGACCGGATGTCTCAGACCCCTTCGGTGTGCAGGCCGGCCAACTGAGCAGCGCAGCTGCTAGCGCCGCGAGGACGAACTGGCGCCGTGCTGGTGCGCTTGGGATCCTGCAGCCCCAACTCCCTAGTGTGACAAACCTCACCCGAACGACCTACGCGGGCCGCAGCGACAAAACACCCGCTGATCCGCAATCAATAGGTACCATGCGGATATGCAATATCGGTCTTGAGGTTTGGGCTCTGGAGTCACGGAGCAGCGGCCGCCTGCCACCACGGATCGCCCTGCCTCAGCCACGCCCACTCCGTCTTGAGCGCCTCGACCCCTGGCTCGGCCTGGTCGACGCGCCTGGACGACAGCCCCTCGCGGAGCAGCGCAGTTACCGTGCGGTCCGCGTCACAACCTGCGCAGGCGAACACCACGCGCTCACCGCCTTGCAACGCGAAGGCGTGCACGGCGCTCGTGGTGAACGCGCCGTACCCACCCCCGATCAAAAATCCTCTGGGAAACAATGACGGCTTCTCGCGCATGAGGAGCAGGGCCCCGTCTGCTGCTTCTGCGTAGGCGACCAAGGTGCTCCTGGGCGCTACGTAGCCGGGGTGGCGAGCCTGTAGCGCGGCGATGGCTTGCTTGAAGCCTGTGGCCGCCAACTCGGCGCTCTCAGCGGGCGGAGGGCACAACAAAAAGCCAGGCGCGCCCTTGAGCTGACTCCAGATCGCGCACGCACCCGCGCTAGCCTTCGTGGTGAGCACCGCCAGGACGGGCTGGGCGACGCGCGCACCAACCGGAGACCAAAGCTTGGCTTCGCCTCGCGCGAGCTTGAGCCGCTCTTCAGCGACACCTGTGAGCGGTGGCTTCTGCTCACGCTGAGCGGCAGCGCTGAACGCGATGGAAGAGCCGCGTAGCAGCACGTGGCCCGCAGGCGCCGTAGGAGCGCTCAGCGCGGCGCCTGGCGCGAGCGCAGCGCTCGCGGCGCTTGAGCTGGCCTGAGGCCGAGGGGCCGGCGCCTCATCGCAGCTAAGCGTGAGCGCGAGCGCGAGCCCCACGGCAGCGGCTCGCACCGCCGCTCGTCCTGGAGGGACCGGTAGCAGCGTCCTCAACCATGCGCGCATCGCTTGGATCATAGGTGGGAAGCAGCACAAACGCGAACGGGGCCCCAGCATCGCCAGAAGCCCCTGCGCGTGAGCACGCTAGCTGGAGGCTGCTATAGCTCCAGCCAGCGACTGCCAGCGGTCTGCCGCGCTCAGTCCTCACCCACCGCAGCGGTCATCTGAGGCGCTGGGTGATAGACGCGCGCTGCCGCGGCGTGGTGGACGTCGTCCTCCACGATCACGTTCAGACGCTTGTACGCAGGTAGCCCTGTCCCTGCGGGGATCAGGCGGCCCATGATGACGTTCTCCTTGATGCCGCGGAGATCGTCGGTTTTGCCGCAGATGGCGGCCTCGGTGAGCACCTTGGTGGTCTCCTGGAACGATGAGGCGCTGATGAAGGACTCGGTGGAGAGCGATGCCTTAGTGATACCAAGCAACATTGGCTCAGCGACGGCTGGCGCCCCTGCGCGATCCATCACTCGAGCGTTCTCGCGCTCGAACACGTACTTCTCAACTTGCTCGTCGATCAGGAAGTTGGTGTCGCCGACGTCCTTGATGCGCACGCGGCGCAGCATCTGCCGCACGATGGCTTCGATGTGCTTGTCGTTGATGCCTACGCCCTGCAAGCGATAAACCTGCTGGATTTCATTCACCAACCACGCGGCTAGCTCCTTCTCGCCCTTCACGCGCAAGATGTCGTGAGGGTTTGCAGGACCGTCTTGCAACGGGTCGCCGGCGCGCACGAAGTCGCCAGGTTGCACCTGGATGTGCTTTCCCTTCGGAATCAAGTACTCGCGCTCTTGGTCCGCTTGCAGACCACCGTCCAGATCCACTGGGGTGACCACGACCTTGCGCTTGCCCTTGGTGTCCTTGCCGAAGCTGACGATGCCGTCGATCTCGCTGATGATGGCGTGGTCCTTCGGCTTACGAGCCTCGAACAACTCCGCGACGCGGGGCAGACCACCGGTGATGTCCTGCACCTTGGTGGTGTCGCGGGGCATCTTGGACAGCGGGTCACCGGGATAGATCATCTCTCCATCCTGGCAGACGATGTTGGCGCCTACCGGGAGCAGATAACGAGCATCCAAGTCGGTCCCAGGGATCTTGAAGGGCTCTCCAGTCTCTGGATCGGTGATGGTGACGCGAGGCCGCAGGTCGGCGGCGCGGGACTCGGTGACGATCTTGCGGCTGAGGCCGGTCACTTCGTCGACCTTCTCCATGAAGGTTACACCTTCAACTAGGTCGCCGAACTGAACAACGCCTTGCACTTCCGTGAGGATCGGCGTGGCGAATGGGTCCCACTCAGCGACTAGGGTGCCCGCCTTAACGCGGTCGCCATCCTTGACGTTGATCTGAGCGCCATACACCAAGCGGTGATGCTCACGCTCGCGCCCCGTGTCATCCATCACGATCAGCTCACCGTGACGGTTCATGACCACCGTCGCGCCGTCCTGCCGGACGGCGGTCTGGGTGGTGCGAAGCCGCACGGTACCTTCGGTGCGCGTCTCCAGGTTGCTCTGCTCGATCTTGCCACGCGCGGCCGCGCCACCGATGTGGAACGTGCGCATCGTGAGCTGCGTGCCAGGCTCGCCAATCGACTGAGCAGCGATGATGCCCACCGCTTCGCCGATGTTGACGCGGTAGCCTCGTGCCAGGTCGCGGCCGTAGCACATGGCGCACACGCCGCGGCGGGTCTGACAAGTCAGCACCGAACGAATCACGACCTCTTCGATGCCAGCGTCCTCGATCTCGCGAACCAGCGCCTCGTCGAGCTCGGTGTTATTCGGCACCAAGACCTCGCCAGTCAGCGGATCCACGACGTCCTCCAGCATCACGCGACCCAAGATACGGTCGCCTAGAGGCTGAATGACTTCGCCTGCTTCCTCGAGCTTCGTGACGCGAATGCCGTCCAAAGTTCCGCAGTCGTACTCCGCGACCACAGCGTCCTGCGCGACGTCGACCAAGCGGCGGGTCAGGTAACCTGAGTTCGCGGTCTTGAGCGCCGTATCGGCGAGGCCCTTACGAGCCCCGTGGGTCGACGTGAAGTACTGCAGCACAGTGAGCCCTTCACGGAAGTTCGCGGTGATCGGGGTCTCGATGATCTCGCCTGACGGCTTCGCCATCAGCCCGCGCATGGCGGCCAACTGCCGCATCTGCTGGGTCGAGCCACGAGCACCCGAGTCAGCCATGATGTAGATCGGGTTGAAGCTGGCTTCGCCGTCGTTGGTCTTCGCGATGACCGTCATCATCTCTTCGGTGACGCGATCCGCCACGCCAGCCCAAATGTCGACGACCTTGTTGTAGCGCTCACCGTCAGTGATCAGACCCTCTTGGTACTGATCGACGACGCGCTCCAGTTCGGCTTGAGCGGCTTCGATGAGATCCTTCTTCTTGTCGGGGATGACCATGTCATCCATGCAGACCGACACACCGCCCTTGGTGGCATAGTGATAGCCCAGCGTACGCAAGCGGTCCGCGAGCAGGACCGTTTCCTTGTTCTTGTGCTTGCGGTAGCAGACGTCGATCAGCTGGCTCAGCGCCTTTTTATTCAGCACCTTGTTCGCGTAGTCGAACGGGATGTCAGGCGGCAGCACTTCACTGATCAGCACGCGGCCCACGGTGGTATCGACCATGCGGCTACGCGGATTACCCTCATCATCCTTGTCAACGATGCGCACGCGGATGGGCGCGTGTAGCTCGGCGACTCCACTGTCGTACGCCATGCGCACCTCACCAGGAGACGCGTAGACGCCCGCAATGAAGCCTTCGACCTTCGACTCGTTACCCTTGAAGGTGCCCTCTTTGTAGGCGCCCTTCGCCGCCTTACGCGCGCGAGTCGCGTAGTACAGCCCGAGCACGATGTCCTGCGTGGGGTTGATGATCGGGCGACCGTTGGCGGGGCTGAGGATGTTGTTCGTGCTCATCATCAGCACGCGCGCTTCCATCTGCGCCTCGACGCTGAGCGGTATGTGCACCGCCATCTGGTCCCCGTCGAAGTCAGCGTTGAACGCGGTACAGACCAAGGGGTGCAGCTGGATCGCCTTGCCTTCAATCAGCACGGGCTCGAACGCCTGGATACCAAGGCGATGAAGCGTTGGAGCGCGGTTCAAGAGAACCGGGTGCTCGGTGATCACTTCCTCGAGGATATCCCAGACCTCGGGGCGCTCCTTCTCCACCATCTTCTTTGCGCTCTTGATGGTGTTGACGTAGCCGCGCTCTTCAAGCTTGTTGTAGATGAACGGCTTGAACAGCTCGAGGGCCATCTTCTTTGGCAAGCCGCACTGATGCAACTTGAGCGACGGCCCCACCACGATCACCGAACGACCGGAGTAGTCGACGCGCTTGCCGAGCAGGTTCTGCCTGAAGCGCCCCTGCTTGCCCTTGAGCATGTCGCTCAAGCTCTTCAGCGGGCGCTTGTTGGGCCCGGTTATGGTCTTACCGCGGCGGCCGTTGTCGAACAGCGCGTCGACCGCCTCCTGCAGCATCCGCCGCTCGTTGCGGATGATGATCTCCGGCGCGTTCAACTCAAGCAGCCGCTTGAGGCGGTTGTTGCGGTTGATCACGCGACGGTAGAGGTCGTTTAGATCGCTGGTGGCGAAACGCCCGCCGTCGAGCGGCACCAAGGGCCGCAAATCCGGAGGCAATACCGGGATGACGTTCAACATCATCCACTCGGGGCGGTTGCCGCTACCACGGAAAGCCTCAACCACCTTCAGCCGCTTCGCGAGCTTCTTGCGCTTGGCCTCACTGGTAGCTTCCTTCATCTCCGCGCGGAGCTGCTCAGCGAGGTCGTGCACCTCAACTTGTTTGAGCAAAGAGACCACCGCTTCGCCGCCCATCTGAGCCTCAAAGGCGTCGTCGCCGTACTCATCCAGCAGCTGCGCGTACTTCTCTTCCGTCAGCAAATCGCCCAGCGCGAGCCCAGTGTCCTTGGGCTCAATCACGATGTAGGCCTCACAGTAGAGGACCTTCTCTAGGTCCTTCAGGGTGATGTCGAGGATGTTGCCGATGCGCGAAGGCAGGCTCTTCAGGAACCAGATGTGCGCTACCGGAGTCGCCAGGTTGATGTGGCCGAGCCGCTCGCGCCGCACCTTGCTCTGGATGACTTCAACACCGCACTTTTCGCACACGATCCCGCGGTGCTTCATGCGCTTGTACTTGCCGCAGATGCACTCGTAGTCCT
>CAZKDY010000072.1:0-12525 GCA_964551615.1 uncultured Polyangiaceae bacterium
GTCAAGTGATCGATATCGCACGGAAATATGCTCGTCGGAAAAGAGCCACACCCAAGTCCGATGGGGGAGGCGGCATGAACCGGGCCACGAAGGTTCGAAGATGTGTCCCGCCGGCCAGAGGGCTCGACTCGTGAAACGTCTGCCCCCATCGGTTGTTGTCGGGGGTTGGAACGCCATACATTTTGATGCTCCATCGCGTTGACGTCTGGCCGGGGTCGCCTCCAGTGTTCTCGAGAGTTACGCGATCCGGACCGGTTGCCATTACGACGGTTGCAAAGTGGAAGTGGGATTCTCCCAAATCGGCGCCGTCTCGTGCGACGGACACAAAGGCCTCGCCCGGCTGAGCATCCGCAAAGCGGTCGACCCCGAGCTCCTTGTCGCGGCCAATCAGCAGCCCACGCCTGGCGTACTTGTCCACCTCCTCTTGGGAGAGCTTCTGGAACTTGCCGTACGCCCTTTTCGCGAAGGCTTGTTTTTCGGCTGAGGTTTTCTTTTTGTAAGCCGCGCCTTCTGCGCTGATGCACTCGTCGAGGTAAGCCGTGAACCCTGGTACATTCCGGTTGCCCTGAAACGGGATGGTCCCCACCCCGCGCAGGGGCACACTATCCGGATCGTCCTTTTTCGCGCCGGCCACCGAACGACCTGCTTCACGACAATCGGACCAAAACTTCTCGGACTTTGGATCGACCTTGGGGAACTTCACATTGATGTGGGAAAGGCCGATGTCAGTGCCGTCGGGCATCTTGATCAACTTCGCGCCCCCGGCGGACAGTTCGATATCCGACCCTTTGGCCTTGAGAACAGCTGCCGCGGACGCGATCAAGCCGGGAGTGGCGTAGGCGTCCTGCCCCCCCGTAGTGGCAGCCTCAAGGGTCTCCGCGACCTGATACGTTCCGTCCTCTGTTGCCACGTAGCCGCGCGTGCTCGAAGTCACCGCGGCGCCGTGATTTCCGATCAACGCTTTTGCGGAGCCAGACGAAGACATGGCCGATTCCACAGCCATCGCGTGTCCCTCCGCACCCAATCCGCGATCTCGAGTGCGGCCTCGGTGCTGCAGTACATGCGCCGCTTCGTGGGCCGCGACGCCTAGCGAAGGACACTTATCGGCAAAGTGAGCAGTCGTGTGCTGAGTGAAAGCCGGCACGCCTCGGCCACGACATCCTTCGGGATCATGAAGCGCCATCAGTGGGTCCGACACGCCCAGGGCCGAGCGAATTTGCGATGCGTGCGGAAATTCCATCGGTGCGAGCTCAGCGGGCAACTGTCGCCCGGAGAGTTCTTGTTCGGCGGCCATTCTTCGGCCCCCCGTCGGATCTACCCGATCGGCTTCGACGCTTTGCTTCGCAAGTTGAGGAGCTTCTACTTCGTCGTTGCTTCCCCATGTTGGAGGCGGCCTCGCGCTAGCGATTTCGCTATTTGTCGGGCGCTTGTTCTCCGCTAGCTGAGGACCAAACGGATCGATCTCTCGGTCGATGGGGCGGCGCAGGGCGGCGTCGGCGCTGGGGGCGCTGGCGCTTTTTAGTGCGCTGGCGGGGCGTTTGGCTTGCTCCAGCATGGCTACTTCTCGGCGCGGGCGGCCCATTGGGCGGCTAGGGCGGCGGCGCCTAGCTTGGAGAGCTCCGAGGCGATGGCGGCGTAGAGGTGGGCGCCGGTGAGCACCGTTTCCGTGCGGGTGGTTGCTAGCGCGCAGGCTAGGCGGGCTGCGGCGGCGATGTGGCCGCCGCTTAGGTCGACTTGGCTTAGCTCCTTCAAGAGCGACGGGGGCAGGTCTGCGCCGGGGGCGCGCAGCTCTTGGAGCCAGAGCTGCTGGCGCTCGTCGCGGGTTGGCGGGTGGAAGTCCGTCGCGATGTCGAAGCGGCGCAGGAAGGCACGGTCGATGGCGCTCCGCTGATTGGTGGTGACGATGACCACGCCGTCGTGGGCTTCTAGCGCCTGCAAGAGGTAGCTCACCTCCAGATTGGCGTAGCGGTCGGTGCCCTTCTCGACCTGCGCGCGCTTGCCGAAGAGTGAGTCGCCTTCGTCAAACAAGAGCAGCGCGCCCGCAGACTCCGCGGCGTCGAAGGCGTGACGCAGGTTCTTCTCGGTTTCGCCCAGCCATTTGGAGACTAGGCTCGACAAATCTACGCGGAATATGGGTAGACCGAGGTGGCTGGCGAGGGCGCGGGCCGCGAGCGTCTTGCCCGTGCCAGGCGGGCCGCTGAAGAGCGCTTTGACGCCCGCGCGGCGCGGGTCGGGGGCGTACTCGGCGGCTGACACCAGCGCGAGCAGCTGGTTGAGGCTCGCGCGGATGGTCGGCGCGACGATGAGCTGGTCGAGCGTCGCGTTGGGTTGCTCCACCACGATGCCGCGAGTGCTCGACGGCTGGACGAGCTGTTGAAGCTGCTGCTCGACCTCCTGGATGAGTGAGTCAGACGCTAGTGGCGTCCCAAGCGGCGGGAGCGCAGCCAGCGCGCGGCGCGCGAGTCCGATGCCGGCGCGATTGCGAGTCGCTAGTCGCTGCGGCACCGCTGCGAGAATTTCGCCGTGGACGAGCTGCGGCGCAGAAGCGAGCCCGAGCTCGGCGCTGGCGCTCTCTAGCGCCGCTCGCCACAGCGCTCGGCGTTCGGCGGCGTCTAGGGCGTCACAGCTCACGGCAACTTGAGCGCGCTCGGGCAGGTCGGGGGCGTCTTGATGCGGATCCAGGAGCGCGACGGCAACGGTCGTACTGCGGCTGAGGAAGTGAGTGGCGCGCTGCAAGTCTTCCGGGCTGACGTCGACGCCGCGCGCGTCCCACACCGCGGCTGCGCCGGACAGCTCAGGCTCAAGTGGATCCATGTCGCCGCGCAGGGCCGCGACGTCGCGAGTGAGCGGTGCTGTGCTCATGAGCGGTGCGGCGCTTATATGCGGTGCGGCGCCGACGGGGGGTGCTCCGCTGATGAGCCGCAGCAGCACACCGAGCGCGGTGTCGCGACCGCTGCCGCGTCGACCGCGGAGTAGCACCAGCACTTGCCCGCTGCGCGACGCGCTCAGGTCGGCTGCTTGCTTCAGCGAGTCGAACACCCGCGCGGATACGATGCCGGCGAGGAGCTCTGGTTGCGGGGAGGCGCCGAAGCAGTGCTCCCTCACTCGACTGTCAAGCTCTAGCTCTAGGTTGAGCCAGGGGCCGGCGCTGCCGCGGAGTGGACGGATGACTTGGCGGCGCTCTAGCTCAAGCAACCCACGCATGGAGGCCTCAGGTGGCACCTCACTCGACACGGCTCGCAGGAGGTCCGCGCGCCAGGGGGCGATGCGGCCGGCTTGCTCACCCAGGAGCGCGGCGCGGGCCTCGATGTCGACTTCGGCGCGCAGCAGCACTTCCCCGAGGTGGACGGCGGGTCTCGAGAGACCGAGGCGCGCTGCGGCTTCGCGCCAGCGCAGGCTCGCGGCGCCGAGCAGCGTGGTCGTGGGGCTCACAATTGGCACACCGTTACCGCGCGGCTCATCGCCCGCGTCGTCCGCGAGCCGCCGGATGGGCTTCGCTTCGCCGTAGGTCTGCGGCGCTCCGCGGACGACGTTGTCGCCAACGCTACTCACGGCACAGCCTGGGCGACGATCGCCTCCAGATGGAGCGCTCCGATGCTGGCGTTGACTTGAGTCGGCGGATCGGCGGTCTGTAAGCGCCAGAGTCCTCGGATGTAGTGGGTACCCGGGCTGAGCGTGCCGTGTGCCGTCACTGCGACGGTCGACGGGTCCTCGCCCGCTGGCGAGAAGACCGTGCAGACCGACAGCGCGCGCACCCCGTCGATGGACACATCAAACTCGGAGCGCGCGAGTGCCGTGTTGTTGCTCACGCTGCCCGTGAGGATGATGCTTACTTCCCGGGACTGGGAGACCGTGACCTCGAGTTCCAGGTCCCCGATCGGCTCGAACTCATCTATCTGGGTCCACGCCGCGATGCCGAGGGTGATGCCGTAGGACTCCGCTCCACCGCTACTCCCGCACGGCAACGCAAACACGCCTTGAGCACCCCAGGCCATCACATGCCTCCTTCGGGGGACATGGTGCAGGCGCACAGCATGTTGGGGAAGAAGCGCGTGAACACGCCTTGTTGCATCGTCAGCTTTCGCTTGGGGTAGGAGTCCATCAGGATGGTGTAGAGGGGCGCCGGCACGAGGTCGTCCGCCAGCACGCCCGGCTCGCGGGTGAGCAGCACCTTGCCGAGGACCACCACCGGCCGGGAGCAGCAGGCTGCGGCGAGCTGGCCCTGGATGGTGTCCAGGAACGCAAACACTTCGTCGCGGCAGATGTTGGGGTCCGGGTTGTTTCCAAGGGGTACCTCTGGGAAGTAGAAGTCCTCGGAGCTCAGGCAGCCAGTGATTTGGTAAGTCTCTGGCAACTGGCCGACCAGCGAGTAGCGCACGCTCTCCACCTTGCGGCTGAAGTCACACGTCGGGGCTGGGTCGCACGCGCCGCCGCCTGAGAAGCGGGGCGCGAGCCGCTGGGGCTCTTCCAGAAACTCAGCCACCAGGTAAAACTCCGTCACCAGGTACTGGGTTACGCTGGGGTCGATGCAGTACGGCCCCAGCAGCTCTGCGCAGGTACCGGTTTTGAGTGAGCCGCCGGTGGCCGCCTTGGCTAGCTCTTGCACGTTGAGCGTCACCGGCTCGCACTGCACCAGCGTGCGGCCGAGGGCGTCGAGGGCTGCGCCGGCGCTGACTTGGATCACCGTGCCTGAGAGGATTTGCGGATTGGGCGTCAATGTCGTGATGTCGCCGGTGGCTAGGTGCTTGGCGCGGTTGTGCTCGACGGCGCCCTGGGGCGCGTCGAGGCGCAGCCCACCCAGGATCCCCCAGCCGCCGAGGAAGCGGCTCAGCAGCAGCTGCTGATTGCGCGCGTAGTTGACCGCGGCGTTGAGGTCGTCGGCGCCCATCAACTGGCCGTCGAAGAAGCATGGCCGCGGCGTGCTGCACGCCGTCGGCAAGCAGCCTTCGCCCGGCGGACTCACGCACGCGCACGGCACGCAGCCGCAGCCGCAGGGTTGACTCGCTAGTGATGACATCTTGTCTCTCCTTCTTTCATGACTGTCCTGTCTCTGCTGTGCGGCGGCGCGGAGCGGCTCAGCGCTCGGTCAGCGTGATGTTGCGTTGGCTCACCAGTGGGGTCTCAACCACCAGCTGGCTCTCGATGCGCGCGGTGCGCACCACATAGGAGACGCTCAGGCGGTACGGGCGCTGCACCGCCTCCCAAATCCGAATCAAGTCGGATGTTTCCATACGGTTGAAGTCGACCCGGAACTGCAGGTCCTTGTGCTCGGTTGGCGCGCTGGGGAGCCAGTCACCCAGGGTGAAGCTGCCGTGGTCGTGGAGCGACGCCATGGCCGCGCCCAAGATGTCGTAGGTGTCGAGGTACGCATCTTCCGGCTCCACCGGCGCGCCAGGGATGAGCAGGTAGTACAGGTCCAGCGCCAGGGGGTCGCGGCGCACCTCGGCGCTGGTGCCGCTCGGGGTGACTGTCGAGCGAGGGCCTACGTTTTTGAGGTAGGGGCTCTCAATCACCTGATACAGGTACAAGATAAGCGTTTCGGTCGTGATATCTTCGATATCCTCCGGCGGAGCGGCCTTGATGTTTCCACGAGGTAGGATCACCGGCGGCGCCGTGTCACTCAGGTCGTGACGCAAAATCTCCAGGAGCGACGCGGTGATTTGGCGGACGATGTAGCGGTCAGCCATCGGTGAAGACTCCCGCCTTGCAACCCCTTGGCAGCGAGGTAGGCTGAGACCTCGCGGGGCACTGATGACGATGAATCTGAAAACGTTGGGACTGCTGACCTTGATCGCAGCGCTGCCGAGTTGCTTGCTCGACTTCGACGGCTACCGCGAACGGCCCGCCGATGGCGGCGCGAGTGGCGCTGCGGGCGGCAACGGTGGCGCAGCGAACGCCGGTGGCAATGGAGGCACCGCGAACGGTGCGTCGGGTGGTGATGGCGGCGCGGCGGCGGGTGGCTCCGGCAACGCGGGCGGCAGCGGTGGCTCTGCGGCTGGAGGTAGCGGTGGTGACGCTGGGTCTGGAGCGGGTGGCTCTGGCAATGCTGGTAGTGGGGGAACTGGGAATGCGTCGGGGAGTGGAGGATCCGCGGGGAATGGAGGAAGCGGGGGCTGTGCACCAGAGGATCCGGAACCCGTGTGTGGTCCCGGCATGAACTGCCAGTTTAGGAGTATCGTCTCCCCATACGATTACACGACCGTTTGCGTTCCTGAAGGTCCTGGAGTTGGCCTGAGCGCATGCTCCGGAGCTGACACGGACATGTGCGCAGCGGCACACGTCTGCATCAGTAGTATTGACTGCTACCGCTGGTGCCGCGTGGGTAGCGATGATTGCGCGGTCTGTGGCAGTGGAAGCTGCCTGGATGTGTTCCAGCCCCCGCCGTCGATTGGCGGTACAAAGTATGGAGTCTGTTCGCGCTGGGAGTGCTGAATCCGTCGTCAGAGTATCCACGCGAAAATCTCCACTGGTGACATCGACAGAGGCGCGGTTTGGGCGGCCCGCACGAGCGCCGGGTTGCCAGGCAGCGACTCAACAACCAGCACGTCGGTGCCGAAGCTCTGCGCCCTCAGGCGTGAGTTCTGAGCGATTTCACTCACCGACGCGTCCACCAGTACGCGTATCAAACCGCTTCTCGCGAGAGGGACCACCGAGATCGAGAACGCAGCGTACGAGGGACCCGCGCTGACACCCACTAGAGAATCGTAGGGGTATGGGCTCCCCGCAGGCGGCTTCATGAGTCGTACTGGCTCGCCAGGCACGCTCGGCTGCACGATCAACGGCTCGCCCGCGTGTGCCACCGGCCCATTGACTGGGTCAAACGCAATCGGCACGGCGCTCACCCCCGCCATCCCACTCTGAATAGGATTGGTCGTGGACGCAGCACCTCCTGCGAATTCAAACACTCCTGGGTTGGCTTGAGTGACTTGCCCGGCGTTGATCCCTGAGTTGTAGCGGCTGACGTGCGTGGCCTGCACGCTGATTCCGCGCGCATCCTTGAAGTGCGCCTCCGGATACACCGCCATGTAGCTACCAGGCTGCACGACGACTGGGTTGGGACCGAGCAGTAGGGTCACCGGGACCGACACCGCGGGGAACTTACCTGGCGGGTTGAGCGGCCCGCCTGGCACGTTCGCCTCGTTCAGCAGAATACTGGGCGTGCCCGCTGTGTTGCGGATGTACTTGAAGCTCGGGGAAACGCCGTCGCGGAAGAACGGCGTCGCCGTGAACGCGCTTCCGCTGGCGAAGATCAAGTGCCCGAGGGTCACGCACGCGCTCTCCGGAGTCGCAAACGGTGGGTCCAAGTCACCCCAGGCTTCCACCGTGTTCGGATCCGTGAAGAACTGCGCTACGTCGAACAACGCTTCATCAAACGTCTCCGCTTTGAACAGCACCTGGTAGCCCTCCTCAACGCCTAGCGCCTTCAGCGGAGAGCAGGCATCGCTCTCGGCGCTCTCGGTCTGCGCCAGGCAGATGCGGATGATGGTGCCGCCCGTCACCGTCACCCCGGCGCCCGCTTCGATGTCCGTGATGGAAAAGCTCAGCGCGTCCGGCACCACGATGAGCCGGCCTTGACCGTCAATCGCGAGACCCGGGGCGATGCTCAGGGTGTCCCCTGTCACGCCGCCGGTCGGGCTCAGCTCGAAGCCACCTGCCACACCGCTGCTGAGCGGCGCCAGCAGCACGCGCCTCAGCATCGTGCGCAAGAACTCCAACGCCTGCGTTAGCCGCTCAGCGGTCAGTCTCTGCCCGTCTTGAAATACGGGTCGAATCGGTACAACACTCATGAGTCTCCTCCTTCCTCGCACGACGCTTGCTGCAGCACCTGCAGCATTTGGAACGCTGCGCTGCTTGGTACCGCGCGGCGATACGGATAGCCCTGGTCAATCAGCACGTAGTAGGGCGAATCGCCCAATCTCTCGCGGAACTCGTCAGATTGGCTTACGAGCAGCACGCGCCCCAGCGCAACCGCCGGACGGTTGCAGCACGCGTTGAAGCTGATGTTTGCGAGGAACTCGTAGATCTGCGGGACGGTCCGGTAGCTCAGGCAGTCAAACAACGAGGTCATCGCGTTGTTGGCGCCGGTGTTTCGGTTGGTTGGACTAAAGCCTGTGAGGCCGCTGCCTTCGAGCAGGCTTGGTCCACCACCACCACCACCATCACCTCCACCCATGATCAACTGGATGAAAGCTTCCAGCTGTGGGATATTCGGGGCGTCCAAGCAGCCGTGCAGGAAGAAGCCGAGCGGCAGGTCCTTGACCACGCTGAGCTTCATCCCGGGCTGCTTGCGGGTGAAATCGCACTGCGCGCCTGTCGCACACTGACCGCCGCCGGTGAGGGCCGGCATAGGGCGGCTGGGCGTTTCCGTGTACTCAGCGACCAGCCAGAACTCCGCGGCGGTCAACTCGCCGAGGTTGATGTCCCCACAGAACCTAGGACCCAACCATTCCGCGCAGGACGCGGTGCGCTGAGTGGCGCCAAGCAAATTACCCGCGCGCTGCAAGTCTAGCGGCTCCGCAAGTTGGGCGCTCAACACTTGCCCCGCGCTGTCGATGGCCGTCCCCTGAGTCACCTGCACCATGCGCCCTGTGTCGATTTGAGGATTGAGCATCACCCCGGAAATGAAGGGCTCGATCTCCCAATCTTCAAGCAGGTTGACGGAGTTGCCGCCCATGCTTCGCACTTGAAGGCCTCCCAAGATCCCCCAGCCGCCCGCTAGCTGCTGGATCAGCCGCTCACGGCTCTGCACGTAGGTCATGACAGCGTTGAGGTCGTCCGCCGTGACCAGCTGCCCCGGAAAGAAGCAGGGCCGCGGCGGGTTGAAGTCTTGGCACGGCGGCGCTGCAGCGCCGCAGCTACACGGACTGCAGCCGCACGCACATCCATTGAGGTTTGCGTTCATAGTGTGTCCTTTCAGCTCGGGTCCGCCAGGACCACGAAGCGCGCTTCAAACACACCACCAGGCGCTGCGTTGCCGCTAGGTACCGCGTTCGGCGGGTTGGGTTGGGCATCTAGCTCTTGGCCATTGCCAGACGCCGTCAGATCTCCCGGGTCGATGGGAAACCGCCACACGTAAGTCCCCACGTCGAACTCCGTGCCACCGTCGAAGGCGAGTTGGAGCACGCGACCGGAAGGCCCGATGATTCCTGGGTCCTGAAGCGATGCCGTGACGGTGCTTCCGCTCGGGCCACCGCTGACATCGTCGTAGACGACCGCGCTTCCGGTTTCGGGGTAGTAGATGAGCTGCCAGTCCCCGGCGACACCGGCCGCGGTCAGCATCGGTGAGTCCATTCGCGCTGAGATCAAGAAGCTATCCGAAGTGGAGACGGTCTGGCTCGCGAGGAAGCTCTGGTTCTCCGTTGGATTGATCTCGACCACACGCGGCAACAGCCCGTTGGGTCGAGAGCCGCTAGCGAACGCCTCGATCAAGGCGCGAATCGCGGGAACACCCGGCGCCAGAGGTCGCCAGCTGCAGTTATCCACGTGCAAAACGTTTGGCAGAGAATCGTCATTGAAGCGAAGCCAGCACACCTTCGCCAGAGGCACGATTGGCAACATCGGCGGCCCGCAGAGGTCATCGGTTGGAGGCAAGCCACGCCAGGTCGCTGTTAGGCACGCGCAGAGCGCTGCCTTGACGTCGACTGGATACTCCGAATCGCTCGCGTCCATCTGGTTCAAGAACTGGGTGTCCATACATTCCCGAATCGCTGTGTACGGATCCGCGATCTGCGGAAACGGATCGCTACTGACCACGATGTAGACCCCTTGACTCGTGCGGGTGGGGAAGCAGCTCACTCCACCACAGCAGCTGGCGTCCAGCACTGCGGGGGCTGGGTCGCTACCGACCTCGCGGTAACGCAGGCCGACGAAGGTAACACCCACCAATTGATCGAACAGGTAATCGCGCAACAAGACGGGAGGCTCGAGTTCAACCGCGAGTTGTGGGATCCGCTCCAGCCGATCCTTGAGCGCGGTAAAGTCGGAGTCAGGCGCCAGCATTCCACACTCGCGGAGCGCGCCCTCGAGTTCTTCTACGTCAGTTCCTGTGATGGGTGCTCCGAACGCTGTCACCAAAGAAAGCGCGATGGTTTCAGGGGTACCGCCGGCCAGTGGGTAAGTTTCTGTCTCGACCGAAGGCTCGGCCACCGGGATGCACTCCATTGCCTCCAGGATCAGCTCCCGCCCATCCGGGTCAAACGCTAGTCCCGGGTGCACGAACACACTGAGCGGCGCCACGTCCTGGCCGGCTGCAGTGACCGCTAACCCCGCTACCGTGCCGGTCCCAAACGTCTCCCGCTGCGTCAGCCTCTGCAGCGTCAGGTGGTAGCGCTGCTCCGCTTCCAGATCGCGCTGGGTCAGTAACTGCCCAAAGAAAAAGCGCAGTCGCTCGAGGGAGCTCTTCTCTGGATACAGCACGAGCCCGTCTTCGGTGATGCTTGTCGTTGTCGTTGCCATGGCTCCTCTTCTCGTTCTTGCTCGTTAATTTCCGTGCGGCGTTAGGCTCTTGGCTGCGCCGACTAGTCTTGTATGGCTTAAATCGCCGTCCCAATGCGCGTGGTTTGGCCCACTACCAGCCCTTGTCCGGAGCTGCCGCCTAGCTGCAGCGTCGGCTGCCCGGGCTTCGCCGCCAGGCGTGAGTCGCGGCCCAGCGTCAGTCCTTCGCCTAGCGGTTTCGGTCGCCCTGGACCGTTGCCCAGGACTAATCCGTAGGTGCCTGCGTCCAGCGCGTCGCGGTTGAAGTCGGGGCCTAGCTCTTGACCCACCACTGATTGCAACCCGAGCACCCAACCGGCGGCTCCCGTTTCCCTGATGCAATACTGGGTGTGCGCTGGCTTCTCCGTGTCTAACACCAAGCGCAGCGCGGCGAGATCCTCACTGCGGCACACGTCTCGCGCCGGCACCCAGACCTCGAACTCGTAGGGTAACGTCCCAGTCCGTGTCTCGCACTCCAGTAGAAACCCCTCACCCAAGCGCGGCTCGTCGCCCAACACGACGCCTGCCGGCTCCTGCGTCAACCCCGTGTCGCAGCCCAGCACCGGCCCGGTCACGCCCTGCAGCGTCGCGCCACAACCCAGGATGAAGCCCGAGCGTGTCTTGTAGCTCTCGACGATCTGCACCTGCATCCCGAGGTAGAGGCGTACCGCGAGGATCAGACCTTCTACCGTACCGCGGGTCTCGGCCAAGTCAGCAGCGCGGGCCAGCACCCGGCGGAAAGCCGCGGGGTCCTCTCGCAAGCGCCGCAGATCCAAGATCTGCAACCACTCCGCCAAGAACGGCAGCAGCGTCTCCGGTGCGTAGCGTGGATCGAAGATCTCCGAGTACGCATCCAAGCGCTGCGCTACGCCATCGAACGCGGTGCTCTCAAACAGCGCCAACCAACGCCGCAAAAAATCATCTTCGGGCGTCGAGTTCTGGAACACCTCTGGCAAGTAGCGGGCGATCCCTTGCCGCGGCTGCTCTAACTCCAGCCGGCGGATGCACGGCGTAGCGCCCCCATTGCTCTGCAGCGTCAGCCGCAGCCACAGGAAGCGCCCCGGCGGCGCCAGCACTAAGATCTCCCCCGCCGTCTGTCTCGTATCCCCCGGCGAACTCACCGGCACCGCGGCGCTTGGGCCAGCCACCACCGGCGGTGACCAACCACCGGGCTCCAGCGGGTCACCCGCGACCAACGTATCGAAAGCCCGAGTTTCTATCCGTACGGCACAGCCCTCTGGGATCTCGCCAAACAGCAGCACGCGGTGCCACTGCACCCCAGGGCGCCGCGCGTCGAGGGCGTCTTCAGGCGCGGCTGGCCCGATGATCACGCTGCCCGCGCTGGGATAGGCGACCCGCGAGCGCAGCGCGCTGAGATCATCGATCAACCTAAAGAACAGCGACTCCTCATCGCTCAGCGGGCGGTCTGGCTCGACGCAGCAGCCACCGCCCACTCGACTAGGCTCCAGCTGGTAGCCGCAGCCCGCTGCCTCGAACACGAAGGCCGGCGAGCGCTGGCTCGCGTACCAGCCGCGCCCGGGGAAGCTGGCTGGTGCCAACAGCTCGCTGCCGTCCGCGCGGAAGATCCGCACGCTGGACGGCTTGTTGCTGATCACGATCAGATCGCCGCCGGCTGTCATGGCCAGGGCGACCCCACCAGAGACCTCGGCGAACGGTTCTGGGGTGAAGCCGTCATCGCCCAGCGCTAGCGGCGCGTCGGGGTCGGCGCTTTGCCTTGGGCAGCCGCTCAAGTCGAACAGATAGATGCTCTGGTCGGTGAGCAGCGCGACGACCCCCAAACCCGGTAGCCCTGGGAAAGCGTGGGTGACGTCGGTGGACCAGAAGATGGCGTCGCGCACCGGCTCGCCCACGTTGAAGCGCGTGATCAGCGACCCGCGGCAGCTGCGCCACAGCTCCACGTAGGCCGCATCCGCGGCGGGCACTAGCACGTAGCCGCCCGCGTGGACGCTCCATGCGGAAGTGACACAACCCGCGCTGTCGACGGCCAGCAGCGGCGGGCGCGGAAAGCTCTTCGGTGGCGAGGCCACGCCG
>CAZKDY010000073.1:0-12305 GCA_964551615.1 uncultured Polyangiaceae bacterium
GCACCGTGCTCAAACTCAAGCTCGAACCTTGCACCGTGCTCAAACTCAAGCTCGAACCTTGCACCGTGCTCAAACCTTGCAGCGCACGCCCTCCCCTTAGAAGCGGCAGGTATAATCGCCCGCGCGGAACTGGCGCGCGCGCCAGGCGTACTCCGACGCGAAGCCTGGCCAGAGCGCGCTGTTCTTGCCGCTCTTGTTCAAGTACCAGCTCTTACAGCCTGTGCTCCAGTTGGTGTAGGGCATGCGGCGCTGCAGCGCGCGGTTGAAGCTGGCTTGCACCTCTGGGCGCACGTCCATGCTCTTCAGGCCGCTGCGCCGCAAGTGTTGGTAGATCTGCAGCACGCGCTGCATCTGCGCCTCGGTGTACACCAGCACCGACGTGTGCCCCGGGCCGGTGTTGGGCCCCATCAACAGGCAAAGGTTCGGGAAGCCCGCCACGGAGACCCCCAAGTAGGCCTCGGCGCCGTGCTGCCAGGCGTCGTCCAGGCTGAGACCACCCGCCCCAAAGACGGGGAACGCTGGGCCGTTTAAGCTGATGTTAAAGCCCGTGGCCGCGATGATCGCGTCATACTCACGCTCTACGCCGCTGGCGGTGACGATTCCACGCGGATTAATGTGGCTGATCGGCTCGGTGAGCAGCGAGACGTGCGGCTGACACAGCGCCGGGTAGTAGTCGTCGGAGAGCAGCATGCGCTTGCAGCCCAAGCGGTAGCTGGGCGTGAGCTTCTGGCGCAGCACGCGATCGGGCACCGAGCGCGCGCGGTGCTCGTGGCACACGCGCTCAAGCACGCTCCTAAACGGCGTGCGCCACACCATGCCGAGGCTCATCAACTCCGTCACGCCCAGGGTCGCGCCGCGCACGAAGCGGCGCAGGCCTGGCCGCGAAGCGAACAGCCGCTTTTGTTGCTCTGAGAAGGCGCGATCGTTACGCGGAAACACCCACCCAGGCGTGCGCTGGTATACGCCGAGCGCCGCGACCTGATCGGCGATGCCCGGCACGACCTGCACCGCGCTGGCGCCGGTGCCGATCACCGCTACGCGCTTGCCGCGCAGATCATACGCGTGGTCCCAGGCGGCGGTGTGCATCAGCTTACCTGTAAACTGCTGGCTGCCAGGGATCAGCGGGAACGCAGGATCATTCAGCCCGCCGCCGGCCATGATTACTAGCCGCGCGGAAAATATTTTGTGCGCCAGGCCAGCGGCTGGAGCTAGCTTTGCGTCGGCTGGGGCGCTCCCCAGGGCAACGTCCGAGACCTCACCGCCTGGGGCGCCTCGGGCGCTCCCCAGGGCAACGTCCGAGGCCTCACCGCCTGGGGCGCCTCGGGCGCTCCCCAGGGCAACGTCCGAGGCCTCACCGCCTGGGGCGCCTGGGGCGTCAGCGCCGTTCGAGGCCTCAGCGCCGTTCGAGGCCTCAGCGCCGTTTGAGGTAGGAAACCCGCGCCGCGCGACGCGCTCCTGCCAGCGATCAGGCTCGGTGTGCACCAGCCAGCGCCCGCTGTGATCTTGATACTCCAGCCGCGTGACGTTGGTCCCCAGCTGCGCCATGCGCCGCAGCCGATGCTTCTCTACGATGGACAGCACGTAGGCTTGGATCTCGGCGCCCGGCGCGAAGGCGCGGGTCCAATCCGTCTTGGGCTCAAAGGACAGCGAGTACAGGTGCGAGGGCACATCGCACGCCGCGCCCGGGTAGGTGTTGTCTCGCCACGTGCCGCCCATCTCCGTGGCGCGATCCAGCATCACGAAATCGTCGATGCCAGCTTGCAGCAAGCGCACCGCCATGCCGATGCCCGAGAAGCCGGCGCCGATGATCACGATCTCGTGTTGGGTGGGGGTTACGTCGCTCATTCCTAGGCGGCGGATGATGCCACGAAGCGCGACCGCCGAGCAAAACGCACCTGGCCGCCGAGCTGAGCATCGGCGACCAGGCCTTCTGCGCTGCAGCGTGCTGCGCCTAAGCCTGCGCCTGCGCCTGCGCCTGAGCCTAAGCCTGAGCCTGAGCCTGAGCCTGAGCCTGAGCCTGCGCCTGAGCCTGAGCCTGCGCCTGAGCCTGAGCCTGAGCCTGAGCCTGCGCCTGAGCCTAAGCCTGAGCCTGAGCCTGAGCCTGAGCCTAAGCCTGCGCCTGAGCCTGAGCCTGAGCCTGAGCCTGAGCCTGAGCCTGAGCCTGAGCCTGAGCCTGCGCCTAGTGCAGCGGGCGTGGAGCGGCGCCCTGGCAACGGGCAGCGCCCTGCCTGGGTGGGCTCGCCTCAGCTGAGCGCAGCGCTATTGCAGCGGGCGCGTCTCCACGCCCTCGTAGCCGAGGGACAGGTAGATCTGCCCGGCGTCGATCAGCAGATCCTCCGGGTAACTCTGCAACAGCTCCTCGTGAGTCAGCGCGGGCGCCGCGAGGTCGCTGGCGTCTACCACACCCAACGTCTGGTCGTTCCTCACGAACGCCGCCCGCTTCCCCGAGGCTACCAGGTGGTCGATGTAGCTATACGACAGCGGCTCAGCCGAGATAGCCACCTGCGCTAGGTCCAGCCGGCCCGCGGCGAAGCCGCTGAGCACCTGGAGCTTCGGCGTGACCGACCCGCCGGCGCTGTTCCACCAGCTATCCAGCTGCGCGAACAGCACGCCGTCACCCATCGCGACGCGCTCTGGCCGCTGGCCGTCGGCCAGAGCGCGGGTGGTGTCAACGCTGGCTTGGCCGGCGTTGACGCTGAGCAGCTGCATCGAGTGCGTGTACCAGCTGCAGCTACCGGGACCGTCGTAGGGGTTGATGCTGTCGCCCTGATCCCTGAGGTACTGACCGACGCCGTTGTGGCGCTCGTAGCACTCGCTGTAGCTCCCGACCCGCTCGCTGTGCCGTGCGTAGCTGAGCGTGATGAGCTTGCCGCTCGCGTCGACGCTGAGCAGCGAGCCGGGGACGTTGACTTTGCTCAGCCGCGGCGCCGATACATCCGTAATGTCCACGCGGTCCACGTAGAAGCGCACGCGCCCCGGGTCGCCGGCGAGCGGCTCGAAATGGCTGGTGTAGACGCTGCGCCCGAGCCTCACCAGGCCGGTCAACCCCTGCGCGCTAGGCAGCTCAACCCGGGTGGTCTTGGGCGCGGCCGGCTCCGACAGATCCACGAGCAAGACATGCGCCGCCTGAGCGCCAGCGGACGCGTCGTCCCCGCCACCCTCGAACCGCAACAGGGCCAGCGTCGAGCCGATCTGCGCGACGCGTTGACCCGTGGCCACCACCTGGCTGTAGCCGCCGTAGCCATAGGCCTGCAGCGTGTCCAGCTTCTGGTGAAACAAGAGCTTGGGAGACTCGGGAGCTGCAGCGTCTACCACGGCGAGCGCCATGGAGGACTCGCCCGAGTAGTAGTCTGCGTAGTCGTCGTAGACCAGGTACGCAATATTCCCATGTGAGAATAGCTGGGCGTTCTGCAAGCCGTAGCCACAGCTCCCCTGACTTAGGCTCTCGATCTCGACGCTGCCCAAGGCATCCGGCGCGGAGGCGTCGGAGAGCGGCACGACGTCTAGCTCGGTGCTCGACGTCCACCAGTCGGCCCCCACGCGCAGCAGGTTGGCCCCCACCTGGGTCAGCTTAGACACGCGCCGAGCCAGGGCGAGCTTCGCTGTCTGCGCCGGCTGATCGCGGTCGCTGAGGTCAAACGTCTGCACGCGGTCGTCGCTCACCGTGAACAATCGGTCCTGATGTACGAAGGCGCGCCGCGACTCGCCCACGCTCGGCGCGACGCCGCGCTTGACCAACGCGTCGCGGCTCCAGTCGATCAGCTGCACTCCGCTCTGGTAGCCGCCGCAGCGACTGGAGTCATCGAAGGTGTAGCCGCTGTAGGGCACCAGGATCAGACCTTGCGGCTCGAGCAGGTTGAACGCCTTGTGGATGCGATCCTGATCTTCAGCCAGGTTGGCCCACGAACCGCCAAAGTTCACGCGGCTCAGCTGCTTGGGTTGGCTGAGATCGCTGACGTCGAAGATCGACACGTGCAGCGCGCCTTCGGGGTTGTTGGGCTCAAAGCCTAGGGCGAGCACGCGATCTCCACGCGGTTCCATGTGGTACACCCAGCCGGGGATCTCAAGCTCACCCATCTGCAGCGGCGCCGCGGGGTCGGACAAATCGAAGGTGAACAGCGGATCGGTCCGCTCGAAGGTGATGGCGTAGCCGCGATCCCCATCAAAGCGCACGCTGCGCAGGCGCTCGGGGCGCGGCAGCACCAGCGGCAGCCTCGCGAGGGGCGTGATGTCTTGGGCTGAGGTGACCCTGAAGGTCTGCAGCACCGGCGGCTGTGAGGTGCTCCAAACGCCTGGCTGGCTCAGCACGCGCAGCACGCCGTCGTGCTCGTCTAGCTGCCAGCGGCTCTCGATCTCGCCCTCAGCGCGCAGGGTGACGCCGCGCTGCATGGTGCCGCCCGGATCTGAGATATCGACCACCTCGATCTTCGAGCCCCACGCGCCGTCGTTGTAGTCTCGGCCGCCGATGTACATGCGCTGGTCGGTGACGCTGATGCTGCGGGTCGCCCAGCCCCACTCGTCTTGTGTCTCGTCAAAGAACAGCTGAGCTGCCTGGCGCAGGTTACTCGGTTGGCTGATGTCGTAAGACACCGCCGCGGTGCGCATGTGGCTGTCGCAGCCGTAGCAGTAGCCGTTCTCGTGGGTCACGACGTACAGCACGTCGCCCACGACGCGCGAGTCCGAGATGTTGCCCGGCAGCGTCTGGTCGCTGAGCACCCGAATATCCGCAGGGTTACTTACATCCAGCGTCAACAAGCGGCTGGTGCTGACCCACTGCCACGAGTCTGCCGTCTCGACGTAGCTAGTATACTCGTTGAACAGCCCGAACACGACGCTTCCGCGCAGATACATCTCAAACGGCTGAGCGTCGGTCTTGAAGCGCCCGAGCAGGTCCAAGCGGTCGCGCTGAGCGACGTCGATCACGCTCAAGCCGCCGTAGCGCGAGAGCGCGTACAGGCGGTCGTCTTGCAGCTGGATGATGTCAGCCTCCTCGATGGCGCGCTCAGCGTCGCCCCCTCCACCCCCCCCGCTCCCGCCGCCTCCGCCGGCGCCTCCGCTGCTGGTTCCGCCGGTGCCAGAGCCGCCGTTGGGGTTGGATGGCCTGTTTAGATCTGGGTTGTCGGAGATGAAGCCGTCGGTGTCGCCGCCAGGGCTGCTCTCGTCGCTGGAGCACCCGCCGGCCAACACGCCAAACAACCCGACCAGCACCGCCCCGAGCAGGAACATCGAGTTCCACGCGGACGTTTCTGGGTGCCGCGCCGCGGAGCAGCGTGGAGCGCGCGACAACCACGATCCCGGGGCGCGCGACGTGACGCAGCCTAGAGCGCGCGCCGCTCGTTTCCGCGAGTTGGGGGTGGAGGGTCCGAGCCTGAGCTGATTGGAGGGTGCCACGCGAGGCTGCTAGCAACAAGCACGCCAACGCCAAATAACCTTAAAAACACCCGGGATTGCGCAGCAATTGCGGGCTGATTGGGGCGCGGCGCAGTTTGGCACAGCGCACGGCGCCGCCCTGAGGGCTATAACGACCCGCCATGCGCGCTCACGCCACCCAGCCAGCTAGCTACGCCGCCACCATCAGAAGCGAAGCGGTGACGACCGGGCCGCCAGGCGCGTGCTCACCTCCCACAGGACGTCGCCTTGGCCAAAGCTGAAGACCACCACACCCATCGCATCAGCTGGCTGCGCGCCGCGGTGCTGGGTGCCAACGACGGCATCGTGTCGACGGCCAGCCTGATCATCGGCATGGCGACAGCTGGTTCCTCACGGAGCACGCTGCTGCTAGCCGGCGTGGCGGGGTTGGTGGCCGGCGCGACCAGCATGGCGGCGGGCGAGTACGTCAGCGTCAGCACCCAGGCCGACACCGAGCGCGCCGATTTGGAGCTGGAGCTCCAGGCGCTGATGCACCAGCCTGACGACGAGCTCAAAGAGCTGACCAAGATCTACGTTGAGCGTGGCTTAGAGCAGGCGTTGGCGACTCAGGTGGCGACCCAGCTGATGGCCCACGACGCCCTCGGCGCTCACGCGCGAGACGAGCTCGGCTTCAGCGAGCACCACAGCGCGAAGCCAATGCAAGCCGCCCTGGCGTCTGCCCTGGCGTTCTCTATCGGGGCGCTGATGCCGACGCTGCTCGTGCTAGCATTTCCACACGGTTATATTGGGCCAGGTATCGCCGCCGCGTCGCTGCCGCTGCTCGGGCTGCTGGGCGCGGTGTCCGCCAGGGCCGGCGGCGCGCCGCTGCTGCGGCCAGTGCTGCGCCTGATGATCTGGGGAGGCGTGGCGATGGCGCTGACCGCGGGCATCGGCGCGCTGCTCGGCGTCGGGGTGTAGAGGCGGAGCGACTGGAGAGCGGCGCTGAGGGCTGCTCAGGGGAGCGGTTGTTGGCGCTAGCTCAGCAGCAGCCGTTCTTCGGCTTGTCGCCTGCGCTTGCACCGCAGCAGCCTGTTGACGCGGCGGGCGCGGCGGGCGCGGCGTCGAGCTTCTTGACCAGCACACCGGCCAGCGCAGCGAGCGTCTCGCGCGACGGATACGAGCCCTCTACCGCGATGCGGTCGCCCACCAGCACCAGCGGGAGCACCTCGGTTCCGCGCGCGAGCGCGTCTTTGACGACGGGCGTCTCGGCGAAGGCGGCGGGCTGCGACGACAGGTTGAAGCGCTCGACCGCCACGCCTTGCTGCTGGAGCCAGTCAACGTCGGCGGCGAAGCGCGCGAGCTCGGGGTCGATGCTGGGGCCGCAGACGCCGGTGGAGCAGCACATGGCGGGATCGAAGACGCGGATCGTGGTCATTGAGAGCTATCCTTTTGTTCATCGGCGCCCACGCGGGCGACGAGCACCAACACCAGCAGCATGGCCTGCCCAAAGACGAGTAGCACCAGCCAGGGGTTCGCGCCGGTCAAGCTGGCGAAGGTGACGTGGCCGAGGGCGCCGACGCGGCTGAGCGCCGGCATGATGCTGGGCTGGAGCAACCCGAAGCCCACCGCGCCGACCAGCAGCCCCGAGATCCCAGCGAGCCAAGCGTCCAGGCGCCCCTCACCCGCTTCGGCCACGACCGTGCCCGGGCAGTAGCCGGCGGTCGCCATGCCCACGCCGAAGACCACGCCGCCCACGACGTTGGCCAGCACGAAGGTCGGCGGGATGGGCGCGCTGGCCGCGAAGCCGAGATCGACGCCGGCTTGAATGCCGAACGCCCCCACCACCAGCGCCGTCAACATGAAGCGCATGACCGTTAGATCACGGAAACGATACACGTTCACGATGCGCGCGTAGTGCGTGAGGCCCGCCTTTTGGAGCGCCCAGCCGAACAAAAAGCCGAGGATCAGCGCCTTGACGATGTCGAGCATTAGCCGGGCCTCCCTCGGTACCACAGCCATGCCGTGGGGATCCCGCCGGTGAACATGCCCGCCATGAACAAGAACGCGGCCGGCGCGAGGGCCGCGCCTCCGGAGATCGCGAGCCCGCTGGTGCAACCACCGGCTATCCCCGCGCCCAGCTGCACCAGCACCGCGCCGACGAACGCGATGGCCAGGCGCAAGGCGCGGCTGGCCCCAAAGCGCGGCAGCCACTGCGTGTCCGGCAGCCAGCGCGCCCGCGCTTCGCCGGACAGCTTGCTCGAGGCGAACGCGCCGGCGAGCACGCCGACGACCAGCCACACCTGCCAGGTGATGCCCGGCGCCATGATGTAGCGGTAATACTGGCTGTGCGGAAACAGCCAGCGGCCGGGGTACGCGGCGAGCTTGTCAAACGCGCCTGAGGCCGCCAAGGGCCGGCCGCACACCACCTCTGAGAACGCCACGACGAGCCCCAGCAAGACGCCTGTAGCATACGGGTTCCAGGTTTTGTCACGCAGCCACGCGGTGATGGGCCGGCGCGCCGTCGTGCGCGCGCTGCGCAGGGCGAAGTAGAGCCCCAGGGCCAGCACGACCGCGAGGACTGTGAGCACGCGGTCGGCCGTCGCTTTCCACGGGGAGTCAATCGAGGGGGCGGCTGGTGGGGTGGCCGCTGAGGCGCCTGATGCGGTGGCTGAGGCGCCTGATGAGGTGGCTGATGAGGTGGTGGCTGAGGGCGCCGGCGAAGGAGCCGCTGGCGCCAGGCGGGCCGCGGCCGACGCGTACTGCTCGGCGCGAGCCACGGCGTCGCGCGCGTGACAGCCAGCGCACGACAGCGCGGGATCAGCCAGCGGCTTGCGCAGCCCGACGTGCGCTTGGGCTTTGGGCGTCGCCGCCGCGTCGCCGCCGTGGCAGGCGGCGCACAGATCACCAAAGCCGTGGTGAACGTGCCAGGGTTGCGCGCTCTGCAGCACGGGCCGCAAACCTTGCGTCTCGTGACAGGAGACACAGGACGAGGCGTTCGACGTGCACTGGGCGTAAACCGGCGCGATGGGGTTGACCAGCACCACCGCAGCGATGACCAACAACAGCCGAGCCCAAGACCGCACGAGGCACCGCACAGCACGTTTTGTGCCAGTGGTCAGAGGCAGGCTAGACGCGCGGCGGGCGCGGCTGCGTTGAGCGTTGTGATCGCTTCCGTAGGGGAACTAAACCGCGGTTCAGCGCCTGGTCGGGGTGGGAGCTGCACCGTTAGGAGGTGCGTAGCGTTGGGAGGTGCGTAGCGTCGGGAGGTGCGTAGCGTTGGGAGGTGCGTAGCGTTGGGAGGCGCGTAGCGTTGGGAGACGCGCCGTTGGAGCGGCGTAAAGAGCGCGCTGTTGGAGCGGCGTAGCGTTGGAGCTGCGTAGCGTTGGGAGGCGCGTAGCGTTGGGAGGCGCGTAGCGTCGGGAGACGCGCCGGTGGAGCTGCGTAAAGAGCGCGCTGTTGGAGCGGCGTAAAGAGCGCGCTGTTGGAGCGGCGCGCCGGTGGAGCGGCGTCGCGTTGGAGCTGTGTAAAGAGCGCGCCGGTGGAGCTGCGTAGCGTTGGAGCTGCGTAGCGTTGGGAGGCGCGTAGCGTTGGGAGACGCGTAGCGTCGGGAGACGCGCCGGTGGAGCTGCGCGCCGGTGGAGCTGCGTCGCGTTGGAGCTGCGTAAAGAGCGCGCTGTTGGAGCGGCGCGCCGGTGGAGCTGCGTAAAGAGCGCGCCGTTGGAGCTGCGCGCCGGTGGAGCGGCGTAGCGTTGGAGCGGCGTAGCGTTGGGAGACGCGTAGCGTTGGGAGACGCGCCGGTGGAGCTGCGTAAAGAGCGCGCTGTTGGAGCGGCGTAGCGTTGGAGCTGCGTAGCGTTGGAGCTGCGCGCCGTTGGAGCGGCGTAAAGAGCGCGCTGTTGGAGCGGCGCGCCGGTGGAGCGGCGTAGCGTTGGAGCGGCGTAAAGAGCGCGCCGGTGGAGCTGCGCGCCGGTGGAGCGGCGTCGCGTTGGAGCTGTGTAAAGAGCGCGCCGGTGGAGCTGCGTAGCGTTGGAGCTGCGTAGCGTTGGGAGGCGCGTAGCGTTGGGAGACGCGTAGCGTCGGGAGACGCGCCGGTGGAGCTGCGCGCCGGTGGAGCTGCGTCGCGTTGGAGCTGCGTAAAGAGCGCGCTGTTGGAGCGGCGCGCCGGTGGAGCTGCGTAAAGAGCGCGCTGTGCCGCCCCTAGACCCCCGCGCGCTGCGTCCGTGGGCGCCTGACTGGATGATTCCGTGAGGATATATAAGGCGGGTTGGGCTGCGACGTGGGGCGCTGGGCTGGCGTAGGTGGCGATGGCAGCTGCGCTGGGAGACGCGGGGCTGGCGTAGTTGGCGATGGGGAGCTGCGCTGGGAGACGCGGGGCTGACGTAGGTGGTGATGGGTGGCGTAGATGGAAGGAGTTGGTGATGTGAGGTGCTGGGCTGACGTAGGTGGCGTTGGTGAGTTGCGATGGGAGGTGCTGGGCTGGCGTAGTTGGCGCTGGGTGGCTGCGTTGGGAGACGCGGGGCTGACGTAGGTGGTGATGGGTGGCCGCGCTGGGAGGTGCTGGGCTGGGGTAGATGGCGCTGGCTAGGGCGCGGATCGCGCCGGGGGTTTTGGGGTGGCTGGGCTGCGATGGGCGCGCGACGCCGCGTATTCGCCTAGCGCGATGCCAAGACCTAAGTGATTCGAGGGGTTTAGCCGGTTTCACTTGACCAGATCGCCGCCATGAGTAGCCTTCCGCCTCCAAGCATTCCGAGATAGCTCAGTTGGTAGAGCGGGCGGCTGTTAACCGCCTGGTCGTAGGTTCGAGTCCTACTCTCGGAGCCATTTTTCTCTCGTCGCCAACCGACGGCGGGGGTCGGTAAACAGAAGCCCCCGAGGAGCGATCCGAGGGGGCTTCGCCGTTTCTCCCCAGAACTCCGGGCGTTTCGCGCGCTGCGCGTGCTGCAGCGCCGCTCTCGCGCGTGCTCGCAGAGAGCGCCGAGTGCGCTCGATGAGCGCCGCGTGGGACAGCTCTCCCGCTCTCTCTCCTGTCCCGTGGGGAGAGAGAAGCCGAGAGGCGTTTAACTGCGTACCCGGCGATCAACAGTCGGCCCCGTTGGTCAACAGCTTCGGCGGCCGCGACGGGGCCGAGCCTGTTGATCATCGGGGCGACGGCTCGCGACGAGCGACGAACGGTGCCAGGTGCGGCGGCGTCGCGAACCGATCGCACTTGTAGACCGGTGCGGCTGTTGATCGGCGGGGCTGTGTATCCGCGGTCCGCCCCTCGTGGGCCCCGCGCGACGCTCGATACGGCTGGATCCGAATTGTCGGGCCTGCCGGCTCAGAAGCCGAGGTCGCGCTGCACGGTCAGCTTCGGCAGCGAGAGGATGACGTCGTACGCAGCCGTGACGTCGGTCGTGAGATATCCGCTCTGCGCCCTCAAGCAACTGAACATCCCGGCCGGCGCCCTCCGACACGCGACCAGCGAGGGCTGCTCACCGGCTTGCGCAGCGATCAAGGCCGCCTCGAGGCTGCTCGGCTGCGGCGCTTCCAACTGGGTCTCGACCACCCGGAAGCCGACCTCCGTCTCGGGCGCGAGCTCCATCTCGCTCGTGACATCGCCAGTGGTCGTGGTGCCGATGACCACATAGTCGTCGCAAAGCTCCGCACTGAGATACATGCCCATCGGATGCGCCGAGACGTAGTCGCCCCACACCACGGGGAGACGCTGCACATGTCCGTTGTGCGCAAGGATGACCACGCGCGCCTGCGGTTCACGCGCCAACACGTCGAGCACCGAGTCGGCGAGGAAGCGATCGCGTACCGAGTGATCCAGAGCCGCCTCGGCTCCGCGGTGCATGGCCTCGTTCGTGCGCATCGCGTAATCCGCGTGGATGAGCGAGTCGAGCTGACGCCGTGCGCGATCCACACCGTCGCGAGAGGAACGCGCCACGAGCACCGCGTCGAGCGCGCGCATGCGGAGGCGCAGCCGCGCGAGGCTCGCCGTCAACGCGTCTTGCTGGTGCGTTCCGAGGCTGGCCCACGCCTGCGCGGTGCGCGCCACCGACGTGCCGACGAGCTTCGCGCTCGCCTGCTCGACCGCCAGCAGTAGAGGGAGCGCATCGGCGTCGACCTCGCGAACGAAGCTGGCGAATCGCTCAACGGTAGAGGCAAACGCGCTTCCCCCGTTGGGGAGATCCAGCCCTAGAAATCGAGGTCGCCGTGGCCTGGAACCCCCCCACGCGCGCAGCCACGTCGCGATGTTGCACATGCCCCAGTCGGAAGCACCGCGACTCACGCGACCGAGCGGACGCGGATCGGCTTCGTTCGCGAGCCACACATCGAGGTCCTCGGCTTCGTCGACATCGAACTCGGCGGCAACGATGTCGAACCCGAGCTGCTCGTGCAGGAAGCGGACGAGTCGCTGGCGCACGGTCCAAAACTCTTCGATGAAATGCGCGCCTTCACCGAGTGCGACGACTCGAGCGTCGCCGATGAACTCACGCAGCGGGTCGAGGTCATCGAGCGGGGCGTTCGGGTCAATGGTAGAGAGACGAACGGCGTTGGTTCGCAGCCACGCGGCTGCAGCATTCAGATCGGTCACGAGCATTCTCCTGGGCACAAGACAAGTCGAGGCGACGCGCGTCTTCAGCGCACGAACGCCCATCGAGTGGACTTGAGCAACTCAGCGGAGACGCAAGGAACCGGTCGGCATGAAGTACAGGCTACCACTCGCCGCAAAGGCGATCAACCGGATGAACCCCAGGCCGCCGAGTGGTCACCCCACAGCGCCGTCTCGAGGAGCGCCATCCCGCGCGCGGCCTCCGCGGGCGTCGCGTCGGCGAGCTCGAGGTACACGCGCCCGCTCTCGTTGCAGTCCTCGGTGTTCACGCACCAGCTCTCGCTCGCGGGCGTCGCCAGCTCGATCTCGGCGGCGAGCTTGTGGAGCGCGGCCTTCACGACGCGGTAGCTGGTGCCCTT
>CAZKDY010000074.1:0-12232 GCA_964551615.1 uncultured Polyangiaceae bacterium
GTGCGGTTACAGCTGTGCGATCAAACTACCGTCAGATCGAGATCCACACCCGGGATCAGGATCATGCGATTGACGAAGGTCCTGAACCCCATGGCTAGGATCCGCGTAGTCATGTTGGGCTTCGCTCGCGATGAGAGCTTGAGCGGTTTGGCCGGCTGTGGGTGGAGCAGTCCGAACCACGCCTTGAGCGACCACGCGAGCGACGCGATCACCATGTACGCCCAGTTGGCGTCGAGGGTGTTGAGTGGCGCGTGGAGCGCACGCACACCGCTCTTGAGATGGTGAATGATATTTTCCTGCTGGCAACGCTGATTCGCTTCCGCGACAACCTGTGCCTGGGTCATCGACGCATCGTTGGTGACGTAGAAGAAATACTTGAAGTAGGTGTCGAGGGCGAGCTGGCCGCGCTCTTCGATGATCAGCTTGCGCAACACCACGATGCGGTACTCGTGCGTTGCCTTTCCGGGCCTGTGCTGGAACTCAGCGGTGTCCTCCGCCTCCAGGCGCTTGTTGAGGTAGCCTCGCTCGGCGACGATCGCTTGCTTGACGCGGGGCTGTTTTGCTCGAGTTTCCTTGCTGGAAAACGCTTGGCCTGCCTTGCGCTCAAGGTCGGCATAGTCGCCGAGTTCTATGTTTTCCGCTCGTTCGACGAACTGCGGGTTGGCATCGTAGCCAAAGACGAAGCGGACGCCGTCTTCGTGCCAGCGATCGAGGTGCGCGGTTTGCGTGAAGTCCGTGTCGCCTCGCAATAGCACGTCGCTGAAGCCCGCGGCGCGCACCACGGCGATGGCGCGATCCAGGTACGCAGCAGCGCCATCGTGCGAAGGCCGGTTGCCGGATCGGTTGACGATGAACAGCGGCTCTTGGGTATTGGCGAGCGTGACGAGCAGCGGGTGGTAGCCCCAGACGCCTTTGTAGGACACGTCCATCCCCTGCTTGCAGACTCCCTCGGTGCTCAGGATGCTCCCGTCCACGTCGATGCGCGCCGTTTCGTCCAGGTTGAGGTGTGCACGCTTCCACACTGCCACACGGATACGATTGAAGGTATCCATGAGCTGCTGGATGTCAGCTTCCCCGAACCGGCGACAGAAGTCGCCAGCTGTTGTCGGATCTGGTATCGCTCGCGCACCGAGCGCTCGAAGGTAGCCGATGTCGTTGCGGCGCAGCTCGATGTCATCGAGCACTTGTCCACCACAAAGCAGATTGTACGCGATGTTGAGGACGTGATCGGACTCACTGTACGGCCGCCGACGAAGCAAGACCTTCACGTCGTTATCGATGGCATTGGGCAGCCCGACCGCGTGCGCGAGCTGATGAATCACGCCGATGCCGCCGCACGAGATCGCCTCTACCCGCTCGCTCGCCTCGTAGCGCGGCCGATCGCTTGCGAACTCAGGCCGCCCAGAGCGCGGTTGTGCGCCGCCCCGCAGCGCCTGCAGCCGTGCAGTGATTTTTCTCTTTCCTCGCGAAATCCAATTGCGTAGCGTCTTCTTCACCTGAAAGGGTGCTCCCGGTGTGGTTGTTTGGTCTGGTAACCGCAACAACACCGGGGCTTTCAGACAAATTCCCGACGGACGCAGGTTTGAGCGCTAGATCGGGGACTAGACGCGCAGGAGTCGGGGCTAGCGCCGTGATCGCCCTCGCAGACTAGCTCTCACGGGTATCGGCTTGCCAAAATCGATACCGCGCACCCCCAATGCTAGGAGGCGCGCATGGGCTTCCCCACTCACGAAGTAGGTCGCATCGCAAGCGTGCGCTATCGCGAACAGCGGGGGGAAGCCGGTCTCCGGTCGTAGCACACCAACGTTGGCAGCATACGCCTGAGTTCCAGAAACTCCGAGTAGGTTATCCTCCGAAGCGTTCGACCAGTCGATACAGTCGAGTTCTGGTACATCAGTGAAAGTCGACCACCGCGCGTCGGATTCTCCGCTGCCGGGCTTGGCGGCAGGCACGCTCTCTCTGCGCCACGGCGGGCTGGTTTGCCGCTTGCCCCGCCAGCGAGGATGCTGGTGCAACACTACGGGGGTAAACTGAAGGCTCGGACTCAAGGCGCGGAACGTGGTTTCGATCCGCCTAGAAACGACTATTGGGCCTGCATCCCTTAGCGGCATTTCCGACTCATTTCGAAGGTCCCAGTTGCACCAATACTCAATGAGAAGTGCTTCGTACAGCCCGGACTCGCTCCGCTTCGTTATCAGCGATAGCGGTACGACGTCAGTAAAGCTGGGCCGGAAAATAAACACTGGGTCGGCGTCGTTCATTGGGGTCGCGTCCCCAAAGAGGGTTCTGGCCACCCGCTCGCCAACCCGCGAGCATTGGTCGTGACCTCGGAACAAGCTTCCCGAACTCGGCTGCGCCCTGTTGAAGTTTTCGCGTAGGTGCGAACGCTCGAGAATCCGGCGTCCCGAGCCTCCTTGCTGAGTTGCTTAAACATGCGCTCCGCGTCTTCCATCACTAGCGACGTATACCACGGATGTGACCCGCGGTGGACGGGCAAGACAATCCCAAACTTCGAGAGGAGGTGTCGCCGTGTCACGTAGTAGTAGGGAAGCGCAACCACGTTGAGGACTTCATGGATGTTCCAAACGCCCAACGTAGTGCCGAGTGCAAACAGTGGTTCACCTTGAAGCTGCTGCGGAACGGCGTGGTGGGCGCGCCATCGGAAGGGGTTCTTCGTGAGCCACGCAGCTGCCTGGAGTTCTTCGGCAGAAGCCATCCCAAGCGCTCGCGCTTCCGCCCTCCAGGCCGCTTTGGTTCCGATCTTTGCCGCGCGCTTCGCGGCTCCACTAATGGCGAGATACGCCTTAAACCTGTACCCAAGCTGGGCGACCTTCCCGAACGGAACGAGCGCCAGAGCCAGCGAAATTGCAGACTTAATCAGTTCTACCCAGACGCTGGACGTAGCGTCTTTGGTAAGCCCTGTGTCGGGCGTCGCCGCGGCGGCCTTGGCGTTGCTTAACTCCTCCCCGTGCGTCCAAAGGGTGGACGCTGAGTCGATGAATGACGCTGCATCAGCTATCGGAACAACCGCATCCGCCGCTCCGACAGGGCCGGCCTCCATTACAGCGTTTGCCAGCGGCGTCTTCGCCGCGCGGACGGCGAGCTCACCCGCAAGGTTGGCCAACGGATCGGACCAGTCGCGGCTGCCGCCCTTGCCCGCTAACAAACCCTGTGTGACTTGCTCGAAGTGGGACCAGTTCGACGATATCGTCGGCTGAACACGTTGGATCTTCTTTAGCGTAAATAGGAGTGCCTGTTTAGCGAGTTCCAAGCGCTGCGATCGGGACGCCGAGATAAACGCTTCGGATTTACCGGTTGCTCGAATGAGATTTGCTTGCGGGAACTGATTCTTGACCGCTTTCGTGGCGTCCGTGAGCGCATCCCACACCTTCTTAACAGATGACCAGTTTTGGGTTTCAGGCGCTATGTCCGGAATCGAGCTAACGGGGGTAGCAGGGGCTCCAGCGGCTCCGCTTGTGGGCTCCTTAGCCTCAATCTCCGACTGACTTGGGATCTCGTCTACCACTTCAAACTGCAGCGGAAACCCCTCTGGGCCCTGCATTTCGCTGATGTCTAGTTTCGGCGGTTGAGCCGCTGGGTCAGGCACGGGCTCTGCGGTCGGTGGCGTTGGAACGTGGTCTGCATGTGGCGAATTTGGATCAAAGCGTTCAAACCCCTGGGCCGATGACGCCCCTTGAATCCCCGCTTGAATCTCCTCGGTATTGTAGACGTCAATCTGTTTTAGCGCGTCGAGCAGTGCACTCAGTTGCTTGAGGCTCTCAAGAGCGTCGGCAACCTCGCCAAGCTTATCGTCGACTGCGGTCTTGCCCGCCTCTGACGATTCATCGTCCGCTGGCGAAGAGTTTGCGGGCTCTGAGCTCATCGTTTGTGAGTCAGCGGTGCACTCAAGCTGTTCCTTCGGCACTCCGAGACTCTGGAGCTCCGCTTCAATGATAAGCTTGCCCTTGGCTAACCGTGCGCGCGCCTCCGCGATGGCGTCCGCCGCGAACGGCTCTTTGAGCGCCACGACTTGAGGTAGCTTGCTCAAGTGACCCTTCGATCGCTCCCAGAGTTCTGGGTACTTTTTTGCAACTCTACCGATGCTTGACCCAAAGCTCTCCCATGCCTGCGCGACAGTGAACGCGTACGACGATGCCGGTTCACCTTTTCGCTCATCCGACCGCGGAGTGCCCCCAGCGCCGCCGGTTCCGTCCGGAGCGGTCGGGCTGGGTATCTCCCCGGCGTGTGGGGTAGGTTTCGGCCCGAGCAAACCTCGGATCGCATCGATTTTGGCCTCCTCGGTGGTGAGCGATCCGAGAGAGATCCCACCCGCGCCGCCCCTGCCGCGCTCCCCACCGCTTCCGGCTTCGGGAGGTTGGAAACCGGACGCACCGCCCTCGCCCTCGGGGTACGAGCTGCCTGAGCTGGGCTCAGGAGCTGGAGGTCGAGGCGCCGGCTTGATCATCAATTGCGGCACACGCACGTCGTGCACTCGCTGCTGTGCGACATGCGTTAGCTCGTGACCCAGCACGGAGCGGCCGTGTTCTGTGCCGGTGCTGAGTTCCCCGGCGGCAACGTGGACGGTGTCGCCTTCGGCGACGGCTAGTGCGCCTTGCTGCTTGGCGACGCGTTGGCCATCGCCGCCGAGATTCATCTGCGGGGAACCCAGCGAGACGCCCACGTGGCGTTCGGCGACTTCTGAGACTGCCGAGGGGACCGCACCGCTGCTTAGCTTCAAGCCACGCGGGAGATCGGCGGCGATGGCTTCGCCAATTTCGTGGGCTTGAGCTTCCGCGCCGGTTGGGGCCTTCTCTTCGCTGAAGGATTGCGGGCCGGCGGGGGGCGATTCGAGCTTGGGACCAAACGGGTCGACTTCTCGGTCGATGGGGCGGCGCAGGGCGGCGTCGGCGCTGGGGGCGCTGGCGCCTTTTAGTGCGCTGGCGGGGCGTTTGGCTTGCTCCAGCATTTCGGGCTACTTGGGTTCAGGGCGGGCGGCCCATTGGGCGGCTAGGGCGGCAGCGCCTAGTTTGGAGAGCTCGGCGGCGATGGCGGCGAAGAGGTGCTTGGCGGTGAGGCGAGTTTCCGCGCGGGTTGAGGCTAGAGCGCAGGCCAGGCGCGCGGCTGCGGCGATGTGACCGCCGCTTAGGTCGACTTGGCTGAGTTCCTTTAGGAGCGCGGGCTCTAGGTGCGCGCCTGGCTCGCCAAGTTCTTGGGCCCAGAGCCGCTGACGTTCGTCGCGGGTGGGGGCGTGGAAGTCGGCTGCGATGTCGAAGCGGCGCAGGAAGGCGCGGTCGATGGCGCTCCGTTGATTGGTGGTGACGATGACCACGCCGTCGTGGGCTTCGAGCGCTTGCAACAGGTAGCTGACTTCGAGGTTGGCGTAGCGGTCGGTGCCCTTCTCGACTTGGGCGCGCTTGCCAAACAGCGAGTCCCCCTCGTCAAACAGGAGGAGCGCGCCCGCCGACTCCGCGGCGTCGAAGGCGTGGCGCAGGTTCTTCTCGGTTTCGCCCAGCCATTTGGAGACCAGGCTCGATAAATCTACGCGGAATAGCGGCAGCGCCAGGTGGCTGGCCAGCGCGCGGGCGGCTAGCGTCTTGCCGGTGCCAGGCGGGCCGCTGAAGAGCGCCTTGACGCCGAGGCGGCGTGGGTCGGGGGCGTGATCGGAGGCTGACACCAGGGCGAGCAGCTGGTCGAGGGACGCGCGGATGGGTGGCGCGACGATGAGCTGATCAAGGCGCGCGTTCGGTTGCTCGACGGTGATGCCGCGGGTGCTGGATGGTTGCACCAGCTGCTGCAGCTGCTGCTCCAAGGCTTGAGTAAGTCTGTCGACAGTGGGCGGCTCGTGCTGCGGAGGCAGCGCTGCCAACGCGCGGCGCGCGAGACCGATGCCTGCGCGATTGCGGGTCGCGAGGCGCTGGGGCACATCGGAGAGCAGTTCCCCATGGAGTAGCTGGGGCGTGGCGGACAGTCTCAGCTGCTCGGATGCGCCCTCCAGGGCCGCTCGCCACAGCGCTCGGCGCTCGGCTGCGTCTTGAGGGTCACAGCTGACTCCCACTTGGGCTCGCTCGGGCAGGTCCGGCGCGTCTTGGTGTGGATCCAAGAGCGCCACCGCCAGCGTCGTGCTGCGGCTGAGGAAGCGAGCGGCACGTTGCAAGTCTTCAGGGCTGACTTCGCTGCCGCGTGCGTCCCACACGGCGGCGGCGCCGGAGAGCTCGGGCTCCAGTGGATCTTCATCGGTGCGCAGCGCAGCGACGTCACGGCTGAGGGATGATGCAGCCAGTAGACCGAGCAGGACACCGAGGGCCGTGTCGCGCCCGCTGCCGCGGCGGCCCCGCAGCAGCACAAGGACTTGGCCGTTGCGAGAGTCGCTCAGCTCGGCGGCCGGCTTGAGCGCGAGCAGTACCCGTGAGGAGATGGTGCCGGCGGGGAGCTGCGCGTGTGGAGCTGCGCCGAAGCAGTGCTCCCTCACTCGGCCGTCGAGCTCTAGCTCTAGGTTGAGCCAGGGGCCGGCGCTGCCGCGAAGCGGACGGATGACTTCGCGCCGCTCCAGCTCCAGTAGACCGCGCATGGCGGCGTCGGGTTGTAGCTCAGTCGACACGGCCCGCAGCAGGTCTGCGCGCCAAGGCGCGATGCGGCCGGCCTGCTCACCGAGTAGCGCCGCGCGGGCTTCGACGTCGACTTCGGCGCGCAGCAGCACTTCGCCGAGGTGGACGGCGGGGCTGGAGAGACTGAGGCGCGCTGCGGCTTCGCGCCAGCGCAGGCTCGCTGTGTCGAGCAGTGCGGTTACTGGCTCGCTTGCACCGTTGCTCCCGGACGCGACGCGGACGGACACGCTGTCCGCCGCCAAGATCACGTCAGCTCCCCGTCTTTGGCTACGATGGCCTCCAGGTTGAACTGACCCCCAAACGCCGTGGCCACGCCAGTCACCGCGATCCACCTGGCCACTAGAGTGTGCGAGCCGGCCTCAAGATACCGCTTGTGGGAGGTCACGGCTACGGTGACCACGCCGCCGTCACCTCGCACCGCCCCCACGACCTCCATGGTCTCATCGTCAAGAATCAGATGGAACTCGAGCAGTGTATCGGTTGCGTCGAGACGGACGCTGCCAGTCAGCAAGACAGTGACGGCTTGAGATTCTGAGCTCTCGAACCCGAAAGCAAGATCTCCGAGGGGTTCCAACGTTTCGGAGCTCATGACGGACTCGTCGTCGAGGGGCTTGCCCCACGATCTTGCTGCGTTACTACCGGTCCCGCACGGTAACGCAAACACGCCTTGTCCGAACCAGCTCATGACCCGCCTCCGGCGCAGGCGCAGAGCATGTTGGGGAAGAAGCGGGTGAAGAAGGCTTGTTGCATGGTGACGCGGCGCTCGGGGTAGGAGTCCATGAGGATGGTGTAGAGCGGCGCGGAGGCGAGGCCGTCGGCCAGTGCTCCTGGCTCGCGGGTGAGCAGCACTTTGCCGAGGACTACCGCTGGCCTTGAGCAGCACAGGGCTGCCAGCTGGCCTTGCATGTGGTCGATGAAGGCAAACACTTCATCGCGGCACAGGTCCGGGTCCGGGTTGGTGCCGAGTGGTACCTCGGGGAAGTTGATGTCGTCAGGACCAAGGCAGCCGGTGACTTGGTAGGCCTGAGGCAGCGAGCCCACCAAGGAGTAGCGCACGCTCTCCACCTTGCGGCTGAAGTCGCAGGTGGGCGCCGGGTCGCAGGCGCCGCCGCCGGAGAAGCGAGGCGCGAGGCGCTGGGGCTCTTCGAGAAACTCAGCCACCAGGTAGAACTCCGTCACCAAGTACTGCGTTTCGCCGGGGTCGATGCAGTAGGGGCCGAGCAGTTCGGCGCAGGTGCCGGTTTTGAGTGAGCCGCCGGTCGCCGCCTTGGCTAGCTCTTGCACGTTGAGGCTGATGGGCTCGCACTGCACCAGCGTGCGGCCCAGGGCGTCGATGGCGGCGCCGGCGCTGATCTGAAGCACCGTACCCGCGAGGATCTGAGGGTTGGGCGTCAGCTCGCGGATGTCGCCGGTGGCTAAGGGCTTGGCGCGGTTGTGGTCCTGCGCGCCGTCCGGGGCGCTCAGGCGCATGCCGCCGAGGATCCCCCAGCCGCCCAGCAAGCGATTCACCATCAGCTGCTGGGTGCGCGCATAGGTGACCGCGGCGTTGAGGTCGGCCGCGCCCATCAGCTGCCCGTCGAAGAAGCAGGGCCGAGGCACGCACGCCGTCGGCAAGCAGCCTTCGCCGGGCGGATTCACGCACGAGCAGGGCACGCAGCCACAGCCACACGAGTTGATTGCTACTGATGACATCTTCTCTCCTCTCAAACCTTTCGGTGGTCTCGTCTCATCGCGGTCGTCTGGTTGCGGCTCGTCGCCGCTGCGCTCACTGCGTGGCGCGACTTAGCGCTGGGTCAGGGTGATGTTGCGTTGGCTCACCAGCGGTGTCTCCACCACCAGCTGGCTCTCGATGCGGGCGGTGCGCACCACGTAGGACACGCTCAAGCGATACGGCCGCTGCACGGCTTCCCAAATCCGAATCAAGTCCGAAGTTTCCATGCGGTTGAAGTCGACTCGAAACTGCAGGTCCTTGTGCTCGGTGGGCGCGCTGGGCAACCAGTCGCCCAGGGTGAAGCTGCCGTGGTCGTGGAGCGACGCCATGGCAGCGCCGAGGATGTCGTAGGTGTCCAGGTACGCGTCTTCAGGCTCAACCGGCGCGCCTGGGATGAGCAGGTAGTAGAGATCGAGGGCAAGCGGATCTCTGCGCACTTCAGCGCTGCTGCCGCTCGGCGTGGTGGTGGAGCGCGGCCCGACGTTCTTGAGGTATGGACTCTCGATCACCTGATACAGGTATAAAATAAGCGTCTCAGCTGTGATGTCCTCGATGTCCTCAGGCGGCGCCGCTTTGATGTTTCCACGAGGTAGAATCACAGGCGGCGCCGTATCACTCAGGTCGTGACGCAAGATCTCCAGCAGCGACGCGGTGATCTGGCGGACGATATAGCGATCAGCCATCGGCTATCACTCCCACCTTGCAGCCACCCGGCAACGAGGTAGTCTCAAACTTTGTGAGGCACTGATGACGATGAATCTGAAATCTTGGGGACTGTTGACCTTGACGCTGGTACTGCCGAGTTGCTTGCTCGACTTCGACGGCTACCGCGAGCGGCCCGCTGATGGCGGCAACGGTGCCGCGGGGAACGCGGGGGGCAACGGGGGAGCTGCGAATGGTGCGTCGGGGGGCGACGGTGGCTCGGCGGCGGGTGGTAGCGGTAATGCGGGCGGTAGTGGCGGCAACACGGCTGCAGGTAGCGGCGGTGATGCTGGGGCTGGAGCGGGGGGCTCTGGCGATGCGGGTAGCGGCGGAAATGGCAATGCCGCGGGCAGTAGTGGTGCCGCGGGGGATGGCGGGAGTAGCGCGGCTAGCGGTGCCGCGGGGAATGGTGCAAGCGGCGGCTGCGCGCCGGAGGATCCAGAGCCGGTGTGTGGCCCCGGGATGAACTGCCAGTTTAGGAGTATTATTCCCCCCTATGACTACTCCACGCATTGTGTCGCCGAAGGTACCGGCGTTGGTCTGAAAAGTTGTTCCGGCGGCGATACGAACATGTGCGCAGCCGCGCACTACTGCATCAGCGGTACCGATTGCTATCGCTGGTGTCGGCTGGGTAGCGACGACTGCGCAGTTTGTGGCGGTGGGACCTGCCAGGACCAACTCAGACCTGTGCCGTCGATTGGCAGTACCCAGTATGGACTCTGTTCGCGCTGGGAATGCTAGGTGGCCCATCAGAGTATCCACGCGAGAATTTCCACTGGTGACGGCGACATCGGCGCGCTCTGCGCTGAGCGCACGAGTGCGGGACCCGTTGGAATGCCTTCAACGATCAGTACGTCGTTGCCAACACTTTGCGCCGCGAGCCGCGAGGACTGAGGCACGTCTCCACCAGTAGTGTCGAGCAACACCCGAACGACACCCGAACGCGCCACCGGAACAACCGATGTCGTACCACCCGGCGCGACGTACGCTGGACCCGCGCTTACGCCGACTAACAGTTGAGTCGGGTACGACGATCCAGTTGGAAGCTTTTGTACTCGTACGGCGTCGCCAGCAGTGCTGGTGAGCATGATCAGCGGTACACCAGCGTGGTTCACCGGCCCATTCGAACTATCAAACTCGATCGGCACTGCGCTCACCCCCGCCAACCCAGACTGAACAGGCGGGATGCCGGTCGTTTCCGCGCCACCCGCGAACTCGAACACCCTCGCGCTTCCTGGCGAAACCTGACCCGCATTGATCTCGGTCTGGTACCGGCTCACCCGCGTCGCCTGCACCTTCTCCCCCTCCAACTCCTTAAAATACGCCGGAGCGGTCACAGCCAGGCCTTGCCCCTGGATCAGCACCGGGTTCGGGCCAAACAGCGCTGCCACGGGGATCGCGACCCCAGCAACTTTCGCCCCTCCGAAGAAGTGCGAAGTTGACGGCAGGTTGAATTCATTGAGCAGAATGCTGGGCGTGCCCGCCGTGTTGCGGATGGCTTGAAACCTTGGGGAAACTCCATCGCGATAGAACGCCGTCGCCGAAAACGTGAACGCATCAGCGAAGATGATGTGCCCCAGGGTCACGCACGAGTCCTCCGGCGTGGCAAACGGCGGGTCCAAGTCGCCCCAGGCCGCTACGCTGTTGGGCTCGACGTAGCTGCTCACGATGTCGAACAGCGCTTCATCGATGGCCTGCTCCCTAAACAGCACCTCGAAGCCTTCTTCCACGCCCAATGCGCCGAGCGGCGAGCAGGGGTCCGTCCCGGCGCTCTCACGCTGGGCCAGGCAGATGCGCACGACGGTCCCCGCCGTGGGGATGATGGACGCACCCGCTGTGATATCCGTAAGGGAAAAGATCAACCCCTCGGGCACCACGATCAGCCTACCTTGACCATCGATGGCCAAGCCCGGCGCGATCTCCAGCTTGCTGTCAAGCACGCCCCCCGTAGGCGTCAACTCAAAGCCTCCAGCCACGCCGCTGCTCAGCGGCGCTAGCAACACCCTGCGCAACATGGTGCGCAAGAACTCTAAAGCCTGCGTCAGCCTCTCGGCTGTTAACCTCTGCCCGTTTTGAAAAACAGGTCGGATCGGTATCACGGTCATCTCGTTTGCTCCTTGCTCTAGCTCGTTGCTCTAGCCACTTAGGCCACCCAATTGGTGCAGCAGCGTCGCCATCTGAAAGGCCGCGTTGCTGGGCGCGGCGCGGCGGTACGGAAAACCCTGGTCGAGGAGCGCGTAGTAGGGCGACTCGCCCAGCTCCACGCGGAACTTATCGCACTGACTCACCAGCAGCACGCGGCCCAGGGCAACCGCAGGGCGGCTACAGCACGCGCTCCAGCTGATGTTCGCTAGAAACTCATACAGCTGCGGCAGGGTGCGATAGTTCAGATCGCTAAAGGCATACGTCACTGCGGCGTTGGCGCCGGTGTTTGCGTTCCGTGGGCTAAACCCTGCGGTAGCGAGGGGCTCAGGGTCGACCGCTAGGATCGGTTCCTCCACCGGCGGCTCCTCCACCGGTCCTTCGCCTTCGTCCCCCTGGAATATCACCTGCAGGAACGCATCTAGGCCAGGGATATGCGGCGTATCCAGGCATCCCGTCAGGAAGAACGCTAGGGGCAGATCCTTGACCACGCTCAGCTTGATGCCCGGCTGTTTTCGGGTGAAATCGCACTGCGCGCCTGTTTCACACTGACCGCCGCCAACTAGCGCTGGCATGGGGCGCGTGGGTGTTTCCGCGTACTCCGCGACCACCCAGAACTCAGCGGCGGTGAGGTCGACCAAAGCCACGTGTTCGCACACGCCTGAGCCAAGCCATTCCTCGCAGGTCGCCGTGCGCTGCGGCGCGCCAAGCTGTTCAGCGGCTTTGCGCAAATCCAGCGGTTGGGAGAGGCTGCTGGTCAGCAACTGGCCGGCGCTGTCGATGGCGGTTCCGCGCGTCACCTGGATCACACTGCCGAGCACGGCCTCCGGCTTGGTGGTGATCCCGGGCGCGAAGGTTTGTACCTCCCCAGCTAGGGCCAGATTCCAGGTCTTGCCGCCCATGCCTTGCACTTGCAGCCCGCCCAGGATCCCCCAGCCGCCAGCCAGCTGTTGGATCAAGCGCTCGCGGCTCTGCACGTAGGTCATCACCGCGTTGAGGTCGTCCGCCGTGACCAACTGCCCCGGAAAGAAGCAGGGCCGCGGCGGGTTGAAGTCTTGGCAAGGCGGTGCTG
>CAZKDY010000075.1:0-12073 GCA_964551615.1 uncultured Polyangiaceae bacterium
CCGGGGTGCTACTCGGCGGGGTCACAAAAATCGCAGGTCGAAATCCCTTTGCGCTACCCTGCCGCCGCCCATCAACATCGCTGAGCTGCCGCTGCCTCCGGGTTGGGTGATGGTGGGCGGGTTACCGATGCCGAACATCCCTGGCCTCACGCCGCCGCCGGCAGCCGCGCCAGGGCAACCGCCGCCTTCGTCCACAGCGGCGCTGTCTTCGTGCGGAAGCGTGAACGTCGCTGGCAGCCCGATCTTGCTCGACTGCATGAGCCCGCGGTATGGCTTCGTACCGACCGCCTCGAGGCCGCTCGTGAACCGCAAGCGCTTTGACGCGGGCCCTGGCCACGTCGGTGCTGAGCCGCTCCCTACCAGCGTCGATCATCGTGCCGCGGGGAAAGAGGGTCCGGTGCGTAACCAGGGCCCCGTCGGGGCGTGCACCGCGTTCAGCCTGGCCGCGGCCGCCGACCACGCCATCGCTCAAGGAGGCAGCGCGCCGGGCAACGTCTCGGTGATGCAGATCTGGGGGCGCTATCACACGCCCAACATGCAGGCCGCGGCCGACGTGAACCGCGATCAGCCGCTGAGCATCGAGAACAGCTGGGCTTACAACGCCAAGACGGCGTGCTCCTGGTACTCCGGCGGTGACTGTGACTGCGGCTCGATCACCGGCACCAGCTGCAATCAGCGTGTCGACAGCGGCAAGCTCTCGAGCATGAACAAGGCCGCCAACGCGCGCATCACCAACATCACCGAGATCAACGTCATGGACCCCGCGGAACTAAAAGGCGCGCTGGTCAAGGGGCAGAACATCTGGTTCGCGATGTACGTCGACAGCCGCTTCCAAGACGTGCGCGGCGCCAACGCGGTGATCCCCGACGGCGACTTCAGAGCTAGCCGCTCAGGCCACGCCATGGTCATCGCTGGGTACAAAACCCAAGCCAACGGCACCTACTATTTGCTCCATAACTCCTGGGGCACGCGCTGGGGCGACGGTGGCTACGCCTGGATCCTTGAAAAGACCCTGCTCACCAACATGAAGTACGGCTACCTGGTCGACGTCTCAACGACCAACCCGAGCCAACCCGAGAAGCCGAACAGCCCTGGGGAGCCTACGCCGCCAGCGCCGAGCCCAGGGCTCTGCCCAGCAGGGCTCGTGCCAGACAGCGGCGTGCCGCTGTGTCTGCCGCCGTGCGCCGATGGCAGCCCGCGCCACTTCAACACCTGCCCCTCACCCCAAGCTCAGAGCGGCTGCGGCCCGGGCGAGGTGAACATCTTCGGCTTCTGCGTGACCTCTCCAGTCGCCGGCGCGGGGTCTGACTCATCCACCGGCGTGCGCTACACCTGCGGCGCAGGCGGCTGTAACTACCTGGTTCCTGGAGGAATCGGCGGCTGCCGCTCGGCGCTGTGCACGCGCTCCTGTCCGTCACCCAAATTCGTGCTCACCTCCGGCGTCACCGGGCTAGGTTGCTCAGAGTAGCCTGTTGCTCAGAGTCACCAGTTGCTCAGGGTAGCCTCTGGGCGGTAGACTACGTCCGTGGAGGCGTTGGCGAGATTGGGCTGCTTCAGCTTAGCGCTGCTGTTGTCTTGCTGCGGCGGCAGCGAAGCTGAGAGCGTCGGGCTGGTCGCCGAGAGCGGGGGCGCAGGCGGCCGAACGAGCGGCGGCAGCTCCGCCGGGGGCAGCGCAGCAGGCGGAGGCGCAGCTACAGGTGGCGCCGGCGCGACAGGCGGCAGCGCAGCAGGTGGCGGAGGCACAGCTGGCAGTGCAGCTGGTGGCACCGGCACAGGCGGCACGTCTGCAGGAGGCGCAGCGGGAGCCGCTGGCAGCGCAGGCACCGGCGCAGTCCCTTTCCCTGCGGTGAGCGATTTCGCCGCAAAAGGACCGTTCGCCACCCAAAGCGGGGGTGAAGGGCCTAGCTGCACAGTGTACAGGCCCGCGTTCCTGGGGCTAGGCGGCGTGCACCACCCGATTATTCTGTGGGGAAATGGTACGACCGCGTCGCCGCCCATCTACGCCGGGGTGCTCAACCACTGGGCGTCTCACGGCTTCGTGGTCGCGGCGGCCAACACCTCCAACGTGTTGCCGATCACGCTATTTGATGGCCGCTTGATCAAGCTACGTGATGGCGTCAAAGCGGGCCGCGCCGCGTAGAGGCCTCGATGGAGACAGCGCCTGCGCGGCGCGGTGCTCGGCGCGGCATGCGGAGTTGCCGGGCGAGGCATGAAGAGCTTGGGCACTCCTCACGCCGCGCCCGAGCCTTGGTCTAATCGTCGCTGTCGGTTTGCGAGTCAGGCTCAATCAGGTAGCGGTCGACGAGCTTGACCTTGCGGCGCGCTGCAGCCTTGAGCGCGCTGGTCGCGACGCGGTCCACGTCGCGCAGTCTGCCCTCGGTCGTCTCGTGCAGCAGGGTCAACGCGTCGCTGTCGAAGAGGGAGGTCTTGACCCCGGCTTGCGCCAGCCGATGAGCCACATATTCGGCGGTGTCGTCGACTTTGGCCTCGCCCATGCGCAGGCGAGTGTGGATGCGTGACCACAGCGAGCGGTTCTTGCGGAAACGCAGCTGCTCCTCGAGCTCAGGCAAGCCCACCAGCGCCAGGGTCAGCAGCGGCACAGAGTCCCAGCCGTAGTTGCTCAGGATGTGCAGGTGTTCGAGGACCTGTTGGTTCAGCAGGTGCGCCTCGTCCATCAGAAACACGGGGTGTACGCGGGCGTGCTGGAGTTCCTCGATGTCGCCGGTGATGCTGGCAAATACGCCGGCCGCGGTCGCCTTCGGGGTCAGGTTGAGTGAGGTGCACAACTGGCGGTAGAAGTCGCGGCGACCGAGGGTTGCGTTGTGGCAGTAGGTGATTCGAAAGCCGCTCTTCAAACGTTGCCGCACGGCACGTAAGACACACGTCTTGCCAACGCCCGGCTCACCCGTCAGCACCACGTGCCCACGTTCGCGGCAGGCCTCCACAAACTGGTCCACGATGGCCTTGCGAGTCGACGGCACCCACAGCTTCGTGTCCTCGATTTCCTTGCCAAACGGCGCGAAATCCAGCCCGAAGTGGGCTAGCCAACGCGGCGCGGTCATGGCTTCACCTTCTTTGCTTTCTTGGTCACCTTCTTCGTCACCTTGCCTAGGCGCCGGTTCAGGTAGGCCGTCGGCGGATCAAACGGCAGCGCGTCGATCCCCGTGCCGGTGGCTTTGCGGAGCCTCCGGTGTTTGCTGCCGTTGGCGACCGCGTCGACTGGCACTAGCTCCAAACGCTTGCCCTCGTACTGCACCCAAGGCGCTGCTGTTGGATCGGCTAGAGTGCGCAGTACGCTAACTTTCATGCCCGCAAGGAAGCCCTGCTTCGCTTCAAAGAGCGTGCCCCCAACGGACAGCGTACCGTCGCCACCAATTCGACGCTTCACTTCGACCGTCAGCGCGTCGCGCAGTTGCTGCTCGGAAATGCGGGTGCGCTCGGCAGCCAGGTACACTTGACTTGGCGACTTGCCCATCAGCGACGCATGGGGCGCCACCAGATAGTGTCGATCAAGCCAAGCAAGTAGCCGCGCCTGCACGTCGTGAAGCGACGACATCGGTCCCATGTGACTCAGGCACTGGTCGCGCAGCGTGCCCCAGAAACGCTCCATCTTGCCGCGGGCTTGAGGGTCGTAGGGCCGTGCATGGCGCAGGTTGACGTTCAGTCGGCCACACGCGATCTGCAGCACGTCTCCCCGATAGGTCGAGCCATTGTCGAGGTAGAGCGTCTCGCACACCCCGTGACCACGCCAGGCTCGTAGCAGAAGTTCCAGCATGTCGACCTCGCGCTCGCTGCGGCACGCCAGAATCGCCAACACATAGCGCGAGTGATCGTCGAGCAGCGCATGGATCCGCAGGGGTACGCTCTGGTCGCCCACTTTCAGCGCCGGACCATGACACACGTCCGCGTGCCAAACCGCGTTGGGGTGCGGCGCGACCCAGCGGCGGCGGTCCCGCTCGCTGCCAGCGAGTTGGCGGCTCTGAGCTGCGTTCAGGCCGTGCTCGACATAAACGCGACGCAGCGTCGCCGCTCGGATCAAACCCCGCGGCAACCGACCGTCCTCCTCAAGGGTGCGGAGCACCAGCGACGTCGACGCACTCGGTCGCTCTCGCCGAATGGCTAGCAGCAGCTCAAGTTGCTCGGCGTTCAGGGTGCGGCCGTTGCCGGCGTCGCTGCGACGCCGTGGCTTGAGCGCTTCAAGCCCACCCTTGCGATAGGCGTACAGCCACGTCTCATAGGTCGACGCGCCAAACACCCGGGTCAGCTTTGAGCCAGGTGGCCTGACCGCCAGCTGGGCTAGACGCCCGAGCTCTGCGTGCAGCTCACCGTGGTCAAACTCTCTAGCCACAAGCCCTCCAATCAGGCTGTAGCGAAACAATGCGATTTTTTCCGCGTGGTTACGCGGCTTCAATTCGTCCGTCATCGATCGTCCTTTCTGGGCTCTATGGCCCAGTCGGGAGCATCGCGAGACGTGCCCCACGCGCCGACGGCGCTACATGGTGGACACCTTTTCCCCTTTCGTTCCGGCGCGATGGCCATCGAGTTGCTCGGCCGCGAGCAGCGCGTCGGCGACCAGCTCGCCGCGGCTCATCAGCACCCGCGAGCCGAGTTGCTGCAGAAGGTCCTCCACGCGCTCTCGGCGCCCAGAGCCCGCCAGGCGCCGCCCGACCCAGCTCGCAGCGACGTCTAGCCAGCGCTTCAGCGACGACCAGCAACGCGATGCCTCGTGCGCCACGCTGCGGGCCGGGCAGATCTGAGTCCGCACAGCGGCCGAAGACAGGCCGTTGAGCGTCCAGAGCGCCAAGCCGTGCACGATCGACACCACGCGGTAGCGCAACCGAGGGCGCATCCCTCGCGGCATGACGGTGATCACGGCGCCGCAATCGCGGCACCGGTAGCGCCGCACCGACACCTCGTCATCCGTCGGCTGAGCCCCGGGCTCCACCGCGCCAGCCTGCTGCCGGCTGCGGAGCCCGTGACCTACCAGCACAACTGGCTCGCCCACTGGGGCGGCGCTGGCGCCGCAGCAGGGGCAGTGAGCGGGGCGGGCGGCTGCCACGCTGGGCAGACACTCTGCCCAAAACTTGGCCGCCAGCTCGGAGTAAACACATCGTGTCGGCGCTTCTAGGCCCAAAGACTACGGAGCACGACGGGGAGGGGTAAGCGTTCTCCCCGTCACCATTTTGTGGCTGCGAAAATTCGATGCTCCCCTCCGAGCGCGATCGCACCGCCCTCTGACCTGATTGGCCAAGTTATCCGCGGGGAGTCCCCGGAGTCAGCTCGCCATCGCCCTCAAGTAGCTTGGTCGAACTACCCCCGCTAAGCACCAGCTAGATTGGGCGCTAACACAACGCCGGCACCGGGCGCGAGATGCTGGCCTGCCTCGACTATTTGGAGGCTGAGAACCTGCGCGCAGGCAGCGACTATGCGGGTCTGTTGGACGTGGCTCTAGTCGGCGCTAGTGGACACTCCCAAGGCGCCGGCGGCGCGATCATGGTAGGCGCGGATCCGCGCGTCAGCGTCACGGCGCCCGTAGAGCCGTACATCACGGGCCTCGGCCACGACGCGGCTTCGCAGAAGAACCAGCACGGGCCCATGTTCTTGATGAGCGGCGGCCGCGACCCGATCGCTCTCAGGGCAATTCAGCAGCAGCCGGTGTTCGACAACACCAACGCTGCAGTGTTTTGGGGCACGCTCAAGGCGGCGGATCACCTGATCAGCGCCGTTGGCGACATCAGTGATTTTCGGGGACCCGCTACGGCTTGGCTGCGCCTACACCTGATGGCCGACGAGAGCGCCCGCAGCTATTTTTACGGAGTAAACTGCAAGCTCTGCACAGACAGCGCGTGGACGGTGGAGAAGAAGGGGCTCCCGTAGGCCAGTTGAGCAAAAGCCTCACTGATGCAGGGGCGCACCGCCTTTCGACATCGTCTTAGCGGCTCTAACTTCGCTTGCGTCGCCGCGCGGCAGCGCCGAGCAACAAGCCTAGTCCTAGGACCAGCCCCAGAGGAGACGCCGGGCCGTTAGCGCTTGTAGCGCAAGCGCCGCAGCCTGTGGGCTTGGCCTCAGCAGGCGGAGCGGCCGCCTGGCCCTTGCACCACACTTCATGCCACACGGAGGCGCCACTGCTGCGGCAGCTCTGGGTGTAACCCTGGGTCGCCATTGAGTTGCACTTGTCTGGCTCCCCGTGCCAAGCGCTGCACTCGGTGCAGTCGGTCTTGCCCTCCGCTTGCGCCGCGGCGACGCTGCACTCAGGCTCGCCAGGGTCGGGCGCCAGATCTGCCTTTGCGCTGCCGCTGCCGAGCCACAGGCTCAAGCCTAGAGCGCACGCGCAGAACGCGCTGCCAAGACGGCTGGCTTGAAGACGCTGTGTTTGCTTGGTCGCGCTTTGAGCGCGGAAACCATGCCGTTTAGCCTGAGCGAGGGAGAGTGCTGCCATGTGCCTGAGCATAGGGGATCCTACGCTTCCTCGAGAGCAGATCTGCTTTGAGCTTCAAAATCGCGGCCCCGCTGAGCCAACTCGCGTCGCGTAAGTGTCGTGCACGTCGTGCACCGCTAGGGGTATCCAAGGCTTAGGCTCAACCCGAGTTGGACGCCGAAGGGGAGTTCATGAGGATACTTGCGACGCTCCGGATCGGGATCCGGTCCTGTCGCACACCCGCTGCTGCTGCCCAAACCGCCGAAAGCGTGGATGAGGCCAATATGCGGACCGAACGTGAGCGGCCCCTCACTGAACCCGATCAACACTCGGTTCACGAGCAACCATCCGCCGTAGCCCTTCTCAGAGCAGTAGCCCGTCTTCAACGGGGTCCCGGCCAAGTTGACTCCCAGTCCCGTCATCGCTTCGAACACCAGAGACTGGCTCAATCTAAGGCGCGCGCCCAGGAGCAGCGGCACGATATTGGTCGTTTCGATTTCGCGGAGTTCCCCCGACAGGTCGTCTTTTAGCGCCAGCTTGTAGTGCCAAACTTCCGCGCCCACAGACGCCCAGCCAAACACCGCATTGAGTCCAAGACCAGCGCCCAGATTGGCGCCGCTGCCGGGCAACCAAGCGCCGTGGGCCTCGATCTCGACCTTGTGAGAACGCCCGGAATCCAAAACTTCAGCGGCGGCGACGCGAGGTAGCAGCGCTAGCCCGATCAGGACAGCGTAGGCCGCGAGCCGCGCTTGACCCGTATGATTCCGTGCAGTCACGAAGCTCCCAACACTTTAGGTGGACTCTGCGTCCACGCTCATTGTATACACCCAAGTATGCCGACGATGCTAGCGGATGGTGGGGGAGCGATGAGGTGGAAGTGGAAGGCAGCTGCGGTTGCCACACTTTGTGGGGTTTCGGGGTGCAGTTCGCGAGTCGACGAAGCTCCGCCGTTGGAGGGCATTCAGTCGCCCCTAGGCGGCAATGTCATCGAAGACACCACTTCCCGAACCGGTGTTATTTCAGCCGTTGGACGAGTCGCCACCGTGTCTGGGATCTGCAGTGGCACGCTCATTGCTCCCAACGTGGTTTTGACGGCCGGGCATTGCATGAATGGAGGCTGGCCCACGGGGTTCTTCCTTCCGCAGGATGGTCCGAATGGTCGAACCTACCAGGTCGTGAATGCAGCTCGGGCGGGCCACGGGACGTCTGGGAGGGACTGCACGTACGGAGGCCGTGCCGAAGACTTGGGTCTGCTTTGGCTCGGCACACCCGTCGCTCCAGATGTCGCTGAACCTCAGCAGATTTTTTCCGGGCGGATTAGTAAAGAGATCCACCGGCTGGTTTTTCATGCCCTTGCGGGCTTCGGGACGGGTAGCTGGGACTTGGACGGCTGCTCCCCGCCGAACGATCCGAACGCCAGCGGGCTGCGCTCGTGGAATGGTCTGCAGGCTACCGTACACTATGACTCAGATTCAGACGATGGTTTCTGGGAGAGGCACTGCCATCATTTTCGTGCTGAATTCAGTTTTCATACCAACCCGAGGTACTTGAGGGGGGATTCCGGTGGCCCCTTGCTTGCTCGCTTCGATGATGGAACCTGGAGAATCATGGGGGTCGCTTCCGGGGCGGAGTGTACCGATGAGCAGGCAGTCTACAGCACGGTTGAGCGCAACTACCGATGGATAGTCGATCAGCTGGGAGGGGACTTTGACGAGGACGGGGTCCCGGACAACGCGGACAACTGTGCGCCGTGGCGGTGCACTGCCTTAGGGATGCCGGCAGAAGCGTGCGCCAATCCCGATCAGGAAGACGACGATGCGGACGGGATTGGCGAGGTTTGCGACAATTGCCCGGCTTTGAGATGTGCCAGGAACCTCCCGGGGTTCGACTGCGTCAATCCGGATCAAGCCGACGGGGATCAGGACGGGGATGGAGATCAGTGCGATTTATGCCCCGACAAAGGCGCACTCACGTATGACGAGGATGGAGACGGTGTTGGCGAGGCCTGTGACAACTGCCCGGAGAGCTATGTGCAGTTCTCAGCCTGTACCGTCGACAGTGATTGCAAGAAGCAGGGTCGGTGTATTGGAGGCAGCAGCCCTCACTGTTCGCAACTACCCGATGAGGATGGGGATGGAATTGGGGACAGCTGCGATCTGTGTCCAACGATTGCCTCCTATGACACAAACAACGCCAACAGCTGGGCAGAGGAAAGAGAGCTGGTGGCACCCATCGCGGACGTTTGCGAGAAGGTTCCGCAGGTCAGGCTAACTCAGACGCCAAACGCTACCTTTGCCGTCCCAAGTCCTACCGCGCTATTCGGTGTTGAGCCTGTGGTGGGTGGGAGAGTCCCAGCACAGAGTGGGCGGGCAAGGATGGGGTTTTGCTCTTGCTACGACGTCAGCACTGGGTTCGAACTGAACGAAGATCAATGCCTAGCACAAAGCAAGCCGTGTAGTGCTTGGAACCTGCCAACCGAGACGGGTACGTGGAAGCCCATTTCGCTTGATGCCGGGGGCGACATCCACCAAGAAACGGCACCCCCGTTTCAAGGTCTCACAAGCTCGCTGACCTACCGTGCGGTGGGCGAGGCCCGACCGCGCGACATGTCCTGGAACTGGCTTGCTGACGTGAACTCCGGACGAATTGACGGGATCGACTGCCCCGGGGATACATGCCGCGCGTATGGTGCCTTTATGATGTCCGCGGTGGTGGCTCCGAACCTCTCCGGCCGAGACGCTTCTTACGCTCTCAGGGACACGCACAAGATCGTGCGAGCGCCCTTTTTTCGCGAGACCCCGTTTGGCGATACGCCTGACTGGAAGGACCCTTGTTTTCCCTCGGGCTGCACCTGGTACCGTCCGGGCGTTGAGCTCATTCGTCCGCAGGAGTGGCTGACGCAGCCTGGCATCTTGGTCGTTGGCCCGGACGGTGCACCCTCGATTCTGACCGACAACGGGCCATTCCTCGCCACCTTCGAATCCTCCCCTGACCTTCTGCAGGCTCTCGCAGAGCCCGGGCAGCGTTGGATTAGTGCGGTGGAGTCACCGCGTCAGACAGCCGCACTCAAGGCTGCGCTACCGGGTCTTGAGGCCGTTCGTGTCCCTAGGGATCTTGGTGCCGACATACAAGGGCTCTCGCTCTATCGAGGTGGAGGCGAGGTCGGCATTGGGAGCTTCGGAGGTCTGATCGACGACGGAGGTCCAGCAGGTCCAGCGATATCTGTGCAGTCTAGTCTCGCTTCCTTGGCGCCCACGCCGGGACCCCGCGTCGGACCTGAGTACGTCCTATCGGCGACCCTCGGCCAGCTCTTTGTGATCGGCGGCGAAGTTGGCGCCGACCCGATTTCTGCGGGAGACATCTGGCGGTTCGACCTTGCGCGCGGCGGCTGGCTGCAGCTGGACACACCGTTTTTCGCACCGAGTCGTATTCTCAGCTCGACGTTTGAGGCTGGCTCACAACAGCTGATCGTCTTGTCAATCGACGATAGCGACACGGTGCTTGGCCGCAAACGCGCACAGCTGCACACGATTGACGTCCGCACCGGCGCAGCGAAATTGGTGCTCTTCTGGCCCTATTTGGGCATCTTCGAGAAATATGCGGTTGCTGTCTTGGAGGACGGCGATGTGGTGATCGCGGCGAGCAAGGGGAAGAGGACTAAGCTCTGGAAGTTCGAAGAGCGCCGTGGTCACTACTGGCCGGCAGGCAGGCTCCGCCTGAGGGGTTCGATGCTTGACCAACCCGCCGCGGTTGACAATGGTCTGCAATTCGCCCTCATGGGGCGCGGTGGCACCGTTGAGGTCAAGAGCGTGATTTCTACGGACTTCAAATCTGGACCGCACTGCAGTGGCCTCTAAGTCGTGGGTAGTCCTCGTCTTCGCTGTCGGATTGGCCACCCCACTCGCTTGCCGAGATGGGGCAGTCACCGCATCAGATGGCGGCGCGGGGGCAGTAGCAGCAGGTGGCTCGTCCCAGGGCGGGGCCGCTGGTACCGCCCATGCTGGTAGCCATGCGACTGGGGCCGCTGCAGGGTCCGGCGCTGCGGGCACTGGCGCTGCAGGCTCGGGCTCAGGGGGCGCTGGTGGCATTCCGGATGATCCCTACGGAAGCCTTATCCCGCCCCTGTGGACCAAGGCGACGATTCCGCAGCGCGACCTGACCAATTGCGACATCTTCGTAGGCGATGCTTCGAGGGTTCCTTGGCCGCCGGCGGCGTGGCAACCCAAGGGGGCCTACGATGTGTTCGTGGTCAAGCAGCCACAGTCTGAATGGATGTATCAGGGCATTCCGCGGGCATGGACGCTGGCGCGACATCGCGCGGGCGGGGTTGATGCCCTGTTCTTGCACCTTGAGCATGGGGGCAGGCACGAAGGGAATGAGGCGATCACGTTCGCTAGGGTCGTGCGAGTCAGCGACCTAGCGACAGTTGGAGTGATAGCCAACCGCTTCTCCCATACGAGCACGGTAGTGTGCGGGCAGGGCAACTACCGTGAAACCGCCCTAGACGTCGAGTTCAGTGGTCTCATCGAACCGTTCACTTCTCGTTTTCACCCCGCCACCAGCACGTGGACCTTTGCCCCGCGGGCTAAAGCATTCTCCGGAACTCATGCATTCGATTTGGACGAGCCCACTCAGCTGTTCGTGACGTCATCGGGTCAGGTCCTCAAGCTGAACCAGGCCGATGGAAGTGCCATATCGATCCGGTCGAAGAGCGCAGCGCGCTACCCAGCCAGCGTCGGGGATACCGGCGTGTGGACCGAGGACTCGGAGCTGTGGGGGCTCGTGGGGGACGAGGCGCCCAGACGGCTCGCAACGGGCGCGCCTGAGTACCCTTGTAGCATTGGTGTGACTCCCGAGTGGGTCTTCGGTGCTGGTGAGCAGACCGCGTCCGGGCTGTGCCGTCAATACCCGACGAACGGGCGTGTCTGGCGAGCCAAACGAAATCCTGATGGATCCGTCGGGTCCGTGGAGTTCGGGCCGACGATCATTGTCGAGGCCTTCTTTAGCTACGCCCGAGGTTGGGGAGATTACGTCGGCTTTGTGGCCACCATACAAGGCAAGGCTGAGGTGTTCGTGGTTCGAATGTCGGACTGGAAGACATGGCAGCTGAACAAAGGCAGCGGCGACGGATTCCACAGCGCCGTGTGGGGCCTCGACGGCAAATACCTCTATGTGGGGATCAACCACAGCAACCTAGAGTTAGAAGAGCTCCGCAGGTATCCTCTGTCGGGCCTCGACACCACAGCCACGGCACTCCCCTCAGTCAACTGAGGCTTGCGCCCACTTCAAAACCGCAGAGCCTCTCAGGCGCTCGATCGCCCAGAACACGGCTTCAGGCGTCGCGGGGCTGGCGAGCAACACCGGCTCTTGCTTCTGGCTGAAGCTCGACACCGCCTGGCGCAGCGCCTCACGAGCGCTGATGGCCAGCATCAGCGGCGGCTCGCCCACTGCCTTTGAGCCGTAGATCACGCCTGGCTCTGCCGCGCGATCTAAGAGCTCCACGTTGAAAATCTCCGGGCACTCCCCGAGGCTCGGCAGCTTGTAGGTGGAGGCGTTGGGCGTGCCCAGGCGGCCATCTTCTGACCACCACAGCTCCTCTTATGGCCGCGCAAGGTCGCTGGACGACGATCCTCGGGGAACCGGTGAACGTCACAC
>CAZKDY010000076.1:0-10688 GCA_964551615.1 uncultured Polyangiaceae bacterium
GACCCGTGTTTCAAGACGGGCAAAGACTAACCGCTGACAGGCTGACGCAGGCGTTAGAGTTCTTGCGCACCATGTTGCGTAGGGTGTTGCTGGCGCCGCTGAGCAGCGGCGTGGCTGCAGGCTTCGAGCTGAGCCCGACAGGCGGCGTGACGGGCAGCACGCTGACTATCGCGCCCGGCTTGGCCATTGATGGCCAGGGTCGGCTCATCGTGGTGCCCGAGGGCTTGACGTTTTCCCTCACGGATATCACCTCCGGCGCGTCCATCAGTCCCGCGCCCGGCACCGTGGTGCGCATCTGTCTGGCCCAGCGCGTAAGCGCTGAGACCGACGCCTGCTCGCCGCTGAAAGCCTTGGGAGTGGAAGAAGGCTTTGAGGTGCTGTTCAAGGAGCAAGCCATCGACGAGGCGCTGTTCGAGGTGGTGAGCAGTTTCACTGAGCCCAACAGCGTGGCAGCGTGGGGCGATCTGGATCCGCCGTTTGCGACGCCAGAAGACTCGTGCGTGACGCTGGGGCACATCATCTTCGCTGATGCGTTCACGTTTTCAGCGACGGCCTTCTATCGCGATGGAGTTTCCCCGAGGTTTAATGCGATCCGCAACACCGCGGGCACGCCAAGCATCTTCCTGAACGAGCTCAACATCCCCGGCGGGGTCTTCAATCCGCCAGGAAAATTTCCCGGCGTTGCGATTCCGCTGACCACGCTGCTGGGCCCGAACCCGGTCGTTGTGCAGCCTGGCGCAGGGCTCTGGGTCTACGCGCTGGCGCAGTTCGCGGAGTTGCAGGGCATCAACGTGCAAGCTACGCGGGTGAGCGGATACCAAACCGGAATCAACGCTGGGCAGGTTTCACCGGGCAGCCCGAGGGTGTTCGAGTTCGCCGGTGGCGCGGAAACGACGAATGTCGCGCCGCTGCAAGCGGGGCTAGGCGGAGTGAGCGCCGTGCCGATCCAGTTTGATGACTTGAACGGGCCCGTGAACAACGCTGGCGAACCGTTGGTCGTCCTGCCCAGCGAACCCGGACAGCCGCTGCGAGTAAGAAAGCTGCCCTCGGGCGCACCATACGACACGAACGCCCTGATCGGGGTGAGCGCTGGACCGTCCTACTTGCTGGCAAGCGACGGGATGACCAAGGTGGTAGCCCTCGCCAGATCGGGATTGGTGCGGGTGCTAGTTGACAGCTCAGGAGGGGCTGTGCCGCAGAACTCGCTGCTTACCGCTCCGGACTTGGGCAACGACGTCCTCAACGTTGTCGGACTGCCAAGTGCTGCAGCGCTGGTGCGAGCCGCGCAGACCGCGGCGATGTCCCCGTCACCGGTTGAGATACTTGCGTGGGTGCTCTAGTGGGAAACTCAACAACTCGAGCCCGAGCACAGTCCGTACTGGACAGTTCCAATCGTTGGGATGGGGTTGATGATCTGCTGGCACACGTGGCCACAGACCGCACAGTCCTGACTTCCCAAGCGACACCAGCGCAGGCAATCGGCCCCGTTGTAACAAAGCCTAGGTGCCGCACAGAGGGTGGAGTCGCTGTTTCGACAGGCGCTGACCCCAATTCCTGTACCCTCAGGGATACAGTCAGTTGCGTAGTCGGCGGGGATCAGGCTCCTAAACTGACAGCTCTTTCCCGGCCCACAAACCGGCTCGGGGTCGTGAGGCAAGCACCCGTCGCCGCCATTCCCCGCGGATCCGCCACTCCCCGACGCATTGCCAGTCCCACCGCTGCCTGCATTTCCGGAGCCACCGGCTCCAGACCCAGCGTCACCGCCGCTACCTCCAGCCGCAGAGCCACCACTGCCGCCCGCGTTGCCAGACCCGCCCGCGGCCGCGCCAGCGTCACCCCCCGACGCACCATTCGCGGTGCCGCCGTTTCCACCGGCGTTCCCTGCGCCACCGTTGCCGCCCGCAGCACCACTCGCGCCGCCTTCGGCAGGCCGCTCGCGGTAGCCGTCGAAGTCGAGCAAGCAACTCGGCAGCCCGACGATCAAGGTCAGCAGTCCCAACGTTTTCAGATTCATCGTCATCAGTGCCCCGCGAGGTCTCAGCCTACCTCGCTGCCAAGGGGTTGCAAGGCGGGAGTCTTCACCGATGGCTGACCGCTACATCGTCCGCCAAATCACCGCGTCGCTCCTGGAGATTTTGCGTCACGACCTGAGTGACACGGCGCCGCCGGTGATCCTACCTCGTGGAAACATCAAGGCCGCGCCGCCTGAGGACATCGAGGACATCACGGCGGAGACGCTTATCTTATACCTCTATCAGGTGATTGAGAGTCCGTACCTCAAGAACGTAGGGCCGCGCGCCACCACCACGCCGAGCGGCACCAGCGCTGAAGTGCGCAAAGACCCCTTGGCCCTGGACCTGTACTACCTGCTCATCCCAGGTGCGCCGGTTGAGCCGGAGGATGCGTACCTGGACACCTACGACATCTTGGGCGCCGCCATGGCGTCGCTGCATGACCACGGCAGCTTCACCCTGGGCGACTGGCTGCCGAGCGCCCCAACCGAGCACAAGGACCTGCAGTTCCGGGTCGACTTCAACCGCATGGAAACATCCGACTTGATTCGGATTTGGGAGGCCGTGCAGCGGCCCTACCGCCTGAGCGTCTCCTACGTGGTGCGCACCGCCCGCATCGAGAGCCAGCTCGTGGTGGAGACGCCACTGGTGAGCCAACGCAACATCACCCTGACCCAGCGCTAGTCCGCGCCCGCAGTGACGACCTGAGCGTAGTGAGCGCGGCGGCGACGAGCCGCAATCAGACGAGACGAGACCACCGAAAGGTTTGAGAGGAGAGACGATGTCATCAGTAGCAATCAACTCGTGTGGCTGCGGCTGCGTGCCCTGCTCGTGCGTGAATCCGCCGGGAGAAGGCTGCTTGCCGACGGCGTGTGTGCCCCGGCCCTGCTTCTTCGACGGCCAGCTCATGGGCGCCGACGACCTCAACGCCGCGGTGACCTACGCCCGCACCCAGCAGCTGCTGGTCAATCGCTTGCTCGGCGGCTGGGGGATTTTGGGCGGCATGCGCCTCAGCGCCCCGGAGGGCGCTGTCGCCCTCAACCGCGCCAAGCCCCTTGCCAGCGGCGACATCACCGAGCTCACGCCCAACCCGCAAATCCTGGCTGGCACCGTGCTCAACGTCAGCGCAGGCGCGGCCCTCGACGCCCTGGGTCGGACGCTGGTGCAGTGCGAGCCCATCAGCCTCAACGTGCAGGAGCTAGCCAAGGCGGCGACCGGCGGCTCGCTGAAGACCGGGACCTGCGCCCAGTTGCTCGGGCCCTACTGCACAGACCCCGGCGAGACCCAATACCTAGTCACCGAGTTTTACCTGGTGGCTGAGTTTCTCGAAGAGCCTCAGCGCCTAGCGCCCCGCTTCTCCGGCGGCGGCGCCTGCGACCCGGCGCCCACCTGCGACTTCAGCCGCAAGGTGGAGAGCGTGCGCTACTCCTTGGTGGGCTCGCTGCCTCAGGCCTACCAAGTCACCGGCTGCCTCGGCCCCGAGGACATCAACTTCCCCGAGGTACCGCTCGGCACCAACCCGGACCCGGACCTGTGCCGAGATGAAGTGTTTGCCTTCATCGACCACATGCAAGCTCAGCTGGCGGCGCTGTGCTGCTCAAGGCCAGCCGTAGTCCTCGGCAAAGTGCTGCTCACCCGCGAACCAGGAGCCCTGGCTGACGGCCTCGTCTCCGCGCCGCTCTACACCATCCTCATGGACTCCTACCCCGAGCGCCGCGTCACCATGCAACAAGCCTTCTTCACCCGCTTCTTCCCCAACATGCTCTGCGCCTGCGCCGTCGCCCCCTCCGGAGGCGACTCGTGACCTGGGCGGCACAAGGCGTGTTTGCGTTACCGTGCGGGAGTAGCGGCGGCGCGGCGGAAGCCTACGGGGTCACCCTCAACCCAGACGCAACAACGACCTCTGACTCCGTGTTCGAGCAGATCGGAAACTTGTTGCTCAACGTGTCGGTTGGCGAGGCTCGGGCTGCGGTGATCTCACTGACCGGGACCGCCACGAACCTAACCGCAGATCACCGCACTGAGTTCAAGCTGTCCGTCGATGGCGCGGAGCTGGATGAGGTCTGCGTGATCTTGGCGATAACCGGGGAAGACCAAGAAACCGTGGCGGTCACCGGACAAACGACACTCTCTCCGGGCCCTCACGTGGTCCGCGCGGTATTTCGCACCCAGAGCGGTGGCACGGGGTCGGCACTCACGAACCAGTTGCACCTCGAGGTGATCGTCGCCCAGGCTGTTCCGTGAGCAGCGTAGGCGACAACGTCGTCCGCGGAGCGCCGCACACCAACGGCGAGGCGAAGCCCATCCGCACGCTAACCGACGACGCGGGCGATGAGCCGCGCGGTAACGGTGCGGCCGTTGTCAGCCCCACGACCGCACTGCTCAACGCGGCGAGCCTGCGCTGGCGCGAAGCCGCAGTGCGCCTTGGGCTGTCTAGCCCCGCCGTCCACCTCGGCGAAGTGCTGCTGCGCGCCGAAGTCGACATCGAGGCCCGCGCCGCGCTCCTCGGTGAGCAAGCTGGTCGCATCGCCCCCTGGCGCGCGGACCTCCTGCGAGCCGTGTCGAGCGAGCTACAACCCGACGCCGCCATGCGCGGGTTGCTCGAGCTGGAGCGCCGCGAAGTCATCCGTCCACTGCGCGGCAGCGCTGGTCCCTGGCTCAACCTGGAGCTGGAGCTCGACGGCCGGGTGCGAGCACACTGCTTTGACGCTGCTCCACGCGCGCAGCTCCCCGTCGGCACTATCTCCTCACGGGTACTCCTGGCGCTCAAGCAGGCCGCCGAGCTGAGCGAGTCTCGCGACGGCCAAGTCCTTGTGTTGCTACGGGGCCGCCGCGGCAGCGGGCGCGACACGGCCCTCGGTGTCCTGCTCGGTCTACTGGCTGCATCACCCATCAGCCGTGACGTCGCCGCGCTGCGCACCGATGAAGATCCACTGGAGCCTGAGCTCTCCGGCGCCGCCGCCGTGTGGGACGCGCGCGGCAGCGAAGCCAACCCAGAGGACTTGCAACGCGCCGCTCGCTTCCTCAGCCGCAGCACGACGCTGGCGGTCGCGCTCTTGGATCCACACCAAGACGCGCCGGACCTGCCCGAGCGAGCCCAAGTGGGAGTCAGCTGTGACCCTCAAGACGCAGCCGAGCGCCGAGCGCTGTGGCGAGCGGCCCTGGAGGGCGCATCCGAGCAGCTGAGACTGTCCGCCACGCCCCAGCTACTCCATGGGGAACTGCTCTCCGATGTGCCCCAGCGCCTCGCGACCCGCAATCGCGCAGGCATCGGTCTCGCCCGCCGCGCGCTGGCCGCGCTGCCTCCGCAACACGAGCCGCCCACCGTCGCCGCGCTGACTCAAGCCTTGGAGCAGCAGCTGCAGCAACTGGTGCAACCATCCAGCACCCGCGGCATCACCGTCGAGCAACCGTACGCGCGCCTTGAGCAGCTCATTGTCGCGCCACCCATCCGCGCGTCCCTCGACCAACTGCTCGCCCTGGTGTCAGCCTCCGAACACGCCCCCGACCCACGCCGCCTCGGCGTCAAGGCGCTCTTCAGCGGCCCACCTGGCACGGGCAAGACCCTAGCCGCCCGCGCGCTGGCCAGTCACCTGGCGCTACCGCTATTCCGCGTAGATTTATCGAGCCTAGTCTCGAAGTGGCTCGGCGAAACCGAAAAGAACCTACGCCACGCCTTCGACGCCGCGGAGTCTGCGGGCGCGCTGCTCTTGTTTGACGAGGGGGACTCGCTGTTTGGCAAGCGCGCCCAAGTCGAGAAGGGCACCGACCGCTACGCCAACCTGGAAGTCAGCTACCTGTTGCAAGCGCTCGAAGCGCACGACGGCGTGGTCATCGTCACCACCAATCAGCGAAGCGCCATCGACCGCGCCTTCCTGCGCCGCTTCGACATCGCGGCTGACTTCCACGCCCCCACCCGCGACGAGCGCCAGCGGCTCTGGGCCCAAGAGCTGGGCGCGCCTGGCGCGCACCTAGAGCCCGCGCTCCTAAAGGAGCTGAGCCAAGTCGACCTAAGCGGCGGTCACATCGCCGCAGCGGCGCGCCTGGCCTGCGCCCTAGCCTCAACCCGCACGGAAACTCGCCTAACCGCCAAGCACCTCTTCGCCGCCATCGCCGCCGAGCTCTCCAAACTAGGCGCCGCCGCCCTGGCCGCCCAATGGGCCGCCCGCCCTTCGCCTAAGTAGCCCGAAATGCTGGAGCAAGCCAAACGCCCCGCCAGCACCCCCCGCAGGCCCAGCTCCGCCAGCGGCCCCGACGGCGCCATCCGCCGCCCCATGGACCGCGAAGTCGATCCCTTCGAAAGCGACGCGGGGGCGCAGCGCGGCGAGACCCTCACAGAGAGCTTGGAGCGACCTGGACAAGCCAACATGCCCCGGGGCGAAGCCGGTGGCGGTGAAGACAGCGCCGAGGTGCAGGCCGAGCGCATTGGTCGCAAGCTGGCAGGCGGCTTCCCAAATGGCTTGGGTGCAGAATCCGGCGCGCTGGACAGCTTGATTCAAGCCCAGGCCGAGGGAGCGCTGGGGATCGACCTGGATGGTGTCCACATCACCCGTGATCGTGAACGAGTGACGAGTTCCGCGCCGGGTGCTGTCGCGATGGCAACGGACAACGAGGTTACTCTCGATCCGAACCGCGTCGACACGCATACCTTTGACGGGCGGGTCACGCTTGGTCACGAGCTAACGCACGTTGCTCAGCAGCGGGCTCACCGGGTACGGACACGGCAACCTCGGATCCCCGCGAAAGCACCTGCTCCAGAGCCGAGTTCGGAGGTGAAGTACCCAACCGGTGAAGGCGGTGCCCCGGGCTTTGTCGATCCAGAGACGGGGCAGGGTGGCGGACGGGGACAAGGCGGTGCAGGAAGCATCTCGCTAGCAAGCCTCACAGAGGACCAGAAGATCGACGCGATCAGGGATATGCTCGGGAACCCAGGCGCCACGAAAGCCGCTCCGGGTGGCACGCCTGAGCAGTCCCCTTCTGACACCGGGAGTGGAGGAAGCCCGGGGAGTACCCCAGTGCCATACAAGCCAAAGCACGCCGCGTCAGCGTATCGTGTGCCCGGCATTGCCACCATCTGGGAGAGCTTTGGCCCCGGGATCTATCGCGTGGCCAAGTCCCATCCCGACCTTTGGGATCGCTCCCAGGAGCACCTGCACAAGCTTCCTCAGGTGGTCGCGCTGGAAGAGCCGTTTGCAGCGGCAGCTGTGGCCGAGGCGCGAGCACGGATGGAGCGCGGGAAGTTGATCATCATGGAGGAGCTGCGGAGTCTTGGTGTGTCCGACGAGACGCTGGAGTGTTCCGAAAACCAAGCCAGAATGACTCCCGACCCTCTCGAATCAAAGGAGCCGCCCGAGTCAGAAGTTCCGACCGAAGAGGCTGTCAATGACAAGCTAGATGAAGTGGCAGACGCGCTGAAGGCGTTGGAACAACTACAAGAGTTGCGCGATTCGCTAAGAAAAGTGGACGTCTATACTACTGAACAGATTCTAGCGGGTATTCAAGGTGCCGGGGGCGGTCAGTCCTTTGAGCAGTTCGATCCAGATTCACCACACGCGGACCACGCTCCGGCGCCGTCCACGTCGGCTGCGAACGCACCTGAAGCCCCGACTCCGACGCTCGACATTGACAATATGAAAGGGCCGAACGGCTTCCCGTTCTTCGTTGAAATCATTGATGACCCCAACACGCCAGACACAAAAGGGGATGGTAGACCACCAAAAGATTCAGGCTCCGACCAGGTGCCGGACGTAAGCCCCGAGACTCAGAACTGGTCATCAACAAAAAAGGTCTGGGACGCGCTGACGGACGCGATTGACGCAGTTCGCAACGAGTTCCCTCAGGCCAGTGTCATCGCGGCAACGGGGAAATCAAAGGCATTCGTCGCCGCCTCCAGCTCCGATCGACTCAAGCTAGCGAAAGCAGCTCTGCTCACCACGCTCAAGAACATCGACAGGACGCTGCCTTCGATTACATCCACCTGGGCTCAGTTCGAGCAAGTAACCAAACATCTGCTATCTGGCAAAGGGGGTAGCCGTGACTGGTCGGAGCCAGTCGCGGAACTCGCCGGCAAGCTGGCGATCCGTCGCTCGAAGACGCCGCTCGCGCACGCTGCCGCGGAGGCAGGACCTGTTGGCGCGGCGGACTATGTGTTGCCGATCGCGGACGCAGCATCCCTCGTTGACTCGGCCGTGACATTGTGGACGAAGGGTGCAGAGATTGACGCGGCCAAGAAGGCCGGAGTCACACCCGACACCAGTCTCACCAAGGTGGGGACGACCGCTACTTGGCTACAATTGGTCAAATCCGCCGTCTTGCTCGCCATCGCGATATTCCCAGGTGGGAAGATTGCACAGCTTGGCTATCGGCTCAGAGCATATATAGCGATTACAGGCGCTGCAAAGCGGGCGACGAAGATTGGTACCAAGGCGGCGTGGCGCACGGAAGCACGCGCGCTGGGGTTTGCAAGCGCAGAGGAGCTCAAGGCCGCCCACTGGCTGGTGAAGAATCCCTTCCGATGGCGCGCTCACCACGCGATTCCCCAACAACTACAGGGTGAGTCGTTGCTTGAACTTGGGACTAAGTTGGGCGTTTGGGATATCCATAGCGTCACGAACATCGTGCCGCTCCCGTACTATTATGCTACTAGGCGCACCTTGATGCGGGAGTTCGGCGTTCGTCTGCCTGTGCATCGCGGTTCACATCCATGGTACACGTCCCTCGTGAACGTTGAACTAAAACGGCTCTATCGAAAGCTTGAAAGAGAGGCTAAGGATGCCGGCTACGGAACCGTGAAAGCTTTCGTTGAAACTGATGCTGGACGCGCCCGTGTAGGCGGGATGTGCGACGATGCGACCAACTTTGCCCGCGACCTCGCCAGCGGATGGCCGCGGACATCGATCGGAAAGAGGTAGTTGCGATGGAACATATCTATATGTTCAGGCCACACTATACCAATATCGTTTCGCTATCGTTGTTCACCTACGGAGATGAACTCGACGTTATGGAGCTTCCGTGTATTGAGTATTGGTGCAACTGGGATCTTCGAGGTCGGTCAAGTATGCCTTTAGCTGATGCCGGGCCTGCAATAGTGTCCGCGAGCGTGGTGGCCGTGCTGCGAGCGTTGGAGTCCGAAACGACCTTCGTTCCAGCTTTGCTTTGGGCGCACCCTCGATGGAGAGGAACTAAGTCGACCGACGTGCCATGGTCGCGAACTCACGTGCCTCGGGCGACGGAGCCTGCTGGTATCTCAGATTCGCAGTGGTTTGCGTTCGATGACGCGCCCGGCCTGGATTGTATCGACTGGTCAAATGTTGATGATGGGTTGTCTATAGGGCGAGGGAGTGTGATGGCCCATCCGATTGGAGCGGGCGTGGTTCGGCCCGCTGACGGCTTTCCACCGCTATTTGCCGTTGAGCACGCGCTAGGTTCAACGTTCTTCATCTCCAGCGAAGTGCGCACCCGCCTCCTGAAAAGCGGAGTGCGGGGAATAGACTTTGGCAAACCTATACCAGTGCGCGAGAGCCCATTGAAGGGCTAGGCGGGACTGGGTGTATGGCCGAGTCGCTCGACCTCGGAGAGCAGGCGAGCGCGCGGGTTTCGTCCGTTCTCGAATCCGGACAGTACTTGCAGCAGGGCGAGCCGCGCCAAGGCGACGGCGTGGACGAGTCCGCTCTTGGCCACGTCATGCCAGTCTTTCGGGACCGGAAATTCAGGTGCTTGGCTCACGTGCGCAGGATCCTTGACCGCGCTGCGGATCAGCACTCGCGTTATGAAGCAGCTCGTGGAGGCTCCAATGTCCTCGGCGCGATTGGCCGAGGCGCGTCTCTTGCCGAGCGGGGAAGCGACTCGCTGGTCCGGTCAGGCCCTTAGAGCCGCGCGGAGGCGCTCAAGCACACGCTCAAGATCAGCATGCACGTCCTTGGCCGCGAAGCGCAGCGTGCGGTAGCCAAGCTTGAGCAAGACGCGGTCGCGCTTGGCGTCAGCCGAGCGCGTGTGAGCGTGCTGCGCGCCGTCGACCTCCACCACCAGGCGCGCCTCTTGGGCGAGGAAGTCGGCGATGTAGCGGTCCGCGAGGACCACTTGGCGCCGAAACTGCACGCCGAGCTTGCCAGCGCGGATGGCCTGCCACAAGCGCGCTTCCGCAGGGGATAGCGCGTGGCGCATCCCGTGAGCACGGGCCTCAAGGAGTTGCTTGCGTTGTGCGCGCTGATGAGCTGATGACAATGACATGAGACCTCCTTCGCGCGGACGCTGCCGCGTGAAGTCCCCTGTGCGCAGAGGGCGTGCGACCCGGGTGGCTTGCATGGGGGCTCGGGTGCTCGGGTGGCGCGACCTGTGCGCGCCCAGCGAGCGCGGCAGCGTCCGCGCGAGGTGCTGGCTTTGCCGTGGGGACATAGAATGACACAGCTACACTCGTCACCCGCGGTAGCCCGTGGTAGCCATCGCGCGTGGCCAAGACGACGAAGGCTCGGACGCAGTCCAAGGGCGGACGACGCCAGAAACGCCGGCTCAGCCCCACGACGTCCTGGCTAAGAAGATCTTCAGCAACCCGCAGAACGCGCGGGTAGAGCTTCAAGCGGTGCTCCCCAGGGAGTTGGTGTCGGCCATCGACTGGAGCACGTTGGAGGTGTTGCCGGACACCTTCATTCGACCGGCGTTCGCGAAGACGCAGGCCGA
>CAZKDY010000077.1:0-10318 GCA_964551615.1 uncultured Polyangiaceae bacterium
CTGGGGCGCTACTCGGTGGGCTCACAAAAATCGCAGGTCGAAATCCCTTTGCGCCGGCTCACCGAGTGGGCCGACCGACTCGAGCTCGAGCACGCCGGGAATCCGTTCAGGCTCGACCTGCGTCGACTGCAGGTGGTTGCCGATGCCGAGACCGGGCCCATCCCGATGGACCGGATGGGGAGCGGCGCCAACTGGCTCGGGTGCCACCTCATCGCGCACCTGGCTCTCCACACCTGGTTCGTGAAGAAGGGCAGGCCGGTGCCCCGCTTCCTCTTCCTGGACCAGCCGTCGCAGGTCTACTTCCCCGCGGAGCGAGACGTCGGTGGCTCGATGGCCGTTCTCGAGGACGAGGACCGGCTGGCGGTGATCAGGATCTTCGAGCTCATTCGCGACGTCGTCGCCGACCTGAGCCCCGGGTTGCAGGTCATCATCACGGAGCACGCCGACGTGACCGAAGACTGGTACCAGGCCGCCGTCGTCGGGCGATGGCGGAACGGGGTCGCCCTGATCCCTACCGACTGGCTCGGCGGCCCTGATGACGGCGGAGAGGACGCGTGATTCGTCGTAGCGTCTCGGCTCTCGCCCCCGCCGCCGGTTCACGCGAGGCGCTCCGAGAAGCCCCCGACCTCTCGGACCCCTGCAAGATCCACCACTTGCGCCCACGCCCTCATCCGGCCTGCTTCGTCGCAAGCTCCCGCGAGGGGAGCTCAATTCGGCCGCCACCTTCGGGTGGCGGCCGATGGTTTACGAAGCCCCGTCAGTCCTGCTGGCGGGGCTTTCGTGCGTTTGGCCCCAGGATTCGCGGGCCTTTGCGCCTCCCCCGCCGCCGCGAACGCCCGGGCGCTCAGAGCAGGCTCAGATCACCTGACCGCCCGTCTGGGTCGCCCGAAGCCCGAGAACCTGCTCTGAGACCGCCGAGAGCGCCCCTCAGAGCTCGGAGTCTGGGTTTACAGCTTTCGGATCTGGGGTTTACTGCCGGTTCAAGCGCAGGGAGCGCGAGAAGCCCCTAGAAGGATGGGTGCTGGACGGCCGCGCTGGACCGCGAGGGGCTTGGCGTGGATCATGTCGGCGAACCCTGTACCCACTGGAGGATGAGCCGAGGCAGTGGAGCTCGTAGGCGATGCAGCAACCACCATCGAGTCGGAAACGCAGGCTCGCCTACCAGGGCGCCCGCAGGCCCTCCCGCGCCACCACACGGTTGTCGCTGATGCTGTCGTGCGCGCGTGACGCTCGACACGAGGACGGCGGTCTCGCCGACCGACGAGTAGGCGCTTGGGAGGGGCGATGAAGCAGAACCTCAACTTGGCGTTGAACGCCGTACCCGGCCGCGGAGCGAGCGTGGACGATTCGCGTCGCTGCAAGGAGCTCGGGACGGCGCTCGTCGTCGAGCAGGCGCAACGCCAAGTCCAGACGTTCTTCGACGAGCTCAAGAACGGGACGCTGAACTACCGGACCGTCGCGAGCCTCGGCGGTCAGATCGCCCAGGAGTATCGCGGTCGCTGCATTCTGGAGTTGCTGCAGAACGCGCACGACGCCTTGGCGAAGGCGGGCCCCGGCGAGCCTCGACGTATCACCTTCGTGCTGAGGACGTCTCCGGAACCTGAGCTCCTGATCGGAAACAGCGGGGGACCATTCCAGGCCGAGGACTTCGCCGGGATCTGCCAGCTTGGCCAGAGCCCGAAGGACCCGAACGAGAGCGTCGGCAACAAGGGGCTCGGGTTCCGGAGCGTCCTGGAGGTATGCACCTGTCCCGAGGTCTGGTCGACGGCTCCCCCCGGAGGCAGTACATCCTTCGTCTTCCAATTCGACCCTGCCGTCTCCGACGTGGTGGCCGACGCTGCGCATGAACTCGAAGATCAGGGTCTCGCTGCACGTTCGCCCTTTGATCCCGCGCGTTCACTCGTCGACTGGTCGCAGGAGCAGCTCGGCCAGTACCGGGAGCGCCTGTCCTCGAAGGGCCTCGATGCTGCTCGCGAGGCACGTGCGTTTCTCTCGCCCTACCTCGTCCCCCTCCCGATCGAAGGGACACAGCCTGAGGTCGAGCGGCTACTGCAGACGGGCCACGTCACCGTCGTAAGGCTCCGCCTCGACGGCGGCAGAACCGGGGACATCGCTGACGCGGTCCAGTCCGTTAGAGACCAGCTGACCCGACTGGATGCCCGTTCGACCATCTTCCTGCCGCACCTGGAGGTCCTCGTCATCGAGATCGACGGTGTTCGCCGGACGCTGGAGCGCTTGGTCGACTCGGATGAGACGTTCTCGACGGGCGCTCGCACTCGTCAGCAGCAGCTGCTGGTTGGACGCGATGGGCCGGGTCCCGGTGAACAGAGTACCTGTCAGTTCCGCGTATGGACCCGGGCTATCGGTGGGGATGAAGATCCAGGGCAGGCAGAACGACTTCGTCTCGCCGTGGAGCACCTTCCGAACCGGTGGCCGGAGGTCCGCAGGGTGACGCTGGGCGTCGCTGTGGAGGATGCGCCCGCCGCTGAGGACGGGGTCTTCGTCATCTTCCTGCCGACTGAGATGACCACAGGAACAGGGGCGCACATCAACGCCCCGTTCTACGGCTCCCTCGACCGGCGACAGATCAACTTCGACGACCCGTACAACAAGCTTCTCCTCGAGTGCGTCTTGGATCTGTGCCTCGACGTAGCCACGGGGCTAGTGTCTGCTCCGGCTGAGGGCTGGCGCGCGCGGGCTGTGGTCGATCTCCTCGCATCGACGGAAACCGTCGGCGGCAAGCCGTGGCGGCTTGTTGACCGGGTGAGCGCGCGCGCGGGGGAAAGGGGGCTCAGGCTCGTCGACATGGAGCTGGTCCTTTGTGACGAGGGCTGGTCTGGTCCTGCCGACGCCAGGCTCATGCCGGACATCCCCGAGAACACCGCCGTCACCCCTTGCGAGTGGCGTGAACACGCTGAGTTCGACGTGGTCTCTGCAGCGCTCGATGGGCGGCGAACTGCGGTGCGAGAGCTGCTCACCACCCTCGGTGGCTCACTGACCCCCACACCCCGCGAGTGGCGAGCAACCCTTGAGCAGATGGCCTCGCAAGTACAGTCGGGTGCGCTCGACGTCACGTGGGACGGGTTCTTGGAGAGCCTCGTCGCGGCCCTCCCGGCGGCTCTCTTGTCTACTCCGAAGTCCGGCGCGGCGGATCCGCTAGGTGCGGCGAGGTTTCTCCCGACACAGGACGGGCGACTAATCAGCGCCGCGGACACCGCAAAGCTGTTCTTCCAACCGGTCCGAGGCGCGGACGACGCGGCGGACCTCGTTGGGGACGTTCCACGATCTCTCGAACGCCGCGTGGCCTTCCTGCATCCGGATGTCCGAACACAGGAAGGCCCACAGCGCCGGAACACCGCCGTCCAGAGATTCCTCGACGAGCGGTTCGCGCGCGGGTTTCGGCGCGAGGATCTTCTCCGGGACGTTGTCGTCGCCGCGTTGCCACCGCTACCAGCGCAACATGGGAGCCCCGACGGCGACCTTTGCAGGGAGCTGTTCTCCTGGACGCTGAAGCTCCTCGGAAGGGACGAACCGGAGACGTTGGTGCCGCTCTTGAAGCGCCTGCCCGTGGCCTGCCACGGCGGCTGGTTCGCCATGAGCGACACGGTGTTCGGACCGGGATGGGCAGGCCACCTCGGCGAACACCTTTGGCTCCTCGCCGACGAGCTGCCCGAGGACGCCGCGGCGCGGGTTCGCCGGGCCGCGCTACTTCCCCCCGAAGACGCTCGCTGGGGCCTTCCTGTCCAAGACCGAGCAGCACTCTTTCACCGAGCGGGTGTTGTTGACGGACTCCGGCTCGAGTCCACCCCCGAGGTTCGCTTCCACACCTCTGGCTACGGCCGGCATGAGCTGCCAGCCAAGCTGCCGGTAGGTACGCCGCCGACGGCGTGGAATGCCTGGCGCACAGCGGTTCACGCTGAAGCAAAGCCCTACTACGACGGTTGGTTCGAGTACGGGCTGACGGGCATCGACCTCCTGCCGGAGCTCCACCACATCGACGAGCTGAGCACACCAGCGCGGGATGCCTTGTCACGCTTGCTGCTGGCCTCGCTCGAACACTGGCCACGGGGATGGGAGTTCGCGACGATCACCAAGATCGACGGGAACGCGTGGTCACGCCGCATCACGTCGCCCCTGAAGTACTGGATGGCGACGCTTCCGTGGCTCAGCGACAAGTCCACCGTAGAACGCCCCGTCTCAGGTCGCTGGTTGGTTCCGGAGTCGCTCCTCCTTGGCCAGCCCGATCGCTTTGCACACCTCGACCCGCTCGCCTTGACGCTCGCGCGGGAGCTCCAGGCCGAGCCGGATCTGAAGGCGGCGCTCTGCCGACTCGGTTTGAACGTCTACCCTGTTGAGGACGACAAAACGGGACCGGCCTTGCTCGATGCGCTGGCGGCTTCCTGGCGCGGCAGACGCGTGCCGCCGCGGCGCTTCGACGTCTTCCTCGGGCAGGTGCGCGATGGATGGCGGCATCTCGATCCGGCGAAGGGCCTCCCGAAGTCATTCCTTGTTCGTACTGGCAGACGCTCGTTCTCGGCGCTTGCACGGGAAGAACTCGCGGAAGTCTATCTGCCGGACAACCGGGACCGGACTCGCTCGCTTCGAGAACATGGGAAGCACATCCTGGAGATGCATGCGGCTGACGCTTCGCGCATGGCCGAACCGATCCTCGAGAGCACAGGGATCCGCCGGGCTTCCGCGTTGGACGAGCGGTTTCTCGTGGATGGCGTCCGGTGGACCGGTGCCGTCGACGGCGCCGTTCCTCTGGACGAAACTGGGTACGCGTGGCTCCCTGCGGTGATTCTCACCGTCGCTGCACACGGGGGCGTGCGGCCGGCGGGGGCGGCGACCAAGGCGTGGCGCGATGCGGCTGATGCGCTCCGGCGTGCCCACGTTCTCGAATGCGAGTCCATCGCTGTTCAACTCGTCGATGAAGAGGACGTGGTCGCTTCGAGCGAGCCGGAGGCGCAGTGGCTTCCTGGTGACGTGCTGGCGATACGGCGCGACACGGAGCTGGCGTACGAGAGCCTCGCGCCGGCGGCGCAGGCGATGCTAGGGCGACAGGATCTCGTGAAGGACCTGCGGCTCGTCCTGGGGGCGCTCGCTGGGCACGCAGAGCCGACGCCGCAGCAGATCGAGTCCGCAGTGGAACGAGCGGAGATCGACGCCCAGGCACTCGCAGATGTCCGGCACCAGTGGGCCGGCACTACGAGCGTCTTGGTCGACCGCATTCGGCCCGTCTTGACGCTGCTGGACATACCGGGGGATGGACTCGACGCTGCTGCGACCGACGTGGAGCGCTTGACAGAATGGCTGTCCTCGAACCTTGCCCAGTGGCCGGTCGCGGAGGTGCTCTCGGCGGCACGGCAGAGCCGTGACGACCGGGCAATGGGAGAGGCTGCGTGGCGTGCCCTCGGAGAGGTAGCCCAGCTTCCGGCCTGGAATCGCGCGCTCGCTGCGCTCGGAGAACGATACGCGGGCGTCGAGAACCGCGGCGTGCAGGAGCAGGTCGCAGCCCACCTCGACGCAGCTACATCCCTTCTCCGTGCGTTCGCCCGACACGCCGCCCTGGAGGCAGACCAGCCCGAGATGTTCCATGAAGTGGAGGCCGTGACCCAGAGCTTCGAGGTTCCCGACGACTGGGCGACCCGTTGGTGGGATGTGCCGCTCGAGGCGGTGCTCGACGCCCTGCGCGCCCGGTATGCCGAGGTCGTTGGAGATGCCTTGGTGGGGTTGCTCGACGGGGCCAGGACCATCGCGAATCTGCGCGACGCGTTCCACGCGCGAGGCATCCAGACCGAACCCAACCCCTACGAGACGGCCAGTCTCAATAAGGACCGGCTCGACTCGATGGTTGCCCGACTGCACGACATTCACCGCGCCTGGGCGGAGCTCAGTGGTGCGGATCCCGTCACGTCGGAACCACCCAAGGCACCGGCCGACCTCGGCGCCAGCGCGTACCTTCATCGCTGGTCGGATGCCGAACTGGTGAACCGCGCCCTCCGCGTCCTTGGCGACGCCGCATTCCTCGCCGCGTGTGATGGCTGTGCCACGCTCGACGAGATCCGCGACCGGCTCGGGATTGACCCCGCGGTCGTCGATGCCCGACGCCAGGAGCGTCTCAGGCGAGAGCGGGAGGCAGAGCGACAGCGCCGGACTTTCAACGTAGCGGGCGCCCCATTCGAGGTGGGAGCGGCAAACTATGGCGAGCTCTTCGAGCACCTCTGCGGACTCGCAGCACCCGAGGGACCATGCGCAAGTGAGGACGAGTTCACGCCTTTGGCGAACGCGCGCGCCGGCGGTGGTGGTTCTGGGGCCGGCGGCGGCAAGGGAGGCAAGACGTCGCATCGCCGCCCACCAGCCGAGCTGCGAGAGCTCGTGGGCGTCGTGGGCGAGATGCACGCCTACCGGTTCTTGCGCACGCAGTTCGGCAACGACGCGGTGACCCGGGACGCATGGGTTTCGGAGACGAGGCTGAAGGTTCTCCCTCCTGTACCCGGCGAGCGGGATGCCACGAGCGACGGATACGGCTTCGACTTCAAGTTCCGGCACAGGGGACGGACCTGGCACATCGAGGTCAAGGCGACACAAGGCGAAGACCCGCAGTTCGACCTCGGGATCAGCGAGATTGAAGCCGCTAGCCGCCTCGCCCGCAGTCGGAGTCAACCCTGGCGGATTCTGCGTGTTGGTAATGCTCTCTCGGACCAGCCGACGTTCGAGTGGCTCCCGAACCCGTTCCAGGAGGGCTTTCGCAAGCACTTCCGGCTGCGCAAGGGCGGGATGATGGTGTCGTACGCGCGCAAGAAGTCCTAGTCTGACGGCCCTACCAGACCGATCGCTACAGCCTCTCGGCGAGCCCCGAGCCCAGCATCGCCTGCACGAGCGACGCGGCCTTCTCTTCGTCGGTGTCTCCCTCGACGTTCAGGGACGTCGACTCCAGCCGCTCGACCTGGTCGACGAGCCAGTCGATGTACTCGCCCAGCGTGCGGTTCTCCTGGCCGAAGGCGATGTACTGCATCGCCTCGACGATCTGTTTGGGCGTGCCCTGGAAGACGCGCCCGTCGTTCAGCATGCGGATCCTCATGTCCATCTCTCCTTTGTTACGCGGCGCCAGTCGCCGCTCTCGATGCGCGGGCGGCCGCGCACCTGGTCTGGGGTCAGCAGGTACGCCAGCACCTCGCCGCCGTCGTCGAGGCGGACGGCGCGGCGCCGGTAGAAGCGAGGGTGGCCCTCGAGCCGGTCGAGCGCCTCGAGCGTCGGCCGGTCCACCTCGTAGACCTCGCCGCAGACCGCGGTGGCCCCGCCCGGGATCATCGCCGGGAACGGGCCCAGGGTCACCAGGTCGAAGACGGGCTGCGTGCGCGCCTCCCCGATGAGCGATGCCCGGTCCAGGAGGCGGTGGTTCGGCTCGCCGGACAGCAGCGTGCCGTAGACGAACACCCGAGCGGTCCCGTTCAGCGGGCGCCTCATCGCGCACCTCCCCTGGCGGCGGCCAGCGGCGTCCGGTCGAAGCCGAGACGCAGGTAGGCATCCCACAGGACGCCGAGGTAGCCCGGCGCAGGCGGCGCCTCCACCGCCACCGGGAGCAGGTACACGTGGGCGCGCCGGCGCCGTCCCGCCGCGTCGGCGACGAGCAGGCGCGTCCGGCGATAAGCCCTCGGGTGGCCTTCGTGGCGGTCGAGCATCGCGAGCTCCGCGACGGGCGTCTCGTAGAGCACGCCGTCGACCCAGTCGTCCGGGTCTTGAACGAGCGTGGCCACCGCGCCGCCCCAGGTGCGGCTGTGGCCGCCGAAAGCGATGCGGTAGCCGTCAAGCGTCGCGCAGCCCGTCGCGGCCGCGTGCGGGCAGCGACGGCGCATCTGCGCCGGGTCCAGGTTCGAGCCGTAGGCGAAATAGAGCGTGCGTTTCATGGTCCTCCCTCCCTTCACGCTGCGGTGCGCTGCTCGGGGCGCCCGTGCTTCCATGCCGCCGATCCGTTGAGGTTCGCCATCAGGTGCAGGCGGGCCGTCTTGAACTCGTCCCCGATGAGGCCGAGGTGGAGCAGGAAGACCCGGAAGTCGTACTTGGCGCTCGCGGGGTTGAAGTCGCGGCGCTTGCTGCTGCTGGCCCGCGCGCCGATCGCCTTGGCGCTCAGGGCGAGCACGAACTGGATGTAGGCCTTCACCTTGCCCGCGTGGAGCGTCGCATCGAACCAGCGGTACTCGACCGTGCCGCGGAACCAGACGTTGTGCAGGTTGACCCCGTGGTACCGCGTCGAGTCGTAGTGGGTCGGACTGGTGTTGTGGTAGCCGTACCAGGCGCGGTTCATGTCCTCGAGGCTGCTCGGGCGCTGCCTCTCGATCTTGTCCAGGAAGGCCTGGTCGATGCCGCGGCACCAGCGAGCGCGTCGGGCCTCGCTGATCCCCAGGGCGTGCTCGATCAGGCGCTCCTGCTTGTTGACGATCTTGACCAGGTTGCGCAGGGCGCGGGCGTCGAAGCGGGCCGCGTCGACGTGGATGTGGATGCCCGTCGAGTGGTCCACCTTCGCCCGGGCTCTGCGGATGGCCCGAACCACCTCCTGCAGCTCCTCGATGTCCGCGTAGGTCAGGATCGGGCTGACGACCTCGGCCTGCAGGTGCTTCGCGGCGCTGAGGCTGCTGTCGGCCATCACCTTCCAGGTCCGGCCGCGGGCGTCGACCACGTGCCAGGGGTCGTAGCAGAAGGGGGTGCCGACGTGCTGGACCGTGCCGCCGACCACCGTCTGGATTGCGCGGGCGACCGTGTCGCGGGTCTGGCCGACGGTCTCGATCTCGATGCCGAAGCGAAGCGTCCTCATCCTGCTTTCTCCTGCGCTTTCAATGTGTTGCGTGGTCGTCATGGTGAGGACATACAGGCTTCGTTCGCCGGGGAAGTCCAGGCGATGTCGAAGAGAAAATGACTTCTTTTCAGGCACTTGGAATCCCCCCAAGTACCCGCGGAGTTGGGGCCGGCCGGCCGAGGGCGGGCCCCCGGCTGGCTGGTCGGTCAGGGCATGCGCCAGGGCATCATGCGGGCCCGCTGGACGGCCATCCGGCGCTCGGCGTCGAGGTCGCGCAGCAAGCGCTGCAGCTCCCGGAGGCTGTCCTTGTCGAGGGCGTCCAGGTCGAGGCGCGGGTAGGACCGGCCAGCGGCCCGGGCCATCTCGGCCCGGAGCCACTGGATGAGCTGCTGCTTCTCGTAGTCGCGCTCCATGCTCACGCCTCGGGCGCGAAGAGCGCGGCGACGTCGGCCTCGCCCGCGGTCTCGAGGTAGGCGTGCAGGGCGCGGCGGAAGAGGTCCATGCGGCTCTTGAGCCCCAGGCGCTCCCGGGCCTCGTCGAGGCGCTCGACCTGCTCGGCCTCCATGCGCAGCGGCAGGACCTTGAAGTCGGCCGCCTCCCCGTCCGTCCGGCGTCCGCGACGCGGGCCCACCGGGACCCGCCCGCGCTGGGCCTCGCGGATCTTCCAGACCAGGTAGCGGCGGTTATGGTGAGCTCACCATAACCGCCGTTATGTGGAGCTGGTGAATATGTGGAGCGGAGCGCTTGCCGCCGCCTGAAGTTGTGGAAGTTCGGCGACTTGGGCGTTCTGCGGGGCTCGACAGCTCCACATAATCGCGGCGTCGTCTTCGGCGACCGGGGCAGTCCCGGTCCTTCACCAAGGAGACCACATGCTGGAGACGTTCTTCGAGAAGCGCTTCGTGTTGGAGCGCTTTCGCGCGAGCCCCGTGGGCTCGCACATCGACGGGTTCGCCTCGTCGCTGATTGCGCAGGGGTACTCGTTCCAGGCGGGAGGTTCGTGCCTCCGTCACGCTGTTCACCTGGGCCGCTGGATGGAGCCGCGCGGCCTGCCTTTCAGCGCGCTCGACGAGGAGGTCATCGCGTCCTTCGTGGGCCACTTCCCTGCCTGCAACTGCTACGACGAGCGCGTCGGCAGCCATGAGCGAGCCCTCGCGCGGGTGCGCGTGTTCCGCCGGTACTTGCAGGAGGCCGGAGTGGTCGCGCGACCTCTGGCGACCGTCGTCGAAGAGCCGCTCGTCACCGCCTTCGTGACGTGGATGCGAGAGCAACGCGGTGCGAAAGAGTGGACCGTCAAGGCCTACGCCCGCGTGATTCGTGGGCTGCTCGGCCACGTCGGCCGCGACCCGGCAAAGTACACCGTGCGTGCGTTGCGCGCGGCGGTGCTCGCGCTTGCCGATGGTCACGGCGCGAGCAAGGGCGAACAGGTCGTCACGGCGACGAGGGTGTTCTTGAAGCAGCTCGCCGTACTGGGTCGCTGCCATTCCAGCCTCGCAGACGGCATCCCTCGTCCTGCGCGGTGGT
>CAZKDY010000078.1:0-10169 GCA_964551615.1 uncultured Polyangiaceae bacterium
GAGCCGGTGTCAGTTGCTCCCGGGACCACCGACGCGGCAACGGCGCACATCCGTCTGCTACTGGAGTCCATCAGGCTGCTGGATGCGCAGCGCCGTCATGCTCGAAAGGAGATCGATCGATGTCTCCTGGCTCTACAAAAGGAGCAGCGTGACGTGAAGATCCTTCAATCTCTGCCAGGAGTCGGACGGACCATCCTCGCCACGCTGCTAGCCGAGGCGTCAGAACCTCTAGCTCGCCGAGACTACCACGCGCTACGCGCCCTAACAGGTGCCGCACCGGTAACTCGTCAGTCCGGGAAAACGCGGACCGTCTCAATGCGCAGGGCATGTCAGCCGGCGCTGCGGGACGCCATCTACCACTGGGCTCGAATTGCCAGCATGCACGACCCGCACTCCAAGGCGCGCTACCGCGCTCTGCGAGCAAGGGGTAAGTCCCACGCTCGATCACTGCGCGCACTCGCAGATCGCCTCATGCTGGTCGCGTGCAAGATCCTCGAGAAGCAGGTCGAGTTTGATCCCAACCACCAAATGACCCCAGTTAGGGCTTGACGACAGGTAGAGAGTCCCCTCCCGGCGCCGGTGCGTCTCGCTCTGCTCGCGCACGCGGGCGGAGGGGGTTACCCAGTGGGTCCAAGCGGGGCTCTGTCTCGGCGGCGCGGGCCACTGCGGGTCGAACAAGTGGAGTAAGCCGTGCGCGGTGTAGCTGGCAGTACACGATGGTACTCAGCGCACGGGGGCTGCCGCGCTTAGTGGACGCGCACAGGTCTCGCCGCGCGGAACACGACTGCACCCTACGTCGGGCGCGCGTCACGCCCTCTGCGCGCTGGAATACGCGCGGCAGCCCCCGCGCGCTGGAGGTCCATGTCCAAGTACACAGCTCGTCAGTCCACCAAACGCCGTCAGTTGCTTGAGGCCCGTGCCCACGGTATGCGTCGCGAGCTGTCCCCTGCGGAAGCGCGCCTGTGGCAGGCCATCCGTGCTCGGCAGTTGGGCGTCGAGTTTCGGCGCCAAGTGGTGCTCGGGGACCGCTACATCGCCGACTTCCTCGCCGAAGAGGCGCGCCTGGTGGTGGAGGTCGACGGCGCGCAGCACGCTCACACGCGCTCGGCTGACGCCAAGCGCGACCGCGTCTTGCTCAAGCTTGGCTACCGCACGCTGCGCTTCGCGGGCAAGGAGGTGCATGGCAACCTGGAGGGCGTGCTTGAGTGCCTCCGCGCGGCTCTAAGGGCCTGATCCTTCTGCTTCAAGCCGCGACAGGCTGGTCCATCGCGGCAACGGCTCACCGATTCCTCGTCACCACTCACACGCTCGGCACTTGGAAACAGAAGCTCGACGACGCCGGAGAAGCGGCTCTCGTCCGCCTCGCTCAGCCGGTCAATCGCTTCCCAGACCAGGTGCGCCAGCTCGTCCGGGACCTCAAGCGACTCTACCCAAGCATGGGACGACAGCGCATCGCGGACGTCCTCGCGCGCACTGGCCTCGTGCTCGCCGCCTCCACTGTCCGGCGCATGCTCCACGAGGCCCCAACGGCGTCACCCGAATCCGCCCCCCAGTCCCGCGTCACGACGCAGACGCTGGCGGAGGTCACTGACACGGCGAGTTGCGAAGACACCGCCCAGGCGGAGCCCTCAACCCCGAAGGGAGTTACCGCACGGTACACTGATCACGTCTGGCACTGCGATCTCACCCTCGTCCCCACCGCAGCCGGCTTCTGGGTGCCCTGGCTGCCCTTCGCTGTGTGGCTTGGGTGGCCCTTCACGTACTGGGTCGTCGGGGTCGTCGACCAATTCTCCAGAGCGTCCATCAAGCTCAAGGCTTTCAAGCAGCATCCCTCGGGGCGAGACGTCCGCCGCTTCCTTGACTCCGCGATCCGAAGGGCTGGACGCGCACCCAAGCACCTCATCAGCGACCAAGGCGTCCAATTCCGCCAGGATTATCGACGCTGGTGCGCCCGAAGAGGCATCAAGCCGCGCTGGGGCGCCGTCGGTAACCACGGATCCATCGCCATCATCGAGCGCTTCTGGCGAAGTATGAAGGCCGAGTGCTGCAGATTGCTCTTGGTCCCGCTCAAGCCCCAAGCCTTCCAGGCCGAGCTCGACTGCTACGCCGCTTGGTTCGGACCCACCGGCCTCATCAAGGCCTTGGTGGAAGGACGCCTCAGGAAACCCTCGTGGAAACTCCCAACGGTCCTGCGCCTTGAACCTAGACCGAGGATGCCCATCCGCGGGGCTCCTGATAGCGGGCGTAGCGTGAGCTCCGTCAAGCTGCGCGTGACTCCATTCGCAGGCAAGAGGCACTTGCCGAGCGTCGAAGTCCAAGCGGCCTGAACAGAGACTCGAGCGGCCCGTCGGTTGGGAGCGCCAAGGCGAAGGTGCGTCCGGTGCCTGCGGCGGCTCGGGGATCCACTCCGCTTGGAATTGGCGGTGTGAGCACAGCGAGCGGCCCGCTGGCCGAGCCGCAGTAGTTTGCCGTGCGAAATTAGAAAAGCGCGAAGAAAACTCCCTGGACGGATACACCGCTACGCGGTCATCCTCACGCGGCCGGCAGGCGTCGCGCTAGCGCTTGATTGGGACTAGTGAAGCAAAGGTGGATCTACACCCTGACCCACAATAGCCTCAAGAGTGCCATCTTCTATCGCAAAGGAAGCTGGTCGAGATACGACGAGGCGCTCATCATCCGTTACCTTGACCACGACTGGTGTCAGCACGAGACCTCGATCGCCATTTTCCCAAAGCTCAAGTCCCTGCAGCAACCTGAATGGCTGATTCGCCCCCATCTCTACTATAGCATTATATGGAGTGGCCGAGTTTAGGCCGCCAGCTAGCGACATGGCGTAAGGGAGGTTTAGGTTCTCTGGACGCACACACGAAGTCACCTCTCCGTGCGACATCATCACCAATCCCACTCGAATTAGAATCGAGACACAATACATCTCTTCACCTTCTGATGGGTCTATCGCATCAATAAATGAAGGTCGTCGAACTTCCACTCCGAAGACGACCGGGGCGACCTGGCCATCGGAAACGCTCACGCAAATAGATGCCATCCGGTTCAGTCTTTCCCAGCGGTCAACCACAATAGGGCAGCTACGCTCCGTGACCACGTTGATCGTCTCGCGATTCCAGCGTGCGACCGTACCGCAGTCCACGTGCCCGAGGTGCGTCAATGAAACTTCTGCGCATCTGTCGTCCTGCGGCGCAAGCCCATTGTCAGCTGGAGGTGCGGTTGGCTTCAATTGTGGTTGTTCGGCATTCCGTACACCAGTGTGTCGGGCCGGCTGTGGAGAACAGGACAACAGGCCGAGGGCCACAATCCCACGCCAAAGTCTAGCGGTTAAGCGCTGATTTGATGTCTGCATCAGAGTTTAGCTGTCGGAAGAGCTGCCACGCAAATCTGTCGAGATCGCCCCGAACGAAGGGTATCACATTGTCAGCGCCACGCACGGCGCGATAGCTCTTACTATGGCCTATGAGTTCGTAGAACAAGATATCCGCATAGACCTTCGCGGTGCTTGGTTGCGCGAGCGTAGCCGTGGCTGGGTCCTGACTAGGCGAGTGGCGAGCTACTCCGAATCGCTGAGACGTGAGCGATGAGACTGCCCACTCGGTGACCAAGAACTGGAATGCTTCACGAGCCCGCTCCGGTCTCCGTTGGCAGCCTGGCGCAATGGCACAAAACTTTACTAGGCTGTTGCACGCTTTCGTGATCTGGGACCTCAGCAATGCGTATTTCGGGTTTGAACTGGCCATTGAAGAGACGGCCACGACCAAGGACAGCCTGCCCGCGGTCTCGTCGTCGAGGGTCGTGGGCACACCTAGTTTGTCGAGCATCGCGCGAATCAGATGCGCCGCATGCACGAACTCGTGCATGATAGTACTAGCAAGCAAGTAGGCTTGCTGTCGCTGTGGGTCCTTGCCCGCTTTTTTTTCTATTCCAGCGGGTGCGAGAATGTCGCGTGGATTGGTCCCGATGTTGATTGTTACGTTCCGCGACTCTTGCCTTGGACTGGCGTTTGCACTGCCGGTGCCATTAAATTCCAGTGTGATCGTGAACGACGCTTGTGACTCTTTGCCCTGTGGTTGCTCGGGCAGTGCGACAGTGCGCACGACGCGAGACTCAGAAGCTTTAGTCATGGAGAACGGTGCAACTAACTTGGCAACGTCAGGTGGACTCTGAGCCAGCACTGCGCTCTTCATGTGCTGACCCTGGCGAGACAAGAAGCCTTGCACTTCACGGGCGGATGCAGGCGGGGTCATGCTCTGCCTCTGCCGTGCGGTTGCGTGGTGGCGTCGCTGCTGAGCGACGTGCACCAACTCGTGCCCCAGGAGTTGTTTTGCATCGGGGCTGGATGCCCCGAGCAGACCACGCTGGAACCTGATGTCTGATCCCTCAGTGATTGCGAGCGCCCCCGAACCCACACTTGTGGCGTGCGCCTGCGCTCCGGAGTCCAAACGAGTGCCTCCCAGGTCCGCCCCCAGGTGTGACTCGGCGACGGAACGGATAGCGCCAGGTAGTTCGCCGTCCCCAACGCTCATGGTTGGCAAGTCTCTGCCGATCTGCTGCCCCAGTTGATCGGCCTGCAGCTCAGCTGGATCTGTAGCGGTACCCGTGGTGCTCATGGTTTGCGCTCCCCGTCTCGGGGCCTCCAGCACGGGCCTCCTGGACGCGCACCCACCGCACGTCGCCTTGCGCTGTTTAGTTCCTCGAGCAACTGGTGCTAGCTGTACGCTAGACCTCGCGACACCCTGTTCGGCTTCCGAAGCTGGCGGTGTCGCTGCCTCTGAACGAGGGAACGGGTCTTTCAGGGGCACAGCGGGACTTGGCCCTGGAGTTTGTACGGGACGTTTCATTTCGGGCGAGGCCAGCTTGGGCCGCTTCGCTTGTTGCAACATAGGAATTACTTCTCCTCTCCCGTGGTCATCCAGCGGGCTGCGCTGGCGCTCGCGCCCAGCTTGTGTAGCTCGCTCTCCACCGCTTGGGCTACGTCCGCTTCGCTCACCTCAAGCGCTCCCTGGTCCCACGCCAGTGCGCGAGCCAGCCGGCTTGCCGAGGCTATGTTGCCACCGGTCAGGTCTGCTAGCGAGAGCCGACGCCGAAACGCGTCGCTGAGCCCGCGTCCTGATGCGCCGAGCTCGCGTCGCCAAAGGGCGACGCGCTCCGCGGCCGTTGGCACGTGGAACTCTACCGCCACATCGAAGCGTCGCAGAAACGCACGGTCAATCTGCTGCTTCGCGTTCGTCGTCACCAGCACTAGACCCTCGTGGGCCTCAAACGCTTGGAGCAGGTAGCTCACTTCCAGGTTTGCGTAGCGGTCCGTCCCTTTCTCCACCTCGCCGCGCTTCGCAAACAGCGCGTCCCCTTCATCGAACAGCAACACGGCGCCCGCGGCCTCCGCAGTGCGGAACGCATGTTGGAGGTTCTTCTCGGTCTCGCCCAGCCACTTGGATACCAGCGACGCGAGATCTACCCGATATAGCGGTCTGTCGAGGGCGCGCGCGAGGGCGCGCGAGGCCAGCGTCTTGCCGGTGCCAGAGGCGCCCGAGAACATCGCCTTCACGCCGCGACGGTCACCCTGCGGCCGGGTTGACTTCGCCAGCACCAGCACGTGCTCGAGCGAGCGCGACACCGACGCGGACAACACCAAGCTCGACAGCGCTGCGTCCGCGCCCGGCGCTTCGACGGTCACGCCACGCGTGTTGGACGGCTGCGTCAGCTGGCGAAGTGCAAGCTCAATCCGACCGACAACCTCCTCCGGCGTTGCACAGCCCTCCAAGTCGACACTGCGCAAGCTGCGCGCCGCCATGCCCACTCCTGCTCCGTTTCGCAGCGCCAGCGTTTCGCAAGTCTGCGCCTGCACCTCAGCGCTCAAGCCCGCTCCCGCCAGCAGACCATGCCATACTTCAACGCGTTCGGTTCGATCCCTCGGTCCGCACTCAAGCGTCCACAGCACTCGATCAGCCAACATCGGCGCGTCTTGCTCGGGATCCAGCAGCGCTACTGAGAGTATCGCACTTGCCGCTAGGAAACGCGATGCTCGCTCCCGATCTTCCGGACCGACATCGGTTCCCCGCGCGTCCCACACAGCTACTCGCCCGGACAACCTAGGCTCCAGGGAATGCTCTCGCACGCGCAACTCAGAAACGCTGCGGGCCCAAGGACGCTGATCACAGCGAGCGAGCAGCCGATCTAGTACCGCGTCGCGGCCACTTCCTGGCTTGCCGCGGATCACCACCAGCGCGGTCCCGCCCGTCTCCTCGACGCCCGCCACCGCATCAATGACGCGCTCCAGACGCGGTAGCTGACACCGCGACGCTCGGTCGTGTGAGCCCGACTTCTTCAAGCAGTGCGCCCTGACCTCTGGTGCAACCAGCAGTGGCTCCGCCATCCATCCGCCTTGGCTCTCCCGCGCGACCAGGATGCCGAGTTCTTCAAGCTCGCCGACGCCAGCCAACGCAACATCTGGCGCGTGCCGAGCCGCGAGAGAAGCCAGCACGTGCGCACGCGGCACCCCAACCGCCTGCACGCCGCCGAGCAACGCATCCCGTGCTTCGAGGTCCAGATCCCAGCGGAGCAACAGCTCGCCGACCTCGCGCGCGACCTCGGTCACGCCGAAGCGGTGGGCAACCTCCCGCCAGCGTGCAGATACCGCCGATAGCAAGGCGTCGACGGGTCGGTTCTGAGGTGTCTTGCCATTGCTCCGCGCCGCTGCGACAACGCCTTGCTCCGCCGTCTCGCTCACGGCACGGCCTGGCCCAAGATGACTTCGAGTCTCAACCCGTTGGCAAGAATGGAAAGGGTTCCACTTCCAATAGATTTCCACAGCGCTTCGATGTCGTGCGCCCCGGGATCCAGCACAACCTGTGCGCATAGCGAAACGGCGTCGGCGCCGTCGTCGGTGGGCACTTGCACCGCGCAAACTTCCAGCTGCTGGACGCTGTCAACGCTGACGCCGAATTCGCAAACCTCCCCGCCCGTGTCATTGCTCACGGACCCCATCACCACGATCGCTGCAGCTCGCCGAAACGCAACGGGAACGCTCAGCAACATGCCAGGGATCCCCGCAAAACTGTCGCTTTCCGTCCCGACGGGCGCGGGGAGACTGATCCCATACAACTCAGCGCCGCCGCTACTCCCGCAGGGCAACGCGAACACGCCTTGTGCCGCCCAGGTCACGAGTCGCCTCCGGAGGGGGCGATGGCGCAGGCGCAGAGCATGTTGGGGAAGAAGCGGGTGAAGAAGGCTTGCTGCATGGTGACGCGGCGCTCGGGGTAGGAGTCCATCAAGATGGTGTAGAGCGGCGCGGAGACGAGGCCGTCGGCCAGGGCTCCCGGCTCGCGGGTGAGCAGCACTTTGCCGAGGACCACGGCTGGCCTTGAGCAGCACAGGGCTGCCAGCTGGCCTTGCATGTGGTCGATGAAGGCAAACACTTCATCGCGGCACAGGTCCGGGTCCGGGTTGGTGCCGAGTGGTACCTCGGGGAAGTTGATGTCGTCAGGACCAAGGCAGCCGGTGACTTGGTAGGCCTGAGGCAGCGAGCCCACCAAGGAGTAGCGCACGCTCTCCACCTTGCGGCTGAAGTCGCAGGTGGGCGCCGGGTCGCAGGCGCCGCCGCCGGAGAAGCGAGGCGCGAGGCGCTGGGGCTCTTCGAGAAACTCAGCCACCAGGTAGAACTCGGTGACCAAGTACTGCGTCATGCCAGGGTCCGTGCAGTAGGGCCCCAGCAGGTCCGCGCAGGTGCCGGTCTTCAGCGAGCCGCCGGTCGCTGCCTTGGCCAGCTCTTGCACGTTGAGGCTAATGGGCTCGCACTGCACCAGCGTGCGGCCCAGGGCGTCGAGGGCGGCGCCTGCGCTGACGTTGAGCACGGTGCCTGCCAGGATTTGCGGGTTGGGCGTGAGCTCGGTGATGTCGCCGCTGGCTAAGGGCTTGGCTCGGTTGAGGGCGACAGCGCCCTCCGGGGCGCTGAGGCGCATGCCGCCGAGGATCCCCCAGCCGCCCAGCAAGCGATTGACCAGCAGCTGCTGGGTGCGGGCGTAGGTCACCGCGGCGTTGAGGTCGTCGGCGCCCATGAGCTGGCCGTCGAAGAAGCAGGGCCGGGGCACACACGCCGTCGGCAAGCAGCCTTCTCCCGGCGGATTCACGCACGAGCAGGGCACGCAGCCGCAGCCACACGAGTTGATTGCTACTGATGACATCGTCTCTCCTCTCAAACCTTTCGGTGGTCTCGTCTCATCGCGGTCGTCTGTTGCGGCCCATGCTGATTGCGTCTTGTTTTCGCTGTGCTCACTGCGGGGCGCGCGTAGGCGCGGGCTAGCGCTGGGTCAGGGTGATGTTGCGTTGGCTCACCAGCGGCGTCTCCACCACGAGCTGGCTCTCGATGCGGGCAGTGCGCACCACATAGGAGACGCTCAAGCGGTAGGGGCGCTGCACAGCTTCCCAAATCCGAATCAAATCGGATGTTTCCATGCGGTTGAAGTCGACTCGGAACTGTAGGTCCTTGTGCTCGGTTGGGGCGCTGGGCAGCCAATCGCCCAGGGTGAAGCTGCCGTGGTCATGCAGCGACGCCATGGCGGCCCCGAGGATGTCGTAGGTGTCCAGGTACGCGTCTTCCGGCTCCACCGGCGCGCCGGGGATGAGCAAGTAGTAGAGGTCGAGGGCGAGCGGGTCTTTGCGCACTTCAGCGCTGGTGCCGCTCGGCGTGGTGGTGGAGCGCGGCCCTACGTTCTTGAGGTACGGACTCTCAATCACCTGATAGAGGTATAAGATAAGCGTCTCCGCCGTGATGTCCTCGATGTCCTCAGGCGGCGCGGCCTTGATGTTTCCACGAGGTAGGATCACCGGCGGCGCCGTGTCACTCAGGTCGTGACGCAAAATCTCCAGGAGCGACGCGGTGATTTGGCGGACGATGTAGCGGTCAGCCATCGGTGAAGACTCCCGCCTTGCAACCCCTTGGCAGCGAGGTAGGCTGAGACCTCGCGGGGCACTGATGACGATGAATCTGAAAACGTTGGGACTGCTGACCTTGATCGTCGGGCTGCCGAGTTGCTTGCTCGACTTCGACGGCTACCGCGAGCGGCCTGCCGACGTCGGCGCGAGTGGCGCTGCGGGCGGCAACGGTGGCGCAGGGAACGCCGGTGGCAATGGCGGCACTGCGAATGGTGCGTCGGGGGGTGACGGCGGCGCGGCCGCGGGTGGCTCTGGCAATGCAGGCGGCAGCGGTGGCTCCGCGGCTGGAGGTAGCGGCGGTGACGCAGGGTCTGGAGCGGGTGGCTCTGGCAATGCGGGTAGCGGTGGGACGGGGAATGCGTCGGGGAGTGGTGGCTCCGCGGGGAATGGAGGAAGTGGTGGCTGTGCTCCCGAGAACCCCGAACCGGTGTGTGGCGCTGGAATGAACTGCCAGTTTGGGAGTGTTGTTTCCCCCTATGACTACTCCACTCACTGTGTCCCCGAAGGTACCGGCACTGGTCTCAATAGCTGTTCCGGAGGTGACACGAACATGTGCGCCGCGGCGCACTACTGCATCAGCGGGACCGATTGTTATCGCTGGTGCCGTTTGGGCAGCGACGACTGCGCGGCTTGTGGCGGTGGGATTTGCCTGGACCAACTCAGGCCTGTGCCGTTGATCGGCAGTACCCAGTACGGGCTCTGTTCGCGCTGGGAATGTTAGCAGGCTCATCAGAGTATCCACGCCAGAATTTCCACTGGTGACGCTGCCATCGGTGCGTTCTGAGCCGCGCGCACGAGGGCAGGACCCGTTGGAATGCCTTCGACGATCAGCACGTCGTTGCCGACATTTTGCGCCGCGAGCCGTGAGGACTGGGGTACGTCGCCACCCGTCGTGTCGACCAACACCCGGACAAGACCCGAACGCGCCAAGGGAACGACAAGCGCTGTACCGCCCGGTGTAACGTAGGCTGGACCAGCGCTTACGCCGACTACCAGCTGCGTCGGGTACGTTAAACCAGCTGGGAGCTTCCCTAGACGCACGGAGTCTCCGGCAGTACTAGGCAGCATGATCAGCGGCACCCCGGCGTGGTTCACGGGACCATTCGAGTCATCAAACTCAATCGGCACAGCGCTCACTCCGGCCAGGCCGGATTGAAGCGGCGGGGAGTCAGTCGTTTCCGCGCCACCGGCGAACTCGAACACCCTCGGGCTGCCCGGTGAAACCT
>CAZKDY010000079.1:0-10163 GCA_964551615.1 uncultured Polyangiaceae bacterium
CGGCCGGCTTCGCCTCGGCCACAGCAGGCTGCGGCGCGGCGGGCTGCGGCTCGGCGGGCTGCGGCTGCACAGGTGGCGCGGCTTGTGCGGCTCCGCTGACGCTGAGCGCCGGGGTCGGCTGAGCCATGGCGACGCTGGCTGAACCATCCGCTGACGGCTTCCGCACGAATACGAACCAGGCCGCGAGCAACGCGATGGCCAGCGCGCCCAGGCCACCCGCCATCACCAACCAGCGCCCGATCCCTGGTCCGGCGCTGGCGGCCGCTGGCGCGCTCGCGATGGCGCCCACGCTGGGTAGCGCTGGGCTGACGGGCGACGTCGCCGCACAGCCAGGCGCAGGTCCACCAGCTAGTCCAACCGGCGCAGCGGCGCTGGCTGAGGCGGCGCTGGCTGAGGCGGCGCTGGTTGACTGCATGGGCGTCGCAGCCAGTGGCATGGTCACGCCCAGCGGATCTGCTGCGGAAGCCGAAGCGGGTGCGACCGGGGGTGTCGGCGGCGGCGCGGCCGCGGGAGGCGGCGCGCGCGGAGGCTCAGGCGCGGGGGGCGCAAGCGCGCCGGGCGTTGGCGAGGCGCCGCTGGGTGACGGAAGCGCCGCCTGCGCCGCGGGCGCATCACCAGCGCCGTCGAGCAGCAACGTGCTGCCGAGCAAGGCGCTGTCCATGACCGCCGTCTGATCGTCATCCAGCACCTGATCATAGCGAGGCCGTGCGGATCCTGACGAGGCCGCCGGGGTTGCGTCTGGCATGACCATGGTGCCGCCGAACTTGCGCTCCGGCGGCCGCGGCGGCGCCAACTGGTTCCGTGCGGAAGTATCAGCGCGTGGCGGCATGCGCGGGCTCTCGAGCGTCGCCGTCGAGCCGAAGCCAAATCGCGGTCGCGAGGCGCCGACCGGCGCCGCCGGGGACTCGAGCGTAGCCGAGCGTGGCGGGGGAGGAGGCGGAGGAGGCAGAGGAGGCAGAGGAGGCCGGGCCGCGATGCCAGGCGCGGTCAGCTGCGGCGGTCGGGCTGACTCGCGGCGCCGTGAGGGTGGCGTCTCCGGCGTGAACGCTGGGCTCTCCAGGGTCGCCTCGGGGAGCGCCGGTGGCCGCCGCGACGGTGAGGCCGACGGCGGAGCACCTGGCGGCGGGAGGGGGGGCCTGGCTAGCTCCTGATTCCGTACGGAGGGATGAGCCGCTGGGCTCGCAGAAGCCGCGGACGTCCCAGCAGGCGCCGCAGACGGCACCAGCGCCGGGTCTCGCTCGGTGCTGGCGACCACCAGATCAGCGCTGCTGCGCCCGGCGCGCCGAACCGACGCTCTGGGGACTTCAGTCAGCTTGCCGCCGAAAGGATTCGCGCCTTTCCCCGCGTCGGAGCCGTTGCTCCCCAACCACTGCTCTAGCGCCGCGCGCAGCGGCTCGGCGCTGGCGACGCGTTGCACGCGAGCGGTGGCCAGGCCCTGGAACAAAATGCTGCGCAAGGTCTGGTCGTCAATTCCCGCAAGGTAAAGCTCATCGGGGGCGCCGATGCCTGAGCGCGCAGGGGGCTCGCCTACCAGCGCGTAGTACAAGCAGGCCGCGAGCGCCCAGGCGTCGTCACGGGCTGACGGCCCCCCACCCGCGTTGCGCTCGGGGCAACGAAACGCCGAGGTCCCACGCCTCCCTGGTCGAAACGCTAAGCGCGAGCGCTTGCCGACTAGTATGGTCTGCGGGGTGACTGAGCCGTGGATGGCGTTGCTGCGGTGTAGGTGCGCGAGGGTCGAAGCGACGGACAGCAAGAGCCGCACGCCTTCCTCTGGATCGCGCGCGCCACGCTCGCTGACCATGTCGCTCAGCGTCGCGCCGTCGGCTACCTCACACGCCGCGAGCTGCATGCCGCCGACTCGCACCACCTCCAGCAGCTCGAGCAGGTCGGGGCCGTGAAACCCCACCACCGTCTCCAGCGCGTCAGCCTCCCGGTCATCGACGCTAAACAGCTCAACGCAGGAGTTGGTCCTCAGATCGGTGGCTCGGAAAGCGGGCTCAGCCGCGTCGACTTCATCGATGCGGTATCTCGCAACCAAGACCACGCCCGGCTTTAATGCCTCAGCGGTCACGTGCTCACGAGCCTACATGACCGCCCCCGGCTTGCGGAGATTGTTCGGCTCAAGCTCTGCCAAACTGGCAGGTAAGTCGCGGGCTGCGGCTGACGGCTGCCAGCCTGGCAGCGCGCTGTAACGGCCCCGCGACCTGGGTCTTCCCGTCGCGGGCCCGAACTGCCAGCAGATCCCTCAGTTCTCCCTCCACCCCCTCCTCACGAGAGCGGAGGAGCCGCTGGTCGGGGTGTGGCATATGCTTCGCATGATCGAAGGCCAGCGATGCCTCTGAGTCCAGATCGTTTCGATCGAGTCATCAAGTGGGCGAGCCTGGGCGCGGTGCCGCTCTTGCTCTTGATCGGCTATTGGGCGCGCTCGACACCCGCGCCACCTGCACCGCCTGCGGCTGATCCGCCTTCGCCCGCGGCCGCGGCGACGGAGGCTGCCAACCCGCTGGATGAGTCGTGGCCTCCCAAGGCCGCTCCTCAGCCTAAGGCGCCGAGGCCGCCCCAAGCTGCCGCCGTTGATCTGCCAGTGGTCAGCCCAGCGCAGCGCGGGCCACAGCTTAGTCACGGGCCCACCGGGCCCTGCGGAGGCATCGTCGTCCGCGGGATCTCGCACGACGCCGAGCGGCCGCGAGCCAACGTCGCCGCTGCAGCTGATAGCCCCGCGGAACTGAAAGAGGTGGGCGATCGCGTCGGCGGCTACCGGATCAGTCGGATTGACTGGGATCGCGTGTGGTTCTCGAGCGGCGCAGGCGTGTGCTCGATCGGCATTCACCCCGGAGCCAGGACCGCTCAGGAGGGCGGAGGTCAGCTGTTGGAGCTGCTTGATGGCGGCACACCCGGGCGAGCCCAGCCTGAACCGAACGCGCCAGCGCAGGGCGTCACGGGCGGAGGTATCCCGCTCGAGATCGCCGAGGGCATCCGCACGGATTCTGATTTTGAGACTAGCGTCGAAGGCTTCGCGGTGCGCGCGCTGCGCAGCCGAGGCAAGCTCCTGCTACGCAGCATCAAGCTAGAAGCGACCTCCGCCGACGCCGGGCACCAAGGCGTGCGACTGAGCAACATCAAGGCCGAGAGCCTGCTAGAGCGGCTCGGGTTTCAAGATCAAGACGTACTCTTGGCCATCGATGATCAGGCCATATTGAAGCCTGCCCAGCTCTTGGAGTGGCTCGACGCCTGGCTGGCCACAGAGCCTACCGAGGCGCACACCTACCGCGTGCTGCTGCTCCGCGGCGCCGACGCTCAGCGCGAGCGGCTCACCCTTGAGCTAACCCTAGGCGCCTGAGCCTACAACCCCAGGCGCCTGAGCCTAGAACAGGAACGTGGTGCGACCCTGCACCAAGACGCTGCGCGCTGCCTGACCGTTCTCGTCCTCGAACGCATCCCCGGGGAATAGAATTGCGCCCTCCAGGTCAAAGTAGAAATGCTCCTCGTAGCGCCACTGAAAGCGTCCATCGAGCTCGACGCCGTAGAACTTCCCAGGTGGGCCGCCGTGGTAGTTGACTAGATCGTCTTCGATCTCCACGCCGTCGCGGAAACGTAGCGAGGTGATGGGGTCGACCAAGCCACCGGGCGCCCACGCCGCGAGCACGCCGCCGCGCAACAACAGGTTATCTTTGGGCTTGTAGTCGAACTGCGGAAACACAGCGATGGCGTTGGTGAACGACCCCTCGGTGTCGGTGCGCTCGCTGGGGAAGGTCGTGGCGCCCAAGCGCTTGAGCAGCTCAACGCCCGCGGCGGCGCTGCGCGCGCTCTCGAACGCCAGGACGCGTTCAAACATCAACAGGCCGACGTTGGTGTCCTCAGAGAAGACGAACTGCGTCAGATCTGACCCGGGGTTGGGATCGCGATCACCCGACGCGTAGTCGATCTCCAAGTAAGCCGCCCAGTCGGGCTCGTCCCAGCGCACCACGCCGCGCCCGCCCCACTGGTTGACCCGCTGCCGGATGATGGGATCACTGTTGATCAGCGCGAGGGCTTCGCTCACCTCACGGGTGCGACCCGTGATCCAGTTGCCCTCAGCGCCGATGGTGAATTTGTCGACGTTGAAGACGCTGCGTAGCCCGAAGATGTTGATGTTGGTGTCGTACTGCCGGTTCCAGCGGTACGAGTAGTTGCCTTGCACTTGAAATGACTGGCGCTTGGTGGGCTCGGGCGCGAGGTAGCGCACCACCGTACCGATGCCCTGCAGATCATCGGCGAACAGATGCGGCTGATTGGTGACCGGGCGGTCATAAAACGCGATGAAGAACATGCCGCGGTCGCGAGACACGTCGCGCTCATCTTTCTTCTTGAAGCCCTCGAGCGGCTTGGTCGCGAACAGCACGCGGTCGATGTAGTCGCCGCGGTTGGCATAGCCAAAGCGATTGCCCAGCGAGCGACCGCTGTTGACCAGCGGGCTGAGGCCATCGCTGGTTGGCTGCCGACCGACGCGCAACAGCCCCACGGGCAGCGCCGCCTCGCCGTAGGCGTGGCGGATCAAGAGCGAGTCGTTGGGCAGCAGCACGTAGCCGTAGTTGTCAGCGTCGAGCTGGTCTTCGCCTCCCCGAAACCCCACCCCCACCCGGGCGTTGTTTGGATTCCCTGCGGCAACAGTTGAGCCGGTGATGGTCGAGGGGTTACCCCCGAACGTGCCGTTGTCACCCCACAGCGTGCCCTCTAGGGCGTCCATGGAGAGCACGAAGCGCACCTTCTCTTTGTAGTCGATGCTGCTGTCGAGGCGCGCCCGGTGCTCCACCCACGACGCGCGGCGGCTCTTCACGCCGGATAAATCGATGGGGTTCATGTACAGCGCGATGGCGCGGTACTCAGCGCCCAGCTTGAGCCCGTAGTCTCCAAACTCGGTGCGCGCCTGATCGGCCCGCGGATCAGGATCGCTCCACGGCTCAGGGTCCGCCCCAAAGGCCGCACCGCTCACGCATCCAATTGTCCCGCCAATCAAGCCCACCAATACCCAGCGCATCGCTCGCACGTTACTGGAACGGCCCCAGCGCTTGAAGCCGTATGACCGCGAACTGCGTTCTTTTTGTCACTGGGTGACAACACAGGGCGAGAACCCCCCACGAACTTGACCAGGCAGCCCGGCGGCTAGGCGAAACGCGACCCCCACGCCACACCCAGCGCTGCTAAAGCTGGCTACCCTCTGCGCCGCAGGTCCGAGCCAGCTGAGCGCTGGCAGACCGCGCCAATCCGATGAACAACTCCGAGTCTCCGCCGGACAGCACCAGCAGCCTCACCGCCGAGGCGTCCGCAGACCCAGCACAGGTCGCGTCCCGCCTCGCGCCAGCCGAGCAGGCGCCGGGCTGGAAGCAGAAATCTACGCAGCCCGTGTGGCGACGCGCGCTGCCCTTCGTGCTGGCGTTTGGGCTCTTGTTCTGGGTGCTGCGGCGCACGGGCATCAGCGAGCTGCGCGGCGCGCTCAGCCAGACGAACTTCGCGCTGTTCTTTGCGTTCACGTTTATTTCGATGCTGCTCTCACTGGCCGCGGACAGCTACGCGACCAGCTACATCTACCGACGCACGGTCTGCCCGATTCGTTTCCGCGAGTTTTTGCTGATCCGTGGGGCAAGCTACCTGCCGTCGATGCTCAACCACAATTTGGGGCAGGCTTGGTTAACCTACTTCATGTCAAAGCGCTACAACGCCCCGCTGTGGCGCGTGGCTGGCGCGACGCTGCTGGTGTATGGGACCAACCTCGCGGGGCTGCTGATCCTCGGCGCTATCGCGCTGTTGTTCAACGATCAGCGCGTGCCTTGGCTGGCAGCGGTCGTCGCCCTCGGCGGCGCCGGTGGCTTGGTCTATTTCGCCATCTTGACCTGGGGCAAGCGCTGGCTTGGGCGCTGGCAGGCCACGGCCCCATTGGTCGAGATCGGCATCGCGGGCCACCTCAAATCCATTGCCGTACGGCTCCCACACGTGGGCGCGCTGTACCTGAGCACGTGGCTCAGCTTCAGCTTCTTCGGGGTCTGGATACCGCCGCAGGACGCGCTCGCTTACATCCCCGTGCTGATGATGGTCGCCGCGTTGCCGCTCACCCCCGGGGCCGTCGGCACCCGCGACGCGGTGGCGCTGGAGCTGCTCGCGGGCTTCGCCAGCCCAGAACATGGGGTCTCGTCCATCGCCGCGGCGACGCTCAGCTGGTTCGTGGTGGTGAACCTGAGCGCAGCGCTGATTTCCGCTCCACTCATGCGCCGCGCGAGTCGACTGCTCAACTCCGGCAGCTAGCAGCAGGCGTTGGCAGCCCGTCGGGAGCGCGCGATCTGGACGCCCGATGTGGCACAACTTTGCGGCACACTCTGACCTGATTGAGCCTGGCACGGGGCGGGTGTGGCGCGTGAAACAGCCGCCGCCGCCGGACCAGGGGGTGGAGGGGGTCCCACCGCGAGCCCACCAACGTCGCAGCGGCACGCGTCTTGCTCATGCATCCAGCTCATGCGTCGCCCCGCAGGCAGTTGAGCTTGCAGACTTCGCTGAAGTGCGTCGTTACCTGGAGTCCTCGAAGCCATGAAGAATATCCTCTCCCTTGTCGTGTGCGCGTCGCTGGCCGTTGCCTGTGGTGGTAACTCCTTCGACGCTGACTCAGGCGGCGCCGGTGGTGACGGCGCACATGGCGGCAGCGGCGCCAGCGGGGGCAGCGGGGGCAATGGCGCCAGCGGGGGCTCGGCTGGGACAGGCGCGAGCGGAGGCAGCGGCGGTACGGGGGGCGCGCCGCCTGATGAGTGCCGCGTGGAAACAAACCTCACAGGACCGTACGCTGTCACCTTCGTCTTCGTCAACAACAACCCAGAGAGCTCCTCGTTCCTGCGGGAAGACTGCCACCTGCAAATGTCGGTGAAGAGCTGCGCCGATGGCTACAGCAGCCCAGTGCAGATGACCGCCGACTGCAGCGCTAGCTGCGAGGACTACAACGGCTGCATCGCCTGCGGCGCCTGCCCCTATGGGTACTCCGAGGTGACATCGACCAACTCACCCAAGCGCGATTGGGCCGGCTACACCTACACCTTCGACACCGCGCCAGACGGCTGTACCTGCCACGACACCCACCAGGCCCGGGCCGGCAAGTATCGGGTTGAGGTGCCGGTGTACGCCAGCGGGGACGCCGAGTTCAACGACCCGCCCGTGTTCACAGCCAGCGCTGAGTTCACGCTCCCCGCAGAGAACAACGTGGTCTACGTCGACGTCTCGCTGCCCTGGGCCGCGAACTGATCACGCCCGCAGCGCGCACCCAAAGCCCCTGAGCACGACGGCAGGCGCGCTGCGTCCATCCTCACGGCTCGGCGAGCTCGAAGCGCAACACATGCGCGCCTTGAAGCTCGGCGTGGGTCACGAACGGCGACTCGAGCGCTTTGCCGTCAAGCAGCACACGCTGAACAGAGCCTAGCTTGGGATCGCGGGTCGCCTGCACCGTCAGGTCGCCGCTTGGCCGCTTGAGCACGACCTGCTGAAAGCGCGGCGCGCCGACGATGTAGCGGTCGGTGCCGCTGACCGGGTACAGGCCCACACTAGCGAATAATAACCACGCGGAAAGTGTTCCGGCGTCGTCGTTGCCAGCCAGGCCGTCTGGCCCTGTGCCGTACATTTCATCGATGACCCAGTGCACGAAGTCCCGCGTGCCGTCGCGATCGCCCCAGGCCGCGAACAGCCAGGGCGCGACGAGGTTCGGCTCATTGCCGTGCCAGTAGTAGTTGCGCACGCCCACGATGGGCACCTCGAACTTGGAGGCTTCAAAGAACTCTTGGAGCCGCGCCCGCGCGGGCTCGGCTCCCCCCATACGCTGGCTCAGCCCCTCAGGATCGTGGGCGACCATCCACAGGTACTGCCAGGCGTTGCCCTCGGTATACATCTCGTTCTGGACCGTGGGCAGCGGCATGGGCGCCCAACTGCCGTCGCTCTGCTTGCCTCTAAAGAAGCCCGTCTCGTCGTCGTAGAGCCCGCGCCATTGCTCGGCGTGGGCGCCGAACAACTGCGCGTCCTGCGACTCACCGAGCAGGCTCGCCCAGCCGGCGAGGGCGGCGTCCGCTGTCGTGTACTCGAGGGTGCGCGAGACCGAACCCCCGGCTGTATCCGCGGGGACATAACCATACTTCAAGTATGGCGTGATGCTGCCACGGCCACCCATCACCCCCGGGGGCACCCCCACGGCGCTGACTCGGCTCAAGGCGTAGGCGCGCTGTTGATCAAACTCCACCCCCTTCATGGCGCTCTCTGCCAGCACGATCTCCCCGGGCGATCCGATCATGCTGTGTACGTCGCCGTTGGCCAGCGCCCACCGCGGCACCGCCCCGCCCTGCTCGGCCATGCGCAGCAGCGAGCGCGCGAACGCCCCCGCCTCCGGTTTCTCCGCGAGGATAATCCATGGATGCAGCGTACGGTAGGTGTCCCACAGCGAAAAATCGCTGTAGTGAGCCTCCGCCGGCGCCAAGATCGGGCCTAGGGGCTCAGCGCTCGTGGCGACGCCTCGCGCGCGGCCGTCTACGTCGCTCATCAGGCTCGGCATCAGGTAGGCGTGGTAGACGCTGGTGGCGACGATCTCGGTGTCGCGGGGATCTTGGGTGTGGACCTGGATAGCGTCAAACGCCGGCTTCCAAGCGGCAATCGCCGCCGAGCGCACCGCGTCGAAGTCAAACCGCGGGAGCTCTTGGTCCAGGTTTCGAGCAGCGCCGGCGGCGTCGACGAAGCTAATAGCCACCCGGAGCTGAACTGTTTTGGTTCCCTGTGGAAAACGTGCCCAGCCACCGACGTCAACACCAGCCGCGCTGTCCTCGCCAGGCCGCATACCAGCCTCGTCCCACACGCCCACCTGGGCGGGCAGCGTGTCAAACTCGCCGTGCGCGAACACCTCAAAGCCGCCGAACCTGCCGCTCAAGTCGCCTAGGTTGTGCATGCGCGCGCTAAAGCTGGCGCCCGTGAGCGAGACGTCGCCCCCGGAGCTCTGGCCAGCGCCGACGGTGTGCTCAGCGTCGAGCAGCACCACAGGCTCACCCGCCTCGGGGAAGCTAAAGCGGAACAACGCCGCGCGCTGCGTGGCTGTAATTTCCACACGGATGTTACCGTCGAGCACAACAGAGTAGTAGCCGAGGCTGGCGACCTCGTCTGAGTACGACTTGGCGTAGCCCGCTTCACTGCGTAGGCTCGCGTCGAGCGCCTGGCCTTGAGGCGCGAGCAGCGGCATCAGGCCGAAGGTGCCGTAATCTGCCACACCGGTTCCATGAGCGTGGGTTAGGCTGAACGCCTCCAGCAATGGATCGCCAAAGTGGTAGCCCGCGCAGTGGTAGAAGCCGAGCCCGTCTAGCGCTTTGGTGTTGGTGTCCGGCCCAGGGTGGATCATGGCGAAGGGCAGCGCAGGCCCAGGGTATGCCGAACCCACCCCAAACCCAACCCCTCCGGTGCCTATGAAGGGGTTCACCGCGGAAATAAGATCGGCAGCCGCCGGGACCTCGATCTGCTCTCCGGCGTCGGCGTCCGCGCCCGAACCCGCGTCGCCAGGTGGCGCTTGCTCAGACGGCGCGTCGCTCGCGCAGGCGACGGGCAACGCGCACGCGGCGCACAGACTGGCTAGCAGTGGAGCTTGAAGCGCCCTGTTCCGTAGGCCCATCACCGCAGCATAGGCCAAACGACCGCTTGGCACTGCCCGCGCCAAGGCAGCGGCCAAATATTATGTAATATCTGATACTTATAGGTCGCTGGCGCGACTGGCGAGCCAGCTGCCGAAGGGAGCATGGGCCTGAGTAACCCGCGCCACGCCCAGGATTCTGACGCCTGACCGCCGCGGACCTGGGAGATCTGAGGCGCCTAGCAAACGCGAGTCGGCACCGAGCGCAGGATACGAGGTAAGCTGATGCCGATGAGACGCCTCTACTACTTTGCATTGATCAGCTTCGTCGCCGCCTGCGGAGGTAAGACCACGCTGAGCGACTTCACGGAAGCGGGTGGCTCCAACAACGGCGCCCAAGGCGGCGATGGCGGCAATAGCGGCAGCGGCGCGTACGGCGGTAACGGCGCCCAAGGTGGCAGCGGTGCGTACGGCGGTAACGGCGCCCAAGGTGGCAGCGGCGCGTACGGCGGTAACGGCGCCCAAGGTGGCAGCGGCGCGTACGGCGGTAACGGCG
>CAZKDY010000080.1:0-9023 GCA_964551615.1 uncultured Polyangiaceae bacterium
TGCCGTCCTCCCGGCGCTCGAGGCGGTCCTGCGCGATCGGGGGGCGCGTGATGTAACGCAAGGGGAACACCAGGCGATTCTGATGGGGAGCGAAGCTCTTCTGGATCGCGATGCCCGGGCCGACTCCCGCGCTGGTGGTTTCGTCGAAATTGACTGCGTCTGTGACATCCGCCGGACCAGCGGCTGGACTAGCAACAGCTGACGTTCTGCCGTATGGGGGGCGCGTGAGCGAGTCCAACGGCCCAGGGTGCCTCGCCATCGTCGCCATCCTCGGCGCGATGGTGCTCAGCGTGGCTGCGGGCGTGTACGGCGTGGCCGCGGCGCAGCACAAGGTGCGCTCCCCTCCACCCCCTGCTGGGGCGGACGTGACGGAAGCCCAGGCTCAGGGGCTGGCGCCGGATCAGCCGCCGATTGGTCAGGGCGTCGCGTACGCCGATCTGCAGGTCAACTGCATCAAGAAGAAGGGGCGAGCCATGGAGACGACGCTCTTGGCTCGCCACGTCTTTGGTTCACCCAAGCTCAGCCTCGTGGCGCCTGCGGCCAAAGGCGAAGCGCCGCTGCTGCCGAGCTTTGATTTTGAGAACTGGAGCGGCTACGACGCAGCCAACGCCTCACTGCGGCGGCTTGATGGACACCCCGCGGAACCATTCGCAGCCGACTGGAAGCAGCACCCCTGCGACACGTATCAGGTCTTCGTGGCGCGCGTGCTGCCCAATCAACACGTGATCTTGCAGGGAGATCACGCGTGGTTCGGCACCCGTGAAGAGCTGGCGAGCAAGGCAGCAGCGACCAAGCGCGGGCTGCGCGAGCGAGCGCTGCTGTTCGGCGGGATCGCCCTGTTGCTGTGGATCGTCGGGCTGATCGCCGGTCGCGGGCTGTGGGCCAACCGTAGCCGCGAACATACAGGCCGCTAGCCGTAGCGCCGAGCCAGCGCTCACCCCACCGCACGGTCGAGCCACAGCCTGGCGACCATGGCCCCCCCCGACGCAGATCGGGCTGGGAGGAGCCACCCGGCATTGAAATCTCCCGAGACCACCGGGAAGCACTACTTTCTACTTGAGCCCCACGTCCGACGTAGTATGTGGTAGCCATGTCAAAACTTTTTACAGGCGGTGTCCTTGGCCTTTCACTGATGGCGTTGCTGTCACCCATGGGGTGCAGCTCCGACGACGCGTCTGCGCCTTTCGTGGCTGAGGCTGACTATGCGACTGAAATCGCCAAGGTCTTTTGCGAGGCTGGGCGCAGCTGCAGTTGTGAAGGCGTGGCTGCGACCTGCGAAGAGGACCTGAAACCGCGCTACGCACCTCCCAGCGCGCTGGCCAAGACAGCAGGCCTAAGCTGGGATGGCGAATGCGCTGGCGAGGTGCTGGCTCAGGCTCGTGGCGCGTTCGGCAGTTGTTCGCAGAACGTCGACGGCCTGCGCGGTTGCTGCAAGGTGTACGTGGGTTCCGTCGCCAAAGGTGAACCCTGCGCAATTCAAGAGCAAAATGGCGACCGCGTAGACAACTGCGCCCAAGGCCTGCGCTGCTCAAGCGTGGGTGACAGCGACGTCTGCCAAGAACTCTGCCCCGCGCTGGCCGGCGAAGGGGACTCATGCGAGGACATGGACTGCGCGAAGGGTTTGAGCTGTAGCTACTCCGCTGGGCAGTTCACTTGTCAGAAGGCCGCGGCGCTGGGCGAATCGTGTGAGGAGCGCGGGTGTGCTGAAGGACTGTATTGTTCAGGCGACTACACGTGCAGCAAGCCCAAGCCGGTAGGCTCCACGTGTTCTGACTACGACGAGTGCGAGTACGAGTGCGATCAAGGCGTGTGCACCGCGCCTGAACCCTTAGTTTGCCAGCTGTTTTGACTTGGACGCCCCACGCCGCCGAGGCCGCCGCTCAACTTGATCGTGAGGGCTAACTCTCGCCGGCGGTCGCGGGGTCCCAGGCATTTTCGTTACACCAAAGCACCGCCCACTCCGTATTGCGGCGCTTGACGACCGCGTGAGCGCGCCACTGCCGCGGGCGCAGCCGACCGCGCTCAGACAAGGCGCTTGACGTCCTGCGCCACGCGTAGCGCCGACTCCACCGCGCCGTGCATGAAGCCTGGCCGCGAGGAGACGTGATCTCCAGCGAAGTGGATACGGCCTTCACGGCTCGCGTACTTGACGCCCGCGCGGGTCAGCTCCCCCACCCCAAACCAGCTATAACCACCACGCGCGTACGGATCCGCGTCCCAGCACTTGTAGGCGAAGGCGAGCTTCGCCGCGTTGACCCCGGGCTGCGCTTGCTCGAGCTGCCGCGAGGCCAGCTTCTCGATCTTGGCGACGTTCCTTGGACAAAAGCGCCGAGCGAGCCTGCCGGTGAGGTAAGCGCCCAAGATCCCAGGCTTGCCGGGCTGCTCGGTCTCGTCGCGCACCGCGCCGATCCAGAGGTCAGTCTCAACACGACCCGTCTCCCCGCGGGCCAGCCACAGGCGGCTCTTGGTCTGGAGCCAGACCCGCAGCACCGCGGCCATGCGCGCCGTCTGGATGGCTTGGGTCTTTTCTGCAGAGAAATAGTACGGCACCGGGTGGTCTGCGCGGTTGTGGGGCAAATCGAGCTGTGCGAGCGCTGTGTAGGGCAGCGCACAAATCAGCTGGTCCGCCTCGAGATCTACCTCGGCTCCGGCTTGGGTGTAGCGGATCTGCACCCCCTGCTCGTCCTGCCGAACGCGCGTGACCGGCGCGGAGTAGCGCACGGCGCCCTCCACCAGCTTTGCCAGGCCATCAGTCAGCCGATCCATGCCTCCGCGGATGCGCAGCTTCCCCGGCAGCTCCATTTCCCTGCGAAATGACGCCGCGTCGCGCATGATCGACAGCGCTGAGCTGAGCTCCGCGCTGTCACCGGGCACCAACGTTTCCTCGATGAAACGCACAAACGCTGGCGTCGCGCCTTGAGCGCGCAAGTAATCCGCGGCCGAGATATTGTCGAGGGCGGTCAGCCCGCTGTCCCAGCCTAGCTGTTGCGGTGTCTTACCGCGCACCGCGGCAAAGTAGTGGGTCAGCTGCTCCGCAAACTCGAGCCTAGACTCCGCCTCGCTCATCGACAGCGCCGGCGGCGGCCCCTCGCCGCGCTCAAACACCTTGCGCTCGCCGTTTACGAACGTCGCCCAGCGGGTCGGACCGGCGACCTGCTTGACGCTGTAGAGCTCAGCGCCTGAGGCCTCTACCAGCTTCAGCAACTCGGGATCACCCACCAGGTGCCCCGCGCCCAGCTCCATGTGCTGGCCCGCGCTGAAGGGCGCCCGCAGGGTGTGAATACGACCACCCGGGCGCGCCGTAGCTTCGAGCAGCGTCACCTCGCAGCCTGCGCCCAGTAAGTTCCGTGCGGCAGTGAGCCCAGCCAGCCCGGCGCCGATGATCACGACGCGCTCGCCATAGCGCGGCAGCGGCTCAGGCGCCGGCTCAGGCGCGGCAGGAGGCCGCGTAGAGACAGCGCCGTGCGGCGGAGTCTTAAGCAGACGCGCTACAGGCTGCCCCGCGCACCCCGTCAGACCCAGGCCGCCCGCCACGCCACCCAAGCCCACGCTGAGGCCGCTCGCGACACTCAAGCCGCCCAGCACCAGGCCCCGTCGCGTGATCTGAGCCTTGGGCGGCGGGACGGTGCGCGCAGTGGGTTCCGTGTGGCTAGGCTTGGCCGGCATGGGGGTTCGACTCCGGCGGAGCCTAAGCCTTGGTCAGCTCCGAGGCGCGCGAGGAGCGATTTCTGCTGAGCGCGGGAGTCCACCAGCACGATCCAGGATGGCGGCGCGATCCGCAACAGCGTCGCCGTCCTCGACAGCGCTGCGAGCGCAGGCTAGGACCCACGCCTCGCCCAAACCTCACAACCGCGCGGGGATCTCCCGCCAAATTGAGCGCAGTGAACGAAACCGAGAAACCCGACGCCCCTGAGCCAACCTGCGCGCCGCCGGACCGCGCCGCGCTCACCAGCGCCCTGCGCGTGCTGGAAGCCATCGTCGAGGACCGCGCGCTGCTGGGCCTGCTTGAGCACGATCCCCGCGAGCAGCTGCTGATCGCCGCGGGCCGAGTGTCGCGCCCCGAGCGCAACGAGCAACGGCTGCTGGCCCGCGAGCTACGCAAGCAGCGTCGTCAGGCGACGCGAGCTGCCGTCGAGAGCCAGCTGGACACGGCGCTGATCCGAAAATTGCGCGAGCAGGTGGTGTTCGTGACCCCACCCAAGATCACGCCAGAGCTGCAAGCTGCCGAACAAGCGCCCCAAGACGTCCAGCTGCTGAAATCGCGGGTCTGCTACGTGTGCAAGCAGCCCTACGAGACGCTGCACCACTTCTACGACCAACTGTGCGGTGCGTGTGGCGACTTCAACTTCGCCAAGCGCTCGCAGACCGCTGACCTCAGCGGCCGCTGCGCGTTGATCACCGGCTCACGGGTCAAGATCGGCTACCAAGCGGCCATCCTGCTGCTGCGTGCAGGCGCGCGGGTCATCGTCACCACTCGCTTCCCTAAGGATGCAGCAAGGCGCTACGCACGCGAACCAGACTTCGGGGTCTGGGGTGGCCGGCTGGTGATCTATGGCCTCGACCTACGGCACACACCGAGCGTCGAGGCCTTCGCCCGCCACATCGAACAGACCGAGCCCCGGCTCGATTTCATGCTGCACAACGCGTGTCAGACCGTGCGCCGGCCGCCAGGCTTCTACGGTCACCTGCTAGAAGCGGAGGCCGCTACCAGCGCGCTGCCTAGCGCGGCCCAGCGCTTGCTGGGCGACCACGCAGCGCTGCCGGCGCCCAACGCTCCACTCCACGCGGAATTGGATGCGCTAAATAGCCAGACAGGTCTCCCCACTTCAGCCGCCCTCAGCCAGCTCAAGCTAATCCCCGAGGATTGGAACCGCGGCGGGCAGCTGTTCCCCGCCGGCCAGCTCGACCAAGATGAGCAACAGATCGACTTGCGCGACATCAACAGCTGGCGGCTGCCGCTGCACCAGGTCAGCAGCGTCGAGCTCCTAGAGGTGCAGTTGGTCAACGCCATCGCGCCCTTCGTGCTCAACGCCCGCCTCAAGCCGCTGATGGAAAAGCAGCGCACCGGCGACAAACACATCGTCAACGTGTCAGCGGTGGAAGGCCAGTTCTACCGCCGCTTCAAGACCGACAAACACCCCCACACCAACATGGCCAAGGCGGCGCTCAACATGATGACGCGCACCGCGGCGTCGGACTACATCCAGAGCGGCATCCACATGAACAGCGTGGACACCGGCTGGGTCACCGATGAAGATCCAGCGCACATCGCCACGCGCAAGCGCCAAGAGAACGGCTTTCACCCGCCCCTCGACATCGTGGACGGCGCCGCGCGTATCGTGGACCCGATCTTAGACGGCATCAACACGGGCGAGCACCTCTGGGGTCGTTTCCTCAAGGATTACAAGTCAGCGCCCTGGTAGGCGCGGCCCGGGGCTGAGCCGTCCGGCGGGCGAGGTGCTCACGGCTAGACTCGGCGCGGCACGTGCGTGCGTCAGCTCCGCTACGCCTTCAGCGTCGCTTCCAAGCTCTCTGCCGTGAGGATTCGCTCAGCGTAGCTGTCCAGCTGCTCCACGCTAGCGCTCTGCAAGCGCTGCAGTGCCCACTCCGGCAGCTCACCAAACTTGAGGCGCAGCTGGCGTTGGAGCACTTCGGCTCGGCCCTTGGCCTCACCCTCGACCCTGCCCTTGGCTTCGCCCTCGACCCTGCCCTCGACCCTGCCCTTGGCCTCGCCCTCGGCGCGGTAGTAGTCCAGTGCGCTGACTAGTTCTTGTTCCATATCAGGTGCCTCTCCTCGGATAATGACACGAAGTTCGTCGATCTGCTCAGGCGTTGTCGCCGAGCCTAGGTAGCCCGCCAGCAACCGATGGCCTTCTGGGTCCTGCTCGCGCACTCGCGTCATCAGCCGAAATATCACGGAGAATGAGGCCACCAGGCGCTTGAAGACTGGCGCGCCGCGCAGCAGGCAGAGCGTGGCGCGCGCCATGTCCGTCAGCTTGCGAGCGACCAGCTCCGCCGCCGTCGTCGCTGGCAGGTCGTCCAGGATGATCTCCATCTGCGCCACGTGGGGCCAGATGTTGGGGAACGCTTGCAGTTCACTGGGATAGGCGGAGTGCAGATCGAGCGGGTACGGCCAAGCTCGCCGCGCGTTGCTGATCAGCAGCGGCACCACCAGCGGTAGCTCTCCATACTCTGGATCCTTGAGGTAGCGCTTCTGCAGCCCGCAGCCGTAGTGCAGCAGGCGCCAGACGATGAAGCGGTCCGGGGTGCTCTGGTGCTCAATCAGCATCAGGAACAGCAGCTTGCGTGGTCTGCCCTGCACATACAGGCTCGCCGCGTGCTCGGGCGGTACCGAGCCGGGAGGCGGGTAGCGCAGCTCGACGGAGTAGACCAAGTCGCTGTAGTGCGGCCCAAGATCGCCGTCAAAGCCGCTGGGATCCACCAGCTCCAGGCTGTCCCAGTCGACCGCATCTCTCACGTCCGCCGGAACCCAATGTTGTAGCAAGCCGAGGGCGTGCTCGCGGCGCCCGAAGGTCGCGCGAAACAGCGCGTCGTGGTGGGGTCGTAGCTTCGACATGAAGCCGCCTGTCGGGCGCGAGGAAGCGGCAGTTGCGGGCTCCTTCAACGGAGCGTGCGAGGGTTGGGAGCCCACGCACGTCTAGGTGCATGCGGCGGCGCCAGAAATCACGCGATCGGCGCGCTGAGCTTCGCGCTGGCGTACTGCGCAATACGCGCATTCCTCCCACGGATGAAGGCCATCACCCGCGACATGTACTCGCGATACTCCGCCTCATCTCGCGCCGGCAGCGCGTCGCGCTGGAAGTCGTCAAAGTCGGTGAAGAACCGGATCGCAGCGCCAGCTTCACTCACCAGATCTTGCAGCAAGAAGTGTTCGGCGTAGCCGCGGAAGTCTCCGAACAGCTCAAAGAAGAAGCCGTAAGGCTCAAGCGCCCGTGACAGCGGGCTCGTTTCCGTGAAATAATGCCGACGAATGCACTCCAAGGTCATCGAAGCGATCACGGATCTTGTGATGGATCCCGCGGGCCTGGTTGATCGACTGGCGCCACTTCCCGTCGACGCGCACCGGCAAGGGAAACACGATGAAAGCGCCCACGGTGCAGGCCAGCTCGGGCGCCACCGCGCGGACGGCGCTGACTAGGCGCGGCGGGCGCGACCAAGCGGAGTAAGTGTGCCCGATGCTGTCGCTGGCCAGGGAGAAGCCGCCCTGCCCAGAGCTGCACGCGAGCTTTGCATCCAGCTCGAACGCCTCCCCGCGCCGCAGCGGCTTGCTCCACAACAGCTGGTGGTAGCGACGCAACGTCTTGCTGTGGCTATCGGGATCCTTGCCGCCCGCGTCGCTGCGCACATCGAAGGTGGTGTCGATGACAGGAGCGCCGGGCATGACCCCAATCATAGATCGGTGAGCGTCCCTGTCTGGCCTTTCTGCCGTGAACTTGTTTGTCTTCCTTTGGCGGTGCACTCACGGCTCCAGCTGAACCGCTTGCCACTTCGCCGCGGCCGATCTATATAGATCGGCGTGACGCTCTTACCCGGCGGCAAACGTGTTCTGGTCGTTCTATTCATCCCGAGCGTGGAGCGTGACGGAAACACTCCCATCGATCAGCAACGCTGGGTGACCGCCGCTCTTGAAATGTTTGGCGCCGTTTTCGGAGGCGCTACAGCCTATCCAAAGGCCCGCGGGGTGGGGCGCGACGACGAGCGGGACGGCGTCCTCGTGCTCGACGAACCCGTCGTCGTGCACTGCTAAACAGCTGCAGATGCGATGGACGACGAGGTCAACCTGAACCTGTTGGCGGCCTTCTGCCGACAGATGGGACGCGACGCCAATCAAGGCGAAATCGGCCTTGTCATCGCTGATGAGTTCTTCGCAATACGCGACTACAGGGAGCCGAATTCATGAAGCGCGAACCCAAACTCGACATGGACAAAATCGCCAACACGCTGGGCGCCGAGCGTAAAGGCTGGGTCGCGGCGGAGGGTGGCTACTTCGGCGCGCTGCAGCTTGTCTCAGACGTGCGGGCACGCTTCGTCGCGCCTTCGGGAGGCGGTCGGAGCACCGATCCAAATTGGACAGAGCGGCGCTTGGTCCCGCTGACGCCGCAAACCCTGAGCCGCCTCGAGCACCTCGCGAAAGCGCTCAGAGACCAGGGCAACATCAGCGTCGCGCCGCTTCAGATCGCTGCGTTGCTCTTGGAGCGTGCGGCGGAGTCGGCGGACGAGCACGCCATCGAAGAGCTGACTCACACCAAGGTGTCCTGAACAGTGCGGGGGTGGAGGGAGCAGATCCGCGGGGTCTGCGTCGCGAGTTTGCGAGCCGGTCAAAGGCAAGGCAGACTTCGCAGCCATGCCGCTGCACGAATCGAAGCCCGCACCGACGCCCACGCTTTGGACGGCTAACTAGTCAGATCCCGATGACCGCCGCCAGCCCGCTAAGCGGAAGCCCACCCTGTTCCCGCGCCAACGAGAGCTGCTCGGCTTGCTCGCCGCGCTGGGTGGCTCGGCTGTTGATCGCAATTTGCAGGCGCTGCTGTTCTTGTACTGCCGAGCGCCCGGCGAAGGCGCCCCCTACCACTTCGTGCCGTACCCGTGCGGTGCGTACTCGTTCACGGCGCACGCGAACCAACGCAAGCTCATCGCGGGGGAGCTGCTGGCCGACGCGGACCGCTGGCAGCTCACCCCCGCCGGGGACGCGGTGGCGGCACCCATCAGCGCCCAGCTGCAAGCCTTCGCAGAGCATTACCGCGCGGTAATCTGCACTGAGCTAGCTCGGGAGTTCTATCTGCGCTTCCCCTACTACGCCACCCGCAGTGAAGACGTCGCCGACATCCTGACAGCTGACCGCCAAGCCTTGGGGCGCGTCGCGGCGGAGCGCTGCGCCACCCACGAGGCGGCCCTGCAGACCCTCGGCCACGAAGGCCATAGCCTGGAGAGTTACCTGAACCGCCTGCTCAAGCCGGGCACCAGCGTGCTGTGCGACGTACGGCTTAACCCGCTCAGTCGCA
>CAZKDY010000081.1:0-8825 GCA_964551615.1 uncultured Polyangiaceae bacterium
ACGATCCCGCGGTGCTTCATGCGCTTGTACTTGCCGCAGATGCACTCGTAGTCCTTTACCGGTCCAAAGATCTTCGCGCAGAAGAGCCCGTCGCGCTCCGGCTTGAAGGTTCGGTAGTTGATGGTCTCAGGCTTCTTAACCTCGCCATGCGACCACTCTTTGATCTTCTCAGGGCTCGCCAGCGAGATCCGCATGGCAGAGAAAGAGAGCGGATCCTTGGGCTTCTCGAAGAAGGAGAAAATATCACGCATCAGCTCACTCCTCGGCTGCGGTTGCAGTCTCGATCAATTCCACGTTCAAACACAACGATTGAAGCTCTTTGATGAGCACGTTGAAGCTCTCCGGCAGCCCGGCCTCCAGCGTATAGTCACCCTTGACGATCGCCTCGTACATGCGAGTTCGACCTTGTACGTCATCGCTCTTTACCGTGAGGAACTCCTGGAGCGCATAGGCGGCACCGTAGGCCTCCATCGCCCAGACTTCCATCTCGCCGAGTCGCTGACCACCGAACTGCGCCTTGCCACCCAGCGGCTGCTGAGTAACCAGAGAGTACGGTCCGATTGAGCGCGCGTGGATCTTGTCGTCGACCAAGTGATGCAGCTTCAGCATGTACATCACGCCGACGGTGACATCCTCGTCGAAGGGCTCACCCGTGCGCCCATCGAACACGATCGACTGACCCGAGAGCGAGACCCCGGCGAGCTTCAGCGCACCCTTGATTTGCTCTTCGTCCGCGCCGTCGAACACCGGGGTCGCGAAGAAGACACCCCGCTGCAGCTTCTTCGCCAGCAACGTGATGTCTGCGTCCGACATCAGGTCGAACTTCTTCATGATCTCGGCGTCGCCCGAGTAGATCTCCTTCAGGCGACCGCGGAGCTTCTCGGTGCTGGCACGCTGGTCAAGCAGGCGCTCGATGCTCTTGCCGAGCATCTTCGCGCCCCACCCGAGGTGAGTCTCCAAGATCTGACCCACGTTCATACGACTGGGCACACCCAGTGGGTTCAGCACGATGTCAACCGGAGTGCCGTCGGCGAGGTAAGGCATGTCCTCTTCCGGGAGGATACGACTTACGACACCCTTGTTTCCGTGACGCCCTGCCATCTTGTCGCCGACCTGCAGCTTGCGCTTGATGGCGATATAGACCTTGACCATCTTGATCACGCCAGGGGGCAGCTCGTCCCCACGGCTCAAGCGATCGATCTTGTCCCGGAAGTGCTCCTCGCGAACCCGTACGAGCTCCTCTAGGTCGTGGAGCAGCTGCGCGATCACGTCGCTGCCCTGCTCGAGCTGAATCTCACCCCAGTACTTGCGCGGGGTGCGGTCCATCGCCTCGTCGCTGAGCTTGTCGTCCTTAGCGAGGAGGACCTTGCCTTGGTCGTCGACTAGCTTGGCGGTCGTGACTTTGCCAGTCAGCACATCGCGCATCTTGCGGAAGTAAGAGTCGCGAATCACCTTCACTTCTTCGTCGCGGGTGCGCTCAAGCTTCGCGCGCTCTTGGTCTTCGACCGCCTTCGCGCGCTCATCCTTGTCGGTGCCCTTGCGCGAGAAGATGCGTGCGTCGATCACGATGCCGCCGACCCCCGGGGGGACCTTCAGCGAGCTGTCGCGCACATCACCAGCCTTCTCGCCGAAGATGGCTCGCAAGAGCTTCTCCTCAGGGCTGAGCTGGCTCTCGCCCTTGGGCGTGATCTTGCCAACCAAGATGTCGCCGGGCTTCACCTCGGCGCCGATCCGCACCACACCCGCGTCGTCGAGGTCCTTGAGGGCCTCTTCGCCAACGTTGGGGATGTCCCGCGTGATCTCTTCTTTACCGAGCTTGGTGTCACGGGCGATGCACTCGAACTCTTCGATGTGCACGGACGTGTAGACGTCCTCTTTCGTAACGCGCTCGCTCAGTAGGATCGAGTCCTCGAAGTTGTAACCCATCCAGGGCATGAAGGCCACGACGACGTTCTGGCCGAGCGCGAGCTCGCCCATGTTGCACGCCGGACCATCGGCCAACACGTCACCCGCCTCGACGGTCTCACCCGCGCGAACGATGGGTCGCTGCGTGTAGCAGGTGCTCTGGTTGCTGCGCTGGTACTTGTTGAGGTGATAGATATCCGGCACCTCGTCGCCCTCGCCACCCGTGGCCTGGACCACGATGCGCTCGGCATCGACGCTGACTACGACGCCTTGCCGCTTAGCCGCGGCGCACACGTTGGAGTCCATCGCCACCCGCCGCTCCATCCCGGTGCCCACGAATGGAGCTTCCGTACGGATTAGAGGGACAGCCTGACGCTGCATGTTCGCGCCCATCAGCGCGCGGTTTGCGTCGTCGTGCTCCAAGAACGGTACGAGCGCCGCGGCGATGCTCACCATTTGGTTCGGCGCGACGTCCATCAGGGCGATCTGCTCGGGCGACGTCATCCGGAAGTCACCATTGTAGCGCGCGCTGACCATGGTCTCGGTGAACATGCCGGTGGGGTCCATCGGCGTGCTGGCCTGAGCGATGTACTTGCCCTCCTCTTGGAGCGCGCTGTACCACTTGACCTCCTTGGTCACACCGCCGCCCGTTACCGTACGGTACGGCGTCTCCACGAACCCGTACTCATTCACCCGGGCAAACGTGGAGAGCGACGCGATCAGACCAATGTTTGGTCCTTCAGGCGTCTCGATCGGACAGATACGACCGTAGTGAGTCGCGTGGACGTCACGCACCTCGAAGCCAGCGCGCTCGCGGGTCAGACCACCCGGCCCGAGCGCCGAGAGACGCCGCTTGTGGGTGACCTCACTCAGCGGGTTGGTTTGGTCCATGAACTGCGACAGCTGGCTGCTCCCGAAGTACTCCTTGACCACCGCGCCGACGGGCTTGGCGTTGATCAAATCGTGAGGCATCAGCGTGTCGATCTCTTGCGAGACGCTCATGCGCTCCTTGATGGCGCGAGCCATCCGCACCAAGCCGATGCGGTACTGGTTCTCCATCAACTCACCCACCGCGCGGACGCGACGGTTGCCGAGGTGATCGATGTCGTCGACGCTCCCGCGACCGTTCTTCAGCTCGATGAGGTGCCGCACGGTCTCGACAATGTCGGTGTGCGTCAGCGTAGCGGCCTCGATCCCGGGCGCGTCGTCGCGATCCGCGTAGAACTTGTAGTTCAGCTTCAGGCGACCGACAGCGCTCAGATCGTAGCGCTCCGCGTTGAAAAATAGGTTATGGAACAGGGTCTTCGCTGTCTCAAGCGTGGGCGGATCACCCGGGCGTAGACGGCGATAGATCTCCATGATCGCGTCTTCGGTCGTCTTGACCTTGTCAGCGATCAGCGTATCCCTGAGGAATGAACCAACGTTCAAGCCGTCGATATACAGGACCTGGAACTCCTTGACCCCTGCCTCGTGCAAGCGGTCGAGGATAGTCTCCGTGACCTCCTCATTGCACTCAAGCAAGACCTCACCGGTCTCCTTGTCGATGACGTCCTCGGCGCTGACTTTACCGATCAGCTCAGTGACCTCGATTGGCAGATGATCGACCTCGCTCTCGCGCAGGCGCTTGATCGCGGACCGCGTGAACTTGGTGTTCTTCTTGACGATCACCTTGTCATCGAGCTTGATGTCGCGAGTCGCTCGCTGGCCAGCGAGGAGGTCAAAGTTGACGCTCTTCTCGTACGTGTCAGGCCCGCGCATGAAGATCGTTTCCGTGTCGTAGAAACGATTCAACAAGTCGGACGTGTTGAAGCCCAGCGCGCGGAGCAGCACGGTCGCGTGCATCTTACGGCGGCGGTCAATGCGGACATACAGAATGTCCTTGTGATCGAACTCGAAGTCTAGCCACGAGCCGCTGTACGGGATTACCCGTGCGGAATAGAGCAGCTTGCCACTTGAGTGGGTCTTGCCCTTGTCGTGATCAAAGAACACACCTGGGCTACGGTGCAGCTGGCTGACGACGACGCGCTCGGTGCCGTTGATGATGAACGTCCCGGACTCCGTCATCAGCGGGATTTCACCGAAGTAGACCTCTTGCTCCTTGATGTCGCGTACTACGCGCTCGCCGCCCTCTCGGGCGTCGTACACCATAAGCTGAGTGGTCACCTTGATCGGCGCAGCAAACGTCATGCCGCGCTGGCGGCACTCCTCGACGTCGTACTTCGGCTTCTCGAGGTTGTAGCTGACAAACTCCAGCTCACTCGTACCGTCGAAGTCCTTGATCGGAAAAACGCTCCTGAAGACGGCCTGGAGACCGATCAGCACGCGTTCCCGGGGATTGACATCAGATTGCAGAAACTTGTCGTAACTCTTCTTCTGGATGTCGATGAGGTTGGGGACGTCGACGATAGACGCGACTTTCCCAAGGTTCGTGCGATGCCGAAAGTTCGACTGAACGACTGACGCCATTCTGATTCCTCCGAGCCGACTGCTCAAACAGCTCTAGCGGGTACCGACAGCGTGCCGATTGCAGCGTCGTCCCGCGGGGTGGGTCGTGACAAAACGTGAGAGAGAAGTCGTAGGAACGCGATGTGGCGGCACGTCCGCGGCCAAGGCCGACGGAGCGCCCTCCTGCGTGGGTGGATTGTTGGTTTGGTGCCGAGGTGAAGCGAACGAGACGTTGGCTCGCACACACCCGAGCACCCACGCGGCGGAAGCCCCGCCGCGTGCGTGTTGGAGTTGAAAATACTGGGGAAAGATCAAAGGCAAGTGACGCTCACTTAACCTCGACCTTTGCGCCTGCGCCTTCCAGCTTCTTCTTGACGTCCTCGGCCTCTTCCTTGCCAACGCCTTCCTTGATGGCCTTGGGCGCGCCCTCGACCAGCTCCTTAGCCTCCTTGAGGCCAAGCCCGGTGATCTCGCGCACCGTCTTGATGACGTTGATCTTGCTGCTACCTGCATCCGCGAGGATGACGTCGAACTCAGTCTTCTCCTCGGCTGCCTCGACCGCTGCGGCGGCGCCGCCGCCACCCATCATGACAGGCGCGGCGCTAACGCCCCACTTGCCCTCTAGCTCCTTCACGAGCTCAGCGATTTGAATAACGGGAAGGTTGGACAGGTAATCGACGACCTGGTCCTTGGTGATTTCGGCCATGTTGGGTGCTCCTTACTACTGCATTCCGCGCCGGGGCTGCTTTGTCACGACCCCAGCTCTGGAAGCAAAGATTTGAAAACGTTGTTGGTATTTATCGAAAAGAAACGGTTTTGTTGGGGTGGGTCTCAAGGGCCAACCACATCATGTGGCAGCGCGAGCTCCGTCCCGAGGTGGTGGGAATCAGCCTTCGTCCTTGCGCTGCTTGGCGTTCAGCAAGTGCAGGAAGTTCGTGGCGGGTGCCGCGAACAACCGGACCAGTGCCTGTGCCGGGGCGAGCATCTGGGCCAAGAGCTGTGAGCGCGCTTCGTCTTTGCTCGGCAAGGAGGCCAGCTGGTTCTCGACACCGGAGGTGCTGAGTACCTGGCCATCGAGCAGACCGGCCTTGATGACCAGCTTCTCGTTTTCCTTGCGGAAGTCTTTGACGATGCGTGCTGCGGCGCTTGGCTCCTCGAAGCTCCAGGCGATGCCGGTCATCCCACGCAGCGAAGTGCTCAGGGTGTCGGCGTAGGGCTCGTCGCTGATCGCGAGGCGAACCAAGGTGTTCTTGCACACCTTGTACTCGACGCCCTTCTCCTTGAACCTCGCCCGGAGATCGCTGACCTGAGCTACGTTCATGCCAGTGAAGTCAAGGAAGACTGCAGAGGTCATGCGCGCGAAGCGGTCTTTGATTTCGCTGACCTGTTCGGTCTTCTGTGCGCGTTCCATCAGCTCTCCTCCGTCGGGGTGCCCAGCGCAACGGACGTATCCACACGGATGCCAGGCCCCATGGTGCTCGACAGCGTGATGCTGCGCACATAGACGCCCTTGGCAGTCGCCGGCTTCTTCGCCACGAGCTCTACGATCAGAGCTGCTGCATTTTCCGAGAGCTTCTGCTGGTCGAAGGAGACCCGGCCGATCCGGCAGTGCACGACACCGGCGCGATCTACGCGGTATTCGACCTTGCCAGCCTTCGCCTCTTTGACAGCATTAGCGACGTCGAAGGTCACGGTACCGACCTTCGGGTTTGGCATGAGACCACGTGGCCCGAGGATGCGGCCGAGCTTTCCGACCGCGCCCATCATATCGGGAGTTGCAATCACACGATCGAAGTCCATGAATCCGCCCTGCACCTTCGCCACGAGGTCGTCAGAGCCCGCAAAGTCAGCGCCGTTGTCCATGGCTTCTTTCTCCTTATCGCCCTTGGCGAAAACGAGAACCCGGATGCTCTTGCCTGTGCCATGCGGCAGGACGAGAGCACCGCGGACCATTTGGTCGGCGTGCTTGGGGTTGACCCCGAGGCGTACAGCGACATCGACAGATTCGTCGAACTTCGCATAGGCAGCGTCTTTTACGACTTGCGCTGCCTCGCTCAGAGTATGGCGCTTTTGACGATCGATATTCTCGAGCGCCTTTACGCGTTTTTTAGGTATTTTTGGCATATTTCGTCTTTCGACTCCTGGGCTACGCCCCTCGCTGAGTACACCCAAAACCCGCGCCAAGCATGGCAGCTGCGGTGACAGCCGGGGTGGCTGCCAGGGTGGCATCCGCGCGGTACGCGCCAGTAACTACAATCACACTACGTCGATGCCCATCGAACGCGCCGTTCCCGCGACGGTGCGAGCTGCTGCCTCAATGTCGGTAGCGTTCATGTCCTTCATCTTGATCTCGGCGACCTGCTTCACCTGGTCCCAGGTGACCTTGCCAACCTTCTGCTTGTTGGGCTCTTTCGATCCGGTGCCGGGCTTGCCCGTCGCGCGGAGACCACACGCCTCCTTCAGAAGCACGGCCGCCGGAGCGGACTTCATGATGAAGGTGTAGCTGCGGTCGCCGTACACCGTGATTTCCACGGGCACAATGGTGTCGCCGAGCTTTGCGCTGCGGGCGTTGAAGTCCTTGCAGAACTGCATGATGTTGACCCCGTGCTGACCTAGCGCGGGACCAACCGGCGGCGACGGGTTGGCCTTACCCGCCTGCAGCTGGAGCTTGATGAACCCTGAGATCTTTTTCTTGCCTGCTGCCATTTTCGAACCTTTCGGCTTCTCTCGGACTCCCACAGCCCAACCGTGTCCAGCCGCGGACACCTGGGAAGTGGTGCGTCGTTGATTCGCCTTTAGCTAAGCTAGCGTTTCTCCACGTGGCTGAAGTCCAGCTCGACGGGCGTCGGACGACCGAAGATGCTGACCATCACCTTGAGCTTCTGCTTGTCGGGCTTCACTTCTTGGACGGTGCCAGAGAAGTTGGCGAAGGCGCCGACGATCACCCGCACCTCATCACCCTCTTGGAACTGGTGTCGGGGCTTTGGCTTGACCGCCCCCTCGCTGATGCCCTTGCGGACCTCCTCGATGTGCGGTGGCTTCACCTCTTGAGGCTTCTGGTTCCCGATGAAACCCGTGACCTTAGGGGTGTCTTTGACGATGTGCCAAGCGCTCTCGCTCATGTCCATCTCAACGAACACGTAACCAGGAAAGCTGGTCTTGGTCTTAACCCGGCTCTTGCCGTCCTTTGCCTGCTCGGTCACCGTCTCCGTGGGGATAAGGATCTCTCCGAACTGCTCCTCCACCTTGAACTGGCGAATTCGCTCCTGAAGGGCCAACTTCACCTTGCTCTCGTAGCCAGAGTAGGTCGTGGCCACGTACCACTTCTTCGTTGTCATGACTTCTGTCTCGGTCCCCATCGTCACGCTCCGTACACCAAAGAAGTGATGAAACCCCAAAATCGATCGAGCACCGCGATGTAGGCCGTAGCGATGATGCTCGCCACCACCACCACGATCGTGCCGTTGGTGACGATTTCCTTGTTAGGCCAAGTGACCTTCGCGAGCTCCTGCGCGACTTCGTCGGCCCAGGTGCGGATGTGGGGCTTGCGGTAGATCTGGATGATGGTAATGGCGCCGATCAGCGCGCCAAGTGCCATCGTAAAATTGGGACGGTCGTCCTCCGAGTAGGCTAAGAGCTGCGGCACTGCAGCGACGGCCTTGGGCCACTCTGCTAAGCTGTTCCAGAGCGCCCCGAGCATCTTGCCCGAGATATATGCAAGCAGAATCCCTGCGGAAAAAAGGGCTGCGTGGACGTAGCGAGTCGTCCCGAACTGGACGGCCGCGTCGCCTTCCTCGTCATCCGAGCCTGCGTCCTCGTCCGAGCCTGCGTCCTCGTCCGAGCCTTCCTCATCATCCGAGCCTGCCTCGTCAAACTCCGCTTCAACGGAGTCGAGGTCCTCAGACGCAGCTTCGGCTTCCGTCTCGTCGACGTCTTCCGGTTCGCGATCTTTTTCCTTGGTAGCCATGCTGGTGAAGCTGTTTTGGGACTGGACTTGTTCCGTTTGCCGCTAATGCGCCCTGAGGTACACGAAAAATCAAGATTGCGCGGCGTTTTGGGCTGCGGCAGGGGCGGAGAGGCTCGAACTCCCGACCTGCGGATTTGGAATCCGCTGCTCTACCAACTGAGCTACACCCCTCTGGGCGCTTGCGCGCAGGCGCTGTTTCTTGGCCTCGTCCTTGGAGCGACAGGGCCGTTTTCTGCTCGCTGTGAGCGATGTCTCCCTAAAATTTGCGCCTATTTCGACTCGATGTGCTGCGTGTGGCCATTACAGGTGCTGCAGAATTTCTTGAGCTGCAAAAGTGGAGTGCCCTCCTGGCGGGACTTGGTGCTCTTGTAGTTGCGAGCTCCGCAGACCGAACAGGCGAGGACGATTTTCGCCCTCGCCTTGTCGCTCCTAGATCCCGCCGGGCGGGCCGGCATCACTCAACAATCTTGGTGACGACACCAGCGCCGACCGTACGCCCACCCTCGCG
>CAZKDY010000082.1:0-8471 GCA_964551615.1 uncultured Polyangiaceae bacterium
CGCTGGAGGGCGACGCTGATCAGGACGGAGTAGCGGACGCGCTGGACAACTGCCCCGCGTCCACGTGCATCGAGCGCGGTCGACCCATCTCAGATTGCTACGATCCGTATCAAATCGACCGCGACCACGACGGCGTTGGAAATGCTTGTGACAACTGCATCGATGATTTCAACCCGGACCAAGCAAACCTAGACCGAGACGCGTTGGGTGACGAGTGCGACAACTGCGTCGCGCTTGCGACGTTCGGGCAAAGCCCAGATCGCGACAACGACGGCGTCGGCGACGCCTGCGACAACTGCGTCGATGTGCCCAATTCTCGAGTGGGGTGTGGCGGTTCTGACTTACTCTGCCCAGGATCAATCTGCTTGACAGACGGGGCCTGCCGCGACCAGACGGACACGGACGGCGACGGTCGGGGAGACATTTGCGACGTCTGTCCCGCATACCCAGACGGCGACATCCCGTCGAACTCCAACCTGGTCGCCGAGCTGCGAGAACGCGAGAAGTTCCCGCTCTTGGAGACCCTGGGGGATGGGTGCGATCCGGTGCCGGTGGTCGGGCTGCCTGAACAAGTAAAGCCGAGCGTCAACGTGACCGATGTCCAGCCTGGCGATGGCGTCGGGCCAGATGAGGTCGAAGTAGTGCCGGTGGTTGACATGCTGGGGGACAACGCCCTGGACCCACCCCGCGACGTAACTCTGGCTGTCCGCTTCAGGCACTGCAGTTGCGTCAACCACTTGGGAGAGCGCTTGCCGGAAGACGAGTGTCTCGGGAAAGCGGCGCTGTGCGACTGGAAGGCCAGCGACGATCGTTGGACGCACCCCACGGTCTCGGATGACCTGGGTAGCTCTGGCCTCAGCCCTCATGAGTTCCGCCGTGGCTCTGCTTCCCGGCAGCTGCTCACCTGGCGCTGGAAGGCCGACGCAGAGGCGGGGTTCGTCCAGGGCAGCTGCGCGGCGGGCGAATGCGAAACCTACGGGATCCTCCACTCAGAAGCTGCTCGTGGTCTTGAGACGCCGGTCTCGGTTAGGGACGGAGCCTACAACTTGCGCGAAGCCTTTCAGCGCTACCAAACGCCGTTCTTCAACGTGAAGAACCCGGTTGATGACGTGCCTGACTTTTCAGAGCCTTGCCGGTTTGGAAACTGTGGACTTTGGTTCCGTCCGGATTTGCTCACCAATCCCTACGATTTTATCTCTCACTTTGCCCTACCCAGCCGGATTCGGGTGTTGCCGGACGGTGGGGGTGCCGCGCTCAGCGGCGCGGAAGCGGTGCACGTTGAGCTGGGACCAAACCTAGCGGCCACCCTCGCCCAAGAAATTGTCGCCGTGACCCCTGTTGAGCCCGGCGCGGCCTTGCTCGGTCGTGGCGCGACGACGCAGGGTGTGGTGTTCCCACGGCAGCTCGATTACGGCGCGATCCCCACCGAGGTCGTCGTCCGCGACGGCGCCCTCGCTACCTCCGTGGCCGATGAAGGCGGAGTGACCCCGCCCAGCGCTCTCAGCATAGGTGGCTTTGCTGGCCCAGCGGTACGCGAAAACTATCAAGCGACGTTCTCTGCCACCCAGGGTGCGGTGTATGTGCTGGGTGGGCTTGAGGGTTCGGCGCCGGTCTGGCGCTATCAAACAGGGAGCCGCTCCTGGGATCGGCTGATTCCTCGCGGTGTGCAGCCTACCTCCCAGGTCTTGTCCAGCGTCGTGGACGCGCAGCGCCACACGCTCTACGCGCTGGACGTGTCCAAGACCGGCTGGTTTCGGCAGGTGCGGCTTCTGGGCATCGACACCCAAACCGGGGAGGGCAGTATCCTGGCGCGCTGGCCGCGGCTCGGCATCTTCCGTTCGGTGCATCTCGGTCTGCTGAGCGACGGGTCCCTGGCCGTGGTCGCCGGCACCCGGCGCCGCTACAGCGTGTGGAGACTAAACGCGGAGGACGACCGTGTCCGGGTCGCAGGCTTCATGACGGGCCGCGGCGAGGTCTTCGATCGACCGTTTCCATCGCTTCATGATCTGGTGCTCCCCGTTCTGCGTCGCGGCTCCGTGGACCTGGTGCCCATCGGCGTGGAGGCCCTTAAAAAGGAGTCTCGCCCTTGTCTCGGCTTGTAGTCGCGGCAGGTGCGCTGGCGCTGATCGGCGCGGGCTTCCTGGCTTGTGAGAGCGCCCGAGAGGCAAACGGGCCGGGAGGCTCTGGCGGGATGGCGAGCGGTGGTGGCGGAGGCGCTGGCGCGCCAAACGCGGGTTCCGCAGGGAGGGGCGGCACGGCGAGTACTAGCGGCGCTGGAAACGCCGGCGGCGCCAATGGCGGCGCCGGAGGCACTGGCGGCGCGGGAGGCAGCGGCGCGAGCACGGGAGGGACAATGGCGCCCGAGTGGATCCGGGATGATTCCCGCTGGACGCAGATCCCCGGGACCGAGTTCACGGAGCCTCAGTGTCAATTCCGTTCGAGTGCCGAGGTCGATATCCCACCGTTAGCTTGGAAACCGTGTGGCAGCGGCTGCGAAGAGGCGACCCTCGACCCTTCTCTCAGCTTCGGAGCCGCGACGGTCTTGAGTGTAGATTCCCGAGACGGCGCGCCGCGGACCATGGCCTACCTCACGCGGTTCACGCAGCTCGCAGGGTCGAACGCTGTAGTAGCCTATTCGTTGTCCATGCGCGATGGGCGACCCCTGGGTAGCGCGCTGCGCTATGACGTGCCCATCAATCCGGGCGGATATGCTGTGTGTGGGTTCGGCTATCCGCGCGAATCGGCGGGCTTCACCATGCTGTGGGGCGGCCCTGAATCGCAGAATATCTACGCTTGGGCTCCGACGCCCGCCAACGACTGGCGTTTGATTGGTGGTCCTACGAAAGATGATCCTATCCCTGGGACAGCCGTATTTGATTTGGACTGGGACGGTGGCCGTCTCGGCGGCATTGGGGCGGGGGTCGCGATCCAAGCTGACCGCAGCAGCCTAGAGTGGGACGTGGTGGACCCTGGCCCCACGGCGCGCTTCGGCGCCGGACAGGGCGATCTCGCGGCCTGGGTGGACGTCTCCCTCGACACCTTCAAGCAGCGGTTAAAGGTCTGGTCCCCGACGCAGCACACCCAGCAGCTCAGCGACGACCTCGGAGTAGAGACTTGCCGGCTGACCCTGTCGCCCACCCACATCGTCGGCTACTACGCTTCAGCCTGCGACGCCGAGACCGACGCTGGGATTTGGGTGGGGCAGCGGGCATACACTGGCCCGGCTTTCGCCCAGCGAGTGGGTCCGCTGGTCGTGACTGGAGAGGTAGGGACCTGGCGGCTACAGACGTGGGGCGACTACGCTGCCCTAGGCTTGATGTACCCACAGAAGGACGGCCCGGTAAACTTTGAACTCGCCGTGGTGCGCCTCTCGGACTTCAAGGCGTGGCGCTTCACCGCGCCAGGTTGGATCATGGGCCAGGGGATGACCTTGGACGATGAGTACCTGTACGTCGGCCTCGGGGTCAGTTCAGAACCTGCGAGTTCCGTGAGGAAATTTCGGCGCATCACGCTGAGTCAGTTGGACAGCGTCGCCAAGGACTTGTCTTTGGACGCGCCGCAGGGCAGTGAATGATGATGCGCATCCGCCAAGGCAAGCGTGGTCAAAGATCGCTCATGACGCACGCGGCGTTCTTGCTAGTCGGCGGGTCGATCGCGACCAACGTAGTGGGCGGAGGCTGCTCGCCCCAGCACTGCGGACTGATAGACTGCGTAGACGTTGTGACGGCGGAGTTGAGCACACCCCTGAGCGCTGATCACAGCTATCTGGTTAGAATTTCCACGCCCGAAGGCGAGTACGAGCAGACGGTCGCGCCCGGCGCTTTCTACGACCCCTTCCAGGATATCATCAGCCTTGAGGTTGAGGACGGGTTGATCCGTGCGGTACAGCTGAACGGCCACACGCCGCCCAGCATCGTCGTGCAGATTGAACGAGACGGACAAGTCGTGTTCGACGGGGCCAGCGATCGCATCGCCTACGGCCACTTCTACCCGAATGGCGCTGACTGTGACTCTGGGTGCCGTGTCGCCCGGATCGAGCTGTAGCTGGCGCGGCAGCCAGCGCTCGCGATGTTAAGCGCGCAGCGACGCACACCGGACGCTGTCCGCTGCCGTGAAGCGTCTCCGCCGTGGAGCGCGGGCCCCAAGCGCCTGGCCCTTCACCCCCCAAAAAACCTGGGCTAGCTCCCAATTGCCTGCATCTAAAGGCGATGCGGTCAGGCTCTCGGTCGGTGTGGGCAGCGCAAAGGGATTTCGACCTGCGATTTTTGTGAGCCCACCGAGTAGCGCCCCAGGTCTGAGGCACCGAACACGCACCCGAAGTGTCAATCCCCGGCCCCCCGCGGTGATTCAACCCGCACCAAGAGCCCCGTCACGCTCGCAAACTCTGACCGCAAATGGAGCTCCGCCGTCATGCCCGGGCTACGGGAACGAGCGGCACTTCCACGCGGATGTACAGGGCGCGCCACTCACCTGAACGGCGTGCCACTCACCGGGAGTACACGACCAACCGAGAGCACATGCCGGCGTCGCACCGCGCACATGCTGAGTGGACTCCCGCCACGCTGGTCGCCTGGGCATGCAAGATCGGTCCGCAGACAGCCACCCTGGTAGCTACGATCCTGCGCGAGCAGCCCCACCCAGAACGAGGCTACCGCTCCTGTTTGGGCCTGAAGAAGCTGGAGAAGAAGTACGGTTCCGCACGGTTGGAGGCAGCGGCGGAGCGCGTGCTCGTAGTAGGCTCCCATTCCTACCGCAGTGTAGCCGCAATCCTGCAGCGAGGCATTGATCGTATCCCGCCGATCACTACCCCGCCCGAGAACACACAGACAGTGCCGCACGGCAATATTCGAGGACCGTCATACTACCAAGGAGAATGCGATGTTGAATGAAGAAACAGAAGACAACCTGAGGTCGATGAAGCTCTTGGGCATGCTTGGATCATGGAACGACCAACGCTCGATCCCAGCATCAAACGACCTCGCCTTCGACGAGCGCTTCGGGCTCATCGTAGACGCGGAGCAGCTCAGTCGGGACAACCGCCGACTGAAACGATCCCTCACCCAAGCCAAGCTCAAGGTAAGCCAGGCCTGCCTTGAGGGCGTCGACTACGCAGCCAATCGCAAGCTCGACAAGGCCGTCGTTGCGCAACTCGCCAGCTGTAGATGGATCGCGGAAACGCAGCACGTCACCATCACTGGTGAAACCGGAACGGGAAAGACCTACCTCGCGTGTGCGCTCGCCCATCAAGTCTGTCGCAAGGGCTATCGGGCGCTCTATCGACGAATGCCGCGCCTATTCCACGAACTGACCGTCGCGCGTGCTGACGGCTCCTACACTCGTCTACTCGCGCGGTTGGCCAAGACGCACTTGCTGGTCATCGACGACTTTGGCGTGGCTCCCCTAACGGATCAACACCGCCAAGATTTGCTCGAGTTGCTGGACGACCGCTACGATGCCAGCTCGGTCGTCATCGCCGGCCAGCTGCCACCTGAGAAGTGGCACGAGTACATCGACGACCCCACCCTCGCGGACGCCATCTGCGACCGCGTGCTGCACCGAGCTCACAAGCTCAAACTCTCGGGCCCATCCAAGCGCGAGCCCGCGTCCAAGAACTGAACCCATGTCCATCAGCACCGCTTCCACCGGCAGGTGATCGCCATCCGCTGAAACCAGTGATCGCCATAGCGTTACGCGTGATCACCATGAGCGAAATGCTCAGCCAGTCGGCTTGCCGCTGTTGTCTAGTTCAAAGAACACCGGGATCGCCGGAGCTGGTATCCCTGCGGCAGCGAGCTGGTCACCCCAAGCGTCGCTGTCTAGGCGGATCTGATGGGTGCCAGCGAAGGCCTCCTGCATCTTAGGGTTGCCGAGGCTCTTCTCGAGCTCTTTGCACGGCTTGCACCAGGCGGCGTACACCTCGACGAACGGTTTGTAGCCCTTGGCCGCGGCTTTCTTCGCTTCAGCTTGCAGTAGCGGCTTCAGGTCGCCGAGGCTTGGGGTCAGCTCCACCGCGGTGAAGTCTGAAGGCTTGGCCACGGCTGCCTGGGTCTTGGAGCTCGCTCGCGCCTGAGCTTCGTCGCCCTCGTGACTGCAACCGACTAGCACCAACAAGCAGACAGCGAAGGCGACGCGCGGAGTCATTCGGCGGAGTCTCCCACCGGCCGCAGCCAATGCAAGGGACGCCTGAACTGGCGTAAGGTGTCGGCATGGCTCCGCTGGTTCCTCGCTACGACATCGACTCGATAGGCAACCGCGACCCGGCACGACTCGCGCAGCTCATGCCCTTCTTGCGCGTGCTCAGGCGCTACCATCGCGCTGAGGTGACGGGCGTCGAGCGCATCCCAGCGGGCCCCGCGCTCTATGTCGGCAATCACAGCGGTGCCCTCTACTCTGGCGACACCTTCCTCTGGATCGCCGAGGTGTACCAGCGCCTTGGTATAGAGCATATACCCTTCGGGCTCGGCCATAGCGTGCCGCTGAGTCTGCCACCGCTGCATCAATTCTTGATCCCCCTCGGCGCCGTGCGGGCCAGCCACGAGAACGCGCACAAGCTGTTCGCGGCGGGGCATAAGGCCCTCGTGTATCCGGGCGGCGACGAAGACGCGATGCGTCCCTGGCGCCTGCGTAACCGCGTGCGCTTCGCCGGCCGGACCGGCTTCATGCGCCTCGCCCTGCGCGAGGGCGTGCCGGTGATCCCCGTGGCAGCGACAGGAGCCCACAGCACGCTGATGGTTCTGCATGACTTTCCTGAGCTCGCGCGACGCCTACCGCTGCTCCGCGATCGGCGCATTAAGGTGTTGCCGCTCAGCTTGGCCATGCCATGGGGCCTGACGCTCGGCCCGGTGCCTTACATCCCCTGGCCGAGCAAGATCCGCGTGGAGATCCTCGAGCCGATGCACTTCCAGCGCAGCGGCCACGAAGCCGCCGAAGACGAAGCTTACGTCGCAGCCTGCGCCGACGCGGTTGAGTCGACCATACAGCGCGCCATGGACCGGATGACAGCGCGGTGAGCGGTGCCTTACGGATAGAAGGGGCAACGCTTAGTAGGTTTGGCGCTCCCAAACGGTGCTTTTTAGCCTGTACGAGCAACGTCTAAGGACACTATGCGCGCATCACTCGTCAGCGCTCCTGCGCCGCTGTGTCCGGTATTAGAAGCGTGCGGTGGCTGTCCGCTGCTGGAGCTCACGGCTGAGGCTCAGGCTCGGCACAAGCTTGAGGCGCTGAGTCTTGAGCTTTCGCGAGTCGGTATTAAGGCTGTGGAGCCGGAGTGGGTCGCCAGCGGCTCAGGTCTCGGGTATCGCAACCGGATCCGCTTGCGTATTGATGATCAGGGCCGCGTGGTCTTTTTCAATCAGCACAAGTCACCGAGCTGCGCGGTGCTGCGCCCAGAGCTCGCCCAGGCGCTAGGTCAGCTGCTTCAGGCTGGCCCTGTGCGTGCGCTCCGCGGCGCGGGCCACGTCGAGCTGAGGCTGGGTGATATTGCCGCAAGGATTGGACTCTGTGTGTATGGCGCGCTTGACCCTGCGCGCGCGCTAGACGAGGTTGGGGCGCGCCTTCCAACGGACTGGCGGCTCGGGGTGGCTGGCTACTCACGGCCGATGCCCTGCCTTGAGTATGTCCTGCGTGTGCCTCAAGACAGCGCCCAGGCGGGCTCTGCGCAAACAAGTTCGGCACCGGCAAGCACTGCGCTGGCAAGCACTGCGCTGAGCTACGCCGTACCGCTCACTAGCTTTGTGCAGGTGAACTCCGCGGTGAACCGCGCGCTGGTCGAACGTCTGGTCGCGGAGGCAGAGGGCGCGCAAGTGAGCGGCTTCATCGATCTGTTCAGCGGCGCTGGCAATTTTAGCCTGGCGCTGCTGGACGCGGGGCTAGTCGGCGTTTCCGTGGAGCAAAACGCCGAGGCGCTTGGTGCGCTAGAGCGCGGTGCCCAAGCCTCGCGCGCTTCCAGCCAACCAGCGACGCACCGCCAGCAAATCAGGCACAGCGTGCTCGTGGGCGACGCTCGAGCGCCCTCGATTCAAGGCCAGCTCCAGCCGGCGCAGCTCTTGTTGGCGAACCCGCCGCGAGCTGGGTTGTTTCCGTCAATCAGCGCAGGCTCAGCCTCGCCAGCAGCATTCGCGCGCCTAGCCACTCGACACATCGCGCTGTGTTCATGCAACCCAGTGAGCTTGTCTCGCGACCTACGCGCGCTGGGCGAGGTCGGTTTCGAAATTAACCGCATGGTCGCGTTCGATATGTTTCCTGGCACGCGTCACCTAGAGACGCTGGCTTGGCTACGTCGCATCTAGCTGCTTGAGTATTGAATCTGCTAGCGTTCACGCGCTGTAGTGGCAGCGCTGTACGCGCGGTCTCCGCAGCGCTGTAGCCGCGGCCCAGCGTCTGGCCCTGGCTGAGCCGCCGGCCAAGTCCGGCGGCTCGGGGTGTGGCTCTGAAACTGACATCAAGCAACGCGGCGGATGCGGGGTTTCGGG
>CAZKDY010000083.1:0-7395 GCA_964551615.1 uncultured Polyangiaceae bacterium
TGGGTGGATCTCTCCTCGCCGCCGGAATGGATCAATCTAAAGGCGACGCCGAAGTTCAGATCGCAGCCCGCGGATCACCTTGGCCGGCCTGAACCGGATCACCTTGGCCGATCCGGCCTGGATCACCTTGGCCGGCCCCGACGTGATCACCCCACCCGGCCTGTAACAGTGAAACTCTACCGCCACATCAAATCGGCGCAGGAAGGCGCGGTCGATCTGGTGCTTCGCGTTGGTGGTCACCAAGACCAGACCCTCGTGGGCCTCCAGGGCTTGGAGCAAATAGCTGGCTTCAACGTTTGCGTAGCGACGTCCGCCGCTTCCTTGACTCTGCGATCCGAAGGGCTGGACGCGCACCCAAGCACCTCATCAGCGACCAAGGCGTCCAATTCCGCCAGGATTATCGGCACTGGTGCGCTAGGAGAGGCATCAAGCCGCGCTGGGGCGCCGTCGGCAGCCACGGTTCCATCGCCATCATTGAGCGCTTCTGGCGAAGCATGAAGGCCGAGTGCTGCAGACTGATCTTGGTCCCGCTCAAGCCCCAAGCCTTCCAGGCCGAGCTCGACTGCTACGCCGCTTGGTTTCGGACCCACCGGCCCCATCAAGGCCATGGTGGAAGGACGCCTCAGGAAACCCTCGAGGAAACTCCTCCAACGGTCCTGCGCCTTGAGCCTAGACCGAGGATACCCATCCGCGGGGATCCCGACAGCGTGCGCAGCGTGAGCTCCGTCAAGCTGCGTGTGACTCCATTCGCGGGCAAGAGGCACTTGCCGAGCGTCGAAGTCCAAGCGGCCTGAACAGAGACTCGAGCGGCCCGTCGGTTGGGAGCGCCAAGGCGAAGGTGCGTCCGGTGCCTGCTGCGGCGGCTCGGGAATCCATTCCGCTTGGAATTGGCGGCGCGGGCGCCGCTCTCGGCCAGCGAGCCGGCGCCGCATGGTTGGCGTGCGGAATTTGAATTGGCGACAAAAAGGTCCCTGGACGGATACAAGCGCTTACTGTCGCCGCTTTGGAACTGGCGGCGCGGGCGCCGCTCTCGACAAGCGGGCCGGTGCCGCATAGTTGCCGTGCGGAATTTGAATCGGCGGAAGAAGGGTCCCTGGACGGATACACCTCAATGAGTTTTCCGCCTCCTGACGCGAGCGGGCCGCAAGAAACTCACATTCAGACCCGCTGTTTCAATCGCTCGTTTGCACTCTTCGCTTACGTACAGACAGGGTGGGATATCGCGTGCAACCCAGAAGACGTGTGGAACAACAAGTTCCCGGTCGATATCAAAGTACTTCTGACCAGTTGCATCACGACTGAATCTACGTAGTAGTGGCAACACGGGTGCCTTGACAGCCACGTAGTCCGAGCTTGTGGCACTGGCCCGCGACCAGGGAACATTCCGCAACTCGTGTGGGTAGACATTTCTCGGCACGGACCAGTCCGGGTGTTGATGGAGGACCACTGTTTCGCACTCAAGGTCCCCGCACCAATCAACAAGCAATGAAGACAGCGTCTTACTCACTATCGGATACAAGATGAAGTCATGCCCATTTACGAGAGATAGGTTGCCCCAGTATCGATATGGAGGCTTCGGGACTCTCGTTCCGCCCGCGTCTTCGTCTGAGTGGATGATTCCTGCCAAGCGGCGATTCTGCGCGTTGGGCGTGTGACCCAAAGGGTACACGTCAAACACCTTACTCAAGAAAGTCACCATTCCCGAGGGCCCTCCAGTTCTTGGTGAGGTCGAACCCGTAATATTCCAGGCTATCCATGGCATCGATGATGGCCGAATCAGGAGCCCTCTTCAAGGAGCCGTAGCGCTTTATGACATCCAAGGTGAGCCGACGCGCCTCTGTTTTTATCATCCCTGAATAGACCGGGTGTGCCCCGTCTCAAGGCTTTTTCAGAGATATGGGTAGATCCCACCGAAAAGCGTCCCGCCGAGCGCGACAAGCAACCACACGATTGTGAGTGTTAGCGCTGTCGCAAACTCTCTCCTAGCCGCCCGCGCTCCCAGCTGCTCCGCGCCGAAAAGAGCTAGTGCAAGGAGTACTAGAACACCACAAGCGTAGCTGGCTACCCTTGAATAGGTCGTGTTCTTCAACGAAACGAAGCTCCAAAGCACCCTCGGGCAGTCGTAAGCGCCATAGTCGTTGCCGGTGCCAAAGAGGATGGCGACTCGGGAGTGCGGTGGGCGGCGATCGGTCACCAGGTAGCCTCCGTCCACTTCCGCCTTCGCGAACAAGGGGCGCTCCTCGAACCAGAGTACCTCCCAACCCCGAGCTCGGTCCGCGAGCACTGCGGGACGGTCATCCGGGGACAGAATGCGGTGGAGTGTCAAGCCCATCTCAACGGACCTTCCAATGGCCATCGGCCGCCCTTGATACTCGAAGAAGATCGCCTCAACTTTTTCGGACTTGCGCCATAAGTGCTTGTCCTCAAGGCGGCCACTTTCGTAACAATCTGGCGCGCCGAGCAATGAGGGGCTCGGCTCGTCCGCCCCCATTTTGCCGCAACGATCAGTTTCACTGGACACATCTCTACCGTATGGGACTGGAAGAAGCGTACGCCCACGAAGCTCCCGTGCGATTGCTATGTCGCTCTGCGCGGACGACATACCGGGCACCTGCAAAGAGCCATGGTTGAGTGCAATCGCTGAAGGTGTGGGGCCGGTGGTTTGAACGCGGACAACAAAGATGGCGGTACTGAATAGTGCGATCGCGACCGCCAGGGTCTGGACAGCGGGGTAACGGCAGCCCCCAAGGCGACGCTGCGGGGTGAATGCGTACGCGGTCCACGCGAGTAGAAGAGGCGTCGACCAACCGACCAGCACAAGCGCCTGGTTTCTGAGTACTATGCCCCAGTACCCACTCTGATCCGGCCCCGACAGCAAACCGAAGAGGGCCGCGTCGGAGACGTCTGCGCAGTGCATTAAATCCGTTTCAAGGAGTGGGCTACCGTACAGAACAACCAACGGCCCACATGGCGCGGAGAGCAGTGCGGCGAGGAACGCCCATTCCCAAACCTGACGCCCACCTGACCTTTTCGAGTCTCTCCAAACACCAGCGAGAACCAAAACAGTAGTCACACTGCAGATAATTGCGATACTTGGCGCCCATTCCCTGAAAATGAACGCGGTTAGATTGTGGATATCTTCAACGGTGAGCACTGTGCCCCCAATACCGCATGCACCGAGCCGAACTCACCATGATGGGGGCGGCAGTTTTACGGGATCTATGTATATTTCTGTACCGGCATGATTCTTCAAGTCGTTATAAAGCGCCCGCAATCCGGGTGGTTGGGGGGCAGACGCGATCAGTATCTTAATGTACTCGCGCGCCTCGCTCTGAGTTAGGCGTGCTAGTCGCGGAACACTATCGGCGAGAGGGGCCGGACCGCCCTGCGCTACAGCGCTTAATTGGTCGAACATTAGGCGATAGATCCTCATCGTCGCCTTGGTTTCCCTGCTGTACAAAGTCCTAACAATATCATCTATGTCATCGGTACGGGCACGCTTCCGAGTCGCAGCGTCAGTGCCTTTTCCTGGGCGCGTGCGAGACAACGCCCAACTCTCCGTTGCATAGGCGACTCCTTCAAGACCAGTGTCCGCCAGCGGTGGGGTCGGCTGCCCCGAGTGAACCAACTCATGCAGCAAAACCGCGGCAAGTTCACTAGCACTCAGGCCTAGCGCAGTCGGGTTTAGTTTCGTCCTTGGGCCAATCGTCGTAGCCAAGTGCTGCTTGTCCACGTCGGAACTGACTACAAGCGGATTGCTCGCGTAGTGATCTAGCAGTGAAACCTGCACTGCCTGGATATCACCTGCGACCAGGACGAGGCCCACTGCCACTCGATCGACGTTGCTTCCAAGCACCGATTGGTTGGCCGACTTGAAGCGTTTCCGCGCAGTAATCAGCTCTTTAGGCTCATACAGTTGCTTGAGCAATTCGCTTGAAATGCCGGCTGCCCGCCAGAACCGGACGACCACCGCCTTCGTTGAGTCAGGCAACATGGTCACATAGCTTGAAGCGCTCTCCACGAGCGCGATGTTCATATCACTCTCCCCGGTCGATGCTAGATCGCCCACTAGCTGCACCGCTCGAACGGCCGAGCCGACCCGAGTCGTGTCGACAGCGCCCGGCGGTTGTTGAGCCGCAATCGATGCAAAGCTGCCACCCGGCAACCTGGTCAATACTCGAAGCATCTCGGCCATGCTCAAGCCGTTGAGCAACTTGAACGCTTCTGCGGTATCCCCCTTCTCCAGCGCGCCCAGGATCGCGGCGTATCGGCTTGCGGGTGTGGTCTTCTCCTTTTTCGCAGCGTCACCAGGGGGCGCCTTACGCTGACTTGCGCGCGTACCCGATGCGCGTTGCTGGGCAACGTGCACCAACTCGTGTCCGACCAATGACCGGCCTGCTTCGGTCGCCGTTTCCAGATTTCCAGCTCCAAAGCTGACGTCGCTGCCTTCGGTGACGGCCAGCGCCTGGTGCTCGGCGACCTTCGCCTGGGCTCCACTGGATGCGTGTAGTTTGACGCCCGACATCGGGACGCCCAGGTGGCCTTCAGCGGCGCGCTGCGCTGGCCCCTGGAGCTCCCCCGCGGTCAGGCCGCCAGCACCGCGCAAACTTCTTCCAATCTGCTCGCCCAGTTCGTCTGCCTGGCGCTCGGCTGGGTCATTGGCGCCAGTTCTCTTGGCCTGTATGACCCTGCCTTGCTCCGCCTCGGACTGCGGCGCCTTCAACGTTTCCGGAAGGTTAGCGAACGGGTCTGGAAGGACTGGAGCCGGCCCGGGTTGCTGCCGAGGCGCCGCGGTCGCGGACTTCGGGACGGGCGCTAGTTGTGGTCGCTTCGCTTGTTGCAACATAGCAATTACTTGTCCGAGTTGGCCCAGCGCGCTGCGGTTGCGCTGGCGCCGACCTTGTTCAGTTCGCCTTCAACTGCTCGACTGACATCCCCTTCGGTGACTCGTGCGTCGCCGCGCTCCCAGGCCAGAGCCCGCGCGAGCCGGCTTGCAGCAGCTATGTTGCCACCCGTTAGGTCGACCTGCGAGAACCGACGCAAGAACGCGTCGTTCAGATCGCAGCCCGCCTCGCCGAGCTCTCGCTGCCACAGTGCGATTCGCTCGCTTGCCATCGGCGCGTGAAACTCTACCGCCACATCAAATCGGCGCAGGAAGGCGCGGTCGATCTGGTGCTTCGCGTTGGTGGTCACCAAGACCAGACCCTCGTGGGCCTCCAGGGCTTGGAGCAAATAGCTGGCTTCAACGTTTGCGTAGCGATCGCTGCCCTTCTCCACTTCGCCGCGCTTCGCAAACAGCGCGTCCCCCTCGTCGAAGAGCAGGACTGCGCCCGCGGAGCCAGCGGCCTCAAACGCATGCCTGAGGTTCTTTTCGGTTTCGCCGAGCCACTTCGAGACCATCGACGCCAAGTCGACGCGAAAGAGCGGCTTGCCGAGCGCCCGCGCTATGGCTCGCGAAGCCAGGGTCTTGCCTGTGCCCGAGGCGCCTGAAAAGAGCGCCTTCACTCCGCGCCGTTCGCGGCCGATGGCTCCCGAAGTCCTTGCCAATACGAAGACGTGGTTCAACGCACGCCCCACCGGGGCGGAGACCACGAGGCGCGACCAGTCCGCATCGGCGTCCGGATGCTCCACCACTAGGCCGCGGGTGTTGGATGGTTGCATGAGTTGCGCGAGGCACTGCTCCACCGCACTCACCAGCGTCTCAGGAGACTCCCAAGTCGCGGTCAGAATGGCCTGTGCGCTACGCGCCACCGTGCCAGCGCCCGCCGCGTTGCGGCTCGCCAACGATGCGGCTGCAGCGTCCACCTCCGCAGGGCTTAGCGTGCAGCCCTCGAGCAGGCGAAGCCAACACTCGGTGCGCTCTAGCGCGCCTTCAAGATCCGCACGGAGCAGATACAGCGTGCGGTCGGCGCACACGGGCGCGTCCTGGTCGCTGTCAAGCAGAGCCACCGCGAGGTTCGCGCTGCTGTCGAGGTAGCGCTCGGCGCGCTCTTGGTCTTCAGGCCCCACGTCGATTCCCCTCGCGTCCCAGACCGCCACGCGACCAGACAATGTCGGCTCGAGGGACTCATTGGGGCCACGGAGATCGAGCGCGCTGCGCACCCAAGCTTCGATTGAGCAGCGGCTCAGTAGCCGCTTCAGTAGCGCATCACGCCCGCTCCCTCGGCCACCGCGGATCACGACCAGCGCCTTCGATCGCGCTGAGTCGCTCAGCGATGCAATGTGGGAGATCGAAGCCTCTAGCCGAGCACATTGCGGCGGACCGGCTTGGGGCGCTGTCTCGCGCTGCTTCAAACAATACGCCCGCACTTCGGGCGCGAGCAGCAGCTCGTTGGCCATCCAACCCCCGCGACCCTCCCGCGCAGTGACGACGCCGCGCTCCTCAAGCTCAGAGACCGCAGCCAGCGCGTCGCTCGCGCCGCTGCTCGGAGACAGTGACGCCAGGACGTGCGCTCGAGGGATCCCAACCGTTTGCTGGTCGTCTCCCAGCACCGCGGAGCGTGCGGCGAGATCCAGATCGCAGCGCAGCAGGAGCTGCACGACCTCGCTGGCGGCAGCGCTCAATTCGAAGCGTTCGGCTGCGCCGGACCAGCGCGCGTATGCACTGGCCAGTACGTCTTCGACTGGGGTCGGCTGAGCTTGGACACTCAATCCGTTGCCGCGCGGCGTCTCGGGGCTCTCGCGGACGGACACGCTGTCCGCCGCCACGATCACGTCAGCTCCCCGGCTTTGGCTACGATGGCCTCCAGGTGGAGCTGACCCTCAAACGCCGTTGCCCCTCCATTGGAAGCAATCCAACGAGCTTCCAGCGTGTGCGGGCCTGGGGTGAGATCTCGGTGGGAGCTCACCGCTACCGCGACCACACCTCCGTCGCCTCGCACCGCCCCTACGTCATCCATGGACGAGCCGTCGAGATAGAGGATGAACTGCGCCTGCGTGTCTGTGGCGTCGAGGCGCACGCTCCCCGTTATCAAGACGGTGACCGCTTGAGGCGTGGTGGTGTTGAACCCGAAGGCGAGATTTCCGATCACTGCCAAACTGGCGCTCGTGGAGTATTCCCCATCAAGCCCCAGCCCCCACGATTCAGCCCCGCCGCCGCTACTCCCGCACGGCAACGCAAACACGCCTTGTGCTGCCCAGCTCACGAGTCGCCTCCTGAGGGTGCGACGGCGCAGGCGCAGAGCATGTTGGGGAAGAAGCGGGTGAAGAAGGCTTGCTGCATGATGACCCGGCGCTCAGGGTAAGAGTCCATCAGGATGGTGTAGAGCGGCGCGGTGGCGAGCCCTTCGCCTAGGGCGCCTGGCTCGCGGGTGAGCAGCACTTTGCCCAGGACCACGGCTGGCCGAGAGCAGCACAGCGCTGCCAGCTGACCTTGCAGGTTATCGATAAACGCAA
>CAZKDY010000084.1:0-7024 GCA_964551615.1 uncultured Polyangiaceae bacterium
TTCCCAGACCAGGTGCGCCAGCTCGTCCGGGACCTCAAGCGACTCTACCCAAGCATGGGACGACAGCGCATCGCGGACGTCCTCGCGCGCACTGGCCTCGTGCTCGCCGCCTCCACTGTCCGGCGCATGCTCCACGAGGCCCCAACGGCGTCACCCGAATCCGCCCCCCAGTCCCGCGTCACGACGCAGACGCTGGCGGAGGTCACTGACACGGCGAGTTGCGAAGACACCGCCCAGGCGGAGCCCTCAACCCCGAAGGGAGTTACCGCACGGTACACTGATCACGTCTGGCACTGCGATCTCACCCTCGTCCCCACCGCAGCCGGCTTCTGGGTGCCCTGGCTGCCCTTCGCTGTGTGGCTTGGGTGGCCCTTCACGTACTGGGTCGTCGGGGTCGTCGACCAATTCTCCAGAGCGTCCATCAAGCTCAAGGCTTTCAAGCAGCATCCCTCGGGGCGAGACGTCCGCCGCTTCCTTGACTCCGCGATCCGAAGGGCTGGACGCGCACCCAAGCACCTCATCAGCGACCAAGGCGTCCAATTCCGCCAGGATTATCGGCACTGGTGCGCTAGGAGAGGCATCAAGCCGCGCTGGGGCGCCGTCGGCAGCCACGGTTCCATCGCCATCATTGAGCGCTTCTGGCGAAGCATGAAGGCCGAGTGCTGCAGACTGATCTTGGTCCCGCTCAAGCCCCAAGCCTTCCAGGCCGAGCTCGACTGCTACGCCGCTTGGTTTCGGACCCACCGGCCCCATCAAGGCCATGGTGGAAGGACGCCTCAGGAAACCCTCGAGGAAACTCCTCCAACGGTCCTGCGCCTTGAGCCTAGACCGAGGATACCCATCCGCGGGGATCCCGACAGCGTGCGCAGCGTGAGCTCCGTCAAGCTGCGTGTGACTCCATTCGCGGGCAAGAGGCACTTGCCGAGCGTCGAAGTCCAAGCAGCCTGAACCGAACTTGAGCGACCCATCGGCTGGGAGCGCCAAGGAGAAGGTGCGTCCGGTGCTTACTGCGGCGGCTCGGGAATCCATTCCGCTTGGAATTGGCGGCGCGGGCACCGCTGTCGGCCAGCGGGCCGGCCCAGCATAATTGCCGTGTGGAATTTGAATTGGCGGCAAGAAGGTCCCTGGACGGATACACCAAGGCGAAGGCGCGTCTGGTGCCTGCTGCGGCGGCTCGGGGATCCACTCCGCTTGGAATCGGCGAGGTGAGTACAGTAGCCGGCCCACTGGCCGATAGGCGGTTATTTGCTGTGCGGAATTTCAATTCACGACAGAAAGGTCCCTGGACGGATACATCCCCACCCACTCAGATGAGGAGATCGCTCAGCCGTGAACGGCTACTCGTGAGGAGCCTCATAGAGTCTCCCAAGCATGGCGCCGTGTTTCAATCGCCCTACGAACAATCTCGTCAAGTCTCGCATCACTCACTTCTCCTGTTCCATCCGGCCACCAACCGTCAATACACGATACATCACCCAGGCGGATTTGAAAGGCTTCCATAAAGTCGAACATCATATCATGCGGTGTACGACGTTCGAATTTCAGCTCTGCTCGAATGATGTCAGCCACCGAAACTCCTGAACGGATACTCGTACGAAGGCGAATCTGTTTGGAGTTGCCAATACTTCCTGCCATAGCTACCTCAAGAATCGTACCTCTACGTCAACGTACACTCCGTTTGACATTTGGGCAAAGCCAATCTTGGCTTTGCCGAATCCTGCAGCAAACGCTTGTTTCCCCGTCCACGTACTCAGAGCAGCATCTTCCAGGCTCATTCCGGCGCGCACTCCCTTATTGAAACTCGCGAGATTGTCGCCAAAGGTCCAATGCCCACGGATGACTTTAACGTTGTCGCCAAAGTGTTCCAACATGGCTTTGAACTCGTCTTCGCCCCTGAGGGCCCCTCGAGTCTCGTCGTCCAGCTTCGTGCGCATTGAGATGTTCAACTCTCCATCGTCGAGGTATCCAGCGGCGCCGAAGCGTTCGTTGCTCGGGTCGCTCGCTCGATAGCTGGTAGCTGTCTTCTCGCGGTGCACCTTGCCTTGTGGCGGCCAGATGCAGTCCTCTTCACTAAACCGACACCACATCCCGTCCGAGCGTTGACGCCACTCGTGTTTTCCGATCCTTGCGCGTAGGCCATCGGGCCCCTCGTGAATGAGTTCCGGATTGTCTTCGAGGAACCTCAGCTCGTTCTGTTTCTCCAGGGTCGTGAGCGTAGTGCTCTCCTTTCCTCCCGTTTCCGTTACTCGCAGGCGTCGCTGGAGCTTTTCGAACTCGAGCCCAGCCTCCTCGGCGTTCTTGGCCTCCCGAATCGCCGTACTCGCTTCGCGGAGCTCATCTGAGCCCTTGAACTCTTTGGCGAAGCGTCGCTCCAACGCGGCCGTGCGCCCCTCCACAACACGTAGCTTTGCGGCATCGGAAGCCGCGTTGGCGATTTTGGCCCCTTTGGCACCCTTCACCAGCGCGTCGCCCATTCCTGCGGTCACGAGGCCCACTCCGAGTGCCAATGCGGACACCCTTAGGTCCAGTGCATTCGTCTCAACCTCCGCTTCTTTCGCCGTGATTTGGTCGCCATAGACGAACCCCAAGTCGGCTTGGATTTGGGCGCCCCGCATCATCTGCAGCTGATTCAGCTCCTGCTTGCTTCGATGCAGCTTCCAACCGGCCACAGCGACGTCCTGGAACCCTGGGTCCGGGGAGAGCAACTGTTCCGCGGCGTAGGCGGCTTGGATGCCGAGTGGCAGGTTCTCCTTCTCGCGGTTTTGTTTCACGAACTCCGCGGCCACATACCCGCGGAAGCCGGCAGACCACGGCTCTGTTTCGATCAGACGGTCTTGGATGTCGTGAGCCATTCCGGGCTCGAAGTTGCCGTCGTGGATCTCTTTCTGCAGCTTCGCCGCATTCACCACAGAGACGTGGAGTTGGCTCTGCAAGGCCTTCATGGCCGTCGCTGGTTCCTTCTCCGGATCGACCGGCATCACCGTCTTGCCGGATCTCTTCTCCGTCAGCGCGAATACTGCCGGGCTCGTCGCCTTGATTGAACCAAGCACCGCCATCGCCGTGGCCCACACGAGCTTCAACTCTGCGTAGATCGTCGTTTCCCCATCCTTGGTTAGTAGGGGCAGGTTTGGTGGCACCATTCCCGGAGTGAAGTACTCGAACAGGGGCTGACTCGTATCTTGGGGGAGCGGAACATCGCTGCCCGTGTACCGCGGTGGCGAAGGCTTCGAGGGCCTGCCTAGGGGGAACGTGCCGACTGGTGTGCCGAGCATTCCTCTCTTGACTCGTTCAAGGTGCACCGCGATCCTGACCAGGTCCGTGGTCTCCTTCAGTGCCGCCTTCTGCTCCTCCGTGAACGTCATCGCTGCGACGGGGTTCGCGATCGAAGGCGGTACTTCTGAGACGACTTTCTCATCCTCGCGGATCCCAAACCGCAGCATCTCGTTTCGTGCAGCCTCCTCGTTCGCCTTGGCTCGACTCAGCGCCTGCGACGTGATGCTCGCCTTGAATGCCTCAAGGGCGGCCTTCTCGAGATCATCACCAAGCGAGGGATAGGCTGTGCGAGTACGGATCCAAAGCGAGAGGTTTCGACTCGCGGCCAGCTCAAACGCCTTCCCCTCGCCAAAGGTCGTCCAAGCTGACCGAAGTTGCGCCTGCTCAAGACCGCTCGTGGCGGTCTGCAGCTTCCCGTCGAGGATGTCTTGGATCTCCTCAATGAGTCCACGTTGTTCCTCGGGAGGCAGCTCCTTGACCTTCTCATCCGGCTTCTTAGCTGCTTCAGGTTTGGCGCCTTTCCGCTGTGGTACGGCTCGTTTTGCGGCGCGCTGCTGCGCTACGTGCACCAGCTCATGGCCCAACAGGAAGCGGCCTTGGGCGTTCTGCTGGAGCTGACCGTCGGCAAACGCGATCTCGCTGCCCTCCGTGACCGCCCAAGCGTCCTCCGACCGCGCTTTCGCGTGGCCGGCGCTGCCCCCATCGATTCGGGTGCCGTCAAGGTCGATTCCCAAGTGAGACTCGGCGGTGCTGCGAGCGGCTTCCGAGAGGGAGCCTCCCGTTACGGCGTGGTTTGGGAGCGCAGCTCCGATCTGGGCGCCGATAGCGTCGGCTTGACGCTCTGCGGGGTTGCCGAGATCGCCTTCGACGCTTCGCTTGGCGACTTGAGGCGGGGTTTCGAGATCTTCGTTGCCGCCGCATGCTGGGCACGGCGTTACGCTACCGCCACACTTCGAACAACCCGCCTTCTTCGTCTGGCGTTTGTTTTCGGGCACCGCGAGCTGAAGGCCAAACGGGTCAACCTCGCGATCAATCGGGCGCCTCACGAGACTCTCGGAGTCTCCAAATGCGGCCGAGCGCTTCGGTGAGCTGTCGGGGCGTTTGGCTTGCTCCAGCATGGCTATTTCTCGGCGCGGGCGGCCCATTGGGCGGCTAGGGCGGCGGCGCCTAGTTTGGAGAGCTCAGCGGCGATGGCGGCGAAGAGGTGTTTGGCGGTGAGGTGGGTTTCCGTGCGGGTGGAGGCTAAGGCGCAGGCCAGGCGCGCGGCCGCGGCGATGTGGCCGCCGCTTAGGTCGACTTGGCTCAGCTCTTTCAGCAGCGCGGGCTCTAGGTGCGCGCCGGGCGCGCCCAGCTCTTGCGCCCACAGCCGCTGGCGCTCTTCGCGGGTGGGCGCGTGGAAGTCGGTTGCAATGTCAAAACGGCGCAAGAAGGCGCGGTCGATAGCGTTGCGCTGGTTGGTGGTGACGATGACCACGCCGTCGTGGGCTTCCAGGGCTTGCAGCAGGTAGCTGACTTCCAGGTTGGCGTAGCGGTCGCTGCCCTTTTCGACTTGGGCGCGCTTGCCGAACAGGGAGTCGCCTTCGTCAAACAGCAGCAGCGCGCCCGCAGACTCCGCGGCGTCGAAGGCGTGCCGCAGGTTCTTCTCGGTTTCACCCAGCCATTTGGAGACCAGGCTCGATAAATCTACGCGGAATAGTGCGAGCGCCAGGTGGCTGGCGAGGGCGCGGGCGGCCAGGGTTTTGCCCGTGCCAGGCGGGCCGCTGAACAGCGCCTTGACGCCGAGACGGCGTGGGTCGGGAGCGTGTTCTGCTGCGGACACCAGCGCGAGCAGCTGGTCGAGGGACGCGCGGATGGGTGGCGCGACGATGAGCTGCTCAAGGCGCGCGTTGGGTTGTTCGACGGTGATGCCGCGGGTGCTCGATGGTTGCACCAGCTGCTGCAGCTGCTGCTCCAAGGCTTGAGTCAATGCAGCGACGGTGGGCGGCTCGTGCTGTGGAGGCAGCGCTGCCAGCGCACGGCGGGCGAGGCCAATGCCGGCGCGATTGCGGGTCGCGAGGCGCTGGGGCACATCGGAGAGCAGTTCCCCATGGAGTAGCTGGGGCGTGGCGGACAGTCTCAGCTGCTCGGATGCGCCCTCCAGGGCCGCTCGCCACAGCGCTCGGCGCTCGGCTGCGTCTTGAGGGTCACAGCTGACTCCCACTTGGGCTCGCTCGGGCAGGTCCGGCGCGTCTTGGTGTGGATCCAAGAGCGCCACCGCCAGCGTCGTGCTGCGGCTGAGGAAGCGAGCGGCACGTTGCAAGTCTTCAGGGCTGACTTCGCTGCCGCGTGCGTCCCACACGGCGGCGGCGCCGGAGAGCTCGGGCTCCAGTGGATCTTCATCGGTGCGCAGCGCAGCGACGTCACGGCTGAGGGGTGATGCAGCCAGTAGACAGAGCAGCACGCCGAGGGCGGTGTCGCGCCCGCTGCCGCGGCGGCCCCGCAGCAGCACCAGGACTTGGCCCTTCCGAGACTCGCTCAGCGCAGCCGCGTGCGTCAGTCCATCGAGTACCCGTGCGGAGACGGTGCCAACGGGGAGCTGCGCGTGTGGAGCTGCGCCGAAGCAGTGCTCTCGGACTCGGCCGTCCAGCTCCAGTTCCAGGTTCAGCCAGGGACCAGCGCTGCCGCGCAGTGGACGGATGACCTCGCGGCGCTCCAGCTTGAGCAACCCGCGCATGGCGGCGTCGGGTTGTAGCTCGCTCGACACGGCCCGCAGGAGATCCGCGCGCCAAGGGGCGACGCGGCCGGCTTGCTCACCCAGGAGCGCGGCGCGGGCCTCGATGTCGACTTCGGCGCGTAGCAGGATCTCGCCGAGGTGGACGGCAGGGCTGGACAGACCAAGGCGCGCTGCGGCTTCGCGCCAGCGCTGGCTCGCTGCGTCGAGCAGCGCGGTCGTGGGGCTGACAATTGCCGTACCATTACCGCGCGGCAGTTCGCTCGCGGCGAGCGTGCCGACGGGCTTCGCCTCGCCGTTGGTTGGTGCGGGAGCGTGCGTGGTGTCCGCAAGCGTACTCATGGCGGAGACACGCCCCGCGCGGCGACTAGCACTTCGAGGTGTAGGTGCCCCACGAATCCGCTCGCGGTACCGCCGCCCGCGCGCCACTCGGCGACGATGGTGTGTGGGCCGGTCGCGACGTCCTCGTGCGCGGTGAGCGACACCGCAAACGCGCCTGAATCGGCAACATTTAGGGCGACCACGTCGCCTGCAGCAGACCCGTCAATCAAGACGCGGAACTCCACGTTGGCCCCCCCCGGATCGACGCTCACGCTGCCGGTTAGCCAAATCGTTAGCGCTTGGCCGTTGCCAGCCATCACGTCCAGCGCCAGGTCCCCGAGGGGCGCAAACGTGACTTCTAGCGCCACTACGTCTGCTTCCAGTGTCTTCCCGTACGTCGAAGCGCCACCGCTACTCCCGCACGGCAACGCAAAGATGCCTTGTCCGAACCAGGTCACGAGTCGCCTCCCACTTCAGTGCTGGCGGTGGTGCCCGCGCAGGCGCAGAGCATGTTGGGGAGGAAGCGGGTGAACAAGGCTTGCTGCATGATCACGCGGCGCTCAGGGTAGGAGTCCATCAGGATGGTGTAGAGCGGCGCGGTGGCGAGCCCGTCGCCTAGGGCGCCCGGCTCGCGGGTGAGCAGCACTTTGCCCAGCACCACGGCAGGCCGAGAGCAGCACAGCGCTGCCAGCTGACCTTGCAGGTTATCGATAAACGCAA
>CAZKDY010000085.1:0-6754 GCA_964551615.1 uncultured Polyangiaceae bacterium
TACAACGTGGCGCGAGCACGTCCGCTGATTGGCCGCCCTCCCCACACCCTACGGGGGCGAGCCCGTCGCGGTGCCCAGCGGGCTGACGGTGCGCGGCCTGATCGAGCACCTAGGCCTGACCGACGGCCCCGTCGCCGTAGAGAAGAACCGCGCGGTAGTGCCCCGGGCGGACCACACCAAAGTCGAACTGAGTGACGGCGACGTGCTTGAAATCGTCCACTTTGTGGGCGGCGGCTGACACCGAGACACGCGAAATCGTAGCCACGGAGACGCTACCGGTTGATTCAATAGCGCTGATAGCGCTGTTCACCCCTCAGACAACGGCGAGCCTCCCCTCCCGGCGGATCGACAACACATCGTGGAACGAGTCACAGCTGAACGTCTGCGCTCTTGCACGCGACATCGTCGCAGTCTTCGCCGTTCACGAAGTACGATCTGTAGCGGATCCCCTGCACTTCCGTGTCCACGAGCACGACACCGTTGCTCTCAATGCTGAGGTGGAGACTGCTCGGCGTGTAATCGTAGAGCGACACGCCCGTCAACCGACCGTTGCTTATCGAGAACACGACCTCCCAACAGCCTATCGGGCCATCCAGTACGTTGGCCGTGCACTCGAACTGGTCATCCGGCGTCTTAATCCGCACGGTATACTCGTCGGAAGAGCTGAGTGGTTCTCGCAATGAAATGTTGACGCCGTTGGCGCAACCGAGTTCCGTGCACTCTCGAGTACAACCCAGCCAACCACTAACCGATCCAAACAGCAGCACACCCAGCAAGGCGTGGAGTGGGCGAGCCGGCGTTGAAGATCTCATGTCAAAGCTCCTTGGGAGCGGCGTCCAGTTGACTCAGCTCAATGCGCTTAAACTTCCGCACGGATCTGGGAGCATCGCTGCGCACGCCCAGGCCTACGTAGAGATGCGTACTATCTACCGCTACCGCTTGAGATAATTCCTGGTTGGGCGCGGTAAACCTCCATGATCGAAAATCGGAGAGGCGCACGACTGCGATCTCGAACGACGCGGGCCCATTGCCTTCGAACTTGAGCGCAAGCGCGGCGTAGTCGCCCCAGGTTTGAAGACGGACGGCGCTTGCTACGCTTGTTTCCAACACAGGGCCAATCGATTTCGAGAAATCGCTCGCCTCATAAGCCCGAGGCGCCACCCACAAACCCGTGCCAGTCTCGGAGTCACAGGCAGACGCGTACTGCCCCACGATGTGAGTCGGTGACAATGCCAGTCCGCATGTCTCGACGCCTTCGACGCCAAGATCAGCACTCAACTCTTGTGTCTTCTTAACCGGAGACCACCCATTGAGCCGGGTCTTCAGCGTGGAGAGCGAGACGTCAACCCAGACCGCCAGATCGCCCTGCCCCGCACCGAAGCGGGCAGTCGGGCTCGAATCAATGGGTTGCCAGGAATCGCTAGTGTGCGACGCCTGCATCACCACCATCCCCAGATCTTTTAGGCGTAACCTAGCGGAATAATGGAAATAAGTTCGGGCCACTCGCCGTTTGATGAGTTGTGAAACCAGCAAAAGGAAGGGGCCCGAGGACGAAAGATACCCGCAGTTCTGGTTCAAGTCCAGGGTCGCAGACCCAGGCCGCCGCCGTGGAGCGAGAGCTGGCGCGGGCGTTCACGCCAGACGTCGTCGATAAATTCCGTGCGGAAACTGGATACAACCCACGACAGCGTACAGCTACCGCATTTCGCGTGATGGTGACGGTTGTCGAAGCGTTCCTGGTCGGCCAGACGCTGTCGTTCGCGTCACTGCGAGCGATCTTCGTGCGTCGCTTCGGCTTCGTTCGTCCGTGCCCATTCCAGAAGCGCTTCAAGCAGGCCACCGCCGTGGCGTTCTTCAGGGCAGCGCTCGACCATCTCGTTGCGGCCGTCGTCCACTCCGCTGGGCTGACTCTCAACGGCCCCCTCGGCCGCTTCGATGATGTGCGGGTGTACGACGGAACAGGACAGCGCGTTCCACCGCGCGGGCGCGCCGCACTGCCCGGTTGCGCCAAACGGAAAGCCGGCACCAAGTGGGTGATGGGCTACAGCCTCAAGACTGGGTTGCTTGAGCACGGCATCTGCGGTGCGGAAACGGCATCTGAAACTCCGCTATGGAAGCAGCTGGTTCCAGCCTTCACTCGCGGTACCCTGTACTTGTTCGACCTCGGATTCTTCGAGCGGGCGCTCTTCGCAGCGGCACAACAAGCGGGCGCTCACGTGCTGATGAGGCTCAAAAGCAGCGCTAAGGTCCGCGTCGAACGCACGCTCACTAAAGGCGGCATGGCGGTACTTCCAGGGTGGTCGCTGACCTACTACCTGCAGAGCGTATCGCGTCGGCGCGGCACCGTGTTCGACCTCGACGTGAGCTGGGGCAAAGGCCGCTCGGCCGTTGAGCTGCGCCTGGTCGGCTACGCTCACAAGTCAAACAAAGTGCGCTGGTATCTCACGACCGTGCCTCGCCATCTGCTGAGCGCACGCCAAGTGATCCAGGGCTACCGCTTGCGATGGCTGATCGAACTGTTGTTTCGCGAGATCAAGCAAACCGCTGACCTCGGACGTTCGTTCACCGCAGACCGACACGCCGTGCAAGCGCTCACCTACGGTGCGATGCTGGCGCACGTCCTAGTACGTTCCATGCGGATACAAGCCGCGCTTGCCAACGAAGTCCCACTTGAACAGCTTCGCCCGCTCGCGTCACTGCACGTCATCCGTGCCTACGCACGCGAACTCATCGATGCCCTCGTGTCCTCCAGCGTTACCGGGAGGCAGAAGGTGTTCGTCGTGCTTGGAGAAGCGCTCGTCAGCCTGGCTCGAGAGCTCAGACCGTCACGTTCCCGATCGCGAATTGCCTTGGAATTAGGGGCTTGCGGTGCTTAAGCGATCGGGGATGGCATCACCACGTTTCCGCCCAAGCCAACCAGGCGGCCTCCATCCCAGTCCAAGTCGAACGCGAACTTTCCGGGGACCGCGAGGCTAGCAGGTTTGCCAACGGTCTGCCAATCAGTGGTGCGGGTCGGCGCCCAGATATTCAGTTGCTTGTGAGCACCGTTGTCTGTCCCCCATATCAGGTTGTTGCTCGCCGACTCACTCGGGAACCCAAAGCCACACACGGCTTCGGTCGACGACGCAGGAACGTCGTAGCGCAAGACGCTGCCGATACGCTCACCGCCAGTCATCGACAGCGCGTAGCTGACAGCTACATTCCATTGCGGCAGCCGAATAATCCGCCTGATAGAGCCGAGGGTGGTGACGCCGCCGTCGCGGGTATCCACCGAAAGCGTGGTGGCTATGCCATAGCTGAGGGAGCTGTCCAGTGCTGCCTGCTCGCAACCTACACCGCACGAGGTCCAGCTAAGCGGCGGCAGATCCGCTTGGTCAGTCCAGCGAAACTGGCACCCCGGCTCGGTGAATGACGTCCCTGGGAGCTGCGTCCAGCGGGCTGCGTCCAAGATCCAAGCCGGGGCATCCGACGGCTCCCCCCCAGCGCCGCCGCCGGCCCCGGCGCTCCCCCCTTTTCCAGCGCTTCCCGCGGAGGGCGCCCCACCACTAGCGCCACCAACTCCAGTTTGCCCACCGTTCGTGGCTGCGCCCGCGCCTCCGTCGCCGCCACTCGCAGCAGCGCCGTTGCCGCCCCGCGCCTCTGATCCTTGCGGAGACTTATCGCAGGAAGTCAGGCTCAGCGGAACCGCGATCAGCACAGCGCCTACAAGGCGTGACATGGCCGCGATCCGCGTGAGAGTGCTTCGACCCCAATGTCCTCGAGGCCTACCGCGCCGTCGCGAAGTACCGGGAGCACTAAGTCGTGTAGCGAAGAGAACGGGCGGTCGAACACCTCCCCGCGACCAGGCTTGAACCCGACGACGCGGGCATTCGGCCCATCTACGCGCAGCCGCCAGACTGAATGATGGGTTCTCGCTCCTGCCACCAATGCGAGCTCGCCGCTCGCGAGCAGCCCCAAATGAAGTGAGCGGTGCAAACCGAGATGAGGCCAGCTCGCCATGACCTGACCACTTCCCGAAACGGTGTCGATGCTCAACAAGCGAGCCCGAGAAAGCCACCGCCCCCTTTGAACGTCGAGGATGTACAGCGTGTGGTGGGCGGGGTCGACCACGGTGGAGAGCACTCGGCTGGACGGCTGAACTCCGCGGCTGACCAAGCGGTTCCAACTATCGCTCTGGGTGTGGTATCGCCAGATACTGCTCACTTCGTCAGCCCCGCCCACCACGTAGACCACCCCCTGTTTCGCGGAATAGCTAACCTGATAATCCCGTCGCACGAAGGGGCCTTCCACCACGGCAAGCCGTCCAGGCGGAGTGACACCACCTTCCTCAGCTGCTCGCACGTCCAGCAGCCCGTTGCGAACGACTACCTGAGTGGGTCTAACCCCGAAGGCGAGGTGTTCGGGGAGTAGTACAGCCAGCGGCACCCCGGCTGCTCGACCTCGAAGTGCAGCCCCGGTCTCAACGGGACTCACGGCCACGAAGGGCGCAGAGAGGACGGCCGAGAGACTTGCACCGAGATCAACCCTCACAGCCTGATCGCGGCTTAGCGACACCGCTAAATTCTCCGACAACGGCCTGATGCGACTAGGCACCTCATAATGCGATACAAAGTCGTACGGGTTGATAAGCAAATCCGGACGGAACCACAGTTCGCACCCTCCGAACTGACACGATGCGGAGTATTCCGGCAGGTAGTCGACGGGGTTGCGCAGTTCATAGAATGGAGTCTGGTAGAGTTCAAAGCTCTCGCGCAGATTGTAGACCGTATCCCTCGTGGACACGGGGCGCTCTGTCCCGCGTTTTGCCTCAGAATGCAGGATGCCGTAGGTCTCGCAGATGCCAGCGCTACAGCTAGCATCAATGTTGCCGGACTGCGCGTCAGCAGCCCAGGCCCACACGTGTTCTTGGAGAGTGGGAGCGCCCCTAGTAAACAACTGAGTACTCAGACCGCCACTTCCGACGTGGTCGGACACCGCGGCAGCGTTCCAACCGTCGCCAGCACCAGACCAACTACACGGTAGACCATCTCCGAGACATTGAGCCCTGCTCAGGCGGTTGCCAAAGTCATCGAAGCAGCTGCAGTGGTTGAACGCGATATCCAGCCGCACGCTGGCGTCAGGTTGGTCGTCAACGTTGTCCCCGAGGGTATTGACTCCGCGCACAGCAACGACTTCGTCGGGCCCCACACCGTCGCCAGGCTGGACTTCCGCGAGTTCGACACTGGGCTTGGATTGCGTTGGCAGAGCCACGACAGGAACCGGATCGCACGAGTCTGCAAGGCTCTCCAGCAGGGGAAACCTCTCACGCTCGCGCAGCTCGGCGTCAAGATTGGAGTTGAGTTGAATATCGTCGTCTGGTTGATTTGGACACAGGTCGCACGCGTCGCCCCAATCGTCTTGGTCTGAGTCGTCCTGATCGCGGCATCTGCCCCCAAGGCACGCGGACCCGCGGCAAGTCGCATCGGTCAGGCACGCCTGAGGAGCGTTGGGGAATTCAAGGCAGTTGTCGCAGGCGTCGCCCACGCCGTCCGCATCACCATCCGCGCTTTCGACGGCTGTCGCCAACGCGACGCAGTTGTCGCATTCGTCGCCCCGCCCGTCTTCGTCGTAATCAAGTTGGCTCTGATTGTAGTCGTCGATGCAGTTGTCGCACACGTTGCCTACACCATCACCATCGCGATCGACTTGATCCGGGTTGGCGCATCGTTCGCTGGGCAGTCCGCGATTCGCACACATCTTGGGGGCACAGTTATCGTAGACGTCCAAGACCCCATCATCGTCCTGGTCGCCCCCGAGCGCTTCGACGATAAATCCTGCGTTGCCGGACGCAGTAGCCGTTGCCGCCCAAACCGTCGTCTCGCTGCCGTTGGCGTCGCCGAACGTAGCGTCACGCCCGAGAGAGTCGACGCCGACAACGAACGGCACGTCGTTGTACGCGCGCAAGTACAACGGTCCACCCGAATCTCCCTTTTGGGTCGCAGGCTGGAAGCGCTTCGGCGCGTGCCAAAACCAGTCCTGCTCGCAGTCGTTCTCGAAAAAGAGAAAGCAGGGATCGTCGCGAAAACTGAACAATCCGTCTCGAAGGTCGCCGTATCGGCGAGCGGGAACTGGTCCGCCCCAACCCACAATGGTCGCGGGCTGAGTGAGATCACCGTCGTCAATTGCGTCCACCAACGACGAGGTCCACACGCGCATGGGGGTCGCCACCGTGGACGGAACCGTGCCCTGCAGAGTGATGACCGCGAGGTCGTAAGGCCCAGTCACGGTCTCGAGTCCAAACAAGCAGTGTTTAGGCCGAGCAGCTAATGCCGACCCAATGTAAGGGGCGCCGCCAAGCCTGAAGGTCAGCGCAGCGGGGGTTGCCCAACCATCTGCACTTCTCCCGCAGACACAGTGTGCCGCAGTGAGGACGTGCGTCGGGGAAACCAGGGTGCCCGAGCAATTGTTTCCGTCCTCCGAGTTGTTCAATCGCCCCACAGCCGCGACATGCGCTGGCGTCCCCTGCCCGTTGTCAACGATGGTCCCAGGACCGGAAATGTTCTGTGAGCGACTCGCAAGGCCGGACCGCTCGTCTGGTGACTGCGTATCGCAGGCCGACGACAAGCCCCCAACCAGTATCACCAGGCAACCAAACCGAACCCCGGTCTCTCCAACACGCAGCTCAACATACGCGTATGATGCCAGAAGGCGATGCCCCGCACAAGCGCAAAGGGATTTCGACCTGCGATTTTTGTGAGCCTACCGAGTAGCGCCC
>CAZKDY010000086.1:0-5196 GCA_964551615.1 uncultured Polyangiaceae bacterium
GATCCGCTGGGGATTATGCACCAGTGCATAATGGGCGGGCGCCGGTGAAGCGCGCGACGTGAAGCACCGTTCCGCCACACCGCGGCGCGCGTTGAAAGCGACGTGCATTGTCGCCCCAAGACCCAATCCCTGGTGACGTCACCCAAATTTCGCGATCCTTAAGCCTGGTTTTTATTGAAAATGCTTTTCAATTTCAGTAAGAACCGGGGCGATGAAGGAAGCCAAGCGCAATCTGGTCTTTTCCCTGATGCTGGCTGGTCTGCTCACGAGTTGTTCGAGCGACGCCGACGACGCGACCAAGACCGGTCTACCGACCACGGCCGGCGCCGCTGTGTCCGACTACGCACAGATCGTTGAGGCCACCTATGCCGACGCGGCGGGCGACGCCGAGGAGCTGGACAGCGCCGTCCAGGCCTTCGTGACCGCGCCTTCGGAGGCGAGCCTGAAGACGGCTAGAGCCGCGTGGATAGCGGCCCGGGAGACCTACCTACAGAGCGAAGTGTTCCGCTTCTACGATGGCCCCATCGACAACGCGGACAACGGCCCCGAGGGCATGATCAACGCATGGCCCCTCGACGAAGCCTATATCGACTACGTGGAAGGCGACGCCAGCGCTGGGATCATCAACGATCCGAGCACCAGCATCGACACTGAGACCTTGATGAGCCTGAACGAGCAGGGCGGGGAAGAGAACATCGCGACGGGCTTTCACGCCATCGAGTTCTTGCTCTGGGGGCAGGACTTCAGCGCCACGGGGCCCGGGGATCGCAGCTATCAGGACTACCTGGTCGGCGCGGGCGCCAGCGCTGCTAACGGGGACCGCCGCGGCAAGTACTTGACCACGGTCTCGGAGCTGCTGGCCTTCCAACTCGCTCAGATCTTGGATGCCTGGCGCGATAACGGAACTTACCGTACGGAGATGATCGCGGCTGACCCAGCTGACGGCCTGCGCCGCATCTTGACTGGGATGATCGTGCTCAGCGGCTTTGAAACGGGCGGCGAGCGCCTGCAGACGGCGCTCGACTCCGGCGACCAAGAGGACGAGCACTCGTGCTTCAGCGACAACACCCACCGCGATATGGTGCAAGACGTCCAGGGGATCCAGAACGTCTGGCTCGGGAGCTATACTGGCCGCGGGGGCACCGAGGTCCGTGGGGTGGGGATCCAACAGGTGGTCCAAGACGCGGACCCAGCCTTGGCCCAGCAGGTGACCGAGAAGGTCGCCGCCAGCTTGGCGCTGGCTAACGCGCTCCAGCCGCCCTTTGATCAGGAGATCGCGCTAGGCAACACCGCGGGCCGCGCGCGGGTCGAGGCGCTGATTGTTTCCCTGCGCGAACAAGAGAAGCTGCTTGAGCAGGTGTTCCGCAAGCTCAACTTGGACATCCCCCAACCGGAGTAGCGCGCATTCGCCGCGGCGCGCGCAGCGAGCAGCGAGCGCTCGCGACGGCGTGTGCAGCGGACGACGCGCGCTCACGACGGCGTGCGCAGGACAGCCCCGATGAACTTCCTTTCTGTTACGAATCCACGCGGTCGAACATATATCGTCTTTGCTCGCGCGGCGTCGGCGGCGCTGGGGTTGCTCTGCGCGAGCAGCTTGAGCGTCAGCCTCGCGGCCTGTTCAGGCGCTGAAGCCGAGGCCACCAGCAGCCTCGAGCCGGGCGAGTGGCTGCCGGGCGGTGACGCCACCAACACCCTGCTGGGTGGGGAGAACGCGTTTACGTTGCCTGCCGGAAATATTATCCCGGAGCATGAGCCTAAGTTTTACTCTGGCAACAGCTTCTTCAATCAGGCGTGGGTGCAGGCGCCTTCCAGCACCGCCGCGCGCGATGGTCTAGGTCCGCTGTTCAACGCGCGTTCGTGCGCCGCGTGCCACTTCAAAGACGGCCGTGGCAGGCCGCCGCTCACCGACGACGAAGAGTTCCTCGGCATGTTGCTGCGCCTCAGCGTACCGGGCGACGAGCCTCACGGGGCGGTCACCCCTGAGCCCAACTATGGTGGGCAGCTCCAACCGTTCGCGGTGGCGGGCGTGCCCGCAGAAGGCCGGCCGAAGGTCAGCTACAGCGAGCGGGTCGGGGCGTACGCTGACGGTGAGGCGTTCACCCTGCTCGAGCCGAGCTACAGCGTCACGGCGCTAGCGTACGGCGATTTTGCCGCGAATGTACGCATTTCACCGCGCGTGGCGCCGGCGATCATCGGCCTTGGGCTGCTCGAGGCCGTGCCCCGAGCGCGCCTCGAAGAACTGGCAGATCCCGAGGATCAAGACGGCGACGGCATCAGCGGTCGCGTGAATTGGGTGTGGGACGCTGAGGCCGGCGAGCTGGCGATTGGGCGGATGGGCTGGAAGGCTGAGCAGCCTAGCGTGCGGCTGCAGTCGGCGGGCGCTTTCCAGGGGGATATCGGGATGACCACGTCCATCTTTCCGTCGCAAGACTGCGCGCCAGCTCAGGCTGACTGTCTGGCGGCGCCCACCGGCGGCGAGCCAGAGTTCGATGATTCCCTGCTGCACCGCATGGAGATCTACGGCCGCTTGGTCGCCGTGCCGGCGCGCACCCGCTACGCCGACGCTGATATTCTGCGCGGCAAAGCACTCTTCAGCCAGGCAGGCTGCGCCAGTTGTCACACGCCGAGCCACGTCACCGGCGACAGTGATTTGCCGGAGCTAGTCGGGCAGACCATCTGGCCTTACACCGACATGCTGCTCCACGACATGGGCGCGGGGCTGAGCGATGATCGGCCTGTGTTCGCTGCGTCTGGCGCCGAGTGGCGCACGCCGCCGCTGTGGGGCATCGGTCGCCTAGAAGCGGTCAACGGTCACACCCGCCTGCTCCACGATGGCCGCGCCCGCGGCGTGGCAGAGGCGATTTTGTGGCACGCTGGAGAGGCTGAGCCCAGCGCCTCCACGTTCAAGGCGCTCTCGCGCGCTGACCGCGATCTGCTCATCGCGTTTGTGGAAGCGCTGTGAGGCGGGGCGCGGTGAGCCGGGGCGCGGTGAGCCGGGGCGCTGTGAGCCGGGGTGCTGTGAGCCGGGGTGCTGTGAGCCGGGGCGACGCAGAGATCGCCGCGCCACCCGCCGAGGCGCTGAGGCGTCGTGAGTTTACCGCCAGCTTAGGGCTTGGCCTGGCCGCGCTGTGGGCTCCGCTGGTCGCCTCGGGCCTCGGGCTGGCGTCGGGGGTGTCGTGTCTCCCGGAGGATCAGCTTGACGTGCGGCGCCGCCTGCTGCGCTCATGGACGCAGCAGCTGGCGGTGGCCGAGTACCAAGCCGCCGCCGACGCGAGCGTTGAGCTCAAGCGGCGCGCTGAAGCGCTGCGCGCGGACCCCAGCCCAGCCGTCCTAGAGGCCGCGCGCGCCGCGTGGCAGCTCAGCCGCGCGCCGATCAAGCGGGCTGAGCTCTTCGCCTTTGGGCCTTACCTGGAGGAACCAGAGCGGTATGGTCCGCAGCTCGACTTTTGGCCGCTGCGCCCCGCGGTCATCGACTCTGTGTTGAGCGGCAGCTCACGCCTGTCTGCTGCGGCGGTCGCGGCCCTGGGCGCGCCCGCGCGCGGGCTGCCAGCGATCGAGTACTTGCTCTGGGCGCCTGGCGTTGACGCAGAAAGATTCCGGACGGAGACGCGGCGCGCCGACTACTTGGTGGCGCTGGCAGCCGACCTCGGGCGCGTCTGCGCTGCGCTGGTCGACGCCTGGCAGGGGCATTTTGCCGAGCAAATCAGCGAAGCCGGCGAGCTGAGCAGCGCGCTCTACCCCAGCTTGCTCGCCGCGTTTGGTGACGTGGTTAACCGCGCCGGCGTGCTCATTGAGCATATCCGGGGGGATAAATTAGGTAAGCCGCTCGGGGAGGCTAGCGGCGGCGTGGCGCAGCCCGCCAAGGCCGAGTCTCAATACAGCGGGCGCTCCGTGCAGGACATCCTCGACAACTTGGAGGGCGTGCGGCGCATGTTCTTCGGTGCTGAGCAGCCTGAGGTGATCGGCCTCGCGCGCTACCTCAGCCGGCTCAAGCCCGAGCTAGTGCCGCGCGTGCGCGAGGGGCTGGCGGCCTGCGTCACGGCCTTAGGCCAGGTTTCGTCACCCCTGACCGCTGCCGTGATCGACGACCCCAGCGCAGTGCGCGACGCCGAGCGAGCGCTGGGCGAGCTGCAGCGCTTGATCCAGGCGGATGTGCTGGGCGCGCTGTCGGTGAGCGTTGGCTTCAGCGGCAACGACGGAGACTGAGTCGTGGCGTCTCCCGCGTCGAAGCTCGACCGGCTGCGCGCGTTCCTTGGTGAGGAGCGCTCCGCCCTCGGCCTAGGCGCCTTCCGCGCCCTGTTCGGCGGCCTGATGCTCCTGAGCACCCTGCGATTTTTAGGGCGGGGGTGGGTGGAAGCGCTGTACGTTGCTCCACGCTTTCACTTCACCTATTTTGGCTTTGAGTGGCTGCGGCCTTGGCCACCGGCGGGGGTGTACCTGCACTTTGCGTTGCTCGCGCTGAGCGCGCTCAGCCTCGCCCTCGGCTACCGCGCGCGCCTGAGCGCGCTCGTGTTTTGCGTGCTCTTCACGTGGGCTGAGCTGTGGGAGAAGGCGAGCTACCTGAACCACTACTACCTGGTGAGCTTGCTGGCTGGGCTGCTAGCTACGGTACCCTGCGGCAACGCGCTCGCGATTGATTCGCGCCGGGAGGCAGCGCAGCCGCCGGGCTCGACCCCGCCGCCAGCGCCGGTGCGCCGGGGGCACTACTGGCTGCTGCGCGCGCAGCTCGGCTGCGTCTACGGCTTCGCTGGCCTCGCGAAGCTGAACAGCGACTGGCTGCTGCGCGCGGAGCCGGTGCGCGGCTGGCTCTTGCACTTCGCCGACCTGCCGCTGGTCGGCGGGCTCTTGACCAGCGCGCCCACAGCGTTCGCGCTGAGCTGGCTGGGCGCGCTGTTCGACCTGTGCGTGGTGCCGCTGCTGTGCTGGCGGCGCACCCGGCGCGCGGCGTTCGCGGTCGCGCTGGTTTTCCACGTCAGCAATTGGTTGATGTTCCCGATCGGCGTCTTCTCGTGGCTGATGCTGATCAGCCTGACTATATTCTTTGACCCGGCTTGGCCCAAGCGTTGGTTGCTGCCGCACGGCAGCGTACGCGGAGTGCTGGGCATAGGGCGTGCGCCGGGCTCGCAGCGCCTGAGCGTAGAGCGTGCGCCGGGCTCGCAGCGCCTGAGCGTAGAGCGTGCGCCGGGCTCGCAGCGC
>CAZKDY010000086.1:5296-6083 GCA_964551615.1 uncultured Polyangiaceae bacterium
CTGAGCGTAGAGCGTGCGCAGAGCACGCCCTCCACCCCCGGAGGAGTTGTTCAAACACCTGGCGGCGGCGTGGTTGGAGGCGCTGAGGGCTATGTGGAGCATGGGAGCGCTGGTGCGGTGGCGCCTGTCGCTGCTGTCGCTCCCGTCGCTGCTGTCGCTGCTGTCGCTGCTGTCGCTGCTGTCGCTCATGGTGGAGGCGTCTCGGGGCGCTGGCTCGGGCTGGCGGGGGGCTTTTTGCTGGTGCAGCTCTTGCTGCCGCTGCGCGGGATATTTTACCCGGGCGAATTGAATTGGACCGAGCAAGGCTTTCGCTTTGCGTGGCGGGTGATGTTGGTGGAGAAGGCCGGCGTCGTGGAGTTTGACGTCAGCACGGACCGAGGCAGGTTTCGCGTGTTTCCCCGGGGTGACCTCACGTCGCTGCAGCTGCGCATGATGAGCACGGCGCCGGATATGATCCATGAGTATGCGCTGCACCTGGCGCGGCGCTTTCGTCGTGAGGGCCACCGCCAGGTCGAGGTGCGGGCGCGCGCGTTTACGTCTATGAACGGCCGCCCGTCGAGCCCGCTGATCGATCCAGCCGTGAACTTGGCGGCGCTGCCCCGGAGCCTGGGGCCGGCGGTGTTCGTGACGCGTGCGCCGCTGGACTAGCGCGGAGGCCGCGATGGGGTGGAGGCTGCGATGGGCAGTGGCGGCGGAGCGCGGCTGCGCGTGATGGCGACGGACGCGGTGATGCGCTCTGCTGGCGATTATGCATCAGTGCATAATGGGCGGGAGGCGGTGAAGGGCG
>CAZKDY010000087.1:0-5535 GCA_964551615.1 uncultured Polyangiaceae bacterium
CCCGAAACCCCGCATCCGCCGCGTTGCTTGATGTCAGTTTCAGAGCCACACCCGACGAGCGCCGCGCACACTGAGACTCAGTCGCGCTCTGGGAGCGCTCGCCGCGCTTCGTGGCAGGCCGTCTGGCCATCGTCATTAGCGGCTTTTGTCAGCTTTGCGCTGGTCGCTTGGTCGCGCCCCGCAGCGCTGCCTGCCGCTGCCCCGCTGCTGTTGCTGTGGGCCATCGCGCCCGAGGTGTCACGCTGGCTCAGCACGCCACGAGGACGCAAGACGGAGACCTTGAATCAGGCTGAGCGTAGAGATCTACGCATGCTCTCTCGGCGGACGTGGGGGTTCTTTGAGGCATTTGTTGGCCCCAACGATCAATGGCTCCCGATCGATAACTATCAAGAAGCACCCCGTGAACAAACCGCACACCGCACCTCCCCGACGAATATCGGCTTAATGCTGGTAGCGGTCCTCAGCGCTCACGACTTTGGCTACGTCGGCAGCCAAGAGCTAGCGATCAGGCTGCGCCGCGCATTCGAGAGTATCCGACGTCTGCCCCACTATCAGGGTCACCTGCTAAATTGGTACGACACGACCAACCTCCAACCGCTGCTCCCTCACTACGTGTCGACGGTCGACAGCGGCAACTTCGCGGGGTGCCTGCTCACCGTGAGGAAAGGTTGTATTGAGGCAGTTGGCTCGCCTATCGTGCGACCTCAGCTGTGGCGTGGACTTCAGGACACGCTCGACTTGCTCGATGAGGTCTTGAAGGCGGATCCTCTGACCGCTAGCCCAGCGCTGCAGGCGACGGTCACGCAGATGCGCCGCTTATGTCTCCACGCGGAGCAGGACATCGCGAGCACGGCGGACAGCCTCGCGCGCCTGAGTCTGCTCAGCCACGACGAGCTGTCACGCGAACTGCTGAAGCTCATGCTGCTGAGCACCGAGCCCCATCAAGGCGACTGGCTGCTCTCGCTGCGAGAGGCAGTCGACCGCCTGAACCGCCAAGTGCTGCAGCAGCAACAGGAGCTCCAAGCTCTGATGCCGTGGGGTGCCCTTGAGTCGGATGCCCAGCTCCACGACTTGACGCTGCCAGATGCGCTGTTGCCACTCAATAAGATCCCTGGGGCAGCGAAAAAGGTCCGGATTGCCTTAGAGCAAAGCCAACAAGCCCGCGCCCTGCGCGAAGAGAGCTCGACCGCATTGGACGAGGCGGCGGAGCGCCTAGGCGAGGCCCTATCGCAAGGCGAGCAGAGCGCTTCGGACCTCATCGCAGAGCTCGACGAGCTGGCCACGCTGGCGCGCACCGAAGTACGCGACATGGACTTCAAGCTCTTGTTTGACTCCAAGCGACGACTCTTCCACATCGGCTACAACGCGAGCGCAGACCACCTGGACGCGAACCACTATGACTTGCTGGCCTCCGAAGCGCGCATGGCAAGTTACATCGCCATCGTCAAACACGACATCCCCGAATCGCATTGGTACGCGCTCGGTCGCCCGATGACGCGGGTCGCTGGAAGCCCGGCGTTGCTCTCATGGGGCGGCACGATGTTCGAGTACCTAATGCCCAGCTTGTTCATGCGGAGTCAGCCCGGGACGCTCCTCGCGAGGAGCTGCGCGTTGGCGGTAGAGCAGCAGATCGGCTACGCGCCCTCGCTCGGCGGACTGTGGGGTGTTTCTGAGTCCGCCTACGCCCACCTGGACGCAAACCAGACCTACCAGTATCAGGCCTTCGGGGTGCCTGGTCTCGGGCTGAAGCGAGGCCTGAGTGAAGACCGGGTCGTCGCAGCTTACGCATCGGTGCTCGCCGTGGCGGAGCGCCCGCTCGCGGTGCACCGAAACGTGGCTCAGCTGGAGCGCTTCGGGGCGCTGGGCAGGTATGGCCTGTTCGAGGCCATCGATCTCACCCCCGAACGCAACGTCGGCCTGACCAGTAGCGCTAAGCCAGGCACCGTCGTGCGGTCGTACATGGCACATCACCAGGGCATGCTGCTGATCGCCCTAGGCAACTTCCTCAACTCACGCAACATGCAGGATCGCTTTCACGCGGATCCGTCCATCGCATCAGGCGAAATGCTGCTGAACGAACGGCAACCCGATCGGGTCGCCGATGAGACGCCGAGTGAAGCCCTCGATCCTCGAGACGGGGCGCTCCCGCCGCTCGCACTGCCGACACCCCCTCCGCCATGGCTCGCGATTGACTCCACCAGGGCGCAGGCCTTCGTGCTTGGGAACGGGCGCCTGAGCAGTATCCTCACGGATTCAGGTGGCGGTGGGCTGTATTGGAAAGATCTCGCGGTCACTCGCTTCGAGGCGGATCCGACCCTCGATCGTGACGGGATCTGGCTATATGTCCGAGACGAAGACGACGGGAAAATTTGGCGGGCGACCTCCCACCACGGCAGCACCACCTATGCTGCTCACGCGGTTGAGTACCACGCCCGCGCAGAGGGCGTCTCCGCGCGAGTAGACGTCAGCGTAGCTGCGGCAGACGATGTCGAGATCCGGCGCATCACACTCCACAACGAGACCTCGCGAGAACGCACGCTGACGGTCACCAGCGCGGGGCGCCCAGTGCTGTTCAGCGCGGAGCAGGTGGCCAGCCACCCCGCGTTCTCGAGCCTGTTCATTGAGAGCGAGTGGATCCCCGAGCTAGATGGTCTGCTGTTCTCGCGACGTCCCCAGAAGCCAGAAGAGAGCGTCGCGGTGCTCCTGCACGGCCTGGTGTCGGGAGCCGAGGGGGTCACGCTCGAAGGCTACGAGAGCGACCGCTCCGCCTTCTATGGGCGGGACGAAGGCGCGTTGCAGAGCCCGGGAGCCTTGCGGTCTGGTCTACCCCTCGGGCGTGGGGTGGGCACGATGCTCGACCCGATCATGAGCCTGATGGCTCGGGTGACCCTCGAACCCCAGGGCTCCGTCACGTTCGCGTTCATCAACTGTGTTGCGTCGACGCGCCTAGAGGCGCTGACTCTGGGAGAGAAGTACGGATCGCTGCATAGCTTGAAGTGGGCGTTTCGGGACGCGAAGCAGGAGAGCCCGAGGCGCCTACTACGAGCGGCGCTGGAGGCGGATCTCCTGCCATCAGTGCAGCGCTTGTACTCGGCGCTGCTCTTCGCCGATCCCAACCTGCGCGCGCCAGCGCCGGCGCGGGCAAGGGCGCGCGCCCATCAAGCGGACCTCTGGGGACTTGGCCTCTCGGGTGACGAACCGATCGTCGTTGTCAGGCTGTACGACCTGAATAGCCCACTGATCGAGCAGCTGCTCGCGGCTCAGTCGTACTTGCGAACGGCTGGCGCGGCGTTCGACCTGGCGCTGATCATTCAGGAGCCGTCTGGCTACGCCGGAGAGGGCTTGGACGCGGTGCGAGCGCTGCTAGCGCGCTTCGGCGCCGCCGACTGGATCAGTCGACGCGCTGGGGTGTTTCCCTTCCATCGCGATCAGCTCGAAGACGCCCAGTGCCGCCACCTAGAGAGCTGCGCCCATGTGCTGCTCGACAGCCGTGGGGGGAGCCTGAGGGAGTGCCTGGGTGACGTGATCCTCGCTCTTCGAACCGAGCCGCGCTTCCGGGCCACGCTCGATCACATCGCCTCAGAGCAGGTGCTACCCCAGGTCGCGCTTGACTTCGACAATGGCCTCGGAGGCTTCAGCCAGGACGGCAGCGAGTATGTCATCACCCTGACCGCGGCCAAGCCCACGCCGGCCCCATGGTGCAATATCCTAGCAAACGCCAGCTTTGGCAGCACTGTCAGCGAAACTAACCTGGGCACCACGTGGTCGCTCAACAGCGGCGAAAACCGACTAACCACGTGGAAGAACGATCCGGTCTTGGACCCGCCAGCCGAGATGTTATATATCCGGGAGGAAGAAACCGGAGCCGTCTGGTCGGCAACATCATTGCCGCGTGGATATAGAGGCTCGATCCGTGTGCGTCACGGCATGGGCTACACGATGTACGAGCGCGACAGCCAAGAGCTGGAGCAGAGCCTGACCGTCTTCGTTCCCCCTAACTCCGACGTAAAAATCGCGCGCTTGCGCGTCCGAAACACCTCCCCCCGTCATCGGCGGATCACCGCGACGTATTACGCGGAGTGGATGCTGGGCGCACGACGCGGGGCGAGAGCACATATCCTGTCCGAGTTTGACCACCAACAGCATTGTTTGCTCGCTCGGTCTGACTGGCACCCAGAGTTTCGAGGCCGCGTGGCCTTCCTAAGCTCGCAACATGACGTGCATAGCTTCACCACGGACCGCACCGAGTTCCTAGGGCGCGCGGGCACCTACGAACGTCCAGAAGCCTTGAGCCTCTGGGGCCTGTCCAATCACACGGACCTGAGCGCAGATCCCTGCGCGGCGCTCCAAGTTCACCTCAGCCTCGCACCCTACGAAGAGACGGAGACCTGCTTTGTGCTCGGCCAGGGAAACGGGCGCGACGAGGCGCTGGAGCTCGTTCGTCGCTTCCGGGATCCGCATGAGGTGGACCGCGCCTGGCTCGACCTCAAGCAGTTTTGGGAGCAGCTGGTGGGCAGCGTGGTCGTCAAGACCCCCGAACCATCCATGGACCTGCTGCTGAACCGCTGGTTGCTCTACCAGTCCGTGTCGTCGCGGCTGTTTGGGCGCACTGGCTTCTATCAGTCAAGCGGCGCGTATGGCTTTCGCGACCAGCTCCAAGACGTATTGGCCCTCCTCCACCCGGCACCCCAGCTCGCGCGCGCGCACATCTTGGAGGCCGCGCGACATCAGTTCTTAGAGGGTGACGTGTTGCACTGGTGGCACCCACCGTCTGGCCGGGGCGTGCGGACCCACTGCTCTGACGATCTGCTGTGGCTACCGTTCGTCACCGCTGAGTACGTAGCGGCCACCGGCGACTATGGGATCCTCGAGGAGGTGCTCAGCTTTCTCGACGCGAAGCCGTTACTTCCTAACGAAGGGGATCGCTACGCTGAGTTCCCCACGGCGAAAACACCAGGCTCGCTGCTCGAACACTGCCGCATGGCACTGGAGCGGGGCGCGACCGAGGGGGCCAACGGGTTGCCGCTGATGATGGGCGGGGACTGGAACGACGGTATGAACCGCATCGGGGAACAAGGCCGGGGAGAGAGCGTGTGGCTCGCCTGGTTCGTCAGCGCCACCATGCAGCGCTTCTCGCGCATGCTGGCTGCGGTTGGAGAGCAAGCAGAAGCAGATCTGTGGGCGGAGCGATCGTCGCGCCTGCATGCACGCGCCCAGGACGTGGCGTGGGACGGCGAGTGGTACCTGAGGGCATTTCATGACGATGGGTCCCTCGTCGGTTCAAGCTCAAGCCTCGAGTGTCAGATTGATTCCATCGCGCAATCGTGGGCTGTCCTCTCGAGCCCCGACTCGAAGCCCAGCGCGCGAAGTCTACAAGCCCTGGCGAGCGCTCAAAGCCAGCTTGTCCGCGGTCAAGACCGCCTCGCGGTCCTGTTCTGGCCGCCCTTCGATCGCACGATGCACGCCCCCGGCTATATCGCCCTTCGGCGTCGCCTTTAGATTGATCCATTCCGGCGGCGAGGAGAGATCCACCCA
>CAZKDY010000088.1:0-5444 GCA_964551615.1 uncultured Polyangiaceae bacterium
GAGCAGATCCAGTGGCGGACCGGCACCTCTGGAAAGACAGACTCCTCCAAGTGCAGTAGCTCTGAGCGCACTGGTCCTCGATGCGGCTTGGATCCCAGCCTCCAGCGATCAGCACCTGCTTGGCGATCTCAAGCAACGACAACTCTTGGAAGATCCGACACTGGCGAGTGTGCTCGAGGCGTCCAAGGGCGGACTCAAGAGTCACGCGGTAGCGGAAGTAACCGCTTCATGAGGACCGTCTTCTCGGGGCGCGCTTCGTGCCTGCACGCTGTCGGCCATGAGGCGGCGATATAGCGAGCGCGATCGGTCGAAGTTCCTTGCGGAGATGCATCGCAGCGGCGACGCGGTGTGGGCGGTAGCGAAGCGTGTCGCTGTTTCCAAGGCCACGGCGTACCGGTGGTGGGCTGAAGAGCAGAAGACTGGCGCTGCGCCGATGATCGAGTTCGCACCGCTGGTGCGGAGCGCACCGCTCGCGTGTCAGAGCGTCATCGTAGAGCTCGGCGCTGCGCGCATTCGAGTCGAGCCCGGGTTCGATGCCGAGCTGCTGCGTAGCGTGGTCGCGGCGCTCAGCACGGAGGATGAGTCGTGATCGCACCGGGGCTGCCCATCTACGTCGCACTGGAGCCGGTCGACATGCGCTTTGGCCGCGAGCGCCTCGGCGCCATTGTGCGCGAGCGGATGGCGATGGAGCCACGGAGTCGTGCGTTGTTCGTGTTCGTCAGCAAGCGCGGCAACATCATGAAAGTGCTCACGTGGGACGGCACGGGGGTAGTTGTCGTCCACAAGCAGCTCGACTCTGGTCGCTTCGAGGTGCCTCACGCGACGCGGGTTGGCGACCAGCACGTCGTGGTCAGCGACGCGATCTTCGATGTGATCTTCAAAGGGGTGAGCGTGGCGCCGAAGCGGCGCGGGCGACCACCGATCCACTAGCCGGCTCAATTCCTTACGGTAACTAATTCGCTTGAGTCGTTGGATCGCGCTCGTGTATACGACTGCGCGTGGCTCGGCATGGCGGTGGTTCGCAATCGCGTTCGAAGCAAGCCGGGCTTGAGCGCACTCAGAAGCAGCTGCAGCGCGAGGTCGAAAAGCTCAAGGTCGCCTTCGGTGAGTTGAAGGCCGAAAACCAGGCGCTACGCGAGACCATCGTAAACCTCACCCACGAAAACCAGCTGCTCAAGCGCCGGCTCTACGGAAACAAGACCGAGCGCGCTCGCACCGCCGAGACACAGCTCACCTTCGGCGAGCTCCTCAAAGAAGAAGCCGCACTGGACGAGCAACTGGCCCAGCTCGTAGCGGACGCACAGGGCGCTGCAGAAGCCCTGGGCGCAACGGAAGCCACGCAAGACTCCACCACACCGACGGAGCCCCCGGGCGACGCGAAGACCCCCAAGCGACGCGGCCGGCGAGATCTCAGCACCAGCAAGCTTCCGCGCGTGGTGGTGGACTTCGTCAACGAGGAGCTGGAGCGACAGGGCGCAAAGCGCATCGGCTTCGACGAAGCGTTCTCGTTGATGGTCAAGCGAGCCAGCGTCTCGATTCTTGTAACGCGCACCGCAAAGTACCGACTCGACACTCCCTCCGGTCCGCTCATCGAATCAGCGCCGAGACCCAAGGTGCTCTTTCCGCGTGGGATCCTCCACACGTCGCTCGTTGCGCAGCTGCTCGTCGGCAAGTTCGCGCTCGGCACGCCGTTCTATCGCCAGGAACAACACCTCGCCGTAAGTGATGCGCCCATCGATCGCGCAACCATGTGTCGCGCCGCCGAGGATGCAGGCAACACCCTCGGCGCAACCATCGTGCACGCCATGTGGCAGGACGCGTTCACCGCGAGTGTGTTGTCGACCGACGCGACCGGTGCCGCGATCCAACCGGGCAAGCGAGAGCAATCCCGCGTTCAACAGGCCTGCAAGCGAGGGCACTTCTTCACCGTCGTCGCCGACTGCGACCACGTGCTGTTCTTCTACACGGAAAAGCACAACCACGCGACCGTCAAGGATTGGTTCGGTGAGTACCGCGGCTTTCTTCAAGCCGATGCGAGCAATGTCTACGACATCCTCGAGCGCGGACCGCCGACTGAAGGTGACGAAGACAAGCTCAAACTGGTCGGCTGCTGGGCGCACTGCAGACGCTATTTCTTCGAAGCCGCGATTTGCAAGTACCCCGTCGGCGTCGAAGGCTTGATGCGCATTCGCGCGATGTACGAAGTGGATGGCGCGTTCAAGAAGTTCCCCCCGGAAAAGCGAAGGCAGCTCCGCGACGAGCACCTACGCCCGCTGATCGACCAGTTCTTCGAGTGGGTGAATCAGGCCCGGTTCGAAGCGCCGGCCCGTTCACTTGCCTCGAAGGCGCTCAACTACGCCCACAACCAGGAGAGCGAGCTACGCCGCGTGCTTGACGATCCACGACTGCCACTCGACAATACCCGCTCCGAGCGAGCACTGCGCAAGGTCGTGGTCGGGCGGAAAAACTGGATGTTTTATGGGAGTGATGTCCACGCGGAAAGTGCCGCGGCGCTCTTCTCCATCATCGCCTCCTGCCGCCTCCACCGCATCGACCCCGAGCAATACCTCGATGAGGTGTTCCGCGTCCTGCCCTACTGGCCCCGAGATCGGAATCTCGAACTCGCTCCGAAGTACTGGCTGTCGACCCGCGCCAAGCTCGTGCCCGCGGAACTCGAAGCGCCGATCAGCGCCATCACCGTCCCGGCTAGCTGAGCGCCGCCGCTAGCAGCCGGCGGCCAGCCTCACAAGACGGCCCTCATGAAGCGGTTACTAGCGGAATGCGCGCTCGGACTGCCCCACACCAGGTCGCCACCTCGCCACCCGCGCGATGCGTCGCGCGACGCCCACGATGGTGCGCTCCGAGTAGTCGTTCTGGATAAACAGCGCGACCGCCGTATCCACGCGTGACGCAGGGTCGAGGGGCTCGTCGGAGTAGCAGACGACGGTGAGTCGAGTGGGTTCCCCGACTGCTTCGCGACCCTGCACTGACTCGCAGGGAAGCGGCGCTTGGCCATCGAAGCTGAGAGAAGTGGAGATCTGCATGGAACCTCGGCGCACGGTAGCCGCAACTGGCTCCCGGGAGGCGTCCACCCGGCAGCGACCTCACTTCGACCAGGGTGGGGTCCAGTTGCTCGGAAATCGCCCTTCGCCTTCTCTTTTGCCCAAGCGCTCCGCTTCTCGCTGCAAAGCCTCGACATTTGCGGGTTCGGGACACCCGGCCGGATAGGTCAGGTTGAGGCTCGCGCCCGCTCCCAAGTAGTACCGAGCAGCCCGATCCACGGCGTGAGCGGCGAGGCGCTCCGTGGGCCACAGGCCCAGCCAACGGCTCGATTTGCTGAAGTAGATCTCCGCGTGCCAGTGCCTCAGGTCGCTCGCACGGAACACCCCGTCGTAGCGACTCGTTGGTGCACGTGAGGGTTGGAGACGTAGCTCTTGGCGCACTCGTTTCGGGTCGAGCGGCGACGCGTGGATCTCAGGGAAGTTCAGGTCGCATTCGTCGTACTGAAGGAAGCGCGCGACGCGGTCATGGCGAATCGCCGCGTCCTTCTCCCGAACGAACCATCCCAGGTCCTCTTCGCGGTCGAAATGGGTGATGCTCGCCTTCCAAAGGCGTAGGTCGGCATCCCAAGTGACGCCGCGGTACTCGCTGTGTCGCATGATGGCGCACCTATCGTCCGCAAACGCCTCCCGTTGCGGCCTTCGTGCGCGGTTCAGTTCCGTGCGGTTGATCAGGTTTGTCCGGCCGAATCGCCGCAACCATCTCCCCAGAGCATCCGACACCCCGGCATGCTGGAGATGGATGACACACGGCCCGATCTACCCAAGCCCGAGCAGCTCGCTCCCGGCATCACTGGTTGGCGAGTGACGGACGGCGTGTACGTCCTCGAACTCGAATGCGACCTGGAACTGCACGTACGCTTGATCATGGAAGGATCGGTCTGGCGCTGGGTGAGCTCGAACGGCGTTCTGGGACGCTTCGGGGATGGGGTAAACTACTCCTCTATCGTGGAGTAGGGGCAGAACGCAGCGATGACATCACGATCGCACGCTTGGGTGCATGAGTATCGGTCGGCGCATTCCGGATTCTGGCGACAACCACATCCGCAACCGGTGAACACCTTCTCCGTGTTTGCGGGGCAGTCGAAATCGAGGCCTTCGCAGAGGGCTGCGTCGCGGGTGCGGTAGTCGATTCCCGTGAGCCCATCGCAGGAACAGGCCTTCGTTGTACACGCGACCGCCGCCGTCGACTTGCCTTCATCTGCGACGCAGGTGCACTCGTTGCAGCCATCGGCTGCGGGTACGCTTTGGCCCGCCCCGAAGGTCCTGCCAAAGAACTGGCACGTTGGTCCCTCTGGGGCGGTGTCCGTCCAACACCCGCCGGTGCACTGATAGCTGATTCCATCGACCGACAACTCACTGCCCTCCGCACAGGGATAGCAGCCGGCGGGGGCTTCACACGGTTCCCCACAGAAGGGGGTGTCTCCGGACGCGATGCCAGCCGTCCCGCCCGAGCCGTGGGCTGCTGCACCCTGACTCGAAGCACCATCATCGCCGCCGTTGCATCCGACGAGTGCTAGCAGCACCGTCAACACCCAACCTCGCATCACGACACCTCCCGCTTTCATGACCGTTACCATAGCACGATAAGGAACTGCGCCCACGCTCTCCACGATTCCGCGCCCGGCCCGTAGCACATGTACAAGGGGGAGTAGAAGCAGCCGCTCTGAATCATCGTGACGGGTCCGTCCGGGCCGACGAACGTCGCGCATCCCGCGCCTGAGTCGCCGCCCTGGGGAAGCTGCCCTGCACCGTTCTTCCAGATGTGGAGTTCCGTGGAAGGGTTGTAGCCGTCCGCAAAGGTCGTGTTGAAGTAGCCCCATCGCAACGGCGGAAAACCGGCGCCCCCGGGGCCATGGCCGCTGCAGTACGTGGTTGTTGAGTTCAGAGAAGCGTTGGTGCCGCTGTAGATGGGTCGACTGTACCCGGTCGTTGATCCGTTCATCGACAAAGCGGGTGCCAGCTTGAGCATCGCGACATCGAAGTCCGACTTGAGCGAGACGGCAGTGATCCAGGCGTACTGAGACCCCATCTTCACATACGACTCGCCGGCCACCCAATCGTCCACACAGTGCTTGGCTGTCAGGACCTTGTTGTTGGTCATCAGTACGCCTGAGCAATAGGTCCAGGCATCTGAGTAGCGGACAAGTGCGACGTGGCCACTGCCCTCGTTGTTTATGGAGTACCCATTGGTGATCGGTGCTTGCGTGTTCTCGGTCGTTTCTTCAACGGGTGAGATCGCACACCCAACCAGGAGCGGGAACCACCCCACCATGAGCCCCCAGGTCTTCCCTTTCGGCAGGTTTCGCATCTTGCCTCCGCGCACGCACTGCGCAAAGGGATTTCGACCTGCGATTTTTGTGAGCCTACCGAGTAGCGCCCCAG
>CAZKDY010000089.1:0-5394 GCA_964551615.1 uncultured Polyangiaceae bacterium
TCCCGCCCAGGTACGCACTGTTTGGCGTACAGATTGATGCCCCCGTACTCCCCGACAGGCTCATCCTGCCCATGATGCGTGTCGTCGGAGCAAACGCCACCAGAGCGACCACCACCACCTCCTCCCAGGAGGCGCAGCGGCGGCTGCTCGGCGCGAGGGCCGCTAACCCCCACTCCACTCGCTGCCACCTCGTAGCAAGCTGCAAGCCCCGGCTCATCCAGAGCCAGCTGCACGGGCTCAGCAGCGCCGTCGTCATCGCCCTCTCGCGGTAACAGATGGCGGCCCTGAGCTCGGAGCAAGCGCTCCACACGGAAAGCTGTGCGCCTGGCGATCTCCGTGACCTCCGCGTGAGTAGGCGTCGGCAGCGCCTGGAAATGCAAGTGAAATGCAAGTGAGAAGACCTTCGAGCTGACGCTGGTGCCAGAGAGCCCGTTCATGGCAGCGGTCGAGTGTGGCCTCACGGATCCGCAGCTCCACATCTTGCGCGGAGTTGAAGAGACCATCTTCTTCACGCGTAACGCCCAGGTGGTGGAAGCGTGAGCGAGTCGACCGGCGTCGAGCTCGACACCATCGAGAACACGCGCTTCCTCGGGCCAGAGTTCTTGGTCTGGATGTGGTTCAAGAGCGAGCTGTTCGGCTCAGAGCTCGAGCTAGACGGCTACGGCCAGATTGAGCTGTGGCTCGACTCGCAGCTGGTGCTTGAGTCGCAGATCGACTCGAGGGGTGAGGCGACCGGCGACTTTGCTGGCGGCGGAGGTGGCGGCGCAGCTGCGCATCGCGTGCGCAGCGGTGCGGAAGATCGAGGTCGTGTGGGCCGCGGCGTGGCGGATCGGTGCCGGCGGTGAGGGTTCAGGAGCGCATCTCGACCCGAGCTGACAGAGCGCGTACTCTCGGCTTGGTGGATTTTGGCAGTTCGATTTTCCTATGCGCCAACCAGAAGGCCGCAGAATGACCGCCTGAGCCTTCCTCCGAGACCGCTTCAGCCGCAGCCGTGTGGATCACTATCCCGCCGTTGCGGCTCTGCTTTGTCCAGAATCTGCAACGCGCTGGGTGGATCTCTCCTCGCCGCCGGAATGGATCAATCTAAAGGCGACGCCGAAGCTGTGAGAGGCGCCCCGGGTGACCGGGGCGCCTACTCGATGCGCCGGGAGGGGGCACGCCACGCGGCAACGCCGCGGGGCGTGGGGGGAGGCAACCCAGGAGTACGCCGCGGGAGATCCGGTGTTGAGCTGAAGTTGAAGTCCGGGTCCGTCCGAAACCGGTGCGCCACTTCGACGAAGCGACGACCATGTACGGCACGGCACCAGTGGCACGCGGGGCCACCATCAAGCGCGCGCATCTTGCGACAGCAGACGCAGTGGCCGATGTGAATGATTGTTGCCGTCACCTGCCTCTCCCCGACCGCCGAGTCTGGCCTGCGGTCGCAGCAACGACGGCGCGGCGTGCCGACCCAGCATCCCCTGCGGAGCGACACCGGTCGGCGAGAGCACCCATCCGTTCCGTTACAAAGACCGACCCTGCGCCTACGCTTTGCGACATGGCGGGCCGACTTGCCAACGCCTGGTTCAGCGGGCGCTGGTAGCCCCTGGGTCAAGGCTGTCGTGCGACGATGCGCAGCCTGACCGAATCGATTTGTGTATTCCGGGTGACCAAATCGGTCAGTCTGCGCGCCAGATCGTGGGGCAACCAAGCACCACCGAATACAAGCTACCCTCGACGACCGCCGCGCAACTGACTGGACACAATGCTATCGCGCGGTTTCCGAGCTGATACCAGCCCACGTCGCCGCTGCACTGGCTCATGTCCTCTACTCTATTTATCTGCTCGTCCGTCGTCCACGTTTCGTCTTCAGAGATAGAGACGGTTAGCGCGTCGGGCCACCCCGAGCCCAGTACTTCCGGGTCACCCGTGAACGCTATGCGGCAGACAGTTGGCTCGAAGTTGGTATCGATGGTCGCACCACCGCAGGCGGGCGCGCAGTAGCAGCTACCCTCCGCCCCAGTCTGCGAGCAACGTTGCACTCCACCGTTGTCGCAAGGACCGACTGGCTCAGAGCATGGGTAGTAACGGTCGGGGACGCAACTGGCCGCGCTGGCTCCTGCAGCACCAGCGGCCCCTGCGAGGGCGCCACTTCCACCGCTGCCCGACGAGGCGCCAGCAGTCCCACCACTTCCGGCACCGCCCGCAGCGCCGGCACCGCCGGCACCCCCGCCGCTCAGGTGCTCCCCCGCACCCCCATCTTCCGATCCATCGCTATCGCATCCGGGAAGGGCAACCAAGCAGAGCAACACCGAAATTTGAACCAAAGCCGAGGTCTGTCTCATCCCTGCAAGGTTACCTCGTGGCGGAGCGTGTTGCAACACTAAAATACGAAGCGGAACGTTTTAAACTTGACGCTCCCCCCGGGCCTCGTCTAGAGGGTTCTCAGGAGTACTCAAGACCGCATCCTTGCGGTCGTTACCCGCTGAGGTATCGATGTCATTCACACCAGCCACCAAGTTGCTCGGCGCCGCCGCTCTATCCGCTTCGGTGCTCTTCGCACCCAGTGCTGACGCGTGCGTTTGCTACTACCCCCCACCGCTAACTTTCAAAATCAACACCGCCTCGTTTGTGGCTGCATTTGCTGACGAGAACCCTGGGTTAAACGCAGACCAGGTCGAATGGGCCATTCTGAACTCCCTCAGCAAATGGATCGACCAAACGGGGGCGGGTATCACGCTAAGTTACCAAGGGAGGACGACGGATACGGTCAACTGCATTACGCCCTCATTCAACGGCGAGACTGTGATCGCGGCAGAGCCTACGAATACAGGAAACGTGATCGGGCCGATCGGCGTCACCTGGGGAGAAGACATTTGCCTGGATTCCCGCCAACATTTCTACTTCACGGAGTACATACCCACCGCGGCGTACAACTTCGACATCGAGTCCGTGCTCAACCACGAAATGGGTCACAGGCTGCTCGGGGGTGCTCATTACAACCGAACCACAATGGCGTCTGGGGTAGTCTCTGGGAACACTATTGGCCGGACTCTGACCGGCACGGACATCAAGCGCGCCCGAGGGGCCTATCCCCCCTACACTGGCTGTTGCTGGTATCCGGGAAGTGGCACCGCGTTCAGGTACTCCGCCACCCCCACATGGTGGACGGCGGAGTCTCCGTCAACAATCATGCCTGCAAACTGGAATGGTGCGCCGCCCGCCACGGCCATGGGTCGACACGGATACGGAGACACCGTCGTTGTATCTAGGAATCTCACAGCCACTGCTGGGAGCTGGCAGGCAACCGGATTAGGATTCTCGCGCGCCAGCGCCGGAACGACTGTCGCGACGTCATTCACGGAGGCCGTGTTCGTGGGAACCAACTACGAGAGCTATCACTCCCCGGCGATTGCCGCGAGAGCCTCCGGTTCTGCCCTCTGGCTCGCAGCGATCGCAGGAGCGCATGACCTCGACTATCAATGCTCGGCAATTCGCGTGGCCAGGTCCACCAATGCTTTTTCTACTGTGTCGAGCATCACCACCCTGGCCAACGACTGCAGTTCACGAGCCCCTGCAATGGCCTATGATCCAACGTCGGGTCGGTTCGTCCTGCTTTACACGTACGAGACCCAAGCGTTACAGACGCAAACTTCGGATCCAGGCGATGTCTTCAACGATGCCGTGGTTGCGCGAACGTCCCTTGACGGGATCTCGTGGACCGCACCTCAAGTGCTATCGAAGTCAACTGACGCACCAAGTGTCGCATGCATCGCCAGCAAGTGCGTGATGACCACAACCTCGACAGCGTCGACGGGTGGGAATGTTCCGTTCACCCATCTTTGGAACTTCTATGTGAACGGCTCGGGGAGCCTAGTGTTCACATCGCTGAGCGTCGACTATACCCCCCAGGCCAACAGAGTCGCCATAAGCGCAGCGGGCACCGGAATGTGGATGTCCGAGTGGCGGGTACCGAGTTGGGATCTCGGAGCGGGTCCAGCTGAAACACTATTTTCATCTTCCCCCGCCGCGCCGCTTACCGGCTACACCACACTGAGCGAGACCATGGCCTCGCCAACCTTATCGGGGTCCGTGACTAGGAGTGACGCATATGTTTTCTACACGAAATAGTTTGTTTAATGGGATTGCGCTGGGTCTCTTCTTGGTCGCGGGATGTAGCGGACAGACAGGCGAAAGCCCAAGCGAAGCTACCGCAACAGAAACCAGTGAGATAGTATCCACAACAGGACTCGACGTCTCAAGAACCAACGAGGGCCCCGGGTGCTACGCGGTACCGTCGCCCTGTGCCGTAGTCGAGGCGGGTGCGGACGGAGTTGCGGTCTACTCCGTGACCCGGATCCAACTCCACGAGGAAGTTGGTGGTCATCCGGCTGTTGAAGTCACACTGGCTCTGGTTGAGGCTGTCCAGCGCGAAGTCGGCCGGACGGAGCGGATTTGGCTGAGGGCCACTGTGGATGACACAGGGGTGTTAACAAATCCGAACGTTGCCGTCGGAGAGCGGGTAGGTGTGCTGCTGGCACGCAAGTCGGCCGATGGCCGACGTTGGGGTAGCCCCGACCACCTAATTAGGCTTTCCCACAGCATGTCGCTGATGGACGACCGATTGAGAGTGAAAAGCAGCCTACGCGCCCACTGGGAAGCGGCCGAGGCTCAAGCAAAGTCAGGTTGCGGCGGAGTTGCCAAACCGCGAGATGAAGGCGAATGGCGTGCACGGCTGCAGGCGCATCTTCGGTCGCGCGACGTTCAGGTCGTGGAAGAGGTTGATGATGTCGGCCAGACTGACTACGTGGACCCCATCCCTGAATAGGCGCGGGCGCTGGAGCGCCCCGTTGCCTTTTCTCCCGCGCTGGAGGCCAAAGAGCACGGAGTACGGCGTTCATCTCATGATTGATTGGCTCTCCCGCGCGCCCAAGCCGGGTGGGGGACGGGTGGCACGCGGGTGGGGGAAGCCGCTGTCTGGCCACCCACCGGAAAAACGCTCCGCCGGCTTTCTCGTGTGTTCCGGGTGGGGCGGGTGGGGGGAGAAAGCCGCCTGGTTCCGCCTTTCTGGCAAAGCGTGTTTCCCTCCCGGGAGCCGGGGACACAACGACGCCTCCGTCCCAACACACGGGGATGCGGGTCTTCCCCCACCCGTCGGGCGGTACGGGACGCGAAACAGCGGTAGGAAGGCTTTCTCCGCCCTCTTTGGGCCTTCGTATGCGCGTTTCACTCCATGGCGATCACCCGTTTCCCCCCAGTCTCAGGGAAGTTGTCGCATCAGCTGAGCGGCTGATCAGCAGCGCAAACCCCGGGGGCGGTCTGGAAGAGACCCATGGCAGTGCAGTACAGCGAGCGCTTCAGCGCAAAGGGATTTCGACCTGCGATTTTTGTGAGCCCGCCGAGTAGCACCCCGGG
>CAZKDY010000090.1:0-5067 GCA_964551615.1 uncultured Polyangiaceae bacterium
GCGGAGTCAGCTCCTGGTGTGGTGCGCGAAAATGCAGGTCGATTTTCCTTGGCGCCTACTTTGTCGCGCTAAGCTACCCCATGGCCGATCCCGCGCGCCGCCCGGCTACCTACGAAGACCTCCTCGCCCTGCCGCCCAACGTCGTGGGTCAGATCCTTTATGGAGTGCTCCACGCCCAGCCGCGGCCCGCGCCGCGCCATGCAAGGGCGACGAGCACCCTCGGCGGCCGCATCGGTGGGCCCTTTGATTACGATCGCGGCGGCCCCGGGGGCTGGGTGATCCTCGACGAGCCTGAGTTGCACCTCGGTGCGCACGTGGTGGTGCCGGATCTCGCCGGCTGGCGACGTGAGCGGATGCCCGAGATGCCGGTGGACAAGGCCTACTTCGAGATGGCGCCGGACTGGGTCTGCGAGGCCCTCTCGCCCAGCACCGCCTCGCTCGATCGCGGCGACAAGCGCAAGGTCTACGGCGAGTTCGGGGTGAGGCACCTCTGGTACGTCGACCCCGAGGCACAGACACTCGAGGTGATGGAGCTCGAGGGCGGGCGCTACCACATCGTCGAGGTCTACTCGGGCGAGGCCCTGATCCGCGCCGTGCCCTTCGACGCGGTGGAGCTGGAGCTCGGGGCGCTGTGGGCGCGGTGAACTAGGGGCGCTGAATTACCTCCAAGACATGCTGCCATCGGGTGGCTACGAGAAGTTTATGATCAGGTTTCCATTGGTGTGACGATCCCAACGAGAAGGGGGCGAGGCTCCGAGCAAGCTGGTGTTTCACCGGCTGCCGACTGGTGGCTGCGGTCCCTGGGATTCCGACGCCGCCAACACCGCAGCCCGGTACTACAAGACCTGCCCGAGCATTCCCCGCGCGCCGGCCTCCTGGAGTCGTCGGGCCCCCGGCAAACCGGTCGTCAGCCGTCCAGCACGTCAGCCAGGCTGTTCTTGAACAGCACGCGCTCGGCCCATGCATCAAGCTCGTCCATCGAGCCCTCGCGTACACGGGTCACCACCGCTGGAGGAAGCTCCCCAAACTTGAGTCGAAGCTGCTTTAGCAGCGTGTTGGCGCTCCCCTCCGCCACGCCAGATTGGTGCCCCTCTTCCCGGCTGGCGCGCAGGGACATCGCGTACAGCTTCTCGGAATCCGCGCGGTCCCGGGCCAGGCGTTGGGTTTCGGGGTCTTCGGACAGGGCATCGAGGGCTTGGGTGGCGTTGGCCATGACGGGGTTCTCCCTTGCCAAAGCGGCGTATTCGGCGTCGGACTGGGCCGCCAGAAAACGCGCCCAGCGCTGAAGTTGAGCTTCATCCTGACGGGCAAATGGGAGCTTCGCAAGTTGCAGGACGTGCAGCTCCATATGCTCCGAGTAGAGCGCGCCCGTCTGGCGCTCGCGCAGTTCAAAGACCGAGTGCAGCTGGTCGAGCTCGGGGAACATCGACTCGCCTAGCCAGAGCACCGACACGGCCGGGTGCAGCCGGCCATAGTCCTCTCCCTCGCCGAGCTGGGACGCGTATTCTCGGGCGCTGTAGTACAGAAAGCGCTCCCGGTTGTGCACTAGGAGCCGAGCCTGCATCTCCACATCCACCAGAGTGCCATCGTCGAGGATAACCCGCAGATCGAGCGCGATGGTCTTGGCGTGGGTGACGTCAGCGGGCAGTCCCGGGTTCAGCAGCTCGGCCGACTGGATCTTCCGAACCAACACGGCCTCCAGCATGTCGACGAGCAGATCGTGGTGCCTCGAGAACAGCAGCTTGAAAACGACATCTTGTCGGGGACTCAGGCGAGGGAAAACGGGACCAGGCTCTGGCATCAGCGCCCTTCGGGCGTTGGCGCGCCGAGTTGAGCATTTCGCTCATGGTGATCAGCCGTGTCGGCCTCACGGGAAGGCAAGCCGCCTGAAATGGCTGATCACGATCGCGAAACGGGTGATCGCGATGGCGTGAAACGCCCAGGCTCAGGTTGCGTCCTGCTCGTCCGCGGACTCTGGGTCTGGGTCGTCCGCTGCTTCGGCTTCGTCGGGGAACAGATCGGCTGGGGGCTTCAGGCTGGCTAGCAGCGCGGCGCGTGCTTTGGCCAGCTCGGGGTTGGCCTTGAGGTATGCGGCGCGGGCCTTGGGTTCGTCGGGGGCTAGGAGCAGGAAGTCGGCGCCTTGCTTTTCCGCGAGGTCTAGCTCTAGCTGCCAGCAGGCTTCAGGGATGGCGCTCCACAAGCCGGGGAACAGCAGCTTCATCTCCGGCACCAGCTTGCGCTGTTTGCTGCGCCCCATACGCCGCGTGGCCTCTTTTTCCACGGCCTGTAAGGCTTGTTCGGGGTCTTGGGCCAGGTAGGCGGCGCGGTGCGCGGCGTCCCCGCCGTCCGGCGCTCGCGCTGTGAGCTCTAGCCCTGGGGGGGCGTAGGGCGGCTCGGTCAACACGAAGTCTGGGCCGATCTCGTCTTGCAGGCGCAGCTCCCAGCTCCAGGTTCTTTCCGGGTGGTAACGCCAGAAGCAGCCGTGGGCGACGCCCAGGGACGGATCGGCTTGGCACTTTTTATCGACGCGCTGGGGCCAGTAGCGCAGGGCCAGGTGGGCCCAGTCGTAGTCTTTGCGGCCGCTGGGGGAGCTGAGCTCCTTCCACCACTTCTTGGGGTCCTTCCACTGGGGCTCGAGCAGCGGCCACAGGGCGGCGGAGTTGATCATCACGCCGTCATCCAAGTCCGGCGCGTAGCGGGCGTCTTGGGCCCGCGGAGTACATTTGGCGCCCGTGACGGGCGCGCCGCGATCGGCGCACTGCTCCACGCTGGCGATGAACTGGCTCAGCTCGTCGCTGGCTCGCTTCAGGCTCTCGTAGCGCTTCTCGGCGGCGCGGGCGGCTTGCTTGTCGGCGCCGTCCCGGGCTTCCCCCAGATCGCTCAGCTCACCAGCGATGCGGGTTGCCGTGGGGTACAAGTGATCCGCCAAGAGCAGGCGCAGGGTGCCTTCAGTCATGCGGTGGATGTTGACCCAGGCCACGAACGTCTTGCCCGCTGAAGACAGCGGCCAGTGGATGGGCCGGTTCTCGTACAGGCTCTTGTGCAGGGCGAAGAAGTCCAGGGCCAGCCACTGGCGCAGGCTGCTGCGCCGGGTGTCGATGGCGGCGCCGTGTTGCTTCCACGCGGCCAGCAGCGGCGCGGCGGCCGGGTGGCCCAGGCTGTCCCGGTGGTCTTCGGGATCCAAGGTGCTGTCGAGGAACAGCAGGCCGCCGGGCAAGGCGTGGCTGAGATCGGCGCTGGCGGGATTACGGATGCCGCTGCCGTCCGCCGCGAAGCGGCCCAAGGCCACGCCTAGGGCGAAGCTCAGGTGGTCCGTGGGCGGCTCTGGGTCGAGCTCTTCGGTGTAGGCGGGCAGCGGCGTTTCCGCGGGGCGGTCGACTGCGAGCTGGGCCCAGTCTTGGGCGTGACGCCAGGGGGAGGGGCCGGGTTGTTTGAACTCGACGGAGGGCTCCCGGTGGGACTCGTGGATGCTGAACGCGGCTTCGATTTGGGCGAAGATTTCGTCGGCGTTGGCGATGGGGAATACTGGTAGCCGCTCGACATCCCCGACTGAAAAGTGAATTGTTGGGGCCAGATCCGAGGCTGCGCGTCGAGCGAGTGACGAGTTGAACAGACACAAGGCGCGCCCCATATCCTCGCCGAACGCAGTTCGGCCGGTTGCGTCGAACACGCTTGCATATCGGTGTGCCCGCCCACCGAACTCGGCCCCGAGCGTTGTAAATGCCGTTCCAGGGGAGAAGTAGAGATCCTCACTGCGTACCGATCTTGAGTAGGATCCGTAGATCCGCGCGTTGAGCGCCTTCACGCACAAGCCCATGCATTCCCAGTTTAGGAGATGAGATAGGGGTTCGAACCAGGTGACACCAGCCGAGCCCTTTAGGTAAGGCACCCATCTGGCTATGGGTACTGATTGAATAGGATGTTCGAAAGCACCGATGAGGTTGCGCTGTGGCTCCCAGGGCTTGCGTAGGAATCGAGGGTTGTCGCTCGTTGTCAGTCCTTGGCGCACGTCCCAAATGTCCGACACTTTGGGAAGCTCCGCGTATTGGTTCAGAAACGCCTCATCCCACCAATAGACCAGCGGCCACTCCGGCACGACCTGGAGCGCCGCCGGGTCGAACTCGTGGCGCCCGACGTGGCACAGGGTGGCTGCGCGTTTCCGTCGGGTGCGATCGCGGTCATAGGACTTGTCGTCGGGCGGCGTTGGTTGCAGGGCGACGCTGGCCTCCGGTCGCTGCGGCGCGCGGTGGAAGGTGCTGACCGTGACGCTGAGCACGTCATTGGGCACTTCGTCGAAGGCTCCGACGGCAAAGTCGCCTAAAGCGCGGATGTCGTAGCTCGCGAGCAAATGCTCCCGCAGCTCGGAGTACTGCTTGATAAACATCCAGTTGCGCATGGTGAGCATGGCGGACACGCCGCCCTCGCGCACCAGCTCCAGCCCGCGCAGCAAGAACGCCGCGTACAGGTCCGCCTTGCCTAGCGGATACGTGTCCTCCACGTACCTGGCGTCGGCCATCTTAGAAGTGCCTTGATACGGCGGGTTGGCCACCACCAAGTCGTAGCTGCCCTCGCGCACCAGCCTGAGGAAGCGCACGCCCGAGGCCAGCTGCTCGCCGGCCAAGCGCAGGCCGAGATCATCGCTTCCAGTGTGAGCGTCTAAGAAGCGCTCCAGGCGGCTGAGCAGGCTCTGCTTGGCTTGCATGTGGTCGAGCAAGTCGACCTCGGGCGCAGCGTGGCCCTCAAACAAATCCCCTTGGGCGGCTTTGGCTTTGCCCAGCACCGCTTCGTGGCGCTGCAGCGCCTCATCCACGGCGGCGTCTACCTTGAGCAAGCTGCCCAGGTGGTCGGCGCCGCGCAGGGCGCTGATGACGCTGTCGGTCAACTCGCCGGGTAGGCCGATCTCCCGCTGCACCTCGCGCTTCAGCTCGAGCAGCGCAGGGTCGGTGTCGGGCAGGCTGGCCAAGCGTAGGTTCGAGGCCACCAAGTTGAACGCAGTGGGCTTGGCGCCAGGCGCCAACTGCTGGGCCTTGAGCCACAGGGCGGCGGCGGCGATCTGCACCGCCCGCG
>CAZKDY010000091.1:0-4984 GCA_964551615.1 uncultured Polyangiaceae bacterium
CGCCTGGATCACGAAAGCGCCGTCTGGTGGATCACAGTAAGGGCGACGCTGACGTATCGCCGCGTATCCGCGCGGGGTGCGAGAGAACGGCGGCCAGTACACTCACGCCGCGACCTGGCTGGGGCTCGCACATGTGGCCGCCCGCGATGGCGACCGCGCAGAGGAGCTGTTTCGCTTGCTCAACCCAGTGCTGCGGGTCTCCACCCGCGACGACGCCGCGCGCTATCGCGTGGAGCCCTATGTGATCGCCGCGGACATCTACAGCTACGCGCCTTGGACCGGGAGAGGAGGCTGGACCTGGTACACGGGCGCCGCCGCGTGGATGTGGCGCCTCGGCGTCGAGGGGATATTGGGGCTGCGCAAAGAGCATGGAGCGCTGCGCATCGACCCCTGCATCCCAGCACACTGGAACAGCTTCGAGGCTTGGGTACGCGTCGGGCAAGCACGCTTTCACATCCGAGTCGAGAACGCGCAGCAGGTCAGCAGCGGCGTGAGCCAGATGTGGCTGGACGGCGAGCCCGTTGACTCAAACCTCTTACCCGCCGCCGACCAGGTGGGTCTCCATGAGGTGCGGGTCAGCCTGGGACCCAAGACGAAGACCATCGCCGCGGGCTAGCCGCCCAGCCCGGGCACCCGGCGTCTACGTCCGACTATGCCTCGACGGTCGAGGCCTCAACGGCAGAGCCGCGCGCCTTAGGCGCGTTGGTCGAGGTCATGCCGTACTTCTTCAGCTTTCGATACAAGGTAGCGGAGCCGATGTTCAACTGCGCCGCCGTGCGCGTCTGGTTGCCCCCGTTGAGTTGCAACGCGGAAATAATGTACTGCTTCTCCACCTCTTGCAAGCTTAGCACCGAGCCCACTACGGCGCTGACGTTCGGAAACGCCTGGCGCGCCTCCTCGGGCAAGTCTTCCAGTTCGACGCGGGAGCCTTTGCACAGCACGACCGCGCGCTCCATCGCGTTCTGCAGCTCTCGCACGTTGCCAGGCCACGCATAGCGCAAGATCTGATCGGCTACGGCGGGAGACAGCGTCGTGACGCTCCGCTTCAAGCGTAGACCGGCCTCGGCCAGCAGCAGGCGCGCCAGCGGCAGGATGTCCTCTCTGCGATCTCGCAACGCGGGCACCTGCAGCTCGACCACGTTCAGTCGATAAAACAGATCCTGACGAAACTCGCCGTCCGCGACCAGGGCCGAGAGCTTACGGTTCGTCGCGGCGATCACCCGCACATCGATACTCCGCGTGGAGTTCTCGCCGATGCGGCGGATCTCCCGTTCTTGCAAGACGCGGAGGAGCTTCACCTGCATCCCCGGGGATACCTCTCCGATCTCGTCGAGCAGCAGCGTGCCTCGATTGGCTGACTCAAAGAGCCCTGGACGATCGCTCGACGCACCGGAGAAGGCGCCGCTCATGTGCCCAAACAACTCGTCCTCAAGCAATGACTCGGTGACGGCGCCGCAGTTTAGACTGATGAACGGACCGTCGCTTCGAGCGGAGCTCTCGTGAACCAGCCGCGCGATCCGCTCCTTCCCTACTCCGCTCTCGCCCGTGATGAGCAGCGTGGAATCCACCTTGGCTACGCGGTTGGCGAGATCGACGAGCTTCGCCATTTGGGGGCTCTTCGCGACGGAGCCCGAGGGCTCCTCGGTGTCTTCCATCACGTGCACCAACGCACGCCGATGATGACGCAGCTTTTGCTCCGCAGCCTTGAGCGACTCAGCCACCCGACGCAGCGACACGTCCAACCCCTCCTGCAAAGTACGTGGGTCAAAGAACCGCAAGTCGGGCGCGCGCTCATCCCCCCACTCCGCTCGCGTTCGCCCAACTACATGGCAGGCAGCGTCGCCCTTGGCAGTACAACGGTCCTCCAGCACGTAGATCCCGCGCTGGGTTACTCGGCTCATGTAGCCACTCAAGATGCCGCAAATTGTCCAGCACATGGGCGCGTCTGCCTGACCAAAGTGCAGCACATGTTGCTGTGCTTCGTACGAATGCAACAACATCGAACCGGAGGTCGAGAGCGGATCCTCGTCGCCTGGCGTGAAGCGAAATAGCCCCTGCAGCGTGCCGAGCCTTACGCCGGCCGCGATGCGCTCCACTTGATCGTCGATCTCACACTCAGTGACCACGGCGTCAGCGCTACGCCAGCCTTGCGCGAAGCCGAACTGAGTTAGAACAGTCTGCGCTGGCATGTAGCCAAAGCTCTCGACCAGGTATTTTCTGAGCAGGCCCAACGCAACGCAGTCGACAATTACAACCCGCTGATTCGCGAACCGGATCACACCCGACGTTGGATCGAGCTCCAATAATTCCTTATGGTCTAGGTCGCTGGCGTGCATCGTCCCCTCAAAGTGATGGAGACCCTACTCCGTCCTGATTGACTTAGCCACTCACCGCGCCGCCGCTCATCTATTCCCGCGTGCATATACACGGCGCACAGCATGCGGTTCCCATCGTGCACCAGGCATCCAGTGTAGGCCACGTGGCTCACACCGAGCTATCGTGGGGCGAGTTGGCGTCAGCCCGCTGATCGGACGGCATAAGCTGCCACCCATCGCTCCGACCCGCGCAAATGCTGCGCGCAGTCGCGGACAGTGTGGCGATCGTGCTCCACCTCTTGGTGCCTCCCCCCGAGCCTCGCGGCGTTGCCGCGTGTCGCGCCCCCTGCCACGCCGGCTGCCGGCGCATCGAGTAGGCGCCCCGGTCGCCCGGGGCGCCTCTGACAGAACCGGACAAGTGTTGTTCACATCCGGCTCTACGGGACCGCGGGTTTCATCCTTACGGAATCCCAAGCCGCGACCGGTCGGTTTACGACCCCGAGTTATCCCAGCGCAGCGTTAGGCTCCGTTGATCCGGTGGAGCCGCCCGAGGCCAAGAGCGACGCCCGCGGCGTTGAGGCGACCCGGCCTGACCACGTGCGGCACTGCGACCTGACGGTGGCGCCAACGGCGATGGGCTACTGGCTGCCGTGGTTTCCGCTGTCCGTCGTCCTCGGTTGGCCTTTCGCGTGGTGGGTCGCCGGCGCGGTCGACCAGTACTCGCGAGCCGTGATCGCCGTGAAGGCTTACGCCAAACAGCCGGACTCGGCCGATCTGACCGCCTTCTTGGAAGCGGCGATCGCGAAGGCTGGTAGAGCACCAGAGCATCTGATCACGGACCGGGGCGTGCAATTCCAGGCGGATTACGGTGAGTGGTGCAAGGTGCACGGCATCAAGGCCCGCTGGGGCAACTCCAGGGCAGCAGTTAGCGGCCCACCTAGACTGTGCGTAGGGGGCCTGTTTCGCTCAAGCTAGACGATGGCTTTGGGCTGGGGGCGGTCAGCAGAGGGTTGCTGAGGTCGGGCATGGTCAGATCATTGATCGGTGCCGTGGGGCAGCGCCGTCCGCGAGCGGAATTTCTTGGCTGCCAAGGTCGCTGAACATATACACCCCACTAAACGTTGTGATGAACCACATTTACAGGCGCGGTTTGTGCACAGTGACCTTGAGGACGTTGTCGCGGCTATTCGGGCTGCGCTGCGCCGCTGACAGCTCGCGATTGGGTATTCGTGAGAGCTCATAGCTCGTACCACGAGAGGCACCTGGGGAGCTCCAGATGAGTCGAGAATTCCTCTACGGCTCGGCGCGCAAGTTCCCACGACAGGGTGTACCGCTTACCAACTTCGATGGTTTCCGAGGGTAGCCCAGTGAGAAAAACCACATCTCCTGTCAGCGTTTGATCGCCCAGGGAAATAAAGCCCGGGTGCCCTTCCTCCGGAAAGTAGTGGACGCTAGCCACTTCGTTGGCAACAGCCACTGCTAAAGTTGGGAACCTCTCCTCTCCTGAAAGCCAAAAGTGGTTGGCTCCCTCGAATCGAGTTTCCAATAGTTCATGAAGCGCGGCCAAATCCACAACACGCTCTTGCCCGGCAAACGAATCAACAAATAAGGGTGTCATTGCTACCGCTACTTTGGGGGAGACTTGATAGGTCGGGAGTTGCCCGTGTACTGCTTCGGCGCCGCCACTGCCCTCGAGTTGTTCGCCACCGCGTTGGAGGGTGGTACAACGTCCAGCTTGGCACCTTCAGGAAGGAGTGTTGCCGTATGGCTATTGCAATAGCCACATGTGCCGTTCGTATTGTTATGCCACACAGTGCCACCGCTAGAACCTCGCGCTCGGATCTCCAGGGCCGCCTTGCCTTCGACATGGCCGGACCCCTCGTAGTTTGGGAGCACCTTCTTGCCTGATGAAAGCGGAATGTCATCCCCTCCTTCGGACAGTCTCAAGATCCCACGGGTGGTCTTACCGTCATAGGGCGGGAGCTTGGGAGCGGCAGACGAACTTGGGCTCGTATTATGCACCCAAACGTCAGTGGTGGTGACGAAATAGGTGCGATCCTGGGCGACATGTAAGTTGTAGACGGGCTCCTGCTGCGGACGCTCGTGCACCGAGCGCACGCTCAGCCAGCCGCGTTGACGACTCCAGACGCGCTCGCCGATGGCGAGGTCGCCGACCTGCGTCCACCCCCGGTCTTTTGCCCAAAACGGATGGCCCCGCGTGGTGCCGATGATCACCGCGGATCCCGAGCTGGCCGCCAAGGTCAGCTCAACTACCTCAGAGTCCCGCACGAACGTCTGCTCCACCTGGCGCCACGACGCCTCACCTGCCTCGTCGCCCGCATCCGGCTGGGCCAGCACGTAGTCCCCCACGCGAATGCCTTCGATGGCGCGATACCCGTTCGCAGTGAGCACCAGCGTCCCAGCGACGAAGCAGTTACTCACCTTAGGGGCTTCCACCGCCGGCCCCGCTGGACCTTGCAGCGAGGGCCCAGGCTCACCCACCTTCGGCGCCGGAGCCTCGACAGCAGCGGGCTTCGGCTTCGGCTTCGTGCCAGCCTTCGGGGCGCCGCCCTTCATCCCAGCCGCCGTGTCTTTGGCGCCCATCACAGCAGCGGCGAACGACATGGCCGTCTTCACCGGCTTGTAGGCCATTCGCCCGCGAGCCTCGT
>CAZKDY010000092.1:0-4977 GCA_964551615.1 uncultured Polyangiaceae bacterium
CTAGCCGCACCCCATTCGCAAACAGGTACGCCACCTCCGTCAGCGGAGTCAGCGCCGGGGTTGCCTCCCCCCGGTCCGGCGGCGCTGCGCGCCGGCGGCCTCCCCCTCCCGGCGCCGGACGCGTTCGCTGCGCTCGCGCGCGCGGGCGGAGGGGGTCACCTTGTGGCGACCATGCGGTGGCCTTATCTATTGCCGTGTGGCTTTGTTGGGCTCAGCGCCGCCTGCGGTTGCACTTCGCTGCGCTCGGCCGCTGCCGGACTGCGCGTCGCGCACACAGCGTGCCTCGCGTGCGGTGTGCGAGCTGCATGGTGGGCGCGCGGCACGCTCTCTGCGCGCTGAACTTCGCTCGGCAGCGTCCGAGCGAAGGAGGCCCTATGTCAAACTATTCAGCTCAGCAACGCAGCAAACGTCAACAGGTTCTCGCGGCTCGTGCTCACGGCATGCGGCGGGCGTTGTCCCCTGCGGAAGCGCGGCTTTGGCTCGCGCTTCGCGGTGCGCAGCTTGGCGTCACGTTTCGCAGGCAGGTTGTGCTCGGTCAGCGCTACATTGCTGACTTCCTTGCGCGCGAAGCCAAGCTCATTGTTGAGGTGGATGGCGCGCAACATGCGGAGTCGCGCGCGGCTGACGCCAGGCGTGATCGGTATTTGATAACTCTGGGTTATCGCACGCTACGCGTGCAGGCGCGGTTGGTGCACAGTGACGTTGAGGGTGTGGTGGCGCTCATTCGGGCTGCGCTGCAACGCTGACGCCGACGGTGTTCAGTTGTCAAAGATCTCGGCGCATGTGTCCGGCGCGAAGGCGGTGGCGCGTGGTGCGTCTGAAGGCGGGAGCGGCGGGCAGGATTCCGCTTTGAGTGGACCAAGTCCGGTCATCTGAGGCTCGTTCAGGTCCGACATAATGAGGCCATTGTTCGGTGCCGCATGGCAACTCTTTACAAGGGCCACATTTCTCGACTTCAAAGGTCGCGGGACACATACATTAATCAGGACCGACGGCCTCCGGCGGAATCAGCTGCAGCGTCCAAGCTTCGCTGGCTGCATCTCTAGTCGCTTGCCAGCCAAGCGGCAGGTCAGCCAGCTCCCGAGTATCAGGGTGGAGTTTCCAAATATCACCAAGTGCGACCACGACCGGAGAAGTGGGAGGAGATGGTCCCATAAACTGCCACATCCCGTCCTCATCATAGTGAAACACGAACAGTACCGGAGCCCCTTCGAGAACCTCAGAGTCCGCAATTACCGCAACCTCAGGGTCATTAGTGAAATGCTCGCCCTCATCGTCGTTCACGGACCACCTGTACTGTTATTATTATTCTGGCCGTTTGGGGTCGCAGGATTGCGAATCTGAGTTTTTTTGTTCAATGCGTTATTCTCCGCAGCGCCTATCACGCGAGCGTTGCGGTAGGTCGGTCGCCCGCCCAGGTGCCTGGCCTCCCCGTGATCGACCTGTGCCTCGTTAGGATCCACTTTGCTACCCTTCGTCCGCCGCGTTCCCTTCTTTAGCTCTTTACCGGTAACGTCATGCTTGATGACGCCCCCATTCCTCTTAGCGTTCTCAGCTAGTATCGCCTGACGCTTGGAGTAATGGTAGGTTCCGCCTGGCTTGGGGTTACCACGCTCTGGCATGTGTGTGTACGGGCCGTCGTTCGTGCGGGCTCCGAAGCCAACGTCTCCAGAGTTCTGTGCGCCTCGCGGGGTGGCGCTTCCCTCCGTGGTAAGAACCTCCACCGCTCGGTCGACTTCTGCCGCGACTTTGTCGAGATCCCTGGCAACAACCTTGTTGGCTTCAGCTTTGGTTAGAGGCCGCGGTGCTGATCGAGCGATCCGTGCAGCTTTTGTACCCTCACTAATCAGCGGTCGTGACAGCGGCTTCACCGCGCCACCCAGCCCGGTCATCATCATCACGATGGCGACCTGCTCCTCCGGATACGCTTGGCCAGGCTGCCCGCTATCCCCGGGTATGACCAACCCCGACAACAACCCCATCGCTACAACACCCGCGAACTCCGCGATCGCGACAACAGTCCCTCCCACGGCTCGCCCCAACAGGCCGCGGTCAATGCCGAGATCCTCGGTGTTGCCAGTACCACTGGCACCTTCGGTTGGAGTGCCATCCTGCGTCGACGGGCCCGCTCCGCAGCCCCCCGAACCGTCGTCATCACACAGACCTAGCGGATCAACCGACTTGAGTACCCGCCCGGAAACATAGGCATACAGATTCGGATCAGCCCCCAACCCATGAATCGCCAACGGGTCCGCACTCACCCACCGATTCAGCAACGGATTCAAGAACCGCTTGCCAAAGTAGATCAGCCCTGCCTCTACATCCTCTTCCTTCCCAGTGAACCGATAATCCTCCCGGAAACTCTTCCAGCGCTCGGGGCGGTAGTCGCTCTCACTTCCGCCGTAAGCCTGATAGGTGCTCCGCTCGACCAGCTCCCCCGTCGCTTTTGGGGTTGCCTCCCCCCGCGCCTGACGGCGCGCCCCCTCCAGGCGCCGGACGCGCTCGCTGCGCTCGCGCGCGCGGGCGGAGGGGGTCACCCTGTGGCGACCCTGCGGTGTCCTTGTCTATTGCCGTGGGGCTTTGTTATCTCAGCGCGCTGCGCAAATGTGTTGCGCTTCGCTCGGACGCTGCCGGACTGCGCGTCGCGCACACAGCGTGCCTCGCGTGCAGTGTGCAAGCTGCGTGGTGGGCGCGCGGCACGCTCTCTGCGCGCTGGGCTTCGCTCGGCAGCGCCCGAGCGAAGGAGGCCCTATGTCAACGTACTCAGCCCAGCAACGCAGCAAACGTCAACAGCTTCTCGCGGCTCGCGCTCACGGTATGCGGCGGGCGTTGTCCCCTGCGGAAGCGCGGCTGTGGCTCGCGCTTCGCGGTGAGCAGCTTGGCGTCACGTTTCGTAGGCAGGTGGTGCTTGGTCAGCGCTACATTGCTGACTTCCTAGCGCGCGAAGCCAAACTCATTGTTGAGGTGGATGGCGCGCAACATGCGGAGTCGCGCTCGGCTGACGCCAAGCGGGATCGGTTTCTTGCAGCGCTGGGCTATCGCACGCTGCGCGTTTCGGCGCGCTTGGTGCACAGCGACCTTGAGGGCGTGGTGGCGCTCATTCGGGCGGCGGTGCTGCGGCGGTGACGCTCGCGATTGGGTATTCAGTTGTCAGAGATGGACGACCCGGTCAGCAGAGGCTTGTTGAGGTAGGCCATGGTCAGGCTTTCAGCGATGCCGAAAAACCACAGAATACGGGGCGCTATTCCCCGGTCAAAAAGGTCGCAAGTCGCAAGACGGATACAATACACCTTCGATCGGTCAGAATAGTCGCTAGCCGTACCGAAGCGGCACAAACTTCTGAACTCTGGCGAAGTGCCTCAGTACTGCGCGAGCGCAGACTCCAAAGCATCCCTAAGTTGGTCAATCCCGACAACGACGCCGCGGCCGCTGGGAGTAGGAAACACGGAGATCTTCACTGCCTGGTTCCGGATAGTGTCCCCGAAACTGCCAAGCAAGTCCTCAATCGGCAGCTCCTTCGCCTCATACCCTGCCCACGCTCCTGCAATACAACGCTCTGCGTACTCGCGTGCTGGCCAGAGCGCCAGCGAAGAGACACCTGTCGCATCGCCTGCCGTCGCCCAGCCTTCGCTCCAAAGTCCCCAGGCATGCTCTTGATCCGCGACACGGGATACGAAATGCTTGAAGCGACCAGGTCCTGGCGTCGAAAATAGTGCCTCGATCTGCTTTTCTGAAATCCGACTCATTGCCGTTCCTTGTTCAACTTACCGCCTTTGTCAATTTTGTGTTGTTGCGAATGCAAATCCGTGTCTTGCAGTGAGGAAGGCGACTCGGTGTGGCTGTATCCCTTAGCCGCCTCCCGACCACGCGCGTGTGCTAGTTGTTTGCCTGGCGGATTTCTGATTGTTTTGCTTTGCCCTCGCTCAATGCGGTTGATTTCTTGCTGTATCCAGCCTCGGTCGGCTGACGATGCATTTGGGTCATCCCGAATCTCTCTGAGTCGCTTCTGACCACCCGCCCTTCCCTGTCCACTTTTCTCGGGCAACGCTGTGGGGCCGCAGGCACCCCCACCCGGCGTCGTATTGTGCGCCAACACCTTGGCGCCCAGCACATAGTACTGGTGCTTCACACCGATCTCAACGTTGTAGACCCGCACTGGCTCCGAGGAGACCCGCTGGACCTCGGCGATTGTGACGACCCCGGTAGCTGTCCGGAGCCGCTCTCCGGGCTCCAGCTCTCGCGCAGGGATCCACCCACGAACAGCTGAGAACAGCCGGTGCGCGCCGGTTACGCCCATCACCTCAGCGGTTTCGACGAAGCGGATGCGCAGCACCTCGTCGCTCAGATGCTGCACTGTGGCCATCACTACGCAGCCCGTGCCTGGTTCAATGGCTGGCGCTGGCTCGACGGCCGTGACCTGCGCCGGACCGGAGACTCCGAGCTCGCTCAGGCTGAGCGGCAGCCACGCCCCCACCCCGACAGCTTGGCTCTTCAGCCAGCTGATGGGTCGAAGCAACTCGACCTCGAGGATATCGCCGCTACCATCCGGATTCGGCATCGACAGGCTGACGGTGCGCCACTCGCCGGTGAGATCAGGAGTCTCGCAAGACGCCCCTTGATCCCACACGCGCTCGCCGAGCGCGAGAGTCTCGATTGCCCGCGGGCCGCGATCCGTCCAGACAACCGTTCCTGCGATGAAACAGACTCCACTCCCTGCGCACTTGCCGCCGGGGCAACCGTTGGCCTTGACCCCTGGGGCTTCCACCCCCGGCCCCGCCGGACCCTGTAGCGACGGCGCAGGCTCGACCACTTTCGGCGCCGGAGCTTCGACAGCAGCCGGCTTCGGCTTGGGTTTCGTGCCGGCTTTGGGTGCACCACCCTTCAACCCAGAGGCCATGTCTTTGGCGCCCATCACAGCCGCAGCGAACGACATGGCCGTCTTCACCGGCTTGTAGGCCATTCGCCCGCGAGCCTCGT
>CAZKDY010000093.1:0-4749 GCA_964551615.1 uncultured Polyangiaceae bacterium
TCCGTGCGGTTACAGCTGTGCGATCAAACTACCGTCAGATCGAGATCCACACCCTACCGGACGGCAACTCAAACCCAGCTGCTGGCGCTAGAGGCTACGCTTTGGCGGAGTTGAGGTGGTCGAAAATCTTGAGCTTCAGCTCGCGCGAGACAGGGTATCCCTCAACCTTTTTTCGGATCTCGTCCTTCGAGGTGCCCTTCTCCAAGAGTCGGTCCACCGTCGCCACGAAGAGTTTCTCAAAACCAAACTCCGCGAGCGCTTTTGAGATGAGGCCGAGGATGCCAAGCATGGCAATGCCCCCTAGCATTCCCAGCGGGCCCCCCAGTGCCGCGAGAGCGGCAGTGACAGCGGCCGCACCTGCCCAGCCTGTGGCGGACATGGCGACGAGCATGACGAGCCCAGGCACCCCAAGGGCGGCGATCTTATCAACAACCTTATCCATCGTTCCTCCAGTTGTAGTGGCGACAACCGGGAATCATCCGCGCTTTGGAGCATGTTGTGAAGAAGAAACAGTCCGAGCTGATCCCCCGAGCGTTGGCACGGTCGTCCTGCACGCAGTTCCGCTCTTAGTTGCCCGACGGTCGCGGATCCCCAAACCCGCAGAGTCCCTGACTGCAATGGCTCCAAGAGGTGTCGGCTTTCGTCATGGCCTCACCCGGGGGGACCGTGCGAGCATAGCGAGCGGCCGCCCACGAGGTGGCGCAGCTCAGAGGGGGAACGATGGCCAAGGCGAAGGCAGCGCGGTTCAAGGTCGATCCAAAGCTCGCGGCGCTCTTGGGTGAGAGCTACCGCTCATCTGAGGAGGCCCTGAAGGAGCTCGTCGACAATGCATGGGACGCTGACGCCGAGATGGTCAACATTCAGCTTCCGACAGAGGTGACTGGCGGACCGATCGTCATCTCCGATGACGGCACGGGCATGACGGAAGCCGAAGTCAGGGAGGAATACCTGACCATCGCCAACGGCCGCAGCATGCGCAAGGGTGAAGTAACGCCAGGAAAGCGCCGGAAGGTTAAGGGCCGCAAGGGTATTGGTAAGTTCGCCGGGCTGATCGCCGGAGACACCATGGCTCTCGAAACCAAGGCTCGCGGACTCAAGACGCGGCTTCAAATCCGCAAGGAAGCGTTGGTCGGCGCGGTGATGGACTTGGAGGACATTGATCTGCCGGTAACCGTCGCCAAATGCAGCGCCAACGATCACGGCACCACCATCACCCTCAGCAACCTGAACCAAGGCCTCGCGTTCCCAAGCCCAGAAAGCATGCGCCAGCTACTCATGAGGGACTACGGCCGCGAGGCAGACTTCGCCATTGTGGTGAACGGCCAGCCGCTATCCATTGAGGACATTCCTGGTGAGACGGTGACCGCAACGCTCGACGTTCCAGGGGTGGGGCCCGCCAAGCTCACCTTCACGCTCAGCGATGCCAAATCGGTGAAGCAGTCAGGCATCGGCATTCGCGTCGGCGGAAAGCTCGTGGGGCGTCCTAGTGACCTGGGCCTGGGTGGCCACGAGGAGATCCCACCGAAGCTGTTGAAGCGGGTGTACGGGGAGATAGAGGCGGATGGGCTAACGGATCACGTCACGGCAGACTGGGGCGCCATCATCGAGAACTCGAAGGCCTATCAGGAGATCACGACCTGGGCTGCAGAGCAGCTCAAGCAGAAAGTGACCACCACCTTCAAGGCTGAGGTGAACCTGCAGAAGGCTCGGCTCAAGAAGCAAGTCAATGAGCGCTTGGCCAAGCTCCCAGAGAACCGCCGCAGCGCAGCTGAGGACACGATCAGTAGGATCTTGAAGCGGTTCTACGGGGAGAGCGACGAGCGCATCGGCATCGTGGTCAGCCTGATGCTGGATGCCTTCGAGCGTGACGAGTACTGGATCGTGTTTCAGAAGATCGACGACACAGCGCGGCGTGACGTCGCCGTGCTGGCCGACATCCTCGGTGAGTTTGGCCTGGTCGACCTCGCGCTCATCGGCCACCAGACGCGGAGCCGCTTACGCTTCCTCGACGAACTCGATCTATTGGCAGCCAACGAGGCCACCCTCGAGTCTCAGATGCACCAAGCCATTGAGGACAACCGCTGGGTGCTCGGCGCGGAGTACTCCCTGGTCTCCTCAAACAAGTCCCTACGGACCCTGGTGGCCGGCTGGGTAGGGAAAAAGTTCACCGGCGATCGAGCGAACAATCGGCCTGATCTGTTCCTCGCTCAGGGTCTCCTTCGCCAGTACCTGTTGATCGAGTTCAAGCGGCCATCACATCCACTCGATAGGCAAGACGAGGCGCAGGTCATCGAATACCGCGACGAGTTGCTTCAGTTCGTTGGGGCTGGAAAAATCAACATCGTGCTCATGGGCGGCCGTCGGGCTCAGAAGGTGTCGCTGCAGTACGAAGCCCCAGGCGTGGTGGTGCTCACGTACGTCGACGTGATCAGCCGCGCCCGAACTGAGCTGCAGTGGCTGCTTCAACAGCTGACGGACGGTCGCTGACTCCAAGCTTCAGAAGGATGTGAGAGCGGAGCCATGACCGCACAGGAACCCAGCGCGCCGCAAGGCGCGCCGGGCCCTTACATCATCTCACACGGCAACGGCGGGCTGGTCCGCCGTTGAGCTCGGTGAGTCGTCTTCTTCCAGCTCGTCTTCTATTTCCTCCGGGTCGGCGCGGCGGGTGGACTTTAAGAAGCCCAGGCCGCGCAGCACGGTGCGGTCGGAGATGTTGGTCTGGGCGATGGCGCTCCACTCTTTGTACCAGGCCCACAGCGCTTGCTCGCGGGTGGCGATCTCTTCGGCGGTGTCGCTGGGCTCGGGTGCCGCGCGGATGGTGCCCAAATCGGCCAGGAGCGCCCGGGCTTCGTCCAGGGTCGCTTTGTTCAGGCCGCGGGCGCTGAGCAGCTTGCGGGCGGCCTTGGAGTCGGCATCGCTGGCGGCTTCCAGCTCTTTGATGCGCTCGAGGAAGGTGCCGACGGAGTTGATCACGTCGAGGCCGCTGGTCTGAGACAGGTTGAGGAACACCGTCGCGTGCACGTCGGGGTAGTGGCGCTCCAGGCTGGCCTTGCTCACGGCGAGCCAGCGGTTCTCCCACTCGTCCAAGTCGCGCAAGGTGCGCGGGGAGATCAGCTGGGCGCGCTCACCGAGGCGCACGCTGCGCAGCTCGCGCAGCAGCTGCCAGCCTTCGTCGAGATCGCGCTGGCTGAAGCCAAACGCGGCCAGCACACTGGCCGCCCGCGGGTTGGTCAGGCCGTGGAGGAAGGTCAAAACGCGGCGCGCTTTATCGCCAATGCTGAGTCGTGCCATGGGGTACTTGCTTTCTGATTGAGGTTACTGGCTCAAGGCCGTCGGCATGGCGCCGCGGCTGGTTGACTTGATGCTCCAAGGCCGAGCGCCCGCTTCCGCGTCGTCGGGTCCCGAGCTGCAGACCCACCACCCCCGCGTGGGAGGCGTGGTGCGTTGCCCCTGGAAAACAGCGATCCCCTGCTCGAAGCGCTCGATCCCCTCGGTACAAGCGCCGCTGGAAGCGGGTCAGCCACCGATTTTGCTGGGTCAGGCGCCGCGCGAAGGGGGGATCGGTGCTGCGCGAGCAGGGGATCGGCAATTTTTTGCTGGGGAACGCGCCGCGAGAGCGGGGGATCGACGAAAAATCAGCGGGGATCGAGGTCGCGAGAGCAGGGGACTCGCATTTTTTTTGAGGGGATCGAGGCGCTAGACCAACATTTTGAGGTCCGAGACCAACATTTCGCGCCGCTAGACCAACATCTCGCGCCGCGAGAGCAACTTGGCGCGCCGCGAGAGCAACATTTGGAGTCGCTAGACCAACATTTGGAGCCGCGAGAGCACCTGTAGAGGTCGCCAGCGCAGCTGGACGGGTCGCGAGAGCAACTTGGCGCACCGCTAGCGCAGTCTGGACGGCTCCGGGACCACCCGGAAGTAGCAACCTGGCCGAATCCGCCACTTCAGACGGCCCGCGCCAGCAGTTGATCCAGGCGCTCGGCCTCGACGTCGGTGTTGATCTGGGCCCACAGCGGCAGGTGATCGCTGAGCTCGTACGTGAACTCCCGCTTGGTGAGCGGCGCGCGGGGAAACAGCGCCCGGTGATCACCACAATAAAAATCCAGCACGCCGCCGTGGCCGCTGAAGCTCTTGGTGAAGCGCGGATCGTGGAGGATTTGGTCGTAGCGCTTGTCGCGCGCGAGGTTAGAGCCTGGCTGGCCCAGCAGCGCGGGCGCGACGCGCAGGCCCTTGGAGGTGACCGCCTCAAACAGCGGGCTCTCTTCCTTGGGGATGTTGAAGTCCCCCAGCACGATCAGATCCTTGTCGCCCAGGTGCTGCTCCTTGCAGCGCGCGGCGATCCATTCCGCCAGCAGCCGCAGCTCGGGCACGCGCCCAGCGTCGCTCTTGCCCCAGCGGATGTGAGCGGCCACCAGGATGAAGTCGAAGCTGCCCGCGCGGAACGAGGTCATGTAAGGCGGGCGCCACCAAGAGATCTGCGAGGCGTACTCGTCGGCGTCAGTGCGCTTGCGCGGCGCGATGGCGTAGGACGCGAGCCCCGTGAACTCGACTGCGCGGCGATCGTACACAAACGCGATGCGCTCGCGATTGCCCCCAGCGTCCGTCAGGTAGTCGGAGAACACCACGCTCCAGTACGGGCCCAGGTAGCCCAGCACCTGGCGCAGCTGGGACACATCATCCCGCAGCTCAACCCGGATCGGCACTAGCAGCGTCGTGAGCCGCTATCGCGTGTACCGCGAGGAGACA
>CAZKDY010000094.1:0-4615 GCA_964551615.1 uncultured Polyangiaceae bacterium
TCCCTGCGCGCCAGCCGGGAAGAGGGCGTGGTGGAGGGGCACCAATCTGGCGTGGTGGAGGGGAGCGCCAACACGCTGCTGGAGATAACATCCAAGGCATCACGCTCGATCGTATCGGTGGGGAAGTGGGGCTCGGGACGTTCGGAGGTTTGGGGGGTGAGTACCCCGGACCGAGCTTTGCGGCCCTCTCGTCCTTTCAGGCTTCACCGGGCCGGCGAACCGCACCCGACTACGTTCTCTCAGCCACACTGGGCCAGCTCTTCGTTGTCGGTGGCATGGTTGGACAGGATCCGATCCCGGCCGGTGACGTCTGGCGCTACGACCTGGTTCGAGCTGCCTGGCTGAAGCTCGACACGCCGTTCTTCGCCCCCAGTACCGTCCTTAGCTCGACCTTCGACGCCGGCTCGCAGCAGCTCATCGTTCTGTCAGTCGACGACGATGACAGCGTGCTGGGTCACGCACGCGCTCAGGTGCACACGATTGACGTTCGCAGTTTTGACGTCGAAAGCACGAGCTCGCCAGCGATCGTCAGATCCCACTTGACGGACGCTGCGTCGGGGTCGGTTGACAAGCGCATCCTGCCCAACACGGCGCTCAGCTGCTCTGGCGATGCCCAAGGCTGAATGGCTACTTCCATCGCCTTGTTGGCATCGAGTTGGTGGTTTTGCGCAGCTTGGTAGAGGGCGAGAGCTGGGGCACAGTCAAGATCCGTGGTCCCCCCGGCGGCAAGCAAGCCCTTCCGAGGATCTTGCCACTCACCGTAGCCAAGCCCGGCGTGGCTGAGCTCGCTCAGTTCACACAGCTCAGACGCAGGCAGGATGGGGTTGACCTGAGGACCGGCCAGTCCCGCGAAGCCACCACACTCGGCGTCAGCGGCCCCGCGAGGGCAACCCAAGAGATCCTTGATTTGGCAGGTTGCTTCGGTGTCGGTCGCGCCGACGAACGGATCCTCCGTAAGAAACACGATGTCTATAGTATCCTCATGGAAGCAAGCAGCCAGCGCGCTGTCGTCATCGGGAGGCGCTATGGTGCCCTTGCCAACGCCGACCTTGTCGATCGCGGCAAAGTCTCCACACGTCTGCCCTAGCGCCTCACGCCCAGCCTGCTTCTTCTCATCTGCCGCGAGGTTGCGCTGGATGAGCTCTTGCCCCAGGGAATCAGCCTCACGGGAGGCGATGGCCGCCAGGTCGAGGTAGTGTTTCCAGCTGTCTTCGAACTGGTCGGAGTCGCTGGTCAGCTCGTTTTCAAGCGGGACGAAGAAATCGTTTGGCACGTTCTCGACGCAGTAGCCTGGGCTCTCGCCAAGCCGAATACCCTTGAAGCGCAGGCCCTTCGTGGCGAAGCCCTTGTCCACGCCCAGGAGCTTGTTCGCGAGATCTCGCTGGTAGTCGCTCACCACCTCGCTGCTGACAAAGTCTTCGGCGCTTGGCTTGAAGGCAGCGAGCACTCGCCCTGTTCCGGTAGCGCTGGCTCGGGCCACCAAGTAGATGTGCTTCGTGCCAGCGCTGCCGAATGGCACCACTGGTGGATTGAAGACGCCACCCATTGGTACGACGAACTCGAGCGCGCGACCGTCCGAGCCGTTGTAGTCGGCAAAATTCGCGATCGCTGAACCAACCTGAACCATCTCCATGTCCGGCACATAGCTGGCTTCGAAGTCGTCTGGGCAGGTCACGCGGATCCCTGCGGCACAATCCGCGACCCAGGGCTCACCGTAGACGACGGCTAGGCGCCCCGCGATGTCGGTTGGAGATTTGACGCCGAAGTCTTCAGGCAGGAAGCCCTGTAGCGTGAACGCCTGCCGCATGCCCTCGTAGTTGACGCGCTTCGTGTAGACGCGGCCAGGGCCAGCCCAGGTGCGTAGCTCTGCTGCCCCGATCCCGGCGAGCTTGCCTGCGTTGGTTTGAGCACCGATCCCCGAGGTATCGACTAGATCTCGCATGGCGCTTAGCCGATTGCGGAATACATCCCCAAGAACGAAGGCGCTCTGAAAAGCTGCGACCTTCTGGGCCTCGGCGCTGGCGGCGTTGACCCCAATTGAGGCATCGAACCACTCCGCGCATTGGGATGCCGCTTGAGCACCACCCAGGCGAGCTATGATATCGGTCGACACATCGCCGCGTGGCAGCCCGCCCTGGATCACCAAAGCTAAGCTCGAGATGGCGCCAGCGGCGGTGTGATTCGGCTTCAGTCCGGCGGTCAGGTTTGCCGTGGATATCGCTCGCTGCGCAGTGAGTTGTTCAAACGCGTTGCGCGTGCGGTCAAAGCCAAAGCGGAGGTCCTGATCTGAGATGTCGTCGAGCTGTTGGCCAACGGCGATCCCTGTGTTGGAGATCCTGAAGGCAGCAAACTCAGGGCTCGCGGCATCCGTAATGCCTTCGACGAGGGCCGCGTGCAGTTGCAGCTGTTCCTTCAGCGCCTCCCGGGTAGCCGTGAGGTTCGGTTGGTGGGCGCTGGCGTTGGACAAAACCACGCCTGCGTTGTTCAGGAGGCGTGTGGCGCGAAGTTGCCCGGCGCTGTTGATAGGCAGATCTTCCCAACGGGCGGCCCAGTCCACCCCGACCGCGGGGTCTAGGGCAAGGTACGGGCTGCCAACGAGGATCTCGTTTTTTGCGTAGCCGGAGCAGCGCGGGTCGGTATAAGGTAGGGGAGCGTTGAGCGGATCCGGTTGGAGGATGGGCGGTTGGACAGCCACGCCGGTTTCGAGGCGCCCGAAGAGCGTTCGGGCAACGTGAGCCATCGAGTTGTACGGATAGAGCTTCCCGTCTGGCGTCTTGGCGCCCCAGTAGAGCTCGTTGCCGAGCTTCGGGTCAGCGGCCTGCGCGCGGAGTTCTGCTGCGCCCGCAGCATCGGCCCAGACTGAATCCTTGATCAGGCGCTTGAGCAGGACGCCTGCTTCCCGAAGGACTTTGGCTTGATGTTCCAGGCGCGCGCCGGCGAGCTTGGGCACGTTGCCCACGTTGACCGGAAGCGTGAGGGGGAGTGGGTCGCCGCCGCCGTCGAGAATGACCTGACCATTGACGTCCGTCTGCAGGCCGATGTGCGGTTTGAAGTAAGGGGGGCGTGCTCCACCAGCGACGCCAAACAGTGAGAGCGCCGCAGCTTCTCCCGCAGTCGGGTTTACAATCGCGTTGGTGTAGCCTTGAGCACATGTTGTATGAGCCAGCGTCGTTGGCTTCTCCAGATCGAGTCTGCCCAGGTGCGCCAGAACGTTGAGAGCCAGATCTCGGACAATAAAGCGGTTTTTTTGGCGCTGGGGCGGGATCACCAAAGAGTTCTCCTCGAGGTCCTGCCCCATCCAGTCAGGCCGTCGATCCACGCGATCCCAGACGATGGGCTTCACTGCGGAGGCGACTTCCTCCAGCTTGGAAGCTGTACACAACAGTGCTTCCTCGTGGAATAGCACGTCGTCGCAGGATTTGAACGCACTGGTCCCACTCCCCCAATTCATCTTTCCGCCGAGAACATACCAGGAATTGCCTTCAATCCAGGGAAACCGAACCTCCGTGGCTGCGTCAGGGAACGGCGCATGCATACCAGCGTCCTCAGCGTATATCCCGCACTCTCCTGCAGCCAGTAGGAGCAGCAGGCTCCCCGCGAGCTCAGCCGGCTGGTCAGGAATCACCTCTCGGGTGCCGTTGCCGTCGGGTACAGAAACGCTCTGGCTGCGAAGCGAAGCGCCGGATTCGGGATCCGGCGACTCCAGGTCGCTTGGCAAGAAGCGCACACGCTTGCGCCCTGCGATGGCCTCAATCCCGTAGATGGATGCACCAGCGCTGGGTAACGATGCGGGGTCGCTTCCGTGAAGGCCGGCCGGATCACCTCCACACCCTGCAAGGAAGCTGCCCATCAGCAGCGCCAGGTTCCTGAGTTGACTTTGAGTTCGTAGCACGAGCGGGCTCCTGTCTATGGGCAGCTGTTGGCTGCCTCCAAAAGGACATCTGTGGGAGGTGCGTTCGGGTCATCCGTGAACGCGTAGACGACGTTCTCGACCGGATGTCGCACGATGCACTGAAATGAGTTGTGCATGCAGAGCTGGTTGTTGGTGAACTCCGTGTCATCGGGGCCCACCAGCCGCCACGGCGGGCTGACTGAAAACCGGACGTTCACGTTTTTGGTGTGCCGCAGCGCAACCATATGACTGACGGGCGCGCAGCAGTCAGGCGAGTTGCTTGGCGCAGGTAGCCGGATGCGCATGGGCAGATCTCCAAGGGCCGGCACGGGTTGCGAGATGCCGATCGTGCAGCCCGCGGCGCACTCAGCCCGTGGTGTCAGGCACTCCCCACTACAATCCGCCACTAAGTTGTCAGGACAGTTCACGGCTCCCGACGAACCTCCGCTTGAGGCGCCTGCGCTGCCGCCAGTGGCTCCACCGCTGCTGCCGCCGGAGCCACCAACGCCACCCTGGCTCCCACCGCTAGCTCCACCACCGGCCGACCCACCGACTCCGCCATTGCCGCCCGTTGTGCCACCAGCTGCACTTCCAGCAGTGCCCCCATTGCCGCCGCTTCCCCCAGCGCACTGACACGCGCCCCATTGGGTGCCGGAGCTGTTGCAAATTTGCGACGAAGTAGACCCATCTGGGCAGGCGCAGGCCTCGGAGCGCCCTGCGTCG
>CAZKDY010000095.1:0-4590 GCA_964551615.1 uncultured Polyangiaceae bacterium
CGTGCACGAGCTGTTTGGCGTACAGATTGATGCCCCCGTACTCCCCGACAGGCTCATCCTGCCCATGATGCGTGTCGTCGGAGCAAACGCCACCAGAGCGACCACCACCACCTCCTCCCAGGAGGCGCAGCGGCGGCTGCTCGGCGCGAGGGCCGCTAACCCCCACTCCACTCGCTGCCACCTCGTAGCAAGCTGCAAGCCCCGGCTCATCCAGAGCCAGCTGCACGGGCTCAGCAGCGCCGTCGTCATCGCCCTCTGGCGGTAACAGATGGCGGCCCTGAGCGCGGAGCAAGCGATCCACACGGAAAGCGGTACGCCTGGCGATCTCCGTGACCTCCACCCGAGTAGGCGTCGGCAGCGCGGCGAAGGCGAGCCTGGCGCTCGAACGTCACCTCGCCACCGCTTCGGTGAGTCGCGCCAAGGCCTCCGTCAGCTCGGCGAAGGCTGCCTTGCTGCGCACGGTGCACGGTGCTCGTGGACAGGACATCGAGCAAGCCAAGGCGCGCGTGTCCGCGGCGAAAGCACGCCTCGACGAAGCGACCCGAAACTTCGATCGCGCCCAGAAGCTCCTAGACCAAGGTGCCTCGACTCAACAGGCGCTCGATTCCGCGCGGACTAACAAGGAGGCCGCTCAGGCCAGCTTGAATGCGGAGCAAGCCTCGCTGCGCCTGCTCCAGGACGGCGCGCGACCGCAAGACGTTTCGATTTCTCGCGGCCAAGTCGCGCTGGCTCAGGCCGGCCTCGAAGAGGCAGACGCTGGTGCCGACAAGGTCGCGCTTCGCAAGCGTCAGCTCCAGAAGGCCGAGGCGCTTCTGACGAGCGCGCGAGCCGACGTCGATTTGGCGAAGATCGCCGTCGACCGGGCCACCTTGAAGAGCCCTACCGCGGGCGTCGTGGTGCGCGTGCAGGCCGACCCAGGGGATCACCTCTCCACGGGCCAGGGTGCCGTCACCGTGGTCGATATCGATCATGCGTATGTCTCGGCCAACGTGGAAGAAACCGAGTCTGCGAAGCTCGCCCAGGGTCAGCCGGTGCAGGTGAGCATCGACGAAGGCGGGGAGCTGACCGGGCACGTCGATGTGGTGGCTCAGAGCGCTGCGTCTGCCTTCGCCCTGATCCCTGCGGATAATGCAGCAGGTAACTTCACCAAGGTGGTGCAGCGCATCCCGGTACGCATCGCCCTGGAGCCAAGCCCGCGTCTTTCGAGCTTGCGGGTGGGGCAGTCGGTCGTGCTGCGGATCCGCGTCCAATGACCGACGCTTCCGCCGAGGACCCGAGCTACCGCTGGATGGTGCTCGGGGTGGTGATGGTGGGCACGGTGATGTCCGCGCTTGACGCGAGCATCGTCAACGTCGCTCTGCCCAACATCATGGCCAGCTTCGGCGCCAACGTGGACCAGATCGAGTGGGTGGTCACGGGCTACATGCTGGGCTTCTCCACCTTCATGCCGCTGACCGCTTGGCTCCGCGATCGTGTGGGCTACCGCACGCTGTACATGAGCAGCCTGGCGGTGTTCACCGTGGGTTCGGTGCTGTGCGGGTTGGCGCCAAACCTCAGCATGTTGGTCGTGGCGCGGGTGATCCAGGCCTTTGGTGGCGGTGCCATCACGCCGACGGGCATGGCGCTGATCGCGGAAGTGTTTCCGCCCAAGGAGCGTGGGCGGGCGCTGGGCTACTGGGGGGTCGGCGTGATCCTCGGGCCGGCGTTGGGACCGACCCTGGGTGGTTACCTTACGGAAATATTTGGCTGGCGCAGCATCTTCAACATCAACCTGCCCATCGGCTTGATCGCGCTGGTGGCCTCGGCCCGGGTGCTGCGTCCGGAGGGAACGGGCGCCAGCAAGGCGCGCCCATTCGACCTCCCCGGCTTCGTGTTGCTCTCGAGCTTCCTGGTGACCGCGCTGCTCGCGCTGTCGAACGGGAATCACGAGGGCTGGACTTCTCACTACGTGGTCACGTGCGCGGTCCTCAGCGTGATCTCTCTGGCGCTGTTCTTGGCGGTAGAGTCCGTGGTGGGGGAGGGGATCCTCGACCTCGGGCTGTTCAAGAACACGCAGTTCTCGGTTGCGCTGGTCGTGACTGGTGCGCGCTCCATCGCGCTGTACGGAGGGACGTTCCTGCTCCCGCTGTTTCTTCAACAATACATGGGGCGCAGCGAGGTCGAGGCGGGCCTCTTGCTGCTGCCAGGTGCGCTGGTGATCGGTGTGATGATGCCCATTGCCGCGCGGATCGCGGAGCGGACGGGGCCCCGCTTGCCGACGCTGGTGGGCTTGGTGCTCACGGCGCTCTTCATGTGGATGTATCGAAAGCTGGACGTGACCACCAGCACCTGGGACGTGCTGTTCCCCACCTTGATCCGCGGTGTCGGGCTGGGTCTCTTGATCACTCCCGTGATGACCGCCGCCATGAACGCGGTGCCCACTCAGAAGGCGGGCATGGCTTCTTCCATGCTGAGCCTGACCCAGCAGGTCGCGGGCTCCTTGGGGATCGCGATCCTGGCTTCGGTGCTGGGACACCGCGCCACGTTTCACCGCTCGGTCGTCGGGCAGAGCCTGCACGCGGACTCGCCCGCGTTCTTCCAGGCGACTCATGACCTTGCCGCACGCGCGCTGGAGCTCGGCGTGCCATCGCGCTCGGCGCTGTTGCTGGGTCAGTCCATGGTCGGGCGCCACGCGATGATCTCCGCCGGGGTGTTGAGCTTCAACGACGCCTTCTTGGTCGGCGCGGCGGTCGTGCTCCTGGGGGTGATCCCCGCGGTGTGGCTGAAGGACGTCGCGCGGGTGTCGAGCGCCGGAGCATCAGGCAACGAAGCGCACGCCTTGGAATAGACACCCGCGTGGCCCAGCACCCGAGCGCTGCACCTCACCCCCCGATCCGGAGCTGTCCAACTTCGCTACTCTGGACGATGTTGACTCCGGCCTGGGCGCGTCGCGTATCCTTCCGGCGATGAGTGATGCCACCGAAACACCGGCGCTGCCCCTCCGGGGCGGCTGCTTCTGTGGGGCCTTGCGCTACACGATTTCCAAGGCGCTGGTCGGCGCGCAGAGCTGTCACTGCTCGAAGTGTCGCAAGGTGTTCAGCGGTCCGGGGTCGGCGTTCGCATTCCTCGCGGAAGACAGCTTCGAATGGACCGGCGAACCGGCGGTACTGAGTCGCTACGCCAGTGAAGGCGGCTGGGAGATCGGCTTCTGCGGGACGTGTGGCTCGACGCTGTGCGGGATCCACGAAGGCGTCGTGCGCGGGGTGACGTTGGGCAGCATCGACGGGGATCCCGGGATCCAGATCCAGCACCACCTATTCGTCGGCTCGAAGGCGCCCTGGGACCACATCGGCGGCGATGCGCACCAATACGAAGAGGGGCCCGAGTAGCGCTTCGAGACTTTTTGTTCGCGCCGCCGATGAGTTTCCGGGCGCGAGCAGGTCAAAGGGAGTGTTGGCTACGCAGCCAGCGTGTTGCAACGGAGCTACTCATGACGATTCAAGCCGCCACGCCCTATTTCATTCTTCACGGCCACGCCCGCGAGGCCATCGCGTTCTACGAATCCGCGCTCGGGGCCAAGGTCGAAGCGCTCTTGACCTTCGGTGAGTTCAACAAAGCCACCGGGCCGCGCAAGGACGACGTGATGCACTGTGTGCTGAACGTCGGAGAGACGCTCTTGATGTTGAGCGACGGTCCGATGGACGGTGAGCTGCCGCCTACGGGCTTGGTCGCGGTTGCCCTGGACTTCGACGATGTGGAGGAGCTCGAGCGCGTGTTCGCGGCATTGACTCCCGGCGGCAAGGTGATCGAAGCCGTGTTCGATGCCCCCTGGGGAGCGCGCTTCGGAGTGGTGCACGATCGCTTCGGGGTGGCCTGGATGCTCAACTGCCTGCGGAAGTGAGCCAGAGCATGGCGGTGTGCCTCGACTCCGAGGGCAATTCGTTGCTGCTCCACCAGCTGGACTCCTGACAGCACGCTGTCAGCGCGGTCCGGTAGGCTCTACCAATGCAACGAGGCAAGCTCCGGGTCTACATCGCCACCTCTCTCGACGGCTTCATCGCCGCGGCGGACGACGATCTCTCCTGGCTCCCGGGAGTGGACCCCGACAATCCCGGGGGAGCGCCTCCCGAACCTCAGCCCGAGAGCGGAGCCTTGGCCTTCGATGACTTCCTAGGGGAACTGGGTGCTGTGCTGATGGGCCGCCGCACCTTCGACGTGGTCCAGGGGTTTGGGGGAGAGTGGCCCTACGGGGAGTTACCGATGCTGATCGCCACGAGCCGAGAGCTCGCGTGCGACAGGCCGAAGGTGCGTCCGGTCCAGGGCAGCATTCGAGAGCTGGTGGAGCAAGCACTGGAAATCGCCGAGGGCAAGGACGTGTACATCGACGGCGGCAACTTGATCCGACAGGCGCTGGAAGCAGAGCTGATCGACGACCTCGTGATCACCCAAGCGCCGGTGGTGTTGGGCGAAGGGATCCCGCTGTTTGCCGGAACGGCGCATAGGCGTCGGCTCGAGACCATCGGGCACTACTCATTTCCGGGCGGTATGGTGCAATGGGCGCAAAGGGATTTCGACCTGCGATTTTTGTGAGCCTACCGAGTAGCGCCCCAG
>CAZKDY010000096.1:0-4344 GCA_964551615.1 uncultured Polyangiaceae bacterium
AGTCAAGTGATCGATATCGCACGGAAATATGCTCGTCGGAAAAGAGCCACACCCATCATAGTATGACTACCTCGCCCCGAACGCTTAAGCATCGCAAGCCCCTAATTCCAAGGCAATTCGTGATCGAGAACGTGGCGGTCCAAGTTCTCGAGTCAGGCTGGCGAGCGCTTCTCCCAGCGCGACGAACACCTTCTGCCTCCCGGTAACGCTGTAGCCGCTGTAGCTCACCTGCCGCCACCGCAGGCGCCCGCTCCTGGCTCACACGCGCCGCGCAGGCACAGCACGTAGCCATCTTGGGGGCACTCGTCTCGCGCCGTGCACTCGTCGTCCGGCTGCTGGCAGCTGAACACCTTGCTGACTGGCGAGTTCGGATCATCACCACAGACCGAGACGCTGCGCCCCACGCAAAGCGCCGCGCCCGGGCAGTCGTCGCTGGTCTTGCAAGTGGCCGCCACGCACACTCCGGCGGGCGTGGACTCGTGGCAGGCGCACAGCTCGCCAGCCGCACAGTCGTCGTCGGTCTCACAGCCGTACTGGCAGGCGGGCGACGCCTGCCAGTCTCCCGGGGGACGGCCACACCAGCCCAGCGGCCTCGCCACGCAGTGGCTGTCCTCCAGGCACTCGCCGTTGGGATCCCCGTCCTGCACCCCGGCTCGGGGCACCCGGACCGGGCAGGTGCCCGCGCTGACACGCTGAAGAAAAGGGCCCTCGCAGCGAACCGTGCCGGTATCGACCCCGGCGACCAGGATGGGCGTCGCCTGGGTGCATTCCCCCAGGGCGCGGTTCACGACGCCGCCGCCGGTCCCCCCAACATTGCTACCTCCCGAGCCGCCAACTGCGCTCCCGCCGGACCCGCCGCTCAGGGTGCCACCGCTGGCGGTCCCTGCCGTCCCCCCCTGGGCTGGGCTCTCCGAGCTCGTCTTTCCGGAACAGGCGCTGGCGAGCACGACCACCAGGAACGCGGCGCTCGCGGTGGCCTGGAGTGGCAGCGCGCGGCGCACGAGCTGGCGGTGGCGGGGTCGATGGGTTGTCATGGCTTGAAGCGATAAGCAGACAGCGTGCCAGCTCTGTGTGCGTCGATCCAGCCGGGGTGCTCCTCGAAGATCGCGAGGATTTGGCGGTTTTTCCCGAAGAGTTTGCGCTTCCGAACCGAGGCACGACGACATCGCCGCCTCGCAGGGCACGGTGGAGCGGGCGTCGCGCTGTGCCAGATCGAGCCAGCGCGTCTGGCGCCCCGGGGTGGCGACGCTGTTGTCCAGGAGGCCATGCCCAGATGCTGCGTCGATTCGCAAGGCCTTCAACAGGTGTCGGCCGCACGATGTCGCTTGCCGCGCGGTACACCGGCGCTCCTCGCCGCGCTGCTTGAGGATGGCCTGAGCTCCGCTGGTGGAGCGGGCCACAGATCTGCGCGCTAGTGGCCATCGGGCACCGCCCGTTGCCCCGGTCCCGGCCCGGGCCCAGCTCGGCGCGTTTTTTCTCTGGGTCGCGTTGCGCCACAAGCGCGGAATGGAACCGGTTCGGGTCGTGGGCATGGATCGTGATTTCGTGTACCTGGCGCCCCCCGTCGAGTTTTTGGACGGCTTGGAGGAAGAGCTCGGCGCCTGGGCGGACGATCAAGCAGAGGACGACGAGGACGACGAAGAAGCAGAGGTACGGCGTAGCGGCGCACCGGCTGCGGGCTGACCTCGACCCTCAGTAGATGTTCAGGGCCAACTCCAGCAGGTTGGCGACCTCCAACAAGTCTGGATCGCTGCCGGAGTTGCTGGCGGCCCGGACGTTCTGCAAGGCCCGGGTGAGGATTTCGCCCGCCCGGTCCGGCTGGGCTTCGGACTGGATCAGCGCCTCGGCCCAGCCTGCGATGGCCGCCGCCTTGGTCAGCTCGCCGTCGTCCCCGGCGAGCGCGTTCAGGGTCGTGTCGATCACCGCCTCGTGCTTGGAGCGGGTGAAGGGGCGCTCCCAGGTCGCCCTCAAGCGGATGCGGTCGTCCCCGCGAATCAAGCTCGGGTCGCAGGATTCGAGCACTTGGAAGAAGAGCATGTTGTCGTTTGGCCCGAGGTGCTGGGGTCGCACCTTGGTGGGGTCCGTTGAGACCACCTCGCCGTAGAACTTCTGGATCTGCATGTACCAGGGCAGCGTCACCTCGAGTCGCACCGAGCGCGCGGCGATATCCGTGACCTCGAGGAAGCGCTGCCCAAGCATCTTCTGTGCCTCCTGGGGGCTGTCGAGATACACATAGGCGCCACGACCCGCGTCTGTGACGGTGTTCATCAGGGTGTCGTTCACTCCGTCTCCGACGCCGATACCACTCAGGTAGATGCCCTCCTCACCACCCTCCTCGTCGTCTGCGTGGGCGGCGATCAGCTCCTCGTCGGTGACGCCCACGTTGGCGTGGCCGTCGCTGATCAGCACCACGCGGTTGATCCGGTTTGACGAGCGGTGTTGTTCAGCCAGGGCGTACCCCCGAGCGAGCCCCGCGTTCAGATCGGTTCCTCCGCCGGCTTCGAGCGCTCGCCCCGCTGCCAGGACCGTAGGGTCGTCCATTCCGCTCACGACGTGGCCGCTCAGGATGTCCTGCTGATCAGTGCTCCAGGTCACCATCGAGACGATGTCACCCTCCTTCAGTTGCCCGGCGATGGCGACGACCGCTTCCCGCTCCAGCTCGATCGGCTGCCCACCCATCGAGCCCGAGGTGTCGAGCACGAAGGTGATGTTCAGCAGTCTGCGGTCGCCGGGGTGCCGTGCCTCCGCTTGGAGCGCGACCTGCAGGCTGAGCTCGCCGTTCTTTGGGCACGACGAGAGCTGCGGCACGATGCGCACATTTCCGGCTTCGGCCGCCTGGAACGCGAAGTCGTAGTAGTTCAGGAACTCCCAGGGCCGAACCGCTCGGGCGGGTACGCGCTGACCGGATCGGATCATGCTCCGGGCGATCACCGGCGAGGCGGTCGACGCCGAATCGTCTGCGGACATATACAGCGTTGCCGGGAGTGACTGGGGGAGTCCGGCGCAAGCGCCTACGACCCGACTCGCGTTGCGGGAGGCGCCGGCTCCCGCGTCTGGCTGGGTGCCCGCGTCTGGCTGGGTGCCCGCTTCTGGCTGGGTGCCCGCGTCCTCGCATCCGTACGGCAGCCCACCGTCGTCGTCTGGAGTGCAGGCGCCCGCGTCTCCGGGCTGGCCCCCGGTCTCCACGCCAGCTCCGCCGCCGTTGCCAGCTGCGGCCCCCGCGCCACCCTGGCTCGAGCCGCCCTGACTTGGGCCCGCTGCCCCGCCGCCCTGGCCACTGGAAGCGCCTGCCGAATTGCCGGCGCCGCCGCTGGCTCCGCCACCGGGCGGGCCCCCCACCCCCGGGCCACCGGGATCGTCGACACAGCCGTCGTCGGAGGAGCAGTCTTTCTGGGAGCCGTCCCCGTCGCACAGCCCTGGCGGCGCCGGCATCAGCGTGAGGGGCTGGGTACCGCCGGAGTAGCCATCGCTGCCTCCGGAGCTGGAGCGCTCGGACGAGCAAGCAGCGAACAACAGGATCAACCCGGCGAGGGTGCTTCGAAGGCGCATGGCGTGCCGGGTTGCACATCGCGTGCCGCTCGCTTCGGTGCTTGTTTTTAGCTAGGTTTTCGAGCTGGCACAGCTTGGCCCAGTGCACCGGACGACTCGGTTTCGCGGCCTGCTACGCCGCTGAAGCCTTCCCGACGGAAACGGGCAACGTCCTCTCGCGACGCCCGATACACCTCCGCCACGGCGCGAGCGCCGACGCGGCTCTGGAACAGAAACCTCTCGGCGGCGTGGGGAGCGAACCACTGGGAAGTGGAGCGCGGGAGGTTCGTCGCTGTCCCCGAATTCGCGGGGCCGCTACTCGAGCTTCTTGTCCGCCATGCACTTCTGGCTCGCTTCCAGCGTGCTGGCTGCAACGACGCAGGCGCGCACACCCTGCGGCATCTCGTTGCACATCTTGGTCCACAGCTTCTTCTCCGGCTCTCCGGACCCTGGGTTGAACCCCGCCAATTTCGCGACCACCGCGTCACAAGAGACATCGGCCACCGGCTTCTCAGCGGCAGGCTTCTCGGCAGCGGCGGGCTCTGTCTTCGAACCGGCCGTACCTTCGGCCGCCTTGTCCTTGCCACACGCGAGCGCGGTCACAGAGACGATCACGAGCGTACACAACAGCTTTGCCTTCATCGGGTCCTCCATGAGGGAAAGAGAGTCGGGGTCGTACACCAGTCCTGGGGGATCGGGAACCCACTTGCCAACGAATCGCCGCAGCACTTCAGGCGCGTCGTTTCGCCGGGGTGTGGGTCCCACCGGGTGTGGATCTCGATCTGACGGTAGTTTGATCGCACAGCTGTAACCGCA
>CAZKDY010000097.1:0-4044 GCA_964551615.1 uncultured Polyangiaceae bacterium
GTCAAGTGATCGATATCGCACGGAAATATGCTCGTCGGAAAAGAGCCACACCCAAACAGGATGGACAGAACCCGCGGCAGGGCGGTTGACAGGCAGGGACATTCGGCCTACCGTTCGGCATCAGCTAGGTTTCTGCGGCCCCGCTGAGAGGGGGATTGGGTTGTAATGTTGTTCATTCGACACTACTGGCTACCCGTATTCAGCTTAGCCGTCGCGCTCGTCGCAGCTGACGCAAGCGCCTCATTCGGTCAGGCCTGCTTTGAAGGGGTCGCGAAGCGCCCCATCAGTGCCGACGAGTGCTGCTCGAAACTGATCCTGCCATGCAGCGCGCGCCCCGGTAACGCGGATTCCTGTTGTGAGCAAGGATTCATCACTACGGAACTCGTAAGCGCGTGCAGTGGTCGTGACTGCAGCGACTTTTTCGGACCAGGCCCGTTCGACGAGTGTGTCCCGCTCATCGACGGCAGCGAATCCGAGTTACCCAACGGAGTTGACGACAATTGTGATGGCAGCGGCATCGACGACGAGATCTGCAATGGGATTGACGACGATAGCGATGGCGAGATCGATGAAGATTCTGGGGCTTGCGTTCAGAGGTTTCTGTTCGTCCCCTACTGTTGGACAGGAACGGACGATAGTGCCCCCGCCGCAGCAGCAGAACGTTGGGTGAACTTTTTTGAGTCAAAGAGCATGGTCTCAGGTTGTGGGCACCAGGACCAGCGGGGCCGAAAGTTCTGGGCAGAGACGGCAGCCATATCCCTTCTCGGGTGCCCAACCACGACAAGCCTCAATGACCTTCTACAGGCAACGCGGGACGCTGGCGTTGACCTTCGCAACTTCGATGTTGTGAGCTTTGTAACTAACGACGTCAGCTCCGACCAATGTATCGCCGGATTCACCTCGGGCGGCGGACTGGTGGGTCTCGACACTGGAGGAACGGTTCCTGGATTTCCGGGTGAGTACGTGACCTTTACGCATGAGTTTGGTCACCTAATCGGTCTCGGCGAGGAGTACATAGTCCAAGGTGGTAATCCCAACCCGGTCATTCCAGAGTTGGACTGTGATCCGGCCACGTGCTGTGTTCACCCCCACGGTTGTCCTCGGCTCGATGGTGAGCTCTGCCTCGGAAACGTATCGAGCAACGCATCTGGATGGTCTTGGCGACTGGACGCGGCGGGGGAGACGAAGCTGACCAATCCTGCGGGACACCATAGTGGTTCCAATGGCCCGATTCCGCCATTCTACGGCGATGGAAGTCGTTGCATCATGTCGAACGCCAGCGCGCCGGGATGGGACTTGGCCTCGGACCCGGAAACAGGCGAAGACAGTCACCGCGCATGGTGTGGCCTGTGCCTGCTTCACTATGCCAATGCCGGCCCGACGTGTGTCGATGAATTTCAGGGGGTCGAGCGCCGCCTAGAGGCGAACGGATACATCGACGGAAGCGGCCAGGTCTTTCTGTCTTTCTTAGACGTGGATGACGGCCGCCTGGGCGCCGGCCCTCCGCAGCAAGGCGGCGCCACAACCATCGAGGTCCGCGACGCCAACGGCGTGTTGGTGGCCAGCTTTGCGCCGAGAGCAACCCACTCGCAACCTGTGGAGATTCCCGATGATCACCCAGTACCCTTTTGGCTCCGCGCTCCGGTAGGGGCGACAGAACCACCTCTCACATTTACGTCGTACCGCGACGGCGCGCGAGTCTCCCAAGTGACGGGGAGAGGGTCGCCGCCTACGCCCGTGGCCTCGGACGTTACCGCCGAGTGCACATCGGCGGAGGGCGCCCTAGTGACCCTCGACGGCAGCGCTTCGTTTGATCCAGATGCCGATACCCTTTATTTCCACTGGACGGCTTCTGTGCCTCTCTCGGACGCGCATACGCCTCGGCCCTCTGGGAGATTCCCGCTGGGAGACCATTCAGTACAATTGAGCGTCACGGATGGTACAGGAGCAGGGGGTACGATTAACCTAACAGTTTCGGTCCAAGATACTACTCCACCGACAATATCCCCAGCATCCTATGACCCATCGTGTCTCTGGCCTCCCAATCATAAGCTGGTCGTCTACGCGCTCGGGAGCAACGTTCAATTCCGGCCTACCGATGCATGTGACCCTACCCCTTCTATGAGGATCGCTTCGGTGACGAGCAACGAAGCGCAAAGCGCGCCCGGCAGCGGTTCGACTGCGCCTGACTACCTGTTCGGGGACACCGGATTCTGTCTCCGATCTGAGAGAACGGGAGGAGGTGCTGGACGTCGCTATGACATTGTGCTGGTGGCGACTGACGCCGCGGGCAACTCGTCGATCTCTTCATCATCAGTCGCTGTTCCGCACAACAAGGGCAATTGTCCCACCCTTCCATCGTCCACTTTTGTTGAAGATTCGAGCGACCAGTGCAGTTTCCCGAGCCCGTGAGGTTTCATTCGGGCCGCCGCACACCATGGTGGCACCCTGGCCTCGCTTTGGCGTTGCTTGGTGTCGCGTGTTCCGTCGACCTCGCTCCGGCCGAGAGCACGAGTGATGGAGGCACTGATGACGCTCAGCAATGCGTCGAGACTATGGCCTATGTCGACGCGGACCACGACGGATTGGGCCGCGAGGGGGCGGTTTCGGTGGAAGTCTGTGTCGGCGAGTTGCCCTCCGGCTACGCTGTGTTCTCGGGAGATTGCGACGACGAGCGTGCCGACACATATCGGTGGGTGTACCCCGACAGGGATTCAGACAGGTTCGGCGACCGCGATGGCCGGATCTGCGAGGGCAAGAACATCCCCGAGAATTTCGTCACTTTACCTGGCGACTGCGATGACACGTCTGCGAGTGTGCACCCCCTTGCCCCGGAACAGTGGACCGATGGGCTCGACTCAGACTGCGATGGTTTGGATGATCCAGAGGCCTGCGGGGCTGCTCCGGATGCCTGTGGCTGCGATGCGTTGAACTCGACGCCCAAGATTATAGTCGATTCGCAGTGTCAATTGGCGGATCTCTTCATCCAAGAGGCCATTCGTTGCCAACGCTGCGGGCGACCAGAGTTGATCTACGTTGTGGTCGGAAATCGCGGAATGGCAGACAGTCCAGAAGGAGCTGAATTGCGAGTGAAGAGTTCTTCTGGGCAGCCAACCGTCCCTGTCCTGCTGCCGTTCATCCCCTCCGCAGCTGCATCCCAACCGTTGATGGTTGATTCGCGCATGGGCGATATCGAAGTCCGAATCCATGCAAGCACTGGGATCGAGTGCAGCGAATCAAACAACGCAGTTGCCCTAACAATAGCTCAGGTAGACTGTCGCTAGGATCGAACTACGAGGTTTCTATGTCAGCTTTGTACTGGTCTATCGCTCTTTCAACGACAGTATTCGCTTTGGGTTGCGAATCCACAGCGACCGCGCCTACGAAGAGCGGAGCAAGCATTACCGACGTATGCAAGGCTGCGCAGACGTGTCCTGCCGTGACTGCGTCGGATTGCCAACGCGGACTCAACGCGGATGGTCAAAAGGCGGACGCCGCTGGATGCGCCAGGGAATGGGGTGCCATGCTCAATTGCCTCGAATCACACCCCGAGGACTGCCTACAGACAACAAAGAGCTGCAATACGCAGTCTGTGGCACTGGCTGCCTGCGAGGTCGGTCCAGTGGGCGAGTGCAAGGTTGACGACCGCAACGCTCCGTCCTCGTGCTCGGTCAGCTGTGCACAGTCAGGCGCAAGTTGCAGCGGAGGTATTGATGGGCTGTCCTGCACATGTACCCAGGGACCGAACGCGGGTAAAGCGTTTGCTGTAAAGGCATGCTCCGCGATCACTGAGGTCTCGATGGTTCAGTGTTCCTGATGTGTAGCCTGTGTCGAGGGTCATCTCAAAGCGCACGACGATTCGACTACTTAGTAGACGCCGTCTTTGTGGCCGCGTCAGGCAGCTGGTTCCCCAGGGCACCGTAGGTGACCAGCTCGGCGCATAGGAAAATCGAACTGCCAAAATCCACCAAGCCGAGAGTACGCGCTCCGTCAGCTCGGGTCGAGATGCGCTCCTGAACCCTCACCGCCGGCACCGATCCGCCA
>CAZKDY010000098.1:0-3781 GCA_964551615.1 uncultured Polyangiaceae bacterium
GCTTCGTCCCGAAAGAAGCCAAGCGAAGCCACGGGAGCTTGGGCGTGGTCGGCGCGAGCTCCGCCATCACGCTGTCGTTTGAAGCGCTGGAACCGGGGGCGTTCGCCAACCAGTTCCGTGTGGACACTCGCGTCTTCGTCAGGCGTCAAGCACGCGGGGTAGTGACCTCAGCCACCGAGGTGACCTTCAGCGGGCTGAGCGGGCCGATCTTCTTCGCGGCCGACGAGCTGCTCCCGGCGCGCTTCGCCACGGGCAGCGGCGCCGGCTGGAGCCGAGTGCAGAGCGTGGATCCATACGGCGCTGGCTCACAAGTGGTCGGCTTGTTTGGGGGTGGGTTGAGCATCGGCGAGGCGGTGGTGCTCTCCGTCTATGAGCCGACCTTCAGCGTGCGGCTCCGGGAGCCAAGCCGCGCGGAGCGCTGGGCGGAGGGCCTAGATCTCACCGACCCCGTCGGCAGCGCGACCAAGCTCGCGGCCATCGGCCTCAGCGCGACCTGGCCGGCGATCAGCGACGCCGAGCTGCCCATCCCAGAAGAAGTCATCGCCCTCAGCGGCGGCCGCGATGGTCTCGACCCGGGCGGCGATAGCGCAGCGCTTGAGGCGAGCTTCACGCGAGCCCTGGCGGCCCTCGCGATCTTGGACACGCCCGACGTGCTGGTCGCTCCCGATCTATGGAGCCGGATCTGGCTCACCAAGGGCGTCGACCGACTGGCCTTCGACGCAGTGCAAGCCCACCGGCTGAGCCAGCTGTTGCTGCTCAGCGCAGCCGAGCGCCTCGATCGCGTCGCCTTGCTCGACGCGCCCCTGGGTGGCGTCTCAACCACGAGGCCGCTTGGCGTGAGTGAGCTTGAGAGTTGGTACGCCGAGCACATCGCGCCGCTCGGCGCAGCGCGCGACTACGGCGGCGCCTACGCCCCCTGGCTGCGCGTGATCGCTGGTCCCGTTTACCAGGGAGACGACACGCTGCTCATGCCGCCGTCCGCCTTCGTCGCCGGCCAGATGGCGCGCAGCAGCCGAGAGCGCGGCCCCTGGATTGCCGTGGGGAATGTCGCGCTGGAGCAAGGCATCGGCCTAGACTCGCGATTCAGCGAGGCCGACGAGGGGCGACTTCAAGCGTTAGGCATCAACCCGTTGCGCCTCACGCTGCCCCGCGGTTGCACCATTCAGGGCGTGCGCGCCCTCGGCTACCCCGATCGCAAGCCGTGGGCCTTCCTGTCCACGCGGCGGCTGTTTAACTTCCTGCGCCGCGCGCTGCTGCCCATCGGCATGTCCTACGTGTTCGAGCCCAACGCGCCGGCCACCTGGATTGAGCTACGGCGTGATGTCGAGCGGCTGCTGCGGGATCTGTACGCCCAAGGCGGCCTGGCTGGCGCGACGCCCCGCGAAGCGTTCTTTGTGCAGGCGGACTCTGCGCTGAACCCAGAGAGCGCGCAGGAGAACGGGGTGCTCACCTGCCGCATCGGCGTAGCGCCAGCGGTGCCCCTTGAGTTCTTGCTGGTGCGCCTGGTGGTGAGCCGCGGCATCGCCAGCGTGGTGCAGGAGCCCAACGTCCCATGATCTTCCCCGGACTGACTCCCTCAAACCCCATGCCGGGGTTCAACTTCGCGGTCACCTTCGCGGAGAGCGCCGGCGTGTCAGGCGGCATCGCCCAGGGCGGCGTGACGAGAGTTTCCGCAGGGTTTCAAGAGATCAGCGGCCTTGAAGCCAGCCTTGAGATCCACGAGTACAAAGAGGGCGGCCGCAACGACCACACCCATAAGTTCGCGACCAACGCGAACTTCGGCAACATCACCTTCAAGCGCGGCGTCGCCCTCACCCCCGACCTCTGGACTTGGTACGCCCAAGTGCGCGGCGGCAGCTTTGGTGCCCGGCGCTCGATCTTGATCGCGCAGCTCGACTACGAGCGAAACCCGGCCCTGGTCTGGTACGTGTCCCGCGCCTTGCCCGCGAAGTTCGTCGGCCCGAGCTGGAACTCTGGCCAGAGCAGCGTGGCCATCGAGACCCTTGAGGTCGCCCACGAGGGCCTTGAGCTGGTTCCCGCCGAAGAGTTCGTCGGGGGAGGGAGCTGAAGCCATGGCGCTGGTCATTGAAGAGCTGAGCACATCCCTCGACGTGCAAGATGAGCTGCAGCTGCGCCAGTTGGTGCGCCAGGAGGTCACCCGGGCTCTCGCGGCGCAGCGCGCCTCCGGGATGATTCCGCGAGGCGATAGCGACACCGACCCGACCGATCCGGGCGCAGCAGGCGGGGAGGACTGAGCCGGCATGAGTGCACTCGAGCGAGAGCTGTCCAAGCTCACCCTGGTGGTCGTGCCGTCGCTGAGCGGCCGTCGGCGTCCGGAAGTGCCCGGCTTCGTCGATGGTCGCCTGGAGGTGCTGTTCAACCCCACGGAATACTCCATCGATCGCGAGACCAACTACGCCGAGGTGGCGATCCCAGGTCTCGACTCGCCGGTGCTGCAGTACGTGCGAGGCAACGGAGACAAGCTGTCCTTCGAGCTGTTCCTCGACGTCACCGACCGCATGCAAGACGGACGGGTGATCACCGACCAGAGCGTGCGCGAAGTGTTCGTACGCCCGCTTGAGCAGCTGATGTTGAAGCACCCGGCGCTGCACGCGCCGCCTCCGATCATGTTGCTGTGGGGCAAAGAGGTGGTGCTGGAGAGCGCGGTCGCTCAATCCCTGGCCGTGAAATACACCTTGTTCGACACCGGCGGGCGGCCAGTGCGGGCGACGGCGACCCTCACCTTGCGCGAGCATCGCAGCGCGTCGGCGCAGCTGGCGGAGACGCGAGAGACCAGCCCCGATCGCAACGGCGTCACCTTGGTGCGCCAAGGCGACACCCTGCCGTCCATCGCGTTTCGAGAATACGGCGACGCCGCCTCTTGGCGCCAGATCGCCAGCGCGAACAATCGGGCCAACCCCTTGGATCTTACGCCAGGCGAGACGCTCCTCGTCCCGCGAGTGGTGACCAACTGATGGCGTCGAACGAAACCAGCGCGGCGCCGGTGATCATCGATGGCTCGAGCAGCTTGGTGGACCGTTACGTCCCGCGCTTTGAGCTCTACTTCGCCAAACCCCCGCCGTTCGCGGAGCCAGGCGCCGGACCGACCGAAATCGTTGAGCCTGTGGTCGCTACAGCGGAGGAGAAGGCGCGCCTGAGTGGCCTGGTGTTCCGCGCGTCGAGCGCTGGGGTAGTTCCCGGAGGCAACGCGGGGCCCAGCAGCGCGGGCACCGGCAGCGTGCCCACCCTGAGCCAGCTGCTGCCCCTCTCCGGACCTTGGGGCGACAAGCCCGACGAGCACACTGACGACATCCTGTCGGTACAGTTCGTGGAGACCATCGAGAAGAACGCCCTCGCCTCCCTACAGATCGAGGTACTCAACGTCTACGACAGCGAGCGCCGCAGCTACCGCTACACCGACATCCCAGCGGATCTGGCTGTCGGCCGCACCGGGGTGTTTCCGCTGCTTGACTACGGAGACAGCATGGCGCTCCGCGTCGGCTACGGCGAAGCCCTGGACTGGATGTTTGACGGCGTGGTGGAGAAGTTCGAGGTCGACTTCCCTGCGGATGGTGAGTCGAAGATCTCGCTGACCGCCGTCGACCGCCGCGCGCTCTTGCGCAACAAGAAGAAGCTCAAGAAGAGCTCGTTTGGTGGTTCAAGTGAAGAGCAGGTGGCAGCCCAACTGGTGCGCGAGGTGGGGCTCAGAGTCGCGACGGACGCGGCGCAGCTGACCAAGCCCACCAAAGAGACCAAGAAGCCCAAGCCCAAAGACCAAGAC
>CAZKDY010000099.1:0-3556 GCA_964551615.1 uncultured Polyangiaceae bacterium
TCAGTGGGGAGATGTAATTGCCGTCAATGGGGAGATGTAATTGTCGTCGGGCAAAAGGGGGCAACAACCGCCAAGTCGGGGTGAGTCCAGGTGCCTAGGAGCGAATAGCTCTGCTGCTGCAGTCCCCTTCGCTGCGCGTTGCCTTCCCAGTCGACCAGCGCGGACTCAGGGTTCAGGCCATGTGTCGCGAGGAACTCGCGGAGGAGTTCCGACGTCGCCGGTCCGAGCGCCTTGTGCTCCTCATTCGGCCGGGCACTTCGAATCGTCTGCTCGAGTGAGCCGTTCGGCACTTTCGAAGCCAGATATCCAGCGAACTCCCGTGCCAGGACCCGGCCTACCTTGAGATCCATATCTTCTCCTCGTGAAGTCGGGTCACGCTGGGTGCTCGTAGAAGATGGCGTCAACCAACGCCATGCGAGCGCGCCACACGCGGCGCTGGTCTTCATTCTGCGGTTCGGACGCTTCAAACCACTGCCGGTCCCGCAACCACTCAAGCAGACTGAGATACTTGTCCAATCTATCAGGCTTGATCCCGAACACCCGTTGGATGCTTGGATAGTTCCCGTTATTTACCGCAAGGAATTGATCCGGGCGCTTCACGGCCAACAGCCGCGTGGCGGCGCCGAGACCGACGCCCGGATTCTTCCGGACCTCGCGGATGAACCGCTCTGCAGCAGCTACACCGACGGGACCATTGAGTGGGACCTGGTCAAGGTGCTCACCGACGAGCTCGGGATGATCTTTCGTGAGTCTCATGAAACGACCAGCACCGCCCAACATCCCGAAGTATCCGCTCGTGCGCTTTCCCCAACCCGCGACCAGCTTGCGGTCCTCCAGCGACATGCGAGCGTATTCAGGCTCGTTAGCAAAAGCCTGCTGACAGCGTTCTGCCTCCTGCAGGTAGGAGCCGCGCTCATGGTCGAACACGCGGATCTCCCAGCCGGCGTGCAGCATTCGACGCTCCTGGGCGGCGATCAGTTCACAGAACCGGGGCCAGTCGACGTCGAGATCACTTCGATCGCGGACAACGGGTGACCTCTTGGTCCGCCCCAACAGCTTCGGCGGTTTCGGCCGCTTCTCGTATAAGGCGCAGTAGCGCGCAAAGGCTTCTTCCGTGAGCTCTTCTGAACGCGGTCCCTCCCACTGGCGTTCGACGAAACGATTCAGCTCACGGATGCCCGTCTCTCCGATCTTGCCCTGGATCAGGACGTTCAGCTCCGTGTTGCCGTCGAAGCCACCCACCGTGAAGTTGCTGGAGCCAACGATCGCTCGCGCCTCGTCATCCCGTACTCCGATCAGAACCTTCGGGTGAAAGACACCCTGCGTATCGAGCACAACTCGAAGCGTTCCCGTAGACCACAACTCGTTCAAGGCATGGGGTTCGGTCTGCGCGAAATGGAGGCCGATGATCGCACGCCGGACCTTATCTAGGGGTAGCGCTTTCCAATGCTCGGCGTCGCCGCCCGAAGAGGTGATCCAAGCGTAGGCCAGCTCGATCGAGCTCGCCCACTCGCAGATCTCCTGAAGCGCTCGTAGCGTGGCTCCGGGTGTCGACAAGACTCGCACATCCACCATCGAAACCTGAAGGGTAGGCGACGCTGGCGACCACGACCAGCGCTTACCGGAGCCGCACGGAATCCATTCCAGTCCCGCGCGAGACCTGCTACCCATCGCACAATGGCCAATCTGCCGCCCATCACGCGCGATGACGTTGATGACGCTATCAACCACGTGCGCTCATTCGGGATCCCAAAGAAGCGCGGGTCGACAAAGTTCTGCCTGGTAGCGGGTAGCGACCACTTGCCGCCGAAGTACATCGTCGCTCTTGCCGCGAGACCGTCGCTTGGCCGTGAACTGGAACCGTCAGAATTCTCGGGAGGGCCGCAAACCAATCAGCTCCTGAAAGAGCTCGGATTCAAAGTGCGCGCCTGCAATTGTGGGGGTGAGATCGCGTCGGGAGTCATGCGACCGCCAAGACCGACTCCGAAGAAATCGACGGCGAAGCGGCTGAACACTCCTAGCCGCGCGTCGGGACCCACTGAAGCGCCTTCTTTGCTGAAGGGTAAGGGTGTGCTCTCCAACCTGAAGCGAGCCGCATCCTCATTGCTCGTTGGGAAACCGCAGGACGGTCGAGCTGGCAAGCAGAGTGCGAGCGTGAACACGGCTATCGTTCGCGTCGTAACCAGTGGACCACCTCCGCTCGCCGCGAACGCCGCCGAGCAGGCCCTGCTTCGGGCGTTCCAGCAATGGCCTCGAGGTGTTCGGGCGCGGTTCGCAATCACCCCAGGTGGCTTCGTCGAGGAGCAATGGCCGAGCGACCTGCAGATCCCTGTCAGCTGGCAATCACGCCGCCAGGACCTTGGGCGGGTGACTGCGATCGCCGAACGCTGCCTCAAGCGGGTTGTGACCGACCGCGTCTGGAAAGCGGCGCGGGGGCACGTCGATGTTTTGACTGTCGGGATCGACGTGTGGGCAGGCCCGAACAACGCGATCGCCGAACTGGTCGCCGTCTACAACGTCCAGGCGAGGCAACTAGTTCGTTGGACCGGGAAGTCCTACCCAACCCCGGCACAGGTCAACAATCTCTTCCAAGTCACCGACCTCGATAGCCACTTCCTTGAACTCGCTGGCGAACGGGTCCTGGTCCTCGGCTGCCACGACCTGGCGATGTATGACCCGCGCGGTCAGGCGAATGCTTCCAAAGGGGGCGAGAAGAAGCGCCGGAGCAGAGACTTCCATCAACGAGCCGCGCGGTTCTGCCCTACCGTCGTGTTGCAACACCCACATAGTACGGATTCGGTCAAGACGTGGCGAAACTCCTGGAAGCGCCTACGCGACGAGCTGCCCAGCGTGCGCTCGTGGGGAGCCGGCATAGCGCACTACCGAGAAGGTGCGGGCCGGCCAGTTCGCGACCGACTTGAGGACGTACTTGCGGCGACCGCAAGTGGAGACGTCCAGGACATCGTCCTCAAGCCCAGTGGTCTGCGTCGCTAGCTTCCGGTCTTGGTTGGGCCTGTGATTCCCATTTCGCGCAGGTCGCGCAAGAACTTGGCGACTCGACGTAGCGTCTTGAGCTCTCCCTCGCCCAACCCGTCGGGGTCGAAGTGCATCACATCATTCCGGATGTATCGCACGCGCTGAATCTCCGCCAGCAGGATTGATTTATCCATGTGGAATTTTAGCTTGTCCCAGATCTTTGGGTTCTCGAGAAGGCGCACGTACTCGCCAAAGGTCAGGTCGCTGACGCTGTTGACTTCGCGCCCAACGTCCTCAGGGTCCTTTCCAGATGCCAGGTCGGGCAGTGGGAGGACCGAGAGTATCGCGCGGACGTGGTTCTCGATTTCACCAAGCATAAGGAAAGGTTCACCGAGCTGATCGAACGTCAGGGCCAAGTCGGCGGTCGTGACTAGCCCGGAGATCTTCTTGTCCTTCGAACGAACCAACACGCACTCATGCTCGGCGATGAGTCGGATCACGCTGAAGAGCGAATCGTCCTCACTCACCGTCAGCGTCGCCCTTACTGTGATCCACCAGACGGCGCTTTCGTGATCCAGGC
>CAZKDY010000100.1:0-3548 GCA_964551615.1 uncultured Polyangiaceae bacterium
CCCGAAACCCCGCATCCGCCGCGTTGCTTGATGTCAGTTTCAGAGCCACACCCGGATGGCAAGAGGCAAAGCAGAAGGCAATGTAGAAGGCAACGCAGAAGGCGAAGCCAGAGGCGAGCGACGTATGTTGGAGCGTCTGCTGCAACTGAAGTTCAAGGGCGAAGTAGACGTCGCGGTCAGTGCGCGGCTGGCTGGAGCCGACGACGCCCAGCTGGTCGTGTGGGCGGAGCGAGTGCTGGACGCCACCACGCTGGCCGAAGTGTTCCGCTAGTTGACGTTTGTTGAGGATCCCGCCGTGCTCAACCAGCCGCCGTGCTCAACCAGCCGCCGTGCTCAACCAGCCGCCGTGCTCAACTAGCCGCCCTGCTCGACTGGGGCCGGGCAGCGGACCGTAAGGAAGCACTGGAAAAAGTCGGGTGATGTTGCGGACTTAGCTCGTGCCGCTGGTCAACGCCCAGATGCAGACCGACTGCGTTTATGTGCTTGATTGGCCTTAGCCAGTCGCGCTATGAATGCCGCGCCGTCTGTTCGGTTGAGTTGGGGAAGGAAGATCGAGCTGACTCTGGAGTAACTCCAGGGCGCAGCGTTCGGAGTTGGTGCCTCTTCGGGGCACCGGCCGCTGGGAGCAGCACGCGCTCGGGGAGCGCGATCCTAGGCGATGCCGCACGGCATCAATTTGACGCGAACACTGGACATGCGTCCTGTGAGCCTCGTGAGCCACCCATGAGTGAGACAACCGTTCGCCACGCAAACTACGGTCTTGAGTTGACTGATCGCTTAACTGGCTCGGCGCTGGTTGGCGCGAGCGATGTGGTGGTGGATAGCGATCCTGGCGAGCCGGTGCCGACCTACTTCAAGGTCAACGCTTCGCGCTGGGTGTTCGAGGACCTTGGCACCAGCGTCAGCTTCAAGGTGATGAGCGATTTCTACCTTGGGCAGGACCTAGTTCCCGGCAGCGGCGGACTCCCGGCGGTCCCAGACTCAAGTATGCTCGGCTTGTTGGTGCCCATTGAGATGACGCCGAAGGCGAGCTACCCGTTTCCGCGCACTCTCACCCGCGCCGTGGGCCAGGCGCTGCTCGACTCCAGCCTAGATGTGACCAGCCCGCCGGTCGCTGGCGCTGCCGTCACCATCACGCCCAAACACGACACGACGGACGGGCCGACCTTCGAGACCTTAACCGACGAAAACGGCCAGTACGCTGCTTGGTTCCTTCCGGATCCGAGCCTTGACCCGCCATTCGCGACCAGCTTCGACGTCGACATCACGGCCACCGTGGACATCGGCGGCGTGCCCACCGCGGTCAGCGACAGCGCTACCGGCGTCGCCATAGTGCAACAGGACTTCAACGGAGTTTTTGCCATTTACCTAAAGGTTTGAGCGCGTGAAAGCGCCGGAAAGAGACGGAGGAGAGGATGCCTGAGCTGCTCAGTCCAGGGGTGTACATTGAAGAGCGGGACCTGGGACCGCAACCGATTGAGGGCGTGTCGACCACGACCGCCGGCTTCGTGGGTGAGGCTCAGCGCGGGCTCACTTCGGGGCCGCCCACGTTGGTCACGAGCTTTGAGGACTTCCAGCGCAAGTTCGGCGGCTTCGTGTCCGGTATGACGCTGGCGTACGCCATGCGCGGCTTCTTTGATAACGGGGGCCGGCGCGCGTACGTGTCGCGGGTCGTCGGCAGCGCTGCGGTTGAGGCCTCCAAGACGTTCCCGTCGGCCCCAGGCCCCGTAGGCTTCAATGTACGTATCCTCGCGGTTTCTGGCACCAAGGTGACTCTATCGTGCGTGGTTGGACTTGAGGTCGGGGCCGCCCAGCTCGCAATCGTTGACCGCGCCACCAACACTGCCGTGGACTTCAGCGTGCTGAAGGTGAGCAGCGCGACGGGCGTCGTCACGCTCGGGGCTGCGCCTGGTGCGGTGCCGAACACCCACTACGCGCGCATCCCAGGGGCTACGTCAGTGGTCAGCTTCACCGCACGCGACGAAGGCAAATATGGGAACCGCGTCGCGTTGCTTGTCGACGCACGCTACGGAAACAGCACAGCGCTGCTGGGAAAGCTGGGCCCGAGCAGTTGGACGGTTTCTTCGACGGCTGGGCTGAGTGTCGGTTCCAAGGTGCAGTTCGAGAACGCAGCTGGGACAGAGCGCGAGGTACTCACCATCCACGCCCTCAACGCGGCCACCGGGAACATCGAAACCGACGAGTCGTCGTCCGAAACGTTCACCGACGGTAGGGTGTTCCTTGTCTATTATCGCCTTACCGTGCAGTTCGACGGCAACGTGGTCGAGACGTTCGACAGCCTGCCAACCGCGGTGGCGGGGGGAGCAGCGACGGCTTTCGCCGACTTGGTGAACGAGCAGTCCCAGTGGGTTCGCGTTGTAACTGGTGTCTCGACTCCCAACTTGAACGCAGCAACCCGTGCTTTCCCGTTCTTCGTTCAAGGGGAGCCAGAACTGCTGGCCAACGGCGACGACGACGCGCCGTCAAGAATCGGCGTCATCGGCACCTCCACACCTAATCGCTCTGGCCTCAAAGCTCTCGAAGCCCAAGACGGCATCAGCATCCTCGCCGCGCCTGGCTTCATCCACCCAGACATCGTCGGCGAGCTGATCGGTCAGTGCGAGCGACTGATGAACCGCTTCGCGGTCTTCGAGACAGGCGCCGGCAGCGGAGCAGCCGCTACCGGGCCGATCACCGATATCAACACGGTCCTGATCCAGCGGGGTCAGTACAACTCCCGCTACGCGGCCATGTATCACCCTTGGATCCGCGTTCCGGATCCCCTCGGCAGCGGCTCGTTGCTCCTGCCCCCAACTGGCCACGTGCTCGGCTGCTACGCACGCACCGACATCGAGCGCGGCGTGTTCAAGGCGCCTGCCAATGTGGTCATACGTGGCGCGAGCGCGTTCTCCACCGACGTGACCACTGGCGAGCAGGACGTCTTGAACCCCGCAGGGGTCAACGTGCTGCGTAGCCTCGACGGCTTGGGCAACGTGATTTGGGGCGCCCGCACCATCTCCGCTGAGGGGCTGTGGAAATATGTATCCGTGCGGCGGCTGTTCGTGTTCTTGGAGCAGTCCATCGTCAAGGGTACGCGCTTCGCGGTGTTCGAGCCCAACGACCCGCGGCTGTGGGCGCGGCTGCGGGACGCGTTGGTGAATTTTCTCACCACCCAGTGGCGCGCCGGCGCGCTGTTTGGGGCCAAGCCTCAAGAAGCCTTCTTCGTGCGCGTGGATGACACCACCACCACCCAGGACGATCGCGACAACGGCCGCGTGAACATCATCGTGGGCATCGCGCCGGTGAAGCCCGCGGAGTTCATCGTGTTCCAAATCGGGCAGGCGCCGTCGAGCGTGATCATCTCCGAGCAGAGCTGAGCGTCGCGGGCCAGGCTCCGAGACCACTAGAGCCATCAGAGCCATCAGAGTGAGCGCCACTGCGCGCGCAGAGGATCAAAGACTAGTAGGAGGACAGGTACATGGCGATTCCGAGAGAAGACCCGTACGTCGGGTTCAATTACATCGTAGAAATTGGCGGGATCCGCGCGG
>CAZKDY010000101.1:0-3221 GCA_964551615.1 uncultured Polyangiaceae bacterium
GAACCTGTGTGCGACTCCAAAAAGGTACAGGGCGCCCGCCGGCAGCCCGGTGTCGCACGGAAGCACTTCAGAGTAGCCAGTGGTTGGGTGCCGCCGGAGCGGGGGGAGGCAACCCAACCGGATGGGTGTGCCGTACGGATAGAAACTCGCGCCTTCGATACGTTGGTCGCGGGCGACCCGCTGGAGCCGGGTGGTTGGTCGGCGCCGGTGGTGGCTGGCCCGAGCGCAGCGGTGCCCGTGAGCTCGCCGGGGGATACGCGGCAGACGGCGGGGGAGATCTTAGTGCTGGCGCCGCCAGGTCGCTTCCTGTGGCTGCGGCTGACGCTGCAGAGCAATGGGGGCGCGACGCCGTGCATCCGCGGGCTGGAGCTAGAGCAGCCGCGGCAAGGGATCGCCCGCTACTTGCCCGAGGTGTTCCAGAACTCGACGCCAGAAGATGACTTTTTGCGCCGTTGGTTGGCGCTGTTTGAGAGCACCGCGTTTGATGGTGTCGCCCAGCGCTTGGATGCGTACTCGGAGATCTTCGATCCACGCTACGCACCGGAAGCGCTATTGCCGTTCTTGGCGGAGTGGTTGCAAATCCTGGATCTGCAGCGCTTGCGAGAGGACCCCGCGGCTTTCCGCCGGGTGCTGGCCCGCGCCGCTGACCTGGCCGAGACCCGTGGTACGGTGGAAGGCCTGATCCTCGCGGTAGGGCTGTACCTCGGGATGCAGGTGCAGATCGTCGAGAGCTACAAGACGCGCTCGGGCTTCATCCTGGGCTGTGGAGCGACGCTGCAGGGCGTGACGGGGCCAGTGTTGGGTTGCGACACGGGTTTGACCCAGGAGCCGTCAGGCGTCGTGCTGGGAGACGAGCCGCGCTTGGGTGAGGGGTTCCTGCTGGAGTGCGAGACACGCACGGGGACGTTACCCTACGAGTTCGAGGTCTGGGTGCCGGCGCGGGACGTGTGTCGCAGTGAGGATCTGGCGGCGTTGCGCTTGGTGTTGGACACGGAGAAGCCAGCGCACACCCAGTATTGCATCAGGGAAACAGGCGCTGCCGGTTGGGTCTTGGGACTGCAGTCAGTCGTCGGCCAGGAGCTAGGTCCAGACTTCAACCGCGACGCGCTGGACGCAGGCACCTACGGATTAGTCCTCGGCAACGGGCCTGGGCGACCGAAGCCGCTAGGCGAAGGATTGACGCTGGGCCGCGACTCACGGTTGCCCGCCAAGCCTGGGCAGCCCACGTTGCAGCTGGGCGGGAGCTCGGGGCAAGGGCTGGTAGTGGGCCAAACCACACGCATTGGTACAGCGATTTAGTCGCATTCAACACTAGCCGGCGCGCCTCAGGTCAGCGCCGCACGGAAATTAACGAGCAAGCAGAGAAGAGGAGCCATGGCAACGACAACGACAAGCATCACCGAAGACGGGCTCGTGCTGTATCCAGAGAAGAGCTCGCTTGAGCGGCTGAGGTTCTTCTTTGGGCAGCTGTTGACCCAGCGCGATCTGGAAGCGGAGCAGCGCTACCACTTGACGATGCGACGGCTGACCCAGCGCGAGACGTTTGGGACAGGGACGGTAGCGGGGTTGGGGGTGACTGAAGCCGGCCAAGACGTGGCGCCGCTCAGCGTGTTCGTGCACCCGGGGCTGGCGTTTGATCCAGATGGTCGGGAGCTGATCCTGGAGGCAATGGAGTGCATCCCGGTCGCGGAGGCGAGCGTGCCAGGCGCAGGGGAGGAGGTCGAAGGCGGTGATCACCCTGCGGTGGCAGCGTTTCTTGGCGGATTAGGTGTGTTTGACTCGCCCATCACCGGTCCGGATGTAGAGGAGCTGGAGGCTGCGCTGCGCGAGTGCGGCCTCCTGGCGTCGGATTCCAATATCGACGATCTGAAAACCGCCCTGGGAAACATCCCCCAGGCTCCGGTTGCCTTAGAACCACCCATCATCCTCCGCGACTACCTGTTCGACCAGTTGGTGGGTGTCACCTTCGTCGGCCTGCGTTACCGCGAGGTAAGCACCGACCCGGCGCCAGCCGTACTGGATGCAAGCTGTTGTGGCGGAGTAAGCTGCTTTCCGACGCGTACGAGTCAGGGCGTGTACATCGCGGTCAGCAGCGATCCGTTTCCTGCCATCGAGGACCCCTACACGCGGCTGCGCGAGTGCATCGACTCGCAGTTCTTTGAGCAGATGGAAGTCCCAGACGTGCCGGCCGACGCGAAGGCCGCCCTGTGTGCCTGCCTGACATCGCCAGGGATGTGGCGGGGATTGCCTCCGACCGACGCGGCCTGTGGCACGCCGAGCCTGCCCATCGTGCCCCTCGCGAAGGTGTGCTGGCGTCGCTTCGATGACGAGGTGCTACCCAATATTTTGTACGTGGATAACTGCAGCTGGCGGCCCCTGGCGCCAGGGGTGCCGGCGCTTCGTGCTCTGCTCGACGCCTACACGAGCGGCGTCCGTCCGGACGAGCTGCTGCCCCGCGTGGTCGAGATCAACCCGACGGAGAACGAGGTTGTTTACAAGGCCGCGACCGAAATGGGTTTCCTAATTGCTGCGCGCATCGACTCGCCGATGGTGTGGCCTTCCAGCATCGCCGAATGGGAACTGCTCGCCTACCAAACGGACGGGGCCTTCATGCAGTACAGCGGCACGGATGGCCCGGGCACCTCGACGGTGGTTGTATCGTTAGATGACTCGCGTCGGGTGATCGAGCTGATCTTCTCGGCGGGAGATGGATTCCCTCCGGGCACCTACCTGTGGCGGTTCCCCACTCCGCCCACTCCGCCCGGTGATCTGGCATCAACCGGAAACGGCAAGAAACTGGACGGAGCTCCCAACCCGCCCAACGCAGTACCGAGTGGAAACGGATCTGCCGGCAGCGTGTTCGAAGCGCGCTTCGTCGTCGTGGCAGATTGAAAGGAACACCATGAACGCAAACCTCAATGGATGTGCGTGCGGCTGCAGCCCCTGCAGCTGCAATGCAAGCGCAGCGCCGCCGTGCCAAGACTTCAACCCGCCGCGGCCCTGCTTCTTTCCGGGGCAACTGGTGACGGCGGACGACCTCAACGCGGTGATGACCTACGTGCAGAGCCGCGAGCGCTTGATCCAACAGCTGGCTGGCGGCTGGGGGATCTTGGGAGGGCTGCAGCTCCAAGGCATGGGCGGCAAGACCTGGAACCTGGCCCTAGCTGGGGAGCCTGCGACCTTCGTGCCTGGGATCACGACCAAGCCGGAGGCCGTGCGTG
>CAZKDY010000102.1:0-3127 GCA_964551615.1 uncultured Polyangiaceae bacterium
TCCGAGCATTCCGAGCATTCCGAGCATTCCGAGCATTCCGAGCATTCCGAGCATTCCGAGCACGACTGGCGCGGGATCCACGCGTGCTTGCTAGAGCTAGCCCAGCAGGCCGCGCAGATTGACTGGGAGATCGGCCGGCAGCTCTTGCGAGCCCAGCGCGCGGGCTGTCATCTGCGCCTCGGCTTCGGGAGCTTGCTCGAGTACGCCGATCGTCTGCTGGGCTACGCGCCTCACACCACCACCGAGCGCTTGCGGGTGGCTAGCGCCCTGGAGGATCTGCCGCAGACGACCCAGGCGCTGCGCAGCGGCGAGATCAGCTTCTCTGCGGCCCGGGAGTTGACCCGAGTCGCGACGCCGGAGACGGAGGCCAAGTGGCTCGCCGGCGCCCGCCACAAGACGGTGCGCGAGGTCGAGCGGCTAGTCAAAGGCCATCGGCTGGGTGACTCGCCAGAAGACCGCGCAGATCTGAGCGCTGAGCAGCACGTCCTGCGCTTCTTGGTCTCGGCCGAAACCTACGCGACCTTCCGCGAGGCGGTGGGCCAGCTACGCAAGGAGTCGGAGATCCGCTTCGACGACGATGAGCTGCTGCTGCTGATCGCCCGCAAGTTGCTCGGCGGCCCTAGCGACGATGGCCGCTCCAGCTATCAGCTCGCCGTCTTCACCTGCGAGAAATGCCAGCGAAACTGGCAGCAAGCGCAGGGTGACTTGGTGGAGATAGACGACGTGGTGCGCGACAAGGCCGCCTGCGACGCGCAGTGCATCGGCTCGGTCGACCCCACCGTTGCGAGCGACCCAAGCGCGGCGAGTGACCCAAGCGCGGCGAGTGACCCAAGCGCGGCCAGCGACCCAAGCGCGGCGAGTGACCCAAGCGCGGCCACCCACCCAAACCAGCCGACCAAGCGCCGCCGAGTCAGCCAGTCGATTCCGCCGGGTACCAGGCGCTTGGTGATGACCCGCCATCACCGCCGCTGCGCGGTGCCTGGCTGCACACACGCGGACTACGTGGACGTGCATCACGTGCAGCTGCGCTCCGAAGGGGGAGACCACAACCCGGAGAATTTGGCGGTCTTGTGCGGAGCTCACCACACAGCGGCCCACGCAGGCCGATTATTGATCGACGGCAGCGCATCCGCCGGCTTTCGCTTCAGACACGCCGACGAGAGCCCTTACGGTCGCGTCGCGGATCCGACGGCCGCCGACCACCACGCCAAGGCGTTCTTTGCCCTGACAACCCTAGGCTTCAAGCAAGGCGAGGCTCGGCGAGCTCTGGATGCAGTGCTTCGGAGCTGCGGGCGGTCCCAAGATTCGATCTCCCATGTGGGAGCGGGCGCGCCCGAGCTGACGTTGGACAGCCTGTTCCGCATGGCACTGCAAGAGCTGCTGCCCAAGTCCATGCGAGTGGCGTGAGCGGCCGCGACCAGCGACTGACCGATCGTCAACGCAGAGCATCGCTTCCCCATGGACTTCTCGGTGCGCCCTGTGCGCGGTCTTTACTTCCCGGGTCGGATCGACGCTTGAGGATTGAAATCCTCAATTGAGCGTGACAGCGCCGCACCAGTCGCAACCGATCACCTCAGGCATCGTCGGGAAGTAGGGCTGGCAGGAAGCGAACCAAGTGCACGAAGCGAAGCACCTCGATCACCTCGTCGTCGACCACCCTGTAGATGAACCCGTGCGATGCTCGTCGCCCTCGCCGCGCGATACTCAAGACACGCACCCCGTGCCCGATATCGTCACGACGAATACCAGCCGTGGGTCGCTCAGTTAGCCGGTCCTTTGCCTCTGAAATGAGCTGCTTGTAGGCCAGCATCTGGCCCTCGCCGAAGCGTTCCAGCGTGTAGGCGAGGACGTCCCTGGTGTCTCGCGCGACTTGTGGATGGAGGCGAAGTCTCATCCACCAAGGAGCTCAGCGGCAGCCTTGTCCAGCATGGCATCGAACTCGGCGCTAGTGATGTCGATCCCCTTACCCGCATCCATGTCAGCGCAGAGTTGCGCAATTTCCTCACGCACCTCGACGAGCCGCTGCTCGCGCACCCGGAGCAGCTGGAAAGCCACACGCGTCGCTTGGCCGATGTCCTTGTACTTGCCTGCGCTCACCTGCTCAGAGGCGTACTGAGAGTCTTCCAAACTCAGTTCGATCTTAACTCGGGTCGATTGGGACATAACGCTGACGGTAGACTTTTGAACCAGTTCCTGGCCTTAGTCAAGTGGGCGCTCCGCCCGAACGCATGAGCCGTCCGTTCGTGGGCCTTCGCTGCTGAGGCAACCTCTGGTCGTTGCCGAAGCGTGACCGCGAGGATTAGGCAAAGGGCAAAGCCGAATGCCGTGCAGTGTGCCTCACTTCGGCGTGGGCGACACGCTACCCCGCGACTGTTCCGATGACCGAGAAGCTCACAGAACGCGACCGCGAGATTTTCGAGCGGAAAGAAGCCGAGCGAGAGCGGGATCGTCAGGTCGTTGCCGCCGGCAAGGCCTCGTTCGAAAGCATGAACCGCACGAACGCCATCGCGTCGGCGGTCATTCATCTGTAGCGGCCCGGAACAAAGCTCGGTCTGCCTCGATAGAGCGGACGAACAAGCAAGGCGAGGCTCGTCGCGTCCCGGATGCTGCGCTTCGGAGAGCGTTCCATGTGGGAGTTGGCGGTCCCATGTGGGAGCGGGCGCGCCTGATCTCAGGCCGGAGAGCTCGATCCGCAGGGCACTGCATGAGCTGCTACCCGAGTCCGTGCGAGCTGTCTCAGCGGACCGGACCACCTTGCGCGCGCTGTGGAAGCTGCGGCTCTTCGACGTTTGAATTGCGCCAAGCCTTTGACTGAATCCATGGCCAAGGCCAATGCGTACTGGACACTGAAGTGGTTCCCAAGGTCCTTGCTGCGCGCGTCGCGCAAGACGTAGCGGCCATCGTTCGCAAACATCCTGACGTCCCCGTGCATCGCGTGCAGGACGGAGCGCCGGATCTGAAAGTGTTGCCTGGGGCGCTTGCGAGCGTGCTTCCGTCAACGAAGGCGGTGGTCACGTTGGTCGACCTTGAGCACGTCGCGGGCTACCTCGACCGAGTGGTGGACGCGACGCAACCGTCAGCGTCGCCCTTACTGTGATCCACCAGACGGCGCTTTCGTGATCCAGGC
>CAZKDY010000103.1:0-3047 GCA_964551615.1 uncultured Polyangiaceae bacterium
GACGGTAGAGGCAGCAACATAGTCATGCTGTCCACGGAACCGGGGGAGGTTCAAACCTGCCGAAGCTCCGATGAAAATGCCGGCTAGCGGCTGATGGCGCAGCGCACGCCGATATCAAACGCCGCCTGGTCAGTCAGCTGACCCCCGCGTTCATAGCTAGACGCGCTGGGCGGTGGGTACGTCCATGCGCCGCCACGAGGCGCGAACAGGCCGCTGTCACCGGCTTCGCACAAGGGATCCGCGAGGAGCCTGCCGGACCAACACGGCTCGGAATAGACCGCGAAGCCATCCGCTACCCACTCGGAGAGGTTGCCGCCAAGGTTTCGAATGCCCAGTTCGGTTAGGTCGGTATCCGCACCCGCTTGCGTCGCCCCGGCGGGGAATCGGCCAGCAGGCGTCTCCCGACACTCAGCATACGGCGCGTAGAAGGATGACGTCGCGTCGATTGGGTTTCGGGCGATCACCGTCTTAGCGCAGATGTCGCTGTCTACCCCCCACGGATAACGGGTCTCCTGACCTGCGTTGCCCGCTGCGTACTCCCACTCAGCTTCCGTTGGCAGCCTCTTGCCCTGCGCCTCGCAGACCGCAACCGCTTGGTCGCGACTTATGCAGTTGACCGGCATGGCACGGCTCGCCGCGTCGGTCGCATCGTAGGTGCAGTAGTGGCGGACCGATCGCTCGCTCGGCGAGCGACTGAGGGGCGGTCTTAGCCCGTGCTCAAGCGACAGATCGAGGTACGCGCCCACGGTCATCTCGTCCCGATCCAACGCGAACGGCGACAGCTTGACCAGCGGTTCGAGTCGGATAAAGGCCGACGTAATCGAGTAGCGGGGAGCACCCATCAGGAACACGCCCCCAGGTACACAGACCATCCCATCAGGGACGGGTTCGCTGCACGGCACGCGAGCTGCGCTTGACCACGACCCGGGCTGCGCTAGGTGGTCTGGAGGAGCGGACAGCACCTCGAGCGGACCCAACTCTCCAGTCTCTGGCTGGCACACCCGCTCGCCCTCCAGATCCATCTCCACACCGAAGCAGTTCATCCCTAGGTGAACATGGACTTGGGTCTTGCCCCGCGGGTCGGGTAGGAGCCCCGCTGCGTCGATCACCCGCGTGGAGCTGGGCAAACCACCGAGCCCAGCCAACTCCGTACGGTATAGCCGGACGCGCGCGACGAACTCGCGACTGCGATCCTCAGGCGCCGCGATCCCAAATGACGCTGGCCAGCGCTCGGGCGTACCCAGCAGCCGTCGGCAGCCGCCGCACGCGGGCTCGCCGTCGCGATCCAATACCTCGATCACCAGTCGATCCCCAAATTGCGGGATGGGAGCATCGGTGCTGATGGACACCACCCACTGATCCCGGGGGTCTCCCTCGACCGAGCTCCCACAGCCCTGGAGCAGAGCAACCACGCTCAGCGCGCTGAGTCGCCCAATTCTATTTCCGCGCGTCATTGACCACCTGCAGCCGGATACACGCAGCGGCCGCCGACCCCACCTGCCCAAGAAGACTTGCCCCAAGTCGAACGCAGCGCGGCAGTCGCGATCTGTTCGCCGGCCGTGAAACTGCCGCCGCGCAGGCTGATCACGGAACCCGTCTCGAAGCACTTTGGCTCCGTAAGGATACCAGGTCCGGACCAGCAGGCTGCTGTGTACGCTCTCGCATCGTCCAGCGTGAGCTCGCTGACACTGCCACCCAGGTCGAGCACGCCGTCGCGAGATTCGTCGCCGGGTCCGCAGGATTCGGATGAAGGGTGTGAACCCACCCGCTCGATCCCCGGCGAGCTTGGACACAACACCGGCATGCCCGGAAGCGACTCGCGAGCGACGCTGGACCTGCAGCACGTGACCTCTTCTTCGCCCCACGGAAATGTGCGACCTTGCCCTCGTCCACGAGCCATGTGTTCCCACTGCGCCTCGCTAGGCAAGTCCCCACCCGCCGCCTGGCAGATGGCTCTAAATGTGCGCCACTCAGTGCAGTTCAACGGCAGCTCGTCGTAAGCGCTCACGTCGTGGGAGCGAAACGCGCACGCCCCGCGTAGCCTGTCGCCCTCGATCTGGGGCAGCGTGGGCTCCGCGGGCTCGCCGTTTGCCGCCACGAAATCGCGGTACCGCTTCACCGTGACCTCCACGCGGTCCACAAAAAATGGCTGTGTGTAGACGGGGACCAGGGGGCCCGCATCAGTAAACTCACCGTAGCCAACCAACGCGTCATCGCCGACTATCGCAAAGCCTCCCGGGACACACAGCGTCCCCGCGGGGGCCTCTCCTGCGCAGGGCACTGCGCGCGCGAGACCCCAACTACCGACGTCCGTGCGTCGTGCGACGGCCTCGATACCCTGATCCGCAGGGGCGCGGAGGCGTGCGGAATCAATGCAGCTGGTGGCCGCTTTGCCAAACTTCGGCGCGATGCCCATGCAGTCACCACTCAGCACCACGCGCACCTCGCGAACTCCGGACTCCGGGAACTCGAGATCCACCACCCGCTGGATGGTGAGCCGAGGCGGCGGCTCGAGGGTGGGCACCCCGTTCAGGCTACCGCGCGTCGCGTGCTTGCCGCGAAACAAGCGCATATGGAAACGCACCTGGCTAGCGTCTTCGGGCGGTAAGGCGCCAAACGTGATCGGCCAGTCGTCAGACGTGGGTGCCACCACGTCCAAGAAGTCGACCACCGTCCCGTCCTCGCGGATCACATCAATGCGCAGCGTGTCCAGCGCGGCGTCCACGCTGAATTCCTCGTCCTCCAGCGCTTGCTCGGGGGTGGGTACGTCGGTGTCGACCTCTATCAACAGCTGGGGACGAGCCGGCGCGCTGTTCCCACATCCAAATAAACGGGACGCCAGCGCGAGGGCGCCGAGCGCCACCGCGCACCGTCGCACGAACCAATGCGCCCTACGACGAGGGCTCATAGGTCCGAACAAAGGTCCACGCACCGCGCCTCGATGCAATCAGCCTGCGCCTTGAACAGCGCCAGGCCGCTAGAGAACTGGGTCGGGTGTGGCTCTTTTCCGACGAGCATATTTCCGTGCGATATCGATCACTTGACTC
>CAZKDY010000104.1:0-2964 GCA_964551615.1 uncultured Polyangiaceae bacterium
AGTCAAGTGATCGATATCGCACGGAAATATGCTCGTCGGAAAAGAGCCACACCCTTTTCCGTCAGCAAACTCAGCGCGAAAGCGCTGGCTGGTGTTGGTAGCCTCACCTCTCTCGCTAACCCGGTCCGAGTCTGAAGCATCCCCTCATATAGCCCCTAGAATATCCCGCTCTTCGTCGAAACCCGGGCGGCGTGATCGCACCGGGCTAGCGCCCAGAGCCGCAGGTTCCTAGGGCGTAGCGCCGACCCATCGACGCCGCCAAATTGCGGTGGCTATCTCTCGTTCTTGCAAAGGAAATGGGAGGTGACCAGCGATGGGCCGGCAGCGGAATCTTATCACGCAGATGCTTGGGTACAGGGGATGGAAAGTTGTGGCTTGGCGTTGGGAGAGCGCCCGAGGCGCGACCATCTTTCCCCTCCAGGGGCAGATCCCCTTCGACGCGGTGCTCGTTCTAAGGTTGAGTCGGCGGTGGGCAGCGAGGTGCAGTCACTGTCTCGCGATTTGCTCGAAGCTGCACGAGCAGGGGAAGGTTCGGCGGTGGGAGGAGCTACCCGCCATCGGACACCGTGTAGTGCTTGAGTATGCCCCACAGCGGATCAAATGCCAACGCTGCGATAGCTGCCCCACGGAATTAGTCGCGTGGGCAGATCCAAAGCAGCGCCAGTCCCGGCGCCTGCAGCAGCACTTGGCGCTGGATGCCTCCTCGATGCCGCTGTCGCATGTAGCCGCCAAGTACGGTCTCTCTTGGCACACCATCCGCAGATCAGAAGTCGCGGCCATTGAGCGCTGGGCCAAGACCAGGCCGCCGAGCATCCTCGAGGAAGTGGGACTCGACGAGAAGTGGCTTGGTCGCCGCCACAAGCTGAATGACAAGTTCGTGACTATCGCGAGCAACCTGCGCACGGGTGAGCCGGTTTGGATCGGGTACGGCCGGGGCGAAGCCACGGTGACGGGGTTCTTGACCACGCTCGAGCCTGCCGAGAAGAGCAAGATCAAGTTGTTCGCCTGCGACCTGCACGCGCCATTTCGGGCTGCCATTCGCGCCGACAAGCAACTCAGTCACGTTGCCATCGTCCACGACCCGTTCCACATCATGAAGCGCGCTGGTGACGCCGTCACGGAGCTGCGAAGGGAGATCTTCTTTCGGGCCAGCAAAGAACTCCGCGCGGTCGGTCGGGGGACGCGTTGGCTGGTCTTGAGGCCCTGGGAGAAATTGGACGGCAAGGATCGAGCTCGCCTCAACGCGCTGTTCGCCATGAACGGCAAACTGATGCGCGCCTACCAGGTGCTTGAAGAGCTACGAGAGGCTCTCAAAGCCCCGGATGGTCCGAGCATTCGCAAGGCGCTCCAGCACATTTTCTATCGCACAGAGAAAAAGTCGAACGTACCAATGCGCAAGCTGCACGAGTCTCTCCGCCGCCACTACGATGGGATCGTGGCGTTCGCCGAGCATCGTCCGCCCACGGGACGCTTGGAAGCGCTGAACAACAACTGGGAAGCGCTCGTCCGCCGAGGCCGGGGCTACCGCGACCACAACTACCTGTTCCGAAAGCTCCAGTTCATGACTGCCAACCCGATCCGAAACCAGCAAGGCGCCAGCCGCTTCCTCGCCCTCGGTCTCCAGTCACCCGCAGAGGTGGCCGCGTGAACCGACCGGCGGCTGGCGCGCTCCTCGGCTCCTGGGACGGTCACGCGATCTCAGGCTGCGAGGAGCGTGCCAGACGCCGCGAGGAAACGCTGCGACGCTGCCCGGATTTCGTCGAAGAGCCGAATATCCCGCGAGAATGCGTGCTCCGCGAGGATCTTGTCAAACGCTTCCACAAGGATACGTGCACGCTCGTCGGGCATGTTAGGTAGTGCGCGATACCAAGACGTGCCCTGGCGCAGCAGAGAGAGTGTGCGGGTCTTAACCGTGTTCGCCTTGAGCATGCGGTCAAGGCCCACCGCTTCGCCGGCGGCACCGAGTAGCGTGAGCAACGCCTGAGCCATAGCGGCGAGCATGAGCAGTCGGTCGCGGCGTATGGGATCGCCGATGTGAGTGCTTGATAGTCCGAAACCGAAGTGGATGTCCTTTTGGTCTCGAAACGTCTCCTCGATGGTGAAGCGCCGACCGTAGAGTTTCACGACGCTTCCGGAGTCGAGGTCCTTCAGGCTCGTCGCAAGACACCACGCCTCCTTCATGTTCTTCTTCTTGACGCAGACCACCGTCGGAACTTCCGCCCGGTCTCTTGTGACTCGCGCCTGATCGAGTCTTTTCGTCCTGCCGTTGCTGGGCACCCACTCGCCTGCCGTCTTCGTGCAGCCCGACGCATCCTCGACAAGAATATTTTCACGGAAACGAATGACGTAGTTCCAGCCCAGGATCTCCAGGTGCGCGTAGCGCTTCTGATCGCCGAATCCGCGGTCCGCGATCAGGGTTACTTGAATTCCCGGCGGCAGGCTCCCGTGCAGCAGCTCAATCACTTCGTCTTCATAGCTGCCTTGGTGATCTTTGAGCGTATTCTTGCGCACGGTCTTCCAGAGCAACGGCGTCGCACGGCCGTGCTGCCTGAGCTTCTCCCGGGTGGAGGGGCGGCACTGGCGATCTGGCCGCCGGCCGGCCAGCCTCGCCAGCCCTGAGCGCTGAGCCTTGCATGCGCTTCGCCACGCCGGGCCAGGCAATAGCCCGTTGCAGTCGCCCACAGCTGGCTCTGGCACGGTGCTGGCTATGCGCGCCTCGGATGGGACAGAGCGCTTTCTCGCACCCGCCAGGCGGTCATGCGGTGCGACCGGACGGCTACCAGCGCCGGGAGCCTGAGCAGACGGCGCTCTACAAGACGCTGGCGGCTCACTGGCCTGAGTTTCTGGAGCACGCGGAGGAGCTGGGCGGGCTGCCGCGTTTCGTCGTGAGAGAGTTTGAGCAGTTTCTTAAATGCGGGATCCTGGCTCGCGGTTGCTTGCGCCTGGAGTGCCGGGATTGTGGCC
>CAZKDY010000105.1:0-2889 GCA_964551615.1 uncultured Polyangiaceae bacterium
CGGAAGTGTGCGAATTTGTAAGATTTTTGTCCGTCCCAATGGAGCCACACCCATCGCCAATCGAGCTGAGTGGGAGACCGTGCCCTTGACGCGCCGGAGGCCTCGCTGCGACCATTAGATGAGATCTATGGCGGACGGGGTGGGAGCATATGAAGCGAGGGATGTGCTTGGTGTTGCTGGTCGGGCTGGCGTTCAGCTGCAGCAAGAACAACGACGTGGACGTCAACAACGGCTCGTTGCCTACTGGGAGTGCGTGCGAAGCCGGGATCGACGATCCGTGTGCCGGAGCCTGCATCGCGAGTGTCTGCCGGGCTAGCTGCGGGACCAACCGCGAGTGCCCCTCGAACCAAACTTGCGTCGGCGATGGAGACCGCGCGGGCTGTGTGGACGCCTCGTTTGGGAGCTTGGATCTGCTGTCGGACTGCGCTGACGGCTGCTCGGTGGAACTGCCGGAGTTCGGGCGAGAGGGCACGTTCTACTCGTGCGATACGGGGTACGCGGAGATCCCGCAGACCACCGAAGAACTGATCGCGTTCGGCCGACCAGATATCAACCCGAGCATCGCCTGTGAAGCGCTGCGGTATCCTGTGTTCTCGGTCAAGGGGCGCTACGCGTGGCAGATGTATGACTGCAATCTGCTAGGGGCAGTGGGCGAAGCGCGGGTGCTGCACCCATTCAGCTGCCCTGGTGAGCTGCCCTACCAGTTTCAGCCGTCGATGAGCGTCGGCTGGGGTTACGAGAGCGGCGGCGATAGCTACTGGCTCACTGGCGTCTACGGCGAGGTGCAGCTGCTGAAGTTCCAGCCCGAGTCCGTAGGTGACGTACCGGATGTTTGCATCTCTCAAAGCACGAGCTGCGAACAGCCCAGCTACCCAGCGATCGGCGGCCTGCTAGAGGGCATGGACGGCTTCTGGGCGAAGTGTCCGGCAACAGGCACCACAGGGCCCAATGGTGTGGAGACGTTCGACGCAGCGGCCTGCGCCCAGCTCACCTGGGGCGACGAAGGTTTCCGTTGGGATCCGAGCGAGGGTCGAGCGCTGTATGTGCGTCCGGATGGTTTCGGGGTCCGTGGATTCAGCTATTTCTTGCACCGAAACGAGTGCCTCAGCGCGTTCAGGCAGGGGGCAGGCAGCGACGAAGTGGTGAGCATGAATTACTGGGGGCCGACCCTCAACACTCGAATCGACTTCTGGCAGAAGGTCGAGCAAGACGGGGAGACCATGTTGGAAGTCAGGGAATACGCGAACGGGCCGCCAATCGTATTCCGTAAGGTAGCGATACCGCCGGAGTTCTCCGACCCGTGTGACAGCTTTATCCCCCCGTTTGGGTATTGAGACGGTGATGCTACGCTCGATCTTTCTCGCGGGGACTTTGGCTTGCCTAGCGTGCGTCGCCTGCAGCGCCAACAACGACATCAGTTCGAATGGGGGGGTGGGGAAATCCTGCGCTGGCGAGAGCAGCTGTTCGGGCGCTTGCGTGGAGGGCGTATGCCGCGGGCTCTGCGACGCCAACTATCAATGCCCTGGGGAAGAAACCTGTGTGGCGATCGCTGACGGGGCGGTGTGTATTCCGCCGGGAGAAGGAGTATACCCGCCCTACGCGCCCCTGGACCTGCTAAGCGACTGCACGGCAGCGGAAGGCTGTGAATTGGCGCTGAATGCGTTCGAACTTGAGGGAGTCTTCCGTTGGTGTCAGTCCGGCGGCGACCTCGGGTATCCGGATCTGGCGGCAGTTAGCTTTGACTACGCCGCTGCGTGTTCGGGCCTCGGTAGCTACGAGGAGCTGCATGTCTCGGGCCGACGGCTAACCCGGCTCACTCAGGATGGGAGCTGCTACCAGTCGCGTGCCGGCACGGACTCCACCGGCGGGGTCTTCGAGTACTGCGAGTCCTATGCTCCAGACGAAGGCATCTTTCTCCAGGAGAGCCGCTTGGTGGAGCAAAGCGGCGAAGTCTATCTATGGCGTGATGGGGCGTACCCTTTCGCCGCCGCGCCCCTTGATCGTCCAGAGTGGTCGCTCAGTTTGCTCAAGTTCTTCCCCGAGCGGGTGCCCGATCCCCCCGCGGATTGCCAGTATAGGGATCCCAGTTGCACGCTGCAGTCCTTTCCGCGCGTCGGCGCTCCAGCGGCGGGCTACGCGGGGCTTTGGGTGGAATGCGGCGCACAGTTCCCGGAGGACTGTGATGCCGCGTGGCAACGGCCACCGCTAAATGGCGCGTGGGACACCTTGTACGTTCGTCCCGATGGCTTCGGTGAGCGCTTCCAGCACACTGGTGAGCCCAGCAGCCCGCAGCCAGCGAGCTGCAGCGCTGCCTTTCGTTTGGCTGGTGCGAGCGATCAGGTCATCACCCTAGGCCATCACGATCTACCGACGGGGTTGCTCAACATGTATCGCCAAGAGTGGGTGTCGGACGGGCAGCATCTGCAGGTTCGAAACCTGCAGCTGGACGGTAAGGACTTGGAGCTCCAGCCAGCGGGCACGGAAACGCTGTATCGCAAGGTGCCGGAGCCGCAAGGCTTCGTGGATCCGTGCGCATCCGGGCTGCCTGATTTTCGCTTCTAGCTACAGCTCAGGAGTGCCCAAGATGACGCCGACGTAGCCCGCAGCGCCGCGCATGGGGCGCTGGTCGCCGGGGCGAGCCTGAGCACGGTGCACGTTCAGGGCGTTCTCCACCCCCAAAAATACACTCAATTGGTCCAGCGCCTGGTACGCCATGCGCCCTCCGACGCTCAGGAACGCCGGGCTGGTGACGCCGTCGTCGATGTAGCTCTCGGTGACTAGGCGCTGCTGCAGGTCGACGCTCCAGCGCGAGGCGAGGTTGTAGCCCAGCGTCGCCCGTAGGGTGTGGGGAGGGCGGCCAATCAGCGGACGTGCTCGCGCCACGTTGTA
>CAZKDY010000106.1:0-2863 GCA_964551615.1 uncultured Polyangiaceae bacterium
CCTGGATCACGAAAGCGCCGTCTGGTGGATCACAGTAAGGGCGACGCTGACGGACATGGACCTCAACGAGATCGTCGTCTTCAGCAAAGTGGTGCACGCGGGCAGCTTCACTGCCGCGGCGCGCGAGCTCGACATGCCGAAGTCGACCGTGAGCCGGAAGGTATCGGAGCTGGAGGAACGACTCGGGGCGCGCTTGCTACAGCGCACGACGCGCAAGCTCAGCCTCACCGACGTGGGCCAGGCCTATTACCAACATGCGCAGCGGGTGGTCGCCGAAATGGAAGCGGCCGAGCGCGCCGTGACGCGGATGCAGGATGTGCCGCGCGGGTTGTTGCGTGTGACGACGCCGCTCAACTTCGGGTTCCTCGGCTCGATCGTGACGTCGTTCTTGAAGCGCTACCCCGAGGTGCAACTCGACCTGATGTGTGCAGATCGCGTGGTGGACTTGATCGAGGAAGGCTTCGATTTGGCGGTGCGCACCGGGCATCTATCGGATTCCACGGCGATCGCGCGCGACCTTGGTGGGCTCAAGAGCTACGTGGTGGCGAGCCCGGGTTTCCTCAAGGAGCACGGCACGCCCAAAACCCCCGAAGACTTGGTGGGCGTCTCGTGTGTGGTGTTCGGAGCCGGTACCGATCGCACGCGTTGGAAGTTGCAGCGCGACGGCAAGGAGACGGCGATCAACGTGACGCCACGGCTGACCGTCAACGACTTCGACTTTCTCGAAGAAGCCACGCTGGCCGGGATGGGTGTCGCGGTTGTCCCCGTGTTCCGCTGCATTCGACTGTTGCGTGAGGGCAAGCTGCAGCGCGTGTTGCCCGAGTGGTGCTCGGCGGAGATCCCACTGCACATCATCTACCCGAGCACGCGCCACCTCTCGCCCAAGGTCAAAGCGTTCACAGACCACCTGCGCGAACAAATGCTGCCGCCCCCCTGGGAACGCGGCCCCGCAGCGTAAGCCCACGCCTTCCTTGACCCGGAACAAGCGCGGTCATAAGACCGGCCTCCCACTCGCTGAAAAACGCAGTGGCTGGAGGTTTCGTGGCTCGTTTTATCGATCAGCTCAAGCGCACCCACTACTGCGGACAGCCGCGCATCGGCGACGCAGGCAATGACGTTGTGTTGTTTGGCTGGGTGCAGTCACGGCGCGACAACGGCGGCTGCATCTTCATCGACCTGCGCGACCGTACCGGCATCGTGCAAGTGATGTTCGACCCGGAGCTCGGCAAGGAGCGCATAGGCGCTATTGCGCTTTCGCTTAGCTGGTAGCGTTCAGCTGCAAGCGCCGAGGGTTCTGCCCCTCGTGCATCGGCAGGCGGATGGCGGACTTGGCGGTGCACCTCAAGCAGGTGGTGATCCCCGAGGTACCGGTGCGCCACTGGATCTGCTCCTTCCCCTGGGGACTGCGGGCGCTGCTCGCCGACGATCGCGAGCGCGGGGGTTTTGGGGAGTTATTAGTTAGGTGATGCGTGCTAAGCGCTGAATCGAGATGATCTCAGCTCAGCCGCACGTCGCCAACTGCACGCACTTCCACAAGTCGGTGGAGTAGCGGCACACCTGGCTCCCAGTGCAATCGAGGTCGGACGCGCACTCGTCCTTTGCGGAGCGACAGTACAAACCGTCGGTGGTCGGGCCACACGTGGATCGACTCAAGCCACAAGCCCAGCCATCGCAATCGGTCGATGCTGTGCAGTCAGCGGGCAAGCAGCGGTTTGGACCTACCCCAGATGAGGTCAGCGCCAACTGGCTTCCCAACCCGTCGATCAGGCCAGCAGCGCACACGCACACGTTTCCTGTAGGGCAGTCAGCGTCTGCCTCGCATTCGTGTGTGCAGGCCTGGTTCTGCTCGTCGAGGCAAGGACGGCTGAGATCTTGGCACAGTGGCTTGCCCTCGACGTCGATCCGATTCACCCCGTTCTCATTTAGACAAGCCGTCAGCGTGGTGGCTGTCATGTCATCCACGCGGTCGCCTTGGAACGGGTGCAATGGTGTCTCGCAGCGTTGGTCTTTCAGGGCTGATCCGCCTGATCCACCTGCGCCGCCCAAACCGCCAGAAGCCCCGTGACCGAGCTCCCCGCCGCCCTGGTTCGCGGAGTCGTTCGAACCATCGCATGCCGTGGAGAGCAGCAGTGAGGTGATGGCGCCAAGCACAAATTGTAATCGCAGATTCATTGGATACATCCTTGTGGAAATTGGGTAGATTCGCTGAACGGAAAGCACGATCATGGGAAAATCGGCAATCGCCTCACCAGTCGACTCCGTTGACGCCTTTGGCCCCGTCCCAGTTCGTATTCAGGGAGCCACCTTGACTATTCGCCTCAGCGTCAAGCACCTGGTATGCATTGGTCGTCGTGAAGGTTGTTGCCGAGTCGATCCAAGTCAGCATGGTGTTGGTTGACGGCGGTGACGCACCGTTCGTGCGAACATCCCAAAGCTGGCGCAGCCAATCCAACTCCACGCCTCGGTTCGGGTAGGGTGTATTGCATGTCTGCTCCATAAAGCGTAACGGGAGGCTTGGGCTCGTCTGCCCGCTCTCGCAATCAACGCCGGATGTATACCGTGGATGATACAACCAACAATCCGCCTGGCTCATGCTGTTGAAGGCTGCCGCACCATACCAATGCTCAGAAAGAGGACGACAGCAGACGTCGCTACTAGAACTAGACCAGAGTTTACAGATTTATGACGAATTCTGTTCATCTTTCACCCCACCTCGCTATTTACCTCGCGGTCACCACAGCCGCAAGCCCAATCAGCAGTTGTCACGAATAGTACTCGACCACGGGGATTCTCTTAGCTTTTTCCGTCGGGTGTGGCTCCATTGGGACGGACAAAAATCTTACAAATTCGCACACTTCCGGGA
>CAZKDY010000107.1:0-2796 GCA_964551615.1 uncultured Polyangiaceae bacterium
GGAAGTGTGCGAATTTGTAAGACTTTTGTCCGTCCCAATGGAGCCACACCCATCGCGCTACGTACACGGCGCTCAGCAATTCGCTAGTAGGCCTCATTCTGCTAGCGAGCGGTGTATTTGGGTTCGTCGCCCAGCGGTTCGGGCTTGGCACCGTGTTGGCGATCTTCAGCCTGATGGGGGCCTTGGCGATCCCCACTGCCGCGCGGTTAAGAGAGGTCCAGGCGACAGGCGCCGGCCAGGGCTGAACGGACAAGCCGCGTCAGCTAGCGCTCAACTAGCTCGGGTCGTGGGACGGCACCACGACGCGAACACCGCTGCGCTCAGAGCCCGCTGTCCTGTCGCCGCTAGCTTGAGACTCTGGAGCGCCGCGCTGATGCCTCCCCCCCACCCCCCGCGTTCACCTCGGCCGTCTCGTGCGGTCGGCACGCTAGCTATCTGCGCAGCTCGCGGAATCAGCGCCATGGTCGCGGGCCACCATCAAACGAGGGGGCGCGCAGCGGGGGCTGCGCCGACCTAGCCTACGATTCGAGAACGCCACGCAGCACGCCGACCCCCGGGACCCAATTCGCGGTAGGCTGGGGACAGGGTGAACACGCTGAACACACGCCGTCAGTTCCTGGCTCGAATGGGTACCGCGGCCAGCGCGCTGTATCTGGGGGGCTGCGGACAAGATGAGACGCTGCTCCCGACCCCAGCGCGCCCGGATTTTTACCTGGGGGTGGGCATTGAAAACACCTGGATGGTCCAGGCGGATCCAACGAAGGACGGCCCAAGGCGTCCCCTGGATGAGTTTGCGCTGACCGGCCACGACGCAAACTGGCGCGCAGATCTCACGCTGGCAGCCGACCTGGGCGTGAACTGCCTGCGCTACAGCCTGCCCTGGCCGCGCGTCGAGGCCGCGCCCGGCGTGTTCGAGTTCAGCGAGCTGCGCGCGCGCCTGGAGTTCCTGGTTTCTCTGGGGATCACCCCGATCTTGGACTTGATCCACTACGGCACGCCCGCATGGATGCAAGACGGCATCGGCGATCCGCGCTTCCCCGAGAGCCTGAGCCGCTACGCACGAGCAACCGCCGAGCAACTCGGTGGTCTGGTGACGCACTTTACCCCCTATAACGAGCCGCAAGTGGCCGCGGCGCTGTGCGGTGCCTCGGGGACTTGGCCACCGTACGCCGCGAGCCCGCAGGCGTTCGCCCAACTCGGGGCGCGCGTGGCGCGGGCCATGGTCCTGGCGTCCCAACGCCTCCGCGAGGTACTATCCACAGCGGTGTTAGTCTCCGCAGATCCCATCAACTGGCTGCTAGCAGACACGCTGTTTCCAGAGCTCGCTCAAGCAGAGCCAGAGGCCGATGAGCTGCGCGCCGCGGTGGGTAGCTTTCCGGCGAGCTTAGCCTACGGCAAGATCTCCACCGAGCACCCCCTCGGCGCGCTGCTGATGGAGTTGGGCGTGGCGGCGACAGAGATCGACTGGCTGCTGACCCACGCCGAGCCTCCAGACATCGTCGGCTACAATCACTATCCAGACATCGTAAACTACCCGGGCAGCCCGGACTTCACCCTGGGAGGCAGCGTACCCCTCGCGCGAGCCGCAACCGCTGCCGCGCGGCACGCAGAGCAGGGGCTGCGCCGGGCACAGGGGTACTTCGGGGGAGCCATTTATTTATCGGAGACCAGCGCGGGCCTCTCGTCAAGCGCGCGCGCGGCCTACGCGACAGCCCTGGGCGAGATGGTCGAACGCTTGCAAATCGAAGGCTTCCCGTTGGTGGGCCTGAACTGGTGGCCGCTCTTGCAGGCCGTGCAGTGGGACTATCGCGACGACGTGGCGAAGCCGCTCAGCGATTTCTTCACTCCGGGGGGCTGGAACAACGCCCTCTACGATCTCGTACGGAAACCCGACGGCACATTACAACGCGTCCCTACGCCGGCGGTCGCGGCGCTGCGCGACTTGGCGCGGTTTGTTTCGCCCCCCGTGCGTTGAACCCCAGAGGCTCCCCAAGACCCCCAAGACAGCAACGACCAAGCTGTGCGTTTGGCGAGCTGGTTCCGCGCAGACTCAGCAATTTTTTACGCCTTGCGGCAGCGGTCAAGCGTCCCATTTCAAATCCAGCGTACGCCTAAGGGCAGGTCGATTCGCACTCAACGCGCCCGAGGTAGGCGTTGCCGGCAGCGTAGTCGCAGCTCCACAAATCGTTGTTCGCGTCGCAGCACGTCTGGCCCGTGGGCGGCAGGCCCTTGCAGTCTGACGAGCCTTCAACCAAACCGCTGGGGCAATCCCGCGCAACGTCGGGAGACGTAGCTGAGAAGTCGCAGGCGTGGAGATCAGCAGACGCGTTCCAGCCGCAGCGCTTGGTTGGGGTACAGGCAGAGCCGCCCGTCCCCGCTGAGCCGCCCGTCCCCGCTGCGCCCGCTGCGCCGCCAGCCCCCGCGGTGCCCGCTGCGCCGCCTGTGCCGCCGGTCCCTGCCGCGGCGCCGGTCCCTGCGGAACCGCCTGTGCCCGCTGTGCCGCTGGTCCCTGCTGTGCCGCTGGTCCCTGCTGCGGCGCCAATCCCCGCGGCACCACTGGCCCCACCACCTGTGGCCCCCGCCCCTGCACTGCCGCCCACTGCGCCGGAGCCGCCCGCTGCGGAGCCGCCGGTCCCGCCACCCCCAGCTGGCTTCTTCTCATCTTCACTGCAGCCCGACGCAGCGAGCACCGACACCGCAGCGAACAGCACGACGCGGGTGGTTTGTGCGAGCGCCCTAATTCCCGGGTGTGGATCTCGATCTGACGGTAGTTTGATCGCACAGCTGTAACCGCAC